>JBFWQX010000003.1:0-442940 GCA_050249215.1 Afipia sp.
GGTTCAGCTCGCGCTTGCTCATCAACACTATGCCCATCGAAATGACAGCCTCCAAGGTCCCCAAAGGGACCAGAAACTGACATTTGAACTTTGCTCAGTGCTGACATTTTAGCTTTGCTGCTACAGACATTATTCGCATAAGGTATATTATGGAATATTATTTAGTATAGTAGAAACAAGATGATCCTAGGAAATTCCGATGCCTGGATTGAGCCATATCAGGTTTTATCTGAAAATCCTGCTCTAACTTAGTCTGCATGTCCCGACGACAACCAGGACGCTTGTCGCCCGTCTCGATATCCACACGCCGCAACAATTTGACCTGACGAGTCGGGACTGTAGAACCAGTAAAAAGCCGTCAGATATCCGGGAGTTTGAGATGACCAGCCAGGGCCAATACAGCGTGGGCCTCGACAAGAACGCGGCCAACTATGTGCCCCTGTCGCCACTGAGCTTCCTGGTCCGCAGCGCCAGCGTCTACCCGAACCACACCAGCGCCGTTTACGAAGGCCGCACATTCACCTGGGCGCAGACCTATGAGCGCTGCAAGCGCTTCGCATCGTTTCTGGCGGCGCGCGGCATCCGCCGTGGCGACACCGTCGCGGCGATGCTGCCAAACATTCCGGCCATGAACGAATTGCATTTTGCCGTGCCGATGGCCGGCGGCGTCCTGAACGCACTGAACATCCGTCTCGATGCCGCAGCCATCGCATTCCAGCTCGATCATGGCGGCGCGAAAATCATTCTGGTCGATCCCGAGTTCGCTGGCGTGATTTCCGACGCGCTGGGCCTGATGAAAGGCCCGAAGCCGCTCGTGATAGATGTCGACGATGCGGCCTATGACGGCGGCAAGCGCATCGGCGAAATCGAATATGAAGCGGCGGTTGCCTCCGGCGATCCGGACTTCGCGTGGCTGACGCCGGACGACGAATGGGACGCCATCGCGCTGGGCTACACGTCAGGCACGACCGGCAACCCCAAGGGCGTCGTCACGCACTATCGCGGTGCATACCTTAACGCCGTCAGCAACATCCTCGCAGGCGGCCTCGGCACACATCCGATCTATCTCTGGACGCTGCCGATGTTTCACTGCAACGGCTGGTGCTTCCCGTGGACCATTGCGGCCGCGGCGGGTGTCAACGTCTGCCTGCGCAAGGTCGATCCGGCCAAGATTTTCGAGCTGATCCCCAGACACGGCGTGACCCACATGTGCGGCGCGCCCATCGTCTACAACACGCTGATCAACGCGCCCGGTGCGCCCAAGGGTAAGGCTGCGACGCCTGTCGTGGGACTGATCGCAGGCGCCGCGCCGCCTGTGGCCGTGCTCGAGGGCGCGGAGAGCATCGGAATCAAGCTGACGCATGTTTACGGCCTCACCGAGGTCTATGGCCCCGCCTCGGTCTGCGCCGAGCAGCCGGGCTGGGACGATCTGCCGGCCGAGCAGCGCGCACAGCTCAAGCGCCGGCAGGGCGTGCCCTATCCGCTTCAGGAGGCCGTCACGGTGCTCGATCCGGAAACGATGCAGGAAGTACCGCGCGACGGCGAAACCATCGGCGAGGTCATGTTCCGCGGCAATATCGTCATGAAGGGCTATCTGAAGAACGAGGCGGCGACCCGGGAAGCCTTCGAGGGCGGCTGGTTTCACACCGGCGACCTCGGCGTCCTCGACGAATTCGGCTACGTCATCATCAAGGATCGCTCGAAGGACATCATCATCTCCGGTGGCGAGAACATCTCGTCGGTCGAAGTCGAGGACGTGCTCTACAAGCATCCGGCGGTGCTGTTCGCGGCGGTGGTCGCCAAGCCGGATCCGAAATGGGGCGAGGTGCCCTGCGCGTTTGTGGAATTGAAGGACGGCGCCAGCGCGACGGAGGCCGAAATTCTGGCCTACTGCAAAAGCGTGCTGCCGGGATTCAAGTCGCCCAAGGCTGTGGTGTTCGGTGCGATCCCGAAGACGTCGACCGGCAAAATCCAGAAATTCGCCCTGCGCGATCAGGTCAATTCGGCGAAGGCGATTTCGGCGTAGTCTCAATATATTCAACCGTCATGCGCGGGCTTGACCTGCGCATCCATCTGAAAATCTTTCTGAAGCGATGGATTGCCGGGCCAAGCCCGGCAATGACATGTTGTATTGGAAGGCGTTACGCCTCGATCACTAGCCGCATGCCGTCGTAACCCGCCTCGACCCCCGGCGGTAACTTGGCTTGCAGCACGCTGTAGTCGAGGTCGGAATGCAGGTTGGTCAGGACCGCCCTGCGCGGCTTGAACTTCGCAATCCATGACAGCGCATCGTCGAGACTGAAATGGCTCGGATGCGGCGCATAGCGCAGCGCGTCGACAATCCACAGATCGAGACCTTCGAGCGCGTGAAAGCTCTCGGGCGGAATGTCGTTGAGGTCCGGCGTATAGGCGGCGTTACCGATGCGATAGCCCAGCGCAGGGATATTGCCATGCTGGAGAATAAACGCGGTCAGGGCGAGGGCACCGCCCTTCCCCTCGACGCTCTGCGTTTCGCCCGCCTCGATCGAGCGCTTTTCAAGGATCGCCGGATAGTCACTTCCCGGCGCCTGCTCGAAACAATAGGCAAAGCGCGTGAGGATATCCTTGCCAGTCGATGCGTTGAGATAGACCGGGATGCGCCTGCGCTGATGCAGGACCACGGAGCGCAGATCGTCGATGCCGTGGGTCTGGTCGGCGTGTTCGTGAGTCAGGAACGTCGCGTCCAGATGATTGACCTCGGCGTCGATCAACTGCTCGCGCAGGTCGGGCGATGTGTCGATCAAGACCCGGGTGATGCCATTCGGACCGGCCTTTTTCGGCCAGCAGCGAGCAACGGCGGCGGCGGTTCTTCGGATTGGTGGGGTCGCAGGCGCCCCAGCCCAGCGCCGGACGCGGCACGCCGGCGGATGAGCCGGAGCCGAGGATGGTCAGCGTCACCGTCATGCGGATTTCGCGTCCGGGCGCGGCACTTTGTCGAACAGGCGAAAGAAGTTTTCGGTGGTCTGACGCGCGAGCTCGTCGACGGACACACCGCGCGTTTCCGCCAGTACGCGGGCCGTCTCCGCGACAAAGGCCGGCTCATTACGCTTGCCGCGATATTTTCCCGGCGCCAGATACGGCGCGTCGGTCTCCACCATGATGCGGTCCGCAGGCAGTTCAGCGGCGATGTCGCGGATGGCCTGCGAGTTCCTGAAGGTCAGGATGCCGGTGAACGAGATCGACAGGCCGAGTCCGATGGCTTTCATCGCCAGCTCACGCCCGCCCGTATAGCAATGCAGCACCGCCTTGAAAGGTCCCTTGGCGATTTCCTCCTCGAGGATTTCGCCGCAGCGCGCATCCGCTTCACGGGTATGGATCACCAGCGGCAGGCCTGTCGCGCGCGCCGCCGCGATGTGCGCGCGAAAGCCCCGCTCCTGCGCCGCAGGCGAACCGTCGGTGTAATGATTGTCGAGCCCCGCCTCGCCCAGCGCCACCACTTTCGCATGCTTTGTGAGCGCGATCAGTTCGTCTGACGTGATGCCGTCTTCCTCGTCGGCGTTATGCGGATGGGTGCCGACCGAGCAATAGACATTCGGAAAGCGGTCCGTGATCGCCAGCAAAGCGCCGAGCTTCCGCACCCGGGTTGAGATCGTGACGATGCGGCCAACGCCTGCCGTCTCGGCGCGCTTGACGATGGCGTCGAGATCGTCCGCGAAATCGGGAAAGTCGAGATGGCAGTGACTGTCAACCAGCATCTGGCTTAACCCGCCGCGTCGTCTTTGGGTTCGACATAACGCGGAAAGACCGGCGCGGGCGGCGGCAGTTGCGAGCCGCCCTCGATCCGGATGGCGAGCGCTGCAAAGTCCCGCGCCTCCGGCGCGATGCCCAGAATGTCGAGAATCTTCGCGCAGGACTCCGGCATCGCGGGCTGCGCCAAAATTGCAATCTGCCGCACCACTTCGGCGGTGACATACAGCACCGTTCGCTGACGCGCAGGATCGGTCTTGGCCAGTACCCAAGGCGCCTCACCCGCGAAATAGCGGTTGGCTTCGGCGACCACGGCCCAGATCGCGTTCAGCGCCTGATGGATCTGCTGCGTGGCCATGGCGGTGCGCGCCTGCTCCAGCATGCCGTCGGCCATGGCCAAAATGGCCTTGTCGTTATCGCTGAAGTCGGCCGGCTGCGGCAGCACGCCCTGATACTGCTTGGCGATCATGGAGAGCGAGCGCTGCGCGAGATTGCCGAAATCGTTGGCAAGGTCGGCGTTGGTGCGCGCCACGATGGCTTCGTGATTGTAATTGCCGTCCTGCCCGAACGGCACCTCGCGCAGGAAGAAGTAGCGCAACTGATCGACGCCATAGGCGTCCGCGAGGCTGAACGGATCGACCACGTTGCCGACCGACTTCGACATCTTCTCGCCGCGGTTGAACAGGAAGCCGTGCGCGAACACCCGCTTCTGGACCGGAATGCCCGCCGACATCAGGAAGGCGGGCCAGTACACCGCGTGAAAGCGGATGATGTCCTTGCCGATAATGTGAATGTCAGCCGGCCAGTAGTGCCAATCCTTGTCGCCTTCGTCGGGGAAGCCGACGCCGGTGATGTAGTTGGTCAGCGCATCGACCCACACATACATCACATGTTCTTCATCGCCGGGCACCTTGACGCCCCAGTCGAAGGTGGTGCGCGAGATCGACAGGTCCTTCAGGCCGCTTTTCACGAAACTGACGACTTCGTTCTTGCGCGAGTCCGGGCCGATGAAATCCGGCTGGTTCTCGTAAAGCGCAAGCAGCTTGTCCTGATAGGCGGACAGCTTGAAGAAGTAGCTCTTCTCCTCAACCCACTCGACCGGCGTGCCTTGCGGGCCGCGGCGCACATTGTCCTCGCCCACAACGGTTTCGTCTTCGGCGTAATAGGCTTCATCGCGCACGGAGTACCAGCCGGCGTAGCTGTCGAGATAGATGTCGCCGTTCGCCGCCATCCGTTTCCAGATTTCCTGCGTCGACTCGTGATGCTGCTTTTCCGACGTGCGGATGAAGCGATCGAACGAGATATTGAGCCGCTGGTCCATCTCCTTGAAGCGTGCGGCGTTGCGCGTCGCCAACTCCAGCGGCGTCATGTTTTCTTTCTGCGCCGTCTGGATCATCTTCTGGCCGTGCTCATCGGTGCCGGTCAGGAAGAACACGTCCTTGCCATCGAGGCGCTGGAAGCGCGCCAGCGCGTCGGTCGCAATCGCTTCATAGGCGTGGCCGATATGCGGCGCACCGTTCGGATAGGCGATGGCGGTCGTGATGTAGAAGGAGTTCTTGGCACGCGCGGGCGAAACACTCTGCGACGCGGCGGCGGTCTTGACCTTGGCCGGCTTCGGCGGCGCTTTCGGTGTCAGAGGCTTCGCGGCCTGGGGTGTGTTCGTAACGGTGACCTTCGCGGCTGGCTTTTTTGCAGCAGATTTCTTCGCTGCATCCTTCTTCGCGCCGCTCTTCGCTGCGACAGCCTTCTTTGCCGCGCGCCTGGGCGCGGCTTTCTTCACGGCCTTCTTGGCCGGTTTCTTTGCGGTTTTCTTGCCAGCCTTCTTCACCGCCGCTTTGGCAGCCGCCTTGCGTCCCTTCTTCGCCGCGGCTGACGTGCGCTTGCCGGCAGCCTTGCGCGCCGACTTGGCAGCCTTCTTCGCCTGCTTCCTCGCTGCCTTCTTCTTTGCGACGGTCTTTTTGGCTTTGGCCATAACGCTTCCTTGAAATTCAAAACGCGCCGACGTCTGCGCGGGCATTCGTGATGTGATGGTGCAAGACCGCTCGGGCTGGCCGGCTAGCGAGCTGCGGTGGCTTCTGCGAGCAAGCCGAACACCGAGAAAACCAGCGGCTTCCGTTCCAGATTGAAGTTTTCCGTATCGCGCGCGGCGTTGTTGATCTTTTCCCATACCTCGGCAAGCCGTGCAAGGCGCGGCAGGTTTGCGCCGACATCCGGCCCATGCAGGTGTCCCGTCAGCCAGCGGTCGACGGTGTCGGCAAAGGCGCGCAGCCCGGCGCGGTCGTTGAGCGGCAGCGCATCTCCGAGAGCATGCAGCGCCCGCTGATCGAGCTGCGGCAACCGGTTGAGAAGGTCCAGCGTGCGCTGCTGGAGGCCGAGCGACTCTCCGCCCATCAGCGTCAGCGCGTGCGCCACACTCCCCTCGGAGGCATCCGAGATGGCTATCAACGCCGGATCGCGGCGGTTCAGGTCAGCCGCTTCCGCAGCCGCCTGAATCACATCGTCGGTCTCCAGCGGCCGCAACGGCAGCTTGCGGCAGCGTGACTGGATCGTGGCGAGCACACGCGCCGGCGCGTGGCTGATCAGCAGGAACAGCGAGCGCGCCGGCGGCTCCTCCAGAATCTTGAGCAGGGCATTCGAGGCGTTCCTGTTGAGTTCATCGACCGTATCGACCACGCAGACTCGCCACCCGCCGACTGACGCCGCGGTCGAGCCGAAGAAGCCGACGGTCTCGCGCGACTCGTCGACGGTGATGACGGTGCGCATCGCTCCCTTTTCGTTGGCTGTCCGCTCCAGTGTCAGAAGCCCGCCGTGGCTTCCGTTCGCGACCTGCCGCGCAACCGGATGATCCTGATCGACGTGGAGACTGTCGGCCCCCTGTACCGCTTGGGCCGCCGGATCGGGATGAGCCAGCACGAACCGCGCCATGCGATAGGCCAGCGTGGCCTTGCCGATCCCCTGCGCGCCGCCGATCAGCCACGCATGAGGAATGCGGCCGCTGCGATAGGCCGTCAGCAACGTCTGTTCGGCATCGTGATGACCGAACAGCGCGGTGGTTTCGCGCGGTGCACGAATGGCAATGTCTGATCCGGACGACTTCGCGCTCATGCCTGGGAGGTCTCGCGTGGCGCTGCAACGGCGAACAGATGATCGCGCAGCGCTGTCCAGACCCGCTCTGCGACCGTCTTCGGATCGGCATTGGCGTCCACCAGCGCACAGCGCTGCGGATCGCTCTCCGCGATCTTGCGATACGCTTCGCGCAGCTTCTCATGAAAGCTGACGCCCTCGCCCTCAAATCGATCCGGCGCAGCACTTCCCCGCCGCTTGAGCGCGCGTTCCATGCCGACCGCAACCGGCACATCCAGAATGATGGTGAGGTCGGGCTTGAGATCGCCGATGGTGACGCGCTCCATGGCCCGGATCAGCTTCGGATCGACCTTCCCGAGTTCGCCCTGATAGACACGCGTCGAGTCCGTGAAGCGGTCGCACAGCACCCACGTTCCCTGTGCCAGCGCCGGTTCGATCACCTGACTGACATGATCGTCGCGGGCCGCGGCGAACAGGAGAGACTCCGTCTCGGGTCCGAATGCCTTGGCCATGCCGGACAGCAGCAGATGCCGGACGATCTCCGCCCCCGCCGATCCGCCCGGCTCGCGCGTCGTGATCGTACGCAGCTTCGCCGCGTTGAGGCGATCCGCCAGCAACTGGATCTGCGTCGACTTGCCGGAGCCCTCGCCGCCCTCGAATGTGATGAAACGCCCGCGCGGCTGCGGCGATTTCGATTTCGCAACCATGCTCATGTCAGAGTTTCTCCGCGCCGGCGCGGAAAAGGCCGATGACGAGTTCGCTGGCGCCGTCGATCGCGCGGCGGGTCGTCGAGCCTGTCGCGATCGGCTCGGCCGCCACAAGCGGCGACTCCATCGCGATATTGGTGCCGCGCCAGACTTTCAGGACGCCGATCCGCTGACCGGGCTGAACCGGCGCACGCACCGGGCCGATATAGACAATGCGCGCCACCAGCTTGTCGCTGCCATTGCGGTTCACCATGACCCTGATCGGTTCGGGGCTCGCCAGTTTCACCGAGCGGCTGTCGCCGCCAAACACCTTGGCATAGCCGACCGTCTGATCCGCCGCGAACAGCGTCCGTGCATCGAAATTGCGGAACCCATATTCCAGCAGTTTCTTCGCCTCGCTCGCGCGGTCATCGGCGTCCTCAAGGCCGTTGACGACCACGATCAGGCGCATACCGTTCTGCACGGCCGAGCCGACCATGCCGTAGCCACCTTCCTTGGTAAACCCGGTCTTCAGGCCATCGGCCCCTTCAAGCATGGTGAGCAGCGGATTGCGATTCTGCTGGCGGATCTTGTTCCAGGTGAACTCGCGTTCGCCGAACAGCTTGTAGTGCTCCGGATAGGCCTGGATGATGTGACGCGCGAGCATCGCCAGTTCGCGCACGGTCATCTTGTTGCCCGGGTCCGGCAGACCGGTGGAGTTCGCAAAGGTCGATTTTTTCAGGCCGAGCTCGCGCGCGCGTTTGGTCATGCGCTCGGCAAAGGCGGCCTCTGTGTTCGACAGGCCTTCGGCCAGCGCCATGCACGAGTCGTTGCCGCTCTGGATGATGGCGCCGTGCAGCAGATCGTCCACGCTGACACGGCTGTTGATCGCCGCGAACATGGTCGAGCCGCCGGACGGCGCGCCGCCCTTGCGCCAGGTGTTCTCGCTGATCCGGAATTCGTCGGTGAGCTTGATCTCGCCCTTCTTCAGCGCGTCGAACACCACCTCGGCCGTCATCAGCTTCATCATGCTGGATGGCGCGCGCAATTCGTCAGCGTTCTTCTCGAACAGGATGCTGCCGGACTTCGCCTCGATCAGGATCGCGGTCGGCGCATCGACATCGTATCCCTCTTCCTTCTTGGCGCCCTGCACGCTGTTGTTGGCGGCCTGAACTGTCCCTCCAACTGCAATACCGGCGGCAAGGACAGCCACGACGAGCGGCCAGAACCGCCCCGTCCGACGTTCGCGAATCCGGGATGCTGTCAGAATGGCTGCCATGTCGAGATTCCTGAGGATCGCCTTGTATCAGTTGGGCTGATACCAAACAACGTGCCGGTTGCTTCCCGCAGCCTTCAAAATCTCGAAAAGAGGCGGAAAATCAATGTCGTCATCGCGAACAATCTCTGCCAACGGCATCGAGATTTTTGTCACGGAACAGGGTACCGGGCCGCTCGTCCTGCTCTGCCACGGCTGGCCGGAACTGTCGCATTCCTGGAGGCACCAGCTCCCCGCTCTTGCCGCCGCCGGATACCGCGTGGTGGCGCCCGACATGCGCGGCTATGGTCGGACCTCGGCGCCGCAGGACATCTCGGCCTATTCGATATTCGATCTGGTCGGCGACATGGTCGGCCTGGTCACAGCCCTCGGCGAGACCAAGGCGGTGATCATCGGCCACGATTGGGGGGCTCCGGTCGCCTGGCATGCCGCCCTGTTCCGGCCAGACATATTCACCGCCGTCGGCGGATTGAGCGTGCCGCCTCCCTTCCGGGGGCGTGAGCGACCGCTGGATACGCTCGCGAAAAGCGGAGTGACCAATTTCTACTGGCAGTATTTCCAGAAACCGGGCGTCGCCGAGGCCGAGTTCGAGCGCGACGTGAACTTCACGATGCGGGCGGTTTCATTCGGTGTCGAGTCATCCCTTTTCCTGAAAGAAGGCCAGGGTTTCCTCGGTGACCCTGCCCGGGAGCGTGCCCGCCCCGCATGGATCAGTGAGGATGACCTCGCGCACGTTGTCGAAACCTATCGGCGCACCGGCTTCCGTGGGGGGCTGAACTGGTACCGCAATATCGACCGCAACTGGGAACTGACCGCGCCCTGGCAGGGCGCACAAATCCATCAGCCATCCATCTTCATCGCGGGCGCTGACGACGCCGTTGTGACGGGCATTATCGGCGGCAAGCGCGTGACCGAGATGGACAAGGTGCTGCCGAACCTGCGTCGCAAGCTCCTGATCGAAGGCGCCGGACACTGGATCCAGCAGGAGCGCCCGGATGAGGTCAACGCTGCGTTGATCGAATTCCTGAAGGGACTACGGTAAACCGCTGATCTTAAAGCCGCTGGTCTCAGTAAAGACCGCGGCCTGACATCAGGCCCGCGTTTCCGTTGCGCGAGACCGACACATAGGACGCAACCGGCTTCGCGGCCTCGGGTGTCTCGTCCGCCTCCCCGGAGCCGGCGTGGATGGTACGTTCCACCCGCCTGCCCCGCTGCGAACGCGAGGCCGAGACTTCCGATGCGCCTGCGGCCGCGTAGTCATCCCGGGTATGGCCCAGGGTGTAAGGCCGCCCCGCAGGCAGAGGAATGTCACCCCGGAGAACACCGCGGCTGGATGACGGAATGTCGGGAACAAAGGCGTTGGCAGAGGCCACCCGGACCGAGGATGGGGCCGGTGCCGGTTGTCCGGTCCGGAGTGTCGCCATCAGTTGCCGGTCATCCGATCCTTCCAGGGGCGCCCGGCCGACATATTCGACCCTGACGCGTCCAATGCCATTATCACGGAATTCCAACAGTTTGGCGGCTGTATTTGAGACGTCGATCAAGCGATTCCCGTGATAGGGGCCGCGATCGTTGACCCGGACGATAACGGACTTGCCGTTGGCCAGATTGGTCACCCGGGCGTAGCTGGGAAGCGGAAGGGTCGGATGGGCCGCGGTGAGCGAGGTCATGTCAAACACCTCACCGTTGGCCGTCAGACGGCCGTGGAAGGCATCGCCATACCAGGAGGCAATTCCCTCCGCACGGTAATTCGGATCTTCCTCAGGGACGTAGGTCTTGCCCGCAACCACATAGGGCTTGCCGACCCGATAGGTGCCACCGCCCTTGGGGACAGGCTCACCGAAATCGACTACCCGGGGGCTGCTCGACACGCCATATTTGGGATCGACGCGGCTGGAGAGCTTGTTGGCGGCACCGCAATTGGCAAGCAGAAGGCAAACAGTTCCTGCCGCGGCGAAACGCGCGGCCGCCTTGCCCGATTCCCTGACGCAAATCCCCATAGAACCCCGAATAGCACTTTTGCCGCCACCTTGCCTACCGGCCCTGTGGCGGAACGCCCCCGCAACTCTTACGGCGATTACCTTAACTCATTGCTTCCGAACCCGGAACGGGCCGACGGGTCTGTTGGTAAATCGAAGGTTGATCTTCCTCCGGTTCGCCTCTTTCGCTGCCCTGCCTGCTTTGCTAAGTGCTGGCTTCCGACGCGCAGGAAGGGTGGCCGAGTGGTTTAAGGCACCGGTCTTGAAAACCGGCGTGCCTGCAAGGGCACCGTGGGTTCGAATCCCACCCCTTCCGCCATATCTATTGAAGTCACTAAATATTTTTAATCGACCCGCCTTCAACCCATGCGCCAACCCATGCGGCTGTGAATGTATGCGACTCCGCAGGCGGACTGGAGCTCGTTGAGGTTCTTGCGGGCTGGGATTCTAAACGGCTCATTTTAGCATGTCGGCCAAGGCGTGGATGTAGCGCGTGGCGGGTCCGGGATGGTCGGGTTTTCCTTGAGTCTGGTCTGAGCCTCAGCTACCCCGCCGGCGGGCAGGTGTGTGTCTCGATTTACCCATGAGCGCGTGCGCGGACTGGGCGTGTCGGCTGGTTTGTCCGGGGGAGTTTTCGCGTACGAAGGTGACGGTTGTGGCCGATCTTACGTGAGGCGAAACGTGCTGAACTGGAAGCTCTGATTGCTTTCCCACGGCGTCTTATGCTGGTGGGGTTGAGTGGCGACTAGCTGAAATGCGTCGCCCAAGGTTTCTGCCAAGGTTTCGCCGCTGTAGCGGACAACCGGCAATCCGCTGCACTTTTCCGGACCATCGAGCGCGAAAGTTGCGATGATTGCGTGACCGCCCGGCTTCACAGCGTTTCGGAGGTGTTCGATGTAAGCGCTTCTATCAGCCTCAGCCGTCAGAAAGTGGAATGCTGCCCGGTCATGCCACACATCAAATTTTGCGGAAGGTTGCCATTGCGTCACGTCCGATGCGATCCATTCAACTTTGCTCGCCTTATTGCCCAAACGCGCGCGAGCGGTTGCGAGTGCTGCTTCGGATAGGTCCAAGACGGTCACATGCTCGTACCCGTCTTTTATGAGCGCATCGACAAAGGAAGAGGCTCCGCCGCCGATGTCGATAACGTGATGAGCAGGGTTCGCGCCAACTGCTTTAAGCAGGGAGAGTGATGGTTCGGCATTCTCCTGAAACCAACTAACTTCCTTCTCACCTTTGGTCGTATAAACCTGCTCCCAGTGGGTGCGTCGGCCATTCTCAGTCATCTCATTTCTCCTGCTCAAGGCAAGTATATGGCTAGTGCGCCTCTGACAAACAACAAGCAGTTCGCCTCGGCATCGACGTTCGTCCCGAAAGCGATGCTGCGCGAATCCCGACGCCAAAGTCGCTGGCCGACGTGCCGGTCCCACCATTTGTATCCTTGATCCCGATGCGGCATTGTTCGACGACTCAAGGCTACCGGTGCCGCTAAGCTGTTTGCCGATTGGGTTTGTACAATCGCCGCTTCTAGCAAGTTTGGTTTTATTGAAGCCGCCGTCATGAGTGCGATCAATCGCGCGATTGCCAGCGGGGTGTGCACATCGGTGTACGTTGACGATTTCATCGGCTCGCACAACGACGGCGATCGCCAACGTCAGACCCAGCTTTGATAGTAGGCTTGTTCACGGTCATTGCGTTTCCTAGTCGAAATTATGTGGGTGTCATCGCCTCGGGGCGTCCAGACCACCCATCACCATGAGGTCATCAAGAAACCCGACAGTCTGGTATTAATGCTCGCCGTAGTCCTGTCGGGTATACAGGCCATCGCCGTCAGCGTAGCGGCGAGCCTTCGCGGGCAGCGGGCCTATCTCGCGAACGGTGAGCAGTACGGGCACATAACGGCCACCCCTTCCGCCAGCGTCGGATCGCCCCGAGAAATGGCGGCTATGCGTTCAAAGGATCACGCCGCCGATCCTCGCGCGGCGCTCAGTGTGAGCATCGAAAGAATTTCCGACCAGGGCACATGGATTGTCACCGGCTTCAGACGAAGCTGGAATGTGGCAATCGGCTCGTGGCAGCGAAGCCCCTTGCCGCCCTTGACCAGTCCCAGGTCGCGAATGAGCTTCCAGGTCTTGCCGTCAGCCATTCGGACCAGACGAACATTCTCAAAATACTTGAGCACGCACGCTCTCCTTGCACTTCAGGAGAGCAGCCGTTTGTTACGATTCGGTCAAGATTTGACGTCGCGGCTCAGCGGGCGCGATTCGATGAAGCCTCAGGCTCGCACTGCATTCGGATTGATGGCCGCCGGCTTGTCGAACTTGTGCGCCAGCCACGATGAGATGGTCGCGGGAATCAATCCGACCAGTCCATACAGCAAATAATGCACCAGCCCGGTTTCGCTGCCCAGCGTTCCATACAGGATGGCCGTCGCAGCGAAGGCCACCAGCCCCGTCAGCAGCATACGGATAACCGGCCCGATCGTTCTGACATGATACAGGATATCGTCCACGGCACCGATCATCAGCGCAGGGATAAAGCCGAAAAGGTAATTATACGGCACTGTCACAAGCATCACCTTGAACAGCTTCCGCAAAACGTTGGCGCCATCCCAGTATCCGGCCGGCGCGCCAAGAATGAGAAGGAGAAACCCGGCGACCAGCGGCCCGATCGCTGCGAAAATGATGTATCGCTTCATGGTCTCCTGCCCTCTTTGCGGCGCTCGCGCCGTCCATCGCCTATAAAAGGACGAGAACCATTCAGGCGCAAGCTCGACATTGTGCGGGATATCGGGATACGCATCGCCCGGCTTTGGAACGATGCGCCGTCCGGAGCGTTATCGCCAATATGATCCCACCATTTTGAAGACCGGGCAGGCCGGCCCGGTGTGCCCGCGCTGGATGGGCTTGTCCTGCTGGAGATAACGATGGCTTACGCACTGTTCTGTGAAGATGCCAGGATCAGCAAGGCCTATCCGACCGAGGCCGACGTCTGGAAACATGCTGCCGAGAACGAACTGGTGGTCGATGTTGTGACGGATGACGAACACGCGCCGAAGCGCATCCTCGATAATGGCTACACCATCCGGCCCTGCCCGCCCGATCGGGTTGAACACCACGCTCCCGGAGCAACGGACCTCAAGATCGCCGTCGGCTCCTGACCGTCCCATTGAAGATTGACTTACTGCGCGCCGCGAAGCCTGCACGAGGTGGAGCATGTGGTTTTGACGCCGGCGTTGCAGGCCATGCAAACGGCGACGCACTGATCGAAATTCTTCGGGTTATAGGTGCTGTACAGTTTCAAGGCGCACGCCATCGAAACCTGGGCCGGCTCATCGGTCTTGAACGCCCGTATCAAGGCAAAACCGCCAATCAGCAGGCAGACAGCGACGGTCATGAAGATCACGGCGTCACGGATCATCCGTGAACGTTCATGCCGCTCCGCCTTTGCGGTACTGTCGAAATGGCTGCCGGTCACCGGAGACTCCTCCGTCACCTCAACATATCAGGCGGGGATCGGTTCCGGGAGCGACGAAATCTCGCATCCCGCCCCGCTCAAAAGCGTTCCCACCTGGAAAATTACTCTCATAATCAAGGTCATATTTTATCTCTGTTCGAGGGTTGGATTGTCCTGGCGGCCTGTCAATCGCGAGAGTCTTCGCACACTCGGTTTTTGCACCGACAACCTTGACGTACACTTCAAGGATGCCTGCGATAGACTAAGCGTTGTTCCGGTTTCCGGCATCGACAGAGGCTACTGGGGCAAGGCCTTGGGCGCGACCGTCGCCACTGAGGATGGTGCGCGATTTTGGCTCAAGGTTTTTGGCGTCACGCGGATTGATAACCCAAACAGGGCGACGGAAATCAGGTCCGACGAACTGACGGGCATCTGCAAGCCGTCGCTTGTCGCGCAGTGTGATTGGATCGTTGATGGTTCATATCTCACAGCGAGGCTGATGACGCTTGCGGATCCGGCGGTTGAGCGAGGTCTGTGGGCAGGCGCAGCCGCCGTCCAGCTCCCCGACGCGTGGTTTGACGGTCTGAAGAAGGCTTTGCTCGCGCTAGGCAGTCACGCTTCGACCGGAACATTTCTCAGGCAAAAAACGCTCGAGAACTGGCTGCTTGAACGGCACGGTATCCGATACGAATTCCCGCAGGATGCATGGTGCCTTTCTCACAACGACCTGAACTGGAGCAATGTGACGGCGCCCGCCCTGTCCATACTTGACTGGGAATGGCATGGTTACGCGCCGGTCGGATACGACATCGGGCGGATGATTGCATTCGCGTGCCGTCACGACAGTCTTGTGATCCGGCTTGAGCGCCTGTTCGCGCAGGACTTCGCAAAATTTTCCGGTCTTGTTGCTCGCGCCTTTGCGGCGGATCAGGTGATGCAGGGCATACGATCGGGATTCTTCGATCCGGCCATGGAGCCCTGTCTCACCGGCATGATCGAACGCCTCGGCGCGCGGCTGCAGGCAGAACGGCCCCACGCCCAGTGAAGCCGAATTTCGCAGTTGTCGGAGGACCCAGGTGCCGCGGAAGCGGCAAGGCTTGGTTAATGCAGCATTAAACGATCACCGGGTCATTCGCGCTTTGATTCAAATTTTCTGAAACTTCCCCCAGCTACGAATACGTCCAGTCAAAGGAGCGACAGTCATGGCCGTGTTCAAACGAGAATCCCGCAAGCCGCGTCACACCACGCGGCACGACGCATGGATGCTGCTCGACGGTGGGTTTGCCAAACGCAATTGCACCATCCTCGATCTGTCATCGGGCGGCGCCCGTCTTGAACTCCTCGATGCAGTCCCGGCCGGAAGCAAACTTCGCCTGGCGCTGACGGGCGATGTGCGGAAAGTCACCCATTGCCGGCTGGTCTGGCGCAAGGACAAGATTATCGGTGTGGAGTTTACCGGGCGCACCTGACGCGCCGCCCGAATATGGAGAGGTGGCTGAGTGGCTTATGGCACCGCATGCGGTACACGGGCAACCGTGTCGGAGGTTCGAATCCTTCCCCTCTCCGCCACTATCGGGGCGAGCCGGTCCGGCTCTGGCTGCCTGCTCCCGACATCAGCGCTGGATGCGCCTGTTGGCGGGCGGGACCGGATCGAGAGAGCCGCCGCGCGAATAGGCCAGCCGCCAGTTCGGTGCGCACGTCCCGTTCAGCCCGCCGGTGCTGGCCTGACATTGCGCCATCGTCGAGAAATCACACCGTTCGACAGCCCCGGCCCATCCCTCCACGTAGGTCATGCAATAGGGATAGTCCGCCGCCCGTGCCGTCGCCTGCCCAGCCAGGAAAAAGCCCGCGAGTGCCAGCAGACCGCAACGTACGTACATGACGTGATCCTCGATTCTTGCTCGGATGGCATGTGACATGAGGGCCCGTCATCCCTCAAGCCGGAATTGACTTCGCCCGATCACGGTTTGGCGAACCTCGCAGCGCCTCCAGCGCCAGCCTCCGCAACCGGATTTCCCCGAAATTGGTCTTTGCGGATCGACCGGCCGACCGTTACCCTGTCCATCTCACCGCAGTCAGGACAAACTGTGAACCAGCCCGAGCAGGACAACCGCGAACGCAGCCTGAAAATTGCCGAGAACGAAGCCGCGCGCGAGCGCGGGAGCGATGTCCGGCTCACGACCTGGGCTATCGGGATCACGATCGTTGTCGCGCTGATTGTCCTCGCGATTTTCCTGAAACGGTAACGCCCGCAGCAAACCCAGTTGCCGCGATCGCGTCAAACGTCGCGGCAGCGCGGGCTTACTTGTCGAACGTCATATCAACGCATTTCATGACGTCCGGGCCGACGCCAACGCCGAGAATGATGCAGCCCTTGGCGCTGAGTTTGGTGCTGTCGGAAACCCAGATCGCGGTGCCGCCGGACCCGAAGAACGAATTCGTGTTCGGCGGTTCGGTTTCGGTCGCGTCGAAGGCGTAGTTCGAATCTGACGGGAAGATGCGTCCCTTCAGCTTGCAGGACCCGTCGGTATCGACCTTGAGCACTTCCTTGTTGTCGCGGGTGACGCCAACGCTGACCTGACACCGGTAGAAATCCGATGTCTTCGTGTTGAAAATATAGGCGTAGGACTTGCAGGTGATGTTCTGCAGCTTGCCGGCGTTAAGACCGCGGCCACAGGCGATCCGCTGATTATTGCTGAGTTTGATGATGTCGTCGGCCGCGCCGGCGTCCCGGACGCCAGCGAATGCGGTCAGCGCGAGAACCGGCAAGAGCGCCGACAAAAAAACGCGAAACTTGATCATCAAATTCCCCCTGTTGCATACCCGCCATACGGCGAAACTTCCGCCAGCGCCGCAGTTCCGGATTCGACCTTAATGTAGTTTTGTCCGAGAGGCCATTGCCAGCGGGTATCGCATCAATGCGCCAGGGCTTGCGCCCTCAATTGCTCCACCGCGGTCAGCAGGCGGCCCTGATCATGATCGCGGCCGGCCGCCTCGCGGGCTTCGTTGATGGCGTCCCCCAGCCCTGAAAGCGGCAGATCGCCATCACAGGCCGGTTTCACAAGCCGATCAATAATCACATTCCACTCCGCAAGACCGCTTTGATAACCGTCACCATGTCCTTTGATCAGACTGGCAGTTCTGATGATGGCAACCGTAGCCTCCGGCTGCTTGACCAGACTGCGGTCGACCATGTGCAGCCACCGCTCGACCCACATCCTCTCCTTCTTGAAGCGCTCCGAGAAGGGCCGCGTGATTCGCAAGGCGGCGGTCCACTTCAGCTTGCGCAGCGCAAACCGGCTTCTGCTGCTGAAGCGGAGCGTGACTGATCTACGGGTCAGCCGGGCGAGGCGCAGGCGCTGGAACAGATTCATTGCGGGAGCCGCGGCCTTGGGAGGCAGCATTGGAATAACTTCGTCCCAGCGAAACTGCTCGACCCGGTCGATGGAACGCTCGTCAGGCTCCGCATCCGTGCCGCCGGCCGCCAGCAGTTTGATCTGCGCAACGCGGATCGGGTCCTCGAAATGCATCCGGTCCGACAAGAGCCGCGCCAGCTCCGGAAAAATGGGAACGGTGATCCCGACTGGCCCGACATAGCGTCCAATCCGGTCCAGATAAGCCAGCGCGTAGTCCGGGTCCTGATAGTCGATCAGGGAATGAACCGCCTCGGTGACAATGGGCACGGCCTCCGCCGGAAGGCGCAACGACAGCTTGGCGAGCGCCGCGCGCGCCACACGCGGGTTTCGCGTCTCTTCGCCGAAGTAGCGTTCCTTGAGCAGCCGGAACGGCGACGGCGGCACCTTGACCCGCATTTTCATGACGACGCCTGAGCAATACTTTCCGCAAGCTGGGTTTCAAGACGTCCGAGATTCTGAAACAGCCGCGCGCTGACCAGACGCAGGAAGTAGAATCCGAATTCCGGATTCTGAACGTACAGCTCCTGCACCTTGGCGTAGGTCACGCTGAGAACCAGTCCGCCTTCGAGACATTCGAGCGTCTGGGTCCGCTTGTTCGATGGCGACAGCATGCCGAGTTCGCCGACCAGCGCGCCGACCGGAAGCTCGATTCCGGATTCGACCAGCCGGTAACGCCCACTGACAATGTAATACATTTCCTCGGCCTGCTCGTGCTTGTAGAACAGCACCTCGCCGGTCGTGCATTTGCGCTCGGTCATGAACGGTTTGAGCCAGGCCATCGACAGGTCGCTGTTCACCGATCGCTTGACCTCGGCCACAAGCTGCAGCATTTCCCGCAGACGATATACGTTGAGCGGCAGCAGGATCATGTGCAGCACCATCACTGGATAGTGGTGATGGACGAGCGAGAATCCGATCAGCAGCACGTTGGTGATGATGCCGAAGATACGCAACGGGATCATCGTCCGCATTGTGTATCCCGCCACCACGAACGCTGACGCAATAAAGCCGCCGGCTCCGGAAACGAGACCTGACATATCCATCGGAATCAACCTGAAGCTAAAGACGATCTGGCAAGTATTATGCCGTTCGGCGCCTCCCTGAACAACAACGGTTCTGGCTGGCGGGCGTCAATCGGCCGTCAAATCTGTCTGCGACAATCCGCGGCTGCGGCGAATGCCGCTGAAACATCGGCTTAGGCCGCATTAGATATTGATCGAAAACCCTTCCCTGGCGACCACGGTTCCGGGCAGCGCTTTCGCTGCCGACGCTGCGATGCGATCCATTTCATCGTCGTCGTGTTCAGGGTCATGGTGGAAGAGAAACAGCTTCCCGACGCCTGCTTCATTGGCCAGACGGATCGCCTGTTGCCAGCTCGAATGCCCCCAGCCCACATGCTCCGGCAATTCCTCGTCTGTATACGTCGTGTCAATAATGACAATCGACGCATCGCGGGCAAGCTCAAGCAGCGCCGGGTCCATTTCATCCGCGTTCAGCTCGGTATCGGTAATGTAGGCCATGGCGCGGCCGCCATACTCGACACGGTATCCGGTTGCGCCTCCGGGATGATTGAGTGGCGTGGTCATGACCTTGATGCCCGGACGGGGCATCAGAACGGCGCCCGGTTCAAAGTCGTTGAATTCGATCTTGCCCTGCGCAGCTTCGATCTCGATCGGAAACAGCGGATAGCTCATCAGCTTCCGCACGGTTTCCTGAACACCGCCGGCCGCCTTGAGATTCCCGGCCCAGAGCCGCAGCCGGTTACCCTTGACGAAAGCGGGCACGAAGAACGGCAAGCCGATCAGATGGTCGATGTGGCAGTGGCTCAAAAACAAATCAATGTCGGTCGTCTGCTCTTCATCCGCCAGTGCAAGACCAAGCGCCCGCAGTCCCGACCCGGCATCGAAGACAAGCCGATGGTCACCACACCTGACTTCGACGCATGACGTATTGCCGCCATAGCGAACGGTATTCGGACCAGGGCATGGAATGCTCCCGCGAACTCCCCAGAACCGCACAGACATCGTGGCCGGCATGAAAAAACTCAATGAATCTTTCGCAAGAATGGCATGTGCCGGTCACATCCACCAACATCATACCGTCCAGCAACCACCAAAAAAATGCCTTGCCAGATGGCAATGTGAACGATAGCGGCCACGTTTTCCCGGTTCATTTGGTTGTCAGCGCGACGACACCATCCCAGTCTTCGGGTGGCGGCGATTTCCGGAACGTCTCGATTCGGTCGGCGTAAAGATCGTACAGGACAGCAAAATCTCCGGCCTCATCCGCGATGCGGCTCTTCGCAATTGCGGCGAGAGCACCGTCCCAGTCCCGGCCACGGTAACACGCCAGCATTTCGATGCACAGATTTCGGATGCGCTGGAAGCGGCCCGATTGTGCGACATCCTCGCGGCCGACAACCGCATAGATCACCTCCGGCTCCTTCTTGCCCTTCACGGTGATGAAATCAATTTCGAGAATGGCGAACTTGTCCTTCGCCGCAAGCGCCGTCGCCGATCCGGCAATGATCGGAACGCCGTAGGACTTCGACTGTCCCTCAAGGCGCGACGCAAGGTTTACGGCGTCGCCCAGCACGGAATAATCGAACCGCAAATTCGATCCCATGTTGCCGACCACGCATGTGCCGGTGTTCAGACCGATTCCCACCTTCATGGGAATAAACGGCTTGCCGGCCTCCTTCGCTTCGCGTTCGCGCTCGACATTGAGCGCCTCGATGCGGTCGATCATATCGAGTGCCGCGTTGCAGGCGTTGACCTGATGCACATCATCGGTGATCGGTGCATTCCAGAACGCCATGATGGCGTCGCCCATGTACTTGTCGATCGTTCCCTTCCGGTCAAGGATCGCATTGGTCAGCGGCGTCAGGAACCGGTTCATCAGCGATGTCAGCCCCTGCGGATCGCTCTTGAACGATTCCGAAATCGTGGTGAAACCGCGCACGTCGCTGAACATGATGGTCATGTTCCGCTCCTCACCGCCCAGCACCAGCTTTTCAGGGGATTGCGCCAACTGCTCCACCAGCGCCGGCGAGAGATACTGACCGAAGGCGGAACGGATGCGGCGGCGCTGCGCCTGCTCGCGGAAGTAGCTGCTGAACACCAGCACCAGATAGATCGACGTGCTCGCGATCAGCGGGAATGTGAAGTCGATCAGCAGACGATGCTCGATGAAGAAATACCAGGACGCCGCCACCATGATGGCGACGATGACGCCGCCGAACAGAAGCAGCATGATCGCGCTCAGGATCGGCGCGAGCCAGATGATGGCAATCCCGAACAGGATCGCGGCGATGATTTCCGCGCCGACCGCGTAGTTCGGTTGCGACAGCACCGAACGGGTCAGCGCGGCTTCCAGCACCTGCGCATGCACTTCCACGCCCGGCATCACCGGATCGAGCGGCGTGGTCTTGACGTCGAGCAAGCCAACGGCGGAGGTGCCGATCAGCATCAGCTTGCGTGAAATCTGCTCGGCTGTGACCTTTCCTTCCAGCACATCCGCCGCCGAGATATACCGGGCGGCATCGTGCTTGGCGAAATGCACCCAGAGCTGTCCGTTGCGGTCGGTCGGAATTTCAAATCCCGGCACCGCCACGCTTTTCACCCCCGCTTCGTCCGACTTGATGAGGATGGTGTCGGACTTGGTGACGATGCGCAGCATCTCGAATGTCAGCGACGGCATCAGTTCACCCTGTGCCTGCATGATCATCGGGACTCGGCGGACGATGCCGTCACGTTCGGTGCGGATGGTGAACAGTCCGCGCCCCGGCGCCGCCTCCTCAAGGATCGGGATATTCCGCAGCAGGCCGGGGAATTGCAGCAGGAACGGCCTTGGGTCGCCGCCAAGGGTGGCAAGCCCGGTCAACGGCAGTTTCAGGTCCGGCTGCTTTACAAACTTCGGCAAACCGGATTCACCGAGAACCACGGGTGACTTCCGCAGCACGTCCGCGAAGACCTGATCGTTGCTGGGCAGTTCGCGCAGCCTCGTCCTGCTGATCTCGTCCAGATCGCGGAAGGTATCGGCGGCGATGGCCGGCGACAGCCGGTCCTGCTCGGCAAACACGATATCGAATGCAATCGCGGCGGCCCCGAGATCGGTCAGGCGCTGGACAAGATCGGCGACGCGCGTGCGTGGCCAGGGCCACTGACCGAACTTCGCGAGACTCTTTTCGTCGATATCAATGATGACAACGGGCCGCTGCGTGATCTTGCGCGGATGGAGAATTTGATAGGCATCGAATGTCCGCACCCGCAGTTCTTCCAGCGGGAACGGGTCCGTGACCCGAAGCCCGATCATGCCGGCGAGCAGAATCAGACAGAGCAGCCGCGCGTAGCCGAACATCCGCGCATAACGCCGGAGACGCGCAAAGAAGCGGACCACCCATTTCAGGATCGCATGCACCATGCCGCTAACCGGTACCCGTCACTTCTCGCGGAACGCCCGCATGAGCTGGTCGCTCAAGGGCTTCGCCAGATAGGAAATCATGGTGCGTTCGCCGGTCTGGACAAAGGCTTCGACCGGCATGCCGGGGATCAGTTTGACCTCGCCGAGCCGCGCGACCTCTTCCGGAGGCAGCGAGACACGGATGGTGTAGTAGCTCTGTCCCGTCCGCTGATCCACCGTGGTGTCGGGCGAGATACGGGTGATGATGCCATTCAGTTCCGGCGTGGTGCGCTGGTTAAACGCCGAGAGCCGCAGCAGCGTCTTCTGCCCGATCCGCAACTGGTCGATGTCCTGCGGATTGACCTTGGCTTCGACCGAAAGGTTATCGGATTCCGGCACGATCAGCATGATCGTGTCGCCCGCCGTGATCACGCCGCCCACGGTGTGGACGGCCGATTGCAGCACCATGCCGTCCTGCGGCGCGCGGATGTCGATGCGGCGGAGCTGGTCTTCCGCCGTGACCTTGCGCTCGACGAACTCGCCGATCTTGTCGTTGATCTCACGCATCTCTTTCGAGACCTCGCTGGAGAGATCCTTGTCGATCTGAATGATCTGCAACTCGATTTCCGTGATCTTGCCCTTGGCCTGCGCCTTCTGGGCGATGAACTGCGCGCGATCGCCGTCCAGACGCGCCGCATCGCGCTCGAGAACCGTCAGGCGTGAAATCTGCACGAGGTTCTTGGAGTAGAGATCGCGCACGCCGACCAGTTCCTTCTGGATCAGCTCGATTTCGCGCGATTTCGCATTTTCCTGCGCTTCAAGGCCGCCGATCTCCTCCCTGAGCTGTGCAATACGCTCCTTGAGCTGCGCCTTCTGATTGACGCGGCCGGAGGAGCGCACCTGAAACAGCTTGATCTCGTTGCCGATCAGGGACCGAACTTCAGGATCGGAGAAATAGTCCATCAGTTCCGGCGGGAACGTGATGCGGTCCAGGCCCTCCTGTTCGGCGAGCAGCCGCGCGCGCCGCGCCAGCAAGCCGTTCAGCCCCTTGGTGACAATCGCAAGGCTGGCCTTCGTCACCGTATCGTCGAGACGGACGACGATGTCGCCCGCCTTGACGCGGTCGCCATCGCGCGCCCTCACCTCGCCGACCACGCCGCCGGTGGGATGCTGCACCTTCTTGACGTTGGAATCGACGACGATGGAGCCCGGCGCGATCAGCGCGCCGGAGATTTGCGCGGTCGAGGCCCAGCCGCCGATACCGCAGGTGAGCAGCGTGACCACGACGAGCCCGACGATCAGATGAAACCGGATCGAGCGGCGCGATCCCGGCTTGTCCAAACTCTTGAAAATCGAAATCCGCTCCAGCGGAGAGAACAGCGCGTTCAGGACGCCGCGAATGCTGCCTTCAGTTCCGGCGAGGGTCGGCTTCTTCATGACGGCGCTCCCCCCTTGTCGGAGACGATCTTGATCGCGGGCGGGGCCGCGACCGGGCGTTGCAGCACCTGTCCAAGCACCGCCTCTTTCGGTCCAAACGCCTGAACGCGGCCGTCCTTCATGACCAGAATCAGATCGACGCTCTCGATGCCGATCGGGCGATGCGCCACGACCACAACGACACCGCCGCGCGCTCGGACGCCAAGGATAGCCTTGTTCAGAGCCGCGTCACCTTCACTGTCGAGATTGGAGTTGGGCTCGTCCAGCACCACCAGGAACGGATTGCCATAGAGCGCCCGCGCCAGCGCGATCCGCTGGGCCTGCCCGGCGGAAAGCACGCTGCCCTGATCGCCGATCTGGGTGTCGTAGCCATCCTTCATGCCGATGATCATGTCATGGACCCGCGCTTCGCGCGCCGCCGCGATGATGCTGTCCGGCGAGGCGTTATCCTCGAAGCGCGAGATGTTTTGCGCAATCGTTCCGGCGAACAGTTCGACATCCTGCGGCAGATAGCCGATGTGGCGGCCGAGGATTTCGGGCGACCACTGGTCGAGCGCCGCGCCGTCCAGACGGACATTGCCGCGCACCGGCCGCCAGACGCCGACCAGCGCGCGGACCAGCGACGACTTGCCTGAGCCGCTGGGACCGATCACGCCGACGCCCTGCCCGGCTTCCAGCGCGAAGCTGACATCCTGCGCCACGACCTTCTGCTCACCCGGCGGACTGATCGCGAGGGTTTCCACGGACAGTTTGCCGACCGGCGGCTCAAGCAGTGTCGGCGCTTCCTGCTCAGGCAGCATGCCCAGAAGCCGGTTGAGCCGGTGCCAGCTCTGCCGGGCGGCCACAAAGCCCTTCCAGTGCGCAATCGCGAGATCAACCGGCGCCAGGGCACGCGCGCTGAGAATGGAACCAGCGATGATGATGCCCGCGGTCGCCTGCTGGTTGATCACCAGATAGGCGCCCACGCCGAGCACGGCGGACTGCAGCATCATCCGCATCACCTTGGCGATGGCGCCCAGACCGCCTGCCACGTCGCTGGCGCGCTGGTTTGTGGCCAGATAATCGCGGTTGGATTCGTCCCAGCGCTTGCCGACGCGGCCCGCCATGCCCATGGCGGCCAGCACCTCGGCGTTGCGGCGGCTGGCCAGCGCCAAATCCTGACGCCGCATCGCCAGCGCCGTCGAGCGTTTCATCGGCTCATGGGTCAGGTATTCGGTCAGGATGGTCAGAGCGACCAGAAGCACCGCGCCGACGAGCGCCGTCACGCCGATCAGCGGATGAAACGCAAAGCAGATGGCGAGATACAGCGGCAGCCATGGCAAATCGAACAGCGCGCCCGGCCCCATTCCCGAGAGGAACGAACGCACGTTGTCAAGATCGCGCAGCGGTTGCAGTCCTTCGCTGCGGTTTCCGACAAACAGCGGCAACCGCACCACCACGTCGTAGACCCGGCGACTGAGCATTTCGTCCAGCGTCGATCCGATCCGGATCAGAATGCGTCCGCGGATGAGATCGAGAATGCCCTGGACCAGATAGAGACCACCCGCCAGAATGATCAGACCGACGAGTGTCGGGATGCTGCGGCTGGGCAGCACCCGGTCGTAGATCTCGAGCATGAAGAACGAGCCGGTCAGGTACAGGATGTTGATGACGCAGCTCATCACGCCGACACCGACAAAGGCGCTGCGGCAGGCGCGCAGCGCCGCCCCCAGTTCGGACCGGGGCGAAGGCGCGTGACTGGCTGTGTTGGCGTGTTGCATGGATACCTGGTTTGCCGGCGGCCGTCAGGGCAACAATTTGCTGATCATGATCGGGCCACCCGGCGAAACCATCATGCCATGACGCGGGCCGCCGGTGCAGCCGGAAACGCAGTTGAAGTTAATGTTTCCGGCCCTCCCGGACCTCAGGCGTGCAGGATGAAATCGCTGGCGTTCAATGCCGCCACACCCTTCAGGAGCAAGGTATCCGTGGCGCCGCAGTTCGGTGCGGCCGGACTATGGAACGGCATGGCATCACACAATATGGAAGTCGTTCTGATGCGCTTGAACCTGCGCAAGCGAAATACCCGTCAACGTGACCGTGTCCGTGCCATGGGTTATGATGGTGTCTGACCCGGAAGATGTTGCCGCAGCAAGTATGTCCGCGACAGTGGCAAAAAGACTATGATCAAACACCATCGCGTCAGAGCCAAGCGCGAATCCGGTGATGGTGTCCTCTCCGAAAGCAGAGTTGAATACAAAGTTATCCCGATCCGGCGTCGCGGCAAGCGTTTCGTTCGCACTGGTGCTCGCTATTTCGGTGACGCCACTAATCGTGAAATTTATGTCCTTGGACGTACCGTCTTGCGACTGAACCGTAAAAACATCGACATGTGTTTGGGCGCCCGTCAGAGCTTGAACGCCCGGATTAGAGTTCAGAACCGAGTAGACGTACTGACCGTCGGCTTGAAGCGACAAGGTTCCAAGGTTGGTGTGACCAGTTGCATCCGTGACGGTCGTGCTGAACGTCGCGGGACTATCGACATCCGAAATCGTGAGCGTGCCGGAGGCGACAAGATTTCCCGCCGAATCCGTGACACCCTCGCGGACCTCGGCCACCGGCGGGTTGCCTATGACGGCTGCGTCATTGACATCCGTGACTGTCAGCGAAGCTGTCTGGCTGTCTTGCGAGAACGCCGCCCAATGTTCGGCCAATGCGGTGTTGGCTGTCTGCCCATGCGCACCCGAGGTCTGATCCCACGCAACATAGGTCAACGTATCGGTGCCGCCATTCTCTCCGTTGGGAACAAAACGCACCTTGTCGTCGCTTGCGAGAAGCAATCCGGAGGATGCCGAGTATGTCCCGAAAGCCGCCCAGCTTGAGCCGCCGTCGACCGAGTATTCCCAGTGACCGTTCTGGTTGGTGTACCCGGTGATCGCCACACCCTTCAGCGCGCCGTCATCCGCATCCGAAATACCCGTTGCAAACGAACCGACCGATTGACCGGGATTTGCCGTTTGATCTTCCGTGATTGTCGTCAGGTTTGCGCCCAAAGCGAGCACAGGCCGGTCATTCAGACCGGTGATCGTTATCGTCTCAGTCTGCGCGGTGGTAGCGCCGTGGATGTCGGTAACATCGTAGCTGACGACGATTTCTTGCGTTGCGCCTGCAGCCAGATGATCGAAGGCCGGATTTGCGCCATCCACGTTGATCGTGTGGCCGTCCTGGAGGATCGTGATGCCGCCCGGCGTGGCGGGGGTCTGTAGTCCGCCGTCGACCGAGTACTGGATATTCGTAACGCTGAGCGTGTCGCTGGCATCGACATCGGAGGCGCCTTCAAGCAAATCCCTGACGACAGGTGCGTCGCCTTCGCTCGTCGCAAGCGTCAAAGCGGCGTCAACCGTCGGCGCATCGTTGGTGCCGGTGATGGTGACGACAACGGTCTGGTCGCCAGTCGCCTGCGTCGAATCGCTGTCCGTCGCGCGAATGGTATAGGTGAGAACGAGCGTCTCGCCCGCTGCAAGGAAGTCGAATGCCTGCTGTCCGGAATCGAATGTCCAGTGGAACGTTCCGGTTGTGTCGGCGTTTCCGATGACGTTGCCGGTATCGACTGAAAGCATCGTCTTGAGCGTAGCGCTATCGAGCCCCTGGGGCAGATACGTGGACCCGGTTCCGCCGATTGCAACGTCGAAGACAGACGCCGTAACCGTATTGGTCACGTCGACATCCGTCACGGCAAGCGTGCCAGACGTGGTGAGGCCGCCATCGGTCTCCGTGATGTCGTGAACGTTGGTACCCTGGGTGCCTGACGTATCCGCCGCAATCACCGGCGCATCGTTGGTGCCGGTGATCGTGACGTCGAAGGTCGCGGGCGTGGTGCCGCCGTCGCCATCGCTAACGGTGACCGTGTAGGTCAGCGTGATGGCTTCCCCGGCCGCCAGATAATCGAATGCCGTCGAGGGCGCGGAGAAGCCAAGATCGACCGAACCGGCCGAAGAGCCGTCCGCCTTCGCCGTCGTAATCGGTGTCACCAGCGCGATCAGTTGCGCCGGTGTCAGCGAAAGTCCCGCCGTCACGCCTGCGGCGGTCACGGCGGTGATCAAGGCGGTGTGGCCCACATCGCTGAGATCGGCATCGCCGAACGTGACGTGGATCGGTGACGCAAGCGTGAGTGCACTGGTATCGGTCTGCTCGTCCAACGACGTGGCGGCAATCGCGGCGATGACCGGCGCGTCGTTGGTGCCGGTGATGGTGATGGTGACGGTCTGCGTTACCAGAGCCCCGTGAATGTCCGTGACCGTGATCGTATAGACCTGCGTGATCGTTTGCCCTTCGGCGAGCGATTGCAGCGTCGGATCGTTGTCCGGCAATGAAAAATGCCAACCCACCGTTCCGGTGTTGACGATGTCGGTCGTATTCTCCGGATCGAGATTGATCGTGAATGTTCCGATGTGCGTGCCCGTCGTGAAGCCGGGTAAATCCGAGGCCGACGACGTGAATGCCTTGGCGACAGTATGGGTGTCGGTCAGATCGACGTCGCGGAACGTTATCGTACCGCTGTCTGCAAGAGTGGTCACGCCGACAGGTGTGTCCTCCTTGACCGCGCCAACGATGTCCGACAGTGAAAGAACAATCGTTGGCGCACCATTGTCGTTCGGCACATCGTTGTCCCCCGTGATCGTGACCGGAATGATCACGTGGGCGACGTCCGGCCCCGACCGCGACGTGACCTGAATCATGAAGGTCACACTCTCGCCCTCGCCCAGGAAATTGAAACCCAGCCGATCGAACGTGATGACGCCAGTGGTCTGGTCGATGTGCAGGAACTGCGAGAGAAAATCCGCACTGAGATTCGGGTTGGTGCTGACGGCGCTCTTGATGATCGCGCTGCCTGCCACGAACGGAGTCGCGGTGTCGTAGAACGGCGCATTGCCGATGTCGGGATCGTCGATATGGACGAGATCGGAGATCTTGAAGGATTCAACCGTCGAATTGAACGCCTGTTCTGACAGAATCGACGACGCCGAGAACTGCGCCTTGGTGTTGTAGAAAATCTTGTTCTGATACGTCGTGATCCCGGTGACCGGATCGGTCACGGCGAAGCGTAGTTCGATCTGCGTCAGGAACGTCTGCTGCGCATTTGAATTCGTTGTGAAAATGATTTCGGCAAGATTGTTGCCGCTGGTGTTGTGGCCGAACTTCGGCGACTTCGGATTGGAATCTTCCGGATTGTAGTTCGGAAAATAAAGCTGGAAGACCTGCTGGATGATGGCTTTCTCGGCCTGCTGATCGGCAAGCGTCTTGAGCTGCTCGATCGCCGACGGCGGCTGGCCGAGACCGAGGCTCGTGACGAAGGTCACCTGCCCCGCCTGCGACACGGTGCCGATCAACTGGCCGGTCGCCTTGTCGTACAGATTGTAGGATCCGGTATGTCCGTCCGGCTCGACCAGGACCGAGAACTTTGTCGGACCGTCGTTCGCGCCGATTTCAACCAGAACGGCCGTGCCGCGAATACCCATCGTGGCAACCGGCGTTTCGACGCGCATGTTGCCGTTCTTCGCGGTCTGTCCCGCCACAAAGGTAATGGTGCCCTGTACGAGGCTGATGAGCGATGAATTCGACGATCCGTTCGGATCGTAGATCATCTCGTTCATCACCATGCGGGCATTCGATGTCATGCCGAATGCGCTGCCATCGACAAAGGTCATGCCGATCGACGAGTCCGATCCGGTCTGGATGACATCGCCCTTCTGGATGGCGTCGCCGATATGCAACTCGGTGGAAACGCCGTTGCGGATCACGGTCGCGCTGCCGGACAGTTTCTGCACATTGCCGATCACCTGCCCCGCCGCCGGCGCGGCCGCATTGGCTTGTGCGTAATGGACGTGGCCGGTCAGCGCATCGACAACATGACCGGCAAGTGTCGCACCGTCCTTCGAGGTCAGCGCAGGCCGCGTTTCGCCCTTGAAGTAATTCCCGACGACCAGTTTCTGGCCATCTCCGGAAATGATGAGATCGTTGCCGATCCGCGTGTAGTCCCCGGAGAACAGCAGATGGGCATCGGGAATGACAACGTGACTGTCGGATGGATTGTGCTGGATAAAGCCGGGCTTTTTGAACGTGAAACCATCTCCACCCAGCGAAACCGGGGAGACGTGCGATGGCTCCGAAACAAATGGTCCGGCGAAATTCAAACCCTGCCCGCCCGTATCAAAAAGTTATTGTTTAGAAATCGAGAGTGCCGAATTCATACCATCAAACCCTGCGGCCCCATAGTGGAATGAACTAAAGCCGGGGGTTCTACATGCTTCTATTAAGTATTGTTACAGCGCGCAGGGCGAGACGATTAAGCCAAATCTCCTAAGGCAATGAAATAAATTCGATATCTTGCGCAAGTCCAACCGGACAAATTCACCCATGGGTCCAGCGATTCAACCAGAAATAGGTTATTTTTAGCATGACTTGAGGTCTGAAAATCTTTCAGCATCTTCGCATGACGCAAATTAATCTCGGAATAAAGGACATCTATACATCAAATACTATAATTCTTGGGTTTTTCGCAGATGCGAACACCCGCGTTAGCCTTATCTACAATTTTAGACGATCCGGTCAGCGTCAATTCCGCATATTTGAAACGAAATTGCCGCGATGCGGTCCGCTTTAAGCCTCCGAAAGGGCTACCCGGCCTACTCCTTGTGACGAAATGATCCGGCCACGAGCGCGCATATCTGGCGAGCCGATGTCCGGACAAGGGGCGTCACATGTCGGCTTTCAAAACAGTGCGCGCAGGCGCTCTCGCAACTGCATTCGTCGCGACTCTGCTCAACGCGGACGCGCATGCGGCAGCCTATGTGCAGCCAGACAATCCCGCGGCAACCGGGTTCGCTGCACCTGTTGGCGACGAGCCTTTCGGCCTGTCCACGTCCACCCTGACCGAGGGGCCGCTCCGCGCGAAATGGCTGGCGGTCGCGAAAACCATAGCCGCCGAAGCCGATGTGATTGCCGCCTGCGCCGGTGATCGCGAGCACTGCGCATCCCAGCCGGCCCTCCGGTTTCTCGATATCGTGAGCGCCGCAACGGCCCGCGAAGGGCTTGCGCGCCTTGGCGAAGTCAACCGCGCGATCAATCTCGCCATTCGTCCCGTGAGTGACCGGGCGCAGTACGGCCAGGAAGACCACTGGTCGTCGCCGCTTGTCACGCTGGAATCGGGCGCAGGCGATTGCGAAGATTACGCCATTGCCAAGCTCGTGGCCCTGCGCGCGGCCGGCGTTCCGGAAAACGATCTTCGCCTCGTCATCATTCGGGAAACGGCGACCGGTGATGACCACGCCGTGGTCGCAGCGCGGTCGGGCGGCCGCTGGCGTGTCCTGGACAACCGCACATTCCTCATGGTCGAGGACAACGGCCTCGGCAAATACCGGCCCTTGTTCGTAATCGACGCCGAAGGCGCGAAGCGTTTCGAGCAGCCAATGTTCGCGAACGCCGCCGAGCCTCGCCCCGCCGAAACTGCAGCGCAGGATCCGGTCGTCGATGCCTCGATCCCAGTCATCGGCTCCAACACCGCCATGCTCGCGGCTGAAGATTTCTGGACAACGCCTGCGATGTAGATCGCGCAATTCAGGTCAGTCTGGCTGACCTGAATTCAAGTGGCCCGTTCACGTCTTGGCGATGCTCTGGATCGTGGCGACAAACACCAGCAATGCGACGATGCCGAGAATCCAGCCTGGATTGTCACACAGGACAGCGCCGCGCACACAGACTTCGTCGGCGAGCGGCCAGCCACGGTTCCGCAGGGCGCCTGCCAGCAGGAAAACACCGCCGGCGCCGATAATCGCGAGAATGAGTTGACGCATGGATGCACTCCTTTCCGACGCTGATGTTCGGCCTGAGGAAGTGAATCAATGCTTGTCCTGACTGATGAAACACCGGGCTACCATCAAAAAATCAGACCGGAGCCGCAGCCCTGTCAAAGGCCGTTGTGATGGCAGTGAACCGGTTCTCGACCTCGGTCCGCATCTCCGGGTGCGTGAAAACGTAAAGTTCGTTCGCCCGGATGGCTGCAAGCACGCGGGCGGCCACGTGTGCCGGGTCGATTCCGTTCCGGATCATCTCGTCGACCATGGCGACCAGCATCGCGGTCGCGCTCCCCGGCGGCGGCGCCTGCGCCGCGCCGTATTGTTCCGGCCGATTGCGGCCGCTCTCGCCGATGCGGGTGCGGACAAATCCCGGACAAAGCACGCTCACGCCGATTCCGAACGGAGCCACTTGCGGTAAGAGTCCCTCCGATATGCCGACCACGGCAAACTTGCTCGCGGTATATGGACTAAAGCCAAGTCCGCTCTGCATTCCAGCCATGGAGGCCGTATTGACGATGTGGCCACCCTCGCCGTGCGCGCGCATATGCGGCAGGAACGCACGGATGCCGTGAACCACACCCATCAGGTTGACGTCGATCACCCATCGCCAGCTATCGAGCGCGATCTCGTCAATTCCCCCACCCGCCGCCACGCCCGCATTGTTGCAAACGACGTGGACGTTGCCGAAAGCATCGAATGTCGCCTTCGCCGCGCGCTCGACACTTGCGGCATCCGCGACATCGCAATCAATCCCGCGCACGCCCGGCCCGACATTGTGCAGGCTGTTGACGGCGGCCGCGAGGGCATCCGCCTCAACGTCAGCAAGCATGACCTGCATTCCGGCTTCCGCGAACGCTCGCCCGAGCGCGAAACCTATTCCGCTCGCTCCGCCTGTTACGAATGCTGTCTTTCCTGCAAGCTCGCGCATGCTGTCCCTCAAGCTCCTGTGATGCCGGGCATCATCATGTCACGATCGGGTGAACCAGCGCCAGCGCGATGCAGGATTTGATATCCAGTCCTCATCGTGCGCTGGCGTCTTAAAATGGACACGACCTAGTGGTTCGATTCTCACATTCGCCTCCCATTCAAGCGAGCACTTTTGCGAATGTGAGAATCGATGAACCACTAGCAAATATGAACTTCTAGTGGAGTTTTGGATTTGACATTCGCTTTGCTCGCTCGCGGATAGCCGGTAGCGAATGTCAAATCCACTCCACTAGCGTCTTACTTCGGCTTTACCCTGCGCCGATGATTGCGAAACCGGCGCGTTTGTCGCGAAAAGGATTTGCCGATGGCCACACGCATCCAACGGCTGGCGGAATTTGACGGCAACGGAGAGCCGTCGCCTGACGAGACAGTTCAGGTTTTGTGCGAGGACAGAAGCGGGACATATGAATTGCCGTTCGCATGCCGCCGGATCAACGGCGAATGGCGCAACAGCGAGTCCGGACATCTGGTCGAGGCGATGGTCGTGGGATGGCGCAGACCACGCACGTAACGGCGCATGATCCGGACCGGATCACGCACCGGGAAGCGCGCAGTTACTTCTTCGCCTTCCACTCGGCGTAACGCGCCTTGGTGTCGGCGTTCATCGGATACAGGCCCGGCAGCGCCGCGCCGTTGTTGACCTCGTTGACGATCCAGCCCTCCATCGCCTCCTGCTCCGGACCTTCGGTGAGGATCAGGTCGAGGAAGGCTTGCGGGATCAGAACAGCGCCGTCTTGATCCGCGACGATGATGTCATCGGGGAACACCGCGACACCGCCGCATCCGATGGGCTCGCCCCAGTTCACGAAAGTCAGACCCGCCACGGACGGCGGAGCCGCAGCGCCATCGCACCACACCGGCAGGCCGGTGCCGAGCACGCCTTCGAGGTCGCGCACCACGCCGTCGGTGACCAGCGCGGTCACACCGCGCTTGGCCATGCGCGCGCACAGAATGTCGCCGAAAATTCCGGCGTCCGTAATGCCCATGGCATCGACCACGGCGATGCAGCCGGGTGGCATGGCCTCAATGGCGGTGCGGGTCGAAATCGGCTTGGACCAGGATTCCGGTGTCGCCAGATCCTCACGCGCCGGCACGAAGCGCAAGGTGAAGGCGGGACCGACCAGCCGCTCCTGCCCCGGACGCAGCGGACGCGATCCGCGCAACCACACATTCCGAAGCCCCTTCTTGAGCAGGATGGTGGTGATGGTCGCGGTCGTGATCTTTTTCAGCGTTGCGATGGCTTCAGGCGTAAGCGGCATGGGAAACTCCGGGCGACGGTCGGATTCAGCAGATCGGGTGCCAAGCCTTGTTGCGAAACCGCGGCATCGCGTCAAGGCGGCAATCGCGCAGACGGTAACGCACGTTTATGCATTGCGATAAAGCCAACTTATTTGCCATTTCGCCGAGAGTGTCGGACAAATAGCTCTCTGTCCCGTGATTTCCGGCTCGCCGATGACCGCTTCACCTCGTATCCTTCCGTCTGGAGACACAGCCCTGACGGTCGAGTTCGGCAGCAGCATTGATCCGGCGATCAACCGCCGCGTCCTGGCGCTCGATCGCAACGTCGCAAGCGAGGGCGTCACCGGGGTGACGGAAACTGTTCCGACCTATCGCTCCCTCCTCGTCCATTACGATCCGCTGCGGATTGGCTACGCCGAATTGTCGGACAGGCTCCTGGCGCTGGCGCAGCGGCCGGTTCCTCCCGAAACGGGCGTTCGGCGCTGGCGCGTGCCGGTGGTCTATGGTGGCGATTACGGGATCGACCTCGACGATGTTGCGCGCGCGCACGATATCTCGACATCGGAGGTGATCGCGAAACATACCGGCAGCGAATATCGCGTGGCCATGATCGGTTTCACGCCGGGCTTCGCCTATCTGAGCGGGCTCGATCCTGCCATCGCCACGTCACGCCGCGAAAGCCCGAGGACCTATACGCCGCCCGGCACGATCTCCGTCGGCGGTGTGCAGGCCTGCGTGCAATGCCTTGCGGCACCGAGCGGCTGGCACCTGCTGGGACGCACGCCGGTCCGGACTTTTCATCCGCATCGCGATCCCGTGTTCCTGATGGAGCCGGGCGACGCTGTCGTGTTCCACGCCATTGCCGCGAACGAATTCGATTCACTCGACCGCGCGGCGGAGCGCGGCGAAACTGTCGCCGAGCTGATCGCATCATGAGCCGGCTCGTCGTCGTCACAACGGGACCTGCGACGTCGGTTCAGGATGCCGGACGGTTCGGTGCGCAGCGCTATGGCCTCACCACCAGCGGCGCGATGGATCGCGTTTCACTCGCGACGGCCAATTTTCTGGCCGGAAACGAACCGTTTGCAGCCGCCATCGAAATCGGGCCGTTTGGCGCATCGTTCACGGCGCGCCATGGCGCGGTGCGTGTCGCGCTCGCCGGCGCCGCGCGCGCCGCGGACATCGCGGGATCGCCTCTGCTGCCGAACGAAACAGGACTGATCGCGGAAGGTGAAACGCTCAAGCTCGGTCCCGCGCGCAACGGCATGTTCAGCTACCTCGCCATCGAAGGCGGCATCAGGGGCGAACCGGTGTTCGGCAGCCTTTCCGTGAACGCGCGCGCAGATCTCGGCAGTCCCTTCCCGCGTCCGCTGCAGGACGGCGATGTGCTGGAGGTCGGCACAGCACAGGTCGCTCCCCACGAGCGCGCGTTGGATACGTTCGATACCCCACCGGCTCCCATCCGTGTAGTCATGGGACCGCAGGACGACGAATTCGGCGCAGCGTGCGATGTGTTTCTCGGCAGCGAGTGGCGGGTCTCCGCCACCAGCGACCGCATGGGCTATCGGCTCGAAGGACCGAAGGTGGTTCATCCGGGTGGACACAACATCGTCTCCGACGGCGCGGTCCACGGCAGCATTCAGGTTCCGGGCAATGGCCAGCCGATCGTGCTGATGGCCGATCACGGGACGACGGGCGGCTATCCCAAGATCGCAACCGTGATCAGCGCCGATCTCGGCCGGTTCGCGCAAATGCAATCGGGCGCGGCCATCCGCTTCAAGGCCGTCAGCGTCGAGAGCGCCCAGAGCGAAGCGCGCGCACTCGCCGAGTTCATCCGCGGCCTTCCGGGCCGGATTCATGCAGCAGGCGGTTCGAGCCTCAATCTTGTGGAACTGCAAAGAGCCAATGTCGCCGGTGTCGCCGTCAATGCGGTCGATACGGCGACATGGCAAACCAGGACTCTCGGCGAGCCGTAACTACTCAGGGAAGCATCATGACCATTGATCTCAACAGCGATCTCGGCGAGGGATTCGGCGCATGGGAGATGGGCAATGACGACGCCATGCTCGGCCTCGCCAGCAGCGTCAATGTCGCGTGCGGCTTCCATGCCGGCGATTCCGACATCATGCTCAGGACCGCGAAGCTGGCGAAGGAGCGGGGCGTCAGCATCGGCGCGCATCCCGGCTATCGCGATCTGCACGGTTTTGGACGTCGGCCTGTACCGGGATTGAAATCATCCGAAGTCGAAACCATGGTCGCCTACCAGATCGGTGCGTTGCAGGCGGTTGCCGCGCTGGCGGGTTACAAGGTCACCCACGTCAAGGCGCATGGCGCCCTGTCGAACGTCGGCTGCGTGGATGACATGACCGCTCGCGCCATCGCGGCTGCGATCAAGGCTGTCGATCCGAATCTCTATTTCGTTGTCTTGCCGAATACCGCGCTGGTGCGTGCTGGCGAAGCCGCCGGGCTGAAACTGATCTACGAGGTGTTCGCCGACCGCGCCTATGAGGACGACGCGCAACTGATGGCGCGCAGCAAACCCGGTTCTGTTTTGCATGATGCCGGCCAGATCGCGCAGCGCGTGGTGCGGATGGTGCAGGACAACGCCATCACCGCCGCCTCCGGCAAGGTGATCCCGGTCAAGGTCGATACCGTCTGCATTCACGGCGACACGCCGGGCGCGGTTGAGATCGCGCGCAAGGTCCGTTCGGAACTCGAGCGCAACGGCATCGCCGTCGCGCCGTTCAGCTCGCGGCGCTAGCTTCCATCGGCTGCGGCACCTCGGTCTGGGTGATCAGCCGCTTCAGTTCCGAAATGCATGAGCCGCAGTTGGTGCCGGCCTTGAGCTTCGCGCCAATCTCCGCGGCCGTCCGCGCGCCCTCCGAAATCGCGCCGCAGATGGTGTCGCGCCCGACGCCGAAACAGGCGCACACAACCGGACCATCACTGGCAACGCCGTCGGCCGACTTGCCCGACAGCAGAAGCCTGCGCTGATCGTCGCTGATCGTCTCCGCTGCAAACGCGGCCTTGACCGCGTCCCAGTTGGGTGGATTGTCTACGGGGCCGATGAACAGCACGGCCTCAAGCCGGTCACCGTCGAACCGCGCCGCGCGATAGACGCCGTGGGCCTTGTCTTCGTATTCGGCGACATGACCCGCCTCGCCTTGCGGCGAAAGCTGTGTCTTCCAGGTGGCAACGTCGAGATTGGCGGCGAGCAGATAGCCATAACCGCCGTTCACGGCAACGCGCGACCACCACACGCCCCTCGGAAACGCCATCGGCTTGCGCGACAATACAAAGCCGCGTTGCACGAATGTCACCGCCTCGATGGCAACCGGCGTCGCCTTGTTCTCCGGCTGTCCCGAAAACGGATCGGTGAACGGCGCAACCAGCGCGCCAACCCGCGCCGATGCGGAATTTTCCTCGCTCCAGTGGATCGGCGCGAACAGCATGCCGCGCTGCTGCCGCTCGCTGACAACCACCTTCAGAATGCACTGGCCGAGGTCGGTCGCAAGCCGCGCATAGCCGCCATCAACGATGTCCGCCTGCGCGGCATCCGCCGGATGAATCTCCACGTATGGCTCCGGCAGATGCTGGCCGAGACGCGGACTGAGGCCGGTGCGCGTCATGGTGTGCCACTGATCGCGGATGCGCCCCGTATTCAGGCGCAGAGGCCGCGCTTCCGAGGTCGCCCCGCGCAGCATCGGAACATCGGGGGCGATGAAATGGCCCTTGCGGTCGGATGTGTAGTATCCGCCCTCCGCGAAGAAACGTGGCTGAAGTCGAGCCGCATGTCCGGGCATCGGCCACATGAACGGCGTCATTGCATCGAAGTCATCATCGGCAACCGACGCCATCGCGCCGATGTCGAAATCGCGGCTGCCGTCGTTCTCGAATGTGGAGAGTTCGGCATGCTCCCGGAAAATATCGGCCGCTGAACTGTAGTCGAACGCCACGCCATGCCCGAGGCGCTTCGCCACCTCGCTCATGATCCACCAGTCCGCCTTCGCCTCCCCCGGGGCTGCCAGAAATCCGCGCTGGCGCGAAATGCGCCGCTCGGAGTTGGTCACGGTGCCGGACTTCTCGCCCCAGGCATGAGCGGGCAACAAAACATGCGCGCCGGAATTGATGCTGTCGTTGGACTGCACATTCTCCGAGATCACCAGAAGATCGAGCTTCTTCATCGCGGCGCGCACGGCGTCCGCGTTCGGCAGCGACACTGCAGGATTGGTTCCCATCACCCACAGCGCCTTGATCTCGCCCCGCCCGATGGCCTGGAACATCTGCACGGCCTTCAGGCCTTCATGGGTGGCGATACGCGGCGCCTTCCAGAACCGGCGCACGCGGTCGATGTCCGGCGGCGTGAACCCCATATGGGCGGCGAGCTGATTGGCGAGGCCGCCGACCTCGCGTCCGCCCATCGCGTTCGGCTGGCCGGTCAGCGAGAATGGCGACGCGCCCGGCTTGCCGATGCGACCGGTGGCAAGGTGACAATTGATGATCGCATTGACTTTGTCGGTGCCCTGCGCAGACTGATTGACGCCTTGCGAATAGAGTGTGACCACCCGCGGCGTTTTGGCGAACATCTGGAAGAACGCGGTGACATCCGCCTCGGCAAGCCCCGTCGCCAATGCCGTCGCTGTGATGCTGCCCGCGATGGTGCGCGCTTTGGCCAGTGCTTCCTCAAAGCCCGAGGTGTGTTCGTCGATATAGCCGCGATCCAGCGCGCCGCTGTCCGCCAGATATGACAGCAATCCGCTGAACAGCGCGGTGTCCGTCCCGGGCTTGAGACCCAGAAACAGATCGGCATCGCCCGATGTTTCCGTCTGGCGCGGGTCGATCACGACAATGCGGGCGCCGCGCGCCTGCTTGTTGGCGATCATGCGCTGGAACAGGATCGGATGACACCAGGCGGCGTTCGATCCAACCAGCACCAGCAAATCCGCCTGATCGAGATCCTCGTAGCATCCCGGCACGGTGTCGGACCCGAACGCGCGACGATGCCCCGCGACCGAGGACGACATGCAGAGGCGCGAATTGGTGTCGACATTCGCCGTTCCGATGAATCCCTTCATCAGCTTGTTGGCGACGTAGTAATCCTCCGTCAGCAACTGCCCGGACAGATAGAATGCGACTGACCCCGGTCCATGCTTGGCGATAATGTGCTGCAGCCGGTGCGCGACATGATCGAGCGCATCGGTCCACGCCACCTGCTCCAGATTGCCTTTCGAGCAACGGATCATCGGATGCAGGAGACGTTCACCGAGGCCCAGCGTTTCGCCAAGGGCCGACCCCTTTGAGCAGAGACGGCCGAAGTTGGCGGGATGCTCGGGATCACCGGCGATGGACGCGCCGCCCTTGCCGTCGGGCGTCGCAATGACGCCGCAGCCGACGCCGCAATAGGGACAGGTGGTCTTGACGGGAGCGAGGGACGGATCAACGTTCGTCATGCGGCACCCCGCATGACGCGATCAGAGATCAGAACGGATGAAAGGACAGCGTGCCGAACACAATGGCGGCGATCAGGGCGAACGCGCCGTAGACGGCGAGCATGTGCATGCGATCTTCCGTCTGGGCGGAAGACGCCCGGGCCTGAGCTTCTGACACAATATCGCGCATCGCCGATCTCCAACGGACCATGTGACGGGATATTGAATTGCTTTGTCAGGGACTTACAAGGCGAGCCGGAAAAAGACGATAAACTTGCACCGCCGCCTGCGACAAGAGAGGAAATTCCTCCCCAGGAGGCGAGCGGAGAACGAACTGTCTCCGGCAGAGCCAGTGATTTGCCCCGGTCCGCCATCAGTAAACGTCCTGCTGGTAGCGGCCCTTCTTCTTCAGGTCGGCCACGAACGCGATGGCTTCATCGGTCGATCGCGCGCCGAACTGCGCGGTGATGTCGACCAGCGCACGCTCGACATCCTTGGCCATTCGCTTGGCGTCACCGCAGACATAGACATGCGCGCCGTCCGCCAGCCAGTTCCACAGCTCGCGGCCAACCTCGCGCATGCGGTCCTGTACGTAGAATTTCTCGGCGCCGTCGCGCGACCATGCCAGCGACAGCCGCGTCAGCAGGCCGGACGCCTTCATCGCGTTCAATTCGTCCGAATAGAAGAAATCGTATTCGCTGCGCTGATGGCCGAAAAACAGCCAGTTGCGGCCCGGCGCCCTGGTCGCCTGACGGTCGTGCAGGAAGGCACGGAACGGCGCGATGCCGGTGCCGGGGCCGATCATGATAATCGGCGTGTTCGGGTCCTGCGGCAAACCGAAACCGTGAGCCTTCTGCACATAGACGCCGAGCGTGTCGCCCGGATTGATGCGTTCTGCCAGAAACGTAGAGGCCAGCCCGAGACGCTTGCGCTTGCCGATCACATAGCGCACCGCATCGACCGTCAGCGACAGCCTGCCCGGTGTCGCATTGTGCGATGACGAGATCGAATAGAGGCGCGGCTGCAGCGGCTCGAGCGCTTCGACAAAGGCTTCCGGATGCGGGCGCACACCGGCAAACTTCTGCAACGCCGCCAGCACGTCGAGATTGGCTGCATCGCCGTCCGGATCATCCCCCGATGCCAGCGCCCGCGCCTTCTCCCGCTGCGCGCCGCCGGTCACGAACGAGATCAGCTCGAACAGCGTATCAGGCGCCGGAGACAGCGACACATCCCTGAGCAGCACTTCGCGCAAGGGCTTACCGTTGACTTCGGTCATGTGCGACGCGCCAAGCATGGCGATGATCTGATCGACAAGACCGAGATCGTTGGCCGCGAACACGCCGAAGGAGTCGCCGACCACATAGTCGAGGCCGGCCTGTGTGAGATCGAATTCAATGTGCCAGGTCTCTTTCTCCGAACCAGGCTTGTTGACCTGACGGCGTGACAGAAAGGTCGCTATCGCCGGATTGTCACGCGAGCGGCCTGGCTCCCCTGCCGGAGCGACGGCCGGTGCAACCGTCGCAGCAGCCGCAGGAGCGGACACCACCGCTGGCGCCTTCTCAAGCTCCTCGTAAAGAGACTTGAGCATCCGCGCGGTTTCCTTGCCGCCCGGAACGCAAAGATTGAGCCGCGCCTCGCTCTTGTTGGCGATCACTTCCGAATAGTCATGGCAATTGTAGCCGCACTGGCCGCAATCCTGCTGCGCCATGGCCGCCATCATCTTGCGGCGGATCGGGCGTCCTTCAGCCAGTTTCATGCGCTCGGCAAGCGGCATGGTTTGGTCATGCCAGGGCGCCTCGCCGTCATCGCCATCCCCTGCGGCGCCTTTCATCACCGCTTCGCCCTGCTCGGGCGACAGAGGGGTGACAGCGTTATCGAGCGAGACGAGGCCCGCGAAGAAGCCGTTCAGCCATGAACGCTGCTCCTGCGAGAACGGGGCGGTTTCCGGGATAATCTGCAGCGGCGCGGGAGGTGTCATCTGGTTCATCACACAGCCTCCATCTCGGCCATGCGCCTGAGCGCTTCGATGTCGGTTCGATTGGCGAAAGTCACGAACGTCTCATCGTCCGACGCGCGATTGTTCAGATAGGCCTTGAGCACGCGCTCGACGGTGCGCGGCGCATCTTCGGCTTTCACGTTCTGGAACAGCTCGCGCGCCATGGTGGCTTCGGTGCCGAACCCTCCGCCGACCAGCAGATGAAACCCATCCACCGTATCGCCGTCGTCATTAATTGGAACGCGCGCGCCGATCATGCCGATGTCGCCGATATAGTGCTGGGCGCACGAATGATGGCAGCCGGTCAGATGAATGTTGACCGGCGTCCTGAGCGCCACGCGCTCGTCGCACCAGGTTGCGATCTCGTCGGCGCTCTCCTTGGTGTGCGCGGCGGCGAAGCGGCAGCCGGTCTTGCCGGTGCAGGCGATCAGGCCGGCGCGAAGCGCCGACGTTGTCGTTGAAAGTCCCAACGCCTCGATAGCTGCGGTAACTGTCGCGACATTGGCGTCGGCGACACCCGAAATCAGCAGATTCTGCCAGACCGTGAGGCGAATGTCGCCGTCGCCGAAATCGGCGGCAAGTTTCGCAAGCCCCCGGATCTGGTCCGGCGACAGATGTCCGAGTTTCAGCGCGACGCCGATCCAGTTCAATCCTGCCTGCTTCTGCGGATGAACGCCGATATGCGCAAAGCGGTCATAGGCCGGGCGCGGCGCGACGGCTTCCACAGGAACGCGGAGCAGCTTGCGGCCCAATTTCTCCTCCACTGCGGCGAGGAACTTGTCGAAGCCCCAGCTATCGAGCACATATTTCAGCCGCGCCTTGTTGCGGTTGGTGCGGTCGCCGTTCTCGATGAACACCCGCACGATACGGTCGGCCACCTCGGTCGCTTCATTCGGCTTCAGGATCACGCCGGTGTCGCGCGCGAAATCCTTGTGGCCGGTGATGCCGCCGAGCGCCAGCCGGAAATAGATGCCCGGCTCGGCGCCATGGCCATCAAGGACCTCGACCGCCTGAAACGCGATGTCGTTGGTTTCCTCAAGCGTCGCGATGCGCCCGGCTCCGTCGAACGCCACATTGAACTTGCGCGGCAGGCCGTAAAGCGAGCGATCGTTGAGAATGTGATAATGCCACTCGCGGGCGTAGCGCCGCGTGTCGAGGATTTCCTGCGGGTCGATCCCGGCGGTGGATGTGCCGGTGACGTTGCGGATGTTGTCCGCGCCGGAGCCGCGCGAGCACAGGCCGAGGTCCTGCAAGCCCTCGATGACGTTGATGGCGTTCTTCGGCTCGATCTCGCGGATTTGCAGATTGGCGCGCGTGGTCACATGGGCATAGGGACCGCCGAAATTCTCCGCGAGGTCGGCGACGCCCGCGAACTGCCAGTGCTTGAGAATGCCGTTCGGAATTCTCATCCGGCACATATAGGATGACTGTGTCGGGGCGACATAAAAAATGCCGTAGTAACGCCAGCGGAAATTGTCCTGCGGCTTCGGCGGCTCGTTGTTCTCCGCCTGTTTCACAAGACGCGGATAGGCATCGAAGGGATGCTCGTCGCGCTTGAACTTCTCCTGGTCATTGAGTTTCCCGCCCGCCGCGACGGTGCGGTCCTGCGCCTTCAGATGAATCGCGTCAGGTCCGACCGGCTCGGACTTCGCAGGCGCGCTGCTCCGCGCCACGCGCGATGCCGACAGGCCCGACACGAATCCTTCGAGATAACGCTTCTGTTCCGGAGAAAAGTCGCTGGACATCTTTCATGCGGCCTTCGGTTGCGCGAGGGCGCGGCCGAACATCATGTCGCCGCGGATCGCTTCGATGGACGCCGTTGTCCTGATCAGCTCAAGGTACCAGAGCGCATCCTGCGTATCGCCGACCAGGACCGCCCCCTTGAGGCGGCCGTCGGCCACCACAAGTTTCTTGTAGGTGCCACGCCGTTCATCATTGAACACAAGCGTGTCGGCGCCGGACTCGCCGAGAAAATCGCCAGCCGAAAACACACTGACTCCGGAAACCTTCAGATTTGTGGAAACCACGCTTCCGCTGTAGAGCGCGTCGCGTCCCGCGAGATGATCCGCCAGAACGCGCGCCTGCTCATAGGCCGGCTCGACCAGCCCGTAGCAGGTGCCGCGATGTTCCGCGCATTCGCCGAGCGCGAACACGCCGTCATGCCCGGCACGTAACTGGTCGTCCACCACGATGCCGCGATTGATCGGCACGCCGGCCTCTTTCGCCAGCGCGACATTCGGGCGAATGCCGGCGGCAAACACCACAGCGTCGGCGGCGATCACGCGGCCATCGGAAAGTTGGACAGACTGCACCGCGCCCTCGCCGCCGATCTGGCTGGTGTTCGCACCCAGCAAAACCTCGATGCCCTTTGCTTCCACCAGCCGCTTCAGCAATGCAGCCGCGGGCAAGTCGAGCTGCCGCTCCATCAGGCGATCCATCAGGTGCAGCAGCGTCACCCTGGAGCCGGCCTTGGCCAGCCCGTAGGCCGCCTCCAGGCCGAGCAACCCGCCGCCGACCACCACGACGCGCGCCTTCTCGCGCGCGAGCTCAAGCAGCATGTCGACGTCGCGGCTGTCGCGGAACGTGTGCACACCCGGCAGGTCCGCGCCCGGCACATTGAGCCGGATCGCCGACGAACCTGTCGCGATGACGACCTTCGAGAATGGCACAGCCACGCCGTTGGCAAGCCGGACGGTGCGATCGTTCAGGTCGATAGAACTGGCGGCGCAGCCATAGGTCAGCGTGACGCCCCGATCCCGCCACCAGGCGGAAGGCTTCAACTCGATTTCTTCCGACGTCGCTTCACCGGCGAGCACCGACGACAGCAGCACGCGGTTATACGCCAGCCTTGGCTCGTCACCGATGACGGCAATCGCGTAGCGGCCGAGCGCACGCTTCGCCATTTCATCGACGAAGCGCGCGGCGGCCATTCCGTTGCCGACAATGACGAGGGGTTCGCTCAACGCCCGCTCCTGTCAAGCTGCTTCGACGAACCGGTGCCGCTCGTAGAGGAATTCGAGCACGCGCTGGCGGCACTTGAGGTAGACCGGGTTGGATGCCAGTTCGAGCCGCTTGCGCGGATGCGGCAGCGGTACATCGAGGACTTCGCCGATCCGCGCGCTCGGTCCGTTGGTCATCATCACGATGCGGTTCGAGAGCAGAACGGCTTCATCGACGTCGTGCGTGATCATCATCACCGTGTTGTTGAGCTTCTGGTGCAGCGCCATCACCGAATCCTGCAGATGGGCGCGGGTCAGCGCGTCGAGTGCGCCGAACGGCTCGTCGAGCAGCAGCACCTTCGGCTCCATCGCCAGCGCGCGGGCGATGCCCACGCGCTGCTTCATGCCGCCCGAAATTTCCGAGGGACGCTTGTCCTTGGCGTGGGTCATCTGCACCAGATTGAGGTTGTGCATCACCCATTCGTCGCGCTCGGCGCGGGTCTTGGTCTTGCTGAAGACCTTGTCGACGCCGAGACGGACATTGTCGTAGACGGTGAGCCATGGCAGCAGGCTGTGGTTCTGGAACACGACAGCGCGATCCGGACCGGGAGAGTTCACTTCCCGCTCCTCGAGCGGCACGCCGCCGATGGTCGCGTTGGTCAGTCCGGCGATGATGTTGAGCAGCGTGGACTTGCCGCATCCGGAGTGACCGATAATCGAGACGTAATCGCCCTTCTCCACCGTCAGATTGATGTCCTTGAGCACCTCGCTCTGGGTCGAGCCGCGGGTGAACACTTTGTCCAGATGGTCGATCTGAAGATAAGCCATGATGATGCTCCTCAGTTTGTCTGTGCGCCGCGGGTGGCGAAGTGCCCGATAAGCGCGATCATGCGATCGAGGACGAAGCCGATAATCCCCACGTAGAACAGCGCGAGAATGATTTCGCTGATATGCGACGAATTCCACGCATCCCAGATGAAGAAGCCGATGCCGACGCCGCCGATCAGCATTTCCGCCGCGACGATGGCGAGCCATGACAGGCCTATACCGATGCGCAGGCCGGTGAAGATGTACGGCGCCGCCGACGGGATCATGACCTTCCAGAAGAATTCGAGCGGATTGAGCTGCACAACGGCTGCGACGTTTCGATAGTCCTGCGGGATGTTGCGGATACCCACGGCCGTATTGATGATGATGGGCCAGATCGAGGTGATGAAGATCACGAAGATCGCCGAGGGCTCGCCGTCACGGAACGCCGCGAGCGAGAGCGGAAGCCAGGCCAGCGGCGGGATCGTGCGCAGCACCTGAAAAATCGGATCGAGGCCGCGCATGGCCCATACCGACTGGCCGACCAGTGTACCGAGCGCGATACCGGCGATGGCGGCCAGCGAATAGCCGAGCGCCACACGCTTCAGACTGGCTGACAGATGCCAGAACAAGCCCTTGTCGATGCCGCCGCGGTCAAAAAACGGATCGACGATCAGCTCCCATGTATCCTTGAGTACGCGAGACGGCGGCGGCAGCGTCGCGCCCGCCTTCCGGCACAACAGTTCCCAGATCACCAGAAGGAGCGTGACGACAATCAGGGGCGGAACGATTTGCGCGGACGCGGATCGTGTTGCCTTCAGGATCGACTCCACCCGTGGCGTCCGCCTGGGTGTGATGACGCTGACGGGCGCTGCAGTCGCCGGAGCCACAACTCTCGTGGCCATCTCGGTCTTGATTGCTGGCATGTTCATAACGTGTGCTCTCCGAATCGAGTGGGCGGATCGCCCGCAAGCGGGCGATCCGTGTGGTCTCACGCTTCAACACGCTTGATGGCGAGGGACTTCAGATACGCGGCGGGGTTCTCGGGATCGAAGACCTTGCCGTCAAAGAAGGTCTCCTTGCCGCGCGAGGTCGAGGCAGGAATGTCCGCAGCCGCCACGCCGAGAGATTTCGCCGCGTCCTTCCAGAGGTCTTCGCGGTTGACCTTGGCGATGATGGACTTGGCGTCGAACCCGGCTTCGTACTTGCCCCAGCGGATATCCTCGGTGATGAACCACAGGTCGTGGCTCTGGAACGGATAGGACGCCTGATCCTTCCAGAACCGCATCTGCTGCGGAGAATTCTCCACCACGCGTCCTGTGCCGTAGTCGAACCTGCCCTTCATGCGGTCGGTGACGTCCTCGACCGGCACGTTGATCCACTGGCGCTTGGCGCAGATCGCCGCGGTTTCTTCGCGGTTCTCCATCTTCTCGCACCACTGCTGGGCTTCCATGACCGCCATCAGCAGCGCCTTCGCGGCCTTGGGATATTTGTCGACATAGGCGGCGCGCATGCCGAAGGACTTTTCCGGATGCTTGTCCCAGAGCTCGCCCGTGGTCAGCGCGGTGTAGCCGATGTTCTGGTGGATGAGCTGCAGGTTCCAGGGCTCGCAGACGCAGAACGCATCCATCGTGCCGACCTTCATGTTCGCGACCATCTGCGCCGGCGGCACGACGATGGTCTCGATGTCCTTGTCAGGGTCGATGCCGCCGGCGGCCAGCCAGTAGCGGATCCACAGATCGTGCGTGCCGCCCGGGAACGTCATGGCGGCCTTCACCGACTTGCCGGACGCCTTCTTCTTCTCAAGCGCAACCTTGAACGGCGCGGTATCGACGCCGATCTTGAGATCGGCGTATTCCTTGCCGACCGAAATGCATTGGCCGTTGAGGTTGAGCCGCGCCAGGATGTACATCGGCGTCGGCACGTTGTTCTGGGTCACCTTGCCCGACGAAATCAGGTACGGCATCGGCGTCAGGATGTGGGCACCGTCGATGCCATTGCCTTCCGAACCGAGCACCAGGTTGTCGCGCGTGGTGCCCCACGAGGCCTGCTTCTGAACCTCGACATCGGGCATGCCGTACTTCGCGAAGATGCCTTTCTCCTTCGCGACAAACAGAGGCGATGCGTCGGTCAGCGCGATAAAGCCGAGCTTCGCCCCCTTCACTTCCGGTCCGGACTCCTGCGCGAAGGCGCCGCCGGGGAAATTCAACCGCGCCGCCGCCAGCAATGCCGCTGTGCCTGCGCCGGCCTTGAGAAGTGCCCGGCGGCTCATCTTGCCCGTCGTTTTGCCTGTCGTTCCCTGCTTGATGGTCCTGGTCATCGTGTCTCGTGTCCTTGTCGGTTGCCGTTGTTCCTGTCGCCGTCCCAGCCGTCCGCGCTCACCGCCCCGCCCAACAAAAAAGCCGCCCTCGAGGCACATACGGATGCGTCCTCGAGACAGCGGCGTTGCTGCGTGGCTCGTCATGGAGCCGTAGGCCTTCGTCCCGGCCTGCAACTAGATATTCAAGGATCGTGCCAACCGAGTGCAACGCAGCAAGGTATGAGTTTTCAGTGTGTTATGGCGATGCCTTTACTGCAGGCTGGCCACCTCAGCGGCCCGCCTGAACGGCAAATGCCTCATCTTTGCGCGGCGCACAATTTTTGAGCAGATAGTTTTGAACAACGAATCGCTGCTACAGGGGCCGCCGTTTGATGGCCACGGAGGCCAGATGCCCGGCGATATTGTTCGGATCGAACGGTGCCCCGTCGAACGCCCCGACACCGTCACGGACGCCATGCGGCGGCTGACCGGACTGGCCCAGTGCCGCGTCGTACAGATCTGGCCTGAACACCCGTCTGGCGGTCTCAAGTGCTTCCGGTGAGTAGGCCGCCTGCCCCCAGCGGATCATCTGGGCATAGAGCCAGGCCGCCTGGGCCGGATCAGGTCTCGCCGCACCCTCCCGGCCAACGAGCAGATAGCGCCGGCTTTCCCGGAATTTGCCGTCTGGCGATACCTTGAGGCGGCCGTCCAGCGTGCGCTGGAGCACTTCGGGATCGACCCCGATGCGCTCGGGCGCGCTGAGAATGCGCGACACCTCGGCGCGGTTTGCGGGATCTTCGATGAAGTCCGCCGCCCGGCCATGGGCGCGGATCAGCCTGACAAGGACCTCGGGGTTGGCCTGCGCCCATGGCTCGCGCACCGCCAGCACCTTCTCCGCCGCGCGCTCCAGAATATCGGAGACGAAATGCAGGATATGCCCAACGCCAAGATCAACCGCGATCGAATTCCACGGCGCGCCGACGCAGAACGCATCGACATGACCGTTGGAAATGCTCTCCGCCATATACGGTGGCGGCAGCACCACAAGACGCACGTCCTCATCCGGATCGACACCGCCGGCCGCCATCCAGAACCGGAGCTGATAGTTGTGGGTCGAAAACGGAAAGGTCATGCCAAAGGTCAGGGGCTCATCGCCCGCCTTGCGCCGCGCGGCCACCACGCGCGCCAGCGCCTTCGCGGTCACCATCGGGTTGACCGGATCGCCGTCGGCTTCGCCCATGATGGCCGCATGCAGCGCGGGCGAAACGGTAATGGCATTGCCGTTCAGCCCGAGATTGAAGGGCGCCAGGATCGGAACCCTGACCTGCGACAGGCCAAGTGTCGAGGCGATGGCGACCGGAGCGAGAAGGTGCGCGGCATCGAACAGGCCGATATTGAGCTTGTCGCGGACATTCGACCATGACACCTCGCGTACAAGAGTAACGTCGAGGTCTTCGGCGGCGGTAAACCCTTTGTCCACGGCGACAATCAGCGCGGAGGCGTCCACAAGCGGAATAAAGCCAATGGTGAGCGGTGTTCCGGTCATTTCAACAACTCCGCCGCGGTGATGATGGATTGGGCGATTTCGCCGATCTTCTTTTTCTCGCGCATGGCGGTGGACCGGATCAGCACATAGGCTTCCTCTTCGGTCAGCCCCTTCGCCTTCATCAGAAGTCCCTTGGCGCGGTCGAGAATCTTGCGGTCTTCCAGCGCCGACCGGGTGCGATCCAGTTCATCCTGCAGTTTCGAGAAGGCGTTGAAGCGCGAGATGCACAGGTCGAGGATCGGCTTGATCCGCTCCTTTTTCAGGCCGTCGACGATATAGGCCGACACCCCCGCCTCGACCGACTGCTGGATCGACGCCGCGTCGCTCTGGTCCACGAACATGGCGATGGGCCGCCGCACCGCGCGGCTCACCTGGAACATCTGCTCAAGGATGTCGCGGCTGGGATTCTCCAGATCAATCAGGATCACGTCCGGGTCGATGCGGTAGATGCGCGCCAGAAGGTTCTGCATCTCGGCGATGTGTTCGACACTGGTAAAGCCCGCGTCGCGCAGCCCCTCCTTGAGGATGGCCGCTCTGATCGGGCTTTCGTCGACAATCACGATTTTGAACGACGAATCCGCAGCCATTCAGGACCCACATTCCGGCAAAACATCCTTAGCATGCATGTGCGCCGCGCTTAAAGCCTTGTAATTGCAGTTCATCGGGGATACCTCCTGCGGATTCCCAGCAGGTTGGAACAATGGAACAGGGCGTCGCCCCAAAAGTCAGTTTTGTGTCACTTGGCTGCCCCAAGGCCCTGGTGGATTCCGAGCGGATCATCACCCGCCTGCGCGCCGAGGGCTATGAGCTGGCGCGCAAACACGACGGCGCGGATCTGGTGATCGTCAACACCTGCGGCTTCCTCGACAGCGCCAAGCAGGAGTCGCTGGGTGCCATCGGCGAAGCGATGGCGGAAAACGGCAAGGTGATCGTCACCGGCTGCATGGGCGCGGAGCCTGAGCAGATCGAGAAGGCCTATCCGAACGTCCTTTCGATCACCGGCCCGCAGCAGTATGAGAGCGTGCTTGATGCCGTGCATCGCGCGCTGCCGCCGCTGCACAATCCGCACATCGACCTTGTGCCGCCGCAGGGCATCAAGCTGACGCCGCGGCACTATGCCTATCTGAAAATTTCAGAAGGCTGCAACAACCGCTGCACCTTCTGCATCATCCCGAAGCTGCGTGGCGATCTCGTCTCACGCCCGGCCAACGATGTCTTGCGCGAAGCCGAGAAGCTGGTCGCCGCCGGCGTCAAGGAATTGCTGGTCGTCTCGCAGGACACGTCCGCTTACGGCATCGACCTGAAATATGCGGCGAGCCCCTGGAAGGACCGCGAGGTCCGCGCGAAATTCTACGATCTTGCGAAAGAGCTCGGCGAACTCGGCGCGTGGGTCCGCCTGCAATATGTCTACCCCTACCCGCATGTCGATGAGGTCATCGGCCTGATGACCGAGGGCAAGGTGCTGCCCTATCTGGACATCCCGTTTCAGCACGCCTCCCCGGATGTGCTGAAGCAGATGCGCCGCCCGGCGTCGCAAGACAAGACGCTCGGCCGCATCAAGACGTGGCGCGAGGAATGTCCGGACCTGACGCTGCGCTCGACGTTCATTGTCGGCTTCCCCGGCGAAACAGATTCCGATTTCCAGTATCTGCTCGACTGGCTGGATGAAGCCCAGATCGACCGCCTCGGCTGCTTCAAGTACGAGCCTGTCGCGGGCGCGACGTCGAACAGTATCGAGAACCCGGTGCCGGACGAGATCAAGACCGCGCGCTGGAATGCATTGATGGCACGGCAGCAGAAGATTTCCGCTCAGCGCCTCAAGCGCAAGGTCGGCACCCGCCAGCAGATCATTATCGACGAAGTCGGACCGACCGTCTCAAAGGGCCGCTCGAAGGCCGACGCCCCGCAGATCGACGGCAATGTCTACGTGTTCAGCCGCCGGCCGCTCAAGGTCGGCGAGATCGTGACCGCGAAGATTGATCGCGCGGATCAGTATGACCTGCACGGGACCGTTGCGGGGTTTTAGTTTTTCGTCATTCCGGGGCGCGAGCTTTTGCGAGCGAACCCGGAATCCAGCAGTTGTTTCCGATGAACTCTTCGGGATTCCGGGTTCGCGCGAAGGGCGCGCCCCGGAATGACGGTTACAAGCTACGGCTTCAAAATCCCCGACCCCGTGGTCACCCGGCCTTCGAGATCGCGATGCGCTTTCTGCGCATCCTTCAGCGCATAGGCATGATTGATCGGCACATGCAGCGTGCCGCTGATGACGGCGGCGAACAGCGTGTCCGCGCCCTCCATCAATTCCTTCCGCGTGCCGACATAGTCGTTGAGTTTCGGCCGGGTCGCGAACAGCGAGCCGTGGTTGTTCAGTTCAGCAATCGAGAACGGCGGCACCGGCCCCGACGCATTGCCGAACGACACGAACAGGCCGCGCTTCCTCAGCGACTTCAGCGATCCCTGGAAAGTATCCTTGCCGACGCCGTCATAAACCACATCGCACAATTCACCGCGGCTGATCTGCTTCACGCGCTCGGCGAAGTCTTCCTGCTTGTACAGAATGACATGATCGCAGCCGTTCGCCAGCGCCAGCTTCGCCTTCTCTTCGGTGCCGACCGTGCCGATCACATTGGCACCAAGCGCCTTGGCCCACTGGCAGGCGAGCAGTCCGATGCCGCCGGCGGCGGCGTGAATCAGGACGCGATGGCCCGGCTCGACCTTGAAGGTCTTGAACAGCAGGTACCAGACTGTCAGCCCCTTCAGCATCAGCACGGCGGCCTGTTCGTGCGAGATGTGATCCGGCAGCTTCACCAGCTTGTCGGCGGGAATGTTGCGCTCGGCCGCATAGCCGCCGAGGTTGAAGTAATAGGCCACGCGGTCGCCGGGATGGAAGTTGGTGACACCGGGACCGGCGGAGACCACCTCGCCGGAGGCTTCGTTGCCGACGACGAATGGCAGTTCCGGCGCCTTGTAGAGCCCGGTGCGATAGTAGGTGTCGATGAAGTTCAGCCCGATCGCATGCTGGCGGATGCGCACCTCGCCGGGGCCGGGCGGCGGCACCTCGACATCCTCGTAGATCATCACTTCCGGACCGCCCACCTGATGGACGCGCACAGCCTTGGTCATGGGTTCTCCCGCACCTTTTCTTTATTGACCTGTGCCGGGAGCCAAATCCATCGGCGGCGAATTGTCAACGCGCACCAAAGTCGCGCCGATCATCCTGCGACGCGGCGTTTCTTGCGGTTGCGCCGCGCCAGAATGTTGAAGAACTCGACGGCCGCCGAGAAGCAGATCGCCACATAGATGAAGGCGCGCGGAATGTGGAAGTGGAATCCATCCGCGACCAGCGCCACGCCGATCAATACGAGGAACGCCAGCGCCAGCATCTTGGTGGTGGGGTGCTCCTTCACGAAGGCCGCGACGGGTCCCGACGAGACGTACATGACGCCGACGGCGATGATGACCGCGGCGATCATGATCTCGATTTCCTGCACCATGCCGATGGCGGTGATGATGGAGTCGATGGAGAACACCAGATCAATCACGATGATCTGCATGATGACCCAGAAGAACGCGCTCGGCGTCGCCTTACCGGTTTCCTCCACGTCCTTCGCCTCGACCTCGGCGTGAATTTCGTGGGTCGCCTTGGCGATCAGGAACAGGCCGCCGACGATCAGGATGATGTCGCGCCATGACAGCGCAAACTGCGCGACGGTCAGCACCGGTTTGGTCAGGCCGATCAGCCAGACCAGAATGCTGAGAAGCGCGATGCGGAAAATCAGCGCCAGCGCGAGGCCGATCTTGCGCGCCTTCTCGGCCTGCGCGGGTGGAATGCGCGACACCAGCACCGACAGGAAGATCACGTTGTCGATGCCGAGAACGATTTCGAGCGCCGTCAGGGTCAGCAGCGCGGCCCAGGCTTCCGGGCTGGTCAGCAATTCCATCATGTGCGTATTCCGCCTATCGACCGGATCAGAAGGTCACTCAGGAGAATGTAGCCGCCGATCGCACACAGCGCGACCGTCGCCCACAGCGGCGTCTGGAAATTGGTGGCAATCGCGAATACCGCAAGCATCGCCCAGATCGTCAGCAGCGCGATGTTCAGCGCGCGGAAACGCGTGGTGCGGATCGGGTGCATCACATGGAACGGCACAAAGGTCAGCACCACGAGGATCGCAAGCGCGATGCTGCCCACAGCGGCCGGCGGTTTGAGCAGAAACAGGTAGAACGCCGCGCCGTTCCACAGCGCCGGAAAGCCGCGAAAATGATTGTCATCGGGTTTCATCCGCCGGTCTGAAAAATACAGCGCGCCGGAAATCACGATGGCCGCGCCCAGCACATATGTCGCCAGCGGAACCAGAAGGCCGCTGGCGGTGATGGCGTAGGCCGGCACGAAGACGTAGGTGAGAAAATCGACCACGAGGTCCAGCGTGTCGCCGGACCAGTTGGGCAGCACATGGCCGACGTTGAGCCGGCGCGCAATCGGACCGTCCAGCGCGTCAACAAGCAGCGCCAGCCCGAGCCAGCCGAACATCGCGGCCCAATGTTCCCTCACCGCCTCCAGCATCGCGATCAGCGCGATCGCCCCGCCGAGCGCCGTGAAAATGTGAACACCGAAAGCGCGTATGCGCATGGCGGCGGAAAACGGGGGCTGGTCCTGCGGGCCGGGCTCACTCATATGCACCCCCTAACAGGATTCCCGGCGTTTTGTATATGCGGCGGCTTTGCATGTGACGGCGCCGAACCGGATTTGCCTCAAATGCGCCATGCGGCGACAACCTGAAATCCATTGTGACGCCGGAAAAATCCGGCAATAGAGTAAGCCATGACCGAGACCTCACCCACCCCGCTTGTCTATCAGGCCGCCGTGGTCGGCGGCGGCCCCGCGGGCCTCGCCACCGCCATCGCCCTGGCTCAGGCCGGCGTGACGACAGCCCTCGTCGCACGCCGCGTGCCTTATGCCGATAACCGGACCACGGCCCTGCTCGGCGGCTCGGTGGATTTTCTACAATCCCTCGACATCTGGCAGCGTTGCAGCGCCGACGCGGCAGCCCTGCGCACCATGCGGCTGGTGGACGATACCCGCCGCCTGATCCGCTCGCCGGAAGTGAAGTTTTCATCCGATGAGATCGGCATGGAGGCCTTCGGCTACAACATCGAAAATCGTCTGCTGATGGTGGCGATGGAGGCGCGCGCGGCCGAGCTGGAAAATCTCACACGCGTCGATGACGACGCGCAGTCGATCAGCACAGGCGAAGCGGCGGTCACGATCGCCACCAAACAGGGACAGACGCTGACGGCGGCTCTTGCTGTCGGCGCGGACGGCCGGCATTCGATGTGCCGCGAGGCCGCGGGCATCGGCGTCAAGCGGCGCGATCTCGGCCAATCGGCGCTGACGCTGAACGTGACCCACACCCGTCCGCATGGCAATTGCTCGACGGAGTTTCATACCGCGTCCGGTCCCTGCGTGTTCGTGCCGCTTCCCGACAGCCGGTCCAGCATCGTCTGGGTGGTTAAGCCGGATGAGGCCGAGAGGCTCAAACAACTCGATGACGATGCTCTCGCCCTCGCCGCCGAGAAGCAGGCGCACTCGATCCTTGGCAAATTGACGGTCGCACCCGGACGTCATGTGTTTCCGCTGGCCATCGAGAATCCCGACGCCCTCGCGGCAAAGCGCATCGCGCTGGTCGGTGAAGCCGCGCATGTGCTGCCGCCCATCGGTGCGCAGGGCCTCAACATAGGCCTGCGCGATGCAGCCGATCTCGCGCAGACGGTGCGCGAGGCGTTGCTGATCGGCGGCGATCCCGGCAGCGATGACGTGCAGCAACGCTATGCGCGCGCGCGGCGTGCCGACGTGTTCAGCCGCACCTTCGCGGTGGACATGGCGAACCGCACGCTGTTGAGTGACTTTCTGCCCGCGCAGTCACTGCGCGCCGCGGGCATGCATTTGCTGGATCGGGTCGGCCCGATCCGCCGCCTCGCGATGCGTGAAGGATTGTCGCCGTCGTGGCGTCAGCGGTAGGCGTCTACGGAAACACGATCACGCCGGTCTTGATCATCCACATCACGCTGGTCAGCGTCACCACGGACACAAACGTGCCGACCAGAACCAGCGTCGATGCGGGTTCGATCCAGGTGTCGTACTGACGCGCGATGACGAAGACATTGAGCGCGGGCGGCAGCGAGGCCAGCAGCAATGCGGTCGCGGCCCATGCCGGCGGAAACGGTCCGAGCAGCAGCAGCAGACCCGCGACGATCAGCGGATGCAGGATCAGCTTCACGAGGATGACGCCCGGCACTTCCCACGGCACGCGCTCGAACGGGCGCAGCGCCACGGTGACGCCGAGCGCGAACAACGCGACCGGCGCAGCCGCGCTTTGCAGGAACTGGAACATGTTGTCGACCGCGACCGGCACGGGCACATGCAGCGCCGCCACCAGCACGCCGAGATAGGACGCGACGATCAGCGGATGCAGCAGGATCTGTTTCGCGACCAGCAGGACGGTCGGCAACAGCGGACGCTGTTTGCCGTCGGTCAGCACCATCAGCAGCGGCGCAGCCGTGAACAGGAAGATGGTGTCGAAGCAGAAGATCAGCGCCACCGGCGCGGTCGCTTTCGCGCCCAGCGTCGCCAGCGCGAGGCCCGGCCCCATATAGCCGATATTGCCGTAGCCGCCGCCGAGTCCCGCCATCGCGGACTCCCGCGTGGACAGCTTCGCGATGTACTTCACGCCGAACATCGAAATGAAGAACGCGCTCGCGGTCGCCAGCGTGGTGGCGATCACGAACGGCGGATTGTTCAGTTCTTCAAGCGGTGTCCTTGCAAGCGTTCTAAAGAACAGCGCGGGCAGCGAGACGTAGAGCAGAAAGAAATTCATCCATTCCAGCCCCGCTTCCGGCAGCCTTTTGTACTTTCCGCAGGCATAGCCGATGAAGATCAGCCCGAAATACGGGAGGGCGAGATTCAGAATGTCGATCATGGGGATATGCTTATTGTAGCGGGACTTAACCGAGAACCGGCTCCCGTGCAGAGGTGCCCTTCGCGGGGCGGATTCATCGAATATCCCCTAGCATCGGCCACAATCATGGTCTATTCGACGGAGGATGATACAAGCGCGAACCGCCAAATTTCAGATCGGCCAGATCGTCCGCCACCGGATATTCTCTTTCCGTGGCGTGATTTACGATATTGATCCGGTATTCAACAATACCGAGGAATGGTGGCTGTCGATCCCTGAGGAAATGCGTCCTCACAAGGATCAGCCGTTTTATCACCTGCGGGCCGAGAACTCTGAATCCGAATACGTCGCCTACGTTTCGGAACAGAACCTGCTGCCCGACGAGTCGGGCGAGCCGATCCGGCATTCGCAGGTCGCCGAGATTTTCATCAAGGACAAGTCGGGCAGCTACCGCCCGCGCAATCCGTCGTTGAATTGATCCGTTCCGAAACTCCGCTCATTCCCGCGTAAGCGGGAATCCGAAACGCCAAAGACTGGGTCCCCGCTTTCGCGGGGACGGCCGGAAGAGAATGTTCAGGCGCCTTTGCGCCCGTCCCGCTCCTTCACCAGCGCCTCAAGCTCTTCGGTCTGCTGCGCGATGCGGTCGGCGTTGCGCTCCTCGTTCTGTCCGCCGGACACCGCCGCCGCCGGCTCGATCAACTGCCGGATATTGTCCCGGATGATGGCGATGCGGTCTTCAAGTTCAGGCAGCGAAAGCGCACTGTAGTCGGACATGACGCGATGTCTCCTTCGGGCAGGCATGAGCCGTTGCGGCAGACGGGAGCCGCGACCGATAATAGCACAGAGCCGATTTTGGTTCGCTTGATGCAAAACAAAAAGGCGCGCATCGCTGCGCGCCTTTTTCGACAGTCATGCGGATCGCGTTACTTCGCGGCGGGATTGGCCGGCGGAGCCGCGTTTTCCAGCTTCTGGCGGGCTTCCGCCGCGCGCTTCTGCAGCTCTTCCTGCAGCTTCTTCTGGGTTTCCTCGAACACCTTCGGATCGGTCGGCGGGCCGTCATAGGCCTTCGCGAACTCGGCGAGCGGAAGCGCCAGCGTCAGCGGCGCGCCGTTGGCGTTGATCGCCTGCACCACCAGGTTCTGGCCCTTCTTCATCTGGCCGAGCAGGTCCGGGCTGACTTCGTAGTCCGACATGCAGCCGTTGGCGAAGCAGATCACGTAAGGGCTCTGCAGCGGCGCGTTCTGGTCGACGATGATACGGGTGCCGTGAACGAGCTGCATGCCGAGCGGCAGCGTGACGCGCAGCAGCTTCTTCGGCTCGCCTTCCGGCTCGATGATCACGGCGGCCACCACGGGCTGACCGGATTCGATGCGGCCGTCCTTGCCGGTGAAGCAGACCTGCTTGGCGTTGGCGTCCTGGCCCTTCATGCAGAACTTGGTCCAGGGCTGATAGATCAACTGGACCTGCTGCTCGGCCGGAGCCTGCTGCTGGGCGGCGGGAGCCTGCTGGGCGGGCGCCGGTGCCTTCGGCGCAGCCTTCGGAGCGGCCTTCGGCGCCGCCTTTTGAGGCGCGCCGGGCGCAGGTGCCGGGGTCTGGGCCTGAACAGCGACGGTCGCAGCGGCCAAAAAGGCGCCGGCGGTCAAAGCGGCGAATACCCGGCCGCGCGGCAGGGCCTGCGCAGACAAGACACGGAAATTCATTGTGGAAAACCCTTTCTGAACCTTAACGCCCGTTCCCACCCGGGGCGCGGATGCTTGTTTGTTCGGCGGCTGTCTCGGAGCCAAATAAGGCGGATACGTGACAGACCGCGCAGCCCTCCTCGAAGTGCCCGCTTTCAATACATCGGCAGACAAAAAGATCAATGCCAACAGCGATATTTGCGGGTCTTCACCCTCAATATCTGAGCCCGCCGTGGTAAATTTTGGCGTGAGGTTCGCCGAATCAAACGCTGCACCACCTCCGCTGCGCCGCGGTGCCCCGACGGCCGCGCGCCGGTTCGGCTTGCTGACTGCCGTTTTGTCCGTTCTCGCGGCGGCTCCTGCCGAAGCCCAGCCGGCCCCCGTCCCGGCGCATGGCATCGCCATGCACGGACGTCCCGCGCTGCCCGACGGCTTCACCAGCATGCCCTATGTCAATCCGGCCGCGCCCAAGGGTGGCCGGATCATTTTCGGGCTGCTCGGGACTTTCGACAGCCTCAATCCCTTCATCGTGAAGGGCATCGCCGTGCAGCAGGTGCGCGGCTATGTGATCGAAAGCCTGATGGCGCGCGGCAACGACGAGCCGTTCACGCTGTACGGACTGCTCGCCGAAAGCGTCGAGACCGACGCCGCGCGCAGCTATGTCACCTTCCGGCTCAACCCGCTGGCGAAGTTTTCCGACGGCAAGCCGGTGCTGGCGGACGATGTGCTGTTCTCGTGGCAGTTGATGCGCGACAAGGGCCGTCCTAATCACCGGCTGTATTACGCAAAGGTCGAAAAAGCCGAAGCACTGGACCCGCGCACGGTGCGGTTCGACTTTGGCGGCGCAAACGACCGGGAACTACCGCTGATCCTCGGCCTGATGCCGATCTTCCCGAAACATGCGGTTGATGTCGCGACCTTCGAGGAAACCTCCCTCACCGGTCCGATCGGGTCCGGTCCCTACCGGGTCACCGCCGTCCGGGCCAGCGCCAGCGTGACCCTCACCCGCAACCCGGATTACTGGGGCCGCGACCTGCCGGTGAACCGGGGGCAATGGAACTTCGACGAGGTGCGTCTCGATTACTATCGCGAGGCGAACGGCGCATTCGAGGCCTTCAAGCGCGGCCTCTATGACTTCCGCATCGAGAACGAACCGCTGCGCTGGCACGAGGGCTATGACTTCGCCGCGGCACGCAGCGGCGAAGTGATCCGCGAGGAGATCAAGCCCGGCACGCCGCAGCCCTCCGAGTTTCTGGTGTTCAACACGCGCAAACCCGTCTTTGCCGATATTCGCGTGCGGCAGGCGCTGACGCTCCTGTTCGATTTTGAGTGGGTCAACCGCAACTACTTCTTCGGCCTGTACGGACGCGCCGCCGGATTCTTCGCGGGCTCCGATCTGTCCGCCTACACACGGCCGGCGGATGCACGCGAGAAAATCCTGCTCGCGCCCTACGCCGCGAGTATTCGTTCCGACATCATGAACGGGACCTATCGCCTGCCGGTGACCGACGCCTCGGGCCGCGACCGCGCCACGCTGCGCGGCGCGCTCGCACTGCTCGATCAGGCCGGATACCATCTCGACGGGACGGTGCTGCGCCGGAAAGGCACGCGCGATCCGCTGACCTTTGAAATCCTGGTCACCACGCGCGATCAGGAACGCATCGCGCTGGCCTATCAGCGCGATCTCAAGCGCGCGGGCATCACCGCATCTGTGCGCGCCGTCGACGCCGTCCAGTTCGACCAGCGCCGCCTGAGCTACGAATTCGACATGATCCAGAACCGCTGGGACCAGTCGCTGTCGCCGGGCAACGAGCAGGCCTTCTACTGGGGCAGCGCCGCCGCGGATAATCCGGGTACACGCAACTACATGGGCGCGAAATCTCCCGCGGTGGATGCGATGATCGCCGCCCTGCTGGAAGCCCGCGAACGCACCGATTTCGTGCCTGCCGTGCGGGCACTGGACCGGGCGCTGATCGCCGGATTTTACGCAATTCCGCTTTATAACCATCCGCAGCAATGGCTAGCGCGGTGGAATCGGATAGAACGCCCTAAGGCAACCGCGCTCACCGGCATCCTGCCGGAGACGTGGTGGCAGACATCCGGCATCAGGCCGCCGGCCGTGAAGCAGTGAGACCGTGAGCGACACCTTGCAGACCGCGCCATCCTCCGCAGCGACCTCATCCGGCCCGGCGCTGACGCTCGACGATCTGTTCCGCCGCACAGTGCTGCGCCAGCCTGATGCCATTGCGCTGATCGACCCGCCGAACAAACAGCGCGTCACTGGCGATGCACCAACACAACTCACCTTCGCGCAGGCCGATCAGGCGATCTCCGCCGTCGCCGCGCGCTTCGTCGAGGCCGGATTGCCGCCGGGTTCGGTGATCGCCGTGCAGATGCCGAACACCATCGAATTCGTGGTGACGGTGATGGCGGCGCTGCGCGCCGGGCTGATCGTGGCGCTGCTGCCGCAGCTCTGGCGGCAATCGGAATTGACCATCGCACTCAATCGCGTCGGCGCGCGGGCCTTTGCCGGCGTCGGACGGATCGAGATTGTCGATCACGGCGAACTGGCGCTTCACGCCGCTGTGGAAGCCTTCTCCATCCGTCATGTGTTCGGCTTCGGCAACAACCTGCCCGAAGGAATGACGCCGCTGGAGATCGTCACCAGCGGCATGAACGGCTGGCTGCCGCCGGTGCCGCCGGACGCGCGCAAGCCCGCGATCATTTCCTTCGATACGACCTCGGAAGGCTTCCGCGCGATTCCGCGCAACCATCTGCAACTGATCTCCGGCGGCCTGGCGATCTTTCTCGAAGCCGCCCTTCCGCAGGGCGCGCGGCTGCTCTCGTCGATCGCGCCGTGCTCGTTCGCGGGTTTCATCTCATCGGTGGTGACCTGGCTTCTGAGCGGCGGGTCGCTGGCCCTCCATCATCCTGCGGACCTGCAGGTTCTGGAAAGCCAGATCGTCGATCAACACCATGACACCCTGATCGCTCCCGCTCCGCTCGCGCTGCGGCTGGCGGAGAGCGGCACGCTGGCGCGGCCGCAAGTGTCGATCCGGCATGTGCTCGGACTGTGGCGCACGCCTGATCGCGTCGCGGCCAGCGATGACTGGCGGGATACCGGCACAACGCTGACCGACATTTATCTGTTCGGTGAGATTGGCCTGTTCGCTGCGCGGCGCGGTGAGGATGGCGCGCCTCTGCACATCAAGCCCGGCCCGTTCGCGGCCCCGCGCGGTGCGGCAAACTCAAAGACCATTGGCGAAGTCATTGTCACGCCGAAAGCCACGCTTGCGCTGCGCGGCGCCATGGTGCCCGTCGCGGCCTACCGCATTCCAGCCGACGACCCACTCAAGGACGCCGCCGCGCCTGATTATGTGGACACCGGCTTTGCGGCGCATGTCGACCGCGCGACCGGTCATATCGGCATTACGGCTCCGCCGGTTGGCCTTGTCGGTGTCGGCGGCTATCGCTTCCTGGCGCAAGATCTCGACTCCTGGGCGAAGCGGCTCAGTGCCGGCGCGATGTTGACCGCATTGCCGGACCAACTGAACGGCTTCCGCCTGGCCGGACGTGCCAGCGACAACAGCCGTGCCCGCGAAGCGCTTGGCGAACTCGGACTCAATCCGCTGATGGTGGATGCATTCCGCGATCGCTCCGGCGGAACCTGACGAGAGAGCAATCCGATGAATGTCTTTTGGATCGGGTTCTATCCCCGCTCGTCCCCGCGAACGCGGGGACCCGGCGCTGGATTCCCGCTTTCGCGGGAATGAACGAAGAGAGCCTGTTTCAATTCAATTGGAACCATGACACGCGGTTTTCATCGGTCGCATTGACCTGCCATTAAGAGGCATGGCGGTAGGGTTTCGCGTAACGTCGGCATGTTCGGCGAACCGAATTCCTTGAGAGTTTGCAACACCATGTCGCAGCAAGGCCCGATCGTTGTTATCTCAAATCGGGAAGGCCATGCCGTAACGGACGCCATCGCGCAGGTGAAGGCGTTTCCGCTGCTGGATTCCGGCTGGTCCGATGCCCTCGAGGCGCTGACACGCCTGCGTCCCGCCGCTGCGATCGCAACCGATCTCGATGGACATGCAGGGACGTTGACCACCCTTGCCGATCGCGCGGCCAGCACAGAACCCTATATGCCGCTGATCGCGCTCGACCCCGGCGCAACGCTGCCGCGAAATGTTCTGCCTTTCACCCAGACGGGACGCAATCCGGCGCGGCTTGTGAGCCGTCTCAATGCCGCGCTGCGTGTCCGGGCGCTGCATGCCACCCTGCTCCGCCGCCTGTCCAATGACCGCCGCACATCCACCCGGATGCCGACCAACGATCCGCTCGAGGATGCGACCGTGCTGTTGCTCGGGCGCGGCGGCTCCTACCCGGCGTTGTCTGTCGCGCTCGGCGAGCAGATGGGCGTCGTCGGCGCACTCAGCATCGAAGCCGCCGCCAAACATCTCAACGCACGCGAACTCGACGGCATTATCGTCGGCGACGGTTTCACGCCGCGCGTGCTCGACGCCTTTCTCACGGTGCTGTCGGAAGATTCTCGTTTCCGCAATCTGCCGGTTGTGGTGCGAAGCCTCTCCGGTCTGGCCGACACTTACGATCTTCCGAACCTTGAAGTCGCGGATGTCGAACCGCAAATGCTCGCCGCGCACGCCGTTCCCCTGATCCGGCAACAGGCCTTCGAGTCCCGCATCAACCGCGCGCTCAAGTCCATTGATGTCGGCGGACTGCTTGATCCGCGCACCGGCCTTCTGACCGAAGAGGCCTTCAGGCGCGACTTCGAGACGGCCGTCGTCGAGACACAGACGCGCGGCGCGGGACTGTCAATCGCCCGCATTTCATTTGCGCAAGGCTTGATTTCCGAACGGATTCGCCTCGACGCGGCACGCATTCTCAGCCGCCTGATGCGGCGGATGGATTTTGCCACGCTGGATGAAAGCGGCGCCATCCTCGTGGTGTTCGCCGAGACCGATCTGCGCAACGCCCACGCCATCGCGCGGCGGCTGACCAGCGTGCTGAAACACACGATGCACAGCGACAAACGGGAGCAGCGGCTGGATCCGCAGGTCGCTATCGCAACCCTGATGCCCGGCGACAGCGCTGAAGCGATCCTCGGGCGGCTGCATGCAGAGGGACGCCGGGCGGCGTCGTGATACAGTTATCTGCGTCGTAGCCGGCGAACGCGACGCGAAGTCATACTGTTGTTCCGTCGAGCGGGGCGTGCTGAAATGCACGCACGGATCAGCAGTTGGAAGCACTTATGAGTAAAGATATTTCGCCCGGCCTGACACCGGTCGGCCTTCTCATTTTCGCCACAGCACTTGCATCGGTCGTCACGATCGGAATTCCATACATCCTTGATAAGGAGCCGATCAAGAGCTCAGATTGGCTGGGGTTTGCAGGAGCATTTCTCGGTGCAATGGTCGCACTCATCGCGGCTGCCTATGCATGGCGCGGTGTTCAGGTTCAAATCGCAGCCCTTCAGAGGGCAACAAGCCTCGCACTCATCGGTAGAGAGGAGGAGCGGCTTGAAGCTGAACTTCCGGGCCTCAAAGACACGCAAACGCGCCTGAAACGATGGATCGTCAATCTGGAAGTCGCTGTAAACGGCCTGCGGCCTGAAGTTTTTGTCGCCCTTCTAAAGCAAGACGGAATCGGAAAGTCAAAAGACGACTTTGGAAACGACCGAATGGTCCCTGAAGATATTGACAGGGCTTTTCCGAATACAAGCCTTCCCCTACGAAATAAGATATTCGAAGAGCTTCGTAACGCATCTACCGGTGCCGAAGCCTTGGCGCTGTCGATCTCCAAGATTGTAAAAGCCCGGGATGTCCAACCTGATGATCCCAACTATAGACGATTGACGTCTGACGTAGCGATCCATGAGCAACTTCTCAAGGATTGGGGATCGCGGATGGACACAACCGTCGAAGCGCTACACGGAATTATCGCCGATATAGAGCAGAGGATTGCGTTGATTGAATCGCGGCTGCCTCACTTCAGAAAAATCATTGAAGACGGGCTGAAATAGCGTCCACGCATACAAAACTGACTGCATTTCACGCCGCCTTCTTCCCCTCCGCCAGATTGGCGAGATCGCGCAGGATCGTGGTCGTGCCTTCGACGCGCTCCTCCGCCGTCTCCCATTCCTGGAAGAACACGACTTTCATGTCAGGCCGCACCTTCGCGGCCTGCCCGTGGCTGCGGATGAAGAAAACCAGCTTGTCCGGATGCGCGAACGAATTGTCGCGGAAGGTGATGACCGCGCCCTTCGGCCCGGCGTCGACCTTCTCGATGTTGGCGCGGCGGCAATAGGCCTTGATCGCGGCGATCTTGAACAGCCAGCGCACCTCGTCCGGCAGCGGGCCGAAGCGGTCGCGCAGTTCGGCGCCGAAATTCTCGATCTCGTCGTCGGTATCGAGATCGGCCAGACGGCGATACAGCGAGAGGCGAATGGAAAGATCGGGCACGTAGTCTTCCGGAATCAGCACCGGCATGCCCAGCGTGATTTGCGGTGACCAGCGATCCGCGACCGGCTCGGAAATGCCGGCCTTGAGGCTGGTGATCGCCTCCTCCAGCATGGACTGATAAAGCTCGAAGCCGACTTCCTTGATGTGGCCGGACTGCTCCTCGCCGAGCAAGTTGCCCGCGCCGCGGATGTCGAGATCGTGCGAGGCCAACTGGAAACCCGCGCCGAGGTTTTCCAGCGACTGCAGCACCTTCAGGCGGCGCTCCGCCTGCGCGGTGATCTTGTGCGTCGACGGCAACGTGAACAGCGCGTAGGCGCGCAGCTTCGAGCGTCCCACACGCCCACGCAACTGATAGAGCTGCGCAAGGCCGAACATGTCGGCGCGGTGCACGATCAGCGTATTCGCGGAGGGAATGTCGAGGCCGGATTCCACGATCGTGGTCGAGAGCAGCACGTCATACTTGCCGTCGTAGAACGCGGACATGATGTCCTCGATCACGGTCGGCGGCATCTGGCCATGCGCGACCGCGACCTTCATTTCCGGCACGTGCTTGTCGAGGAATTCCTTCACCTCGGCGAGATACTCGATGCGCGGCACGACATAGAACGCCTGACCGCCGCGATAGCGCTCCCGCAGCAGCGCTTCGCGGATCATCAGCGGATCATGCGGAGCGACGAAGGTGCGCACCGCGAGACGATCCACCGGCGGCGACGCGATGATCGACAGTTCGCGCACGCCCGTGAGAGCCAGTTGAAGCGTGCGCGGGATCGGTGTCGCGGAGAGCGTCAGCACATGGATTTCCGCGCGGAGCTGCTTCAGCCGCTCCTTGTGCGAGACGCCGAAGTGCTGCTCCTCATCCACGATCAGAAGACCGAGGTCCTTAAATTTAATACTCTTTCCGAGCAGCGCGTGGGTGCCGACGATGATGTCGATCTTGCCGTCCGCGAGGTCCTTCTTGACCTGCGTCATCTGCTTGGGCGCGACAAGGCGCGAGGCCTGCGCGACATTCACCGGAAAGCCCTTGAACCGCTCGGTGAAGGTCTTGGTGTGCTGCCGCGCCAGCAGCGTGGTCGGCACCACGACCGCGACCTGCTTGCCGTCCATCGCTGCGGCGAAGGCCGCGCGCAGCGCCACTTCCGTCTTGCCGAAGCCGACGTCGCCGCAGATCAGGCGGTCCATCGGTTTGCCGGCATCGAGATCGTGCAGCGTGGAGGTAATCGCGCCGAGCTGGTCCTCGGTTTCCTCGTACGGGAAACGGGCGCAGAATTCGTCATACGTGCCCTGATGGATCGGAAACTTCGGCGCCTCGTGGATATGCCGCTCGGCGGCGATCTTGATCAGTTCGCCCGCGATCTCGCGGATACGGTTCTTGAGCTTGGCCTTGCGCGCCTGCCATCCGCCGCCGCCCAGCTTGTCCAGTTCCACGCCAGTCTGGTCGGAGCCGTAGCGCGACAGCAGTTCGATGTTCTCGACCGGCAGAAACAGCTTGGTGTCGTTGGCGTAGTGCAGTTCGAGGCAGTCATGTGGCGCGCCGCCGACCTGCAGCGTCTGCAATCCCACAAAACGGCCGATGCCGTGCTCGACATGAACCACGATGTCGCCGGTCGACAGACTGGTGACTTCGGAAATGAAGTTTTCCAGCTTGCGGCTGGCCTTGCGCGGACGCACCAGACGGTCGCCGAGAATGTCCTGCTCGGTGATGACGGCGATGGCGTCCGTCTCGAATCCGGATTCGAGGCCGACGACCGCCAGCATGGTCTCGTTGCGCGGCGTGGCCTGCACCGCGCGCCATGAATTGACGCTGGTGGTGTTGAGCAGCTTGTGGTCCTTGAGCATCGAGGCCATGCGGTCGCGCGAGCCTTCGCTCCACAGCGCGACGACGACCTTCTTGCGCGCGCTCTGCAGCCCGTTGATATGCGCCACCACGCTCTCGAACACGTTGACCTTCGCGTCGCCGCGCTCGGGCGCGAAGTCGCGGCCCTGCCGCGCGTCGATGTCGATGACGCCTTCACCCTCCGGCAAAGCGAACGGCGTCATTCGCGCCAGCGCGCCGTCGGCCAGAAGCTGCGTCCACTCGGTTTCCGTCAGATACAGCCGGTCCGGCGGCAACGGCTTGTAGATCGCGCCGCCGCCCGGCGTATCCATCGCCTCGCGCCGTGCCTCGTAGTAATCATTGATCTGGGTGAAGCGTTCGCGGGCGGCATCCTCGGCCAGCGGCTCCATCACCACGGGCGCCGCGCCGAGATAATCGAACAGCGTGTCCATCCGCTCCTGAAACAGCGGCAGCCAGTGCTCCATGCCGGGATGGCGGCGGCCTTCGCTGACCGCTTCATAAAGCATATCGTCGCGGTCCGGCGCACCGAACTGCGCCACATAGCCCATGCGGAAGCGCTTGATGGTTTCGGTGACAAGCTGAAATTCCGACACTGGCACGAGATCGAGTCCCCGCATGTCGTGCAGCGTGCGCTGCGATTCCGCATCGAACGTGCGGATGGATTCGAGCGTGTCCCCGAAGAAGTCGAACCGCACCGGCTGGTCGAGACCCGCCGGGAACAGATCGAGGATGCCGCCGCGCACGGCATATTCACCCGGCTCGCGCACGGTCGAGGTCCGGTTGTAGCCGTTGTGTTCGAGCCATGCGGCGATGTTGTCCATCGCGAGGCGATGCCCCGGCGCAACGGACAAAGCCTGCGCCGCCACCACATCGCGCGCGGGCACGCGCTGGACGATGGCGTTGACGGTGGTCAGCACGATCAGCGGCTTCTCGCTGCCCTGCAGGCGCGAGAGCTTCGCCAGCGTGGTCAGGCGCTGCGCGAGAATGCCGCCATGAGGCGACACGCGGTCATAGGGCTGACAGTCCCATGCCGGAAACTGCATCACCGGCAGATCCGGCGCGAAGAATTCCAGCGCGCGCGCCAGTTGCGCCATGCGCGGTCCGTCGCGGCAAACCACGGCAAGGCTGACCGCAGGCGGATTCGGCCTGGCTGCAACCGCACGCGCGAGGTCCGAGACGATCAGCGCTTCCGCGCCATCGGCGACATTGGCGAGCGTCAGGACATGACCGGGGCGCAGCGCCTGCGCGGGAGACTTAACCGGCGGCTTCATCGGCGATGGGCCTCGTCGACGTAACGCTGGATGCGGTTGAAAATACCGGTCACATGCTCGGCGGCGAGCGGCGCGCCGCCGCTGAACGCGGCGTAGAGATCAGGGTCCGGCACCTCGAGCAGATTTTCCAGTTCGGCCACCTCCTGATCCGACAGGTCAGCGATCTGCGCGTCGGCAAAGCCGCCGAGGATCAGGTCCATCTCGCGCGTGCCGCGGTGCCAGCAACGGAACAGCAGGCGCTTGCGCCGGTCATCGAGGCCCGCGCTCGATCGTGTCGTTCCCGTCATGTCCGTCACCTTCTCCAACGCAAAAAGCCCGGACCAGTGGTCCAATTCCAACATTCGCACCCCGGTTCAGCCGGCATGGATGCGAATGTTGGAATTAAAGGGCCACTGGCAAACATAATATTTGAATGGATTTTGAACTGGACATTCGCGTTACATATCCGCGGCCACAAGATCGCGAATGTCCAGTTCAATCCATTCGCCGGGGAAGCTGATATAGCCATCGCTGCGATGGATGTCAGTACTTTCTTGTGCAGCAAGCTGCACTGGAAACACATGACTAACTCTCGTCATGGCCGGGCTTGTCCCGGCCATCCACGTCTTCGTAAACGGAAGCCAAGAAAGACGTGGATGCCCGGCATAAAGCCGGGCATGACAGAAGAAACAATCATAGATTCTTCCCATGCGCCCGTCCCTGCTCAATCCCCTGTTCGCACCGGTCACGAGCCTTACAGGCGTGGGGCCGAAGCAGGACAAGCTGTTTCGCTATCTGCTGGACCGCAGCGAGACGCCGCGGCTGGTCGATCTGCTGTTGCATCTGCCGACCAATGTGATCGACCGCCGCACGCGACCAACGGTCGGCGAAGCCATTAACCTGATCGGACAGGTCGTAACGCTGGAAGTCACCATCGACCGTCACCGCCCTGCGCCTCCCGGCCGCTCCCGCGCGCCGCATCTGGTCCATGCCAGCGACGAGACCGGCGATGTGGTGCTGACCTATTTCCGCGCCAAGCCGGACTATATCGAGAAGCTGCTGCCGAAAGGCGAGAAACGTTTCGTCTCCGGCACCGCGCAGATGTTCGACGGCACCTTGCAGATCGTGCATCCCGACCGCGTGGTGGACGAGGCCGGGCTCGCCAAACTGCCGCAGATCGACACGGTCTATCCGCTGACCGAAGGTCTTGCCATCGGCTCGATTCGCCGCGCCATGGCGCAGGCGCTGCAAAAGCTGCCGGAACTGCCGGAGTGGATCAGCCCCGAGGTGCTGCGCCGATGCTCGTTTCCGCCGATCAGCGAAGCGCTGCATCGGGTGCACGAGCCGCGGGAACTGACCGATATCCTGCCGCAAAATCCGTTCTGGTCGCGTCTGGCTTTTGATGAACTGCTCGCAGGCCAACTGGCGCTGGCGCTGGTGCGCGCGCAGTTGCGCCGCCCCGCCGGTGTCCGCAATGCGGGTGACGGGCATCTGCGCCACAAGATCATCGACGCGCTACCCTACGCGCTGACAAACTCACAGCAGGAAGCCGCCAAGGCCATCGCCGGCGACCTGAACGAACCCGTGCGGATGCTGCGGCTTCTGCAAGGCGACGTCGGTTCGGGCAAAACGGTCGTGGCGCTGCTCGCCGCCGCAGCCGTCACCGAGACCGGCAAGCAGTCCGCGCTGATGGCGCCGACAGAAATCCTCGCGCGCCAGCATATCAAGACCATCGCGCCGCTGGCCGAACACGCCGGCATGAATGTCGCCATTCTCACCGGCCGCGAAAAAGGCAAGGAACGCCGCGAAATCATTGCGAGACTGGCGAACGGCGCGATCGACCTGCTGGTCGGCACCCACGCGCTGATCCAGGACGACGTGATCTTCAAGGATCTGGCGCTCGCCATTGTCGATGAGCAGCATCGCTTCGGCGTGCGCGAGCGCCTGGCGCTTACCGAGAAAGGCGATGCGGTGGATGTGCTGGTGCTGAGCGCCACGCCGATCCCGCGCACGCTGGTCCTCACCTATTTCGGCGACATGGACATTTCCGAGCTGCGCGAAAAGCCCGCAGGCCGCCAGCCCATCGACACGCGCGCGATTCCAAAGAGCCGGATCAAGGAGATCGTGGACGGACTGGACAGGGCCCTCGAGTCAGGCAAGCGCGCCTACTGGATCTGTCCGCTGGTGGAGGAGACCGAATCCGACGACCACGCCCATCTGACCAACGCGACCAAACGCTTTGAGACGTTGCAAAAGCGTTTCGGCGAGCGGGTCGGTCTCGTTCACGGGCAGATGAAAGGCACCGAAAAAGATCGCGTGATGGCACAGTTCGCCGCCGGTGAAATCCAGCTCCTGGTTGCGACGACCGTTGTCGAAGTCGGCGTCGATGTCCCGCAGGCCACCATCATGGTGATCGAGAACGCCGAGCGCTTCGGCCTTGCGCAGTTGCATCAGTTGCGTGGGCGCATCGGGCGCGGCTCCGAAGCCTCGACCTGTCTCCTGCTCTATCACGAGCCGCTGACAGAGATGTCCGCCGCGCGCCTGAAAGTCATCCGCGAAACGACCGACGGATTCAGGATTGCGGAGGAAGACCTGCGCCTGCGCGGCGAAGGCGAAGTGCTCGGCACCCGCCAGAGCGGCCTGCCCGGCTATCGCATCGCGCGGCCCGAGGTCCACGCGCAACTGATCGCACAGGCGCGCGACGAGGCTGTTCGGATCATGCAGGACAATCCGAAGCTCAAGGGCGGGCGCGGCGAAGCGCTGCGCTGCCTGCTCTATCTCTATGAGCGCGATGAAGCTCTGCCGCTGATCGGTGCGGGCTAGATCTTCGCCGCGATGACATGCCGCATGTCCCTTCAAAACGCGAAGCAGGCTTCGGCACGAAGATTGCTTCGATGCACCTGGCAAGGAGGGACCATGCCAGGCATCGCGAGGAAACACAGCCATTTTGTCTTTGGCGTTCTGCAATCCGGACTGACCTGCCTGATAGCATCAGGCATCGCCAGCTATCCGTCCGTCAGTCACTGGCTCGCGTCCTGGATCGTATCGTGGATTGCGATGTTGCCGGTCGTTGTGCTGGCGGCGCCTCTCATCAGGCGGCTTTCTTTCGCACTCACCGTCGAACGCGAACCTTCGACGTGACTGTATGCGGGATCCGCAACCCTGCCGCCGCGACGTGCGACCGGCTCGTTAGGTCGGGTTTCCCAACACCAGCGCGGATGCTCAATCCACCTTGGCAGGGGCCTGCGGAGCAGCCGTCGCCGCGCGCTTGGCATTGGCGATCTCGGCCAGCGCGTTGACCTTCTTCTGCGCGTCGCTGCCCGGCTGCACCACGCCCGCCGACATGATCAGGGTCGCGGCGGCATCGGTGCTCATATCGACTTCGATCAGCTTGGATTTCGGCACGTAGAAGAAGAACCCGGTGGTGGGGTTCGGCGCGCACGGCAAAAACACCGAGATGAACTCTTCGCCTTGCGGCAGTTTGGTCGAAACCTCCACGCTCGGCGGCTGCGAGATCAGCACGATGGACCACATGCCCGGCGATGGAAACTCCACCAGGCCGACCTTGCGGAAGCTGGAGCCGTTGCCCGAGAACAACGTCTCGAACACCTGCTTGAGGCCGCGATAGATCGCGCGCACAACGGGCATGCGGCCCAGCAGGTTTTCGCCGAAATCGACCAGCGTCCGGCCGATCAGGTTGGCGGCCAGGAAACCGAGCATGGTCAACGCGAGGAACGCGACGATCAGGCCGTAGCCCGGCAAGCCGAAAGGCAGGTAGGTTTCGGGACGATAGGCGACCGGCACGAACGGACGCACGATCCCGTCCACCCAGGTGACGAACCACCAGATCAGATAGATCGTGATCGCGATCGGACCGGCGATAATCAGGCCCGTGAGGAAATAGCGGCGCAACCGCGCCATCAGCCCGCGCGGCGCGTCCGGCGGCGGCACGGGCGGCAGGCCTCCCGGAAGCATGTTGGGCGAAGTCTCATTCATCGCAGAGCCAGGTCATTAATCCAGAGCGATCTTCATCCAGAATGGTGGAACACCATCGCAAATCATTGCGACAGCACTGTATCAGACTTTTCCGGGCGCGAACCGCCCGCGCTGCGACCGTTTGTCAGCCTGCGTCCTACTCGACGGTCACGGACTTGGCGAGGTTCCGCGGCTGATCAACATCGGTGCCCATCACCACGGCGGTGTGATAGGCCAGCATCTGCACCGGAATCGCATAAACCAGCGGCGTCACCGTCGCCGGCATGTCCGGCAGGATGATTGTCACCAGCGACTCCACGGTCGCGTCCCTGGCGCCCTGCGCGTCGGTCATCAGGATGATCCGCCCGCCCCGCGCCGCGACTTCCTGCATGTTCGAGACCGTCTTCTCGAATACGCGGTCATACGGCGCGATCACGACCACCGGCATTTTCTCGTCGATCAGCGCGATGGGGCCGTGCTTGAGTTCACCCGCCGCATAGCCTTCGGCGTGGATGTAGGAGATTTCCTTGAGCTTGAGCGCGCCTTCCAGCGCCAGCGGATAGTTGGTGCCGCGGCCGAGATAAAGCACGTCCTGGCTCTTGGCGATGTCACGCGCCAGCTTCTCGATCTGCGGTTCGAGCGCCAGCGCTTCCGTCATCAGGCGCGGCACTTCGATCAGCGCATGGACGAGTTTGGTCTCATCGGATTCGGACAGTTCGCCGCGCGCCCTGCCCGCCGCAATCGACAGCGCGGCCAGCGCCGCGAGCTGACAGGTAAACGCCTTGGTCGAGGCCACGCCGATTTCAGGACCGGCCAGTGTCGGCAGCGCGGTCTCGCTTTCGCGGGCGATGGTCGAGGTCGGCACGTTGACGATGGAGATGGTGTGCAGGCCCTGCGACTTGGCATAGCGCAGCGCCGCCAGCGTGTCGGCGGTTTCGCCGGACTGTGAAATGAAGATCGCCAGATCGCCCTTGCGCAGCGGCGCTTCGCGGTAACGGAATTCGGACGCGACATCGAGTTCGACCGGCAGGCGCGCGAGACGCTCGAACCAGTATTTCGCGACAAAGCCCGCATAGCTCGCGGTGCCGCAGGCGGTGATCGAGACCCGCTGAATGTCCTTGAAGTCGAACGGCAGCCTGACCGGCATCGCCACCTTCTCGGTGGCCATGTCGACATAATGCGCCAGCGTATGACCGACGACTTCGGGCTGCTCGTGGATTTCCTTCGCCATGAAGTGGCGATAGTTGGCCTTGTCCACCAGCGAGGTCGCGGTGTTGTGCCGGACGATCTCGCGTTCCACCACGGCGTTCTTGTCGTCGTAGACGGTCGCTTCGTCGCGCGACAGCACAACCCAGTCGCCATCGTCGAGATAGCTGATGGTGTCGGTGAACGGCCCGAGCGCGATGGCGTCTGAGCCGAGATACATTTCGCCGTCGCCATAGCCGACCGCGAGCGGCGAGCCTTTGCGGGCGCCGATCATCAGGTTCTGTTCGCCCTTGAAGATGAAGGCGAGCGCGAACGCGCCATGCAGTTGCGGCAGCGTCGCCTTGACGGCGTCCGCGGGCGACAGGCCCCTGGCGAGATAGGAATTGACCAGATGCGCGACGACCTCGGTGTCGGTCTCGCTGGAAAACTTCGCGCCCTCGGCTTCGAGCCTTGCCCGCAGTTCGCGGAAGTTTTCGATGATGCCGTTGTGAACCACCGCGACATTATCGGTCGCATGCGGATGCGCGTTGCTTTCGGTCGGCTTGCCGTGCGTGGCCCAGCGGGTGTGACCGATGCCGATGTGACCTTCGAGCGGCGAGGTCTTCAGCACCGCTTCGAGATTTTTCAATTTGCCCTTGGCGCGGCGGCGATCGAGCGCAATGCCTTCCAGCGTCGCGACGCCCGCGGAGTCATATCCGCGATATTCAAGCCGCTTGAGGGAATCGACCAGTTGCTCCGCAACCGGCCCTTTCCCAAGAATTCCAACGATTCCGCACATGCGGTTTGTTATCTCCGGCCTGCCTCAATGCGGCCTTATCTACCTAGGAATAACACAATCCTGCCTCAACAATTGTTGCGGATTGAAACAGGGTAAAGCGTTAACGAAATCAGTGAGGTAAGCGGAAACGCCTTATTTCGGACTTTTCGGCTTCCGATTGAGCATTTTCATCTCGCGGAATCGCTTGGCCCAGCCCTCGCGGAGCGACACCGGGCTGCGCTCGACCACCAGCGCATCGTCCGGCACGTCCTTGCTGATGACCGATCCCGAGCCGACATAGGCCCCGGCGCCGATCTTCACCGGCGCCACCAGCGATGAATTCGAGCCGACGAAAGCGCCCGCGCCGATCTCGGTCCGGTGCTTGTCGAATCCGTCATAGTTGCAGGTGATGGTGCCCGCGCCGATGTTGGCGTTCTCGCCGATATGGGTATCGCCGATATAGGTCAGGTGATTGACCTTCACACCGGCTTCAAGGTCCGCGGCCTTGGTCTCGACGAAGTTGCCGATGCGGACGCCCTCGCCCAGCATCGTGCCGGGCCGCAGCCGCGCATAAGGACCGATGGACGCGCCCTTGCCGATCCGCGCGCCGACAATGTTCGAGAACGAATGAATTACCGCGCCATCGCCGATGCTGACGCCCGCGCCGATCACAACGAACGGCTCGATGGTGACGTCCTTGCCGAAGGCCGTGTCCGCAGACAGGAAAACCGTTTCCGGCGCAATCAGCGTCACGCCTGCATCGAGTGCGGCCTGCCGCAGCTTGCGCTGCATCACCTGCTCGGCTTCCGCTAGCTGGGCCTTGGTGTTGATTCCGCGCACTTCGTCCTCGCTGGTTTCGATCACGACCGCGCGCAAACCGAGTTCGCGCACGATAGCGACAGCATCAGTTAGATAGTACTCGCCTTTGCTGTTGCCATTGCCGATCCGGTCGAGAATTTGCAGCGCCGTCTTACCCGCGAAGGCCATCACGCCGGCGTTGCAGAGCTTCACCGCTCGCTCGGCCTCGCTGGCGTCGGCATGTTCGCGGATCGCGACAAGCTGCCCGTTGTCTTCCAGCAGCCGCCCATAACCCGTCGGGTCGGCGGCGCGGAATCCCAGCACGGCCAGCGATGCTCCATCTTTCAAGGCTGCGCGCATGCGCTCAAATGTCGTGGCGTCGATCAGCGGGGTATCGCCGAACGCGATCAGCAGGTCGTCCGCGCCTGCTTCAAGCGCCTCGCGCGCGGCCAGCACCGCGTGGGCCGTGCCGAGCCGTTCGCGCTGGACGTAGGTTTTGGTCCCGGGCCGCACGCGCGCGATCTCGTCGATCACCGACTGATGATCCGGTCCGACCACCACGGCGACCGTATCGCCCATGTCGTCCGGCGCGGCCGCGAGCACATGCGAAATCAGCGGCCGGCCCGCGACCGGATGAAGAACCTTCGGCAGGCTCGAGCGCATGCGGGTGCCTTCTCCCGCAGCAAGCACGATGGTGAGGGTTGTTCTGCCGGACATGCGTATTCCCTTGGTGGCCGCAACGGCGCCGTCTTACCCGAGAGCGCCAAGGGACAAAAGCGTTTTGGACGCCGCCCACCGCACTCATCGTCTCCCGCTTCTGTTAATCTTTACACAATGATTCGCCGGGGCCTCGGGAGGGCCACGCCTGCACCATGACCAAGGACGGCAACCAATTCCGCGATGATCTCGCCGACGACGATGGCGCCGGCTGGATCACTCGTTTTCTGGCGGAAGAGGATGAATTCGACGGACGGTCGATGTGGCGGCTCGCGTCGTGGGGCATCGGCTCGGTCGGCGCCCTGATTGTCGCGATCATGGCAACACGAACTCCTGCCGCGATCAACCGCGATCAACTGGCGTCGGCGGAACTGGCGCGGCAATCCCAGCAGGTTCAGTGGATCGCGAAGGAAAGCCAGAACAAGGCGAGAGAACTTGCCGCGGCGGTCGAAACGCTCAACGGCGACCGCGATCGGCTTTATGCGCGTGTGACTGTGCTTGAACAGGGTCTCGACTCGGTGACGGGTGCGCTGGCGAAACCCTCCGCCGCGGCATTGCCGCCGATTCCAGTCGCGGCTCCAGCCGCGCCTGTGCAGGCCGCGGTTTCGGCTCCGCCGGCCGACCCCGAGCAGATCGGACCGTCCCGGCCCACCGAGGCAAAAGCCGAGACCAAAACCGAGTCCAAGGCTGCGCCATCGGCTTCTCCGCCGAAGGTCGCGCCTGTCGCCACCGCCGCACCGGCTCCTGCGCCCTCTCCCACACCCGCCAAGCCAGTTGAGCAGAAAGCGGAAACGCCGCCCCCCGAGTCTGCGCCGACGGTGACCGCGGCTATTCCGGCGTCCGAACCGCTGACCGCGGAATCCCAGCCGGCCAATGTTGTTCGCAAAACCGAGTTCGGCGTGGATCTCGGCGGCGCCAAGTCGGTCGAAGGGCTTCGGGCTGTCTGGCGCGGCGCGCTCAAGGTCTACGCAAAACAGCTTGAACCGCTGCAACCTGTCATCGTTGTGCGCGAGCGTCACGACGGCTTGGGCATGCAGTTGCGTCTGGTTGCGGGTCCACTGTCGGACGCCGCCGAAGCCGCCAGGCTGTGCGCGGGATTTCTGACGGAAAGCAACCGGCCGTGCGAAACAGCGGTGTACGAAGGTCAGCGCCTCAGCATGGTCAGCGAGCAGCCGGAGGCGAAACAACCGGAGGCCCGCCCGCACCGCTCCAAACGGAAGAACAGGCAGCGCACTGAAGCCGCGCCCGAAGAACGGCCGAAACCGTCGGCGTTCAGCTCGTTTTTCGGCAACAGATAAGGTTCAAACCCGCGTTCAGCGGGTTGTGTCGCCGTCCGATCCGAACCATATTCGGCGCATGAAAAAGCAGCCGTTCAGACTGACCCCGTATCAGGTGCAATGGATTCTGGTCGTGGGATTTCTCACCATCGGATACGCCCTCTACCTGCGTTACATGGCCATCGAGTTCGCGCAGGTACGTCTCGAATGCGAGGCCGGTCTGCAGACCATGCTCTGCAAGACCCGGCAGACCATGATGTATCTGTTCAAGCATTACGTGTTTGGCGTGAGCGCACTGGTCATTGCGACCTTGCATGTGATCCGGCCGTCGATCGTCACCCTCACTGCCGGACTGGTCGCGGCCTGCTTCGGGATCGTGCTCTACAACATCGGCCTGTCGGGCGTGGCGATCGGATTGCTTATTCTTGGGTTTGCGCGACCCGCGCCCGCGACAGCGTAAGCGCCAGCAACAGATAGAGGCCGCAGGTCCAGAGCGACTGCCAGTTGGCCGGCCCCTCGTTGAACCCGATATAGATCGCTGACAGGGCAAGCGTGCCTGCGAAGATCGACTCAGCGATCGGGCGCTTGCCGGCGGCCGACCTGTTCACCGCCGTGAGCAGCAGGAACGGCACGATGGCCATGGTCAGGGCGGCGAACTGAAAATCCCGATAGCGCGGATCGAACACGAAGCCGAGCGCCGTCTGTGTGGCAAGTACGGTCGTGATCAGCAGCACGATCCCGAGTATCGTCTGCATGCGTGAGGTCGTGCGATAGTCGCCCGGCCCGAGAAGCTCGAGGAAGGTCGGCAAGCTGCGGCCATACATCACCGTATTGGCCACGACGATTGGCGAGAGCAGCGCGACCGTGAACAGCAGGATGCCTACAGTCCACCCGCCCACGCCGAGGCTTTCCGCAATCAGCTTGTCGAAGGCAACGCCGAGCAGCGCACCGCCCGCGGTGGCGCTCAATCCAACCGTGATCCACGAACTGAGACGCGGAGACCACGGCCTGCGGCGCAGGGTCAACAGCGCGACGCCGAACACCAGAATCGAAAAGACCATGCCCGCCGCGGCGTAGATTTTCGCGCGCGGGAAATTGGTGATCGGCTCACCCGCCGGATATTTCAGATCGCGCGACCCATCGGCATCGAACAAGCCCCAGTGGCCGCCGACGGTCCCTTCCCACATCCGCTTCCAGGGCTGATCGTAGGCTTCGATCAGATTGACCCTGAACTTCTCCTGACGCGCGAGTTGGAGAATTTCGGACACCACGCGCGCCTGATTGGCGCGTGACGGCAGCGCGCCTTCGCGCATGCGGCCCGCGCTCGGCCAGCCGGTTTCGCCGATCAGGATTTCCTTGTTCGGAAACGCCACCGCCATCCGCTTGCGGATCGAATCGACATGGTTCGCCGCATGACGGGCGCGGATCGGGAAATCTTCCCAGTATGGCAGGATGTGGATCGTCACAAAATCCACCGCGTCATAGACGTCGCGGTTCTTCAGCCAGAATTCCCAGACGTCGGCATAGGTCACCGGCACGCTGCCGGCCTTGGATTTCACATAGCGGATGTTGGCCGTCAGGTCGGCTGCGGTCATCTCGCCACGGAGCAGCACCTCGTTACCGACAATCACGGCGCTGATGACACCAGGATACTGTTTTGCGAGCCCAATGGCCGTTTCCATCTGGCTCCGATTGTCGTTGCGGTTGGTGCCGATCCAGATACCGAGCATGACCTTCAGGCCGGCCTTCTGGGCAAGCTCCGGAACCCGGTCGAGACCATTGCCGACCGAATAGGTGCGAACGCAGCCCGTCACCTTGGCGAGTTGGGCCAGGTCCTGCGCCATCTGTTCGGGCGCAATGATCAGCCCGGGCTGCAGCGGGTTCTGACCGTCCCGGAAGGGCGCATAGGACACGCATTCCAGCTTGGCGGCGGGGTCGATGGGCGCGCGCGCCAGCAGGATCGGTGTGGCTAACCACCACCAGACCGCGGCAATAGCGCTGAGGGAGATGACCAGAAGGGCCAGTGGCGTGCGCAGGGAAATGGGTTCCGTCCTCCAGGGAGCAACGTCGATAACCGGTCACCGGCGCGCTGCCAAGACCCAAACGCCACCTGCCCCCGGTCTTCTCGCCGCACGGCCTCATCCATGCCGCATTGGACTTCTGCCTTGCTGGACAAAAACATAAATGTCCTTCATGGGAATCAGACAGTTGCGGTAAAGGCAATCTTCCGCCGCAATAGCGGGGCATCTGGTTGGCGCCGAGCGTTGCCGATTGGCACGCCATTCATCGGGGATTTCATGCGTCGGGTTGGTCACGGGTTTCGAGTCGCGGTTTTCAAGCGGGTTGCCGTTCCGGCCCTCGCCCTCTTTGTCGGAGTCGGGGCCGCTATCGCCCAAAGTGGCGATCTCCGGGCCCAGGACAACGCTCCCAAACAGTCTCCTGGCGATGCGGCCAAGGAAAGCAAGCGCAAGGCCGATGAATTCGTGGAAGCGGCGCAGGCCATCAACGGTCCTGCCGGAAACCCGGAATGCGTCTGGCTGGGACGGCGCGTGGTCGGCCTGATGTGGCGCGACGATCTCGATACCGCGTTCCGCCATCTGGACCTCTATGAGCGGTTCGGCTGCCCCGGCGGCCATATCCAGGCGGCGTTCCGCTGCGTGGTCCGGTTCGGCGCGACCATTGACCCGAAGGTTGCCGAAACCCTCAATGGCCGGGTCCACGCCTGCTGGATCAATCCGTCCGCGCAGCCCCAGGCCGCGGCGGCGCCAGCCACTCCGGCGCCCGCTGCACCGACGCCGCCGCCTCCAGCCGCTGCACCGCCCGCAGCGGCTGCGCCGAGCAAGTAGTTCCAGGACGCGGCGCCAAGGAACCGGGGTTTTGCGGGTCATGCAAAACCCCCGCACCGGGGACGCCCTCAAAACGCCATGTCGCCGTATGAGTTGTTAAGCTGCGCAGCATAGATAAGCTGCCTTGAACGCTGCCGAACCGAGGGGACAGGTTCGCGATCTGCCACGTTCGGCCCCGTATGGTTTTCCTTGATGCGCGCCATCGTCGCTGTCCTGTTCTGCGTTACCGCGATCCACGCTGCCCTCTGGGGGGCGCTGCGTGATGAGCAGAAGGCGCCCGACTTCAACGGTATGCTGCCCAGCCTCTCCTACGCGCCATTCGAGGGCGCGGGGCATCCCGACGTCGACAACATTCCGAACAAGGAAAAAATCCGCGCCGACCTGAAAAAGCTCGCGACCATGACCAGGGCGATCCGCCTGTATTCATCGACAGGCGGTGTCGAACTGGTGCCGGCCATCGCCGCCGAGTTCGGGCTCAAGGTCACGGTGGGCGCCTGGATCGACAAGAACGTCGACCGCAATGAGCGCGAAATCGCGGCCGCCCTCGAACTTGCCAAGCGCAACAGCAATGTCATCGGCATCGTGGTCGGCAATGAAACCATCTACCGCGGCGAGCAGAAGGTCGAAGACCTGATCGAGCTGATTCAGCGCGTCAAGAAACAGACCAATGTTCCTGTGACAACTGGAGAAATCTGGAACATCTGGCGCGACTATCCGCAACTTGCCTCGTCGGTCGACTTCATCGCCGCGCATATCCTGCCGTATTGGGAAAACTTCACCGACAAGCAGGCCGTCGATCAGGCGATGTACATCTACGGCCATCTGCGGGAGATATTCCCCGGCAAGCGCATTGTGATCGCCGAATTCGGCTGGCCGAGCGCCGGTTACAATCTCAAGAACGCCAATCCCGGGCCGTTCGAGCAGGCGTCGGTGCTGCGAAACTTCGTGACCCGTGCCGAGGCCATCGGCATGGACTACAACATCGTTGAAGCCATCGACCAGCCGTGGAAGTTTTTTGAAGGTGGCGTGGGCCCTTACTGGGGCATTCTTAATGCGTCGCGCGAGCCAAAGTTCGCATGGACTGGCCCAATCGTCGATCCAGACTACTGGAAGATCGCAGGCATCGCCCTGCTCGTCGGCGTCCTGCTGTCGCTTCCGATCTTCCGGCTCGCCAGCCCGACCATCATGCAAGCCGCTGTTCTCGCCGCCGCCGCCAACGGCGTGGGCGCGTGGTTCGCCACCGTGTTCGCTTACTGGAACACGCACTACTTCGTCTTCGGTTCGGCCTTTGCGCTCACCCTGGGTCTTATCCTGCTGGTGCCGCTGGTCCTGATCGCGATGGCACGGATCGAGGAAATCGCGACCATTGCTTTTGGGCGCAAGCCCGCGCGCCTGATCGCTGAGGGGCTTCCCGCCCCGGAAGGCTACGCGCCGAAAGTGTCGATCCACATCCCGGCCTATTTCGAGCCGCCGGAAATGCTGAAGCAGACGCTCGATGCCGTCGCGCGGCTCGATTACCCGAACTTTGAATGCGTGGTGATCATCAACAACACGCCCGATCCCACGTTCTGGCAACCGATCCAGGATCACTGCCGGACGCTCGGCGAGCGCTTCATCTTCATCAATGCCGAGAAGGTGCAGGGCTTCAAGGCGGGCGCGCTGCGGATCGCGATGGAACGCACCGCGCCCGACGCGGAGATCATCGGCATCATCGACGCCGACTATGTCGTCACCCCCGACTGGCTCAAGGATCTGGTTCCGGCTTTCGTCGATCCGCGCGTGGGCCTGGTGCAGGCCCCGCAGGAGCATCGCGACGGCGACCGCTCACTGATGCACTACGCCATGAACGGCGAATATGCCGGCTTCTTCGACATCGGCATGGTGCAGCGGAACGAGGCCAACGCCATCATCGTCCACGGCACCATGTGCCTTATTCGCCGCGCGGCGATGGACATGGCGGGCGGCTGGGCCGGCGACACGATTTGCGAGGATACCGACCTCGGTCTCGCGATCATCGAGCACGGCTGGCTCACGCACTACACCAACAAGCGCTACGGCTTTGGCCTGCTGCCGGACACCTACGAGGCCTTCAAGAAACAGCGGCACCGCTGGGCCTATGGCGGATTCCAGATCGTCAAGAAGCACTGGCGCCGGTTCCTGCCTAACGCGAGCCGCCTCTCGCCAGATCAGAAACGCGAGTTCGCGCTTGGCTGGCTGAACTGGCTTGGCGCGGAAAGCCTCGGTGTCGTGGTCGCGATCCTCAACTTGATCTGGGTGCCGATCGTCTCGTTCGCCGACATCGCCATTCCCGACAAGATCCTGACGCTGCCGATCATCGCGGCGTTCATTGTCTCGCTCGCACACTTCCTGACGCTTTACCGGCTGCGCGTGCCGATCAAGGTCGGACAGATGCTGGGCGCCATGGTGACCGCCATGTCGGTACAGTGGACAGTGTCACGCGCGGTGGCCAATGGCCTGATCACGGATCACCTCCCCTTCGCCCGCACCTCAAAGGGCGGACTGTCGCGCATGTCGGTGGAATTCCAGGCCTTCTGGGAAGCCGTCATCGGCATCCTGCTGATTATCGGCGCCATCGTTCTGGTCGCGTTCAATCAGAAGGAAGTCCGGGAGATCAATATTTTCGCCGGCGTACTTGTGCTGCAGAGCCTGCCGTTCCTGTCGGCGGTGGCGATCGCGATTCTGGAAAACTCACGGATCAACGCCTTCGGGTTCTGGAAATCGTCGTCGGTGCGCGCAGCCGAACTGATCGGCCTCCGCCGCGAGGCCACCCCCGCGGGCGTCACCGCACAGCAGCCCGTGCCGTCCGACGTCCGCTCCGACGGCAACTGATCGCGGCCGGGCCCGAAGCGTTACTTCATGCTGACGAACGTGCCCCACACGGCTGCGAGCCCGGCACCAATCAGAACGTAGACGGGATGCCGGCAGAACATATCGCCGTAGAGGCACATCTGCGAACCGAACTTGCCCAACTGGCCATGGTCGGCGGCGTAAAAAAGACCGGACAGGACGACAAGCAGGCCGGCAACGACGTACATTTCGATATCCTTCCGCAACAAGGACCACATCTGGATGCGGCGCCATTGTTGCTGCGATTCCGTGTCTGCGTCGAGACATGCCATCGTTGCATGGGAGGAGTCATGGTGAGCGCGGAGGGACTCGAACCCTCGACCCCATGATTAAAAGTCACGTGCTCTACCGCCTGAGCTACGCGCTCACGTGTCGCGGTGTGTAGGTGGCGGCTGGATGTGGGTCAAGTGCGGCCCTGCATCCTTGTTCAGGTTGTGGAATTCCTCGCAGGACATCCTCCGTTCTCCTGTCCATCGACGACAATTGACACAGGAACAAACAGAGAACATAATGGTTGCCGAGTAACCGGAGATGACCGATGGCCGATATTTCCTATTACGTGGCCCTGCCCTTCGCGCAGGACGATGATGGTTCCGTCGTCGCCGGGGCGGCGGAGGAATTTCAGAGCGCGTCCACCGCCATCCGCCGCGCTGAGACGCTGTCCCGAGCGCCCGGAGCCATCGGAGCGGTGGCCTTCACCCGCTCGGGCGATCCCATGACGGGCGATTTCAAGGATGCCGTGCTCCTGAAGTCCTTCGGCAACGTTCCGGCGGACCTCAGCGCCCTGTAAATGAGACGCGGGCCGGGTCAGGAGCGGCGATCCTCCTGCTCCTTCAGTTCGTCCTCGCTCAGGTCGTTGCGCGGAGTCACGAAGTCTTCGCTGTCCGGATTGACCTTGAACGGCGCGTTCCTGGTCGGGTCCTTGTCCCGCTCCTTCGCAGGCTCCTCGGCCTTGCCCTTCTTCTTGTTGCTCATCAGACGTCCCTTGCCCGCAGGCCGGTATGGCTGCGTCGCTTTCCCTGAATATGGCTGACTGAAGGGCTATCTGCTACGGCTGTCAGCCAGATTTCGAGGATTGCCATCATGACGGATTCGCCTGCAGCCCCCGAAGATGCCGTGCGCGATTTCGACGTGCCTGTTCCTTACATGCAACGGACGCGGGATTACTACCTCGCGATCGGCTACGACACGCCGTACCGCTGGGCCCACAATGTTGCAGCGCCGTTCCAGCCGCTGAAAAAGCCGCTCGCGCAGGCGCGTGTGGCGATCGTCACCACCGCGGCCCGCTTCGATCCGGCCAAGGGCGATCAGGGACCGGGCGCGGCCTACAACGGCAGCGCGAAGTTCTATCAGGTCTACGACGGCGATACGTCTCAACAGCACGACCTGCGCATCTCTCACATCGCCTACGACCGCGCGCACACATCGGCGACGGACATGAACACCTGGTTTCCGCTGGAGCAGTTGCATCGACTCGCGCGCGAAGGCCGCATCGGATCGGTCGCACCGCGCTTCTTCGGTGCGCCGACCAACCGCAGTCATCGCGCCACCATCGAGACCGACGCGCCGGACATCCTCGCGCGCTGCAAGGCGGACGGCGTCGACGCAGCCGTCCTGGTGCCGAACTGCCCCGTGTGCCATCAGACCACGGCGCTGGTGGCACGCCATCTGGAAGCCAACGGAATTTCCACGGTGGTGACGGGTTGCGCCAAGGACATTGTCGAACACGCCGCCGTGCCGCGCTTCCTGTTCAGCGATTTCCCGCTCGGCAATTCAGCCGGCAAACCGCATGACAAGGCCTCGCAGGCCTTCACCCTGGAACTGGCGCTCAAGGTGCTGGAAAGTGCGCCGGGGCCCCAGACCACCGTTCAGTCCCCATTGCGCTGGAGCGAAGACGCCTCGTGGAAGCGCGACTACAACAATGTGGAGCGGATGGCGCCGGAAGAGCTGGCGCGCCGCCGCCGCGACTTCGATGCCCAGAAGGAAGCCGCGCGCGCCAATCGCGTGGCGTGATCAATCGGCTTTGCCGGCTGCCTTGCGCAGGGCCGCGTTGATCCGGTCCTGCCAGCCGGGACCGCCATCCTGAAAGTATTCGAGAACGTCCTGGTCAATCCGGATCGAGACGAGTTCCCTCACACCGGGAATCGCGGCCTGCTTTGGAGGAGCCTCCGCCACCTTTTTGGTGGCGGACTTGAACGCCGCCTCGGCTTCCGTCTTCGCGTCACTGAGCGTGCGCGGCCGCCTTGGAGGTGATGTCATGTCAAATGCCCTCGAACAGCGCCGTCGACAGGTAGCGTTCGGAGAACGAGGGAATGATCGCAAGAATGGTCTTGCCCACATTCTCCGGCCTCTTGCCCAGTTCGAGTGCTGCCGCGATCGCCGCGCCCGACGAGATACCGCCGGGAATGCCTTCGGCGCGCGCCAGCGCGCGGGAGGTCGCAATCGCCGTGGCGCTGTCGATCTTTACGATTTCGTCAATCACCGAGCGATCGAGAATGTCGGGAACGAAGCCGGCGCCGATGCCCTGAATCTTGTGCGGTGAATGCTGACCGCCGGACAGGACCGGACTTTCCACCGGCTCCACCGCGACAACACGCACGGACGGCTTGCGCTGCTTCAGGATCTGGCCGACGCCGGTGATCGTTCCGCCCGTGCCGACACCGGCGACGAAGACATCAATGTCGCCATGGGTGTCGTTCCATATCTCCTCCGCCGTGGTGCGGCGATGGACTTCGGGATTGGCGAGGTTCTTGAACTGTTGCGGCATGACCGAATTGGGCGTGTTGCGAATCAATTCTTCCGCGGTCGCAATCGCGCCCTTCATACCCTGCGCCGCCGGAGTCAGAACGATTTCCGCGCCGAGGAACGCCAGCATCTTGCGGCGCTCGATGGACATCGACTCGGGCATCACCAGTTTCAGGCGATAGCCGCGCGACGCCGCGACGAAAGCCAGCGCGATTCCTGTATTGCCCGATGTCGGCTCGATCAGCACGGTATCCTGATTGATGACGCCGGCCTTCTCCATCGCGATGATCATCGCCGCGCCGATGCGATCTTTCACGCTCGCCGCCGGATTGAAATACTCAAGTTTAGCGAGAATCGTTGCTTTTACACCGTTCTGTTCGGGCAACCTGCGAAGCCGGACGATCGGCGTATCGCCGAATGCATCAACGATGCTGTCGTAAATCCGCCCGCGTCCCGGCGCGCGTGCGGGCGAAGCGTTCGACTGTGATTTTGCGTCCATTCCGGTTCTCCACCTCAATTAAATGCGAACCATCAGAGACGGTTACGCGAAACAATCGGCTTCCGCCATTAAGGGCAGCAGAGCGCGCTCATGCAAGTCCCTCTTGGCGCATCTGGCACAGGCAGTGCGCCGCAAAATACTTTTCGCAAAAGGAACGCATTTGTGTTGCGACTTCTTCAAAGTCCCATGTCTATAGTCCGGGCAAGGCTCAAATCCGGCAGGGAGGTCACGATGCCAGCAATTGCTGAAATTCTGTCGACCAAGCCATCACGCTTACCGCCACGCATGAGCGATCGCCCTATCTGCACGATCTGTTCGGACTCGATGGTCGCAGCCGAAGCATCCGCGTTTCTCGCGGACAACATGATCAGCTATCTGTGGACCTGCGATAACTGCGGCTATGGCTTCGTGACGAAGCATTCCACACGGATCGTCTGCAACTAACGCCTGATGGTTCAGACTCAGCGCGGAGCGATGTCGCCCCGCGCCCATCCGTCGCGAACTGATGCCCGATAGCTATCGAAGTCTCCGGCGGCAATGGCTGCGCGGGCGCCGCTCATCAGCGTCTGATAATAGGCGACGTTGATTTCCGACAACAGCATCGCACCCAGCGCCTCCTCGGACCTCACGAGATGGTGCAGGTAAGCGCGCGAATAGTCCCGCGCGCCGCGCCAATGGCTCTCCTCATCAAGCGGACGCGGATCATCGGCATGACGCGCGTTGCGCAGATTGATGATTCCGCGCCGGGTGAACACATGGCCATGACGCCCGTTTCGCGTCGGCATCACGCAGTCGAACATGTCGATGCCGCGTGCGATGGCTTCCAGCATATCGTCCGGGGTGCCGACGCCCATCAAGTAGCGTGGCCGCTCCTGCGGCAGCAACGGCGCGACTTCCTCGATCATCGCCAGCATCACGGCCTGCGGCTCACCGACCGCGAGACCGCCGACCGCATAGCCGTGAAAACCGATGTCGACCAGCCTGTGCGCGCTGTCCCGCCGCAGTTCGGGGATGTCTCCGCCCTGAACGATGCCGAACAGCATGTAACCTTCCGGAGCGCTCTCAAAGGCGCGCTTGCTGCGCTCCGCCCAGCGGATCGAGAGCAGCATCGCGCGCTCGATATCGGCCCGCTCCGCCGGCAGCCGCACGCATTCATCGAGCTGCATGGCGATATCGGAGCCGAGCAACCGTTGCACCTCGATGGCCCGCTCGGGTGACAGTTCCACCTTGCTTCCGTCGATGTGCGAACTGAAGGTTACGGCGTGCTCTGTCACCTTGCGTAGTTTCGCCAGCGACATCACCTGAAAGCCGCCGGAGTCGGTCAGCATCGGTCCGTTCCAGGTGGTGAATGTCTGCAGGCCGCCCAGCGCGGCAATGCGCTCGGCGCCGGGCCGCAGCATCAGGTGATAGGTGTTGCCGAGCACGATATCGGCGCCGGTTTCGCGGATGTCGCGCCAGTGAATGCTCTTCATCGCACCGGCGGTGCCGACCGGCATGAAGGCAGGCGTGCGGACGACACCGTGCGGCGTCGTCAATTCGCCAGTGCGGGCCTCGCCGTCGCGGCCGAGAAGTTTGAAGTGGTTGGGAACAGCCATGGCGCGACGTTATGGGTCAGGTTGACCGGCGAAACAACAGCGATGCGTCGCCATACGAGTAGAAGCGATACCCGCTCGCAATGGCGTGAGCATAGGCCCGCTGCATGGTCTCAAGCCCGCTGAAGGCCGAGACCAGCATGAACAGTGTCGAGCGCGGCAGGTGAAAGTTGGTCATCAGCACATCCACCGCCCTGAACCGGTAGCCGGGGGTAATGAAAATCGCTGTTTCCGCGGTGAACGGCTTGATGGTGCCGTCATCCGCCGCGGCGCTTTCGAGCAGCCGCAGTGAGGTGGTCCCGACCGCGACAATCCGGCCCCCCCTGGCGCGGGCTTCGTTCAACGCAGCGGCGGTCTCGACGGACACCGTGCCCCACTCGGCATGCATCTTGTGGCCGTCCGTATCGTCCACCTTCACCGGAAGAAACGTCCCTGCCCCCACATGGAGGGTCACCCGATGCAGGCCGACGCCACGCTCGCGCAGGGCGGCTTCAAGGCCCGGGGTGAAATGCAGCCCCGCGGTCGGCGCCGCCACCGCGCCCTCGCTGACCGCGAACATGGTCTGGTAGTCGGCGTTGTCTCGCTCATCAGGCGTGCGCCGCGAGGCGATGTAAGGCGGCAACGGCGGCGCGCCGACATCGGCGATGGCCTGATCCAGAATGGGGCCGTGGAACGAGAACGACAGCGTCACCTCGCCGTTGTCGCCTTTGTGCTCAACCTGCGCGTCGAGATTGCCAAGCAGGCAGACGCGGCCCTCGTTGCCGAAGCGGATGACATCACCCTGAGCGAGCTTCCTGGCGGGTTTGACCAGCGACTGCCATCTCGAACCATCAAGACGCTTGATCAGGGTCGCTTCGATTTTGGGCTCGGTTTCCCGGCCGATCCGGCGGCCGGTCAGTTGCGCCGGGATCACCTTGGTGTCGTTGACAACGAGTTGGTCGCCGGGCTGCAGGAAACGCGGCAGATCCGAAACAATGGCGTCGGTCAGCGGATGGTCCGGCTTCACGACAAGCATGCGCGCCGCGTCGCGCGGGCTGACGGGCCGCAGCGCGATGTTGGTTTCCGGAAGCTCGAAATCGAACAAATCTGTACGCATGGTGGCAACTCGTCGTGGCCGGGCATAGTCCGTCGAAGACGGGCGTGAACGCCCTTATGTCCCGGCCATCCACGTCTTGAAAGCCGAACCCTAGAGACGTGGATGCCCGGCACAAGGCCGGGCATGACAGTCTCTGGGGTTCGGGAAAAGCCCGGCTCAGGCCGCGTCGGATGCCATATGCGCCTTGACGATCTTGTCGGGATTCTGCACCGGCTCGCCGCGCTTGATCTTGTCCACGTTCTCCATGCCGGACGTCACCTTGCCCCAGACGGTGTACTGCTTGTCGAGGAAGCGTGCATCGTCGAAGCAGATGAAGAACTGCGAATTGGCGGAATCGGGATTGGCGGCGCGTGCCATCGACGCCGTTCCGCGCACATGCGGCTCGGTGTTGAATTCGGCCTTGAGGTTCGGATACTTCGATCCGCCGGTGCCGGTGCCGTTCGGACAACCAGTCTGGGCCATGAAGCCCTCGATCACGCGATGAAAGACGATGCCATCGTAGAAGCCTTCACGCACCAGCTTCTTGATGTGCTCGACATGACCCGGGGCGAGATCGGGGCGCATTTCAATGGTCACCGGACCCTGCGTGGTTTCGAGGATCAGGGTGTTTTCAGTGTCTGCCATGATGTTTCCTTTGCAGATTGAGGCAACTGCAATTCCTGCAGGTTACCTAACTCGTGTTACTTGATGTCGGAGGCGACCTGCACCTTCACCATCTTGTCGGGGTCCTGAACCGGCTCGCCGCGCTTGATCTTGTCCACGACATCCATGCCGGACACCACCTCGCCGACAACGGTGTACTTGCCGTTCAGGAAGCTGCCGTCAGCGAACATGATGAAAAACTGCGAGTTGGCCGAATTCGGATCGCTCGCGCGCGCCATGCCGACGATGCCGCGCTTGAACGGGACATTGGAGAATTCCGCTGGAAGGTTCGGATATTTCGATCCACCGGTGCCGTTGAAGCGCTGACCGTCGCCGGTCTGCGCCATGAAACCCTCGATCACGCGATGGAAGGGCACGTTGTTGTAATAGCCGTCGCGAGCGAGCTGCTTGATGCGCTCGGCGTGCTTGGGGGCGAGATCGGAACGCAGCTTGACGATCACGCGGCCCTTGGTGGTGTCGATGACAATGGCGTTGGCCTTGTCCAGCCCGGCCGGAAGAGCCTGCGAGAACGCGGGCGTGGCAAAAACAAAAGCCGCGAGAACGGCAAGAATGCGGATCATGAGAGCTCCGGATCAGAGAACTTGATTATTTGCCGGCAAATTTGGTCTTGAGGCGCGCGGCGACCGCCTTGGGCACGAAATGCGAAACGTCTCCGCCCATACCAGCGATCTGACGCACCAGTGTGGCGGTGATCGGGCGGACGGTGGCGGAAGCCGGCAGGAAGACGGTGCGGATTTCAGGCATCAGCGTCTGGTTCATGCCGGCGATCTGCATCTCATAGTCCAGATCGGTGCCGTCGCGCAGGCCACGGATCAGAATCGTCGCCCCCGCCCGTTGCGCGGCCGTCACAGTCAGGTCGCTGAACGTCACACAATCAATCTCGCATTTGGCGCTGGCGGCGATCGGCGCAAACACCTCGCGGATCATCTCCTGCCGTTCCTCGACCGGAAACAGCGGAGCCTTGCCGGGATGAATGCCGATGGCCACAACCAGCCGGTCGACCAGACTGCAAGCCTGACGGACGACATCCAGATGGCCGTTGGTGACGGGGTCGAACGACCCGGGATAGAGCGCGATGCGGGACATGCATCCTCCTAACCCGGCCCGGCGACCGCCGCAAGCTGGACCGGTTCCACAGGCTGGCCGCCTTCCGATCCCTTTTATTTCTTGAAGAACGTGTGAACTTTTCCCCCTCGCCGCGCGTCATCCCTGCAAGCCGCCACGGCGGCTGCAGCAAGGGACGCGCACGATGATCAGGGCACTGGCAGCGGTGGCCGTTGCGACATTCGTCGCAGCCGCGATAACGATTTTTCCCAGCTTCACACCCTCCGCCACGGCAGACATGCCCCAGGCCCTGGCCAAAGCCGACCGCCTGCCAATCGCGGCGACAAACCCGTCCTGCACAGCGCAGAACTGGCCCAATATCGACGAGGCCTGCTTGCGCCGCACAAATTCCAGACTCGGCGTGCAACCCGTTCGCCGCGTCTCCACCGATCGGGGTTAGCAAAATCACCCCGTCACGGACTTGCCGGCGTCAAGGCTGAACGCATCGAATAATTTCAGATCGCAGCATAGCAATTTCCAACCTCCGGTAGCAGACTACAGGTTGCGCCACTCAGTGGACGCATCAGGCTACAGGGGGCGCTGGTGACTGCCGTTCATGCTGCATCTGGGGGCCGCAACACCGGGCTCCCGATTACCGCGACTGTTGGCGCCCTCGGTGTCGTCTACGGTGACATCGGGACCAGCCCCCTCTATGCCCTGAAGGAAGCCGCCAAGGCCGCGACCCACCATGGCCAGGTCGCCCTTACCAATGAAGCGATCCTCGGTGTGGTTTCGCTGATCCTCTGGGCGCTGATCCTGATCATCTCGTTCAAGTATGCCCTGCTGATCATGCGCGCGGACAACCGCGGCGAAGGCGGCATCGTCACACTGCTGGCACTCTTGTCCGCACGCAACGCGCAACCCGGAACATGGCGCGCGCAACTTCTTGTCGTCGGTCTGGTTGGCGCGGCCCTGCTCTATGGCGACGGCGCCATCACGCCCGCGATCTCCGTCCTGAGCGCGGTAGAAGGCCTCAAAGTCGATGCGCCCTCACTGGCGCCCGCAGTCGTTCCAATCACAGTCGCTATTCTGATTTGCGTTTTCCTGATGCAGCGCAAGGGCACCGGTTTTATCGGCGGAATCTTTGGACCCTTCATGCTGATCTGGTTTGTTGCGCTCGCGCTGCTCGGAATACACGGCATCATGAAAAACCCGAACGTGCTGGCGGCCCTCAGTCCCACCTATGCGATCAGCTTCCTTCTCAGTCAGAACTTCCACATCTCTTTCGCCATTCTGGGCGCGGCGTTCCTCGCTGTGACCGGCGGCGAAGCCATGTATGCGGACATGGGACATTTCGGCCGCTTTCCGATCCGGCTGGCGTGGTTCGCCGTCGCACTGCCTGCACTGGTTCTGAACTACTTCGGACAGGCCGCATTGCTGATCAGCGATCCCTCCACAATCGAGAATCCGTTCTACCAGCTCGCGCCCGACTGGGCGCATTACCCCCTGGTGGCGTTCGCAACGATCGCGGCGGTGATTGCATCACAGGCCATCATCACCGGCGTGTTCTCCCTGACGCAGCAATCCATCCAGCTCGGCTTCCTGCCGCGCATGCATATCAGGCACACCGCCAGCCATGAGATGGGACAGATCTACGTGCCGCTGGTGAACTGGATGCTGGCCGCCGCGACCCTTTGCGCGGTGATTGGTTTCGGCACGTCGGACGCACTGGCCGGCGCCTATGGCATCGCCGTCTCCCTGCTCATGGCCATCACAACGCTGCTGGCGGCGCTCGTGGCCATCCAGTGGGGCTTTCCGCCGTTGCTGGTCATCGCCGTCAACGGACTTTTCCTGGTCATCGACTGCATCTTCTTCGCGGCGAACTCGACCAAATTTCTTGAGGGCGGCTGGTTTCCGCTGGTGCTCGCAGGGTTCATCGCGTTCCTGATGCTCACATGGCGAAGCGGCGTGCGGCTGGTCGAAAAAGCCCGTGGCCGACTGCGCCAGCCCGAAGAGGAACTGATTGAAACCATCGTCGGGCAATGCCCGACACGATTGCCCGGGACGGCGGCGTTCCTTGCATCGTCATCGAACGGTGTACCGCTCGCGCTGACCCAATTCGTCCGGCACAACCACATGCTGCACGAACGTGTTCTGCTGGTGACGGTCGTGATCGACGAAATTCCCCGTGTCGACGATGAGAATCGCGTGGTGATCACCGATGTCGTCCACGGCGTTTCGCGCGTCATCCTTCATTTCGGATTCATGCAGTACCCGACGATTTCCGAGGGACTCGAACTTGCATGCGCGCAGGGCAAGCTCACCGGCATCAATCTTGCGGACGTCAGCTATTTCATCGGCCGGGAAACCATCGTCCCCACCGAAAAGGTCGAGGGCATGGCGGTGTGGCGCGAGACGGTGTTCGCATTCCTGCAGCGGAACGCCGAGCGCACGGCGGCGTTCTTCGGCGTTCCGACCAAGCAGGTCGTCGAATTCGGAACCGAGATCGAGATCTAGCGCGGCGGCCTTAGCCGCCGTTGCCGTTCTCCGACTCGTCTTCGGGGATGTGCTCGACGGAAACGACATGCTCGTCTTCCGCCGTATCGAACACGATCACGCCCTGCGTCGAACGGCCCGCGACGCGAATGCCCTCGACCGGACACCGGATCAACTGTCCCGCGTCTGTCACCAGCATGATCTGGTCGCTGTCCTCGACCGGGAACGAGGCCACCAGCTTGCCATTGCGCTCGTTGACCGACATCGCGACGATGCCCTTGCCGCCGCGCCCGGTGGTGCGATACTCGAACGACGACGAACGCTTGCCGTAGCCATTTTCACTGATGGTCAGCACCGACTGCTCCGCCGCCGACATCTGCGCATAGCGATCCTGGCTCAGTTGCACAGCCGCCGCCTCTTCAGCGTCAGCCTCGCCATTTTCCTCAGGCGCCGTTTCACCCGCAACGGCACGGCGCATTTTCAGATAAGCGGCACGCTCATCAGATGACGCTTCGAGATGGCGCAGGATGGTGAGTGAGATCAGCTTGTCGCCCTCGGCGAGCGCGATGCCGCGAACGCCCATCGAGGTGCGCCCGCTGAACACGCGCACATCCGTAACAGGGAAGCGGATGCACTGCCCGCCGGCGGCGGTCAGCAGCACATCGTCATTTTCGGTCGCGATCTGTACATCGACGATGGCTTCACCCTCGTCGAGTTTCATCGCGATGATTCCCGATCGGCGCACATCGACGAAATCCGAGAGCTTGTTGCGCCGGACGTTGCCGCCGGTGGTGGCGAACATCACGTCGAGATTCCCCCACGAGGATTCGTCTTCCGGCAACGGCATGATGGTGGTGATGCGCTCGCCCTGCTCCAGCGGCAGGATGTTGATCAGCGCCTTGCCGCGCGAATTCGGCGCGGCCATCGGCAGGCGCCAGACCTTCTCCTTGTAGACCTGGCCGCGCGACGAGAAGAACAGTACCGGCGTATGAGTCGAGGCGATGAACAGACGGCTGACAAAATCCTCGTCGCGCGTCTGCATGCCCGAGCGGCCCTTGCCCCCGCGCTTCTGCGCACGGTAGGTCGACAGCGGCACGCGCTTGACATAGCCGGCATGGGAAACGGTCACGACCATGTCCTCGCGCTGGATCAGGTCCTCGTCCTCGACCTCACCTTCCTGGTCAATGATCACGGTCCGGCGCGGCGTGGCGAACTCATCCTTCACTGCGGTGAGTTCGTCCTTGATGATGCCTTGAATGCGTGCACGCGAGCGCAGGATGTCGAGATAATCCGCAATCTCGGTCGCGAGCTTGTTCAGTTCCTCGGAAATCTCCTCGCGGCCAAGCGCCGTCAATCGCTGCAGGCGCAGATCGAGGATCGCCTTGGCCTGCTCCAGCGACAGGCGCGCCGTGCCGTCCTCGGAGACCCGATGACGCGGATCGTCGATCAGCGTGATCATGGCCGCCATGTCCCTGGCGGGCCAGTCACGCGACATCAGGGTTTCGCGTGCGGTGTTCGGGTCTGGCGACGTCCGGATCACCCGAATGACTTCGTCGATGTTCGCCACGGCGATGGCAAGGCCGACCAAAATGTGCGCGCGGTCACGCGCCTTGCCGAGCAGGAACTTGGTCCGCCGCGACACCACGTTCTCGCGGAACGCGATAAAGACGGTCAGCAGGTCCTTGAGGTTCATGACCTGCGGGCGGCCGCCGTCGAGAGCCACCATGTTGGCTCCGAAATTGGTCTGCAGCGGGGTGAACTTGTAGAGCTGGTTCAGCACCACCTCGGGCACGACATCGCGCTTCAACTCGACAACCACGCGATAACCGTCGCGGTCGGACTCGTCGCGCAAGTCAGCGATGCCCTCGATCTTCTTTTCCCGCACCAGTTCGGCGATGCGCTCGACCATGCCGGCCTTGTTGACCTGATACGGGATTTCCGAGACCACGATCGCCTGACGGTCCTTGCGGATGTCCTCGATCTCGACCTTACCGCGCATCACGATGGAGCCGCGCCCCAGATGATACGCCGCGCGGATGCCCTGGCGACCGAGAATGATGCCGCCGGTCGGGAAATCGGGGCCAGGCACGATGTTGATCAGATCGTCGATGCCGAGCGAGGGATCGTTGATCAGCGCGATGCAGGCATCAATGACTTCGCCGAGATTGTGCGGCGGAATGTTCGTGGCCATGCCGACGGCGATGCCACCGGCGCCATTGACGAGAAGATTCGGAAACTTGGCCGGCAGCACGCGCGGCTCGCGCTCCGAACTGTCGTAGTTCGGCTGAAAATCGACGGTATCCTTGTCGATGTCATCAAGCAGCGAATGAGCGACCTTCTGCAGGCGCGCTTCGGTGTAACGCATCGCCGCGGCCATATCGCCATCGACGGAGCCGAAGTTGCCCTGCCCGTCGATCAGCGGCACGCGCATGGAGAAATCCTGCGCCATGCGCACCATCGCGTCGTAGACCGACTGGTCGCCGTGCGGATGATATTTACCGATGACGTCGCCGACGGTTCGCGCCGACTTGCGGTAGGGCTTGTTCCACTCGAAGCCGTTCTCGTACATCGCGTAGAGAATGCGGCGATGAACGGGCTTCAGACCGTCACGCGCATCCGGCAGCGCTCGCGCCACGATCACGCTCATCGCGTAATCGAGGTAGGAGCGCTTCATCTCATCCGTGATTGAAACGGGACGGATATCAGCCGCGTCGGGCGGCCCGGACGGCGGATCTTCTTGGTCGGTCAACGTGCGAATCCTGGGTGCTGAATCGTCCTGTTATATAGGCGAATTCGAGCGCCAAAGCCAACCGCATCGGCCTTCAAAAACACTCATAAAATATAAGTTCTTTCAATGTCTTAAACCGCACCTCGGGAGCGTCCAGGTGCCCCTGTTGCAAGCCGGGTCCAGGGCGTGAGCGGGAACGTCGAGACATGAAAAAGCCGGCGGAGACCCGCCGGCTTTCGCACTCAAACGGGCACCGAAAACTCAGAACGGAATATCGTCGTTCATGTCGTCGTTGCGGCCGCCGCCGGCCGCAACGCGGCGCGGAGGCGCTGAGCGCGACGGACCGGACGATCCGAAATCGCCGCCCTCATCCGCGCCGAACGAACTGCCGCCGCTGCTCTTGCCGTCGAGCATGGTCAAGGTCGAATTGAAGTTCTGAAGAACAACTTCGGTCGAATAGCGATCCTTGCCGTCCTTGTCCTGCCATTTGCGGGTCTGCAACTGCCCTTCGAGATAAACCTTCGATCCCTTCTTCAGATATTGCTCCGCGATCTTGCAGAGCCCTTCGCTGAAGATCACGACGCGATGCCATTCCGTCTTCTCTTTCCGCTCGCCCGTATTCCTGTCGCGCCACGTCTCCGACGTGGCAACGCTCAGATTGGCGATCGGGCGGCCGTCCTGTGTCCGCTTGATTTCCGGGTCGGCACCGAGATTACCGACCAGAATGACTTTATTGACGCTTCCCGCCATTGACGCTCTCCACTTTCGCGCACACAGACGGTGCGCTCGAATCTGTCAGGATTTATGATCGCGGACTGCTTTCCACCCTCCGGAAAGACCCGCTCCGAAATTGACCCTACACGCTCGGCCAGTGCCATGGACGCGACTCGCCGGTTATCCACACGCAAGCTGTCAGCAAAACCCAGACACAATATGTACCTTTTTTGTTCTCATGCAAGCGGAACCCATCGAGCAACCTATTGAGGAATAATTTGTTACCCGCCGACGCATCACGGAATGTGACGAAAACGTGATCAAAACGTGGTGCGATGGAACCAGATATCCTAAGTATTTCCTTATCTTAGGAACCCTCACTTCCCTTCCGACTGTTGCATTTCGGAGACGGCATTTTTGGCTGAAGCCGGTATATTCCAATCCACGAAATCGAATCCCATTGCGTTGGCGCCCTGTCGTTCGCGCCTTGGAAAACCGCCCCGAAAAATCGGAGCGGATCAAAACTGGAGAAGATGAGATGAAGAAGTTCTTGCTCGGCACCGTGGCGCTGGTTGCCCTCGGCACTGCCTCGGCAGTCGCTGCTGACCTGCCGGCCCGCACCTACACCAAGGCGCCGGTTTATGCCGCTCCGATCTACAACTGGACCGGCTTCTACGCCGGTGTGCACATCGGCGCAGCCTTCGGCGGCGACAACGGCTTCGCCACCACCGACCCGACGGTCGTCGGCACCAACCGTGACGCAGCCTTCCTCGGCGGCGGTCAGATCGGCGCTGACTACCAGTTCGCACCGAACTGGGTGATCGGTATCGAAGGCCAGATCTCCGGCCTGTCGGACAGCGACCGCAACTTCACCACCGTCGACGGCGTGCTTCGTGATCGCTCCGACTGGCTCGCTTCGGTCACCGGCCGCCTCGGCTACACCTGGGGCCCGGGCCTGATCTACGCCAAGGGCGGTGTCGCGTTCCGTGACGACAGCGGCCTGGCTGCGACCGCCGGCCTTCTCCCGGCTGTGACCGATCGTGAATCGACCGGCTACACCGTCGGCGGCGGTCTGGAATACATGTTCGCTCCGGCCTGGTCGGCGAAGGTTGAGTACCAGTACTACAACTTCGACACCACCAACGTCGCTTACACCGGCGCGACCGCCGGTCCTCAGGCCCTGTCCTACAAGGACGACCTCCACACCGTGAAGGTTGGCCTGAACTATCGCTTCAACTGGGGTGGCCCGGTCGTCGCCAAGTACTGAGCTGTGAATACCTGACAAACTCCTCCCGAGTTTTCAGGACCACGGAAGGGCCGGCTCTTGAGCCGGCCTTTTTGTTTGTAAAGCACGCCCCATATCAGGATGTCGCGAACAGCCATCTAACAGTTGATGAATTGCCGGCGGGACTAGAAATCCGGCCCCGTTCTCACTATGTTCTGCGAACAGGAATCTGATCGAGAACAAGAAACCGGCGAGCGGTCATCACGTTTTCCGGGACAGCGCTCTTATTGCGCATCACGCGCCACCGGAAACCCTCATGGACGAAGTGATCAAGGCAAGCCGAAAGACCCCCGCTGGCTCGAGCCTGCGCGCCATCACAATCCGCGGCGCGCGGGAGCATAACCTCAAGAACATCGACCTCGAAATTCCACGCGACAAGCTGGTGGTGTTCACCGGCCTGTCCGGTTCCGGAAAGTCCTCCCTCGCCTTCGACACCATCTATGCGGAAGGTCAGCGCCGCTACGTCGAATCACTTTCCGCGTATGCCCGTCAGTTCCTTGAGATGATGCAGAAGCCGGATGTCGACCAGATCGACGGATTGTCGCCGGCAATTTCCATCGAACAGAAGACCACATCGAAAAATCCACGATCGACGGTCGGCACCGTGACCGAGATTTACGACTACATGCGCCTGTTGTGGGCGCGTGTCGGCGTTCCGTATTCGCCGGCGACGGGCCTTCCCATTGAGAGTCAGACCGTCTCCCAGATGGTGGACCGGGTTCTCGCGCTTCCGGAAGGAACACGGCTTTATCTGCTTGCGCCTGTCGTGCAAGGCCGCAAGGGCGAGTACAAGAAGGAATTTGCCGAGTATCTCAAAAAGGGATTCCAGCGGGTCAAGGTCGACGGCAAGTTCTATGAACTCGCCGAAGCACCGGTCCTCGACAAGAAGTTTCCGCACGACATCGACGTCGTCGTTGATCGGATCGTGGTGCGCCCGGACATGGCGCAGCGCCTCGCTGAATCGTTTGAAACGGCGTTGAAACTCGCCGACGGCCTCGCCGTCATCGAGTTTGCGGATGCGCCTGCCGGCGCCGAGGCTTCATCGGACAAGAAGCCGGAAAAGAAAACCGCGAAAATCCACGACAAGAGCGGGCCGGAGCGCATTCTGTTTTCGGAGAAGTTCGCTTGTCCGGTGTCCGGGTTCACGATTCCGGAAGTCGAACCGCGGCTGTTTTCATTCAACAATCCGTATGGTGCCTGCCCCAAATGCGGCGGCCTCGGCATCGAACAGCATATCGACGCCGAACTCGTGATTCCGGACAAGGAGGCGACGCTGCGCAAGGGCGCCATCGCGCCCTGGGCGAAGTCGTCGTCGCCTTACTATGTCCAGACGCTGCAGGCGCTCGGCAAGTTCTATAAATTCACGCTCGACACGAAATGGAAGGACCTGCCGAAGAGAACGCAGAACGCCATTCTGTTCGGCTCCGGTGACGACGAGATCAAGTTCTCCTACGAGGACGGCGTCCGCTCCTACGACACCAAGAAGCCGTTCGAGGGCGTGGTGACGAATATCGAGCGCCGATTCCGCGAAACCGAAAGCGAATGGGCGCGCGAAGAGCTCGGCAAATATTTCAGCGACGTGCCCTGCGAGGCCTGTCACGGCCATCGCCTGAAGCCGGAGGCGCTCTGCGTCAAGATCGGCGGAAAGCATATCGGCGAGATCTCCGAACTGTCGGTGATGCGTGCCGGAGAATGGTTTGAAAGCGTACCGGCCGGACTCAACAAGCAGCAAAACGAAATCGCCGCGCGAATCCTAAAGGAAATCCGCGAACGCCTGTCGTTCCTGCTGGATGTCGGCCTGAACTATCTGACGCTGTCGCGCTCGTCGGGCACCCTCTCCGGCGGCGAAAGCCAACGCATCCGCCTTGCCTCGCAGATCGGCTCCGGCCTGACCGGCGTGCTGTATGTGCTGGACGAGCCATCCATCGGTCTGCACCAGCGCGACAACGCGCGGCTGCTCGAAACCCTGCGGCGCTTGCGCAATCTCGGCAATACGGTCATCGTTGTCGAACACGACGAAGATGCCATCGAGACCGCCGACTATGTCGTCGACGTCGGTCCGGGCGCGGGCGTGAACGGCGGCAACGTCGTCGCGCAAGGCACGCCGCAGCAGATCAAGACCAACCCGAAATCGCTGACGGGAAAATATCTCACCGGCGAGATGTATGTGCCGATTCCGGAGCGCCGGCCTCCAAACCATCGCCGCACCATCAAGGTCATCAACGCGCGCGGAAACAATCTGAAAAACGTGTCCGCCGAGATTCCGCTCGGGCTGTTTACATGCGTCACCGGTGTATCCGGCGGCGGCAAGTCGACGCTGCTCATCGACACGCTCTACAAAGCCATCGCCCGCAAGCTCAACAATGCCTCGGAAGGCCCTGCTCCGCACGATCGTATCGAGGGTCTCGAACATATCGACAAGATCATCGACATCGACCAGTCGCCGATCGGTCGCACACCACGCTCAAACCCCGCGACCTATACAGGCGCGTTCACGCCGATCCGCGAGTGGTTCGCCGGCCTGCCGGAGTCGAAGGCACGCGGCTATGAGCCGGGCCGCTTCTCGTTCAACGTCAAGGGCGGCCGCTGCGAGGCTTGCCAGGGCGACGGCCTGATCAAGATCGAGATGCACTTCCTGCCGGACGTCTATGTGACCTGCGACACCTGCAAGGGCAAGCGTTACAATCGCGAAACGCTGGATGTGCTGTTCAAGGGCAAGTCCATCGCGGACGTACTGGACATGACGGTTGACGAAGCCGCCGAGTTCTTCAAGGCGGTGCCGCGGGTTCGGGAAACCTTCAAGACACTTCAGCGCGTCGGCCTCGGCTATATCCATGTCGGCCAGCAGGCGACCACGCTGTCCGGCGGCGAAGCCCAGCGCGTCAAGCTCGCCAAGGAACTGAGCAAGCGTGCCACCGGCCGCACGCTCTATATCCTCGACGAGCCGACCACGGGACTGCATTTCCACGATGTCGCCAAGCTGCTCGAAGTGCTCCACGAGCTTGTGGCGCAGGGCAACAGCGTTGTGGTGATCGAGCATAATCTCGAGGTCATCAAGACAGCGGACTGGGTGATCGACCTCGGCCCCGAGGGCGGCGATGGCGGCGGCGAGATCGTGGCCTGGGGGCCGCCGGAAGACATCGTCAAGGCGCCGCGCAGCTATACCGGAAAATTCCTCGCGCCTGTCCTGAAGAAGGGCCGCGCCGGCAAGATTTTCAGCGCCGACGAGGCGGCGGAATAGCTCGTTTCGGCCAATGGTCATCATTGAACGCGCAATCGCCGGCTTCACCAGAAGCCGGCGATTGTGTTGGCCGTTGGTCAGGCGCTGCCCGCGCCAACTGCTCCGTTACTGCCCGTGCCGGGCCAATTCCTCGTCGCTCAAATCCCAATCCTGCCAGAGCTTCAGAATGCCGAGCAGGATCACGACGCCGCCGAGCGCGGTGTGCCACAGCCTGAGCGTTCCGCCGCCAGAGTAGGCGAAGATGTGAGGCGACGCGATCAGCCAGAAGCCAAGGGCGATTTCGCACGCCTCCTCCCAGCGCCGAAGGACTATGTATTCAAGCTGGGACAAGCCGAAGACGAGGATGCCGACACAAACCGCGTTCAGGAGCGCCATCCCCGGCTCGGAGTGAGCGCCGAGGCCGTTGTTCGCTTCGCCGGTCATCCAGGGCGAAAGGGCGATTATCAACCCAAGCGCCATGCCGGCCCAGTCTTCCCAAGACCGATGTATGTTCAAAAAACGATCGACTGACATGGATACCTCCATTTCACGAAGGCATACGATGGCGGCTCGATGGTCAGACACGCCTCATCCAAACGACCGGTTCGGCCGCCTCATGGTATGTCTTCAAATCACCTATGAGTAACCCCAATCTTTACAAGGGCCCCGGAACCGGTTTTTGTCGACCTCCCGGACGAAGCTGCCCGCCAGTTGCCCCGAGCGGAAGGTTCAACATGTGGAAGATGGAATGACCGACGCGGTTCGCAACAACCCCGCCAAAAAGCGCTACGAGCTCGAAGCCGAGGGTCACATCGCGGCGACCTATTACGAGCTTTCCGATGGCATCATCACGTTCGTGCATACCGAGGTTCCGCCCGAACTGGGCGGCAAGGGTGTCGGATCGAAGCTGATCGAAGGTGCGCTGGATCAGGTCCGCGCGGCCGGTCTGAAGGTCGTTCCGCGATGTCCCTTTGTGAAAGCGTATATCGAAAAACACTCCGAATACGCCGACCTTCTGAAATAAACCGAAGCCGAAAAACAAGAGAAGATCATGGTTCGCAACAACACGGCGTTGAGCCGATATGAACTCGATGTCGACGGCACAACGGCCTTTGCCAATTACCGGCTTGCCCCGGGCAAAATCATCATCACTCACACCGAAACTCCGCCTGCGTTGCGCGGCCGCGGCATTGCCTCTCAGCTTGTGCGAGGCGCGTTGGAGCAAATCCGCGCTGACGGACTGAAGGTGGTCGCAGCATGCGGTTTCGTCGTTGACTATCTCGACAAGCATCCGGAGTTCGTGGACGTCGCCGCCTGATTTTACTATCCGCGAAAGACAAAGCCCGCCGGTAGGCCGGGAAGACGGCTTTCAGCCCGGCCTCTGCCGCCGCTACTCCCTAGCGAGCGCCTGCCTTTGGCGCTCGCGTTATGGCGGCGGCGTGGCTCGCGTCAGACAAGAGCGAACGAAAGAGAGCGGCCGTGCCGGCCAATGCCGCCGCGCCGCCGGCAGAATGTTTCTGCGACTGAGTTCAGTTATATCGTTCTGCGTTGATCGTTGTTAGCCGGGCGCCATCGCTAACCAACGCGAAGCAACAGGACTCGTTCAGCGTGGCATTCTGTATGCCGAAGCCTTGAACAGACGAGCACAATGTATGCACCGCAAAGAAAAAGGCCCACCTCTTTGAGGCGGGCCTACAATGAAACCACCCTGAGTAAGGCGATCTCGGTCCAGTGCAATCAGTGCTTCAGATCGTCCGGCAGTTTGCCGCCGTTGGCCGCGAGTTTGGTCATGACCTGCTTGTGCAGCCAGATGTTCATCTTTGCGGAATCGCTGGTGTCCCCGTCGTACTTCAATTCCTTGGCCAATTCCTTGCGGGCGGAAAGGCTGGAATCGATATCGAGCGCCTTCATGAGGTCGACGATCGACGTGCGCCATTCGAGCTTTTCGCCCTTGGCCGCGACGGCCTTGTCGAGAATCGGCGCAACGTCAACCATTGGCACGCTTGCGCCGCCGGCAGCGGCTCCGGCGCCGCCAGCAGGTTCGGCAGCTTCGGCCTTGGTGCCGAAAATCGCGCCCATGATCTTTCCAAAAATGCTCATCTGTAAAACTCCGATAGTCCGTCGATTGACTGGTTGATTGGATTGATGCTCCCCCGCACGTCCGGCCGCATCACACCGGTAGTCACATCCGGAGTGTAGACGCCCGCCTGTGGCTTGCCAATGCAAGTCATCCACATTGCGCTGCGGTGAATTCGATCAAAAGCGCCTAAAAGAGGCCATAATGACTGCGATGTGACAGTGCCCTGCTGTCTCTTGTCGTCCATCGTTTTCGTTCTTTCCGAGAACTTTGCTGCGCCTGCGCGGTTGTCCTGTCGCAAGCGATCGTGATGTCTTCCCCGATGTGCTTCCGGGTGATCGTGATAGACTCTTTGCTTGCACGGTGCCCCACACGCAATCGCAGCGCCATAAACGCAGCATCGCCAGGAGACAGTCACCATGAGCAATCCAGCCTCCACCAATATGAGAACGCTTCCAGTTGCGACCGATCTGTCAAAATACACCGTTCGGAAAATAGGCATCGACGACCTGTGGGATGCGCTCCGGCTCGGATGGGACGACTTCAAGGCCGTACCAACTCACGCGATCCTGCTGGCGTTGATCTATCCCGTTCTCGGCATTGTTCTTGCGCGGACCGTGCTCGGTTATTCGATCCTGCCCCTGCTCTTTCCTCTGGCCGCCGGCTTCGCGCTGCTCGGACCGTTCGCCGCGCTCGGCTTTTACGACCTGAGCCGGCGGCGGGAGCGCGGTGAAACGCCGACCGCCTCGCATGCCCTCGGGGTGCTTCGCTCGCCGTCGATCGGCGCGATGGCAGCCTTCGGCGTCATGCTGCTGGTTCTTTTTCTGATCTGGCTTGCAGCCGCGCAGTCGATCTACAGCGCAACATTCGGTTACGCGCCCGCGTCGAGTTTTCCTGATTTCTTCAATCGCGTGCTGACAACGTCCGAAGGTCACAGGCTCATTGTCATGGGATGCGGCGTCGGCTTCCTGTTCGCGCTCGTCGCTCTCTGCGTCAGCGTTGTCTCGTTCCCGCTGATGCTCGACCGCCACGCCAGCGCCATGGATGCGATGCTCACGTCGGTACGCGCGGTCACGCAGAACCCGGTCCCGATGGCCGTGTGGGGCCTGATCGTCGCGGTCTTGCTGGTTGCCGGAACGATCCCGTTCTTCCTCGGCCTGACGGTCGTCATTCCGCTGCTTGGCCATGCGACCTGGCATCTCTATCGGAAAGTGATCGAGCCGGTCGCCATGCCGTATGAGCCGCCGCCACAAACGAAAGTCCGGCGCTATGCGGCGGATTTCCCGGTAAATCTGTTCACCTGGGGCCGCAAGGACAAGTGATCGCCCTGCACAGGTCACCTTCGGACTGTTGCCTGTCGCGTCACGGTTTGGCATGGATGCGTGTTTTCATGCACGCATCCGAAGGCCTTGATGTTCGACGCGGTGGTTTTCGCAGGCGGTGGTAACCGCTGCTACTGGCAAGGCGGCTTCTATGAAGCTGCCGCCCATCGTCTCGGACTCTCGCCAGCGCGCGTGGTCGGCGCCAGCGCCGGTGCCTTTGCGGCGGTCTACTCACTGCTCGGCATCGGCCCGCAGACGCGCACCCGCGTCATTGATGCCTGCGATCCACAGCTCAGGAATTTCGATTTCGCGGCCTGGCGGCGCGGCGAGCCGCTTTGCCCTGTCGGTCCCATGTACACCGAGCTACTGCACCAGACCATCGACGCGAACGCGTTCCAAAAACTGCAGCAGATGACTGACTTTCAGGTCGCAGTCTCCCGCCTTCCGCGCGGCCTGCCGGCGTCGCTCGGCGCGGTCCTCGGCATCGGCGCCTATCAGTTAGAAAAGAAGCTGTTTCACCCGGTTCATCCCCGATTCGGGCGCACCCTCGGCTTTCGTCCGGAATTCGTTTCTGCGCGCTCCCTCACCGATCCGCAGCAATTTCGCGAAGCGCTGATGGCCAGCAGCGGCGTTCCGCCATTCATGCCGGTCACGCTTGTCGCGGGGCGGCCGGCTCTCGATGGAGGGCTTGTCGACAATGTTCCTGTCGAACCGATTGAGCCGATCGAGGCCGCGGGCGGCCGCACGCTTGTGCTGCTGACCCGCGTCTACAAATCCATCCCGGCGATCAAGGGGCGCAGGTATGCACAACCTTCACGCAAGGTCGATGTCGGGCAGTTCGACATCCGAAATCCGCATGGGATCCGCAACGCCTATGAACTCGGTCTCAGGGATGGCGACGCATTTGCGATTTCGCTCGGCAAGTAATCACGGTGGCGCAGCATTCATGCTGCGCCACCGGAGGTGCTCAGTGCTTGTGAGCCGGTGCTGCGCCCGCCCCCGCACCCAGGGCATTGACGCTGAAGCTGACATCCACCTTGCCAGCCTTCTCGAAGGTCAGCGTCGCCTTCAGCGCGTCGCCCTGCTTGAGCGGCTTCTTGATGTCCATGAACATCATGTGGAAACCGCCGGGCTTGAGTTCGACCGTCTCGCCGGGCTTGATGGTCAACCCGTCCGCGAGCGGCCGCATCTTCATCACGCCGCCGGTCATCGACATCTCGTGAATTTCCACATGATCGGCGCCGGCTGTCGTCGCGCCGGTCAGGCGGTCCGCGGATTTGCCGTTGTTGGTGATCTTGAGATAGCCGCCTGCGATCTTGGCGCCGCCCGGAGTGGCGCGAGTCCACGGTGAAACGACGACGAGATCGCCGACTTTGTAGGTATCACCTCCGGCGGGAGCAGCGGCCATCTGACCGTGATCCATCTTGCCGTGGTCCATCCTGCTGTGATCCATCGCCTGACCGGTGGTGGCTGTATCGGCGGCAATCCGCAGCACGGGTGCCGGCGACTTCAGGCTGTGCGGGTTTTGCCCCTCCGCCGCAACCTGGTCCCAGCGGGTCTCGCCCTTGGCGCATTGCTGAACGGTGGGGAACGCGATCATCTGTCCCGGGCGGAAATCACCGGCCAGATAGCTTGTGAAAACGAACTCGTCGTAATTGTCGTCGGACAGCGAGCCGCCCGACCAGACGACCTCCTTCGGTCCCTCCGTCACCGCCTTGCCATGGCTCTGGTAGGACTTCGCGTAGGCGCCGCGGGTGATGTTGAGGGCCCAGCCGGGCTTGGGCATCGGCTTCACGCTGATCACGCCTTCGGGAATCTGCACCCGGATGGTCTGGGTGGCCGTCCCGTCGCAGCCATGCGGGACCTGAAGCACCGCCTTGTAGTAGGTGCCGGTACGCGCTTCCCCGTTGGCAAGCGTGATGTGGGCGGAAGCGACGGAGTGCGATGTCAAAAGCGCCAGTGCGGCCAGACCGGCGCCGGTCAGCGGCCGCTGGACGTTGCGGATATTGGTGGTCATGGGATTCCTCGAATGATGCCGAATAATAATTCCGAAACGAGCGTCTCAGGTCAGCATCGGTGGCGCGCGTGCGAGGAAAGCTGCTGCCCGCGAAATGGGCGATAAAGCGGGTTCCTGGGGAATATCCGACCGCGTATGGCGCGCCGGACGCGAGAAAACAAAATGGATGACCGGCGGCTCGCCGGAGGCACGACTGAGCAGGCAGGCGCCCAAACAATCATGGTGCTCAGTTTGCCCAAGGGGGCTCGTGTCCCTGTCGCCTTGAAACGGCGCGCCCGAACAGATCAGGCCGATGCCGCCCGCATCGGCTGTCGCTGCGGTGGCCAGAGCGCCAGCGGTGACCAAGAGCAGCCCCTGGATCCCAAGGACCTGCGAGAGCGCAATGGTCAAAAGCAATTGGCGAATTGAACGGCGACAGCGCATCTGGCGGCTATGCCACGCCCGGAACGGAACGTCCATCTGACATCGGCCACTCGTTAAATCCGTTCACGGCAGGGTGATTGAAATGAATTATTGTTCGCTTATTTGGCATACCAGAATGGAGAATTGACCTATTCGATACCGCATGGCTTAACGACAGCCGTATTCAAGCACCGTCAGCTTGGAAAGAACGGGAATTTTGTGTCTCCTTTGCGTCAAACTGATGAAATATTGGCCTAAATCATACCAAGCCGCTGCCGTTAAAGCGCGAGCAGATGCTCAAATCGAAGCTGAAAGATTAATCACTTCTTACCATAGATATGCATTAATCGCTTAGCTGCATCGCAACATTTGCGCTGTTGCGGCGCAGAATCGTCCCCTATATTCGGTTCCAGCGATGAGGCTAATCCAAGAGCTGAATCGGGACTACGAAGGAGACTAACCATGCTGCTCTCATTTATCCGCGCTATCCAGGCGTTCCGTGACTATCAGCGCAATGTCGCCGAGCTGTCGCAGTTGAGCGATCGGGAACTGGCCGATATCGGGCTTGACCGCTCCGACATCCAGCGGGTCGCAGCCGGTGCGTACAACGGCTAACCGCTGTAAAACTGACTGACGAACGATTGCGCCCGCCCTGTGCGGGCGTTGTCGTATCTGGCGCTCCCCTCTTCGCCGAATGATTTGCATCGAAGCGTGACGGGTTCTAGTTGTGAGCGATGACAACTCAGAACGACAAAGACACCTTCCAAAAATCAATTCACGTCATCGGCGGCGGCCTCGCAGGCTCGGAAGCCGCGTGGCAGATCGCAAACGCGGGCATCCATGTGGTGCTCCACGAAATGCGCCCGGTGCGGACGACCGACGCGCACCGCACCGATAGTCTCGCCGAACTCGTCTGCTCCAATTCCTTCCGCTCCGATGACGCAGCCAACAATGCCGTCGGCCTGCTCCATGCCGAACTGCGCCGGCTGAATTCGCTGATCATGCGCAGCGCTGACGCCAACCAGGTGCCCGCCGGCGGTGCGCTCGCTGTGGACCGCGACGGTTTCTCCGCGGCGGTCAGCGCCGCACTCGCCGCGCACCCGAAGATCGAAATTCGCCGCGAGGAAATCGCCGGACTGCCGCCTGCCGACTGGCCGAACGTGGTCATCGCCACCGGGCCGCTGACATCCCCGGCGCTCGCGGACTCCATCCGGCAGTTGTCGGGGGAAGACGCTCTCGCCTTCTTCGACGCCATCGCACCCATCGTTCATCGCGATTCCATCAACATGGATGTGGCTTGGTTTCAGTCGCGCTACGACAAGGTCGGCCCCGGCGGCAACGGTGCCGACTATCTCAATTGCCCGATGACGCGCGAGCAATACGAAGCCTTTGTCGATGCGCTGCTCGCCGGCGAGAAAACCGATTTCAAGGAGTGGGAAACCAATACGCCCTACTTCGATGGCTGCCTGCCGATTGAAGTGATGGCATCGCGTGGGCGGGAAACGCTGCGTCACGGGCCGATGAAGCCGGTGGGTTTGACCAATCCGCGCGATCCAACTGTGAAGCCCTACGCGATCGTGCAACTGCGTCAGGACAACAAGCTCGGCACGCTCTACAACATCGTCGGCTTTCAGACCAAGCTGAAGTATGGCGCGCAGACCGACGTGCTGCGCATGATTCCCGGCCTCGAAAAAGCAGAGTTCGCGCGCCTCGGCGGCTTGCATCGCAACACCTTCCTGAACTCGCCAAAGCTGCTCGATCCGCAATTGCGCCTGAAGGCGCAGCCGCGCCTGCGCTTCGCCGGACAGATGACAGGTTGCGAGGGCTACGTGGAATCCGCCGGCATCGGTCTGCTCGCTGGCTTGTTCGCGGCGGCAGATGCCAGGCAGAGCAACATCACGCCCCCGCCGCCAACGACCGCGCTCGGCGCGCTGCTCGGCCACATCACTGGCGGACATATCGAAACCATTGACGCAGGCCCGCGGTCGTTCCAGCCGATGAACATCAATTTCGGATTGTTTCCGCCGCTGGCTTCGCCGCCGACCAAAAAGCCGGATGGTTCGCGCCTGCGCGGCAATGAAAAGACTGTCGCGAAGAAACAGGCGATCAGCGCGCGCGCCCTGTCCGACATTGATCGCTGGATCTCGGACACGCTGCATGTGTCGGACGCGGCTTAGGAGTTCCGGCTTACGAGCGAAACACTATCAACTTGTCATGCCCGGCTTTATGCCGGGCATCTACAAGACGTGGATGGCCGGGACAAAGCCCGGCCATGACGAATAAAGGCGCGCTAACGTCGTAAAGGCAAAACGGCGGCAAACTTTTCCGCAAAAGGCGAAGTGGTGACTGAATTGCGTTGCGCAACCGGATCAGGATTCAGTTTTGGCTCACGAGCGGAATTAACTTGACTCGCCCCGCCTGAACGCAGCTTCACGCCTTGAATGGCTTTGCGCTCGCCGCACGCCATGTGGTCCAGAGGATTCCCAGCCGCGACAACGATGGCGGCGCGAACGGCTCCGACGAATCCAGCCGCGTCAGAATTTTTCCGATCACGGCGAGTGGAAGAAATGCGGCGCGCGCAGAAACCGGCGCGTCGGCGAGCATGGCCATCGCCCGCTCATGTTGCGAACGCGCCTCGCGGCGCAAATGCGCCAGTGCGTCCTTCAGCGGCGGGTTGCTCTGCGACAGAAAAACCTCTTCAGCGATCACGCCGTGAAGGTTCATCAAGTCGCCGGGCAGATACAACTGCCGCCGCGCGGCATGACGCGGCAACGCCAGCATGACATCGGTCAACCCTTCCGCAATACCTGCATGTTCGGCGAGACGCGAGACGTCATGCGAACTCGCACGCAGCACGTTCGCGCGCAAGGCAACCATCGCCGCCGATGTATCGCGGCAGTGTGCTTCCAGCGCGGCCATGTCGGGCATCGGATCGTCGTAGACATCGAACACATGGGCGTCGATCAGGCGGACGAAGCTCTCGACCGGCAGATCGTAGCGCGCGATGGCGCGCAGCAGTTCGGCCGCGACCGGATTGGCCTCGGCCTCGCCGCGCGGGCCCTGCCCTTCGCCCGTCAGAACATCGCGCCACCATTGCAGCCGGATTTCGCCGGGCAACGGCTGACTGACATGGTCGCGCACATACGCAACTTCGGCATTGAACGCGGCAAGCGCGATCCACGCGCGCCGCACGTCCGGCGGGACGAACAGGCTTGCCGCATAACTCCGGAAATCCCGCGCACGCGCCAGATCCGCACAGAACGCCGCGTCAGCGCGGTCTTTATCGCCGCTCATGGCACCGCGATGAGCGCGGCGGCCACCCGGCGGCGCTCACCCATCATCACATTGTAGGTGCGGATCGCTGGTCCCGTCTGCATGGTGTCGAGCGTGATGTGCATCGCGCGCAGTGCCTCGCGCAGCGGCGCGGGTGCGATCCAGACGTTGTCACCCGTGCCGATCAGCAAGGTGTCGATCTCGTTGGCGTGCTCGAACACGCGCGCCAGCGAATAGCGGTCGATCTGTTTTGGATCAGTCACGGACCACGCCCAGATCGCATTCGGCAGGCACAGCAGCGAGCCGCGATGCGACATGTCCGCGAACCGGAATCCGCCGTGACCGTAGGCTTCGATCGGCGCCGACCGCGGAAGATGCAACGCCGGTTCGTGAATCATGATTGGGATATTCCGCCAGCTTGGGATGTTAGTTCCTCGTCATGCCCGGCTTTATGCCGGGCATCCACGTCTTAATGTTTACCACAGAAAGACGTGGATGGCCGGGACAAGCCCGGCCATGACGGATCAACATTTATGCGCCAGTCACGTCACGGCTTCGACGGCTTGTCGTCCTCGCCGCCACGGTTCTCGCCGACCCCGAGATAGATCAGGAGCGGCGCCGCGATGAAGATCGAGGTGTAGGTGCCGACCAGCACCACGCCGAACGTCATCGTCGCTGCAAACGAATGGATCGCCTTGCCGCCGAACAGCAGCAGCGCCAGCAGCGCCAGCGTCACCGTGACGTGGGTGATGATCGAGCGCGACAGCGTCGAATTAATCGAATGGTTGAGCAGATCGGTCATCGGCATCTTCTTGTACCGCCGCAGCATTTCGCGGATGCGGTCATAGATGACGACGGTGTCGTTCAGCGAGTAGCCGAGAATGGTCAGCAGCGCCGCGATGCTGGTCAGGTCGAATTCAATCTGCGTGATCGACATGAAACCGAGCGTCAGCACGATGTCGTGGACGTTCGCGATCATCGCACCCAGCGAGAACTGCCACTCGAACCGGAACCAGAGGTAGATGAAGATGCCCGCGATCGCGAGCATCAGGCCGACAGTCCCGTAGGCCAGCAGTTCGCTCGAGACGCGCGGTCCCACCACTTCGACACGGCGATAATCGACGCTGTCACCGAACAACTGGCGAACCTTCTGCACCGCCGCCTGCTGCGCCTGATCGCCGCCGGGCTGCTCCGCGATGCGGATCAGCACGTCGTTCGGGCCGCCGAACTGCTGAAGCTGGACGTCGCCGAAATTCAGCGTGGTGAGTTGCGCGCGCAGTTTTGCGATGTCGGCGGGGCCGGACTTGGTCTGGATTTCAAGCAGCGTGCCGCCCTTGAAGTCGATACCGAAATTCAGCCCGTGAACGAAATACAGGCCGATAGCCAGCATCGAGAGCAGCGCCGAGATCGGAAAGCTGATCCGGCGGAAGCGCATGAAATCGAACTTCGTATCGTCCGGAACGATGCGAAGCGCGGGGAGCACGCCATAGATGCTCAGGCCCGTCAGGATGACGATGAAGATGGCGAGTGCGGTGATGATCGTATGGGTCACGTTCTAACTCGCTATCAAATCGGCACGGTCTTGGGCCGCTTCCACGCCACCCACATCGCGACAATCAGCCGGGTCACGGTGAAGGCCGTGAAGACGGTGGTCAGAATGCCGATGCCGAGGGTGACGGCGAAGCCGCGCACCGGCCCGGTGCCGATGTAGAACAGCACCGCCGCCGCGATGAAGGTGGTGATGTTGGAGTCCAGAATGGTCGCAAGCGCGCGGGTGAAGCCGGCGTCGATGGCCGAAATCGCGGTGCGCCCGGCGCGCAGTTCCTCGCGGATGCGCTCGTAGATCAGCACGTTGGAGTCCACCGCGATGCCGACCGTCAGCACGATGCCGGCGATGCCGGGCAGCGTCAGCGTGGCGTTCAGCAGCGACAGGATGCCGAAGATCATGGCGACGTTGATAGCGACCGCGACATTGGCGAAGAAGCCGAACAGCCGGTAGGTCAGCAGCATGAACACGATGACCAGCACCGAGCCGACATAGGACGCCAGTTCGCCGGCGGCGATGGAATCCTGACCAAGGCCCGGACCGACGGTGCGTTCCTCGATGATCGTCAGCGGCGCAGGCAGCGCGCCCGCGCGCAGCAGGATCGCAAGGTCGTTGGCGCCCTGCACCGTGAAGCTGCCGGAAATCTGGCCGGAGCCGCCGGTGATCGGCTCGCGGATAACCGGGGCCGAGATCACCTCGTTGTCGAGCACGATGGCGAAGGGCTGGCCGACATTCTCAAGCGTCGCGGTGGCGAACTTGCGCGCGCCGGACGTATTGAAGCGGAACGAGACGATCGGCTCGCCGGAGCGCTGATCGAAACCCGGCTGCGCGTCGGTGAGATCGCCACCCGACACCAGCACCTGCTTCTTGATGACGTAGGGCACTTTCGGCGACGTCGAACTCATCAGAAGTTCGGAGTCCGGGGGCAGCCGCCCCTGCTGGGCCTGATCAGGCGAAACGGTGGAATCGACCATGCGGAAGTCGAGCTTCGCGGTCTTGCCGAGCAGTTCCTTGAGGCGGGTCGGGTCCTGCAGGCCCGGCACCTGCACCAGAATGCGATCGAGGCCCTGACGCTGGATCAGCGGTTCGACGGTGCCGAGTTCGTTGATGCGGCGTTCGACGATCTGGATCGACTGCTCGACCGACTGGCGCACGCGCTCGGTGATCGCGGCGGGCGGCACGGTCAGGCGGATCAGCCCGCCACCCGCATCGCTGACTTCGACACTGCGCTGGCCGGATGAGCCGAGAATGCCGCCGAGCGGCTGCGACAGTTCACGCAGCTTGGCGAGCGCGTTGGTCAGGTCGGTGTCCTTGACGCGGACCTCGACGTTCTCGCCGCGCACCGCGAGGCCGGTATAGCCGATCTTGGCGTCGCGCAGCGTGCGGCGCACGTCGTCGCGAACCTGATCGAGCTTGTCCTTCTTCACCGAACTGGAATCGACTTCCAGCAGGATGTGGGAGCCGCCCTGCAGGTCGAGGCCCAGCACGACATGGCGCTGCGCCCACTTCGGCCAGGTCTTGACCACATGATCGGGGAAGAAGTTCGGAACCGCGCAAAGGCACACAATCAGGGCAGTCAGAATGACTCCCAGCGCCTTCCACCGCGTGAAATACAGCATCGAGATAACCCGTCAGAAAGAACCGTCATTGCGAGCGGAGCGAAGCAATCCACCTTTGCGATGAATGGATTGCTCCGTCGCTATCGCTCCGCGCAATGACGAAACTGAAAAATTTGCATTCGTTGACGCTATTCCAGGCCGGTCAGCTCGCGGCTGTTTCTTCCTTCGTATCCTTGGCCGGCTCGCCCTTGGTGCGGACGCCCGAGATCATCTGGCGCATCTGGCGAATGCGCACGCCGTCGGCGATTTCCACCTCGATCTGGTCGTCGTCGACCACCTTGGTCACCTTGCCCACGAGGCCGCCATTGGTGACGACGGTGTCGCCGCGGCGGATGTTCTTCACCAGTTCCTGATGGTCCTTGAGCTTCTTCTGCTGCGGCTTGAGGATCAGGAAGTACATGATGACGAAGATCAGCGCGAAGGGCAGCAGCGACATCAGCATGCTGTTGGTGTCGCCAGCGGCGCCGGCGGCTTGGGCAAAGGCAGGAGTGATGAACATGGAGACGTCCTCGGGAAAGCGCCCGCCATCAGGGCGAAACGCATAAGATAGAGGGCCGTTTTGGCCGAATTTGCGCGGACTATAGCGGCAGACCGCCCAATTGCAACGGCACCCGGGAAGGCGATTTTGCCATGCATCTGTAGCGGTTGCGGGCGCTCCCCGGCCTCGCTAAGGGTGCCGCCGCAAGAGGAAATCATGGCCAAAAAGACCCGCAAAACAACTAAACAAACCGCAACAAAGCGCCCGGCCGGCAAGGCCGCCCCGGCCGCGACAAAACGCCCTGCGGCCGGGGCCGACAGCGCGACCGCCGCCCGGATCGCCCTCGCCCTCGAGCGCATCGCCGCCAGCCTGGGCAAATCGGCGGCCGGCCCCGCCGGGGCTGATTCCCTGAAAAAGGCCGATGCCTTCGTCTGGCACCCGAACGGCCATCTGGTCCCGGTTCCCAAAGTCAGCCGGGTCGAGATGGGCCTGCTCCGGGGCATCGACCGGATGCGCGATATCCTGATCGAGAACACCGAGCGCTTCGCCAAGGGCCTGCCTGCCAACAACGCCCTGCTCTGGGGTGCGCGAGGCATGGGCAAGTCGTCGCTGGTCAAGGCGGCGCATGCGAGCGTCAACGCCGACCCCGCCGTCAACGGCCGGCTCAAGCTGATCGAAATTCATCGCGAGGACATCGAGAGCCTGCCGCTCCTGATGGCGCTGCTGCGCGAGTCCGGGTTCCATTTCATCGTGTTCTGCGACGACCTGTCGTTCGACGGCAACGATGCGTCCTACAAGTCGCTGAAGGCGGTGCTGGAGGGCGGCATCGAAGGGCGGCCCGAGAACGTCATCCTCTATGCGACGTCGAACCGCCGCCACCTGCTCTCGCGCGACATGATCGAGAACGAACGCTCGACCGCGATCAATCCCAGCGAAGCCGTCGAGGAAAAGGTCTCGCTGTCGGACCGCTTCGGTCTGTGGCTCGGCTTCCACAAGTGCAGCCAGGACGAGTATCTGGAGATGGTGCGCGGCTACGCCAGACACTTCGGCGTCAGGATCGACGACGATCAGTTGACCCGCGAGGCGCTGGAATGGTCCACGACGCGCGGGTCGCGCTCCGGCCGCGTCGCCTGGCAGTTCACGCAGGACATCGCGGGCCGGATGGGCGTGAAGCTGACGGCGAAATAAACGCTCCATATCTCCGCAAAGAGAAACCCCGGCCTCTTGGCCGGGGTTTTCGTTTTGGACCCTGATGGCGGCGATCACGCGCCGTTCAGGAATTGAAGCGGGTCGACGGCTGAAGATCCTTTACGAATCTCGAAGTGAAGCTGCGGCGACCCCACCTCTCCCGTCTGACCCGATTTGGCAATGACCTGGCCGCGCTTGATCGTGTCCCCGCGCTTCACCATCAGTTCACTCGCGTGGGCATACGCGGTGACATAACCGTTGGAGTGCCGCACCAGGATCAGATTGCCATAACCCTTGAGTTCGCTGCCCGAGTAAGCCACCACGCCGTCTTCGGCGGCCTTCACGGGCGTGCCTTCCGGAACGGCGACATTGATGCCGTCGTTCTGCTTGCCGTTGTTCTTCGCGCCGTAGCCCGCGATCACGCGGCCACGCACCGGCCAGCGGAAGGTCGGCACGGCGTTGGTCGCCTCCGCCGCCTTCACGGGCGACTGGGCTTCCGGCAGTTCGGCGGCGGGAGCCTCGGCGGCCACGCGCGCTTTCTGCTGAGGTTCAGCGCTGGCGACCACGGCGGGCTTCGCGGCGGGCGTAGGAGCCGCAGGTTTCGGTGCTTCCGCGAGAACCTGCGGCGCCGGTGCTGCCGGTGCGGCCTTGCCGCCCGGAATGTTGATCTTGGTACCGATCCTGAGCTGTGTCGTGACCGGAATATTGTTCGCTGCCGCCAGTTGCGCCGGCGCGATGTGATGACGGCGCGACAGGTTCATCAGCGTGTCGCCGGGCTTGACGACATGAACGCTGACCGGAAGCCCGGCAGCCACCTTCGTGCTCGGCGCAGGCGACATCGCGGGCGGAGCCGCGTGCGCCATGCGGCGCGGAATGATGAGCTGCTGGCCGGGCTGAAGCATGCGCGGTCCGCCATAGCCGTTGGCCTTGAGAATTTCCGACGACGGCACGTTGTAACGCTTCGCGATGATGTCGAGCGTGTCAGCGGTGCCGACGATGATCGTCGTGCCGCCATCGCGGCTGTATCCGGAACTGGCTGCGACCGAACGCGGAGCGACACTCGCGGTCGTCTCGATCGGCGATGACGCGGGCGGCGAATAGGAGGCCATGCCCCTTCCGCCGCCGGAGGTGGCGACAGGCGCGGACAGCGGCGCGGAAATCACCGGAGCCGAATGCGGGCGCGCGTATTGCGGAAGCTCGCGCTGCGGCTGCTGGTACGACTGCTGCTGATAGGCAGGCTGCTGGTATGACGGTTGCTGCGGCGCGCCGCGATAATTGCTGGGCACCGAGCCGGTGGCCTCGTTGCGGGAGGCGAACGGATTTGAAAAGGAGGTGTCGGAGAACCGTGTCGACGTATCGGCGCTACACCCGCCAAATCCGACCGAGACGAGCGTCAGGACCACGAAATGCGGTGCACGACGCGAGTTGAACAACTCGACAAAGCGGGACATGGTTACTCACTCGTACGCAACTAACACAAATTTGAGTAAACACAGTCCGAGTAAATAACTGTTTAAGGCTGAAATCCGCCGTAATTCCGCACGCACACCGTCATCCTGAGAGGCTTGGCTCAAAGGCTGATCGTAAAACCGGCACGATCACCAGAGTTCGTCATGCCCGGACTTGTTCCGGGCATCCACGTCTTAAGGCAATCATGGGAAGAAAGACGTGGATGGCCGGGACGACGCCCGGCCATGACGAACCCTGGTCACGTCCAAATGGATCATCCGGCTTAAAGTTCGCGGGCGATCCCCTGCAATGCCGGAACGAACCGGACCGCCACAAGCTCCTGGCGGTCGAAGCCATCCGCCGTCCGCGCGACACGGACCAGCACCTGCTTGTCGTCCACTGGCCCAACCGGCGCGATCAGGACGCCCTCCGGCTCCAGCCGGTCGAGCAGCGCCTCCGGGATGTCCTCCATCGCCGCGGTGACCATGATCCGGTCGAAGGTGCCGAGGTTGTCCGGCACATCGAAACCGTCACCGAGAATGACGTCCACATTGCCGCATTTCAGGTCTTTCAGGACGAGTCTCGCCCGTTCGGCCAGCGTACGAAACCGCTCCAGCGTCACCACGTCCCGCGCCAGCTTCGACAGGACCGCCGCCTGATAGCCCGATCCCGTCCCGATCTCGAGAACGCGATGCGACGGCTCCAGATCGAGTTGTTCGGTCATGTAGGCGACGATGAAAGGCTGGCTGATGGTCTGCCCGCAGGCGATGCCGAGCGGCGTGTCGCGATAGGCATGGCCGCGGTCCAGCGACGAGACGAACAGCTCGCGCGGCACGTCTTCCATCGCCTTCAGCACGGCCTGATCGCTGATCCCGCGCTGACGCAGGTTCAACTGAAACATCATCTTGTCGTGCGGCGTGGGTTGGGACGATTGCATGCCTGGTCAACACGTGAGGCGAATGGATTCGATGCCGCTTACTTTGACAAGGATCGCGGGATGCGCCACCTTTTTGTGCCGGAAATTCAGACATGTTCCGGGGGATCAACGGTTGAAGCGAGCCAGAATCTGCGATGACACCTCCCCTTCACGAAGCATTTCACGCCACCTTTGACGGGCTTGAGGAGCAGCGCCTCTCTGGCGATCCCGATAACCGTTTTCATCAGTGCTTCGGCTGCGGCCCGTCGCACCCGACCGGCCTGCATGTGCGCACGTTCAAGACCGGCGAAGGCGTCGCCTCGCCGATCGTCATTGCGAAACACTACGAGGGACCTCCGGGCGCGGCGCACGGCGGCATCGTCGCCGCCTATCTCGACGAGGTGCTGGCGGCGACGGTCTTGCGGGCGACCGGGCGTCTCGGCGTGACCGGGGAATTGACCATCCGCTACATGAAGCCGGTGCCGACCGAGACGCCGATCATCGGGCGCGGCTCGCTGGTGACCGACCATGGCCGCTACGTGGACGTCGAGGGCCGGCTGGAAGACCTCCGCACGGGCAATGTGCTGGCGACCGGCAAAGGCCGGTTCTTTCCGGTCCCGGACTGATACCGGCCCGGTTTCGGGCAGCGACGGTTCCTGCGCATGGAACTTTTGCGTGAGGTGTTCGTTGCGCGCGGTGTAATTGTGGTATTCCTTTGTCAGCCAATCCGGATTTCTCGTTGGGGAACGAATGCCTGGCCAGTACATAGCGGGGTCGCGAACGTCGGTTCTGCTGGTTGAAGACGAGGTCATGATCCGCATGATGGTCGCGGACATGCTCGAAGAGCTCGGCTATGCCATCGCCGCCGAAGCCGGCGACATTGATGAAGGCGTGCGCCTCGTTCAGGCGACCGATTTCGACATCGCGATCCTCGACGTCAACGTCAACGGCAAGGTGATCTCGCCGGTCGCCGAAGCGATCCAGATGCGGGACATCCCGTTTGTGTTCGCGACCGGCTACGGCGTGCAGGGCGTGCCGGAAAAATTCCGCGACCGCCCGACGCTGCAAAAGCCCTTCCAGATCGAGACGCTGGCGCGGACCATCGAAGCCACGCTCAAGGGCGTGACGGCGTAACTACGATCATTCATCTGAGCTGCGATACGACGCTAACTTACCGTCGTCATGGCCGGGCTTGTCCCGGCCATGACGAACTGTGATGAAAGCAAGCGGCTTGACTCTGCTTTATCAAGAATAGACGCAAGTCTTCCAAAACCCTACTTCAACACGCCCTTGAGCTTTTCAGAAAACGCGACGTCGGTGCGGTCGAGCCGCAGCGGCGTGACCGACACATACTTCGCCGCCAGCGCCGCGAGATCGGTCCCCTCCGCAGGCACTTCCAGCATCGCGGCCCGCTCGAAACCGATCCAGTAATACGGATTACCGCGCCCGTCATGGCGGCTGTCGATGCGCAGGAAGCCCAGATTGCGCTTGCCCTGCCGCGTGACGGCGATGCCCTTCACTTCGTCCGGCATGCAGGCGGGAAAATTGACATTGACCACCGTGTCGCGCGGCACCCCGAGCTTCATCACATTGCGGATCACATCGGGGCCGAACTTCAGCGCGGTGTCCCACAGCGGCTTGGTGCGCGTCTCCATCGAGAATTCCTGCGACAGCGCGAAGGACGGCAGGCCGAGGATGGTGCCTTCCAGCGCACCGGCGATGGTGCCGGAATAGACCACGTCTTCGGCGACGTTGCGGCCCTTGTTGACGCCGGACAGCACGATGTCCGGCTGCCTGTCTTTCAGGATGTGGCGCGCGCCCATGATGACGCAGTCGGTCGGCGTGCCGCGCACCGAGAAATGGCGGTCATCCACCTCGCGCAGGCGCAGCGGATCGTTCAGCGACAGCGAATGCGACACGCCGGACTGATCGAGTTCGGGCGCGATCACCCACACGTCGTCGGAAATCTGCTTGGCGATTTCCTCGATGACTTGCAGGCCCGGCGCGTGAATGCCGTCGTCGTTGGTGCAGAGAATGCGCATGTTGTTGCCTTGTTTCTTTTGTCATGGCCGGACTTGTTCCGGCCATCCACGTCTTCTTTCCGTGTGTATCGCCAAGACGTGGATGCCCGGGACGAGCCCGGGCATGACGCCGTTAGTCGTGTCAGCGGTCGCGCTCAATCACCTTGAGCCCGCCCATATACGGCTGCAGCACGTCCGGCACGGCAATCGAGCCGTCCTCCTGCTGATAGGTTTCCATCACGGCAATCAGCGCGCGGCCCACCGCGGTGCCTGAGCCGTTCAGCGTATGCACAAAGCGCGGCTTGCCGTCCGGCCCGCGCGAGCGCGCCTCCATGCGCCGCGCCTGGAAATCGCCGCACACCGAGCAGGATGAAATCTCGCGGTACATGCCCCCACCCTCGCCTTGTCCCGGCATCCACACCTCGATGTCGTAAGTCTTCTGCGAGGCGAAGCCCATGTCGCCGGTGCACAGCGTCATGACGCGATAATGCAGATCGAGCTTCTTCAGAACTTCCTCGGCGCAGGACAGCATGCGCTCGTGTTCGTTTTTCGATTCCTCGGGCGTCGTGATCGAGACCAGTTCGACCTTGGTGAACTGATGCTGGCGGATCATGCCGCGCGTGTCGCGCCCTGCCGCGCCCGCTTCGGCGCGGAAGCACGGCGTCAGCGCGGTCAGGCGCAGCGGCAGTTCTTTTTCGTCGAGGATGGATTCGCGGACGAGATTGGTCAGCGGCACTTCGGCGGTCGGGATGAGCCAGTAGCCCTGCCCCTCGGCATCTAGCGATCCGGCTGCGAACTGATCCTCACGAAACTTCGGCAGTTGCGCGGTGCCGAACATCGCATCGTCGCGCACCAAGAGCGGCGGATTGACTTCGGTGTAGCCGTGTTCGCCGGTGTGCAGGTCGAGCATGAACTGGCCGATGGCGCGCTCAAGGCGCGCCAGGCCTTTCTTCAGGACGACGAAGCGCGCGCCGGACATTCTTGCCGCCGCCTCGAAGTCCATGAAACGGAGCGCCTCGCCAAGCTCGACATGCTCCTTCGGCTTGAACGCATAGTTGCGCTTGGCGCCAAAGTGATGATGTTCGACATTGCCGTGCTCGTCTGTGCCAAACGGCACTTCATCGAACGGCAGGTTCGGAATCTGCGCGAGTTCTTTTCGCAACTCCTCCTCGACCTGCTTCACCGTCGCTTCAAGCTCGGGCAATTTGGTCTTGAGTTCGCCGACCTCGGCCATCAGCGCGTCGGCGCGCGCGTTGTCCTTGTTTTTCTTGGCGTCGCCGATTTCCCTGGAGGCCGCGTTGCGGCGCGCCTGCGCCTGCTCGGAGGCCTGAATGGCGGTGCGGCGCTTCTCGTCCAGCGCGATCAGGGATGCCGACAACCCGTCCAGCCCCCGGCGTCCAAGCGCCTTGTCAAAAGCCTCAGGGTTCTCGCGAATTGCTTTGATGTCGTGCATGTTTAATTCCTGCGTCATGGCCGGGTAAAAGCGCGAAGCGCGTCTTCACCCAAATACCCCGGCCATCCACGTCTTTTGCTGTTGCGTTAGAACAAGTCGTGGATGCCCGGGTCAAGCCCGGGCATGACGAATCGAGAGACATGACTGCGATGATAACCCGCCTGCAAGGCCGGTTGCGGCCCTAAAACCGCCCCGCACCTATTCCGCCGGGGTCGTCGCTGGCGGCGTCGGCGGCGTGTCGGCCGGCGGCGTGGTGCCGCTGGACACCTCGGCCGCCTTCCGCTTCTCGACAATGGCGACGGCGATGATCGAACCCTCGTAGAGGATCAAAAGCGGCAGCGCGAGCGACATCTGGCTGATGACATCCGGCGGCGTCAGCACGGCCGCGATCACAAAGGCGCCGACAATGAAATAGCGCCGCTTTTCCCTGAGCTGCTTCGAGGTCAGGACTCCGATCCGCCCGAGCAGGGTCAGGATCACCGGCAACTGGAACGCGATGCCGAAGGCGAAAATCAGCGACATCATCAGCGAAAGATATTCGCCGACTTTCGGCAGCAGCGCGATCTGCGCCGTTTCAGCGCCGCCGACCTGCTGCATGCCAAGCGAGAAACGGATCAGCATCGGCAGCACGAGAAAATAGACCAGCAGCGAGCCGAGCACAAAGAACACCGGCGTCGCGATCAGGTACGGCAGGAACGCGCCGCGCTCGTGCTTGTAGAGGCCGGGCGCGACGAACATGTAGATCTGCGCCGCGATCACCGGGAACGACAGGAAGCCCGCGCCGAACATCGCCAGCTTCAACTGGGTGAGGAAGTATTCCAGCAGCGCGGTGTAGATGAACTTGGAATTCTCAGGCCCCGCGACCCAGACGAACGGCCAGACCAGCACGTTGTAGATCTGCTTGGCGAAGACGAAGCACAGGATGAACGCAAGGCCGAACGCCAGCAGCGCCTTGATCAGCCGCGAGCGCAGCTCGATCAGGTGGTCCATCAGGGGCGCCTTGGTGGCTTCGATGTCTTCTGCGCTCATGACGCTTTGGCGTCCGGTATGGCGGGCGGCGGCGTTTCAACCGCCGGCGCATGCGCTTCGGCCTCCACGAAGGTGTCCGGTGTCGGCGGCTCGGGCGTGGTCGGCGTCATCACCGGCTGGTCGATCTTCATGGCGTCCTCGACGTCCTTGTTGAGCGACGTCAGGAGGTTGGTGGGCGACATGTCCCTGGCGGCGGCGGAGGCGTCATCGAATGTCTTCTTGATGTCGGCCATTTCGGCTTCGCGCATCGCCTCGTTGAACTGGCCCTGGAATTCAGCGGCCATCCGGCGCGCTTTCCCGATCCACTGCCCGACCATGCGCAACACGCCGGGCAACTCCTTCGGGCCGATGGCGATCAGCGCCACAACGCCGATGACGACCAGTTCACTCCACCCGATGTCGAACATGGAAAATTCCACCGACGGGGCTTGTGCCCCGTATCCTCTCAAAAACGCGAGGCTTTAACCTCAGACCGCCTTGCTGCCGACGTCGGTCCGCTGCGAGGTCGATGCCGACGGAGCGCTGTCGATGGTCTTCACAGGCTCGGGCTTCTCCGCGGGCTTGGCCTCGTCATCGGACATGCCCTTCTTGAAAGCCTTGATGCCCTGAGCCACGTCGCCCATCAGGTCCGAAATCTTGCCACGGCCGAACAGCAGCAGGACCACGGCGATCACGACGATCCAGTGCCAGATACTCATCGAACCCATACTGCCATCCTCCAAAACACGCGGCCGGGACTTCCGGCCCAATTTGATCGGAAAGTAGGCCCCGGAGGTGTCAAAAACAAGGATTAACCCCGCGTCAGGACTGCGCAAACCGGCGCATTGACACCAGAGTTAATGTTCGCATTGGCCGCTTCTCTTGTCCCGGGGCGCGACGCAGCGCGCAGCGGTGCATCGCAGAACCGGGGCCGCCGCAAACGACATTGCATCCGCAACGGAACCGGATCGGCAGCGCACCACGTTGGAATGCGCTGCGTCCAGGACACGCAGAGTGCGAAACCTCAATTTTCCCCGGGCTTTTCCGGCTCCACGGCGGGCGCCAGCGTCAATTCGAGGTCGCCCGGCTCCAGCGGGTCCTCGTCCTCACGCAGCGCCGGATCGTCGGACGGCGACGGAACAGCGAAGCCGCCCGGCAGGCGGGTGTCCAGCAGGCCCGCGCCCTTCAGCTCGTCCAGGCCCGGCAGATCGCCCAGCGCTTCCAGGCTGAACTGCGACAGGAACGCCTCGGTGGTTCCGAAGGTCAGCGGGCGGCCCGGTGTCTTGCGCCGTCCGCGCGGACGAATCCAGCCGGTTTCCAGCAGCACGTCCAGCGTCCCCTTCGAGGTCACCACGCCGCGGATTTCCTCGATCTCGGCGCGGGTCACCGGCTGGTGATAGGCGATGATCGCCAGCATCTCGATCGCCGCGCGCGACAGGCGGCGGGTCTCCGTGCTTTCGCGGGTCATCAGCCACGACAGGTCACCTGCGGTGCGGAAGGTCCACTTGCTCGCCACGCGGACCAGATTGACCCCGCGCATGGCGTAATCGGCCTGCAACTGTGCCAGCGCCGCCTTCACGTCCACGCCGTCCGGCATGCGCTTGGCGAGCGCGGACTCCTCGAGCGGCTCGGTGGAGGCGAACAGCAGGGCTTCGAGAAGACGCAATTCCTCGGGACGCGCGGCGGTCTCGCTGGACGATTCCTGCGCCGACTCCACAACAGAGGTCTCCACGACAGACTCCTCGGAATCTTCAACCGGAGCGATGTGCGCCGTCGTTCTCGCCGGACTTGCCATGGCCCTGTCTCCTTCTTCCACTTACGCGGCGTCTCAGTCCGCCTGCACTTCCGGCGCTGCTTCAGCGCCAGAAGGCAAATGCGTGACGTGCTTACGAAAATACAAAGGTGCGAACGCTTCCTTCTGGTGCAGGTCGAGCGTGCCCTCGCGCACCAGTTCGAGCGCCGCGGCAAAGCTCGACGCGAACACGGTGGCGCGCTGGGTCGGATCAACCACGTAGCGCATCAAGTGCTCATCGAGGCTGGCCCAGTCCTCGGACTCGGCCGCGCCGACCAGCCGCTCCAGCGAGGCGCGCGCTTCCGACAGCGACCACACGGTACGCTTGGCCAGATGCACGGTCGCGAGCACGCGCTGCTGACGCTGCGTGGCATAGGCGGTGAGCAGGTCGTACAGCGTCGCGGTCCAGCGCTGATGCTTGACCTGCGCGATCTGCTCCGGACATCCGCGCGGGAAAATATCGCGCCGCAGTTGCGGGCGGGTCATCAGGCGGTTGGAGGCTTCGCGGATCTGCTCAAGACGGCGCAGGCGGTTGGCGAGCGCGGTGGCAAGGTCCTCCGCGCTCGGTCCCTCCGCCGACGGCGGCTCGGGCAGCAGCAGGCGCGACTTGAGATAGGCAAGCCACGCCGCCATGACGAGATAGTCGGCGGCCAGTTCAAGCCGCAGCTTGCGGGCTTCCTCAATGAAAACGAGATACTGGTCGGCCAGCGCCAGAATTGAAATCTTGTGAAGGTCGACCTTCTGCTGGCGCGCCAGCGCAAGCAGCAGATCGAGCGGGCCTTCGTAGCCCTCGACATCCACGACCAGCGCCGGTTCGCCGTCGTTATGATCGGCAGGCAGCCCCGTCTCGAAGGACAAGATTTCGGCGGTCATGACGCAAAACCTCCTGCGATGAGGCTCCCTGCCCGGTCGATCAGGCGGTCGAGTTCGGCGCGCGCCGCGCCACGGTCGAACGGCTGCGGCGTCCGCCGCGAGGCCAGCGCGCGATCCGCACGCGCCAGAGCTTCGCCGGCGAGTTCCGGACTCTCGGCTGCCACCTGCGCCATCTCGTCGAGCTTGCCGTTGCAATGAAGAACCACGTCGCAGCCCGCCTTGAAGCTGGCGCGCGACCGCTCGGCGATCGAACCCTGCAGGGCATTCATGGAAACGTCATCACTCATTAACAAACCCTGGAAACCAATGGTCCCGCGAATCACCTGTTCAATGATTGTCGCAGATGTGGTCGCGGGTTGGGCGGGGTCGAGGGCGCTAAACACAACATGTGCGGTCATGGCCATCGGCAGGTCGGCCAGCGGCCTGAACGCCGCGAAGTCGGTTTCCTCAAGTTCCGCCGCCGGGGTGTCGACCGTCGGCAGCCGGAAATGGCTGTCCGCCGTGGCGCGTCCGTGGCCGGGAATATGTTTGAGAACCGGCAGGACACCGCCCTGCGCCAACCCCTTGGTGACGGCACGGGCGATCTCCGCCACCCTGGCCGGGGTCGTGCCATAGGCCCGGTCGCCGATCACCGAGTCCGCGCCGGGAACCGGCACATCGGCCAGCGGCAGGCAATCCACGGTGACGCCGAGATCGGCCAGATCGGCCGCGATCAGCAGTGAGGACAGGCGAGCGGCTTCAAGTCCCGCCGCAGGGTCGATGTCGTACAGCGCGCTGAACACGGCGCCGGGCGGATAGACCGGCCAGTGCGGCGGCTGCAGCCGCTGGACACGCCCGCCTTCCTGGTCGATCAGGACCGGGGCATCGGAGCGCCCGACGCTGGCGCGCAATTCCTGAACCAGCCGAGTAACTTGGTCAGGCGTCTCCACGTTGCGCTTGAACAGGATGAAACCCCATGGCCGCTGGTCGCGCAGAAACGCGCGCTCGTCGTCGGTGAGAGCGGTTCCGGAGACGCCGGTAATGAATGCGCGCGGGGCCATGCTTGCGCGATTAGCGCGCACATGGCGGCAGGGTCAAGGAAAGCAGGCCAAATCACACGGGATTGTGGGGGTCATCCACAGTCACAAACGCAATCGTTCCAATGATTTGCCGAACTGCCGCGGGACCGTGACGCCAATGTCAGAGCGGCGCACGCACCGGCTCCGACATCGCAATCCTGTTCCTGACACTGGGACGCTTCTGCATCGCGGCGTACCAGTTGCGGAGCGCCTCGCACTCAGCCGGGACAGGAACCTTGAGCAAGTCCGCGAAGATCAGTCCCCCGATAACGGTGATGTCAGCCATCGAGAATGTCTCGCCGGCCACGAACGGCTGTCCTCTCAGGATGCCGTCGAAATAGTGCATGCCCCGGATAGCCTTGTCGCGCTGGCGAAAGCCCCATTCGGCATTCTGATAAATCTCGACATGGGGCCCGAGCCCCGGCGTGGCATGATGGAAATAGACGCTGATGGCGTCGAGCAATTCGAGTTCGGCACGCTTGCTCATCATGTGGATCAGACCCTTTTCCCGGGCCGTCCTGCCTGTCAGCGTGGGTTCGCCGTCCAGGTTGTCGAGATATTCGGTGATGGCGGTGCATTCGGCGATCAGGGTGCCGTCTTCGAGTTCAAGAACCGGCAAGGTGCCTGAGTAATTCTTGGCGAGAAACGCGGGTGTCTTGTGCTCGCCTTTCCGCAGATCGACCGAGATGAACTGCACCCGTGACTGGAGGTTTTTCTCGGCCAAAGCGATGCGGACGCGCGCCGGATAAGGCCCGGTATGCCAGTCATGGATTCTCATGGCGATGCTCCTACCTATCACTTGGTAGGTCGCACATTATTGGCTATTCTCGGTCGGTCAATCTCTATCTATCACTTGGTAGACACAAGGCACTGAGGCAGACACGATGAGTACACCATCCAGGGAAGCCATTCTGGCTGCCGCCAAGCGGACCGCGCAGGCCCATGGATACGGCGGCCTGAATTTCCGCACACTCGCGGGCGAGGTCGGCATCAAGGCCGCCAGCATCTACCATCATTTCCCGAGCAAGGCCGATCTCGCGGCGGCGGTGGCCAGGCGTTATTGGGAAGACTCGGCATCGGCCCTTGAGGCGATGCTGGCGGACACTTCCGATCCGCTCGCATGCCTGCGGCAATATCCCGGAACCTTCCGCAAGGCGCTCGAGAACGGCAACCGTATGTGCCTGTGCAGTTTCATGGCCGCGGAGCACGACGATCTGCCCGAAGCGGTCCGGCGAGAGGTCCAGACATTCGGGGATGTGAACGTGGCCTGGCTCGGCAGGGTCCTGTCCGCGGCCGGTCTGGTTGACCCGGGCGAACGCGACATGCGGGCACGGGCGATATTCGCTGCGATTGCGGGCGCACAACTGGTCGCGCGCAGCCGTGCCGATATCTCGCTCTACGACGCGCTGATTGAAAACTACCGCGCGGCAGGCCTTCTGCCCGCGTAGTTGGCCGGTGGCCGGATTATCTCAGCGCCGCTGAACGATGCACTGGCCGCCGGCGGACTTCAGATTGAGACAGAATTGCGTGGCCTCATCATTGGTCCCGAACGGTCCCACCAGCGCGCGGTAGAACGTCCCCTTCCCCGAGACATCGGCCCGGTGAATGGTCGCCGAGCGCGAGCCCAGAATGCCCGCATATTTGCCCTGCAGCGCCTTGTAGGACGCCTTGGCATCGGCTTCGGACTTCTGCGACGAGACTTGCACATAGGCCCCCGCACCCGTCACCTGGGCAGGATTGATCGCGGCGGTTCTGGTCCGGGGCTCGGGCGCAGGCTGGGCCTGAGGCGCGAGCGAGACCGGCGCGTTCGCCGATTGCGGCGGCGTCGAAGCTGTGCTGGCCGGAGCCGGAGCAGCGCGCTGTTGCGGCGCCGGCTGTCCGCGCGCAGGGATCGCGGCGTTGGCGTCCTGCTCGGGACGAATGCTGAGAGTTCGTATCTTCCGTGGTTCCTCACCACCGGTCAGCGTACCGTTGCCGACCCCCGGACCTGTCGGCCGGACATTCGGCGATGCGCTGGAGACCGTTGGCGGGCTTGCGTTCTGGGTCAGCGGCGGGAACACCACGCGCGGACCTGTTTTCGCATTCACGTCGACCGGCTGCTCCTCACGCGAGACAACACGTTCGGCCGACTTGTCGCCCACGCGGTCATAGATCTGCTTGCTCGAACCGTCGCTCGCGCCGGGCGGAATGATCTTGTTCGGGCCTGCATCGGCCTTGATGACGGGCGGCTCACCGCTGCGCGGCGAACCGACGAAGGTCCGGTAAGCGAAAGCGGCGCCCGTGCCGACAACAGCGAGCGCCAGCACCATCACGACGGTCATGGTGCCGCCCCGGCGAGGCTTCGATTCCTGCTCGTAAGTCTCTTCATACGGCGGACGGTCGTAAGCGCCGTCGCCGTAGTATTCCTCCTGCGCTCCGTATTGCTGGCCGGGGTCATGATCCGGGCGGCCATAAAGCACATCGTCGTAGCGATCGCCGGCGCCGGCCTGATGGCCACGCCCCTGCGCAGACAGTACCGGATCGTAACCGCTGTGATCGAACTGCGGTTCGTGGTGACCATAACCGAGATTGTTCTGGGCCGGATCGTTCCGCGCGTCGCGCGGATCGTAGTGACCCTGCTGCTGCGTGTATTGATCGTCCCGATAGGATGGCTCTTCCCGGTACGCAGGTTCCTGCGGCGCAGGACGCGCTGCTGCAAGGTTCTGCATCCACGAGGGACGCGGCGGCGGCGGAAGCTCTTCTTCCACCGGCTCAGGCGCGTCGTACGGATCGTGCTGCTGATACTGCGGGGGCTGCCGCTGCTGCTCACGGCCGAACGTCGACATCGGATCGGTCTGTCCGATCAACCGCGCCAGTTCCGCAAGCGGATCGCTCTCGCCCGGTGCAGGAGCACGGGATTGATCCCGGCCGTAATCATCGTCTGCCGGAAACGGTCTGTCGCGATACTGGTTGGCCATTGCGATGTTGCATCCCCTTCGGGGAAGCGCCTCGCCCGTCATTCAAACGAACGCCGCTTCTCACATACCGCCACCCGTCCCCGCGGCGGTCAAATCCCCAATTATCGCATCTCGTCCGGGGCATGAACGCCGAGCACGGCGAGGCCTGAAGCCAGAACCGAGACGACGCCCTGAACCAGGGCAAGTCGCGCGATTGTTACTTCTGCATCATTCTGGATAATGAAGCGTAAATGAGGCATATCGCGCCCCTTGGTCCAGAGAGCATGGAATTCGCTCGCCAGATCATACAGGTAAAACGCGATTCGGTGTGGCTCATGTGCGAGCGCGGCCGCTTCCACGATGCGCGGGAACAGCGCGATCTGCCGGATCAGGCTGAGCTCGACCGGATCGCTCAGGCGCTCGATCTTCGCATCGCGCAGGAACGCGACGCGCGCGGCGGCGTCCTCCGGCAATGAGGGAACCGTCTCGCGCGCGTTCTTGAAAATCGAATAGCCGCGCGCGTGCCCGTACTGCACATAGAACACCGCGTTGTCCTTGGATTGCTCGATCACCTTGGCGAGATCGAAATCCAGCACCGCGTCGTTCTTGCGGAACAGCATCATGAAGCGCACGGAGTCGGAGCCGACTTCATCGACGACTTCGCGCAGCGTGACGAAATCGCCGGAGCGTTTCGACATTTTCACCGGCTCGCCGCCCCGCAGCAGCTTCACAAGCTGCACGATCTTCACATCCAGTGTCGCCTTGTCGTTCGTGACGGCCTTGATCGCCGCCTGCACGCGCTTGATATAGCCGCCATGGTCGGCGCCCCACACATCCACCATGTTGAGGAAGCCGCGATCGAACTTGGTCTTGTGATAGGCGATGTCGGAGGCGAAATACGTATACGAGCCGTCCGACTTCTTCAGCGGACGATCCACATCGTCGCCGAACGCGGTGGCGCGGAACAGGGTCTGCTCGCGATCCTCGTAATCCTCGACCGGCGCGCCTTTCGGCGGCGGCAGGCGGCCTTCGTAGACATCACCCTTCGCACGCAGTCCGGCGATAGTCGCGCCGACGCGGTCATTGCCGTTCTCGTTCAGCGAGCGCTCCGAGAAAAACACATCGTGCCGGATGTTGAGCGCGGCGAGATCGCCCTTGATCATGTCCATCATCATGGCGATGGCTTTTGCACGCACCAGCGGCAGCCATTCGGCTTCGGATTGTCTTGTCAGCTTGTCGCCGTACTCTGTTGCAAGCGCCTTGCCGACCGGCACCAGATAGTCACCGGGATAAAGACCTTCCGGAATTTCGCCGATGCTCTCGCCGAGCGCCTCGCGGTAACGCAGGAATGCGGAGCGCGCGAGCACATCGACCTGCGCGCCGGCGTCGTTGATGTAGTATTCCTTGGTGACGTCGTAGCCGGCGAATGACAACAGGCTCGCCAGCGCGTCGCCGAACACCGCGCCACGGCAATGGCCGACATGCATCGGCCCGGTCGGATTGGCGGAGACGTATTCGACATTGACCTTTTCGCCTGCGCCGATGGCGCTGCGGCCATAGCCCGTGCCCTGCTCCAGCACGGTGCGCAGCGCGCCGAACCACGCGGAGGTTTTCAGGGTCAGGTTGATGAAGCCGGGACCAGCGATATCGACTGTCTCGACCAGCGGATCGGCGCGGAGCTTCTCGGCGATCTTGTCGGCGAGGTCGCGCGGCTTCGCCTTGGCTTCCTTGGCCAGCACCATCGCGGCGTTGGTCGCCATGTCGCCGTGGGCCGCATCCTTCGGCGGCTCGACCACCACGCGCGACAGGTCGATCCCCTCCGGCAGCGTGCCCTCGCGGCCCAGCGCCGCGCACACGGCATGCACGCGCGAAAGCACGTCGGCGAACAGATGCGGGGGATGGTTGGGCGAAGTCATGAGACGTCCTGTAATCCGCGGCGATTTGGCCTTTTTCAGGCCGCCGCCTAACGCAAATCCGGGGTCGAGTCAAAAAGCCGCCGGTGCTCGATAATGGCGTATCTGTCGGTCATTCCAGCAATGAAATCGCCGATCCGGCGGGCGCGGCCCGCCTCGCCGTCTTCGCCCTCATGGGGCAGCCATTCGGCGGGCAGATCGCCCGGTTCGGCCTGATAGCGGGCGAACAGATCGCGCACCACGGCCTCCGCGTCCCGCATCACGCGCATGACCCGCTCGTGGCGGTACATGTGCGTCTTGAGGAAACGCTTGATCATCGCCTCGGTTGTTTCGGCTTCCTTCGAGAACCCGACCAGCGCGGCGTTGTGATTGCGCACATCGGTGGCGCTGCCGGGATTTGCCGTACCAAGCCGCCGGCGCGTCTCCGAAAACACGTCCTCGATCAGATAGGAGATCAGCTCGCGCACCAGTTCGGCCCCGCGGCGCGTCTCATCAAGAACCGGATAGCGCGCCGTGATCACCGCATTGATGTCCGCGATCAGCGGAATGGCGCCGAGGTCATCGACCGTGAACAGCCCTGCCCGCAGTCCGTCGTCGATGTCATGGGCGTCGTAGGCGATATCGTCGGCGACGGCGGCGACCTGCGCTTCCAGCGAGGCGTAGCTCCACAATTCGAGATCGTGATACGCGACATATTCCGAGATGCCGACCGGCACGCCATGCTCGCGATAACGCCCGACCGGCTCGCCGTTGCGGTCGATCAGCGGACCATTGTGCTTGACGATGCCTTCGAGGGATTCCCATGTCAGATTGAGGCCGTCGAACTGCGGATAGCGCCGCTCCAGCAACGTCACCACGCGCAGGCTCTGCGCATTGTGGTCGAACCCGCCATGCGCCCGCAGGCATTCGTCCAAAGCCCGCTCCCCGGCATGGCCGAAAGGCGGATGGCCGAGGTCGTGGGCCAGCGCCAGTGTCTCCGTCAGGTCCTCGTCGAGGCCGAGCTGCCGCGCCAGCGCGCGGGCGATCTGCGCAACCTCCAGCGTATGGGTCAGGCGGGTGCGGTAATGATCGCCTTCGTGGAACACGAAAACCTGGGTTTTGTGCTTCAGGCGGCGGAAGGCGTTGGAGTGGATCACCCGGTCGCAATCGCGGCGGAAGGCGCTGCGGCGCAGGCTCGGCGGCTCGTTGAAGCGCCGCCCCCGGCTCTGACCGGGATCGGAGCCATAGACCGCAGGAGGGGCAGCCATTCCGACCGACATCGAATTATTCTACTTTCGGTGTTTGATTCTGGCGTTCAGCGCACTTAACTATGCCACACGGAACCAGTTAAATACCCGTGATTTCGGAGACTGTTATGACCGATACCGCCACCAACGTCACGATTTCGGAACGGGCCGCGAAGCGAATCGGCGCCATCCTGAAATCGGAAGGCGACGGCGCGATGCTCCGCATCAGCGTCGAAGGCGGCGGCTGCTCGGGGTTCCAGTACAAGTTCGATGTCGAACGCGCCCGCGCCGACGACGATCTTGTCATCGAGCGGGACAGCGCCGTGGTGCTGGTGGACCCCTCGTCGGTGCCGTTCCTCGCCGGATCGGAAGTCGACTTCGTGGACGATCTGATCGGCGCGTCGTTCCGCGTCAACAACCCGAACGCCACCGCGTCCTGCGGCTGCGGGACGAGTTTTTCGATCTGAATCTTTTATGGACCAGAACTCTCTGTTGTCATCACCGGGCTTGTCCCGGTGATCTCGATTGGTTGAGCACGGTGCATCGCTATCGGGATGCCCGGGACAAGCCCGGGCATGACAAAAAAGAAATGTAGCTCTACTTCTTCTCCGCAAACAGACGCTTCGCGTTGCCATGCGCGATCTGTTTCGCAACCGGCAGCGGCAATTGCTTCAGCCAGCCGCGATATTCGGCCATGATCGAACCGTAGCTCGCCCAGCGTTCACTGATCCACGTATCCGATCCCAGCAGAAAACGATCCGGATATTTCTCGAACATCGCCCGCCATTCCGGCGTCAGCACGCCGCCCGCGCCGGTGATGCCGCTGCGGTAGGACAGCTCACCCCATAATTGCGGATAGGTCGCCAGCATCGCCGCGACACGATTCGGCGCGAGGCCAAAGCCGGTATGCGCCCAGATGATTTTCGCGCGGCCATTATGGCGCATCAGAATTTCGACAGCTTCATCGTCAGCGTGGGCGTGCAGATAGAGATCGTTCGCGACGGCGAAATCGACCGCCTTCTTCACCCACTCGCTCGCAGCCGCCTTTCCCGACAGATGAAACTCGCCGATGCCGCGATAGTAGCCGCGCTTGAACTCGTCCTGCACCAGATCGAAGATCGTCGGATCGTTGAACCAGGTCTGGATATCGGGACGCACGCGATAAGGCCGGATGAACGGGACGATCCACAGGCCGTCCGCTTTCGCGTCCATTAGCGCATGGGTGCCGGTATTGGGACGGCTGGTCGCCAGGATGCCGGTGACACGGTGTTTTTTGAACAACGCGAGCACTTCGTCGAGCTCGTAATACGGCTTCGGCTCCCAGTTATAGTGCAGGTGCGCGTCGAAGATTTCGATCGGTTCTTCCGATGCGCGCACCGGACCGGCGGCGCACATCACGATAGCGGCGATTGCGACCCACCAGCATGCCCTCATCTGTCCCCTTCGCGTGAACATTCTATTCGGCCGCCGCGACGCGCGGCGCGTCCGCCGGCTCCTGCAGGGTCGGATCGAGGCGATGGCGCAGCCGGCGGTCGATCCGGTCGAGATAGATGTAGACCACCGGCGTGATGAACAGCGTCAGCAATTGCGACACCAGAAGACCGCCGACTACGGAGACACCGAGCGGCTGACGCAGTTCGGCGCCCGCCCCTGCGCCGAGCGCAATCGGCAGCGTGCCGAAGATCGCCGCGAAGGTGGTCATCATGATCGGGCGGAACCGCAGCAGCGCCGCTTCGCGGATCGCGTGCTCGGCGCTGAGGCCGACGGCGCGGCGCTCGATGGCGAAGTCCACCATCATGATCGCGTTCTTCTTGACGATGCCGACCAGCATGACGATGCCGATCATCGCGATCACCGACAACTCCATCTTGAACAGCATCAGGGTCAGGATCGCGCCGATGCCCGCCGACGGCAGGCCGGAAATGATCGTGATCGGATGGATGAAACTCTCGTAGAGAATGCCGAGGATCACGAACGCCGCGAACACGGCGGCGAGGATCAGGACGCCCTGCCCGCGCAGCGAATCCTGGAACACCTGCGCCGTACCCGAGAAGCCGGTGGCGATCGTCGCCGGCAGGTTCGAGTCCTGTTCGATCCGGGTGATCCTGTCCACCGCGTAGCCGAGCGATGTCCCCGGCGCGAGGTTGAACGAAATCGTCACCGCGGGCTGCTGGCCCTGATGATTGATCTGCAGCGGGCCGACGGTCGGCACCATCTTCGCCACCGTTTCGAGCGGGATGGTCTGGTTGTTGGCCGTCTTGACGTACAGCTTGGACAGATCGGTCGGATCGACCCGGAACTTCGGCTGCACCTCGAGAATGATCTGATAGTCGTTCGAGGGCATGTAGATCGTGCCGACCTGCCGCGCGCCATAGGCGTTGAACAACTGGTTGCGGATCTGGTCCGCTGTGACGCCATAAACCGCCGCCTTTTCGCGGTCGATCTCGACGGTGAGCTGCGGGTTCTTGATGTAGAGATCGGTGGTGACGTCCAGCAGTCCGGGCACCTTGGCGATGCGGTCGCGCATCTCGGGCGCGACGCGATAGAGCGATTCTGTGTCGCCGCTTTGTAGCGTGTACTGATACTGGCTCTTCGACGCACGTCCGCCGATGTTGAGGTTCTGGATGCTCTGGAAGAAGGCCTGCAACCCCGGCACCTGCAACGCCGTCTGGCGGAACCGGGCGACGACCTGCTGAACCGGCGCACGCTCGTCCTTCGGCTTCAACCCGATGAACAGCCGGCCGTAATTGGCCGTGGCGTTGGGACCGCCGGAGCCGACGGTGCTGTTGACGAACTCGACGGCCGGATCGGCCCGCAAGGCATCGGCCAGCACCTTCTGCCGCTCGCTCATCGCCGCGAACGAGGTATCCGTCGCGGCCTCGGTGACGCCGACGAGAAAGCCGGTGTCTTCCTGCGGGAAGAATCCCTTGGGCACGATGACGTAGAGCCAGACGGTTGCGCCGAGCGTCGCCAGCGTCACCATCAGCATGATGAACTTGTAGGCGAGCACGCGATCGAGCGCCCACTCGTAGGCGCGCAGCCATCCGTTGAACATCGCCTCGAACCAGCGCAGGACGAAGTTGGGCCGATGGTGCGGATCATGGGCTTTCAGCACCCGCGCGCACAACATCGGCGTCAACGTCAGCGACACGAAGCCCGAGACGATGATGGCGACGGAAATGGTCACCGCGAATTCGCGGAACACGCGGCCGACGATGCCGCCCATCAGCAGCACCGGGATGAACACCGCGATCAGCGAGAACGTGATCGACAGAATCGTGAAGCCGATTTCGCGCGCGCCCTTCAGCGCGGCCTCGTAGGGATTCATGCCCTCTTCGATATGCCGCACGATGTTTTCGAGCATGACGATGGCGTCGTCCACCACGAATCCGACCGACAGGGTCAGCGCCAGCAGCGTCATGTTGTTGATGGAATAATCGAGCGTGTACATCACGGCGCAGGTGCCGAACAGCGAGATCGGAACCGCCAGCGCCGGGATGAAGGTCGCGGAGGCCGACCGCAGGAACAGGAAGATGACCACGATCACAAGACCGATGGCGATCAGCAGCGTTTCCTCGACGTCCGCCACCGACTCGCGCACCGACACCGAGCGGTCGAGCATCACATCCATCGTCACCGACGGCGGGATCTGCGCGCGCAGCGAGGGCAGCTTCGCCCGCACGGCATCGACCACCGCGACGGTGTTGGCGTCGGGCTGCTTCTGGATCGCCAGCACGATCGCGCGCCGGCCGTTGAACCAGGTCGCGATCTTGTCGTTCTCGACGCTGTCGTAGATCTTGGCGACTTCATCCAGCTTGACCGGCGAGCCGTTGCGCCAGGCCACCACCACCTGCCGGTAGTCGATGGCCTTGTTCAACTGCGCCGAAGCCTGCAGCGCGATGTCCTGCTTCGGGCCGTTGAGCGTGCCGACCGGCGTCGAGGAATTGGCGCGCGAGACCGCGGCGCGGATATCCTCCAGCGACAGTCCGCGCGCGGCGGCGACTTCCGGATCGGCCTGCACGCGAATGGCGAATTTCTGCGCGCCGTAGATCAAAACCTGCGCGACGCCGGGAATCTGCGACAGCGCCTGCCCCACGGTGATGTCGCCATATTCATTGACGGTGGAGAGCGGCAGCGTCTCCGAATTCATCGACAGGAACAGGATCGGGAATTCGGCCGGGTTCACTTTGCGGAACGTCGGCGGGATAATCATTTCGACCGGCAGGCGGCGCTGGGCCACCGTGAGCGCGGTCTGCACGTCAAGCGCGGCGCCGTCGATGCTGCGGTTCAGATCGAACTGGATGGTGATGGTGGTCGTGCCCTGCGACGAACTCGACGACATCGAGGAAATGCCCGCGACCGTGGACAACTGGCGTTCGATCGGACCCGCGACGGAGGCGGCCATCGTATCCGCGCTCGCGCCGGGCAATGTCGCGGTGACTGCGATGGTCGGAAAATCCACCTTGGGCAAAGCCGAGACGGGCAGCAGCCGGAAGCCGAAAACGCCGAACGCGATGATCGACGCCGTCATCAGCGTCGTCATCACCGGTCTGCGAATGCAAAGCTCCGAGAGATTCATGCGTGTATCCTTACCGCTCCATCGTTTAGCCCACCTCTCCCGTGGGGAGAGGTCGAGTTCGCGTCAGCGAAGTCGGGTGAGGGCGTAGAATCTCTCGAGAGATTTAGTTCCCCTCACCCCAGCCCTCTCCCCACCGGGGAGAGGGAGCAGATCGTGCATATCGCAATGTTTCCATCAGGCTCCGGCCTTGCGGCTGCGCGGTTCGACCGGCGAGCCGTTGGACAGCAGCAGTTGTCCGTCGATGACGACATCCTCACCGCCCTGAAGCCCGTTTTCGATCACCGAAAGACCACGGAAGGTGCGATTGACCGTCACCGGCTGCATCTGCGCCTTCCCGTCCTTGACCATGAACACGAAGTTGCCGGTCTGGCTCCGCTGCACGGCGACCGAAGGCACAACAACAGCGCTCTCGGCCCGGATTGTCAGCGTCGTGTTGACGAGCACGCCGGGCCAGAGAACCTCGCTCTCGTTGCCCATCATGCCGCGCACCGTCACCATGCCGGTGGTGGCGTCGACCGTATTCTCGACCATGGCGACGGTTCCGGTTTCGGATTTGTCATTGCCGGGAATGGTCGCGGTCACCGACGACTTGCCGTCTTTCATCGCGTCACGCAGATCACTCAGCACACGCTGCGGAATGGCGAAGGCCACGTAGACCGGCGCCATCTGGTTGATGGTCGCCAGCGGCGTGGTATCCGCCGGACGCACGAAATTGCCGACCTTGACCGAGGCCGCGCTGATCCGTCCGCTGATCGGCGCCTTGATCAGGGTGTAGCTTTTCTGAACCTTGAGATTGTCGAGGATGGCCTCATCGGCCTGAATGGTCGCGGTGGCGTTGTCGAACGCGGTCTTGGCGTTATCGACATTGACCTGCGTGGTGGCGCCCTTGCCGATCAGTTCGTTGAAGCGCTTCATGTCGCGTTCGGCGGCGGCGAGTTGCGAGCGGTCACGCGCGAGGTTGCCTTCGGCCTGCGCGATCTGCGCGTCGATCTGGCGGGAATCGAGCGTGAACAGCAGGTCGCCCTGCTTTACCCGCGCGCCGTCCTCGAAGTGAACCGCGATGATGGTGGTCTCCAGCCGCGATTTCAGCGCAACGCTTGAGATCGGCGTCACGGTTCCGATGGAATCCACGTCCACGGGAACCTGCTTCTTCTCCGCCTTTGCGATTTCCACGGAAACCGCGCGCGGCCGTGGCGCCTGCTTCGCCGGGGCCGCGCCGCCCGTCCACATGTCGCGCGTCGCGTAAACGGCTACCGCGGCGACGCAAAGGCCGGCGATCAGCAAACCGCGCTTCTTGAAGGTGGAACCCGTCATCATGCTTTACAGGTGCGGTCCCGCGCTCCCGGCGAACGGCCCTGTCTCCCTTTCCACTGGTTTTCCAGCGTTATTTGCATCCGGCTTATCACACCCGCCGGGATCGTGGTACGCCACACACATGAAATATCGCTCATTTAGCTAACGGACCTGCCCATGCGGATCGCCACCTGGAACGTGAATTCCATCCGGCAGCGGCTGGACCACCTGCTCACCTGGCTCAAGGAGCGCGAGCCGGACATCGTCTGCCTGCAGGAGATCAAGTGCATGGACGAGGCGTTCCCGCGCGAGCCGATCGAGGCGCTCGGCTACAACGTGGTCACCCACGGGCAGAAGACCTTCAACGGCGTGGCGCTGCTGTCGAAGTATCGCTTCGACGAAACCACGCCCCGTCTCGGGGGCGATCCGGACGACCTGCACGCCCGCTTCCTCGAAGGCGTGGTGTCGTATCCGAATGGCTCGCTACGGATCGCGTGCCTTTACCTGCCCAACGGAAATCCTCCGGAAACGGATAAATATCCATATAAAATCAAATGGATGGAGCGTCTTCTTGATTATACGAAGGAGCGCATGAAGGGCGAGCAGCCGCTGGTTCTGGCGGGCGACTTCAATGTCATTCCGGCCAACGGCGACGTCTATAACCCGGCGGCCTGGGCGAACGATGCGCTGTTCCTGCCCAAGACCCGCGAGCGTTTCCGCGCCCTGCTCAACCTCGGCCTCACCGACGCCTTCCGCGCGGTCAACGACCAGCCCGGCCAGTACACCTTCTGGGATTATCAGGCCGGCGCATGGCCGAAGAACAACGGCATCCGGATCGACCACCTGCTGCTGTCGCCGCAGGCCAGCGACAGGCTGATGGATGCCGGTATCGACAAGCATGTGCGCGGCTGGGAAAAGGCGTCAGATCACGTTCCGGTGTGGATTGATCTGGATTTGAATTGACGAAACCAGTCATTCCGGGGCGCGAGCGCTTGCGAGCGAACCCGGAATCCAGATGTTGTTTGTGATGAACTCTTCGGGATTCCGGATCAGTCCGCTACGCGAACTGTCCGGAATGACAGATGTCAATCCCGGCGGCCCTGCACCCAGCGCTCGAGCATCTGCAAGGCCATGGCGCGGTCATCGTCGGAGGCCTTGGCCATCGCGGTCTTGTAGCTGTCCCTGATCCAGACCTCATCCGGGCCAGCACTGTCCTGCGCCAACGTCAGCCACATCAGTCCGCGCGCGGCCTGCCGCTGCAGGCCCTTGCCGTTGAACAGCATCTGGCCGAGCAGCGCCTGCGCCTGATGCTGGCCCTTGCGCGCGGCAAGACCAAGCCAGCGGATACCGTACTTGGAGTCGGGCGGCATGCCGACGCCATCGAGATACATCCGCGCCAGATTGTACTGGGCTTCGGCGTTGCCGAAATACGAGGCGGCGTAGGAGAACATCTCGCGTGCCCGTTCCGGATCGGGCTTCACCTTCGAGTTCGGGATGCCGGACACGTAATAACGGCCCAGCGCAACGAAGGCATTGGCGACGATCGCGGCCTGCGGCGCGGACGGGCTGTCTTCCGCATGGGCATTCGCGATCTTGCTGAAATAATCGTAGGCGCGCAGGTCGTCCTGCGCCACGCCGTCGCCCCTGGCGTACATCCGCCCGAGTTTCCATTGCGCGATCGGATGCCCGCCTTCGGCGGCGTACTGCAGGGCCGTCAGCGAGGCCGCAGGCGCAGCCTGCGGAATATCGGCCGGCGGGACGGGCTTCTTGATGAGTCCGATGCCGCCGGGCGCAGGAACCATCGGCAGCGCAGCCTCCTGCCCGCCCGGCTGTGTGCCCTCGAAGGCCATGGCTGGGGACGCCGCGAAAACGGCAAACGTCAGGGCGGCGACAAGGCCCAAATTCTTCCTGATGTACATGCGTTCAAATGTCCGCATAGCACACCTTTTCAGCCGCACCGCCCGGATGGGTCACGGCGCCTTTAACCGCAGGACCGACCTGCTGGGCATATTTCCAGAGCACGCCCGAGCCGACCGAGGTTTCACGCGGCTTCCAGGCCTTCTTGCGCTCGGCCAGTTCAGCATCGGTCAGCTTGACGCTGAGCGTGCCGTTCACGGCATCGAGCTCGATGATGTCACCGTCGCGGATCAGGCCGATCGGCCCGCCGACGGCGGCTTCCGGTCCGACATGGCCGACGCAGAAGCCGCGCGTGGCTCCCGAGAAACGTCCGTCGGTGATGAGAGCCACCTTGCCGCCCATGCCCTGCCCGGTCAGCGCCGCCGTGGTCTGAAGCATTTCGCGCATCCCGGGGCCGCCCCTGGGGCCCTCGTAGCGGATCACGATGACATCGCCTTCCTTGTAGGTCCTGTTGTTGACGGACTCGAACGCGTCTTCTTCGCAATCGAAGCAACGCGCAGGTCCCGTGAACTTCAGCACCGACATCCCAGCGACTTTCACAATCGCGCCGTCCGGCGCGAGATTGCCCTTCATGCCGACAACGCCACCGGTCACGGTGATCGGCTTGTCGGCAGGACGCACCACGTCCTGATGCGGATTCCATTTCACGCTCTTGAGGTTTTCGGCGATGGTGCGGCCGGTGACCGTCATGCAGTCGCCGTGCAGATATCCGTGATCAAGCAGCGTCTTCATCAGAAGCGGTATTCCACCAGCCTCGAACATATCTTTGGCGACATAACGACCGCCCGGCTTCAAATCCGCGATATACGGTGTCTTTTTGAAGATTTCGGCAACGTCGAACAGGTCGAATTCAATGCCGCATTCATGGGCCATGGCCGGCAGATGCAGCGCGGCATTGGTCGAACCGCCGGACGCAGCGACGACGGCGGCGGCGTTTTCCAGGGACTTGCGGGTGACGATATCGCGCGGGCGGATATTCCTGGCGATCAATTCCATGATCTTTTCGCCCGCCGCCATGCAGAAGCTGTCGCGGATTTCGTAAGGCGCTGGCGCTCCGGCCGAATACGGCAGGGCCAGACCGATGGCCTCGGACACGGTCGCCATGGTGTTGGCGGTGAACTGGGCGCCGCAGGCGCCCGCCGACGGGCACGCCACCCGCTCGATTTCGTCCAGATCCTCGTCGGACATCTCTCCAACGGAATGCTTGCCGACCGCCTCGAACATGTCCTGGACGGTGACCTGCTGGCCCCGGAAATTGCCCGGCAGGATCGACCCGCCATAGATGAAGATCGACGGCACGTTCAGCCGCAGCATGGCCATCATCATGCCGGGCAGCGACTTGTCGCAGCCGGCGAGACCGATCAGGGCATCGTAGGAATGGCCGCGGACGGTCAATTCCACCGAGTCCGCAATGGTTTCGCGCGACGGAAGCGACGAGCGCATGCCGTCATGGCCCATGGCGATGCCGTCGGTCACGGTGATGGTGCAGAACTCGCGGGGGGTGCCGCCCGCAGCCGCCACGCCCTTCTTGGCGGCCTGAGCCTGACGCATCAGGGCGATATTGCAGGGAGCGGCCTCGTTCCAGCAGGACGCCACGCCGACGAACGGCTGGTGAATCTGCTCGGTGGTGAGGCCCATGGCATAGAGGTAGGACCGATGGGGCGCACGCGCGGGACCTTCCGTCACATGACGGCTTGGCAGTCGCGCCTTGATGTTGGTCTTCGCGTCCATCGTGACCCTTGTCCCGCGATCCGCCCGCGAAGACCCGGAAAACCCCTGAAAACGGGAGTTTCTTCCAATGGCATCGCGGAGGCCGCAGCATTCAGCCTACGAAGAAATGATCTCATGGAGGCGTGTGGCTAAATAGCGGCGCGCGCAAGCGCTTGCTGGGGCAAGGGTTAAATGTTCACAAAGTGTTGTAGAGCCGCAACATTCGTTGCGGCGCGGCAACGGCAGCGGGGGCAGCATCCTTCGAGGCTCGCCGCCGCGCGGCTCGCACCTCAGGATGACGTGGCGCTCGGAGCGTCATCCTGAGGTGCGAGCTTTTTGCGAGCCTCGAAGGGTGACGGCTCCCCAGCGTTACCTTCCCCGGATCATGCGCCAGGCAAACAGCAGGATCACCGCGCCGATCGCGGCTGACACCAGCGTGCGCCAGAAGCCGAACACCGGCACTTCAGCGATCTCGGCCAGTTTCGCGCCAACGAACGATCCGGCAATGCCCACAAGGATGTTGGTAAAGATGCCGTGGTCCGACGAGGTGACCCGCTCCGCGATCCAGCCAGCGATAGCGCCGATCAGGAGCATGGTGAAGAAACCCACCCCGGGCTGGCTCAGAAACGCCTGTGCTTCATTCATCGTCGAATCCCCTCATTGCCTATTCAATTATAGTCCGATTTTACCAGAACAGTGCGACGTTGCGCTTACGCCGCCGGAGAAACCCCGCTACGCCCGCCCTTCTCCGTCGTAACCCGGCCGCAGGCGAGTCGGACGGACAACTGTAACACTGCACGGCGCTTCCGCCGCGACCTTGGCCGATACGCTGCCGAGGACCTTCTTCCGGAACGACTTTTCCCGCGCGCCGATCAGGATGTGATCGACCAGATTGGAACTGGCGAACTCGATAATCGCATTTGCCGGATCGAAGGCTTCGATCACATGAACCGTATAACTCTCCTCGCCGAGTCCAAGCGTCCGCGCCCAGTTCTTCAGTTCGGCAAGGCGGCCGACATGCTTGCTGTGCCCTTCCTCGTCCAGCGCGTGATCGACCGCAAGACGCGCGAGCTTGAGCACGTTGAGACAGGCCAGCCGCGCGCCGGGAACAGCCTTGGCAATGCGGGCCGCCTCGGTATGGAGGGCCTCGTTCAGAGCCTCACTGGAGTCATCGAGATTGATGGCGACGGCGACGATCGGAACCTGGGCAAGGTGCGAGGCGATATCCGGCCGCGGCCGCGCCAGCATGAGTTCGTTGTTGAAGCGCCTTCGCAGAACGGTTGCGAGACCGTCGCGCTTCAGCCGCTCGCCGCGCGCGGTAATCTTGACCTGATCGGGATTGCCCAGGTCGAACGCAAGCTGCCGGGCCGACGGATAACGCCATGCCGGCTGCACCGCGAGACAGTGCAGCACGATCTCCTGCAGCCAGGGCGGATAGTCCGGCCGCAACCGGCGCGGCGGCACGGGGTCGCGCCAAAGCCGCCGCCGCATCCCGCTCCAGGTTTCAGCTTCACCGAACGGCCGCTCTCCCGTCGTGAAAAAGTAAAGCAGCACGCCGAGCGCGAACAGGTCGCTGCGGGGATCGTTGCGGATATCCAGCAGTTGCTCGGGCGCCATGTAAGGAGCGGTCCCGAATGGAACGCGAAACTCCTCCAGCATCAGATCGGGCAGATGGTCGTGATGCGACAGGCCATAGTCGATCAGCACCGCCTCTCCCGTCGGCCTGAACATGATGTTGCTCGGCTTGATGTCGAGGTGAACGACATTCTGCCGGTGCAGGTCGTCCAGCGCCGTCGCGACCTTGATCCCGATCCCGATGGCCTCCTCATACGGCAGCGGCAGGTCCGGCAAGCGCTTGTAAAGCGTGTTGCCGGGAACGCGCTCCATCACGATGTAGGGCTGCGGTGTGGAGAAGTCTCCCAGAGCTATGAATTTCGGAACATGGATGCCGGAGAGACGCGGCAGGATCATCTGCTCCATCTCGAAACTGACAATCGCCGCGGGATCAGGACTGTCGCCAAGCCGGGGCACTTTCATCAGCATCGGCTGCGGATGATCCGGATGCGACACACGCCAGAGCGTCGCCATGCCGCCGCGATGGACTTTTTCCTCGACCAGAAAGCCGTCCAGCACCTCGCCGGGAACGAGATCGGGCTTGGCCATCAATGCCCCTCGTACAATCGCTCGGCGAGCGATGGAGGCAATCCGTTGTCGCGAATTCGCGCGGCGGCCGCGTCGATGTCGTAAGGCGCGCGGCAAAAAGTGATCTCGTTCCGCTCGGTGTCCAGCATCGCATAAGACGCCGCCGGATTGCCGTCGCGCGGCTGGCCGACAGAGCCCAGCACGGCGAGCCATTGCCGGCCTTTCAACAACTGGATCGGCACGCCCGTCTTGGGGGTGAACGGCGTGATCTTTCCGACCGAGGAGAGCGAATAGAGTGCCGGAATGTGGACGTGGCCGCACAACGTGAGAGGCAGGTGAGTCGCATCCAGACTTCGTGCCGCGCTCTGGCCGTCCATCACATAGTGCCACTGCGCCGGGGCGGTGGCGTCGGCATGAACGAGAAGCCGTCCGGCGTCCTCAATCGCCAACGGCAACCTTGCTAGAAAATCCCGCTCGGCGCGGCCGAGTACGTTCCGCGTCCACTCGATTGCGACCTGCGCTTTCACGTTCATGCGTTCGCTGGGGACCGCAATGGCATTGTCATGATTGCCACGAACGGCGAGCGCGCCCTGCCCGATCAGGTCCATCGCCGTCTGCGTGCACCAGTCCGGGTCCGCGCCATACCCTACGATGTCGCCGAGCAGGTAGATTTTCTCCGCGCCGTCGTTTCTCGCACGCGCAAGGCAAGCCTCGAACGCCTGACGGTTGGCATGGATATCGGCGAACACCGCAATCAGCACGTCGGACTATCCTCACTGACGATTGCAGGCCGCCTCGGATCCGGGCGCCTTGATCTGGATCGGACTCCGCGTTGCGGAGCTACATGTTCAGCACGCGGCCGTAGGCATCGAGCACCGCTTCCTTCATGGTCTCCGAAATGGTCGGATGCGGGAAGATGGTGTGGAAGAGTTCTTCCTCGGTGGTCTCGAGGTTCATCGCCACCACGAAGCCCTGAATGAGTTCGGTTACTTCGTGGCCGACCATGTGCGCGCCCAGCAACTGGCCGGTCTTCTTGTCGAAGATCACCTTCACCATGCCCTGATCTTCGCCCTGCGCGATGGCCTTGCCGTTGCCGACGAACGGGAAACGGCCGACGCGAATGTCCTTGCCGGCCTCCTTCGCCTTTGCCTCGGTGAGACCCACCGACGCGATCTGCGGATGGCAATACGTGCAGCCCGGGATCAATGTCTTGTCCATCGGATGCGGATGCAGTCCCTTGATGGCCTCGACGCAAATCACGCCTTCATGCTCGGCCTTGTGCGCCAGCATCGGCGGACCGGCGACGTCGCCGATGGCATAGATGCCGGGCACGTTAGTCTTGCCATAGCCGTCGATGACGATGCAGCCGCGATCCGTCTTCACGCCGAGCTTTTCGAGTCCGAAGCCCTCAATGTTGCCGACCACGCCGACCGCCGAGATGACGCGATCCACCTCCAGCGTAAACGGCTTCTTGCCATCGTCGATGGTGGCGACCACGCTGTCGGCCTTCTTGTCGAGCTTGGTGACCTTGGTGCCCGATATCACCTTGATGCCCTGCTTCTCGAACTGCTTGCGGGCGAAAGCCGCGATCTCCGCATCCTCGACCGGCAGGATTTGCGGCAGCACCTCGACCACGGTGACCTCCGCCCCCATCGTGCGGTAGAACGAAGCGAACTCGATGCCGATGGCGCCGGAGCCGACGACCAGCAAGGACTTCGGCATCTTGTCGGGGTTCATCGCCTCGAAGTAGGTCCAGACGAGCTTCTTGTCCGGCTCGAGGCCCGGCAGCACGCGCGGACGCGCGCCAGTGGCGACGATGATGTGCTTGGCGGTATACGCGCCCTCGCCCAGCGATCCTTTTGGAGCCTCAGCGGCGGATTTCTTCACCGTAAACTTTCCACCGCCGTCGAGTGTCGCCTCGCCCCAGATGATCGAAATCTTGTTCTTCTTCATCAGGAATTCAACGCCGCCGTTGAGGCGCTTCACCACGCCGCGCGAGCGCGCGATCACCGCCTTCGGATCGAAAGACACATTGTCAGCCGACAGGCCGTAATCCTTGGCGTGCTTCATGTAGTGATAGATTTCCGCCGAACGCAGCAGCGCCTTGGTCGGAATGCAGCCCCAGTTGTTGCAGATGCCGCCGAGATAGGCCTTCTCGACAATGGCTGTCTTGAAGCCGAGTTGCGCGGCGCGGATCGCGGTCACATACCCGCCGGGGCCGGAGCCAATCACGACAACGTCGAAGGATGTATCAGCCATTACGAACTCCATTCACCCGATAGCGAACAAATCTAACATCGAAAGCGGCTGGCGTCGCCCTGCCGGCGCTTCCCTCAGTTACTGCCTGTAGTAGTCCCGCACGGTGTCCCATGCGATGGTTTGCAGAAACGCAGCCGTCCCGTCGTCCAGTCCTGCGCGATAGGCATTGCCGACCGGCGAGCGCCGATAGACCGACGCCATCACGACGCAGGCGGCCAGATATGTGCCCGCCAGAGTGGGATGGCTCCGGTCCGGCACATGAAGCGCAAGCTCGGGCCGCTGCGACAGCGACCGGGCGAACGCCAGACCGGCCGGCACGACCAGCGCATTGTTGGCATTGCCTGCCGCCGTATAGACATCCGCGAGTTCGCCGATCATCCGCGGCTTGTCGGCATAGGCCCATGTCATGAACAGCACGGGCGCGGCCCGGTGCCTGCGGACGACTGCAACGTCTTTCGCAACAACTCTGGCGAACGCGGCCCTGCGATCCACCGCGCACCAACTGCAATCCATCATGATGACGGCATCGAATTCCTTGCGCTTGTGCGCGGACAGAAGCCTGTCCACATCATGCATGGTCAGCGACGCACCGCTGATGGTCGCAGAGGTCGCGGTGTATGTTCCGGTGGGATCGGCGCTGCGCAGCAGACTGAGCACATGATCGTGCAGGCTGTTGTTGTAGTAGAAGTAACTATTGCCGACGAACAGGACGGATTTCGGCGCATCGGGCAGCCTGTCAACCTTCGGCTGCGTCAGCGCATGCGCCGTGGCGCTCGCGCATAAAAGCATGCCCGCAACAGCGGCCATCGCCCAGCCTGCCGGTCCGATGGTTGCGGAGTTCCTCAGCGGACGCCTCCATTGAACGATATGCCGGTCACTTTGGCGGGTTCGAGCCAGTTCGCGAAACGCCGAAGCACGGCCCATGGGACGATCAGGGTGAGAACGATGGGAATGGCGATCTGCAGGATTTCCTGAATGTCACGCTCGCGAATTTCATGAAACTCGCGCACCGAAATGTCCGAATACTTCAACACCACGACCAGCAACAGGAACGGCACCAGTGGCACCAGCAGCGCGATATTCAGGGCGCGTGCGCTGCCTTTCCAGAACACGGCGACCGCGAAGCAGATCAGCGCCACCACGCCGAAGACCGGCGTGTAGATGAAGCCGATCACCTTGGTCATCGAACAGGACAGCCCTTCGCCGGTGCATGGCCGCAGCAGGTTTGCTGCGAAACCGAAAGCGAATGCCATGGCCAGACCGAGCGCGCAGGCCAGAAGAATGATCAGAAACCGGCGCATGCGCGCTCCCGGCCTACACGACCATCATCACCGGATTTTCGATCAGCTTCTTGAACGCCGTGATCAGTTCCGCGCCCAGCGCACCGTCGATGGCGCGATGATCGCAGGACAGGGTCACGCTCATCATGCTGGCGGCGACGATCTGGCCGTTGCGCACCACGGCGCGGTCCTCGCTCGTGCCGACAGCAAGGATCGACGACTGCGGCGGATTGATCACCGCGGTGAAGTCCTTGATGCCGTACATGCCGAGGTTCGACACCGACGATGTGCCGCCCTGATATTCGTTCGGCTTGAGCTTCTTGGCCTTCGCGCGCGCGGCGAGGTCCTTCATCTCGCTGGAGATGGCCGAGAGCGTTTTCACTTCGGCTTGCCGGATGATCGGCGTAATCAGGCCGAAGGGCAGCGCCACGGCGACGCCGATGTCCGAATGCCTGTGGCGCAGCATGGCAGCTTCCGTCCATGACACGTTGGCCTCGGGAATCTTCTGCAGCGCGATCGCCATCGCCTTGATGACGAAGTCGTTGACCGAGAGCTTGTAGAGCGGCTTGCCGTCGGCGCTCTTGCCCGCAGCGGCGTTGATTTCCTCGCGCGCCGCGTTCAGCTTGCCAAGATCGCAATCCACCGTGAGGTAGAACGTCGGCATCGAATTCGTCGCTGCGGTGAGACGCTGCGCGATGGTCCGGCGCATCGAGTCGTGCGGCACGCTTTCATAGGCGCCCTCCTCGTACAGCGCGAGGATTTGCTGATCCGACATCGCCGGCGCGCCGACCGCACCCGCGCTTGCCGCAGGAGCACCGGCTGCAGCGGCAGGCTTGAGGCCTTTGCCGGATTTGGCTTCGCCGATGTCACGGGCCACCACGCGGCCATGCGGGCCGGTACCGGTCACACGTGACAGATCAATGCCCGCTTCCTTGGCGAGACGGCGCGCCAATGGCGACGAGAAAATACGTGCACCATTGCTCTGCGCAGGAGCGGCCGCAGCAGCGGGTTTTGCAGGAGCCGGTGCCGCAACAGGTGCCGGAGCTGCGGTTGGTGCCGCAGCTTTGGGAGCCTCAGCTTTCGGCGCCGGGTCGGGGGTTCGAGTCGCACTCTCGCTACCACCTGCCGCCGCCTTCACGTCCTCGCCATCACCGGCGAGCACCGCGATCATGGTGTTGACGGGAACGTCCTGCGTGCCCTCCGGCACAAGGATCTTTGCGATAGTGCCCTCGTCCACAGCTTCGACTTCCATCGTCGCCTTGTCGGTCTCGATCTCGGCAATCACGTCGCCGGACTTGACCTTGTCGCCCTCTTTCTTGAGCCACTTGGCAAGGTTGCCCTTCTCCATGGTGGGCGACAGCGCGGGCATCAGAATGTTGATCGGCATGATCTTCTTCCCGCTCTCAGCGATACATCACGGCCTTGGCCGCATCGACGACTTCAGCCACCGACGGCAGCGCCAGCTTCTCGAGGTTCGCCGCATACGGCATCGGCACGTCCTTGCCGGACACACGGGCCACCGGCGCATCGAGATAATCGAAGGCCTGCTCCATGATCCGTGCTGCGATTTCCGCGCCGACGCCAGACTGCTGCCAGCCCTCCTCGACAGCGACCGCGCGTCCGGTCTTCTTCACCGAATTGATGATCGTTTCGGTGTCGAGCGGACGCAGCGTGCGCAGGTCGATGACTTCGGCCTCGATGCCTTCCTTGGCGAGTTCATCGGCGGCATGCAGCGCGTAGGTCATGCCGTTCGACCATGCGATCAGCGTCACGTCCTTGCCGGAACGCACGATGCGCGCCTTGCCGATCGGAACGACGTAGTCGTCGAGCTTCGGCACATCGCCGGAATGACCATAGAGAATTTCGTTTTCGAGGAAGATCACCGGGTTCGGATCGCGGATCGCGGCTTTCAATAGCCCCTTCGCATCCGCCGCCGAATATGGCGAGACAACCTTGAGGCCCGGAATCTGCGAGTACCAGGCCGAGTAGTCCTGGCTGTGCTGGGCGGCGACACGCGCGGCCGCGCCGTTCGGCCCGCGGAACACGATGGAGCAGCCCATCTGCCCGCCGGACATGTAGAGCGTCTTGGCTGCGGAGTTGATGATCTGGTCGATGGCCTGCATCGCGAAGTTGAAGGTCATGAACTCCACGATGGGCTTCAGCCCGGCCATCGCCGCGCCGACGCCGACACCCGCGAAACCATGTTCGGTGATCGGCGTGTCAATCACGCGGCGATCGCCGAATTCCTGCAGCAGGCCCTGCGTGATCTTGTAGGCGCCCTGATATTCGGCGACTTCCTCGCCCATGACGAAGACGTCTTCGTCGCGGCGCATTTCCTCGGCCATCGCATCGCGCAACGCTTCGCGCACGGTCATCTTGACCATCTCGGTGCCGGGCGGCACTTCGGGATCGGCTTCGGCAATTGGCGCAGGCGACTGCAGCACGCCCGGCGTCGCGGGCGCGCTGATCTGCGGTTTGCCTTCCCCTATGGGCGCGCGGGACTCGGCAACTTCCTGCTGAACATTGGGCGCGGGCGATTTTGCCGCTGCCGGAGCCTTGGCCAGATCGGCCGCGCTTTCGCCGTCGGCCAGAATGGTGGCGATGGGCGTGTTGACCGCGACGTCGCTGGTGCCTTCGGGGATCAATATCTTCCCGAGCGTGCCTTCATCGGTCGCCTCGACTTCCATCGTCGCCTTGTCGGTTTCGATTTCAGCGATGACGTCGCCGGACTTGACCGTGTCGCCCTCTTTTTTGAGCCATTTGGCGAGGTTGCCTTTCTCCATCGTCGGCGAAAGCGCGGGCATCAGAACTTGAATCGGCATGGTCGCTCCGGACTCTCTTTCGCAGGCTTAACGGTAAATGTCGGTGTAAAGCTCGGACACGGGCGGCTCTGGCGTGTGCTGCGCGAAATCCGCCGCCTCGTTGACGATCTCGCGAACCTCGCCGTCGATCGCCTTCAAGTCCTGCTCGCTCACCTTCAACTCCAGCAGTCGCTGGCGCACCTGTTCGATCGGGTCGCTGTCGTGACGCACCTTGTCCACTTCCTCGCGGGTCCGGTACTTCGCGGGATCGGACATCGAATGGCCGCGGTAACGATAGGTCTGCATTTCGAGGATGTAGGGACCGTTGCCCTCGCGGCACCACTGCACCGCCTTGTCGCCCGCAGCCTTCACCGCGCGGACGTCCATGCCATCGACCTGTTCGCCGGGAATATTGAACGACGCGCCGCGCTTGGAAAAGTCGGTCTGCGCCGACGAGCGCTTCACCGAGGTGCCCATGGCGTAGCGGTTGTTCTCGATGACGTAAATCACGGGGAGCTTCCACAGCTCCGCCATGTTGAAACTCTCGTAGACCTGCCCCTGATTGGCGGCGCCGTCGCCGAAATACGCAACCGCGACATTCTTGTTGCCGCGATAGCGGTTGGCGAAAGCGAGGCCGGTACCGAGCGGAACCTGAGCGCCGACAATGCCGTGGCCGCCGTAGAAGTTCTTCTCCTTGCTGAACATGTGCATGGAGCCGCCCTTCCCCTTGGAATAGCCGGCTTCACGTCCCGTCAGTTCGGCCATCACACCCTTGGGCTCCATGCCGCACGCGAGCATGTGGCCGTGATCGCGATAGCTGGTGATGATCTGGTCGCCCTTCTCCAGCGACATCTGCATGCCGACCACCACGGCTTCCTGGCCGATATAGAGATGGCAGAAACCGCCGATGGCCCCCATGCCGTAGAGCTGGCCCGCCTTTTCCTCGAAGCGGCGGATCAGCATCATCTCGCGAAACGCGTGAAGCTCCTGATCCTTTGAAAATGTCAGATTGTTCGGATGGCGGGAGCCGTTGCCTGCGTCTTTCGAGGCTGCGCTTTTCTTCGCTGAGGCCGTTTCTTTTGGCGACATGTCATGTCCGGATAAGAGAGCGGATACAATCCTCTCTACTCCAACTCATATCGGCATGAAAGGAAAGCGTGCGTCAGCGCCGGACTCATCTATGACGCAATGCAGCGACGGCAATTTTAAAATCCAAAGCGACGGATTTTTGAAATTTGAAACCTGCTGCGGCAGGTTCGCGCCAAAGCGACGCGCCGTTACACCGTCGCAAAACCACAAGTCATACCATCACCGGAATCATTGTTTTCCGCGCGTGTGGAATCCGTCATACGCAGGCAGACTGCTGCGATATTGTCAGGCGAACATCCGGTTCGGAATACTAGTTCTGACCGATCATCCGGACAAGGTCGCGCGGATGCACATAATCGAGCTGATAGCGTGCTCGCTCGTCGAGCATGTCGGGATCGACCCGGTCGGAACGAAGCGACGAGACTCTTTGCTCGGCGGCCACCCGCTCGGCCTTGAGCCGGGCCAGTTCGGCAGTCAGCAGCACGATTTCGTGGTCCAGTTCCTGCCGCGCGTTGAGGCCGTATTTGCCGGTGTAGGCATTGACCCCGAAATAGGCAATCAGCGCCGCCGCGATCGCATAGAGCGCGAGGCCGGTCATGATTGCTTTGAGTCGCGTGCGTGAAACCATTCACGCACGATGCGACAGCCCGGTTAATCCATCGCTAACAGCCGGGCTGTCTTGTCATCGCAACGTCACGCCGCCTGCTTCTCGACCCAGGCCGCGAAGGCGGTGATGTAGTCCCTCAGCACCTTTTCAAGGGATTCCTTGGTCAGTTCGCCCTTGTCGTCGAATGCGTCACCCACCCCGTTCAGATAGATTTCCGGCTGCTGCATGATCGGCCCGGTGATGCCCGGGAGCAATGCTTTCAGGTGCATCGCCGCCGCGACGCCGCCAAGCGGTCCCGGCGAGTTGACCACGATCCCGGTGGGCTTGCCCAGGAATGAACTCTTGCCGTAGGGCCGCGAGCCCACATCAATCGCGTTCTTCAGCACACCCGGAACGGACCGGTTGTACTCCGGCGAGACGAACAGCACCGCATCGGACTTCTGGATTTTCTCGCGAAACGAGAGCCAGTCGGCCGGCGGTGCGGCTTCCAGATCCTGATTGAAGAACGACAGGCCGTGCAGGGTCACGATGTCCAGTTTCAGCGACGGCGGAGCAATTTTTGCAAGCGCCTTGGCGATCTTGAGCGAAAACGACTCCTTGCGGAGACTGCCGACAATGACAGCGACGGAATGGGCCATGGAACGATCCTTTTAAGCAACAGGACAATGCGAGCCTGCAGGGGCGAATTAGCCTTCGCCCCAAAAGGATGCAAGTGCATTAATCCCGGCTCGCGGGATCGTGTTCTAGCCCAGCAGCTCGTCGTTGTGCTGCCCCAGACGCGGGGCACCGGAATGCGGATGCGGGCGCTGGCCATCAAAGGAAATCGGCAAGCCCACCACCGGCAGATCACTCCCGGGCAAGGTGCGCAGCAAGTCGGACGCCTTGAACTGTTCGGTCTGCTGCAATTCCGCGATGGTGTTGACCGGAGCGCACGGAACGCCCGCTGCCTCGAAGGCGGCCAGCCACTCGGCGCGAGTCTTGGTCAGCAACACCGGCTTCAGCAGTCCGATCAGCGTGTCGCGATGGACGAAGCGGTCCCTGCCCCGGGCAAAACGCGGATCGCTGCACCATTCGGGAAATCCGAGCACGGTGGCGAGTTTGTAAAACAGGCGGTCATAGCCTGCCGCGATGACAAGTGGATGATCCGCGGTGTCGAAAGCCTGATACGGCACGATGGTCGGTGTCGCGGCGCCGGTGCGCGGCGAAAGTTCCTGCGTGATGTGATAGGTCGCCAGCGATGCGTCCACCCACGAGGCCGCGCTGTCGAGCAGCGACGTGTCGATCACACAGCCTTTCCCCGTGACATGACGCTGCTGCAGCGCGCCGAGCGCCCCGATCACACACCATTGCGCGGTCGCCTTGTCGTTGATCGCGGGCGCGCAGAACGTCGGCGGATCCTCGTGACGTCCGGTCTGCATCATCACGCCGCCATAGGCCTGCAGCAGCGGATCGAAGCCCGGCGCCTTCGACAGCGGTCCCTTCGGCCCGAACGCCCAGATCGAACAGTAGATCAGGCGAGGATTGATGGCGTGCATATGCTCCGGGCCGATGCCGAGATCGTTGACCACGCCCGAACGCAAATTCTGGATCAGAATGTCGGCATCGCGGACAAGCGTCTTCAGTTTCTCGATGTCACCGGCGTTCTTCATGTCGAGCGTCACGGACCGCTTGTTGCGGTTGGTGACGTGAAACATGATCGAGGCGTCCTCGATGAACGGAGGCCCCCAGCTTCGCGCGTCGTCGCCGCCGTCGGGCTTCTCGATCTTGATCACGTCCGCACCCATGTCGGCCATGATCGCACCGGCCAGCGGACCCGCGAGCGCCTGCCCGATTTCAATAACTTTGATTCCGGTCAGCGGACCTTGCATCGTCGTGTCTCCTGTGCCGGCAGAATCCCGGCAGATGGGGCCAGATCAAAACGGCGACGGCCTGCCAAGGCAAGCCGTCAATCGCGTCCGGAAATGAAATGCAGCGATGCGCCGGCGTGACTTCCGGCGCATTCCGATTTACGCCAGCGCCTTGAGCGCCGAACGGCCTGCATAAACCGCCTGATTGCCGAGTTCCTGCTCGATGCGCAGCAACTGGTTGTATTTGGCGGTCCGGTCGGCACGGGCCAGCGAGCCGGTCTTGATCTGACCGCAGTTCGTGGCCACCGCGAGATCGGCAATGGTGGCGTCCTCGGTTTCACCCGAGCGATGCGACATCACGGCGGTGTAGCCCGCCTTGTGCGCCATCTCGACGGCGGCGAGCGTCTCGGTGAGCGATCCGATCTGGTTGACCTTCACCAGGATCGAATTACCGAGGCCCTTCCTGATGCCGTCCGCGAGGCGCGTGACGTTGGTGACGAAAAGGTCGTCACCGACAAGCTGGCACTTGCCTCCGATCAGGTCGGTCAGTTCCTTCCAGCCGTCCATGTCGTCTTCCGCCATGCCGTCTTCGATGGAGACGATCGGATAGCGCGAGACAAGATCGGCGAGATATTTGGCCTGCTCCGAACGCGAGCGGGTCTTCTTCTCGCCCTCATAGACGTATGAGCCGTTCTTGAAGAACTCGGTCGAGGCGCAGTCCAGCGCCAGCATGATGTCGCCGCCGGCCTTGTAACCGGCCTTGCCGATGGCGCTCATGACAAAGTCCAGCGCCGCATCCGCTGACGGCAGGTTCGGCGCGAAGCCGCCCTCGTCGCCGACATTGGTGTTGTGACCCGCCTTCTTCAGTTCGCTTTTCAGGGTATGGAAGATTTCGGCGCCTGCGCGCAGTCCTTCGGCGAAGGTTTTGGCGCCGACCGGCATCACCATGATTTCCTGGAAGTCGATCGGGTTGTCGGCATGCACACCGCCATTGACGATGTTCATCATCGGCACCGGCAGCACGCGCGCCGAAGTGCCGCCGACATAACGATAAAGCGGCATGCCCAGCGATTCCGCGGCAGCCTTCGCCACCGCCAGCGAGACGCCGAGAATGGCGTTGGCGCCGAGGCGGCTCTTGTTCGGCGTGCCGTCGAGGCCGATCATGGTCTCGTCGATCTGCACCTGCTGTTCGGCTTCCATGCCGCCGATGGCATCGAAAATCTCGCCGTTGACCGCATCGACAGCCTTCTGCACGCCCTTGCCAAGATAACGGCCCTTGTCGCCATCGCGCAGTTCGACGGCTTCATGCGCGCCGGTGGACGCCCCCGACGGAACCGCCGCGCGGCCCAGCGAGCCGTCTTCGAGGATCACATCGACTTCCACAGTCGGATTGCCACGGCTGTCGAGGATTTCGCGGCCGATGATGTCGACGATTGCGGTCATGTGCGCCCTTTCAGGATCGGTTTGGAGGTTTGCGGCAGCTTCTACAGGAAGGCGGCGCGCCGGAAAAGGGCATCCGAAGTGTTTGATCCCGTGACGTTTTCGTCAGAACGGGCTATCAGACGGCAAACGGAGACACTTATGTCGAAAAAGCCCCGGATCACCAAAGCCAAGACTGCTTCGCTTCAAGAGCCGGCCTCGTTGCAGCTCGGCCATCAGGTCGGGATGCCTGCCTCTCCCGAGGCAGCCAAGCTCGACCGGGTGCCCAATCCGCATCCCAAAGACAATTATCTGGTGCGGTTCGTCGCGCCGGAATTCACCTCACTCTGCCCGATCACGGGCCAGCCCGACTTCGCGCATCTGGTGATCGACTATGTGCCGGATCAGTGGCTGGTCGAGTCCAAGGCGCTGAAGCTCTATCTGTCGAGCTTCCGCAATCACGGCGCGTTTCATGAGGACTGCACGGTGGGGATCGGCAAGCGGCTGGTGAAGGAGATCAAGCCACGCTGGTTGCGGATCGGCGGCTACTGGTATCCGCGCGGCGGCATTCCGATCGACGTGTTCTGGCAGACCGGAAAATTGCCGAGCGGCGTCTGGGTGCCGGATCAGGGTGTCGCGCCCTATCGCGGGCGGGGCTAGATATCGGCCATCTCCGCCGGCTTCTGGTGCAGCAGGCGCGCGGCGACCAGACCCAGCACAAGGATCGCGATCGCGCTCAGGATCAGGGTCGCCTGCTTTCCGGCATGGACCAACGCGAAACCATAGACGATTGGCCCGACCGCCTGTCCCATGAAGAAGCAGAACGCATGGAGCGACATCGCGGAGGCGCGCGCTTCCGGCGCGAGATCCGTCGAGAACACCTGCAGCGAACCGTGCAGCGAATAGAACCCCCATCCCATGATGAGGAACGAAATCGCCTGAACCTCCCAGCGCGGCCCCAGCGCGATAATCACGAACTGCATCGCGACGACCGCCGCGCCGCCGATCATCAGCCGGTTCACGCCAAATCGCGGCAGCAACCGCGACACGCTCATGGTGTAGAATAATCCGCCGACAGCGAAGGCTGCGATCACCACGCCGGGAATCGACGCGCGAGTCTCACCGAGTTCAAAGAGGAACGCCGCGACAAACGGAAAGAGGCCAAGAACGCAAAGCCCTTCGATGAACACCGCCGTGAAACACACCCGCGCATTGGGATTGCGCAGGATCGTGCGATAGCCCTCCTTCAGCGAAGCAAAGCTCACACCGCTGCGCGGGCTGGTGATGCCGCCGCGCCGGAATCCGATCATGACCGCTGCGGACGCCACCACCATGATCGCGCCGAGCACACCGAGAACGCCCCGCCAGCCGAGAAAATCGCCGATGACGCCGGCTGCGGACGCGCCGAGCAGATTTCCCGTCATCGCCCCTGCAAGCACGCGGCTGAGGGCAACCTGCCGCTGCGCGGTCGGCACCAGATCGCCGGTCAGTCCGAACGCGATGGGGAATGTCCCGCCGGCTGCGATACCCACCAGCACACGCGATACGAACAGCATTTCAAATGAGGTAGCGACCGCGCCCAGGGCGTTGGCCGCGCCGAGCAAGACGAGACAGGCGATCATCAGGCGCGGCTTGCCGAACATGTCGGCCGCGGCGCCGAGCAGCGGCTGGACAATGGCGAATGTCAGCGCGACCACCGCCGACAGGCTCGCGGCTGTCGCGACAGAAACGCCGAAGTCGTCGGCAACCAGCGGCAGCACCGGCTCCATCGCACGCGACGACAGGGCGGATGCGAACGTCGTCGCGGCGATGACATTGAGGATCGGCAGCATCGGTCTGGCGGATGCCGCGTTGATCGCGGCCCTTATGTTTTCGTTGTTATGATGGGGCCGTCACGCTTTCGATTTCGCGACAGCGTCAAAATTCATCAGGGTCTTCACAAGCGATTCAAAATCCTTCAGCGGCACCATGTTCGGTCCATCCGACGGCGCGTTGTCCGGATCGGGATGCGTCTCGATGAACACGCCCGCGACACCGACCGCCACGGCCGCCCGCGCCAGCACCGGCACGAACTCGCGCTCGCCGCCGGATGAGGTGCCCTTGCCGCCGGGCTGCTGCACCGAATGGGTGGCGTCAAAGATCACCGGCGCACCAGTGGTGCGCGCCAGGATGGGCAGCGCGCGCATATCGGACACCAGCGTGTTGTAGCCGAAGGATGCGCCGCGCTCGGTCACCAGCACATTCGGATTGCCGCCGCCGGTCACCTTGGCGACGACATTGGCCATGTCCCAGGGCGCGAGGAACTGGCCCTTCTTCACATTGACGATCTTGCCGGTGGCCGCAGCCGCCAGCAGCAAATCGGTCTGGCGGCACAGGAAGGCAGGGATTTGCAGAATATCCACGGCCTCAGCGACACGCGCGCACTGGTCGATCTCATGCACGTCAGTCAGCACCGGCAGGCCGAGCGACAACTTGACCTCGGCAAAAATCGGCAGCGCCTTGTCGAGGCCGATGCCCCGCGCGCCGGAGGCGCTGGTGCGGTTCGCCTTGTCGAACGAGGTCTTGTAAACGAGCCCGATTCCGAGACGTGCCGCGATCTCCTTCAGGGCTTGAGCCGTCTCCAGCGCATGCGCCCGGCTTTCCAACTGGCACGGTCCGGCGATCACCGCGAGCGGCAGCGTGTTGCCGAATGTGACGGCGCCGGCGGACACCACCGGAGCGGCTGAAATCTTGGCGTTCAAGGCATATCCCTTTGCTGGAAACGGCTGACCATGCCGGTGAGGCAATGCCGGATCAAGGGCGTCCCGTCAAATCCCGCCCGGAGCCTCGAATATCAGGGTTGCGCCAAAGGCGGCCTGTGGCGGGACCACGACCTTGCCGCCACGCCGGTGCGAGGTCACCCCGCCTACCTTCAACGCTGCTTCGAGTGTTCCGAGGTCCGGAACCGCAAGCCGCAGCGCTTGTAGCGATGCGCCCTCGCCCTTCGCTCTTGCCACGTCTCCGAACCGATCATGAAACGCAACGGCGTCCATGATCTCGACATCGCCGCGCGGCGTCTTTGCAGAAACGCCCAGCGAACTCGAATGCAGATCGCGGACGCCGGTGAAGGCCTCAAGGAAGATGTGATGATCCGCCGGATTATCCGCGACCAGCACCGCACCGAGCACGCCGTTCGCGCCGTTCGGGTGCTGCTGAAAATCCGGCTTCCAGAACGCCGCCGGATTATGCTGCCTGCAGGTGAAGAACGTCGTGTCGGGTGAAAGGGCGTCTTTCGCGAAGACCAGCGAGAATCCGACAGTGGTCGCGCTGCCATCGGGCAGCACGGCCTGACGCGAAAACGGCAACACCTTTGAGATGCCGATGCCTTGCCGCGCAAAGTCAGCGACATCCGCCTCGCTGTCGGTGCTCTCCATTACCAGCATCGCAAACCCGTCGCCGCGTGCGATCGCCTCGCGGCCGGGAATCCCGAAGTGCTGCGAGAGGCCGTCGTCGCCGAGCTTTTCAGGCTCGGCGACGGTCAGCACTTCGATGAAGAAGTTCGGAAACTGCACCACATGATTGTGCGTGCCCCACGGATGCCTGTTGCGCGCGCCGACCTTGAAGCCGGCGCGTGAGTAGAAGTCCGCCGCCGCATCGAGATCGCCGACGGCATGAACGATATGATCGAGACCGCGAGCCATGCTGGATGCGCGAATGCGCCCTCACTTCACCGCAGAGAAAGCCGTCGGCGTCAAAATCTGGCTGACAATATTTTCAACGATCTGACCGTCCTTCTCGCTGTCAGACCGCGCGGTCAGCCAGGCCGGATCGCTCATGAACGCGGTCCACTTCTGCTCGCGCTCGGCAAGCGAATCCCATTTCAGAAAATAAGTCAGTTCCTGATGGGACTGGCCGATCACAGTGGTGAAAAAACCGGCCTGACGGATGCCATGTTTGTCCCAGATTTTCAGCGTGTGGTTCTCGAAGCGCTTCAGAAGATTCGGAAGCCTCCCGGGCAGACAGCGATAGACACGCATTTCGAGAATCATGGTCACTTGCCTTTCTTCTTGATTGAACCCACGCGCGAACAGCGCCGACCGATCTATTGATATTATGCAGGTCTTGCGATCCGGCATATAGTCGCCTGCCCGGCCACGGATCAAGCGTCCGGAAATCATGTGCTCCATGCGAGGTTCGCGATGCGGATGCTGTTCTGCCCCATGCTGATAACTGCCGTGATCGCGGGTGCTGCGCATGCGCAGACCCCCGGCGTTGTCACAGGCGGCGCGGCTGGCGTGACCATCAATGGCACGCCGGCGGCGCGTCAGGGCGACACCACCAGTGACGGCAGCGTGATTGTCGAGGGATCGCCGAACGTCTTCATCAATGGCAAGCCTGCCGCCGTATTGAGCGGCAAGACGGGCTGTGGCGGCGTTGTGGTCGGCGGCGCGGGCGGCGTCTATATCAACGGCAAGCCCGCAGCGCGAACCGGCGACCAGACCTCGGGCTGTCCGAAGTAGGCGTTGAATTGAGTCAACCCGAGAGCATGATAATTCTAATCAATAAACATGCGCCGTCACCCTGAGGTGCCGTAGCGAAGCGCAGGCCTCGAAGGGCGACGGCATTCATGGCATGTCATCCTTCGAGGCTCGCCATAGCGCGGCGAAAGACGCGCGTAAACGAGCTTATGGCTCGCGCCTCAGGATGACGAGCCTCCGCTCTTGATCCTATGTCAGGTGGCTCTCAGCTTCCGGCGTAGCGCGCCGTCACCAGGTTCATCTCGAAGGCTTCCTTCTCGGTCAGCCAGCGAATGTCCTTGTTCGCGGTCATCGCCTGCATGATCGAGGGCGAGATGCCCATTTTCGTCATATAGTCGAGGATGACGCCGGTGGTGCGCTGGGTCCGCGATATCAGATCGCCCGCTGTTTCCTCGCCTTTCGCGCCGGTCGAGCTGAATTGATGGACGCCGAGCATGGAACGCGGCATGGCCTCGCGGATCTTGCCGCCCGCAAAAACGAAGACGCACGCACTGGCGCAACTCGCAGGCTCAGGCCGCCCTCTGGAATCGATCTCCCCAACCACTGTCGTCAGTCCGCGCGCGCGGACCACCGCGCCCATGATCAGCCCCTGATCGAGGGAGCCGCCCGGCGAGGACAGGAAAACGACATCACCGCTGCCCAGCTTCGCCGCATCGAGCTGATCGCGAAACCAGCTCGCGGAGGCTGGTCCTATCTTGCCGTCGATGGCGAGCGCCTTGCGGCCGTCCGCCAGGGTAACAACGGACGATGTCATGTTGGGAGAGCCGAAGAAATCTTTCCAGTATGACCATGCCGCCGGGGTCGAGAGTTCCCTGTAGGCGGGGATGAGGACACCCGCCAGCAACAGGCACGCGAACACAATCGAGGCCAGCGTCGAGCCGTGCCAGCGCTCCGTGGCCTGCGCAGGCTCCGCTTGATCGGGCCGATCAGGTTGCGGCGGCGCATCGCCCGCGGGCTTGCCCCAAGGCTGCGCGGATTCGTGGGATGATCGTGACGGTGGTTTGATTTTGGGGATCATGCCGTTTGGTCGCGCCAATCTCCTCAAAGGTTCAGGAGAACCACTCCCACGCGGCCTGCCGTGATCCGCCAAGCACCCTGCCGATGGCCTCCTCGACGCCCGATCAGACCAGGCGGCTCTGCACCATCGCGGCCTCGACAAACGATGCAAACAGCGGGTGCGGCTCGAACGGGCGCGACTTCAGTTCGGGATGATACTGCACGCCGATGAACCAGGGATGATCCTCGTATTCGACGATCTCCGGCAGCACGCCATCCGGCGACATGCCGGAGAAGCGCAGGCCGTGTTGCTCAAGGCGATCCTTATACGCGGTGTTGACCTCGTAGCGGTGACGATGACGCTCGGAAATCTCCAGCGCGTCGCCATAGATTTTCGAGACACGGCTGCCCTTCTTGAGCGCGGCAGGATAAGCACCAAGACGCATGGTGCCGCCGAGATCGCCCGCCCTGGTGCGTTTCTCCAGTTCGTTGCCGCGAACCCACTCAGTCATCAGACCGACCAGCGGCTCCTTGGCAGGACCGAACTCGGTCGAATTGGCATCCTCGATGCCGACCAGATTGCGGGCTGCTTCGATCACCGCCATCTGCATGCCGAAGCAGATGCCGAAATACGGCACCTCGCGCTCGCGCGCGAAACGTGCCGCCTTGATCTTGCCTTCCGCGCCGCGCTGGCCGAAGCCGCCCGGCACCAGAATGCCGTTGACGTGTTCGAGGAACGGCGCGGGATCCTCATTCTCGAACACTTCGCTCTCGATCCAGTCGAGATTGACCTTCACCTTGTTGGCGATGCCGCCGTGGGACAGCGCCTCGATCAGCGATTTATAAGCGTCCTTCATGCCGGTGTACTTGCCGACAATCGCGATGGTCACCTCGCCCTCGGGGCGGCGGATGCGCTCGTTGATGGTGTGCCAGCTTCCCAGCTTCGGCGGCGCCTTCGCCTCGATGCCGAACGCGGCCAGCACTTCATCGTCCAGACCGGCGGCATGATAGGCCTCGGGCACGGCGTAGATGTTGTCGACATAGCGCGCCTCAATCACGGCGCTCTCGCGCACGTTGCAGAACAGCGCCAGCTTGCGGCGCTCTTCCTTGGGAATTTCGCGGTCGGTCCGGCACAGCAGGATGTCGGGCTGGATGCCGATGGAGCGCAGTTCCTTCACCGAATGCTGAGTGGGCTTTGTCTTGAGTTCACCGGCACTTGGAATGTACGGCAGAAGTGTCAGATGAATGTAGATGACCTGCCCGCGCGGCAGGTCATTCTTGACCTGTCGGATCGCCTCGAAGAACGGCAGGCCTTCGATGTCGCCCACCGTGCCGCCGACCTCGCAAAGCACGAAGTCATAGCCCTCGTTGCCGGTGAGGATGAATTCCTTGATGGCGTTGGTGACGTGCGGAATCACCTGCACCGTGGCACCGAGATAATCGCCGCGGCGCTCCTTGTTCAGGATGTCCTGATAGATGCGCCCGGTGGTGATGTTGTCCTGCCTGGTCGCGGGACGGCCGGTGAAGCGCTCGTAGTGACCGAGATCGAGATCGGTCTCGGCGCCGTCATCGGTCACGAACACTTCGCCGTGCTGATACGGCGACATCGTTCCGGGATCGAGGTTGAGATAGGGATCGAGCTTGCGAAGGCGAACCTTGTAGCCTCGTGACTGCAGAACAGCGCCGAGCGCTGCTGAAGCCAGACCCTTGCCGAGCGAGGAGACCACGCCGCCGGTGATGAAAATATACCGCGTCATGGGATTCTACCTTTAGCTCCGCCGGTGTGATTCGCAAAACGAAACCCACGGGCGCACCGGTTTTCCTGTGCACTGTGGGTGACGCTGATATGGAAGTTTCGTCAGTAACTTGGAAGGCAATTCTCAGATGTGCAGGCAAGCGGCTCACGCATGACTCACATCATTTGTCTGGATTACTTCGACTGCGGCGCCTGTGGTGCGGCGGGAGCCGATGGTGCGGCCGGAGCGTCCGGCTTCTTGAGCGAGTCGAGCAGACCACCGACCGGTGCCTGCGGCGCGCTGCCCGGCTGGGAGATCGGCGCAGGGCTGGTCGAGTTGATGATCGACGCAGGTTTGCGCTCGTAGTTCGCCAGCCACGACAGGAACAGACTGGTGATGAAGAAGCCTGTCGCAAGGATCGCGGTGGTGCGGGTTAGCAGGTTGGTCGTGCCGCGGCTGGACATGAAGCCGCCTCCGCCACCGCCGCCGATCCCGAGGCCACCGCCTTCGGAACGCTGCAGCAGAACGACGCCGATCAGGCCGAGCACGAGCATGAGATGAATGACGATAATGACGGTCTGCATCGTTACCTTCCGTCACAAACGGTCGCTCCGGGCAGCCGGGCTAGACGCGCTTGCGGGGGTTGAAGTTGCGCGGTCTGTACACGATTGCAGGGGTGATTGCCACCCCTGCACAGGTCGTTCTCAGTCACCCGGGATTTAGGGACAGGCCGCCGCAATCGCAAGGAAATCAACCGCTTTCAGGCTGGCGCCCCCCACCAGGGCACCGTCGACATTGGCAACCGCCATCAGTTCGGCCGCGTTCGCGGGTTTGACCGATCCTCCGTAGAGAATCCGGACCGCTGCCCCCTCGCCGCTGAACCGATCTTTGAGCCGATCACGGATAAACCCATGGACTTCCTCGACATCCTTGGCGGTCGGCGTCCGTCCGGTTCCGATCGCCCAGACCGGCTCATAGGCGACGACCAGATTGGCGGCCGTTGCCCCGTCGGGCACCGAACCGGCAAGCTGAAGACCGACCACATCGAGGGCTTTCCCGGCATCGCGCTCGGCCTGCGTCTCACCCACGCAGACGATGGCGACGAGGCCGGCGCGCCACGCCGCCTCGGCCTTGGCGCGGACCAATGCGTCGGTTTCGTGATGATCGGTGCGCCGTTCGGAATGGCCGACAATGATCGCGGTCGCGCCCGCGTCCGCCAGCATTTCCGCCGAAAGATCGCCAGTGTGTGCGCCGGAGGCCGCCGGATGACAGTCCTGCGCGCCAATGGCAACTTTCGATCCGATCACAATAGCAGCAGAGGTGAACAGCAGCGTCGCAGGCGGACAGATCAGCAGATCGGCCTTGCGCCAGACCCTTTCCGCGCCCTGCCCGATAGCGGCCAGTTCGTTCGCCGAGGCCTTGAGGCCGTTCATCTTCCAGTTCCCCGCAATCAGCGGACGGCGCGTGTCGGTCATTCTTCATCTCACATCTGGATGGGGTGATTTGCGCTAGCAGAGGCGTCCCGGAGACGCCAGTTCCAAGCCTGTTTTTCACGCCCAGGTTCCGGGTTTTCCATATCCTGCCGTTAACCGCGCCGATGCGCCGCCGTCTGCAAGGTTGCTAGGGAACCGGCGCCCCTTTATATGTTGGCGAAACAACGCGGTAACGCCTCCGTGGCGAACCGCCCCACCCCCCGAACATCAAGTTGGACCCATGCTCCGAGGAATGCGTAAAGCCTCATCGAATTGGCTCGGCAAGACGGTTATGTCCGTCCTGTTCGGCGTGCTGATCATCAGTTTCGGCATCTGGGGCATCGCCGACATTTTCAAGGGCTTCGGGCAGTCCTCGCTGGCCAGGATCGGCAGCACCGAGATCACCACCGAGCAATTCCGCAACCTGTTCACCGACCGGCTGCAGCAGATCAGCCGCCGCTTCGGCCGTCCGCTGACCGCCGAGCAGGCGCGCCAGTTCGGTCTCGACCGCCAGGTGCTGCAGGACGTCATTGCGGACGCCGCCGTGGACGAGACGGTACGCAACATGGGCCTTGGGCAGTCCGACGCCGATATCGTGCGCGCCATCCAGAACGACCCGAACTTCAAGGGCCTCGATGGCAGGTTCGAGCATGAGCGGTTTGTCCAGCTCATCCGTCAGGCCGGCTACACCGAGCAGCGTTACATTGCCGAGCAGCGCAAGGTCGCGTTGCGCCGCCAGTTGACCGGCACGATCGTGGCCGGACTCGAGCCGCCGAAGACCCAGATCGAGGCACTGGTCCGTTTCCAGAACGAACAGCGTTCCGCCAGCTACGTGAGGCTCACCACCGCGCAGGCCGGGACGATCGACCCGCCCTCGCCCGAAGCGCTCGCCACCTATTTCGAGGACCGCAAGCAGCTTTTCCGCGCGCCGGAATATCGCAAGATCGCGATGCTGGCGTTGACGCCGGACGAGTTCGCCAAGTCGATCACCATTTCGGATGACGATGCAAAGAAGGTGTTTGAGCAGCGCCGCGAACGCTACGCGACGCCTGAGCGCCGTCAGGTGCTGCAGATCCCGTTCCCGAACGCTGACGAGGCGAAGGCCGCGAGCGAACGCATCAAGGCCGGAACGTCCTTCGAGGACATCGCCAGGGAACGCAAGCTGACCACCGCCGACATCGACCTCGGCACGGTCGCCAAATCCTCCATCGGCGACAGCGCGCTCGCAAATGCCGCTTTTGCGCTGGCGCCGAACACGGTCAGCGAACCGGTCAAGGGCGCGCTGACCACGGCCCTGCTGAAGGTCACCAAGGTCGAGCCCGGCACCAACCCGTCGTTCGAGAGCGTCGCGCCGGCGATCAAGCGCGAAATGGCGCTCGATCGCGCCCGCACCCAGATGCAGGACCTGCGCAACAAGATCGAGGACGAGCGCGGCGGCGGCGCGAACATCGCCGAGGCCGCCCAGAAGCTCGGGCTGAAGGCAACCACCATCGAGGCCGTCGACCGCTCCGGCCGTGGACCGGATGGCAAGCCCGTGACCGGCCTGCCGCAGGGCGTGGATGTCGTATCCCCTGCTTTCGCCAGCAATATCGGCGTCGAGAACGAGCCGGTGCAGTACAACGGCGGCGAATTGTGGTTCGACGTGCTGGGCGTGACACCGTCGCGTGACCGTTCGCTGGATGAAGTGAAGGATCAGGTTGAGGCCCGCTGGAAGGAAGAGCAGATTGCGGCCCGCCTGCGCACGAAGGCCGCAGAAATGGTCGGCAAGATCGAAAAGGGAGCAACCCTCGACGCCGAAGCCGCCGCGGCCGGTGTGAAGGTCGAAACCGCGAAGCTGTTCAAGCGCGACAGCGATGCCAAGGACGTCCCGGAGCGCCTCGTCGCCGCTGCATTCCGCACGCCGAAGGATGGCGTCGGCCAGACCGAGGGCAACGGCGCGACGGAATGGATTGTGTTCAAGGTGACCGATATCGCCGTGCCGCCTGTCGATCTCGCGTCCGAGGATGTGAAGAAGCTGACTGAAAACCTGCGCCGCGCGGAGATGGAGGAGCAACTCGGCGCCTACATCGCCAAGCTCGAAACCGACATCGGCGTCAGCATCAACCAGAACGCCTTCGCCGTGGCGACCGGCGCTGCCTCGGCTCAGTGATATGGACGACCTGAAAGCCATTATCGGAAAGATCGCCACCGGCGCGGCCCTGTCGCGCGACGAAGCCGCATCGGCGTTCGACCGCGTGATGTCCGGCGAAGCGACACCCTCACAGATGGGCGCGCTCCTGATGGGCCTGCGCGTTCGCGGCGAAACCGTCGATGAAATCACCGGCGCGGTCTTGGCCATGCGCTCCAAGATGCTGACGGTGAAGGCTCCCGCAGATGCTGTCGATATCGTCGGCACCGGCGGCGACGGATCGGGGTCGGTCAACGTCTCGACCTGCGCCTCCTTCATTCTCGCCGGCACCGGCGTTCCGGTCGCCAAACATGGCAACCGCGCGCTGTCGTCGAAATCGGGCGCCGCCGATGCCCTCGCCGCTCTCGGCGTCAACATCAACATCACCCCGGAAGGCGTGGGCCGCTGCATCGCCGAGGCCGGCATCGGCTTCATGTTCGCGCCTACCCATCATCCGGCGATGAAGAATGTCGGCCCGACCCGGGTCGAGCTTGCCACCCGCACCATCTTCAACCTGCTCGGACCGCTGTCCAATCCCGCCGGCGTGAAACGGCAGATGGTCGGCGTGTTCTCCAAGCACTGGGTGGAGCCGCTGGCGCAGGTGCTGAAGAATCTCGGCGCGGAATCCGTCTGGGTCGTGCATGGCTCGGACGGCCTCGACGAAATCACCCTCACCGGCCCGACCCACGTCGCGGCGCTTGAGAACGGCAACATCCGCACCTTCGACGTCACGCCGGAGGACGCCGGACTGCCGCGCGCCACCGCAGCCGAACTCAAGGGCGGCGATGCACAGGCCAACGCGAATGCGTTGCGCGAGGTGCTCGACGGCAAGCAGAATGCCTACCGCCACGTCGCATTGATCAATGCCGCCGCGGCGCTGGTGGTCGCCGGCAAGGCGAAGGACCTGAAGGAAGGCGTTGCGCTCGGCACCAAGGCACTGGACACTGGGGCTGCGACGGACCGGCTGACGCGCCTCGTCGCCGTCTCCAATGCTTGAGGAAGAACGACCCTTGGCAGACATTCTCGACAAGATCGAAACCTACAAGCGCGAGGAAATCGCGTCAGCAAAGCGCGCGGTCCCGCTGAGCGAGATTGAAGCGCGCGCCAAGGCGGCGCCGGTGCCGCGTGGCTTCGCCAAGGCCATTCGCGCAAAACACGCCAATGGCGATTACGCGCTGATAGCCGAGATCAAGAAGGCGTCTCCCTCCAAGGGGCTGATCCGCGCCGACTTCGATCCGCCGGCGCTGGCGAAAGCCTATGAGGCCGGCGGCGCGGCCTGTCTTTCGGTGCTGACCGACACGCCCTCGTTCCAGGGTTCGCTGGCGTTCATGACCGCTGCACGCGCTGCGGTGTCGCTGCCGGTGCTGCGCAAGGATTTCATGTACGACACCTATCAGGTCGCGGAAGCCCGCGCCCATGGCGCGGACTGCATCCTCATCATCATGGCCGCGCTCGACGATACGGCGGCGAAGGATATCGAGGACGCCGCCTTCGCGCATGGCATGGACGTGCTGCTCGAAGTCCATAACCGCGAGGAACTCGACCGCGCGTTGAGACTGAAATCGCCGCTGCTCGGCGTCAACAACCGCAACCTGCGCACCTTCGAGGTCACGCTCAAGACCAGCGAAGACCTCGCGCCGCTGATCCCGAAGGATCGCATCAGCGTTGGCGAAAGCGGCATCTTCGCGCCCGACGATCTCGCACGTCTGGCGCGCGTCGGCATGAACACGTTCCTCGTCGGCGAAAGCCTGATGCGGCAGGCCGATGTGACCGCCGCGACACGCACCCTGCTCGCGCGCGAGAACTCTTCACGAGTCGTCCCGGCGCAGGCGGGGACCCACAACCACCGCCCTGTATGATGATGGCCGGTCGCCCCTCCAGACATTCAACCGATGATTTAGGGGATATGGGTCCCCGCCTTCGCGGGGACGACTGAAATGGCGAAACAGGGAAAACAGCTCACCCATATCGACGCCAGAGGCGAAGCCCGGATGGTCGATGTCTCGGCCAAGCCGGACACCGAGCGTGTCGCGGTGGCCGAAGGCCATGTGGTGATGACCCGCAAGACACTCGATCTCATCGTCAAGGGCAACGCCGCCAAGGGCGACGTGCTCGGCACAGCCCGGGTCGCAGGCATCATGGCGGCGAAGCGCACGTCCGAACTGATTCCGCTTTGTCATCCGCTGGCGCTCTCGAAAGTCACGCTCGATATCACGCCGGACAAGAAGCTGCCGGGTTGCCGCGTCCGCGCGACGGTGAAGGTCAAGGGCCCCACCGGGGTCGAGATGGAAGCGCTGACGGCGGTGTCCGTCGCATGCCTCACCATCTACGACATGGTGAAGGCCGTGGAGCGCGGCATTCAGATCGAAGGAATCCGTCTGGTCGAGAAGAAGGGCGGAAAGTCCGGTCACTATCTGGCTGAATACTGAGGATCGGACGATGGCGCTGATGCCGGTCGCAGACGCCTATGCCGCCGTCCTCAAGGACGCCGCTGCGCTGCCGGAGGAAACCGTTGCCCTCACTGGCGCCCATCATCGCACGCTTTCCCGCGACATCGCGGCGCTGCGCACGCAGCCTCCCGCGGCCATGTCCGCGATGGACGGCTACGCCGTGCGCGCGGCAGATGCTGTCACGGGAGCTCGCCTCACAGTGATCGGTGAAGTCGCCGCCGGCCGCCCGTTCAGCAGCACCATCGGAACGGGACAGGCCGCACGCATCTTCACCGGCGGCCTCATCCCGGACGGCGCCGATGCCGTGGTGATCCAGGAAGACACCGCACGCGACGATGACATCGTGATCGTCAATGAAACCATCGCGGCTGGAAAGAACATCCGCGCCGCCGGCATCGACTTCAAGCAAGGCGACGTGCTGCTGCCGCGCGGCACACGGCTGAACGATCGTGCGCTTGCGCTGGCTGCGGGCATGAACCATCCGCAATTGCCGGTGCACCGCCGTCCGCGCGTCGCGATCCTCGCCACCGGCGACGAACTGATGGCGCCGGGGTCGGCACTCGCTCCCGGCCAGATCGTCTACAGCAACATCTTCTCGTTGAGCGCGCTGGTCGAAAGCGAAAGTGCCGAGGTCATTGATCTCGGCATCGCGCGCGACACTCTTGAATCCACTACGGACGGAATCCGCCGCGCGCGCGACAGCGGCGCGGACGTGCTGGTCACCACCGGCGGCGCATCGGTCGGCGACCATGATCTCGTTCAGACCGCGCTCATGGCCGAAGGCGTCGACATGGCCTTCTGGAAGATCGCGCTTCGCCCCGGCAAGCCGATGATGCATGGCAAGCTCGGGCCGATGCGCGTGCTCGGCCTGCCGGGAAATCCGGTGTCCTCCTATGTCTGCGCCTTCCTGTTCCTTGTGCCGCTGATCCGTGCGCTTTCGGGCCGGACCGTCGTGGATCATCCGCTTGAGAAGGCCGTGCTCGGACGCGCCATGCCGGCCAACGACCAGCGGCAGGATTATCTGCGCGCACGCCTCGCAAGCGGAGCGGACGGCCTGCCGGTGGCAACCCCGGTGAATGCGCAGGACAGTTCGCTTGTCGCCAATCTCGCCGCCGCCGATGCGCTGATCATCCGCCCGCCGTTCGCCCCGGCCGCAGCCGCTGGCTCACTCTGCACGATCCTGCGGCTGCCGGATTGACCGAATCCTCGGCTGACCGCGTTGACGGGAAATTAAGGGGTTGCGGAACACATATGGAACAGATAGTGTTCGTTCATGATTTGTTTCGAGTGACTCGCGTTTCCTGAATCCCTGTCCCGGCCTTCGTTCTTCAGGCCGGGGACCCGGATCGGGCGCGGCGCTCAAGCGAGGGATCGGGGCCCACTTAGACATGCTGACACGCAAACAATACGAGCTTCTCCGCTTCATCAACGAGCGGCTCAAGGAAGCTGGTGTGCCGCCTTCCTTCGACGAGATGAAAGATGCACTCGACCTGCGGTCCAAGTCGGGTATCCATCGGCTGATTACGGCCCTGGAGGAACGCGGCTTCATCCGCAGGCTCGCCAATCGCGCCCGGGCCATTGAGGTCATCAAGCTCCCGGAGACAAGCGCCAATCCGGGCGGATCGCGGCGCGGTTTCACCCCCAGCGTCATTGAAGGCAATCTTGGCAAGGTTCGCTCTGCGCCCTCCCTCGGCCCCGACGAGGATGCGAGTTTCCCAGTCGCCGTCCCGGTCATGGGCCGGATCGCGGCCGGTACGCCGATCGAGGCGCTGCAGACCCGCAGCCACACCATCAGCGTGCCGCCCGACATGCTCGGCTCGGGCGAACATTACGCGCTCGAAGTGCGCGGCGATTCCATGATGGAAGCTGGCATTCTCGACGGCGACACTGTGCTGATCCAGCGTAACGAAACCGCCGACACCGGCGATATCGTTGTCGCGCTGATCGACGAGGAAGAAGCGACCCTGAAGCGTTTCCGCCGCCGCGGCGCGTCCATCGCACTGGAGCCGGCCAACGCAGCCTATGAAGTCCGCATCCTGCCGCCCAACCGCGTGCGTATTCAGGGCAAGCTGATCGGGCTGGTCCGGAAGTACTAGGATTAATTTGGTCATTCCGGGGCGCGCGCTTCCGCGGGCGAACCCGGAATCCAGAACCTGTTTCGCAGGTCTTTGCTGGATTCCGGATCAGCCCGCCGCGCGGCCTGTCCGGAATGACGAAGAGAGATCAATCGTCCGGCTGGAGGTCGCTCTCCGCCGGAGTGGCATCGACCGGCTGCGCAGGACGATTATGCAAGCCCGCTGATGTCCTTGTTTCATCGTCCCGGTTCGCAGGTGCCCATGGACGGTCCACTCCGCGCGGCCTGTTCGCGGTGATCGTATAGCCATTCGACGTCCTGCGCAGGGCCAGCGTCCCTTGGACACGCAGCATCTCCTGATCCAGCACCATGGCTGCACAATCCGCCGGAGCCTGACGCAGCGTCACAATGATCGCCGCCCGGGTGCAATCATCCGCGAATGCTTTGGGCTTCAATGTCAGGGCCACAAGCGAGCCGTCCGCCCCCGGCACCACGCATCCGGCATTGTCGCAGGCCACGCCCTCGGTCAGCGACGCATCGTTCGGCTTGCGCCCGTCGGCATCGGCCGCGAGCCATTCCCGTGACTGGAATGCATCCTTCCCGGAGCGCATTAGACGCAGCCGTCCGTCCTTGCCGCGCACAGCGACCGTATGACCGTCAGCGGCGACAAGTACGTCCGGCTGCGGTGTCGTGAGCGCCCAGACCGTTGCCAGCGCCATCAAGCCGGCACCCATCCAGCGCAGCGGCGTCCGGAAGAGAGCGAGTGCGATGATGCCCGCGCTCATCGCCGCGAGCGGCCCGGTGCCGAACAATGCGATCTGTCCGATGGCGCCGGGAAGCGCCGCGACCCATTGCGAGACCGCCACCATCCAGCCGATGCCGATATCCATCAGCCGCCAGAACACGCCGTCGAGCCCGAACGGCATCGCGAGTATTCCCATCAAACCTGCGGGCATCACCAGTGCCGACACCACCGGCATGGCCGCGAGATTGGCCAGCACGCCATATGGCGTCACGCGATGAAAGTGAAACGCCGCATACGGCATGGTCGCGAATCCGGCGATGAGCGAAGCCAGCGCCAACATCGCAATCTCGCGCCCGCCCCACAGCGCCGCGCGCGCCACCTGCGAATTGTCCGGCGATGCAAACAGGTTCGGCATCCCGATCTGAACCAGCGCGACGAGACCGAGGGTCGCCGCGAAGGACATCTGGAAACTCGGATGCACCAGCGCTTCCGGCGCGATCAGCAGCACGATCATCGCGGCGACCGCCAGCGTCCGGAAGGTGATCGCCCTGCGGTCCACCATCACCGCGATCAGCACCACCGCGGTCATGAAGAATGATCGCTGCGTCGCCACCTCCGCGCCTGACAGCAGCAGATAGAAAGCTGCCGCCACAAGCGCCGCCGCCGCCGACCATTTCTTGATCGGGAATGTCACCGTCAGCGCAGGAAACAGCGCGAGCAGCGCACGCACGCCAAAGAACACGACGCCCGCCACCACCGCCATATGATACCCGGAAATCGACAGAACGTGCCCCAGTCCTGAAATGAACATCGCATCGTTGACGGGCGCGGAAATCGCGTCGCGCCGTCCGGTCAGAAGCGCGGTGGCGATGGCACGATTGTCACCGGAGACGACGCTGCGAATCCGTGCGTCAATCGCATCGCGCATGCCCTGCATCACAGCGGCATAGCGCAGGTACAGGCCGCCGCTGCGCGGCGCCTCCACCGTTTTGATTGCGCCCATGACAAAGCCGGATGCGCCGATGCCCTGAAAGTACATATCGCGTCCGAAATCGTAGCTGCCCGGACGCAGCGGCGAGAGCGGCGGCAAAAGCCGCGCCTTGAGTTCGACAAAGCTGCCGACCGCGGGCGCGGTTCCCTTCTTCACCGAGAGCCGTACACGCTCCAGTTTCTGACCGCCGCGCGCAGACTCCATGTCTTCGACGCGCAGCACGAAGCGGTCGGTGCGCTCGCGCTCGTCACGCGTTTCGACAAAGCCTTTCATAGTGACGGAAAACATCGGCCGCGCGAGCACGCCATGGGCGACGCGCGCGGTTTTCAGCGTTGCCGCCGCGAAACCTGTCGCCAGTGCCGCCAGCATCACAGCGAGAGGAAAAATCCTGCTTCTGCGCGCGGCAAACGCAGCTAAGCAAAGCGCGGTAGCTGCGATTGCTGCAACCCACGCGACCGGCTCTCGCTCGGCAGCGAAATAGACCGCGATACCCGCGCCGAACGCAACAGGTACCCATGGCAACAGCCGGCCGGGTCCGGCTTCGGCGGCGGCCCAACCTCGGGCTTTTGCGATGAGAAATGACGACAGGCTTTCCGTGAGGCCAGCGGCGGCAGGCACGGCGCTGCGCGGCGGCCAAGAAATAACTCGGCCGATAGCCCGCCCCGCCCGGAATCGCTGCTGCTTCTCGCCCCCGCCCGCCATCGCATCGCTCCGGCATCGCTTGACACAATGCTAGCTGAGAGCATGTCGCCGCGAACAGGAGAACAGATGCGGAATGTTCGCAACGCAAAGATGTCATCACCGGGCTTGTCCCGGTGATCCACGTCTTTCTTTGATAGCCATTAAGGTCGTGGATGGCCGGGACAAGCCCGGCCATGACGACAGGGAGTAGTCGCTCAAATCTGCGAGATTTTCACCCCTCGCCCGCCACCTTGGCGTAGCTGTCGCGCAGGCCGACGGTCCGGTTGAACACCGGCTTGCCGGGTGCGGAGTCCTTGTCGCGGACAAAGTAGCCCTGCCGCTCGAATTGCACCGCGCCTGCGAAATTATCGCTCGCCAGCGCAGGCTCCAGCATGGCGGTGACAGTCTCCAGCGACTGCGGATTGATTTGCTCTGCGAAGTTCGCGGCTTCCGGCTGCGGAGTATTAAACAGCACGTTGTAGAGCCGCACTTCGGCCGGCACGGCTTCCGCAGCGCTGACCCAGTGAATCGTCGCCTTGACCTTGCGCCCGTCGGGCGCGTTGCCGCCGCGTGTTGCCGGATCGTAGGTGCAGCGCAGTTCAACCACTTCGCCCGCCGTGTTCTTGATCACGTCGCGGCAGGTGATGAAATAGCCGTAACGCAGCCGCACCTCGCGGCCAGGGGCCATGCGAAAGAACTTCTTCGGTGGATTTTCCATGAAGTCGTCGCGCTCGATATAAAGCTCGCGGCCGAACGGGATCTGGCGCGAACCCTGCGCCGGATCGTCCGGATGATTAACAGCTTCCAGCGTCTCGCTCTGCCCTTCCGGATAATTCTCGATCACGACCTTGAGCGGATTGAGCACGGCCATGCGGCGCGGCGCGGTCTTGTTCAGCACCTCGCGTACCACGAAATCGAACATGCCGAGGTCGACGGTGCTGTTGGCCTTGGCGACGCCGATGCGCTTGACGAACTCGCGCAGCGCCTCCGCCGGAATGCCGCGCCGCTGCAGACCCGCCAGCGTCGGCATACGCGGATCGTCCCAGCCGCTCACATGTCCGCCGCGCACCAGCTCGGTGAGCACGCGCTTGGAGAGCAGCGTGTGCGTGACGTTGAGCCGCGCGAACTCATACTGATGTGGACGCGAGGGCACCGGAAGGTTGTCGATGCACCAGTCATAGAGCGGCCGGTGATCGGCGAATTCCAGCGTGCAGATCGAGTGCGTGATGTGTTCGAGCGCGTCGGACTGGCCGTGTGCGAAATCGTAGCTCGGATAGATTTTCCAGGCGTCGCCGGTGCGCGGATGATGCGCATGGAGAATGCGATAAAGCACCGGATCGCGCAGGTTGATGTTGCCCGACGACATGTCGATCTTCGCCCGCAGCACGCGGGCGCCGTTCGGAAATTCGCCCGCCCTCATCCGCGCGAACAGGTCGAGGTTTTCCGCCACCGACCGGTCGCGGAACGGACTGTTCTGGCCGGGCTCGGTCAGGGTTCCGCGGGTCAGGCGGATTTCTTCCTGGGTCTGGTCGTCGACATAGGCCTTGCCTTCGCGGATCAGATGCTGCGCCCAGGCATAAAGCTGCTCGAAATAGTCGGAGGCGAAATGGAGATGCTTGCCCCAGTCGTAGCCGAGCCAGCGGACGTCGCGCTGGATCGCGTCGATATATTCCTGCTCTTCCTTGGTCGGATTGGTGTCGTCGAAACGCAGATGGCAGCGGCCGCCGAATTCTTCCGCGATCCCGAAATTCAGGCAGATCGACTTGGCATGGCCGAGATGCAGATAGCCGTTCGGCTCAGGCGGAAAGCGCGTCACCACGCCTTTTTCCCGCCCCGAAGCCAGATCCTCGGCAACAATATCGCGGATGAAATCACGGCCCGCGGCGGACGATTCGTCAGACATTTGTACCCCTTGAATTTGGGTCCTATGTGCCAAATCCGGAAGGCCGCGCCAAGTGGCTGGCAAGTGCCGTCAGGGATGGCTGCCCGGCTCAAAAGCAGGTGAAAACGAACTTTTGACCTTGCCGAGCCATTTGCCTGCGGGATGCCGGGACAGTGCGCAAACGGTGTGATAAACGCCCGCCGGTAATTAATCCCCGAGACGGACCGACCACCCGACATGACCGAACCCGTTGTTACCCGTTTTGCGCCGTCCCCGACCGGCTTCCTTCATATCGGCGGCGCGCGGACCGCGCTGTTCAACTGGCTTTTTGCACGCAAGCATGGCGGCAAGATGCTGCTGCGGATCGAGGACACCGACCGTGAACGCTCGACCGATGCGGCAATCAAGGCCATCCTCGAAGGCCTCGAATGGCTCGGCATCCAGTGGGACGACCAGACCGTCTATCAGTTCGCCCGTGCCGCGCGGCATCGCGAAGTCGCCGAGCAGTTGCTTGCCGACGGGAAGGCCTATCGCTGCTACGCCAGCGCCGAGGAACTGGCGCAGATGCGCGAGGCCGCCAAGGCCGAGGGCCGCGCGATCCGCTACGACGGCCGCTGGCGCGACCGCGACCCCTCGGAAGCCCCTGCCGGCGTGAAGCCCGTCATCCGGCTTCGCGCACCGCAGACCGGAGAGACCGTGATCGAGGATCAGGTTCAGGGCCGCGTGGTCTGGCAGAACGAAAATCTCGACGACCTTGTGCTGCTGCGTTCCGACGGTAATCCCACCTATATGCTCGCCGTGGTGGTGGACGATCACGATATGGACGTGACTCATGTCATTCGCGGCGACGACCACCTCATCAACGCCGCGCGCCAGAAGCACATCTACGACGCGATGGGCTGGCGAGTGCCGGTGATGGCGCACATTCCGCTGATCCACGGGCCGGACGGCTCAAAGCTATCCAAGCGCCATGGCGCACTTGGTGTCGAGGCCTATCGCGAGCGCGGGTATCTCCCGGCGGCGCTGCGGAACTACCTTGTCCGTCTCGGCTGGAGCCATGGCGACCAGGAAATCTTCTCCACCGAGGAGATGATCCGGGAATTCGACCTGCCGGCCATCGGTCGCTCCGCTGCGCGCTTCGATTTCGCCAAGCTCGAAAATATCAACGGCCATTACATCCGCAGCTCCGACGACAGGACGCTGCTGGCAGCGTTCGAGGACGTGCTTCAGTTCGATCCGAGCGGTGCGTCCATTCGCGCCAAGCTCAACGATGCCACCCGCGCGCAATTGCTGGCGGCGATGCCCGGCCTGAAAGAGCGCGCGAAGACCATCGTCGAACTGATCGACAGCGCGAACTTCATCTTCGCGGACCGCCCGCTCGCGCTCGAACCGAAGGCGGCAGCCGTGCTGACGCCCGAGACACGTAAATTGATCGGGGAACTGCGCTCCGCTCTGGAAGCGGTCGATCCGTGGTCGGCATCGAACGCCGAGGCGGCCATGCGGACCTTTGCAGAAGCCAGAAACCTGAAGCTGGGCGCCATTGCGCAACCGCTGCGCGTGGCCCTGACCGGCCGGACAACTTCGCCCGGAATTTTCGATGTTTTGGCAGTTCTCGGCAGGCAAACCTGTCTGGATCGGCTGCAGGATCAGGCGGTGGCATCCTGAACGCCACGAAAGCGAAAAACGGAGGCTTGCGAACGATCTACCACTGCAGAGCTGCCCAAACTTTAGAGGTACCTGGCTGATCTTGCAGCGCACACGGCAATAAGCTACCCATTTGGGCCACACTTCTGGAATAATGCGCTTACCTCGCTATATGGCGTTCGTAAGCCTCGCTTGCCCTGCGCAACACTGGGGACTTTACGATGGATGCAAAGACCAACACCAAGAAAGCGACGCTGACGGTTGAAGGAAAGACCGTCGATTTCCCGGTCCTGACCGGCACGGTCGGTCCGGACGTGATCGACATCAGCAAGCTCTACGCCCAGACCGGGATGTTCACCTACGATCCGGGGTTTACGTCGACCGGCAGTTGCGAATCCAAGATTACCTACATTGATGGCGACGAAGGCATTCTGCTGTATCGCGGCTACCCGATCGAACAGCTCGCCGAAAAGGGCGACTTCCTCGAGACCTGCTACCTGCTGCTGTATGGCGAACTGCCGAACAAGGCCCAGAAGGAAGACTTCGACAACCGCGTGACCCGTCACACGATGGTCCACGAGCAGATGGCCCGCTTCTTCCAGGGCTTCCGCCGCGATGCGCATCCGATGGCCGTCATGGTCGCCTCGGTCGGCGCCCTCGCCGCCTTCTACAACGACTCCACCGACATCAACGATCCGCAGCAGCGCATGATCGCGTCGATGCGCATGATCGCCAAGGTGCCGACGCTCGCCGCGATGGCCTACAAGTACAATGTCGGCCAGCCGTTCGTTTATCCGAAGAACTCGCTCGATTACGCTGCGAACTTTCTGCAGATGTGCTTCAGCGTGCCTTGTGAAGAGTACAAGGTGAATCCGGTGATGGCGGAAGCGCTGGACAAGATTTTCATCCTGCACGCCGACCACGAGCAGAACGCATCGACCTCGACGGTCCGCATCGCCGGTTCGTCGGGCGCCAACCCGTTCGCCTGTATCGCTGCCGGCATCGCCTGCCTGTGGGGACCGGCGCATGGCGGCGCAAACGAGGCGGCACTGCAGATGCTGGCCGAGATCGGCACCGTGGACAAAATTCCGGAATTCATCGCCAAGGTGAAGGATAAGAACTCCAACGTGCGCCTCATGGGCTTCGGTCACCGCGTGTACAAGAACTACGATCCGCGCGCGAAGATCATGCAGCAGATGTGCCACAAGGTGTTGAAGGAAACCGGTCACCAGAACGATCCGCTGCTGCAGGTCGCCATGGAACTGGAGAAGATCGCCCTCAGCGACGAATACTTCGTCCAGCGCAAGCTCTATCCGAATGTCGACTTCTATTCGGGCATCACCCTGAAGGCGATGGGCTTCCCGACCTCGATGTTCACCGTGCTGTTCGCCGTCGCCCGCACCGTGGGCTGGATCAGCCAGTGGAGCGAAATGATTCAGGATCCGCAGCAGAAGATCGGCCGCCCGCGCCAGCTCTACTCCGGTTCGACCAGCCGCGACTACGTCGGGATCGGCGAGCGTAAGTAACTTCGCAGCCGTCATGACCTAACAAAAGGCCGGTGTCTCGCACCGGCCTTTTTGTTTGAGCCTTCCGATACCCCCGTGAGCACGACGTGCCGTCACCCTGAGGTGCCGTAGCGAAGCGGAGGCCTCGAAGGGCGGCGGCGTTTCATGACGCTTCATCCTTCGAGGCTCGCAAGAGCTCGCACCTCAGGATGACGACAGCAACCTTCAACGCAGTGCCGCGATCACACCGTCGGCAGCAAGCGCGCTTGGCTTCCTGCCGCCGGTGGACATGATCTGCTCGAGCTTCGCAAACGCCTCGACCTGGCGCTGCCGCGGCGGCGTGTCGGCAAGGACATCACGCAAGGCCGGCGCGAGATTTTCAGCCGTGAAATCCTGCTGCAGGAATTCCGGAATCACATTCTCGCCGAGGATGAGATTTGGGAGAATAATCGACGAGGTCTGGATCACGCGGCGCGCGATGAAGGCTTCCAGCTCAGTGACCCGATAGGCCGTCACCATCGGCACGCCTGCCAGCGCCAGTTCCAGCGTCACGGTGCCTGACTTGGCGAGCGCGGCGCGCGCCACGCGGAAGGCGGCTTTCTTGTCCGATTCACCGGCGACGATGGTTGGCCGCACAGGCCAGCTTGCAGCAGCCGCGCGAACCGTTTCGGCCAGATGCGGCACGGTCGGCAATACCGGCTCGAACGCCACGCCCTGTTCCCGCAACAGCCGAAGCGTCTCGCCAAAGATCGCCATGTTGCGCCTGATCTCGCTGCGCCGGCTTCCCGGCAGCACCAGCAACACGGGCGGCTGCGCTCCGCGCCGTGCCTGCTCATCCGCATCCGGCCTCAATGCGCCGAGATCATCCAGCAACGGATGACCGACATAGCTGCACGGTGGACCGCCGAGCTTGCGATGAACCTCCGGCTCGAACGGCAGAACCGCGAGCAGGCGATCGACATACGCGCGCATCTTGCGGGCACGGCCCGGCCGCCAGACCCAGACTGTCGGCGATACATAGTCGACAATCGGAATCAAAGGATCGCGTGCACGAACCCGCCGCGCCACGCGATGCGTGAAATCCGGACTGTCGATAATCACCAGCACGTCAGGCTTCGCCGCGAGAACCGCGTCAGTCGCCTCCCGAATCCGCCGCAGGATCATCGGCAGACGCTTGGGGATGGCCACGATGCCGATAATCGCCAGTTGTTCGGTCGGAAACAGGGATACCAGCCCCTGCTCCGCCATATGGCTGCCGCCGATGCCGGAGAACGTCGCTTGAGGCCCGAGCTTTTCGCGCAAGGCCCTGATCAGCCCGGCACCGAGCCGATCTCCGGACTCCTCCGCGGCAATCACAAAGACCTTCGGCCCCTGCAGGGCTTTTCCGCCGCTCACAGCGGCAATCCCGTGACGAACAGTCCGGCGGCGTCGGCTTTCGCCGTCATCACATCGGCTTCGGCCACAAGCGTGCGGCCTGCGACGATGCCGATGCCGGCCAGTCCGGCAGCAACGATGCCGTCGATGGTCTTCGGCCCGAGCGTCGGCAGATCGAACCGCAAATCCTGCTGCACCTTCGGCGTCTTCACCAGAACGCCGCGTCCTGGCTTGGCGCGAATTCTCTTCTCCGTCCGCAACCGCGCCACCCGCGCCAGAAGCTGATCGGTGCCCTCGATATCCTCAACCGCGACGACGTGGCCGTCGATGACCACCGCCGCCTGGCCGACGTCGAACGGGCTGATCGCGCGCATCAGATCGCGTCCCTTCGCGATGTCGGCAAGTGCATCCGCATCGGGCGCAAGACGTGTGATGCTGCCTTCCGGCATGAGAAGTTCAGGCGCGACATCCTGGATGCCGACAAGACGAAAACCATGCCGCTCAAAAATGCGGCCGATACCGGTCAGAAGGTGATCGTCACCACCACGCAGCGCTTTTGCAATCGCCGGAATGGCGCGTAACGTACCGAGATCAAGACGGATTTCGGAGAGGGCCGGCCGAACCAGTCCGCCGATGAACACAACATCACCGCACCCCTCGGCGCGCAGCAGGCGCGTCAGCCTGCCGACCTGACCGAGCGCAACCCAGTGATGAGGATAATGCGCGACGCGCACGGGATCGCAGAAGCCGCGGATCGCGAACAGAAATGCCGCGCGGCCCCGGGCTTGAAGCAATTCCGCCACCGAAAACGGCAGCACTCCGGCTCCTGCAATGATGCCGACTGCCGGCGAAGAGTCCGCGCCCGCCGCCATAGCGCTCCTACTCGACCTGCAAGCGGTCTGATTTGTTATAGGCCATACACAGCGGCCGTTTGTCGCCGGCCGCGATGAACGCGAGAATTTCAGCGATGGCCGGGTCCGCCGATGCCATCGGCTGCACAGCCGCGAGCCGTTCCGCGAAAATTCCAGGGCTGTGAAACAGCTTCTGGTAAAACTCCCGGACGAGTTGCAATCGCTGATGGGTGAAGCGGCGGCGGCGCATGCCCACAACATTCAACCCCTCAAGGCGCGCGAACTGGCCGCTGACCAGCCCATAGGGAATCACGTCGCCGCGCAGTCCCGATACCCCGCCGATCATGGCCTGCGCGCCGATCCGGACGAACTGATGTGCCGCCGAGAGGCCGCCGAAATAGACGAAGTCGCCGATTTCGCAATGTCCTCCGAGGGTCGCGCTGTTGGCGAAGATCACGTTGTCACCGACGACGCAGTCGTGACCGACATGCGAGTACGCCATGAAGAAACCGTTCTTGCCTACGCGGGTCTTGCCGCCACCTTTCACGGTCCCGACATTCATGGTCACACTTTCGCGGATGATGCAGCCCTCGCCGATCTCCAGCGTGGTCGGCTCGTCGCGATAACCAAGATCCTGAGGCGCGCCGCCGAGCGAAGCGAACGGAAACACCTTGCAGCCCGCGCCCAGCGCGGTGTGACCGCTGATGCTGACATGGGCCTGCAACACGCAGTCTGCTCCAATCGTCACGTTCGGTCCGATGACACAATATGGACCGATGGTCACGCCGCCGCCAATGATGGCTCCATCTTCAATCCGCGCCGTTGAATCAATCTTGCTCATCAATTCCTCTTGTCCGCATGCGTTTCGTTCAGCCGCAGCCGGCCGCGCAGACGATATGCCATCTTATAATGCAGTCCGCGCCCCATCCGAAACGAAGGCGTGACGGTGTGGTCATCAATTGTTACGCACGATGACAAGACGGTCAGTCGGCGAGCATGGCCCCGACATCGGCCTGGGCGACGATTTCACCGTTGACCTTGGCGTCACCGTGAAACCACCACATGTCCCGCCGCCGTGTCACCAGCCGCATGTGATACTCGATGATGTTGCCCGGCCCTGTGGGCTTGCGAAACTTGCACTTGTCGATGGTGAGGAAATACACCGCCGTCGGACGGTCGGTTTCGGTCGACAGCATGCCGATCACCCCGGCCGTCTGCGCCATGCCTTCGATCATCAGCACGCCCGGATAAATCGGCCGGTTCGGAAAATGCCCCTGGAACACCGGTTCGTTGGCCGAGACGTTCTTGATTCCGATGCCGCTGAAGTCCTTGCGGATGTCGATCACGCGGTCGATCAGCAGCATGGGATAGCGATGCGGCAGCGTCTTGAGGATCTGCCCGATATCCACCGCCTCAATGGTGATTGGCGCCTTCTCGTCCATTATCTCTGTTCCTCGTCGCCCGAACCGGACGGCTTCGATTTCAATTTCGCACTGCCTTCGCGGCCAAGACGCTCGACCTCGAACAATTCCCGGAAGAACTGCTTGATCGGCTTGGCGGGCGAACCACCCCAGCGTGCGCCGGCAGGCACTTCGCCCACGACGCTGCTCCGGGCCGCAATCTGCGCGCCGTCGCCGATGACGGCGTGATCGCTGACGCCGATCCGGGCGGCGAGCACGACGCCGTCTCCGAGAATGGAACTTCCGGCAATTCCGCTCTGGCTGACCACGACACAATTGCGGCCGATAACGACGTTGTGGCCGATCTGGACCAGGTTGTCGATCTTGCTGCCTTCGCCAATCACCGTGTCATTCAATGCCCCGCGGTCGATGGTACAGCCCGCCCCGATCTCGACCCCGTTCTGGATAATGACCCGGCCCGCCTGCGGCACCTTCTGATGGCCCTTGGCGCCCATCAGGTAACCGAACCCGTCCTGTCCGATCCGGCAGCCCGGATGGATGATCACATCGTTGCCGATAAAAGCGCACAGCACCGAGGCATTCGCGCCAATATGACAGTCGCGCCCGATCCGGACGCCCGCGCCGATGACGGCCCCCGCCCCGATCACCGTCCCGGAGCCGATTTCGACGTCCGGCCCGATCACCGCCAACGGGTCAACCACGACGTCGTCTTCGAGATAGGCGGTGGAATGGATCACCGCGCTCGCTGCCACGCCCTTGCTGTCGAACCAGGACGCAGGCCGCAGCGTATCGGGATAGAGCGCGCGCATGGCCGTGACGAAGGCCTTGTAGGGCTCCGCCACGCGGAGCACGGCGACGCGCACAGGGACACTGCCCTCCATGCGCTCGTTGACCAGAATCGCCCCTGCATAGGTCTGTTCGAGCTGCGCGGTGTATTTCTTGTTTTCGCAAAATGTCAGGTGGCCGGGTCCGGCCCGGTCGAGCGAGGCGGCTCCCGCAATGGTCTTTCCTGCGGCCGCCGGGTCGGCCAGTTGAGCGCCGGTGAGCGCGGCGAGGTCCGCCAGTGTCACCGGTGAAGGACGTCTAAAGAAGGTCCCTTGCGTCATTCCACCCGCCGCGGTCAGGAAAATGCATTTTCCCGTACCACCAGTTCCTGACCGGAGAAGGAAAATGCCTGCAATAAAATAGTCGAGCGGGTCCCAGCCGGATGGCTGGAACCCGCTAGTGGTCCAATTCTAACATTCGCATCCCGCTGCAGCGAACCTTTCTGCGAATGTTAGAATTAAAGGACCACTAGCAAATATAAGTTTCTGGTGGAGTTTTGGATTTGACATTTGCGTTGCGGACTCGCTGCCAGCAGGTCGCGAATGTCAAATCAACTCCACCAGGTCGATGAACGAGCCCGGTTTGAGCTCAGAAGGACGTACCGCCGCCGAACCGGAATTCCTGCGTCCGGTCATACTGGCCCTTGGTCAGCGGCACCGCGTAGTCGAAGCGCAGTGGACCGAATGGCGACTGCCAGATCAGGCCGACACCCACAGAGGATCGGACCAGACCGTCGTCACCGACCAGTTGGATGCACTGGTTTTGCGCATTCTGTTGCGCGTTTCCGTTACAGCCTCCGACAAGCGAAGTCGCGCCCTGATAGTCGAATACCGAACCGGCGTCCGCGTAGACCGCGCCCTTCAGGCCGATTTCCTTGGGCAGGAACCAGAACGGCATCTGCAATTCGACCGAAGCGCCCCAGTACTTGGTGCCGCCCAGTGCATCGCCATAACCATTGTAGGAAATGGTGCTGATATCGCGCGGGCCGAGACCCTGCGGCGCGAAACCACGGACGAGGTTCGGCCCCATCTGGAAGTGATCCAGCATGCGCAGACCCTTGCCGGTGTCGGTCAGCACACCGCCTTGCAGGCGCAGAACGCCGACGATATCGGACACGACCGGCGTATAGAGCTTCACGTCGCCGATGGTCTTCAGATAGCTCACGTCACCGCCGACGCCGGCAAAGTCCTGATTGAGGACGGCGAGGATGCCGCTGGTTGGATCCTTGTTGTTATCGAGGGTGTTGTACTGCAGCGTGTAGCCGATAGCCGAGGTTGTGACTGCACCATTGGCAAGAGCCTGCTTGACCGCTGCGGAGGCTTCACCGTCTGCAAAGCAGTTGTTTCCGCCAACAGCGGCACTGTAAGGCGTACCGCCGTTTTGATTGGCCGTATCCCCGCCAGCAAGAAGGTACGCTGGCGTTGGGTAATAAGAACTGCCTGGGACACCCGAACCAAAGTTATTACAGTTCTTCAGGTAGTCCGGCAGCGTGATTTCCTGCTGCGAAATCGAATAGCGCAACTGCAGATTCAGATCTTCGCGGAGCTGGAAGCCAAGGCGGGGGCTGAACCCCATGGACTTGGAGTCGTAAGACACATAGGTCGAGGCAAGCTGCTTGCGCTGATAGAAATCGAGGCCCAGCGCGACGCGATAGCCGAGCAGATACGGCTCCACGAACGACAACTGATAACCTTGGGTGCGCTGGCCATACTGCACGGCCGCCTTGGCATAGAGGCCCCGGCCGAGAAGATTGCGTTCGGAGATACTGACTTCGCCGAGGAAGCCGTCAGCCGTCGAGTAACCGCCGGACACCGAGAAGTCGCCGGTCGACTTTTCTTCGAGATCGACGTTCAGGACGACGCGATCCGACGACGAACCCGGCTCGGGAACGATCTTCACGCTCTTGAAGTAATCGAGATTCTTCAGGCGGCGCTCCGCGCGATCGACCAGCGCGCGATTATAGGCGTCGCCTTCCGAAATATCGAACTCACGGCGAATGACGTAATCGCGCGTGCGGGTGTTGCCGCGAACATTGATGCGCTCGATGTAAGTGCGCGGACCTTCGTCGATCGCAAACACGATCGACACCGTGTGCGCCTCGAAATTGCGGTCGCCGCGCGGCTTCACGGTCGCGAAAGCGTAGCCGCGGCGCGAGGCCTCGATCGACATTTCCTCGACCGACTTTTCGACCGCCTCGGCGTTGTAAACCGACCCCACGCTGACACGCGACAGGCTGCGGAACGAGTTGCCATCGAGGGTCGCGATGCTGGACTGGAACTCCACCGATCCCACGCGATACTGCTGACCTTCCTCGATCTTGAACGTCACGAGGAAGCCCTTGCGCTCCGGGTCGTACTCGGTCAGCGCCGCCACGATCTGAACGTCGGCATAGCCATTCTTCAGATAGAACCGGCGCAGCACGTCACGATCCGCCTCGACCCGGTCCGGATCGTAGACGTCGTTGTTGCCAAGGAAGCTGAGGAAATTGGATTCACGGGTCTTGATGATGTCCCGCAGGCGGTAGGCTGAAAACGCCTTGTTGCCGATGAACTCGATCGACTTCACGCCGGTCTTGACGCCTTCGCTGACTTCAAAAACCAGATCGACGCGATTGTTCGGCTGGTCGATGATCTTCGGCTCGACCTTGACGTCATAACGTCCGTTGCGGCGATAGATTTCGGTGATGCGCGCCGTGTCGGACTGCACCATCGCGCGCGACAGGGTTCCGCGCGGCTTGGACTGGACTTCGGCCAGAAGCTGCTCGTCCTTGACCTTCTTGTTGCCTTCAAAGGCCACGCGGCCGATGACCGGGTTCTCGACGACCACAACGACCAGCCGGCCGCCTGCCTGATTGATCTTCACGTCCTGGAACAGGCCGGTCTCGATCAGGGCCTTCAGACCGTCGTCGATACGGGCGCTGTCGAGGCGTCCGTTGGGCCCGGGCTTGAAGTAGGAGCGGATGGTATCGGCTTCGATACGGCGGTTGCCCTCCACGCCGATGGAGGCAGCGGTCTGGGCAACAGCCTGCGACGATACGAGCGAGGCGGTCGCCACGGCGGCAACCGGCAAAGCAAACATGATCAGGGCAGCGGTCAAACCGCCCCTTAGCACTCGCAATCCAACCATCATGCGCCAGGCGCCCTTGTCATTCCAAAGCCGGCCAAACCGGGCCGGGAGATTCCCCAATTGTTGCACTGCTTGTAGCCAATTTTGCCTGACCGGCAAACGACGTTTCTCAGCGCAATTCCAATTTCCCAACAAGACGTTGCTGATCGGCCACGCCTGTAAAAAAGCCGCAATCAGGACGCCGCCAGATGCAGGATGTCGTTGTAGGTCGCAAACAGCATCAGCATCAGCACCAGCGCCAGTCCGACACGGAAACCCAGTTCCTGCGAACGCTCGGAAAGCGGTTTGCCGCGGATCGCCTCGATCGCATAGAACAAAAGGTGACCGCCGTCGAGCAGCGGCACCGGAAACAGGTTCAAAAGGCCAATCGAGACCGAGAGTACCGCAGCCAGGTGAATCAGGGCTGAAAGCCCGATCGTGGCCACCTGCCCCGATATCTGGGCGATTCGGATCGGGCCGCCGACCTGATCGGCGTTTTCCCGGCCGGTGAATATCCCGCCGATGTAGGAGAAGGTCCGGTCAACAACGAACCAGGTTTCCTTCACGCCGAGCCAAACAGCGGTCGCGGGATTCACTGGTTTGGTGACGACATCGCCCGGCCCCGTCGCGCGGGTGATTCCGAGAATCCCGACGCGATGGACATTCCCGAATGTGTCCTTGATCTCGCGAAGCTGCGGCGTTCCGTTCAGCTTTACGACCTCGTCGCCGCGCTTGACCGTAAACACCAGCGGCACGCCAGCCTTGGTGCTGACGATGCGCTGCATCTCGGTGAAGCTCTCGATGGCATCGCCATTGATCGCCGTGACGACATCGCCGGACTTGAAGCCCGCCGCCGCAGCGGCGCTATTTTCCTGAATAGAATCAACGCGAGCGGTCTGGCTTGGCTTGCCGAAAAAGGTGAAAAGCGCCGCGAAAATCACAATCGCGAGCAGGAAATTGGCAATCGGCCCCGCGGCCACGATGGCGGCCCGCGGCCCGACCTTCTTGTGATGGAAGCTGACCTTGCGCTCATCCGCCGTCATGGTCTTGAGCGTATCGGCAGACGGCGTGCTGGCCTCGGAATCGTCGCCAAAGAACTTGACGTACCCGCCGAGCGGAATGGCCGACACCTTCCAGCGGGTGCCATGGCGATCGTTGAACCCGAACAGTTCCGGACCGAAGCCAAGCGAGAACGTCAGGACCTTCACCCCGGCCCAGCGGGCGACGAGGAAATGGCCAAGCTCATGGAAGAAAACGACGATGGTCAGGACGAACAGAAACGGGATGATGTAGCCGACCAGGCCATGACTCAACGTGTTGAAACCACTCAGGAAAAAATCCACAGCCCTATCCCTCGCAACGGGCCGCCCGGCCCGGTCCCCAACTCTCTACGATGCCTTTAAGGCGATTTCTGGCAAGAGGGCGGCCGCACTATTTCGCGCAGCATGGTCAACGGAAATCGCGTCGTCCGCTGACGATAGCGGCGCCAGATTCCCTGCCCGCACCCAAGCGTTCAACGTCGCTTCGACAAGCTGGGCGATCCCGCCAAACCGGATTTTCTGCGCAACGAACGCCGCCACCGCGACCTCGTTCGCCGCGTTGTAGACGGTGGTCGCGCCATTGCCTGTCCGCAGCGCGTCATAGGCGAGTTTCAGGCCAGGAAACCGCTCGTAGTCCGGCGCCTCGAAGGTCAGCGAGCCGATCTTGGCCAGATCCAGCGTCGCCGCGCGACCCGCGATCCGATCCGGCCAGCCGAGGCAATGGGCGATGGGCGTGCGCATGTCGGGTGTCCCGAGTTGCGCCATCACCGAGCGGTCGGAAAATTCCACCATGCCGTGAACGATGGACTGCGGATGCACCAGCACGTCGATTTCATCCGGCGACAGCGCGAACAGGTAGGAGGCTTCGATCACCTCGAGGCCCTTGTTCATCATCGACGCCGAGTCGATGGTGATCTTCTGGCCCATGCTCCAGTTCGGATGCTTGAGGGCCTGCGCGAGCGTCGCCTGCGCGATGTCGGCAGCTTTCCACGTCCGGAACGGACCTCCGGACGCCGTGATGATGACGCGCACCAGTTCTTCGCGGTTACCCGAGGCCAACGCCTGAAACAGCGCGTTATGTTCGGAATCCGCCGGCAGTACGGTCGCGCCCGCTTTGGCCGCGCGGTCCATGAAGAAGTCACCGGCGCAAACAAGACATTCCTTGTTGGCGAGCGCGATGGTCGCGCCGCGATCCGCCGCCGCCAGCGCAGGCTTCAGGCCCGCCGCGCCGCTCACCGCCGCCATCACCCAGTCGGCCGAACGCTCCGCTGCCTCGACAATCGCGCTGTCGCCTGCCCCGCTGGCAGTGTCGGTTCCTGCGAGCGCATCGCGCAGTTCGCCGAGCTTCGAGGCGTCGGCGACGGCCACAAAGCGCGCGCCGAATTCCTTCGCGAGTTTCGCAAGACCTTCGACATTGCTGTTCGCCGTCAGCGCCTCGACCTGATAGCGCTCGGGCGATGCGCGCAGCAGGTCCATCGTGCTGTCGCCAATCGAGCCGGTCGCGCCGAGCACCGTGACGGTTCGCACCGCGGCGTCCGCGGCCTTGTTGTTACGCAACGGAACAGCATTCATCGCATCACCAAACCATGAAACCGCGGCCAATCCCGTCGAGACCACCGCGCGAAAAACCTATGAGAGCAGCGACAACAATCGCCGCAACGAAACCGTCCAGCCGGTCCAGCAGGCCGCCGTGACCCGGAATGATATGGCTCGAATCCTTCACATCGAACCGGCGCTTCACCGCCGACTCGAACAGATCACCGAGTTGCGAGACCACCGACAGCACAGCACCAAGCAGAAGCATCGGTCCCATCCTGCCGAAACCGAGCAGCGCGAATCCAGCCGCGACGACAAGCGCCAGCACCAGCCCGCCGATCGCGCCGGCCCACGTTTTCTTCGGACTGACACGCGGCCATAGCTTGGGGCCCCCGATGCCGCGCCCGGCGAAATACCCGCCGATATCGGTGACCCAGACCACCAGCAGCACGAACATCAGTCCGATAAATCCAAACTCCGCATCACGCCGGACAAGGATCGTGGCGATCAGCGCCGCCGCTGCGTAGACAAGCCCGCTCGCAATCCATCCGCGCTTGTCCTTGGTCATCGTTGCGGCCGCCAGAATTCCGGCCAAGATAACCGCCACCGCGATATCCGTCCGCAGCAACATCAGACAGATACCCGCGAGCGCGAGCGCCGCAATTCCCGCCACGGCAACACGCCTGTTGCCGGAGATTCCGACAATCATCAGCCATTCGAAATACAACAGCGCGGCCGCGGCGATGACCACGCAGGCCCATATCCAGCCCCCTAACCAGGCGATCGCGATGGTCAGCGGCGCAAGCACCAGCGCCGCGACAACGCGCATGTAGAGATTGCTCGACCCCTTGGCGCTGTCGGGTGTCGCTGGCGCGTCGGGGGCCACGCCGCTCACGATCCGGTCTTTGCGACGGTCTTCGCCACGAGGCCGCCGAAGCGGCGTTCGCGGGTGGCGTATTCGGCAATCGCTCCCTCAAGCGCGGCCTTGTCGAAATCCGGCCAGTGGATCGGCACAAACACCAGTTCGCTGTAGGCCGCCTGCCACATCAGGAAGTTCGACAGACGCTGCTCGCCGCTGGTGCGGATGATCAGATCTGGATCGGGAATGCCCGACGTGTCGAGATGAGCGCCCAGCACGTCCGGCGCAATCGTCGCAGGATCACGCTTGCCCTCCGCCACTTCGCGCGCGAGCCGCTGCGCGGCATTGGCGATTTCCTGACGCGAGCCGTAGTTGAAGGCAACGACAAGCGTCAGCCGGGTGTTGTTGCGTGTCAGGTCTTCCGCCTCGGTGAGCAGCGCGCAGATATCGGACTCAAGTCCCTCGCGCTCGCCGATCACACGCACGCGAACGCCGTCGGCGTGCAGAGTCGCAAGGTCATTACGAATGAACCGGCGCAGAAGGCCGAACAGGTCGCCAATCTCGCTCGCGGGGCGCGACCAGTTCTCGGAACTGAACGAGAAGATCGTCAGATAGGAAATCCCGAGTTCGTGCGAGGCGCGCACCACCTTCCGAAGCGCCTCGACGCCGCGGCGATGACCTTCCGCGCGCGGCAGTCCCCTCGCCGCCGCCCAGCGTCCATTGCCATCCATAATGATCGCGACATGCCGAGGCGCGCCGGCACGATCCGATCCATCTGGCTTTGGCATGACGCCGTTCGACATTGCGATCCCTTAGACGGTGAGGATTTCTTTTTCCTTGGTCGCAAGCGCCTTGTCGACTTCGGCGATGGCGGCATCGGTCGCCTTCTGAACATCGTTCGACAAACGCTTCTCGTCGTCTTCCGAAATCTGGTGATCCTTCTCGAGCTTCTTCAGCGTATCGAGACCGTCGCGGCGCACATGGCGCACGGCCACACGCGCGGCTTCGGTGTACTTGTGCGCGACTTTCACCAGTTCCTTGCGGCGCTCTTCGTTGAGTTCGGGAATGCGCAGACGGATCACCTGACCCTCGGTCGCCGGCGACAGGCCGAGGTTGGAATTGACGATCGCAGTTTCGACCGCCTTGACCATCGACTTGTCCCAGACCTGAACCGACAGCATGCGCGGCTCGGGTACGCTCACCGTCGCCACCTGATTGAGCGGCATGTGGCTGCCATAGGCCTCGACCTGAACCGGCTCGACCATCGAGATCGCGGCGCGCCCGGTGCGCAATCCGCCCAGTTCGTGCTTGAGCGCCGTCAGCGCGCCTTCCATGCGGCGCTTGAGATCGTTGATGTCGAAATTCCCGGCGGCCATGCGATGGTACTCCTTTGGGTCTCCTGCGGCCCGTCTTCCGGCCGCACCGCGTATCTTATTGTCAAAACTCTTATTTTTGGCTTCGCGTCACCGCTCATCAGCCCGAAACAATCGTGCTCTTGCCCTTGCCGGTCAGCACGGCACCGATCGACCCCGGCTCCGCGACGGAGAACACGATGATAGGCAATGAGGTCTCGCGGGCAAGCGCGAAGGCCGTCGCGTCCATCACCTTATAGCCGCCTTCCACCGCCTGCGAATGGCTCAGGCGTTCAAATCGCGTCGCGGTCTTGTCCTTCTTGGGATCGGCGCTGTAGACGCCATCCACATTCGTCGCCTTGAGCACCGCCTGCGCGCCGATTTCGGCAGCACGCAGCACCGCGGTCGTATCGGTCGTAAAGTAAGGGTTGCCAGTGCCGCCAGCGAGCACAACGATGCGGCCTTCGGCCAGATAGCGGTGAGCGGCGGCGCGGGTGAAGAGTTCGCAAACCTGCGGCATGACAAAGGCCGAGAGCACGCGGGCCGACTGGCCCTCGCGCTCCAGCGCCGATTCCAGCGCGAGGCAGTTCATCACGGTGGCCAGCATGCCCATAGTGTCGCCGGTGGTGCGCGACACCCCGCGCGACGACACTTCCACGCCGCGGAAGATGTTGCCGCCGCCGACGACGACAGCGATCTCGACGCCGAGTTCGCGCGCCTTGATCAGGTCGCTCGCGATCCGGTCGATGGTGGGCTGGTGAATACCAAAAGACTGGTCCCCGGCAAGAAACTCGCCGGACACCTTGACCACGACACGCCGATAGGACGGTTCAGCCATACGATCGCTCACTCTCTCGAACTGGGCGCTGTGCCGGGCGAGCCTTCTCGCCCGGTGCGCTCAGGACTCCGATAGACGCGCGTCGTGCCGTTACCCCTGGCCTGCAGCGGCGGCGACTTCAGCAGCGAAATCGGATTCCTGCTTTTCGATTCCCTCGCCCAGAGCATAGCGCACAAAGCCGGTCACCTTGATAGGCGCGCCGACCTTGCCCTCAGCATCCTTCACAGCCTGCGCCACGGTCTTGGCGTTGTCGTGAATGAAAGCCTGCTCCAGCAGGGTCACTTCCTTGTAGTAGGTCTTCAGGCCCGATTCGACGATCTTGGCGATCATCGCGTCCGGCTTGCCCTGCTGACGGTACTTGTCGGCCATCACGTCCTTTTCGCGGGCAACCACGGCCGGGTCGAGGCCGGCGGCGTCCAGCGCCTGCGGATTGGTCGCGGCAACATGCATCGCGATCTGGCGGCCCAGCGCTGCCAGTTCGTCCTTCGAGCCGGTCGATTCGAGCGCGACCAGCACGCCCATCTTGCCGAGACCATCGAACACGGCGTTATGGATGTAGCTGGCAACGACGCCGTTGCTGACCGAGAGTTCAGCCGCGCGGCGCAGGGTCATGTTCTCGCCGATGGTCGCAATCGCGTCGGCGATCGCGCGCTCGACGGTGATGTCGCCAACCTTGGCAGCCTTGATCTTCTCGACGTCGGTGCCGGTCTTGAGCGCCACCTGGCCGATCATCTTGACAAGGCCCTGAAACTGATCGTTGCGCGCAACGAAATCGGTTTCGGAGTTGACCTCGACGACGACGCCCTTGGTGCCTTCGGTGATCGCAGCGATCAGGCCTTCAGCCGCAACGCGGCCAGCCTTCTTGGCGGCCTTGGAAAGGCCCTTCTTGCGCAGCCAGTCGATGGCCGCTTCCATGTCGCCGCTGGTCTCGTTGAGCGCCTGCTTGCAGTCCATCATGCCTACGCCGGTCTTCTCGCGCAGATCCTTGACCATCGCTGCTGTGATCGCTGTCATCGTGGGATGTCCTTTGCCTGTGCGGGCCGCGCGGCGCAGCGTGAAAGCTGGCAAGCCGGATTCGACGCGCAGGTTCTACATATGGGTTAAGCGTCGTCTGATCGCAAAGACGGTATCCGCTGTGGGCGAATCCGTGCGGTCGTGGATATCGCGGCCGGATGACCCGGCCGCGACAAACGCGTGAGGCTTATTCCGCTTCCGCGGTCAGCGCCTTGGACTGGGCAACCCAGCCGTCGGCACGCGCCGGAAGACCGACTTCTTCGCCGATCTGGTGGGCGGTGTCGTGATTGAGCTCAGCGATCTGCCAGTAGTGGAAGATGCCGAGGTCGTTCAGCTTCTTCTCGATCGCACCCGACACGCCGGAGAGCTTCTTGAGGTCGTCGGCAACGCCGCGCGGACCGGCAAGACCCTGGAAGCCTTCCGACTTCGCAGGCGCAATCGCTTCAGCGGCCGGGTTCGCCATGGCGCCGATGTCGATGCCGGCGCCGCCCTGGGCACGCGAAATACCGTCGATCACCGCACGCGCAACGAGGTCGCAATACAGCGAGATCGCGCGGCCGGCGTCGTCGTTGCCGGGAACGACATACGAGATGCCCTTCGGATCGCAGTTGGTGTCGACGATCGCAGCCACCGGAATGTTCAGGCGGTTGGCTTCGGCAATCGCGATGTCTTCCTTGTTGGTGTCGATCACGAAGATCAGGTCGGGCAGACCGCCCATGTCCTTGATGCCGCCGAGCGAGCGGTCGAGCTTGTCGCGCTCGCGCTGAAGCGTCAGGCGTTCTTTCTTGGTGTACTGCGCGCCCTCACCCGAGCCGAGCATCTCGTCGAGCTGACGCAGACGCTTGATCGAGCCGGACACCGTCTTCCAGTTGGTCAGCGTGCCGCCGAGCCAGCGCGAGTTGACGAAGTACTGCGCGGAACGCTTCGCAGCTTCCGCCACGCCGTCCTGTGCCTGGCGCTTGGTGCCGACGAACAGCACGCGGCCACCCTTGGCCACGGTGTCGCTGACAGCCTGCAGCGCGCGATGAAGCATCGGCACGGTCTGCGCGAGGTCGATGATGTGGATGTTGTTGCGGGCGCCGAAAATGTAATCCGCCATCTTCGGATTCCAGCGGTGGGCCTGGTGGCCAAAGTGCACGCCAGCTTCAAGGAGCTGACGCATAGAAAAATCGGGCAGTGCCATAGGTTTCTTCTCCGGTTGGTTCCTCCGGAAGCGTGTGAGCAAGTCAAACCGACGAACCAAAGGGATCGCGGCCCGGTTGCCACCGGACGGCCTTTAACAGCCATGCTTCCGTGTGAGATGCGCGGCTTATACCCACGCGACCGGGGTTAAGCAAGCAAATCCGGCCGCTTTTGCGGCAAAGCACCGCCTGATCCGGTGGGGCTTTTTCGCGATCGGATCGTCAGCCGGGCGGCTTGGGGGCCGCCCGCGCGGGAGCTGCCGGCCGTGGCGGAGGCGCCGGCCGCGCCATCGGAGCGGGCCGCGGGGCCATTTGCGGCCTCGGGGCCATCTGCGGCCGTGGCGGCGGCGCAGCCGGCCGCTGGAACTGCGGCTGGGGCCGTGGCGCCATCTGAGGCTGAGGCCGTTGAAATTGAGGCCTGGGGGCCATTTGTGGCCGCTGGAACTGAGGTTGCGGCCTCGGAGCCATTTGAGGACGCGGAGCAGCCGCCGGAGGCCGCTGGAACTGAGGCCGCTGGAACTGGGGACGCTGGACTTGCGGCTGGGGACGCGGGACCGCATCCGGCCTCGGCCGACCCTGGAACTGGGGGCGTTCCGGACGGCCCGGCCGCGCCGACGGCGGGGTCTGCGGTGCGGTCGCCCCCGGGCGCACGGCAGCCGGCGGACCGGAAGCCGCTGCTCCACCGGGCCTGCGGTCGAACCGTCCGGGCCGGCCGCCATCCGGTCGAGCTTGCGGACCGCTTGCGCCCGGCGCGGGCAAGGCATTGGGTAAGCCATTGGGCAAGGGTCGCGCGCCCGGACGGCCGTCGGGCCGGCCGCCAGGCCGCTGTCCCGGCAACACGTTGTTCGCAGGCGGACTGCCCGGCGCCACTCCCGCCGGCGCGCCCGGCCCTCCCGGACGTCCACGCCCCGCCGCGACCGGCAGCACACCTGCCGGTGCGGTGACCCGGCCCTGACGAATGAGATTGCCCCGGCGTTCAGCCGACGGCGGCAGTCCCGGCGCAAATGCCGGACGCGCCAGCGGTGCGGCACCGGGACCGCCCGGTCGCCGTCCCGCCCCCGGCCTGAACTGACCGCCGGGCCGAACACCCGGAGGGAGCGCTGACGCCGGACGCCGGTTGATGACGTTGTTGATCACGTTGGTGTTGTGGATGTTCGTGAACAGGAAACGGTTCACCGGCGGGCGCACATAGACCGGCGGCCGGATGAAGATCGGAATCGGGATGAACACCGGCTGCGGCAGATAATAGACATCGTCGTAATAATACGGCGGATCGAGCACTATGAAATCCGGCGGCGGCGGTGGCAGGAAAAACACCGGCGGCGGTGGCGGCGGCGCGAATGCGAACACCGGATCGTCGAACATCAGATACGGACGATCGACATACTCGTATTCGTATTCCGGCGGCGGCGGCACATCGTAGGCATAGGCATCGAACGCCGGCGGCGGCTCGAGCGCGGCGGCGATGTTGGCGAGCCTGCGGCGCGCGTCGGCGGCATGCGGCCCTTTCGGATAACGCTTGAGGTAGGACCAGTAGGCCTGCTGCGTGTTGGCGCGATAGGTCTGCCGCCACGTGATCGCTTCACGGCGTGCAGCAACAATCGCCCTCACCCGCTTGGCCATCGGATCATCCGGATATGCCGCAAGAAACGCTTCGTAGTCCGCAATGGTGTCGCGTTCGAGGGCTGCGGTGTAGGCCTCCTGCGCGCTGAAATCGCGGATCGGCTTCGTACGCGCGGCAGCATCCTGATTGGCCTGCAGCGGCGGCGCATCCGGCGCGCGGTCGAAGAACACGAAATCGCCTTCCAGCTTCTGCGCATCCCACGGCACCTGCGCGCCCTTGGTTACGTCGTTGACGCGCAGCCGGGTGCGATTGAACACTTCCGGCAGCGAAATGCCGCCGGTGCGGATCATTTCCGCCAGCGCCTGCGCATAAGGTCCGTAATTGCCGGTCGGGATCGGCGCGACCGTTCCCGGCGCGGCGTTGAACGCGATCAGGCTTTTCGGCTCGGGCTCCATCAGCGCAAGGCCGCCGGCCAGCGGCTGGCCTTCCTTGGCGAACGGAGAATTGTAGGCGGTATCGAGTACGACGATGTTGGCCTTGAGCGGCAACGCCGACAACTGGCGGATGTAATCACCGATGCGCAGGCCCTCGACCGGAACGTCCGTGTCGCGTGCCATCGCCGCATCCACCGGTGCGAAGTAGTTCTCGCCGGCAAGCTGCAAGCCGTAACCAGAGAGATAGATCATCGCGACCGTATCCGGCCCCGCCTTCTGCGCCTTCTGGATGAAATCGCGGAAGGTCTGCCGCAGCGTCTCGCCATCGAGGTCGCGGGCGCCGACCACATCGAAGCCTGCCGCCTGCAGCGTCTGCGCAATCAGGCCGGCATCGTTGGCGGCGGTCGCCAGCGGCGCGCTCGCGTAATTGCCGTTGCCGATCACCAGCGCGATGCGGCCCTGCTGGCCTTGCCCAGGCGGTGGCGTTTGTGCGCGAAGCGGCAACGCCATCGCCGCAAAAGCCAGCACCGCCGCGATGCCGAAGAATTTGCTCATTCCGCGCATGACACCATTCCTGTTCAGCCCAACGGCGCAGTCAACTCCGCGCCGCATGAACATTGGTTGAACGAATGATAGTCGGAATAAGGCGGTAGATCCTCCGCCGCCTTTGGTCACACCATCTGCACGTCCACCACCCCGGAGACCGCCTTGAGCGCACCCGCAATCTGGGGCGACAGGGGAAACTTCCCCGGCAGCTTCATTGTCACCGCCGTCTCCATATCGAGGATCATTTCCACCGTGATCTCGCCGGACGAGGTCGCGCCGGGAGGAGACATCTCCAGCCGCTTCCGGATCGAGTCGATCGGCTTGTCGTCCCGGACGGTGATCCGCAGGCTCGATGTCGTCTTGGCGGCGGCGGCATCGAGCGGCTCGGCATGAAGGATGCGGGCGCGCACGTCCTCGCCCTGCAGTTCCGCGCCGATCTGCATCAGGACGGCGGTGCCCGGCTCAAGCACATCGCGATATTGCGCAAGACCTTCGGAGAACAGCACCGCCTCGAAATGTCCGGTCGGGTCGGACAGGCCGATGATGCCCATCTTGTTGCCGGTCTTGGTCCGCCGCTCCATCCGCGACACCACCGTGGCAGCGACACGCCCTGCGGTCGCGCCGGTCTTCACCGCGCGGGAAAACTCGGTCCATGACTGGACGCGCAGGCGTTTCAGCGCGGTGGAATAGTCGTCCAGCGGATGGCCCGACAGGAAGAAACCGATGGCGTCGTATTCGCGGCGCAGGCGGTCTGCCGGCAGCCACGGCTCGATGTTCGGAAGCACGATGCTCGGTGCATCCGCCATGCCGCCGAACATGTCGTTCTGGCAGCTGGTAGCCGCCTCATGGCTGCGCTGGCAGGCGGCGATGATGGCATCGGCGCCTGCGAACACCCGCGCGCGGTTGCTGTCGAGACAATCGAACGCGCCGGCCGCCGCGAGGCTTTCCACCACGCGCTTGTTGATCGCGCGCGGGCTGACCCGCGAGGCGAAATCGGCCAGCGACGTGAAGGGCCGGTCACCCCTCGCCTCGACGATCATCTCCACCGCCTGCTGGCCGACGCCCTTGAGCGCGGCGAGCGCGTAATAGATCGTGTTCTCGCTGACCTCGAAGGTCGGACCGGAGCGATTGACCGACGGCGGTTCGACCTTGATTCCGAGCCGCTGCGCTTCGGCGCGGAATTCCGACAGCTTGTCGGTGTTGTTCATGTCCAGCGTCATCGACGCAGCGATGAACTCCACCGGATAATGGGCCTTCATATAGGCGGTCTGAAACGACACCAGCGCATAGGCCGCGGCGTGGCTCTTGTTGAAGCCGTAGTCCGCGAACTTCGCCAGCAGTTCAAAAATCGTCTCGGCCTGCCCCTTCGGCACGTTGTTCTTCGTCGCGCCCGCGACGAAAATCTCGCGCTGCTTGTCCATCTCCGCGCGGATCTTCTTGCCCATCGCGCGGCGCAAGAGGTCGGCGTCGCCGAGCGAATAGCCCGCCATCACCTGCGCGATCTGCATCACCTGTTCCTGATAGATGATGACGCCGAAGGTCTCCTTCAGGATCGGCTCAAGCATCGGATGCATGTAGTCCGACTCTTCGTCGCCATGCTTGCGCGCGCAGTAGGTCGGGATGTTCGCCATCGGACCCGGACGATACAGCGCCACCAGCGCGATCAGGTCTTCCAGTCGGTCAGGCCGCATGTCGACCAGCGCCCGCCGCATGCCCTGACTTTCAACCTGGAACACACCGACCACTTCGCCGCGCGCCAGCATCTCGTAGCTCTTCTTGTCGTCGAGCGGCAGATGCGCCAGATCGACGTCGGTGTTGCGCTGCTTGAGCAATTTCACCGCGACATCGAGCACGGTCAGCGTTTTCAGGCCGAGGAAGTCGAACTTCACGAGGCCCGCAGGTTCCACCCACTTCATGTTGAACTGGGTGACCGGCATGTCCGATTTCGGATCGCGGTACATCGGCACGAGTTCAGACAGCGGACGATCGCCGATCACGATGCCCGCCGCGTGGGTCGAGGCGTGGCGCGTCAGGCCTTCAAGGCGCTGCGCGATATCGAACGCACGCGCGATCACGGGGTCTTCGTCGCGAAACGCCTGCAGCTTCGGCTCGCTCTCGATCGCTTTCGCCAGCGTCACGGGCGCGGCGGGATTCTGCGGCACCAGCTTGGTCAGCCGGTCCACCTGCCCGTAAGGCATCTGCAAGACACGGCCCACGTCACGCAGCACGCCGCGCGCCTGCAGCGTTCCGAAGGTGATGATCTGCCCGACCTGTTCACGGCCGTAGCGCTCCTGCACGTAGCGGATGACTTCGCCGCGGCGGTCCTGACAGAAGTCGATGTCGAAGTCCGGCATCGAGACGCGCTCCGGATTAAGGAAGCGCTCGAACAGCAAACCGAAACGGATCGGATCGAGATCGGTGATGGTGAGTGCATAGGCGACGAGCGAGCCTGCGCCCGAACCACGGCCCGGCCCCACCGGAATGCCATGCGCCTTCGCCCATTTGATGAAGTCCGACACGATCAGGAAGTAGCCGGGATATTTCATGCGCGTGATGACGTCGATCTCGAACGCCAGACGCTTCGCGTAATCTTCTTCAGTTGTGCCGGGCGCGAGACCGTATTTTTGCAGACGCCACGCAAGACCGTCCTCGGCCTGACGGCGCAGTTCCTCGGCCTCGGCGCTTTCCCCGTCCGCCGCGTTGTCGCCGCCCACCGTAAAACGCGGCAGGATCGGCTTGCGGGTGCGCGGCCGGTAGGCGCAGCGCTTCGCGATCTCCACGGTGGATGCGAGGGCTTCCGGCAGGTCTGCGAACAGCACCGCCATTTCGGCGCGGGTCTTGAAGCGATGATCCGGCGTCAACTGATCGCGGTCGGTTTCCGACACCAGCCGCCCACCCGCGATACACAGCAGCGCATCATGCGCCTCGTAGTCGTCGGCGCTGGCGAAATACGGCTGGTTGGTCGCAACCAGCGGCACGCCCATGGCATAGGCCATGTCGATCAGCGCGGATTCGCAGCGGCGCTCACTCTCCATGCCATGGCGCTGCAGTTCGATGTAAAGCCGGTCGCCGAACAGTTTGGCGAGTACATCACAGCGCGCCTGCGCCAGCGCGGGCTGTTCGGTATTGATGGCCTGCGCGATCGGGCCTTCGGGCCCGCCGGTCAGCGCGATCAGGCCGCCGGTCTCGCCGTCCAGCCAGTCGATCTTGATATGCGGCGCATGGTTCACCGGCGTCTCATGGAACGCGCGGGAATTGAGCTTCATCAGGCTGCGGTAGCCATCTTCATTGGTCGCGAGCAGAACGATACGCGCGGGGGCCAGCGCATTTCGCGCGGCCGGGTCCTGATCGCCGAAATCCACCGCCATCGCGCAGCCGGTGATCGGCTGGATGCCGTAACCTGCGACCTTGTCGGAGAACTCCAGCGCTCCGAACATGTTGTCGTTGTCGGTCAGCGCCAGCGCCGGCTGATGATCGGCCTTGGCCAGTTCCACCAGCTTGCTGATCGTAATCGACCCTTGCAGCAGCGAATAAGCCGAATGGACGTGCAGATGCACGAATCCGGGATCGAGTGCGGACGGCTTCGGCGAACCAGCTTTTGACATGTGGACCTTGGCAACCTTCGCAAATTGTTCACCTGTGCGGTGAACCTTCTGCGATGACGGAACGACTCATGAGGGTCGATGGTGGTGCCTTGTACAACAGGTGTCCATGCAGCAGACGCGGCCCCGCCGATCTATGCCGGGTCCATCATCGTTTTCCCCAGCCCCGGATGGTCCGGGGCCGGGCATGCCACTACATCTGAGGAATGACCTGTGCCCAAATTGCGATCATTCCGACGAACAAGATCACCGAGGTCAACGCAGCAGCTTCTTCAACGAATGTCTTCAACATGACCGAACTCCCTATCCGACGCTCTATCCATGATCCGATACGACCGGCTCACCGATACGACTCTATGAGAACGTAATAAGAACATTGTTCCTTTTTTGTTCTTTAAGTCAAGCGCCGGAATTCCCGGCCAGCCGCCAATGCTAACGAAACGTAAACAGTCCGTGACGTGTCTCAATCCATCAACAGCCCCGCAGGAACGTGAGTTGACGGGCGCTGTTAAAAACGATCTGGCTTCAACAGTTTAAGTTTCCGGGACGACCCGGCAGGAGATCACAATGCGCAATCTGTTTTTCGCCCTCGCGGTGCTTGGCACCGGTTTCGCCGTCCAGTCCGCACCGGCACAGGCCGGAGGCAACTATCCGTTCTGCCTGCAGGGCCGCGACATCGCCACCGGTCAGGGCGACTGCCGCTTCTCGACCTATCAGCAATGTCAGGCAACGGCGGCCGGCACCTACGCTGGCTGTTACGCCAATCCCTATTTCGCCTACAGCGACGATGAGCCGGTCTATCAGCCGCGCCGCCGGGTCCAGCGCAGCTACTACTGAGCGCACACGGCTCAGTCCAGTTCGACGACGTGGCCGTTCTGGAGTGAAACGCGGCGGTCCATGCGGGCCGCCAGGTCCATGTTATGCGTCGCGATCAGCATCGCGACGCGCGTCGCCCGCACGAGCTGATTGAGCGCCTTGAAAACGTGCTCGGCGGTGTCCGGATCGAGATTTCCGGTGGGCTCGTCCGCCAGCAGGATACGTGGCGCATTGGCGACCGCGCGGGCAATGGCAACCCGCTGCTGCTCACCGCCTGACAACTCGGCCGGCCGATGGGTGATGCGCTCGCCGAGGCCGAGATAGGCCAGGATCTCCTGCGATCGCTTGATGGTTTCCTTCTTCGGCAGGCCGCGGATCATCTGCGGCAGCATCACATTCTCAAGCGCCGAGAATTCCGGCAGCAAACGGTGCGACTGATAGACAAACCCGATGTCGGTGCGCCTGATCTGCGTGCGCTCGACATCGGACAGTCCTGACGTGGCGGTGCCGCCGACATAGACTTCGCCTTCGTCCGCCTGCTCCAGCAAACCCGCGATATGCAGCAGGGTCGACTTGCCGGTGCCCGACGGGGCCACCAGCGCCACCGACTGCCCCTCCCACAGCGCCAGATTGGCGCCATCGAGAATGGTCAGTGTCGCCTCGCCCTGTTTGTAACGCCTGCGGACGTCGTGCAGATAGACGACCGGAACGCCATTTTCCCCCTGCTCCATCGGTGCGCTCACTCGTACCTCAGAGCTTCGATGGGATCGAGGCGCGCCGCCCGCCACGACGGATACAGCGTTGCCAGAAACGACAAGGTCAGCGCCATGATCACGACCGCCGTGGTTTCTCCGGCATCGACTTCAGCCGGGAGTTTGGACAGGAAATAGAGTTCAGGCGAGAACAGTTCGGTGTTGGTCATCCACGAGATAAACTGGCGGATGCTTTCGATATTGAGACAGACCACCAGCCCCAGCAGAAAGCCCACCAATGTCCCGACCACGCCGATGGCCGCGCCGGTAATCAGGAACACCCGCATCACCGAGCCTTGCGAAGCCCCCATCGTGCGCAGGATGGCAATGTCCTGCCCCTTGTCCTTCACCAGCATGATGAGACCGGACACGATGTTCAACGCCGCCACCAAAACAATGAGGGTCAGGATCAGGAACATCACGTTCCGCTCGACCTGCAGCGCGTTGAAGAACGTGGAATTTCGCTGCCGCCAGTCCACCAGGAAAATCGGCCGCTGCGCCGCCTCGGTCACCGACTTGCGGTAAACGTCGATCTTGTCGGGATTGACGGTGTAGACCTCGATGGCTGTGACGTCGTTGGCGCGGTTGAAGTAGGCCTGCGCCTCGGTGAGCGGCATGAACACGAACGACGCGTCGTATTCGGACATGCCGATCTCGAATACGGCGGCGACCTTGTACGGCTTGATGCGCGGCGTCGTGCCCATCGGCGTGACCGCGCCGCGCGGCGCAACAAGGGTGATGCTGTCGCCGGCACGCAGGGACAACTGATCCGCAAGACGGCGGCCAATGGCGACGCCCTGTCCCTCGTCGAATCCTTCGAGCGTGCCCTGCTTGATGTTCTTGGCAATCGAGGTGACGGCGTTGAGATCCTGCGCGCGGATGCCACGCACGAATACACCCGATGCGTTGAACGGCGACGACGCCAGCGCCTGACCGTCGACCACCGGCGCAGCGAGACGAATCCCGTCGACCTTGCTGATGCGCTCGGCGACATCCTTCCAGTCGGTCAGCGGCGATTCCAGCGGCTGCACAACCACATGGCCGTTGAGGCCGAGAATCTTGTCGAGCAGTTCCTTGCGAAAGCCGTTCATCACCGCCATCACGATGATGAGCGTCGCCACACCGAGCATGATGCCGAGAAACGAGAATCCGGCGATAACCGAAATGAACCCTTCCTTCCGCCGCGCCCGCAGGTAGCGGGACGACAGCATCCATTCAAATGGCGCGAAAGGTGGGGTCCGAACTGGCTCGCTCATGTCTGTTCCATAGTCCGGATTTTCACACGAATCGGGCTAATTCTAGTCGGCGGCAGCAAAGGGTGCGACCGCACGATGACTTATTCACCGTGCGAAAGCAGGCCTGTACATGAATTTGCGGTCATTCACGCCGTGAAGCGGTTGATCGTCTCATCCAGGCTCATGAATTCGCGCGATCCGTCGCTGCGGCGCTTGATCTCCACCTTGCCCTCGGCGAGTCCCCGTGGCCCGATCAGAATCTGCCATGGAATCCCGATCAGATCGGCGGTGGCGAACTTGCCGCCCGGCCGCTGGTCGGTGTCGTCGTAGAGGACATCGACACCCTTGGCGCTCAGGGCATTGTAGACCTTCTCGCACGCCTCGCCCGTGGTGGCGTCGTCCTGCTTCAGATTGAGAACCGCAACCCGGAACGGCGCGACCTCTTCCGGCCACTTGATGCCGTTCTCGTCGTGACAGGCCTCGATGATCGCGCCCACCAGACGCGAGACACCGACGCCATAGGAGCCGCCATGGATCGGCTTCTCCGCGCCATCGGGACCGGACACCAGCGCCTTCATGCTGTCGGAATACTTGGTGCCGAAGTAGAAAATCTGCCCGACCTCGATGCCACGGGTCTGCACCCGCTTGTCTTCCGGCACTTCGCGCTCATAGCGCGCGGCGTCATGAACATCCTCAGTGGCGGCATAGAGATCGGTCCACTGCTTGATGATCGGGGTGAGGTCGCCGTTGTAATCGACGTCGGCGCCCGGCACCGGCAGATCGAGCACGTCCCTGTTGCAGAACACGCCGGACTCGCCGGTCTCCGCCAGCACGATGAACTCGTGGCTGAGATCGCCGCCGATGGGGCCGGTCTCCGCGCGCATCGGGATCGCCTTCAGGCCCATGCGGGCGAAGGTGCGCAGATAGGCCACGAACATCCGGTTGTAGGACAGCCGCGCCGCCGCCTCGTCCACGTCGAAAGAATAGGCATCCTTCATCAGGAATTCGCGGCCGCGCATCACGCCGAACCGCGGACGTTGCTCGTCGCGGAATTTCCATTGAATATGATAGAGATTGAGCGGAAGGCTCCTGTAAGACTTCACGTAAGCCCGAAAGATTTCCGTGATCATTTCCTCGTTGGTCGGCCCGTACAGCAGCTCGCGCTTGTGGCGGTCGGCGATGCGCAGCATCTCCGGGCCGTAGGCGTCATAGCGTCCACTCTCGCGCCATAGATCCGCAAGCTGCAGCGTCGGCATCAGAAGCTCGATGGCTCCCGCGCGGTTCTGCTCTTCCCGAACGATCTGTTCGATCTTCTTCAGCACCCGGAAACCGAGTGGCAACCACGCGTAGATGCCCGCTGCCTCCTGCCGCATCATGCCCGCACGCAGCATCAGCCGGTGCGATACGATTTCCGCATCACGGGGGGCGTCTTTGAGAATTGGCAGAAAATAACGCGACAATCGCATGGGAATACTCAGGGTTTTCAGGATTGTGGCCCGGGAATCGGACAGTGGTCCGGGAACCTTGTCAGTGAAAGCGGATCAAAGGTCAAAACACAAGTGAAAGCATGGGTGTGGCTTTTGGGTGATTTGCGGTTTCATCACCCCGTGCTAACAGCCCTGCCGGGGCTTGGAATGATAGCAACACGGATCCGATCGGCGGGACGATGGGCTGCGTTTGTCGCGGCTTATGCGCTTGTCTTCAACGTGGTGCTGACCAGCATGTTGCTGGCCACAATCTCCCCCACCCAGGCCAATGCCGCCCACGAACTCTGCCTTAACGGCGGCCCGGCGGTCCCCGATGCGGACGGCAGCACCGACTCCGGCAAGCCGATCGTCCGCTGCCCGCTCTGCCTCTCCAGCGCCGTTGCGATGGCCGACCAGCCGCCGCAGACGCCCGCGCTGGCCATCCGCATCGCGCTGCGCATCCTGTTCGAGGCGCCCAGCCACGATCATGGCGTTGTCCGCTTTGCGGAAACCGATCACCAGCCCCGCGGCCCTCCCTACCTGAGCTGACGACCTCGCGCTTCGGCGCATCCGCTCAATCGTCAACATCACTGGTGGGATTCAACCCATGTTTTCCGTTTCCATGCGGGCGCGCAGCATGCTGCTGGCGTCCGTCTCATTCGCTGCCATATCTCATGGCACACAGTCCTATGCGCAAACCGCGTCACAAACCCTGCCGACGGTAAACGTCGAAGGCGAAAGCAAACCTCGCCCGGCGCGAAATCGCGTGGTCATACCCACGCGCGCAGCGCCGAACCCGGCACCAGCCGCGCCTGAACAGCTCGGCGTCAAAACCGCCGATCAGGCCCGGCAGGAGATCCAGCAGACGCCCGGCGGCGTCGCTATCGTCGCGGCGCAGGACTACAAGAACAATTCGGTCGCCAGCACAATCAAGGACATTCTCGGCTATGTGCCGGGCGTGTTTGCTCAGCCGAAATGGGGCGACGATACCCGTCTCTCCATTCGCGGTTCGAGCCTGTCGCGCAATTTCCATCTGCGTGGCGTGCAGCTTTATATGGACGGCATTCCGATCAACACCTCCGACGGCTACGGCGATTTCCAGGAGATCGACCCGACCGCCTACAAGTATGTCGAGGTCTACAAGGGCGCGAACGCGCTGCAATTCGGCGCAAACTCGCTGGGCGGCGCGATCAACTTCGTGACGCCGACCGGCCGCGACGCAGGGATAAACAGCGTTGGCATCGACGCAGGCTCATTCGGTTACCGCCGCTTTCAAGGCAGTGTTGGCGGCGCAACCGGCCCGTGGGATGCATTTTTCACCGCCTCCAACCAGAGCGCCGAAGGTTTCCGCGATCACAGCTACGGGCACTCCACCCGCGCCAGCGGCAATATCGGCTATCAGTTCTCGCCTGATTTCGAGACGCGCTTTTACATCAACGCCAACGACGTGCGGCAGCGCATCCCGGGCTCGGTGACGAGAGCATCCGCGCTGACTTCGCCTCAGACTGCGGCGACAGGCAACATCACCAACGACCAGCAGCGCAACATCGACAGCGGGCGTATCGCCAACAAGACCACGATCCGGTTCGATGCCACGACGGTGGAATTCGGTGCGTTCGCGGTGGATCGCCACCTGATGCATCCGATCTTCCAGTGGCTGGATTATCAATACAAGGACTACGGCGGCTTCGGCAAAGTCACCGACGACCGCATCATCGGCGGCTTCCGCAACCGGCTTGTCGCGGGCGTCAATGTCGTCAACGGCGAGATCGACAACAAGCAGTATCAGAACATCGGCGGCACCAAGGGCGCGCTGCTCTCCTCCTCGCTCGACAAGTCGAAGAACACCTCGGCTTATATCGAGAATTCGTTCTACTTCCTGCCAAACGTGGCGGCGATCGGCGGCACGCAGTTCCTCTATGCCACGCGCGACCGCACCGCGCGGTTCGGTGCAACATCCAGCGGTTCGACCGAGTTCAACCTGTGGAGTCCAAAAGCCGGACTGCTGTGGAATATCGACCCGACCTGGCAGGCGTTCGCGAATATCTCGCGCAGCGCCGAAGTGCCGAGTTTTGGCGAAAGCTCGGCGGCTCCAGCAATTCCGTTCTGGATGATCCGGCCACAAACCGCGACCACGTATGAAATCGGCACACGCGGACGGCGCCCTGACCTCACATGGGAACTCACGGGCTACCGCGCCGAGATCAGGAACGAACTTCAATGCATGTATGGCGCGTCCGGCCAGTGCAGCGTGGTGAACGCCGACCGCACCGTCCATCAGGGTATCGAAGCCGGGCTTGGCGTCGCGGTGTTCAGGAACGTCTTCACGCCTGACGCCGACAAGGTGTGGATCAATCTCGCCTACACCTACAACGACTTCCGTTTCGACAACGACGCGACGTTCGGCAACAATCAGTTGCCCGGCGCACCGCGTCACTTCCTGCGCGCCGAGGCGCTCTACAAGCACGCCAACGGCTTCTATATCGGCCCGAACGTGGAATGGGTGCCGCAGGCCTACTACGTGGACAACTTCAACACGTTCACCACGCAGGCCTATGCGATCTGGGGCCTCAAGGCCGGTGTCGATGACGGCACCTACTCGATGTATCTCGAAGCCCGGAATATCGCGAACACAGCCTACATCGCCAGCACCAGCATCACGCGACTCGCGAACGCATCATCGCCGCTGTTCGAGCCCGGAACAGGACGCACGATTTACGCAGGCATGAAAATCAGATGGTAGTTCCGCACCATTGATCGGATGAATAATGCAGGCCGTTTCAGAATGTGCGCGAAACGGCCTGTTTTCAGCTCGAAAATGCAAATGGTGCACTGCCGCAAAAATGGACATTTAATGCTGAAAAACGTGACAATCAAGAAATGTTCAGCTACAAAACCGCGTCAGCGCGATACGGCTTATCGCCGCATCGGCTGGTGGTCCAAGTCTCGGGAGGAGCCCTGACGCGCACAAGCAGCGTCACCCCGTCTAACAAAGGATAAATCCAACTTTTTCGGGGAAAATAGGGTCGACACAATTTTTAGAGCAGGGCTTTGGCCCTGCTCTTTTTTCTTGGCGATGTGTTTCGCGATGACCCGGTGTGGTTTTTCACGGAATGCGTACGAATTGCGTTCACATCGCAGCCAAACGCCGACGCGACCGGGGTGCACTATATCGCATGCTCGTCTTGCCTAGAGCGGAATGCCCATCAGCTTGGTGAGGCGCTCGATGTTCAGGTAGCCCGCCCTGAACGCCCACATTCCGATCGCGAACAGCAGCGCCGAAATCAGCGTGGTCCACAGCAGCTTGCGCCCCATGCGCGCCGCCGTCGGCGCGCCGGGGTCCGTGCCCGCGGCCCCCTCGCCCTCTTCCATCTGGCTGCGCACGCCGAACGGCAGCACCGCGAACAGCACCACCCACCAGAGCACGAAGTAGATCGCGAATGCGGTTGAGAGCGAGTAGACCATCTCGTTTCTCAGGACTGTTCGATTTCGACGAGCGCGCCGGAGAAATCCTTCGGATGCAGGAACAGCACCGGCTTGCCGTGCGCGCCGATCTTCGGGTTGCCGTCGCCGAGCACGCGGGCCCCTTCCGCGATCAGTTTGTCGCGGGCGGCAATGATCTCCGGCACCTCGTAGCAGACGTGATGAATACCGCCGTCGGGATTGCGTTCGACGAACTTCGCAATCGGCGAATCCTCGCCGAGCGGCTGGATAAATTCGATCTTGGTGTTCGGCAGCGTCGCGAACACCGTAATCACGCCATGCTCGGGCAGCGGCACCGCGTCCGAGATTTCAGCACCGAACGCCGCGCCGTAAATCTTCGCAGCCTTCTCGGCGTCCTTCACTGCAATCGCCACATGATTGAGACGGCCCAGCATATCTTGCTCCTGACTATCGAACGGAAATCAAACCATCAGCACATGAACGACGCAAAGCGGCTTCTTGCCCCACTGGTCGTTGATCCCGGAGCGAACCGCGCGCCGCACGGATTCGGCGACCGCATCGGGATCGCGCCGCCGCGCACGCGGCAGGTTCTCCACGGTGGAGACGACAAGATCGAACACCTCGTCGGCAATCACCTCGCCGTTTTTATTCTTTTCCGGAACGCCGACCAGATCGACCTCGGGATCGTCGGCCAGTTCGCCCTTGTCCGTCAGCGCGATGGCGACGAAAGCACAGCCCGCAAAAGACAGCCGCCGCCGCTCCGTCACGGCCTGCGCCTTCTCGATCTCGAGGATGTTGCCGTCCTTGTAGATCCGTCCGTGCGGCAGTTCCTCGATGATCGCGGGATCGCCCGGCCCGAGCCGCACCAGATCGCCGTTCTTGCAGACGAGGACTTTCGGCACGCCGCTGGCGCGCGCGAGTTTGGCGTGCTCGGACAGATGCAGCGGCTCGCCATGCGCCGGGATCAAGAGTTGCGGGCGCACCCACGAGATCATGTCGCGCAGTTCGTCCCGGCGCGGATGGCCAGAAACATGGACCATGTGGGTCCGGTCGGTGATGATCTCAATGCCTTGTTCCACCAGCCCGTTGATTATCGCGCCGACCGTCTTCTCGTTGCCGGGAATGGTCCGCGACGAGAAGATCACCGTGTCGCCCCTGTTCAGCGTCACCTGCGGATGATCGTCGTTGGCGATACGCGCCAGAGCCGCCCGCGGTTCGCCCTGGCTGCCGGTGCACAGCGCCAGCACCTTGTCCGGCGGAAAGCTGCCGTAATAGTCGGCGCTGCGAAAATTCTGCACGCCGTCGAGATAACCGGTTTCGCGCGCGACCTGCACCACGCGCTCCATGGCGCGACCGACGACCACCACCTCGCGGTCCGCAGCCTTCGCAGCATCAGCCACGGCGCGCAGCCGCGCCACGTTGGACGCGAACGTTGTCACAGCCACGCGGCCCTTGGCAGCCTTCACAAGCTCTGTAATGTTCTTGGCGACTTCGCGCTCGGACGGCGAGCGGCCCTCACGCACCGCATTGGTGGAATCCCCCACCAGCGCCAGCACACCCTCATCGCCGATTTCACGCAGCCGCTTCTCATCGGTGGGCTTGCCGATGATCGGTGTCGGGTCGATCTTCCAGTCGCCGGTGTGAAGCACGGTGCCGACCGGCGTGCGGATCGCAAGCGCGTGCGATTCCGGAATCGAATGCGCCACCGGAATGAACTCGACGCTGAACGGGCCGATCTCGACGGTGCCGCCCGAGGGCACCACGGTCACGGGAATGTCCGGCGGATTCCGTTCACCGGCGCATTTTGCCTCGAACAAAGCCGCGCTGAACTGCGTCGCATAGATCGGGCATTTGAGTTGCGGCCACAAATCAATGATCGCACCGAAATGGTCTTCGTGGGCATGGGTCAGCACCAGCCCGACCAGATTCTTCCGCTCCTTCACCAGAAAACGGATGTCCGGCATCACCACGTCGATGCCGGGCAAATGTTCTTCATTGCCGAACGAGACGCCGAGATCGACCGCCAGCCAGCTTCGCTGGTGGCGATTTCCGAGGCCGTAGATCGACAGGTTCATGCCGATCTCGCCGATGCCGCCGAGCGGCGCGAAAGTCAGTTCGTCAGGGCGAGTACCCGGTTTCCGAAGTTCATCAGTCATTGCAGCACGCTCTCAAATGAACTTCGGAAACCAAAGGGTACTCGCAAACCTAAAACCTCAGTACCGCTTTCGATCTGAAGTTCCTGAGGTCGAACTTGCGTCAAATGGTACGGGAACTTCAGATCGGCGGTACTGGACATTAATTTGCTCCAGACGACTTGGCCGAACCGAAATGAACATCGCCCGCTGCGATTTGCGTGCGCTTGCCGTCAGGCCCGGCGATGATCAGGCAGCCCGTGTCGTCGATGGTCTCAAAGATACCTTCAACAGCCGTTGCATTCGAGTGGATCGAGACCGTCTCCCCAAGTCCTGCAGCGCGCTCCAGCCACAGGCGGCGGATTTCGGCGAAGCCCCTGCCGTTGTTCCAGATGCTACGGAACTCGGCCCATGAATCCGATAGCGCCGCGAACAGGTCACTCGCGCTGGCTGCAATCCCAAGCGCCGACAACGACGTCGCCGGATAAGGCGTGCCTTCGGGCGAGGAGACGACATTGGTCCCCATGCCGACGGCAACACACAAATCGCTGCCGAGGGTTTCCGCTTCGAGCAAAATACCCGACAACTTCTTGCCATCGGCCAGCACGTCATTCGGCCATTTGAGCAGGAACTGGACAGGCGCGCCGGAGCGCATGCGGTGCTCCACGCTCACCGTCTGCAACGCCGCTTCAAGCGCAAGCCCCGCCGCGAATCCGAGCGTGGCGGCGACCGGCGGCGGTGCATCGACGGTTTCGAGAATGGTGGCTGCGAGGTTGCCGCGCGGCGACACCCATTCACGCTGGCGACGTCCCCGTCCAGCAGTCTGCAGATCGGTCACCAGCCAGAGCGGGCCGCGCTCGCCTGCCCTCGCGCGCTCAAGCGCCTCGGCGTTGGTCGAGCCGATGCTGTCGAAGGCCTGCACGCGATAGTTCTGGGCTCTGGCCCGTGGACCGAGAGCGAACGCCATTAAAACAGCGACTTCGCGGCGGTGGTCGCCGCATTCACCAGCGGTGCCGGATAAACGAAGAACAACAGATTGAAGGCACCGGCTACCGCCAGCACCACCCGCAGTTCAGGGCGCATCGGCTCCATCGCCTCTTTCGGCTCATCGAAGTACATCACCTTGACGATGGTGAGGTAGTAGAACGCGCCGACCACGCTGGAGAGCACGCCGAGCACCGCCAGCGTGAACAGCCCGGCCTTCACCGCTGCAAGGAACACGTAGAACTTCGCGAAGAAGCCCGCGAGCGGCGGAATGCCCGCCAGCGAGAACAGGAACATGGCGAAGAAGAACGCCAGCACCGGATTGGTGCGCGAAAGCCCAGCGAAGTCGCTGATGGTCTCCACCGGACGGCCGTCGCGCTTGAAAGCCAGAATGATCGCGAAGGTGCCCAGCGTCATCGCAACATAAATTGCGATGTAAACCAGCACGCCCTGCGCGCCCTGCTGCGTTCCGGCGGCAAGGCCGACCAGCGCGAAGCCCATGTGGCCGATGGACGAATAGGCCATCAGGCGCTTGATGTTCTTCTGGCCGATGGCCGCGAACGAGCCCAGCGCCATTGACGCGATGGAGACGAACACCACAATCTGCTGCCACTGCGGCACGATGCCGGGGAACGCGGTCAGCGCCACGCGCGTGAACACGGCGAGCGCCGCAACTTTCGGCGCGGAGGCGAAGAACGCCGTCACAGGCGTCGGCGCGCCCTCGTAAACATCCGGCGTCCACATGTGGAACGGCACAGCGGAAACCTTGAAGCACAGGCCCGCGAGCAGGAACACGAGGCCGAACAGCAGGCCGATATTGCCGCCCTTCGCTTCCGCCGCGATGCCGGCGAAACTGACCGTGCCGGTGAAACCGTAGATCAGCGAGGCGCCATACAGCAGCATGCCCGAGGACAGCGCGCCGAGCACGAAATACTTGAGGCCAGCCTCGGTCGACTTGGTGTCGTCGCGATGGCTGGCGGCGACGACGTAAAGCGCGAGGCTCATCAGTTCGAGGCCGAGATAGAGCATGATCAGGTCGCCGGACGAGATCAGCACCATCATGCCCGTGGTCGAGAGCAGGACCAGGATCGCGTATTCAAATATCTTCGCCTGTTCGGCGAGATAGGATCGCGACAGGATCAGCGTGACGCCGGAGCCGATCAGCGCCAGAACCTTCAGAAAGCGCGCATAGTCATCGACAATGAAGCTGCCGCCGAACGTCGTCAGCTTGCCGGCCGGCAGCCAGAAGATCAGCGCACCGGTGAGCGCGAGAAGCACCACCGCAATACCGGTCACAAGCTGCGTGGTCTGCGGGCCGCGGAATGCGCCGAGCATCAGAAGCGCCATGGCGCCAACCGCCAGCACCAGTTCCGGCAGCACGGGAAGCAGCGAATATCCTGCGAACGTCATCAACCGAGTGTCCCGCTACTGAACCAGCGCCGCCGCTTTCACGGCGGTGATGGCGGTGTTGTAATTATTGACAAGCTGCTGCACCGAGGCCGCTGACATATCGAGCACCGGTTTCGGATATACACCGAACAAAATGGTGAGGATGACGAGCGGCGCGAGGATGATCCCTTCCCGCAGCGTCAGATCCTTGATGCTGGCCAGCGACGGCTTGTCCAGCACGCCGAATACCACCTTGCGGTAGAGCCACAGCGCATAGCCTGCCGAAAGAATGACGCCCAGGGTTGCGAAAAACGCGGTCGGGATGCTGACCTTGAAGGTGCCCAGCAGCGTGAGGAATTCGCCGACAAAGCCCGAGGTGCCTGGCAGGCCGACATTGGCCATGGTGAACACGAGGAACACAAAGGCATAGAGCGGCATCCGGTTCACGAGGCCGCCATAGGCCGCGATCTCGCGGGTGTGCAGCCGGTCGTAAACCACACCGACGCAGAGGAAGAGCGCACCGGAGACGATGCCGTGCGAGATCATCTGGAACACGCCACCGGCGATGCCCTGCGTGGTGCCCGCGAAGATGCCCATGGTCACGAAGCCCATGTGCGCGACGGACGAGTAAGCGATCAGCTTCTTGATATCTTCCTGCATCAGCGCGACCAGCGACGTATAGACGATCGCAATGGCCGACAGCGTCCAGACCAGCGGCGCGAAGTCATGCGACGCCAGCGGGAACATCGGCAGCGAGAAGCGCAGGAAGCCATAGCCGCCCATCTTCAGCAGGATCGCGGCCAGCACCACAGAGCCCGCGGTCGGCGCCTCGACGTGCGCGTCCGGCAGCCAGGTGTGCACCGGCCACATCGGCATCTTCACCGCGAACGACGCAAAGAACGCCAGCCACGCCCATGTCTGCAGATTGCGCGGCACGGCGGTGGTCATCAGCGTCGGGATGTCGGTGGTCCCGGCATTGAGATACAGCGCCATGATCGCGAGCAGCATCAGCACCGAGCCGAGCAGCGTATAGAGGAAGAACTTGAAGCTGGCATAGACCCGGCGCGGGCCGCCCCACACGCCGATGATCAGGAACATCGGAATGAGTCCGCCTTCAAAGAACAGATAGAACAGCACGAGATCGAGCGCCGAGAACGTGCCGACCATCAGCGTTTCCAGGAACAGGAACGCCATCATGTATTCGCGCACGCGCAGCGTGACCGACTTCCAACTCGCCAGAATGCAGAATGGCATCAGCGCGGTGGTGAGGATCACGAACGGCAGCGAAATGCCGTCCACACCCATGTGATAGCCGATGCCGTTGGCGAGCCAGGTTGTCTTCTCGACAAACTGGAAGCCAGGCTGGGCCGGATCGAAGCGCAGCACCAGAATGACCGACACCGCGAAGGTGACGATCGTGGTCCACAGCGCGATCCAGCGCGAATTTCGCCGCGCGGCCTCGTCATCGCCGCGGCTGAGATAAATCAGGATCGCGCCGACGACCGGCAGAAAGGTGACGACCGAAAGGATGGGCCAGGTCATGACCGAGCTTGTCATTATTGGCCCCCGAGACCGAAGATGAACCACGTGATGAGACCGGCCGCGCCGATCAGCATCGCGAAGGCATAGTGATAGAGATAACCGGTCTGCAGGCGAACGACGTTGCGCGTCACGTCAAGCACACGTGCGGAGACGCCATCCGGCCCGAAACCGTCGATAACAAAGCCGTCGCCCTTCTTCCACAGGAAGCGGCCGAGCCACTTCGCCGGACGCACGAAGATGATTTCGTACAGCTCATCGAAGTACCACTTATTGAGGAAGAAATTGTAGAGCAGCGGCTGCTGGTTCGCGAGTTCGACCGGCAGATACGGCTTTCGGATGTAGAACAGCCACGACACCAGGAAGCCGATGACCATCATCACCGTCGGCATCACGGCAATCCAGAACGGGATGTGATGCATCTCTTCGAGAATGTGCGGGTGGTTTTTCAGCGAGGCGCGGAAGAACTCCTCGACGCCATGACCTGCAAACAGTTCCTTGAACGGGAAGCCGGCCAGGATCGAACCCACGGCGAGCACGCCGAGCGGGATCAGCATCGTATACGGGCTTTCATGCGCGGCATCGTAGTGATGCTTGTCATGCGGCTCGCCATGGAACGTCTTGAAGATCAGACGCCATGAGTAGAACGAGGTCAGGCCCGCCGCGACCACAGTGCAAAGGAACCCGTAGAGCGCGAACGGATTGTGTGCCACGAGCGCGGATTCGATGATCGCGTCCTTGGAGAAGTAACCCGCCGTCAGCGGGAAGCCGGTCAGCGCCAGCGTACCGATCACCATGGTGATGTAGGTGAACGGAATGCGGTCCTTGAGGCCGCCCATGGCGCGGATGTCTTGCTCGTGGTGCATCGCATGGATCACCGAACCGGCACCGAGGAACAGCAGCGCCTTGAAGAAGGCGTGCGTGAACAGGTGGAACATGCCGACCGAATAGGCCCCCGCTCCCATCGCCACGAACATGTAGCCGAGCTGCGAACAGGTCGAATACGCGATAATGCGCTTGATGTCGTTCTGCACGAGGCCGACGGTGGCGGCGAACATCGCCGTGGTCGCGCCGATCAGCATCACGAAGGCCTGCGCGTTCGGCGCAAGCTCGAACAGCGGCGACAGGCGCGCCACCATGAACACGCCGGCGGTGACCATGGTCGCGGCATGGATCAGCGCCGACACAGGCGTCGGGCCTTCCATCGCGTCCGGCAACCAGGTGTGCAGCAGGAACTGCGCCGACTTGCCCATGGCGCCCATGAACAGGAACAGGCAGATCAGCGTCAGCGCGTCGACGTTCCAGTGGAAGAAGTGGATGGTCTTGCCGGTCAGGCCGGGAGCCGCGGCGAAGATGGTGTCGAAATCCACCGAGCCGACCATCAGGAAGACCGAGAAGATGCCGATCAGGAAGCCGAAGTCGCCGACACGGTTGACCACGAAGGCCTTGATGGCGGCAGCGTTCGCAGACGGCTTCTGGAACCAGAAGCCGATCAGCAGGTAGCTGGCAAGGCCGACGCCTTCCCAGCCGAAGAACATCTGCACGAGGTTATCGGCGGTCACCAGCATGAGCATCATGAAGGTGAACAGCGACAGATAGGCCATGAACCGCGGACGGTTCGGATCTTCGTGCATGTACCCGATCGAATAGAGATGCACGAGCGACGACACCGAGGTCACCACCACCAGCATGACGGCGGTCAGCGTATCGACACGGAATGCCCAGTTGACCACGAGATTGCCGGAGCCGATCCAGTTGAAAAGCTGAACGCGCGCATCGTGATGCAGCAGCCCGACATCGACCAGCGTCACCCATGACAGAGCCGCCGAGATCAACAGAAGTGCGGTAGTGACGATCTCCGCAGCACGGGAGCCCGCCGCAGGCGGCTCGACCGGGCCATGATCGTCATGACCATGATCGTCGTGAGCCGCATGGGCATGCGCCGCACCGTGTCCATGATCATCATGACCATGCGCATGATCCATCTCGTCGCCGCTCGGATTGCGCCCGTGCGCGCCAAGCAGCGCGACCGCGCCTGCGATCAGCGCGCCGATGAGCGGCAGGAATACAATAGCCTGGATCATCGCCCCATTAGCCCTTCATCAGATTGATGTCTTCGACCGCAATCGACCCGCGATTACGGAAGAACACCACCAGCACCGCGAGACCGATGGCGGCCTCCGCGGCAGCCACTGTCAGCACCAGCAGCGCGTAAACCTGTCCCACGATGTCGCCAAGGAACGCCGAGAACGCCACGAGGTTGATGTTCACGGCGAGCAGAATGAGTTCGATCGACATCAGGATGACGATCACGTTCTTCCGGTTCAGGAAGATGCCGAGGATGCCGAGCGTGAACAGGATCGCCGCGACGGCGAGATAATGACCGAGACCGATCGTCATTTCACCCACTCCCCGGAATCCGCATCCTGCAGGCCCTGCCCCGCGCTCACCTTGCGCACGTCCATCGCCGCCGCCTTGGTGCGGGCGTTCTGCACGTTGATGTCCTGACGCTTGACATTCGGCTTGTGCCGCAGCGTGAGCACGATGGCGCCGATCATAGCGACCAGCAGCACGAGGCCCGCGAGCTGGAAGTACGGCAGATACTTCGTATAGAGCACGAGGCCGAGCGCCTCGGTGTTGGTGACGCCGCCCGGGATCGGAGCCGTGATCGCTTTCGCGATATTCGGGTTCAGCACCCAGCCGCCCGCGACCAGCAACAGTTCGGCAAGGAACACCGCGCCGATCAAAAGGCCGAACGGCAGATATTCGATGAAGCCCTGACGCAATTCCGCGAAATCGACATCGAGCATCATGATGACGAACAGGAACAGCACCGCCACCGCGCCGACATAAACGACGACAAGGATCATCGCGAGGAATTCCGCGCCAAGCAGCATGAACAGCCCGGCCGCGTTCACGAACGCGAGGATCAGGAACAGCACGGAGTGAACGGGATTCCGCGAGGTCACGACCATGACCGCGGACGCCACACAGACCCCGGCAAACAGATAAAAGAAGAGCGCGGGACCGATCATGAATGAAGCTCCCCGAGGGCAACTGGCCGCGCAGCATCGTTTCCTCCACCCTTGCGAGGGAGGGTCAGGGAGAGGGGTAACTCACGAGCATCGAGAGCGGGGCCTACCCCCCTCTCCACCTCTCCCCCGCAAGGGGGGAGAGAGCTGATCGCGCGTGTTGGAAATTCACAAAACAGCATATCCAACATCCTCACCGGTACGGCGCATCGAGTTCGATATTCTTCGCAATCTCGCGCTCCCAGCGGTCACCGTTGGCGAGCAGCCTCGCCTTGTCATAATAAAGCTCCTCGCGCGTTTCCGTCGCGAACTCGAAGTTCGGCCCTTCGACGATAGCATCGACCGGACAGGCTTCCTGGCACAGGCCGCAATAGATGCACTTCACCATGTCGATGTCGTAACGCACCGTGCGGCGGGTGCCGTCGTTGCGTCGTGGACCGGCCTCGATGGTGATGGCCTGCGCCGGGCAGATTGCCTCGCACAGTTTGCAGGCAATGCAGCGCTCTTCGCCGTTCGGATAACGGCGCAACGCATGTTCGCCGCGGAAGCGCGGAGAGATCGGTCCCTTCTCGAAGGGATAGTTCAGTGTCGGCTTCGGCTTGAAGAAGTAACGCATGGCGAGGACAAACGCCGACACGAACTCTTTCAGCAGAAGCGAATTGGCTGTGGATGCTATGCCCATGATGCCCTCACTTCGGCGCCAGGTTCGCGAACTGCAACACACCGGCAACGATGATCACCATCGCCAGCGACAGCGGCAGAAACACCTTCCAGCCCAGACGCATGAGCTGGTCGTAGCGGTAGCGCGGCACAATCGCCTTCGCCATCGCGATCAGGAAGAACATGAAGAACAGCTTCAGCGCGAACCAGATGACGCCTGGAACCCAGGTGAACGGCGCGAACGGGATCGGCGATAGCCAACCACCGAGGAACAGGATGGTCGCCAGCGCGCACATGGTGCAGATCGCGACGTATTCGCCGAGCATGAACAGCAGATACGGCGTCGAGCCGTATTCGGTCATGAAGCCAGCGACCAGTTCCGATTCCGCTTCCACGAGGTCGAACGGCGGACGGTTGGTTTCCGCCAGCGTCGAGACGTAAAACACCACGAACATCGGGAACAGCGGGAGCCAGTACCAGCCGAGGATTCCGAGCTTGGTATCCTGCGCCGCCACGATGGCGCTGAGATTCAGCGAACCGACGCACAGCAGCACGGTGATGATCACGAAGCCGATGGAGACTTCGTAGGACACCATCTGCGCCGCTGAGCGAAGCGCGGCGAGGAACGGATACTTCGAGTTCGACGACCAGCCGGCCATGATGATGCCGTAGACCGACAGCGACGAGATGGCGAAGATGTAGAGTACGCCGACATTGATGTCCGCAATCACCCAGTTGAGATTAACCGGGATCACCGCCCATGCCGCCAGCGCGAGCACGCAGGTGACCAGCGGCGCGAGCAGGAACACGGCCTTGTTCGAGCCGTCCGGAATCGTCGGCTCTTTCAGCACGAACTTCAGCAAGTCCGCGAAGGATTGCAGCAGGCCCCATGGACCCACCACGTTGGGGCCGCGGCGGATCTGCACCGCCGCCCATATCTTGCGGTCGGCCAGCAGGATGTAGGCGATCGCGATCAGCAGCACCACCAGCAGCAGCACGCTCTGCGCCGCGATGACGATGATCGGCCACAGATAGCCGGTCCAGAGTTCGCTTGCGAAAAACTCGGTCATCGGATCACGCTCACTCCGCCGCCGTCAGCATCCGCCCGGAGGCGAGTCTCGAACATTCAGCCATCACCGCGGACGCCCGCGCGATGGGATTGGTCAGATAGAAATCCTCGATCGGGCTTTTGAAGGCGCCCTTCTCGACCGTGCCGCCACGCGCCGCGAGCGCCTTCACGCCCGCCGAATCGCCGGCTTCGATCTGGTCGATCCGCATCAGGTGCGGCACCGCCTTGAACAACGCCTGACGCAACTGCGCCAGCGAGTCGAAAGGCAGTTTTTTGCCGAGAGCTTCAGACAGCGCGCGGATGATCGCCCAATCCTCGCGCGCTTCACCCGGCGGGAATGCGGCGCGGTTGGCCATCTGCACGCGGCCCTCGGTGTTGACGTAAATACCGGTCTTCTCGGTGTAGGCCGCACCCGGCAGAATGACGTCGGCGCGGTGCGCGCCCTTGTCGCCATGGGTGCCGATGTAGACCACGAAGGTGCCGTCAGCCGGGCCGATCTCGTCAGCGCCGAGCGAGAACAGGACATCGAGCGTGCCGAACGTGGTCATCTGCGCCACGGTCAAGGTGCCCGCGCCGGGCGCGAAGCCGACATCCAGCGCGCCGACCTGCGAGGCCGCCTTCTGCAGAACTGCAAAGCCGTTCCAGCCGTCCTTCACCACGCCGAAGTCGGACGCGAGTTTTGCGGCCAGCGCCAGCACCGCCGCGCCGTCATGACGGGCGGCAACGCCCGCGCCGACCAGCACGATCGGATTCTTCGCATTCTTCAACACATCGGCGAACGAATGCTTTCCGGCAGCAAGATCGCTCAGCGTTTCAGTGCCCGCGCCGAGATGCTCATAATCGTACGTCAGATCGGCATTGTCGCCGATGAGGCCGACCTTCAGCGCACCAGACCGCCAGCGCTTGCGGATGCGCGCGTTCAGCACGGACGCTTCCTTGCGCGGATTGGAGCCGATGATCAGCAGTGCGTCGGCCTGCTCGATACCCGCGATGGTCGGGTTGAAGATGTAGGACGCGCGGCCTGCCTTCGGATCGAAGCCTGCGCCATCCTGCGTCGCGACGTTGTTCGATCCGAACTTCGCCAGCAGTTCCTTGAGCGCGTACATGTCTTCGACTGCGGCAAGGTCGCCCGCGATGGCACCAATGCGCGGGCCATGCAGCGCCGCGGTCTTCCCAGCAATCGCCGCGAACGCCTCGGACCACGATGCGGCGCGCAGCTTGCCGTTCTCGCGAATGTACGGCCGGTCGAGACGCTGCGTGCGCAGGCCATCGACGATGTGGCGGGTCTTGTCGGAAATCCACTCCTCGTTCACGTTCTCATTGACGCGCGGCAGAATGCGCATCACTTCACGGCCGCGCGTATCGACGCGGATGTTGGAGCCGACCGCATCCATCACGTCGATGGACTGAGTCTTGCCGAGTTCCCACGGGCGCGCGGCGAACGCATAAGGCTTCGAGGTCAACGCACCTACCGGGCAGATGTCGACGAGGTTGCCCTGTAACTCCGACGTCAGCGCGGTCTGCAAATAGGTCGTGATTTCGACGTCCTCACCGCGGCCGGTCAGGCCCATTTCCGGCACGCCGCACACTTCGGTGGAGAAGCGGACGCAGCGCGTGCACTGGATGCAGCGGGTCATCGAGGTCTTCACCAGCGCGCCGAGATACTTGTCTTCGACCGCGCGCTTGTTTTCGGCGAAACGGGTGGTGTCCACGCCGTAACCCATCGCCTGATCCTGCAAATCGCACTCGCCGCCCTGATCGCAGATCGGGCAATCGAGTGGATGATTGATCAGAAGGAACTCCATCACGCCTTCGCGTGCCTTCTTCACCATCGGCGATTTGGTCTTCACCGACGGCAGTTCGCCGTTCGGACCCGGACGGCAATCGCGCACACCCCATGCGCAGCTTGCGACCGGCTTCGGCGAGCCCGCGACTTCAACGAGACACATGCGGCAATTGCCGGCGATGGAGAGACGCTCGTGATAGCAGAAGCGCGGAATTTCAGCGCCTGCTGCCTCACACGCCTGAAGCAGCGTGTATTCGGCCGGAACGTCGATCTCTTTGCCGTCGATCAGAATCTTGGTCATCGTCTTACTCCGCCGCGACCATATGGAATGGGTCGAGGACGCCCTGATCGTCCAGAGTGGCCTTGCGGGTGAAATCGTCGATGCGCCGCTCGATCTCCGGACGGAAGGCACGGATCAGGCCTTGAATCGGCCATGCCGCCGCGTCGCCTAGCGCGCAGATGGTGTGGCCTTCGACCTGCTTGGTGACTTCGAGCAGCATGTCGATCTCGCGCTTGTGGGCGCGGCCCTCGACCATGCGCGACAGCACGCGCCACATCCACCCGGTGCCTTCGCGGCACGGCGTGCACTGGCCGCAGCTCTCATGCTTGAAGAAATAGGAAATGCGCGCGATGGCCGCGATCACGTCGGTCGATTTGTCCATCACGATCATGCCGGCGGTGCCGAAGCTCGACTTCACCGCGCGGGTGCCGTCGAAATCCATGATCAGATCCTGACAATCCGCCGCCGGGATCAGCGGGCACGATGCACCGCCGGGAATGATCGCCAGCAGATTGTCCCAGCCGCCGCGAATGCCGCCGCCGTGTTTCTCGATCAGTTCGCGGAAGGTAACGCCCATTGCATCTTCAACGACGCACGGCGTGTTCACATGACCGGAGATGCCATACAGCTTGGTGCCGACATTGTTGGCGCGGCCGATGCCCGCGAACCAAGCCGCACCACGGCGCAGGATATCCGGCGCAACCGCGATGGATTCCACGTTATTCACCGTGGTCGGACAGCCATAGAGACCGACATTCGCGGGGAATGGCGGCTTCAGGCGCGGCTGGCCCTTCTTGCCTTCCAGGCTTTCCAGCAGCGCGGTTTCCTCACCGCAGATGTAGGCACCTGCGCCGTGGTGAATATAGAGATCGAACGGATAGCCGTGGATGTTGTCCTTGCCGATCAGCTTGGCCTCATAGGCCTGATCGACTGCCGCCTGCAGATGCTCACGCTCGCGGATGAATTCTCCGCGCACATAGATGTAACAGACATGCGCGCCCATGGCGGAGCTGGCGATCAAGCAACCCTCGATCAGAAGGTGCGGATCGTGCCGCATGATCTCGCGGTCCTTGCAGGTACCCGGCTCAGACTCGTCGGCATTCACGACAAGATAGCTCGGACGGCCGTCGGCATTGTCCTTGGGCATGAAAGACCACTTCATGCCGGTCGGGAAGCCCGCGCCGCCGCGCCCGCGCAGGCCGGACGCTTTCATCTCATTGACGATCCAGTCACGGCCCTTGTCGATAATCGCCTTGGTGCCATCCCATGCACCGCGCGCGCGCGCGCCTTTCAGGCCCCAGTCGTCCTGGCCATACAGATTGCGGAAGATGCGGTCCTTGTCGTCGAGCATGATCGCTACCTTAAGACCCTGAACGCTTGGATTGCTGATACGCGAGACCCGCTGCCATGACACCGAAGCCGATGGCCCAGAACACGGCAGACTGAAGCTCGGTTTTCAGGATGTAGAAGTTCAGCACAAAGATGAACACCGCCGCGCAGGCGGCATGAAACGCCATGTGCTTGATCAGGTCCGCGCTCATGAAGCCCCCTTTGGCGGCTTGGTTGCGGTGGCGTCGCCCATCGGCGGCTTCGGTGACGGGCGTTCCTGCACGTTTGCGGACTCGCTCGCCTTCTTCGGTTCGGCATCTGTCAGTGCTGGCCTGTCCGGAGCCGGTGCGCCGCTCTTGTTGTCATTCTGCGCATCGGACGTCAGCGAGGTGAAACCGCTGGCCGGCGCGGCGAACTGACGGTCGATCTGCGGACCGGGCTTCGGCGGATTGCCCGACGCGAAACCGTCGAGAACCTTGTTCAGGCTTTCGGGCGTCAGGTCCTCGTAGGTATCCTTCCAGATCATCACCATCGGCGCGTTAACGCACGCGCCGAGACATTCGACCTCTTCCCACGAGAAATTGCCATCAGCCGAAACATGGAACGGATCATGGTGGATGCGGCTCTTGCAAACCTCGATCAGGTCTTTCGAGCCGCGCAGCATGCACGGCGTGGTGCCGCACACCTGGACGTGGGCCTTCTTGCCCACCGGTTCGAGCTGGAACATTGTGTAGAAGGTCGCGATTTCGAGCACGCGGATATAGGGCATATCGAGCAGGTCCGCGACCGCGCGGATCGCAACTTCGGACACCCAGCCTTCATGCTGTTCCTGCACGCGCCACAGGATCGGGATCACCGCCGAGGCCTGACGGCCGGGCGGATATTTCGCGATCTGCGCTTTCGCCCATTCCAGATTCTCCGCGGTGAACGCGAAGCTGGCGGGCTGCACTTCTTTCGGGGCCAAACGGCGAACGGCCATCGTTAAATCTTTCGGTCTTTCATTGCGCCACTTGCCTCACGTCGTCATGGCGCGGCGCGCGTTGCCAGAATTCATGCTGTAGATGCGCTGTTCCCAAAACGCGCTCGACGTTGCGAACACGTTGTAGCCAACATGCGAAGCCACCTTGATGCGGTCGAGTGTCGAGAGCTTGGTCAGTTCCTCGAACCGGTCCGTTGCCGGATCGTGAATGATCGCTTTCATCGGCGTCTGTTCGAGGATGTAGCGCGAGACGCTGTGGGTCGGATCGTTGCCGTGTTCCTCGCAGACCACGACCGAATCCGTTTCCAGAATGCGCTTGCCGCCCTTCATGGCGTCGATCTCGACGCCTTCGACGTCGAGCTTGATGATGTAGCGGCCCTGCGCGGGAATCTTGCCGTCCTCGATCAGGTTATCGAGCGCCAGCACCGGCACTTCCTCGCCACCGGCCTCCGGGGCGCCTGCGATGCTGAAAGCCTCATGACGGTTGCCGGACAGCCGCGCGGTGCCCCGCGCCGCGCCGATGGCCGCGTTGATCGCCTCGAACCGGCCGCCGTTGATCTTCGCGTTGTGCGCAAGGCGCGGATAATTCCGAGATGAGGGCTCCATCGCAATCGACGGACGCGCGCCGAACCGCTGGCTGGACACCATCACCGACCAGTAGCCGTAGTTCGCGCCGCAATCGATCAGCGTGTAATTGACGTCCCTGGAGTCGAGCAGAAACAGCTCAAGCTCATCCTCATACTTGAAAGTGCGGTTGAGCAGCTTGCTCCAGTAACCGTCGCCATAGGGAAACGAGAACGCCGCATCGGGGTTGAGCATGACATTGATGTCGCGCTCGGACAGAAACAACGCCTTCAGAAGATTGGCGGCGCTGTTGTAGCCGCGATGGGACATGTAGGCGCCGACCTTCGAGCCTGCGAGCAGCGCGAAGCCAATGGTGCGTTCCCAGGGAGACGCACCGGTCATCTCACCGGTGGTACGGTCAAAGATGATCGGCTGCTGCGCCATCAGCGGTCTACCTCGCCGAACACGATATCGAGCGAACCGAGAATGGCGGAGACGTCGGCGAGCAGATGTCCCCTGCAGATGAAGTCCATCGCCTGAAGATGCGCGAAGCCCGGCGCGCGGATCTTGCACTTGTAAGGCTTATTGGTGCCATCGGCGACAAGGAACACGCCGAATTCACCCTTGGGCGCTTCCACCGCGGCATAGACTTCGCCGGCCGGAACGTGGACGCCTTCGGTGTAGAGCTTGAAGTGATGGATCAACGCTTCCATCGAGCGCTTCATCTCGCTGCGGCGGGGTGGCGCGATCTTGTTGTCATCGACGACAACCGCGCCCTGCCCTTCGGGTGCGCGCAGCTTCTCGATACACTGCTTCATGATGCGCACCGACTGGCGCATCTCTTCCATGCGGATGCAGTAACGGTCGTAGCAGTCGCCGTTCTTGCCGATCGGAATATCGAAATCCATCTCGGCATAACATTCGTAAGGCTGCGACTTGCGCAGATCCCAAGCGGCACCCGAACCGCGCACCATCACGCCGGAGAAGCCCCACTCCCACGCCTGCTCAAGCGTCACGACGCCGATATCGACGTTGCGCTGCTTGAAGATGCGGTTGTCGGTGAGAAGCGTTTCGAGATCGTCCACCACTTTCAGGAACGGATCGCACCATGCCTCGATGTCGTTGATCAGCGCGGGCGGCAGGTCCTGATGCACGCCGCCGACGCGAAAGAACGCCGCGTGCATGCGCGAGCCCGAGGCGCGCTCGTAGAACACCATCAGCTTTTCGCGCTCTTCAAAGCCCCAGAGCGGCGGCGTCAGCGCGCCGACGTCCATAGCTTGCGTGGTGACATTGAGAAGATGCGACAGGATGCGGCCGATCTCGCAATAAAGTACGCGGATCAACTGGCCCCGGCGCGGCACCTGAATGCCGAGCAGCTTTTCCGCGGCCAGGCAAAATGCATGCTCCTGATTCATCGGCGCGACGTAATCGAGCCGGTCGAAGTAAGGAATCGCCTGCAGATAGGTCTTCTGCTCGATCAGCTTTTCGGTGCCGCGATGAAGCAGACCAATGTGAGGGTCCACGCGCTCGACCACTTCGCCATCCAGCTCCAGCACAAGGCGCAGCACGCCGTGCGCCGCCGGATGCTGCGGTCCGAAGTTGATGGTGAAGTTGCGCATGCCGGTCTGTTCGGCGTTGAGAACCTCGCTCATCGCGCTTGCTCCGCAATCGGGTGCGAATAGCGAGTGGCGAATAGCGAATAGTTGGTAAGGAACCTATTCATTGGCCTGCTTGCGCTGAATTGACCGGATCAGTGACCTTAACATTTTGCCGAGTTCCTCACACTGCACCAGGATCGGCTCCACCTCCGCTGGAGGTGCCAGATCCACACGCAGCGCCAGCAACAGATGCGTTTCGAGTTCCTTCAACGATCCTTGTGCAACACGAAGGAATTGAACGAACGATCCGCTGTGTTCGCGGCCGTGACCTTCAGCGACATTAGCCGCCACCGATACAGCCGCCCGGCGAATTTGGCTGGTCATCCCATAGACCTCATCCCTTGGAAAGCGAACAGTCAGACGATACACCTGCTCGGCAACCGCCATGGCCTTCTGCCAGACTTTGAGGTCTCGGTATGAACTGATCTCTATCGCGCACCCTCCTGTTGTTTCGTGAATCTTTCCATTCGCTATTCGCTACTCACTACTCGCTTTTCTTCTCATCGCCCGGCAGCGCGTAATCGGCGCCTTCCCATGGCGAGAGGAAATCGAACTTGCGGAATTCCTGATTGAGCCGGACCGGCTCATACACCACGCGCTTCTCAGCGTCGTCGTAGCGGACCTCGACAAAGCCGGTCAGCGGGAAATCCTTGCGCAGCGGATGACCGTCGAAACCGTAATCGGTGAGCAGACGGCGCATGTCGGGATGGCCGACGAAGATCACGCCATAGAGATCGTAGGTCTCGCGCTCGAACCAGTCCGCGCCCGGAAACACGCCGATAATCGACGGCACCTGCGTCGTCTCGTTCGCTTCGCCGGAGAGACGAATGCGCGTGTTCAGCACCGGTGACATGAAGTGGTAGACCACGTCGAAGCGGTTTTCGCGGCCGGGATAGTCCACCGCCGTCACATCCGTCACGTTGACGAAGCGGAAGCGCGGGTCGGTCTTCAACACGCGCACGATGTCGACGATCTTCGACAGATCGACCGAGATCGCAAGCTGGTTGAACGTCACCGAGTGTCCAAGTGCCGCGCCGGACAGCGCGGCCACGATCGTCTCACCAAGTGCGTTGAGTTTCGCGTCGTCCATGTGCTTACCGTTCAATCGTGCCGGTGCGCCGGATCTTCTTCTGCAGCAGCAGCACGCCGTAGAGCAGCGCTTCCGCCGTCGGAGGACAGCCCGGAACATAGATATCGACAGGCACGATGCGGTCGCAGCCGCGCACCACCGAGTAGGAATAGTGATAGTATCCGCCGCCGTTGGCGCACGATCCCATCGAGATCACGTAGCGCGGCTCCGGCATCTGGTCGTAGACCTTGCGCAGCGCAGGAGCCATCTTGTTGGTCAGCGTGCCGGCGACGATCATGACGTCCGACTGGCGCGGCGAGGCGCGCGGCGCGAAACCGAAGCGCTCGACGTCATAGCGCGGCATCGAGACCTGCATCATCTCGACTGCGCAGCATGCGAGGCCGAAGGTCATCCACATCAAGGAGCCGGTGCGCGCCCAGGTAATCAGGTCATCGGCCGCCGCGACGAAAAAGCCCTTGTCGGACAACTCGCTGTTGATCTCGAGGAAATACTTGTCGTCCGCGCCAACCGGCTGGCCGGTGCGCGGATCAATAATGCCCGTCGCGGCCTGCGAGACCGCGGGCTGCATGATCGAAGGCGCCGTGTTCGGGCTCAATCCCATTCCAGCGCTCCCTTCTTCCATTCATAGGCGAAGCCGATGGTCAGCACGCCGAGAAACACCATCATCGACCAGAATCCGGCGAGGCCGAGTTTGCCGAACGCGACGGCCCACGGAAACAGGAAGGCGACTTCCAGATCGAAGATGATGAAAAGAATGGCGACCAGATAAAACCGGACGTCAAATTTCATGCGCGCATCGTCGAAAGCGTTGAAGCCGCACTCGTAGGCGGACAGCTTTTCCGGATCGGGCTGCTGATAGGCGACGATGAAAGGTGCAATCAGCAGCGCGAGACCGATCACGGTCGCGACACCAATAAACACCACAAGTGGCAGATAGTTCTGCAGAATTCCGCCCATCGGCGACCCTTATGCTGTCGGCTTTGTTCCGGGGATTCGCGGAACATTGGAATGGTTCTGAGGGATAGCGCAGCGCAACACGCAGGGCAAGACAAGCTATTTTTATTGCTCGGGATTTCGTCAAATTCAGCATAGCGCCATGCGAACCGCGCGGGAGCGCCCCTCTCGGGGCCTTCCCGCGCAAACACAGCGGCCGTCCGCAAAGGCCCGGATCGTGCCCGCGTTTCAGCCGGCCGAACCGGCCATCACGCCCTGTCACAAGCCTCCGTCAGGCCAGCAGGCGCGCGATTTCCTTGCCGCACTCGACCGTGTTGGCCTTGCCGCCGAGGTCCCTGGTCCGCAGCTTTTGATCGGCCAGCACGGTCTCAATGGCCGTCACAATGGCCTTGCCCGCTTCCGGCTCGCCGAGATGGTCCAGCATCATCGCCGCCGACCAGATCTGGCCCACCGGATTGGCGATCCCCTTCCCGGCGATGTCCGGTGCGGAGCCGTGAACCGGCTCGAACAGCGAGGGAAACTTGCGTTCCGGATTGAGACTGCCCGAGGGGGCGATGCCGATGGTGCCGGTGCAGGCCGGGCCGAGGTCCGACAGAATATCCCCGAACAGGTTGGAGCCGACCACCACATCGAACCAGTCCGGATGCAGGACGAAGTTCGCTGCCAGAATATCAATATGATACTTGTCCCACTTCACGGCCGGATAGGCCTTCGCCATCTCCTCCACACGCTCGTCCCAGTACGGCATGGTGATCGAAATGCCGTTGGATTTCGTGGCCGAGGTCAGGTGCCTCTTGGGGCGGCTTTGCGCAAGCTCAAAGGCGAACTTCAGGATGCGGTCGACGCCGGTGCGCGACATGACGGTTTCCTGGATCACCACCTCGCGGTCGGTATTCGGAAACATACGCCCGCCGATGGACGAATATTCGCCCTCGGTGTTCTCGCGCACGACAAAGAAGTCGATGTCGCCGGGCTTGCGTCCCGCCAGCGGTGAGGTCACGCCGGGCATCAGGCGAACGGGGCGCAGGTTTACATACTGATCGAACTCGCGGCGAAACTGGATCAGCGATCCCCACAGGGAAATGTGGTCCGGCAGAATCGAGGGCATGCCCACCGCGCCGAAGAAAATCGCGTCATGGCTGCCGATCTGGGCCTTCCAGTCGTCCGGCATCATCTGGCCGTGCTTCTGGTAATAGTCGCAGGAGGCGAAGTCGAAATCGTCCAGCTCCAGCTCGAAATTGAACTTCTTGGCCGCAGCCTCCAGCACCCGCACGCCTTCCGGCACGACCTCCTTGCCGATTCCGTCTCCGGGAATCACGGCCAGTCGGTATTTACGGTTGGTTCCGGGATTATTGGCGGACATGTTGCGTGTCTCATTGATGGTGGGTTGGGTGTCCGGAGCGGACGCCATAGCCATACAAGAGAGCACGTCCCCGCCAAAGGACTCAATTCCCGGCTGCCAGCCCGCTGGCGCCTGCAACATCACAGCATCGCGGCACCACCGGATCGCGACGCCGGAGCCTAAGCACTTGAAATAATGTGGTGATCTTTGAAGTGGCGCGAGAGACGGGGCTCGAACCCGCGACCTCCGGCGTGACAGGCCGGCGCTCTAACCAACTGAGCTACTCCCGCAAAGACCGCATCAGCGGGCTGCAGGGTCCCGGACTTAAAGGTGCTGCACTGCCAAGTCAAGCACAGCCTCTCTGGCGCTGACATGGCTTGCCCGGTCCCGTCGCTTTTCTGGCGTTCGATTCCCGATTTCCCTTAAAAATAGTCATTTCCGGCCTGTCGATTCAAAAAAGGCGCTATTTACGGGCAAAACTCGTGTGCAGACCGGCTCCGAATCAAATAAGCCCTGATTTATCGGAAGTTCTTCACACTGCGACCCACGAGGAGGCCCAAAATGGCTAAGAAAGCAGCGACCCCAGCGACCATCACCCTCAAGCACCTTGCCGCGGCTCTGGCCGAAGAACACGAGCTGTCGAAGAAGACCGCCGAAGCGATTCTGACCGACCTCGTCACCAAGATCACCAAGCACCTCAAGAAGGGCGAGCGCATCCGCATCGTCGGCCTCGGCATCCTTCAGGTGCGCAAGCGCGCCGCCCGCATGGGCCGCAACCCCGCCACCGGCGAAGCGATCCAGATCAAGGCCAGCAAGAAGGTCGCCTTCCGCGCCGCCAAGGAATTGAAGGAAGCCGTCTGATACCGGCCCTTTCCGGAGTGACTGCCAAAACGCCACCCTGCTCTGCCGGGTGGCGTTTTGTTTTGGGGCAAACACGGTGACATTCCACCGCCACCAACTGATCGTCATTGCCGGGCTTGACCCGGCAATCCATCTCTCAAGAAATGATTTTGCGAAGTGTGATGGATACGCGGGTCAAGCCCGCGTATGACGATCCAAACTGGAGCTGCCGTCTTGCCCCCTCAATTCTCCCACACCGTCCTCGAATGCTTCCTGCGTTACGTGCGCATCGACACCCAGTCCGACGCCTCGTCGCCCACCTGTCCCTCCACCGAAAAGCAGAAAGACCTCGGCCGCCTGCTCGCCCACGAGTTGCACGATCTCGGCCTTACCGACGCGCATATGGACGAGCACGGCTATGTCTACGCCACCATCCCGGCGAACACGGACAAGACTGTCCCGGTGATCTGCTTCTGCTCGCACATGGACACCTCGCCGGATTGCACCGGCAAGAATGTCAAACCGCAGATCGTGAAAAACTATCGCGGCGGCGACATCGTGCTCCCCGCTGATCCGACGCAGGTGATCCGCGCCGCCGACAATCCGGCGCTGGCCGAACAGATCGGCAGTGACATTGTCACCACCGACGGCACCACGCTGCTTGGCGCGGACAACAAGGCGGGCATCGCCGAGATCATGGATGCGGCGCAAATCCTGCTCGCCAATCCGCAAGTGAAGCACGGCGCGATCAAAATCCTGTTCACGCCGGACGAGGAAATCGGACGCGGCGCGGACAAAGTGGACCTGAAGAAGCTCGGCGCGGCGTTCGGCTACACCGTCGACGGCGAGAGCGCGGGCCATCTCGAAGATGAGACGTTCTCTGCGGATGGCGTCACCATCACCATCCAGGGGGTCAGCATTCATCCCGGTTTCGCCAAGGGCAAGATGGAGCATGCCCTTAAGATTGCGTGCCGCATCGTGGACCGGCTGCCGAAGGACCTCGCGCCGGAAACCACCGAAGGCCGCGAGGGCTTTCTCCATCCGGTGGGGCTTGAAGGCGGCCTCGACAGCGCGACGCTGTCACTGATCGTGCGCGACTTCACCGAGCAGGGACTGCATCACAAGGAAGGCCTGCTGGAAGACATCGTGCGCGACGTGATCAAGGACTTTCCGCACTCGACCTACACGTTCGAGGTGAAACAACAGTATCGCAACATGAAGGACGTGCTCGACCGCCATCCCGAGGTGGTCGAATACGCGCTCGAAGCCATCGGTCGCGCGGGTCTTCAGCCCGTGTTGAGCAGCATTCGCGGCGGCACCGACGGCTCGCGCCTGTCCTTCATGGGACTGCCCTGCCCGAACATCTTCGCCGGAGAGCATTCATTCCACTCGCGCCTCGAATGGGTCAGCGTGCGGGATATGGAAGCCGCAGTCCGCACCATCGTCAACCTTGCAGCGATCTGGGAAGAAAAAGCATGATCCTTACCTTGAACCGCCTCGTCGCAGCTTTCGCTCTTGCGCTTGCCGTATCGCCGACAGCGCAGGCCCAGGATCAACGCTTCGATATCACGGTCACCGCCGATGCCACGAAAACCAACGGCAGTCCGTGGGACGGCGTGCCCCGGCTCGGCAACTCGAAGATCAATCTCAACGCCGCGCCGGATATCGCGGTCTGCCTCGTGCTCGCCAACGCAAAACCGGAATGCCTGTGGAAGCCGCAGGGCCGCCGCCTGCTCTCCATGTGCCAGAACGCATGGACCTGCAAGTTCGATAAGGTCGCGCTCGGACCGCTGCCGATTGGCCTCGTATTCGTCGACATCGACGCCCGCAATCACGACATCATCGACCTTGTCATGCTCACCGACAGGAACGACGCGAAGGCGAACGACGACATCGCGGATTCGCTGCGCACCGCGATGAGCGCGCTGACGCCACACCGCTCCGAGGACACCAAGGAACATCTCGTCCGCGCCGCGAAGCTGCTGCCCCTCGCCGACTGCGCGAGCGGCAAGCCATGCCGGCTGACGCAATCGCAGTTCGTGCTGATGAAAAGGTAGCACCACGCCTATGTGCGCATCCTTAACTGAAGCATCGGCAGCACCTCGTATCGTGCGCCGATGTTGGCCTTGATCATCGGGTCTTCGGCAACGATGGCGCGGACATCGTCCGCGCTTTCATTATCCGCCATCTGAAACAGCGACATCCCCCATCCGCCAGCGGGGTCGGCCACCGGGCCGTGCGCGACAACGCCGCCCTGCTCCAGCATGGCCTGCAGGAACTCGCCATGCGCCTTCATGAGCTGCTTCTGCTCGGGGGTCATGGTCTTGAGGAAATCCGGTCCCGGAGGAACGAAGCGGCACAGGAAATACTTCATCGGACACTCCCGCCTTTGGGGCGATGGGACTCTGATCGGCGGTCGCGATGAATAGGCAGCCAAAATGGCGGTGGCGTGACGGTGGTAGGCGGCGAGAGATTCGAACTCCCGACCCTCTCGGTGTAAACGAGATGCTCTAACCAGCTGAGCTAGCCGCCCGTCCAGCCCCGTATGTGCCCTGCCACGGCCGTGGGCGCAAGCTATTGGCGCGATGAAAACTGAACCTTTTGCCGCGATCCGGCGTCAAAAGCCGGAACGTCCTGTCCCGGAACAAGCTCATGAAAACGCGGCTCATCGTCGCCCTTTCGCTTCTTGCCGCCACCAGTATCGCCATCTGGCTGCTCAAGCCCGGCCATCTTGCGGCCGATGTTCCGGTCACACCAAATGCGACCCGCTATTTCTGGTGGGAGGATCACCGCACCGAACTGGCCTATGCCGATTCCGCCGGCGTGATCTTCGTGCATCGCCGGGCCGGCACAGGCTATCCTGAGATGCAGGGCTGGCACACGCGCGACGACGTCTTCGCACATTTTGAAAAGCATCTCCACGCGCAGGGCTGGCTCACAGCCGGCACAAGCTACACCGATCCCGTGTCGCCGGAGAGCCGTCTGCTGCCGGCGGAGAGCCACCGTCATTACTATCGCCCCGGCGACCGGCACAGGACGGTGACGCTGGCGGTCTGGCCGACCGGCGGCAGCGTCACGGGGTTCAACGTGGTGCTGACCACGGCCAACAATTCATTGCTGAGGCGCATCGAGAAGAACTTCGATTGAGCGTCAGGAGAAAACCTGTTCGCTCCACAGCCGCGTTGTCGCATCAGGATCGTGCGCCGGCAGGATGATCGTCGGCTCGTTCGACGCAAATTCCCTGATCGCCTTAAGCGTCGCTTCCGAGAGCGCGGGATCGTAGGTCACGCCATCGGCTTTTCCGGCGCGCAGGTTGTCCTCGTTGTAGGTCGCGTCCCCCGCGAAGAAGTAGGTCAGATCGTCTCCCCTGACCACGACAGAGACATGCCCGACCGAATGTCCCGGCGTGGGCACCATGAAGATGCGCCCATCCTTCGTGATCGGATGCGACGCCGGGAACGGCCCGACCGCCGGACCATCCATGTCAACCAGTTCGGGCCGGAACCAGATCGGCCAGCGCTGCGGCAGGCAGCCCATCATCATGCCCTTGAGGCCGCGCGAGACCTCATAGCTTTCACGCGGCGCGATGATCCGGTTATGCGGAAAATGATCCAGCCCGCCAGTGTGGTCGTGATGGAAATGGGTCAACAGCACCGCTGCGATGTCGCGCGCGGGGTCGATGTTCATGGCGGCGAGGCGCGGTCCGATTTCCTCCTGCGGCGCCACCTTGATCTCCACCTCCCTGGTGAAGAACGGATTCCACCATGGCAGATAGCCTGGCACCGAGTTGCGCCAAGTGTCGCCGGTATCGACCAGAAACTTGCCCTCAGGATGCTCGATCAGGAAGGCATAGATCGGCAGCGGATCGACCCAGTTCCTGTCCCGGAAAATATCAACCTTGCGGCCAAGGGCGCCGCGCCCGTCGCGCCCTGTGCGCTGGGCCGTCTTCATCCGCGCCTTGCCGGTCTCGATGGGGGTCACTTTGATCATGGCATCCTCCTATTAAAAAGAACGACTATTCGTTTTATATAGGGGTGATTTTAACTTTTCAAGAACGAATGTTCGTTTTATTATGATCCATGCCCAAAATATCCGATGAGAAGAAATCCGCCCGCCGTACCCAGATTCTGGACGCTGCCTGGACGTGCTTTCAGCGCGGCGGGATTCAGGGGACAACCATGGACGACATCGTCCGGCAGTCCGGACTGTCGGCTGGCGCGGTCTACAGCTACTTCAAGAACAAGGACGACCTGATCGTCTCGGCGGTCACGACCTCGATGACGGGTCTCGCCGAGGTGCTGGCCCCTCTCCTCGCCGCCGAAAAGCTGTTGCCGCCGGCGCAGCTTCTCGCAGCGATCACGACGGCGATCTCAGGCTTCACCGCCCGCGACGGTTTCGACCTGAAGCGCATCGCGATCCTTGGCTGGGGCGAGGCACAGCGCAATGCGCAGGTGAGCACGGCGCTGCGCAGTTCCTATGCGGTGTTTCGCGAGCATCTCACGCAGGCCGCGCGGACCTGGAAACAGCGTGGCGAGATCGACAGCAGCGCAGATCCTGCCGATGTCGCCAAAACCATACTCTCCGCCGCGCTCGGCTTTGTCGCGCAATCGGCGATCCTAGGAGACGTCGAACCGACCATGATGGAGCGAGGGATGACCGCGCTTCGCACGTCCGTCGCGGCAACCTCTCGCGAAACGTAATCCTCAAACGAAAACGGCGCCCCAAAGGGCGCCGTTTCCTTGTCATCAGGTCATTCGCTCAGTGCGCGGTCAGGCCGCCAGCGGCTTCGTCCGCGTCGGGCTTGGCAAGCACCTTGGTGTCCTCTTCCCACACGATGGGAGTCGGAATGCGGACCAAGGCCTTGGCCAGCACCTCGTCCATCCGCGAGACCGGGATGATCTCCAGCCCGCCCTTGATGGCGTCGGAAATCTCCGTCAGGTCCTTGGCGTTGTCTTCCGGAATGAAGACCGTCTTGATGCCGCCACGTGCGGCCGCAAGCAGCTTCTCCTTCAGACCGCCAATGGGCAACACCCTGCCCCGCAGCGTGATCTCGCCGGTCATGGCGACATCGTGCCGGATCGGGATGCCGGTCAGCACCGAGACGATGGAGGTCGTCATCGCAACACCGGCCGACGGACCATCCTTGGGCGTCGCGCCTTCCGGCACGTGCACGTGGATGTCGCGGCGGTCGAACAGCGGCGGCTCGATGCCGTAGGTGATGGCGCGCGAGCGGACGTAGGACGCAGCAGCCGAGATCGACTCCTTCATCACGTCGCGCAGGTTGCCGGTCACCGTCATGCGGCCCTTGCCGGGCATCATGACGCTTTCAATCGTCAGCAACTCGCCGCCCACCTCGGTCCACGCCAGACCCGTCACGACACCGACCTGGTCGTCGGTCTCGATCGAGCCGTAGCGGAACTTCGGCACGCCGAGATATTCCTCGACCACGGCCGCGGTCACCTTCACCGTCTTCTTCTTCGAGATCATGAGATCCTTCACACCCTTGCGGGCCAGTGTCGAAATCTCGCGCTCGAGGTTACGCACGCCCGCTTCGCGGGTGTAGCGGCGGATCAGGAACTGCAGCGCCTCGTCGTCGATCGACCATTCCTTAGAATTCAGGCCGTGCTTGGCGATCGCATTCGGGATGAGATGCTTGCGGGCGATCTCAACCTTCTCGTTCTCGGTGTAGCCGGCGATCCGGATGATCTCCATGCGGTCCATCAGCGGGCCGGGAATATTGAGCGTATTCGCGGTCGTGATGAACATCACGTTGGAAAGGTCGTAATCGACTTCCAGATAGTGATCGTTGAACGTCTGGTTCTGCTCGGGGTCGAGAACCTCAAGCAAGGCCGACGACGGATCGCCGCGGAAGTCCGCGCCCATCTTGTCGATCTCGTCCAGCAGGAACAACGGATTCGAGGTCTTCGCCTTCCGCATCGACTGGATGATCTTGCCAGGCATCGAGCCGATATAGGTGCGGCGGTGTCCGCGGATTTCCGCTTCATCCCGCACGCCGCCCAGCGACACGCGCACGAACTCACGTCCGGTCGCCTTCGCGATCGACTTGCCAAGCGAGGTCTTGCCGACGCCCGGGGGGCCGACAAGGCACAGGATCGGTCCGGTCAGCTTGTTGGCGCGGGACTGCACGGCGAGATACTCGACGATGCGGTCCTTGACCTTCTCAAGCCCGTAGTGATCGCTGTCGAGCACTTCCTGCGCGGCAACGAGGTCCTTCTTGACCTTGGACTTCTTGCCCCACGGAATCGACAGCAGCCAGTCGAGATAGTTGCGCACGACCGTCGCCTCGGCGGACATCGGAGACATCTGCCGCAGCTTCTTCAGTTCGTGCTGCGCCTTCTCGCGGGCTTCCTTCGAGAGCTTGGTCTTGTTGATCTTCTCTTCGAGATCAGCAAGTTCGTCACGGCCTTCGTCGTCGCCGAGCTCCTTCTGGATCGCCTTCATCTGCTCGTTAAGATAGTACTCGCGCTGGGTCTTCTCCATCTGGCGCTTGACTCGCGAGCGGATCTTCTTCTCGACCTGCAACACCGAGATCTCGCTCTCCATCAGGCCCATCACCTTCTCGAGGCGCTGGGAGACGGACAGCGTTTCCAGGATGGTCTGGCGGTCGGAAATCTTGACAGCAAGATGCGAGGCCACGGTGTCCGCCAGCTTGGCGAAATCCGTGATCTGCTGAACGACGCCCACCACCTCGGCGGAAATCTTCTTGTTCAGCTTCACATAGCTCTCGAAGTCGGAAACGACCGAACGCGACAGCGCTTCCGCCTCGACGCTCGTAGCATCGAGATCGGCGAGAGCCGTCACGCTGGCTTCATAGAATTCGGCGCGGTCGGTGTATTTGCCGGCCTTGCCGCGCTCGAGACCTTCCACCAGCACCTTCACGGTGCCGTCGGGAAGTTTCAGGAGCTGCAGCACACTGGCGAGTGTACCGATCTCGTAAATGGAGTCAGGCGCCGGATCATCGTCGGACGCATTCTTTTGCGTCGCGAGGAAAATCAGCGCGTCGTTCTTCATCACCTCTTCAAGCGCCTTGATCGACTTCTCGCGGCCGACGAACAGCGGCACAATCATATGCGGGAAGACGACGATGTCGCGAAGCGGCAGCACCGGGTAGGAGTGGCTTTCGCCGTGAACGATATTTGGCCGAGGCTTTGAGGCAGTTGTCATGCCCATCATCCTTTTGTTGCGCCCCCTTGCACGCAATCCGCCGATCGGACGCGACTGCCACAAGGTGCCTTGTGTACCGGGTAAAGAAGAACTCTCTTGAGCCAGCGACCGTGGTGGACGGTCTCTCCCTGCCCGGGTCTTGTGCCGCGACTCGGAAGACTTTCCTTTCGCAGCACACCATTAGGTGGCTATGCCGCAGGGGGGTGTCAAGGGAGCGAAAAACCCCTGTGAATCCGGGATTATTCTAATGTAGCAGCCGACAAGAAAACGGCTGCCGAGGTCATCGGCAGCCGGTTCCAATTCAAAAATCGCGTACGGTCCGCAGGCGAACTCAGGCGCTGGCGCTGGTCTCCGCCGCCCGGTCGGTCCGGTCGGCATAGATGTAGAGCGGACGCGCCGTCGCCTCGACCACCTCGCGCGAGATAACGACTTCCTCGACGCCTTCGAGGCCCGGAAGATCGAACATGGTCTCGAGCAGAATGCTTTCGAGGATCGACCGCAACCCGCGCGCGCCGGTCTTGCGTTCGATGGCCTTGCGGGCCACCGCGCCAAGCGCCTCGTCGGCGAAAGTCAGCTCGATGTTCTCCATCTCGAACAGCCGCTGGTACTGCTTCACCAAAGCGTTCTTCGGCTCGACCAGTATCTTTTTGAGCGAGGTCTCATCGAGATCCTCAAGCGTCGCCACGACGGGCAGACGGCCGACGAATTCCGGGATCAGGCCGTACTTGAGCAGATCCTCCGGCTCGACCTCGCGGAAGATTTCGCCGGTGCGGCGGTCTTCCGGCGCCAGAACCTGCGCGGCGAAGCCGATCGAGGTGGTGCGGCCGCGTCCCGAGATGATCTTCTCAAGGCCCGAGAACGCACCGCCGCAGATGAAGAGGATGTTGGTCGTGTCCACCTGCAGGAATTCCTGCTGCGGATGCTTGCGGCCGCCCTGCGGCGGCACGGAAGCCACGGTGCCTTCCATGATCTTCAGCAGCGCCTGCTGCACGCCCTCGCCCGACACGTCGCGGGTGATGGACGGGTTGTCGGACTTGCGCGAAATCTTGTCGATTTCGTCGATGTAGACAATGCCGCGCTGCGCGCGCTCGACGTTGTAGTCGGCGGCCTGCAGCAGCTTCAGAATGATGTTCTCGACGTCCTCGCCGACGTAACCGGCCTCAGTGAGCGTCGTCGCGTCAGCCATGGTGAACGGCACGTCGAGGATGCGGGCGAGCGTCTGCGCGAGCAGCGTCTTGCCCGAACCGGTCGGACCGATCAGCAGGATGTTCGACTTCGCAAGCTCAACGTCATTGTGCTTGGTCTGGTGGTTGAGGCGCTTGTAGTGGTTGTGGACCGCGACCGAGAGCACCTTCTTGGCGTGCTGCTGACCGATCACGTAGTCGTCCAGAACCTTGCAAATTTCCTTCGGCGTCGGAATCCCGTCGCGCGACTTCACCAGCGAGGACTTGTTCTCCTCACGGATGATGTCCATGCACAATTCGACGCATTCATCGCAAATGAAGACAGTCGGTCCGGCAATCAGTTTGCGGACCTCGTGCTGGCTCTTCCCGCAGAACGAGCAATAGAGGGTGTTCTTTGAATCGCTCGTACCGACCTTGCTCATTCCTGTCTCCGTCCGCCGCTCGATCTCTTAAGGGGTCGCCCCATCCCGGCACACACCGGAACAGTGTGTAGATAGGAGCAAGAACCGTACCAAAAAAGACCCGTAATCTTAGATACCGCCCGAATCAGGGCTCAATCGAATCCCCATCCACGGTCCCTAGCCAACCATGGTGACACCCGACTATCAAGAATTCGCTAATCGCCCAACCACTCAACTCCGTGATCTTGGCCCAATTTTGCGCGTTTTCAGGCAATCCGGACACCGAATTCATTGCAGCGTTGCGGGAATGACACGGGGTTTTGACCTGCGGAACTCGGCGGGTATCGGATGCGGGGCAGTTATGTCCCGAGAATTCCCTTGAGGCCCGCATAGATCGACCCAGCGGCTGTAGACAAAATGCCGAGCAGCGGGCCCATTGTCTTCATCAGATCCTGGATGATCCGGGCCCGGCGACGGAGTTCGTCGTCACCGACATAGGGACCGAGCAGTTTCGCCACCCGATAGGCGGCCGCATTCGGCTTGTCGCCCTGTGACAGCGAACTGGCGACCAGCCGCAGGATCAGGATGCCGAGAATATTTCCGGTCAGGAACGCCAGCGCAATGCTCGCCGAATACTCCAGCACCTCGCGCCACTCGATCCAGGAAGCAGGCAGGATCGGCACATGATCGTTCAGCCCGGTCACGGTCAGCATGCAGAGCACGCTGAGAAGCGCGGTCGCGACACCGACAATGATGGCGCCGCGCCATCCAACCTTCTGAATGGCATAAATCGCGATGCCAAACGGCAGCGGAATCAGAACCGACGCGATGCGCAGATACAGCGGCGATACATTCAGCACGATGGTTATGATGATGTGTGCCGCGACCAGCAGGACAGCCGGGATCAGGATATAGGCGATGCTGTGAATGGCGAACGACCTGACAGGATGCCGCCGCCGATAGAGACGCGCGCTGACATTGTCGAATTCGCGCCGGATCTTTTCAAGATCGGAAACAATGCCTTCGATCTCGCTAAGAACGGGGCGCACCAGACGAAGATCGCGCGAGCAGTGTTTGCACACCAGCGCCTCGTCTTTCACCTTCTCGGCGCAGAACGGACACTCCATCAGTTTCGCCGCAATGAGAGACGTTGACGCCGGCGCAGCGCCTCGAGTTCGGTCTTCGCCTGCGCAAGTTCCACGCGAGCCGCCTCGCGTTTTCGCAGCAGATCATCCCGCTCCGCGATCAGCGTGTCCGGGATCGTGACATCGCGCGCGCATGAGCTGCAGACGAGCACCTGCGGAACAAGAGGCTGTGCGCAGAAAGGGCAATCGGCCGGCATGCCGCGCTCAGGGCGCGACTTTGAGAGTAAAGCTCGTGCTGGCCGTTCGGCCATCCGAATCCTTCACATCGACGCGGATCAGATGATCGCCCGCCGGCAGTTCGGCGTCGGGCATGTCGATCCCGTCCGGCTTGACGAAGGGCTTGAGGCGGGGCGTCAAATCCACCGACGGGCTCTTGACGTAAGTCACCTTCAGCGAGTCCGTGTCGATCCTGGCGCCGCCGAACGACTCGAACTTCAACTGCAGCCGCATCGGCGATTTCGCCGGATCCGCGGCGCTGACATAGGCAACCTTGGGCCCGCGCGTAATCCCGCGCGTCGCAACTCCGACAGCTCCCTTCGCCGGCGGCAGCTTGGCCTCATCGGCGGAGATCAAGACCGTCCCGGCACTCACCGGCGTGCCGGCGATCAAGGCAAATCCGGTTGCCAGAATGGCGGCTGTCAAAAGCGACCGATGCATTCTCAAATCTCCTTCCGCGCAATACCCCGTTCTACCGCAGAGCGGGACCGTCCGAAAGACACGTCCTCGCATGTCATTAACGCCCGCCGCCATCACCGATGATCGAATATGGCGCCCAGAACAGCGGATGGGCGTAGGCGAACTCGGTCTTGCCGTCCGCGCCGAGATAGCCGGGGCCGTCTGCAAGCGCCATCATCGCCTGCCGCAGCGCCTCGCCGCGGGTCAGCTTCGGATCGGCGGCCTGCCGCTTGAACAGATCGGTGACGAGTTCGCGGGCCGATTGCGAATGCACCGACCAGTTCGTTACCAAAAGCGCGCGCGTGCCTGCATAGAAGAACGCGCGGCCAAGTCCGGACGCAGCTTCGGCCCCCGCGCCTGCCCCTGCGCCCGTATTACAGGCGGACAGCACAACCCAGTCGGCGTCGAGCTTGAGGGAGAGGATTTCCTCCATGGTCAACAGGCCATCGCCGTCGGAATCCGAAACCCCCGGCGCGGACAGCGCCAGCGCAGGCTGCGTCAGGCCGTCCAGCTCGCCCGGCACGAGACCATGGGTGGCGAAGGCGACGATCTTGAACCCTGACAGGTCCATCGACTTGACCTTCTTCTCGTTCGCGTCCTTGCCGAGATTGAGCACCTTGGTCGGATCAGCCTGCAAAGCCAGCGCGATGGACGTCAGCTCATCGGACGTGTCCGGCAGGCGCGGCAACTGGCCGAGCTGCGCGCTGTCGACGCCTTCAAGCTGCGGACTGTTGCGCCGCTTGAGCGGGACGCCGCGCGTGACGTTCGCGGCGTCGGCGACCTGAACCGGCTTGTCGGTCTTTGCCGCATCCTCGGCCTGCTCCTTGTTGAAATAGGGGTCACCGAACGCCACCAGATCCTGCCGCGTCTCTTTGCCGGCGGGCAACTTGCGCAGGGTCTGCAACGCCGCCGCTGACGGGACCAGCGTGACCGCATGGGTCCGCGCCAGCCAGGGCACAGTCCGGTAGCTTGAAAACAGCGGATCGTCGTCGGTCTTCACCTCCGCTGCTGCGGCCGTCGGCAGCAATGACAACGGCAGCAGGCCGAGCGCGCCGTTCGTGACCACGACCAGGCTCTTCGCGGGCTTCCAGCCGCTTTCGAGTGGCCGCAGCAGATCGTCGTAAAGCTGCGACGCGAGTTTCAGATCGAACGGGGGAATGTCCGATATCATCACCGCCTTCGGCTCCAGCGCATCGCGCAGTTTGGTTACAGTGGTGTTCAGATCGCCCAGCGTCATCTTGAGGCGGGCGAACTGCACCGGCACGCCCTTGCGCACCACCCAGACAAAGCTGTCGAAGCGGCCGAAATAGAACGAGAGCAGCGCCTCGTCATCGGAGAGCTGCTTTTGCAGATCGCCGGCATTCGGCGGCGGCGGGTTCACCAGATTTCCGTAATCCGGAAACTTCTTCGCAATCTCGCTCATGGTCCGATTGCGCGATGCCTGCAGCGCCGCGATTTCCGCCTGCGTGGTTTTCAGGGCCTTCTCCTCGCGCTCGGCCGGCGGCAGCGTCAGCAGATTGTTCAGTGTCGCGACCGCCGCGCCGATCCGCTTTTCAGTGTCCTGCGAGGCACGCATGAGTTTAGCGAGTTCGGGATTGCTGGTGGAGGCACGCGCCGACGAGGCCTGCAGCGCACGCTGAACCGCCTGCCCGCGCAGCAGGTCCGCGAATGCGAAGGTTTCCTCAGCGACATTCGGCGGCGCCGCCGCCGGGTTGAGCGCAAGCGTACGCAGATAGCCCTCGATGACGAACCGTGTACGGCCTTCGCGCGCGGCCGCCGTGGAGCCGCTGTCGTCATCGCTGCCCCCGACTGTGGCCTGCAGGACCGGAAGGGATTCCCTGAAGGCCTGCAGCGCCTCGGCGGTCCGGCCCTTGCGCGCCAGTGTCACGGCGTAATAGCCGCGCGTCACCGCTGTATTGAGGCTCTTGTCGCCGGAGCGCGCCTTCTCGCGCTCGTAGGAGCGCTGCGCGATCTCCAGTGCGTTGTCATAGTTACCTTGCGTGAGCATGATCGAAACACGGGCAAGCCCGCCACTGATGCGTTCGCGGCGCTCCGGCTCCCATTTCGCAGTCCAGACATCGACCTGATCATAAAGTTTGGTCGCCTCGTCATACTTGCGTTCGAGGTTCAGGATTTGCGCGAGGAAGACATTGGCGTTGACGACCTGGTTGGAGTCGTCGCCGTAGCCAAGTCCCTTGTAGATGCCGACCACTTCGCGCTGAAGCTGTTCGGCCTCGGGGTAGCGTCCCTGCTCCTGGATCACATAAACGAACACCGCCAGAATGCCGGCCGTATCGGCATGGAATTTCCCCGACTTGCTGAGACGGCTGAGAAGCGCGCGGCGGACGTCTGCTTCACCCTCGCCGACGCGGCCCTGCTTGACCTTGGCGCGGCCCTCGAACGCTGTGCCCCAATCGACAAGGCGCTCCATCTCCCCTTCCGCGGGCTTGCTTTCCCATTGCGACATGGTCGGGATGGCGTTGGCATAGAACACCGCCGACTTGTGATACGCAGCCTCGGCATCGGCGTATCGGCCCCGCGCCTCCGCCACCCTTCCAATGCCGTCTTCCATCGTTGCCTGCCAGACCATCCCGTATGTCGGAAACACCGGCCAACGCCGCGCCTCGTTCATCAGGTTGCGGTTTCGCGCGACATAGGACTCGGCGAGATTCACGTCACCGGACTGCAGCGCCAGAACAGTAAGCGCGTTATTGAGGCTGAACAGACGGCCTTTCCCCTGTTTGGCGAACGCGGCGACCTGCTTGTTGTACATCGCCATGGCGCGCTTGTGCTCACCCTTCTCGCGTAGGCGCCGGATCAGGAAATCTTCGTGCCGGCTGGCCACGGTCTTGTAATCATCTCCCTTGCTATGGGTGACTGCGAGTTCGGCGTCCGCCAGCGCCTCGTTGCTGCGGCCGAGAAGCGTTCGCGCTTGCCCGCGCTTGTAGTGAAACGCCGCAAGCTCGCTACCCTTCAATCCGGCAGGCACCGGAGCGTCAGCGGTTGCGGTCAAGTCCGCGATCTTCGCAGGATCCGGCTTCTGCTGGTCGAGAATGGCCGTGATGTCGGATACCGTCCGAGGCGGCGCGACCAGCGGCGCATTGCGTTTGGCCAACGCCGCTGCGCCAGCGGCGATGTCTTCCTTCTTCGGTGCGGAGACCTTCGCTGCATCGAACAGCGCCGCCGTCGGCATCTTCGCTTTGACGCACGGTTGCACGGCGGCGCGCGCCCTGGCGAAGCACCTCTCATGATCGCCCCCGCTACCTCTGCACGCCTGATACGTCGGCCTGCCGACGGAGGCGCGGCATTGCTCGAGAGCCGCTTCCTTATTGAACGCGACCGCTTCCGGGCTGGTAGCGACTGCTGCAAGAAAAACGAAAATTGCGGCGATGCCGCTCCGTGCGCCAGTCGTCATGGCCTGCTCCCGGTCATTATCATTGCCACCGAAACGCGGTGTGACCAGAGCGCAATGGGATGCCGTCCAAAAATAATAAAGATCGAATATAGACGGGCCCATATCGTCCCGGATCAATTGTATTGATTAGCGTCAAGGAACGACACGAGGTCAAGTACATGCAGAGATGGAACCGAAAAAAGCCGGCCCCTCCCCCAAATGGGTGACGCACAAAAAGAAAACGGACGCCCGCGCGGGCGTCCGTTTGCGATTTGTGATTGAAGCTATGGAGGATCAGGCGGCCTTGGAGCCGGTGTCCTCGGGGCGCTTGTCGATCACCTTGTCGACCAGGCCGAATTCCTTGGCCATCTCGGCGGTGAGGAACTTGTCGCGCTCCAGCGCGTCCTCGATGGCCTTATAAGGCTGGCCGGTGTGCTTGACGTAGATCTCGTTCAGCCGCTTCTTGAGATTCAGGATTTCTTGCGCATGCAGCATGATGTCCGTCGCCTGCCCCTGGAAACCACCCGACGGCTGATGGACCATGATGCGCGAATTCGGCAGCGAGAAGCGCATGTCCTTTTCGCCGGCGGCGAGCAGCAGCGACCCCATCGACGCGGCCTGACCGGTGCACAGGGTCGAGACCGGCGGACGGATGAACTGCATGGTATCGTAGATCGCGAGGCCCGATGTCACCACGCCGCCCGGCGAGTTGATGTACATCGAGATTTCCTTCTTCGGATTCTCGGCTTCGAGGAACAGGAGTTGTGCGACGATCAGCACCGACATGCCGTCCTCGACCGGACCGGTGACAAAAATGATGCGCTCTTTCAGGAGGCGCGAGAAAATGTCGTAAGCCCTCTCGCCGCGATTGGTCTGCTCAACCACCATCGGCACGAGGTTCATGTAGGTTTCAACGGGATCGCGCATTTATCACCTGAAGGTTAGCTGAGGCGCAGCCGGACAGCTTGAGGACGTGGAGAGTTCCGGCGGACGGTTGGCCTCGTGATGCAGAAAGGTCGGACCCTACAGATATAGCAGGAGAACCCTGCCACAAGAGCGGGAAAAGGCCGCAAAGGCCTAAAAGCCCGTCCAGTTGAAGCCGATTCGGCTTGTGGCGAAAAGCGATCCGGGCAGGCTCCGGGGCCTTATTCGGCGCACATCGTTAATGGTTTGAGCCATTTCCGCCATGACCCGGGAGGTCATGGCCGAATATTCCGGACCTGCTATCGTCCCACACGGATGCTGCAACGAGGATCGGACCGGAATGCTTTACGCCGAAGACCTTGCGATCGGCCAGCGCTTTGCCTTTCGCAACTATCTGATCGAGGAAGCCGAGATCATCGACTTCGCCAAAAGGTACGATCCCCTCTTCATCCACATGAACCCTGTGGCCGCGGCCAAAGGCCCGTTCGGCGGGCTGATCGCCAGCGGACTGCAGACGCTTGCGATTTATCAGCGGCTGGTGGTGGAAGCGATGTGGACGCAGGTGGCCGGTGTCGCGGGCGCCGGGATCGAATCCCGGTTTCTCCGGCCGGTGCGCCCGGGCATGACACTGACAGGGCATGCGGAGATCGCGGCGCTGCGGCACAGGCCGGAGCGAAACAACGCGATTGTGACGGTGAAAAGCCAGATCACGGACGGGACCGAGCAGATGCTGTCGGTGTCGCTCGATGCGGTGATCCATTCGCGGGCGGGTCACCGCCAGTCGTAACTGGCGATGACCGATCTTTTGCGGCCTTTATCAGGCCGCCGTCTTGTCGTCTTCGATTTCCTTGACGAGTTCGTCGCGCGTAACCTTCTTCTCGGTCACGTTAGCAAGCTCGAGAATGAAATCGACGACCTTGTCTTCGTAGATCGGCGCGCGAAGCTGGGCCAGCGCGTTCGGGTTGCTGCGATAGAAGTCCCAGACTTCCTTCTCGCGGCCGGGCGACTGGCGGGCACGGTCGATCAGGGCACGGCTGACTTCGTCGTCGGTGACGGTGATCTTGTTCTTCTCGCCAATTTCAGAAAGGACGAGACCGAGGCGCACGCGGCGGTCGGCGATCTTCTCGTACTCGGCCTTGGCCTTCTCCTCGGTGGTGTCTTCATCGGCGAAGGTCTTGCCGGTGGATTCCATCTCGGCCTTGATCGAGTTCCACATCAGCTTGAACTCTTCCTCGACCAGCGAGGGCGGCGGACCGAACTTGTGGGTCTCGTCGAGCTTGTCGAGCAGCACGCGCTTGACGCGCTGGCGCGACGCGCCGGCGAATTCAGCCACCAGCCGCTCGCGCATGGCTTCCTTCAGCTTGTCGAGCGATTCCATGCCGAGGTTCTTGGCGAACTCCTCATCGACCTTCGATTCCTGCGGCGCTTCGATCAGGCTCGCGGTGGTCTCGAACTCGGCATCCTTGCCGGCGAGGTTTGGCGCGGCGTAGTTCTTCGGAAACGAGGCCTTGACGGTCCGGGTCTCGCCCGAGGCGATGCCGATGAGCTGGTCCTCGAAGCCCGGAATGAACGTGCCCGAGCCGATCACGACCTGAATGCCTTCGCCAGTGCCGCCATCGAATGCCACGCCGTCAATCGTGCCCTTGAAGGCCACGGTAACGCGGTCGCCCTTCTCGGCCTTCGCGCCTTCCGCCTTGGCTTCATACGGACGGCTCTGGTCGGCGATACGCTTCAGCGCCTCGTCGACGTCGGCGTCGGTGACGTCCGCCACCGGTTTCTCGACATTGAAGCTCTTGAAGTCAGCCAGTTCGATCGCCGGCACGACCTCGATCGCGACCGAATAGTTCAGGTCGGACTTGCCCTCGAGGATCGCCTCGATTTCCTTTTCCTCGGTCGGCATGGTGACCTTCGGCTCGGTCGCAAGGCGGAAACCACGCTCGGTGAAAATACCGGCATTGGTGTCGCGAATGAGCTGCTCGACGGTCTCGGCGGCAACCGAGCGGCCATAGACCTTCTTGAGATGGGCGACAGGAACCTTGCCGGGACGGAAACCGTTCAGCCGAACCTTGTCCTTCATGTCGACAAGACGGGCATCCACCTTGGCATCAATATCCGACGCGGGAACGCTGACCTTGAACTCGTGCTTCAGTCCCTCTGCGAGGGTCTCGGTGACCTGCATGACGTCTATCTTCTTCCAGCTTGGCCCGGCGGGACCGGGTCGTTGTCAATCTGTGGATACAACCGTCGGGCCACGGAGCCGTTCGGCATGTATCGGTGGTGCGGCGGACACGTTCCCGCGAGGGATGTCTCCTCCAGAATTCCTTGCGCAAACGAAAATCGCGCGTGGTGCGCCCGGAGGGACTCGAACCCCCACATCTTTCGACACTGGAACCTAAACCCAGCGCGTCTACCAATTCCGCCACGAGCGCGCAGTGATCGTCGTCCAGCGGCACAGCCGCGAGCGGCGGGCTTATAACATGAGGCAACCGGTTCGCAGCAAAAAAATGGCTTTTGCAACGCGGTCTTAGCGACAAGGGGCCGACTGGACAGGGCTTACGGAAAATGGTCCGCATGGGCCATGAAAGAGTCGACGAAAAACATCATGACAAATCAGGTTTTTTCGCCCTCGCGGCGCTCCCTGCTGACCGCTCTGGGCGGAGCTTTTGCCTCCGGTATGGGGCTGCCTGCGCTGGCGCAGTTCCCCGCAAGTCTCAGCCTGCACGCCCGGCCGGGCAAGCTGGCATCCGGTCCTCCGAAAGAGGTCTGGCTGCTTGAAACCGGCCGCACCGGCGCCATCCGGGCCGCCAAAGGCGATCTCTCCGTTACACTGAAAAACGAACTTCCATCACCTATCATACTGAATTGGCTTGGTATTGATGGTGCGAGCGCGGCGGAACCGCTCACCGCACAAGCGCCCCTCCCGCCGGGAGGACGGGCAGCCTTCACGCTGCCCCTGCGTCAGGCCGGTACGGTACTGATCAGCGCGCAGTTCCTGGGCGATGCTTCCGGCCACCCATCGGCTGGCCGCGCCCTGATTGTCGAGGACAGCCCACCTATCGCCGTGGACCGCGACGAGGTCCTGCTGATCGAGGACTGGCGGGTGAAGGCCGACGGCAACGCCATCGTTCCGGGCCAAAGTCCGGACGGCACTACCCTCACCTACACTGTCAACGGACAGACGTCGCTCAACATCGCCGCGAAGCTCAACGAACGGCTGCGCCTGCGATTCATCAACGGATGCGCCCGCTCCCCGCTCGGCCTGAAAATCGAAAACCATGACATCCGCGTCATGGCCATCGACGGGCTGCCGGCCGAACCGTTCCTCGCGCGCGACGGCCAGCTTGTGCTCGCGCCGGGATCTCGGATCGACGCCCTGATTGACGCGACCCGCGCACCGGGCACCGTCTCAAAGATCATCCTGCACGACGGCACCGGCCCGCGCACGGTAGCGCAGATCACCATGTCGAACGATGCGCCGGTTCGCGCAGCGCCGCTGCCGTCCGCGCCTGCATTTCCGAGCGCCGGCTTGCCGGAGCGGCTGAACCTTCAGGGCGCATTGCGCAGCGATCTGTCGCTCGATCCCAATGCGCAATGGATCGCGCCGTTGAAGTTCGACGCCGCAACGAAGCCCGCCTACAGCGTCAAGCGCGGACGCACCGTGGTCATGGCGATCAGCAATCCGACCGCGACGCCCATCGCCTTTCGGTTGCACGGGCATCACTTCCGCCTGCTCGACCGGCTCGATGACGGCTGGAAACCGTTCTGGCTCGATACCTTGATGCTGGACAAGGGCCAGACCCAGCGCATCGCGTTCCTTGCCGAATATCCCGGCCGCTGGCTGATGGAAACCGCCGCGATCAACTGGGCCGCGCCGAAGCTCGTGCGGACCTACGTCGTCGAGTAGGCCGTCAATACGGCGGCTTCCTCCGCTCGCGCTGCATCCTTGCCGCTTCGACCCACCACGTCAGATCGTCAGCGAAACGCGGAAACGCCCTGACCAGCGCCTTGCCGCCCTCGCCGATCGGCTCCCCGGTTTCCGAAAGCGACTGGCCGATGGGGCCCACCGCGATGGTCTGGGATGTCACCACCATACCCATTTCGGAAAGCGTGCCGTGCCAGGCCAGCGCGGCACGCGCACCCGAAAACCGTCCCGCCGAATAACTCGCAATCGCCGCCGGCCGCCAGAACCATTCTTCCAGAAAATGATCGGTGAGATTCTTCAGGCCCGGCTGGATGCCCCAGTTGTATTCGCCGGTAACGAACACGAAGCCGTCCGCGCCGATGATCTTCTGCGCGAGCTCCTCGAGCGCCGCGGGCGCCTGCCCCTTCGGATACTCCTTGTACATCCGGTCCAGCATCGGCAGACCGACAGCCCTGGCGTCGATCAGTTCGACATCAGCTCCGCGCTCGCGGAAATTCCGGACAATGAAATCCGCAAGACGAATGCCCATCCGGTCGGAACGGTACGAGCCATAGAAGACAAGAATACGATCGGCCATGAAGATAACTCCCGCGAGGACTCGTCACACGTTCAGGTCGCTGTGCAGACTGTCACACCACGCTTGCCATGGCGAAGGAATGTCCCCTTCTTGTTCATCGTGAGCGTGATGCCCCGGCCTGTGTAACGCGCCCCCGAAAGCGTGAAGCGCTTTCGCAGGGTCACGGCCTTGCCGTCAATCTGCAGGTGGGCCTGCTTGGGATCGTATTTCAGGAAGGCCGCGGTAAATTGCGCGCCGTCGGCGCATACAAAACTCTGGAAGGTCTGCTGGGCAGCAGCAGGTGACGCGTCGATGCACGCCAGCGCAGCGAGAAACGCTGCGAACGAGAGAGAGTGCCGTGTCATGTTCAGTCCTTCCGAATGTGATCTCGCCAAAGCCTGCGGCCTGAGCAAGGAACCGCGCCAATCTAGCAGGGCCACCTTTCCTGTGCATATCGCAACGGCGGGCGGGAGCCATCCGGCGCACGGGAGTAAAGTGCCTCAGCCACCGGCGGACGTCCCATCACAAGCATTTAGAATGATTGTGTTTTCGGCATCTTTCGGTCGGCCTGTGGGCCGGTCGCCGCCTGCCGCTTCAGCCCGGAGGGAGGGTCAGATGCTTGAGAATGTGCCGCTCCGGGATGCCAGGCCGGCTGTGATCGTATGTCCCGAGTGCAGACGTCATCTCATGGAGGTGATGGATGTGCGCTGGGCGATGACAAAACTGGAGTTCACCTACGCCTGCACAGGGTGTGGCGCGCAGACCATTCGCGCCATCGCGGGCGATACGCCGGTGTTCGTCTCGCGCGCATCGACGCACTTGCGCAGTCTCGAAATTTTCAACTTCGATCCCGATGCTGGAAAGACCCCTCTTCATCGTACGGCCGAGACGGCAATCAGCACGCAGGTCGTGCGCGAACGGCGCCTGGATTGATTAACGAGCACTTCTGACATTCCAAGGCAAATCGAACTTTTTAATCAACCCAAGTTCCAACCCCGCGCTTCCGTGAACAGGAAGTCCATTCCACTCTGTATCCTCTGGACTTGCTGTAAGAACCTCAATGGCTGGAATCTGTGCCAATTCCTCTTTTATCAGGGCATTGATGCGGAGACTCGTTATCTGGGTAGCGCCGGGTTTCCGATAAAAATACAGGCGCTTTGCGAGTCCCATTGTCGCGACACCGACATACAGAACAGCATCAGCCTTGACGAAGGCATAAACTCCAACATGCTTTGGCAACGAAGCGTTTGAAACGATTTCGCCTTCTGGTGAAAGAGTCCATTGATCAGAAACCTCAAAACCAGAGTGCAACAATACATCCCGAGTCAATGCCGCCTTCAACGGCTTAACCGCAACGGGCACCGACAAGGTGCCACGCTCTTGCCGCCGCCCTTCCAGCAAGCCCGCATCAGTCAGCACCTTGTAGACATGCTGGTATCTTGTTCCGACTTGGCGCGCTATCTCCGCTACGCTAAAGCCTTGTCTCGCGAGAGAACGTATGTCTTCAGAAGTCGCCATCTGCTTTTCAAATAAAGCCGCGATAATTGATTCAACTCAAAAGCACAGATTGGTCATCACCTTGCCGGACTTGTCCTTGAGCACATAAGGACATTCGGCGCGCTTGAGCGCCGCCTTGGCCTCGTCGTTGCCGAGCGCCGCGGCCTTTTCGTAGTAGGCCTTCGCCGCGCTGGAATCCTGCGGACCGCCGCGTCCCGCCTTCGCAAATGCGCCCATCCGCTCCAGCGCGCCCGGATGATCCTGCGCCGCGGCTTTCTCGAACAGGCTGCGCGCGCCGGCGTCATCCTTCGGCCCGCCGACACCATCCTGCAGCATGAGGCCGAGCTGGAATTGCGCCTCCGCATTGGTCTCGGCAGCTTTTGCCAGCAGCGCGCGCGACCGTGCCGCATCCGCAGGCGCTGCGCCTTTTCCGGTCAGGGCCGTCAGATTGCTGACGCCGCGCGGATTGCCGCCTTGAGCAGCGCGCTCGAACAGTTTCGCCGCCGCGGATTCATCTTTCGCAACGCCTGCGCCGGTGGCGTAAGCGACGCCGAGTTCGACCATCGCCGACGTGCTGCCCTTGTCGGCGGCCTTGCGCCATGCACCGATCGCCTCAGCGGTCTGCCTGTTGGCGGCGTAGGCACGGCCGAGCTGGTACATCGCGCGCCGTGTGTTTGAGGCCTGCTTGCAAAATCGGATCGCGGTGGCGACATCGCCGGCCGCAATATTCGCAACGCCTTTCACATCTGCCGGCTTGTCGGGATCGGCCGGATCGGCGGCAAGGCGGTCGCACAGCACGAGATCCGCGGACTGCGCGCGGAGGTGCGGGGCAGCGGCCATCAGCGCAAAGGCCGTGATGCTGAAAAAATAGACAGTTCTCGGAAGTCGCTTCATCGCGGCACTATAGCGCCTTCGCGCGAAGCAATACAGCCGATGCGAAGGATCATTGCCGCGATTGCGGAAAGAACGGCGACACCAGGAGCGACGGCTTGAACGGTCTCCACTGGCCTTCCGGCTGCGCCAGACGGTCCGCGATGACCCACAGCGCGGGCGCGTGAAAGCCGAGACCGAGATGCGTGGTCCGGACCTCGATGTTCTCGTTGGTGGGATGCTCCTGCTCAAGACATGCCTGCCACGCCACGATCCCGTCGGAGCGCGTGTAAATCGCGGTCGCAGGCATCGGCAGCGGCCGGGACAGTTCCGCGATGCGCGACGCCGTGACTGTGCTCGACGGCTGGCCGGTGAGCAAACGCCACACCGTGCGGAGATTGTTCGCGTTGGGCGCGGCGAAGGGACTGCCAAGCGTCACGACAAGGCGGACATGGTCCGGGCTGCGGCGCGCCACTTCACGCGCGAGAATGCCACCGAGACTCCAGCCGATCAGGCTGACGCGCTGACCGGTCTTTCGCGACAGGTCGCGGACCGTCTGCGCCACCGCCGGCGCTTCGAGTTGCGGAAGCCGGATGTTGCGCCCGCGTCCCCAGCCCTTCACGTCATAGCCGAGCATGCTCAGGAAGCCGCGGATCGTGAATGTGGAATTGTCGTTCGCGCCCAGCCCCGGCAGCACCATCACCGGATGACGTTCGCCGCGCGGCGCGGTCGCAAGAAACGGTGCGGCGGCCATCAGGCCAGCAATGTCGAACAACCCGCGCCCTTCGAGCGCGAGATTGAGTCTGGATGGCGGTGAAATCGTCGTGTTGTTCATGAGCGTGGTCCCCCTGGCGAAGGATCATGCCTATGACTGAATCGCTCCGCAATCGCGAAACCGGCCTATTGGGCGCTTGACTCGTTCAGCCATTCCAGAATCGGCGCATTGATCTCGCGCGGATAGGTGTGGCTGAGATCGTCGATCTCGCGATAGGTCACGTTCGCACCTGCGCCTGCGAGCGCACGCTGCGCCTGCCGCGCCACCTCGACCGGAAACATCCAGTCCAGCGCGCCATGGGTAAGGAAAATCGGCAATCCCTGCAAGCGTTCGGGATCGGCTGTCGAGACCAGCATCGGGTGAAACGTCGCGGAGACCGGCGCCAGATGCGTGAACGGTGACGCACGATCGAGCGCGCTGACATAGCAGAACGTGCCGCCGTCGCTCATGCCGGTGAGCAAGAGACGCCGGGGGTCGATGTTCCATCGCCCGCGCACGCCTTCGACGATGCGCGCCAGATTGGGCGTGTCGTTGTCGTCGCCCATCAGCGCCCATGTCGAGCCGAGCGAATTGCCCGAGGATGTAGGCGCAATCAGGATCGCGCCGAAACTGCGGGCGTCGCGCAGCCAACTCCAGAGAAAGCCGCGCCCGTGGCCACTGCCGCCATGGAGCGCAACCACCAGCGGCCATACGCGATCCGTCGTGTAACTTTCCGGCACGTAGAGCGAAAAGCCGCCGCGTGTGCGCGGCTCATTCTCGACATGAAACACGCCGGTTTCATTCTCGCGCGGCGGCGGCATCGCGCGCTTGAGCGCATCGGCGTCCGAGCGCAGCGATGGATCGAGAAAGAACGCATTGACCACCGGGATCATCGACGCCAGCGGATAGAGCGCCTCCTGCGCGCGGGGCAAATGGCGCAACGCCTTGAACACCGCGCGGATGTCGCCCTGCCCGGCGGCTTGCCGCAGTTCGGCAAATCCCGCCAGCGCTTCATCGCTGGCGCGCGCCAGCAAAGCGCCGACGCTGTCGGGCCCGCCATTGTCGTCGAACTGCGGACGCACGGCCTGCAACGCGGCTTCCGGCGTGCCGATGGCCTCCATCACCTCCCCGAATGCAGAGGGATCGAGATGCCGCGCCACAAGACCGAGGGTCTCGATGCACGTCAGCAAGGGAAGAATGGTTTTGGACGGATCGGATGTCATGGACGCAGGTTAGTGGCCCCTGCCCGGCTGGCAAGGCGGCGCTCCCGATTGGCAGCTATGACCGCGTCATATCAACACTTCAATACGTTGACATGGCCTTGCTTGCCGTAATCGAGAAGCAACCGGTCGCGTGTGACCAATCGCGCACCGAGGTCACGCGCGGTTGCTGCGATGATACGGTCGGCGGGATCGCGGGGCGGCTTTCCCGGCAGAAACGATGAGGCGATCAGCACATCAGGCGACATCACCGCAAGTCTGACACCCGGCGCTTCGCAGGCTCTGGCAAACCAGCTCTCGGCCGACATCTGCAGCCGCAAACGGCCGCGCCCGACAAGGAGACCAATCTCCCATGCTGTGATCGGCGACAGAAATACCAGTCCGCCATGCTCGCTCACGTCCCGCAAGGCTTGCATGGCCTGTGGCGCAAGAGGCTCGTCCGGCACAAGCCAGATGAGCGCGCAGGTATCGAGGAGAATTGGTGGAGGCATTACCTCTTGCCCCATTCAGGATCAGCCGGCGCTGTGAGATCCACCCCCGGAACCACCTGCGTGACCTCCTTCAGAAGTCCCGCGAGAGGGTGAACCTTGTTTCCGCCTGCGGCGGAAGCAGCTTTTTCGCTTGATGATACCGCGGGCCTGCCGACGCGACGGAACACCAGCTTGCGATGGGCCATATCGACCTGCTCGCTCTCGAAGCCAGCCTCGAGCCAAACCTTTGTCATCACACTATTAAGCGAATTGTTGCTCCACCATGCGCGATAGCGCGCTGAAGCGGGCAGCCTGGTGCCGGTGACACGCTCGATCTCCGCGAACGACATCGGCACACGATCTGTTTTCTGATTTTTGAGAAAATCGCCCAATGGCTCATATTTCGACATCAGCGCCTCCGATATGTACTAAATATATATAGTACATATATTAGACGATACAATACATTTATTGCGCCGCCCCCGCCACGGCCAATCCTACTCTTCCGGCTCCGTGGTGAAGAACAGCGGATAGCCCTTGGCCTTGCCCAGTTCCGTGGCTTCCTTAGCCCGCGTCTCCGCCACATCGCGGGTATAGACCGCGATCACACACGCGCCCTTCTGATGCGCGGTCAGCATTACGCGGCTTGCGGTCTCCTCGCCCATCCGGAACACGGCCTTGAGCACCATGACCACGAATTCGCGCGGCGTGTAGTCGTCGTTGAGCAGGATCACCTTGTAGAGCGGCGGCCGCTGCAGTTTGATCTTTGTGGTGGTTTTCGGTTTGACGGTCGTAGGGCTCATCGGCGCTCTCTTGGTGTCACACCGGGCAGAGGCTGCGAAGTGAGGGTTGGGCATCGCCACCCTACCCCCACATTATTTCAACGGGTAACGCAACGAGGCCGACATGCCACAGGTCGCATCCAGCGTCATTTCGCAGATTGATTATAACGCCGCCGCGCGCCAGCTTCACGTCACTTTCGCGAGCGGGCGGACATATGTCTATTCCGATGTTCCAGGCGAAGTTTACTTCCAGTTCTGCCGGGCCGCCTCAAAGGGCGAGTTTTTCAACAGCATGATCCGCGACCGCTACACATTCACCGAACGGCGCTGACGCCGGAGGCCGGGATCAGTGATCGCCGTATGGCGCGGCGAATATAAGTCTAAAATCAATACTTATGATCCGCTCGCAAAGCCATTCACAGCAATTATGCCGCACTAGCGCCTATAAAATATGGATTCTTTCCGCTTGCGCGGCGTTTTCGCGGAAGCTAGTTTATAGTTCTGAAATTGAACTTATAGTCGTCGCAAGTGAATCGGCGGCATACGGGAGAGAAAGACCATAATGTCGAGAATACTGTTCGCTGCACTGGCCGCTTCGCTCGCACTGACTACTGGCGCGGCCGCAGCCGACGCCCCGGGCGTCACCGCCACCGAAATCAAGGTGGGCGCCACCTTCCCCTTCAGCGGCCCCGCCTCCTCGCTCGGGAACACCGGCAAGGGCCTGATCGGTTACGTCAACCAGATCAACGATCGCGGCGGCATCAACGGCCGCAAGATCAATCTCATCACCTATGACGACGCCTACAGCCCGCCGAAGGCGGTCGAACACACCCGCAAGCTGATCGAAAGCGACGAAGTGGCTTTCATGTTCGGACAGCTCGGTACACCGTCGAACTCCGCAACGATCAAGTACATCACCGGCAAGAAGGTTCCCGATACGTTCATCACCACCGGGGCGACCAAGTTCACGGATTCCAAGGAATACCCGCTGACGACGACATCGCTGCCGAGCTACGACACGGAAGGCAAAATTTACGCGAAGTACTTCAAGGCGCAGCTCCCGAACGCGAAAGTCGGCATCCTTTACCAGAACGACGATCTCGGAAAGGACTTCGTCAATGCGTTCAAGCCGATCTACAAGGACGAGTTCACCAGCAAGGTCGTGGCGCTGGCCTATGAAGTCGCGGATCCCACGGTCGACTCGCAGGTTGTCAACCTGAAGGCCGCAGCGCCGGAAGCGCTGCTGATCGCAGGCACACCGAAGTTCGCGGCGCAGGCTTTGCGCAAGATGAACGAAATGGGCTGGAAGCCGCTGACACTGGTCAATTTCGTTGCCGCTTCAATCGGAAACACCTTCGTTCCGGTCGGACTCGACAAGGTCACGGGCGTCATGACGGCGGGCTTTCAGAAAGACGCCACCGACCCGAAGTGGAAGGACGATCAGGGCGTCAAGGATTTCACCGCCTTTGCCCAGAAGTATCTTCCGGGCGCGGACCTGTCCGACCAGAACTACCTGTACGGATACCAGCAGGGCATGATCCTCGAGCAGCTTCTGAAACAGGCCGGAAATGACCTGTCGCGCGAGAACATCCTGAAACAGAGCAAGAGCTTCAAGGACTTCGTGCTGCCCACCGCGCTGCCCGGCATCAAGATCAATACGTCCCCGGCTGTGAACCAGGCGTATACGCAGATGCAGATGCAGCGCTGGAACGGCAAGAGCTGGGATCAGCTCGGCGACGTCGTGAAAGCCGACTGACGTCTCTCCCTCTATCGTTATCGGCAAGGCGCCGCGATCCATCGCGGCGCCTTCGGCTTTTTGGCCGTGCTCCGCCATGGAACGTATTCGCCGCGCTCGCATTGTTAAGGTGACCTCTGCCGCGCAGGCCTGGCCGCCGGCGAAATCCTGTATTCATGACGGAACCGTGGAACGATTTTCCATGACGGCGACCTACAGATCCGATCCATCGACACCCTCGTTCAGAACGACACCCGTCTCCTTCATTTTTCCCGATGACGGTCTCATCCCCAACAGCCCGCTGCCCTTCCTGCTCTACAAGAGCGCGGTCGAACTCGATGGGCATCCGGAAGAAGCCATCGAGAACCTGTTCGCTGCGAACGGATGGGGCCAGATGTGGCGCAACGGCGTCTACGATTACCTGCACTATCACGCGACAGTGCATGAGGCGCTGGGCGTTGCGCGCGGTCGTGCTCTGATCCGCTTCGGCGGCAGCCATGGCGAGGACTTCGAGATCAGGAAGGGGGACGTCGCGATCCTGCCTGCAGGGACCGGCCATCAATGTCTCTCATCCAGCGACGACTTTAGGGTGATCGGCGCCTATCCGCCCGGTCCGCCCATGCAGGTCACACGGCCAACGCCGGAGAACTACCGGCTGGCAATCAGGATCATCCCGCGTGTCGCCTTGCCGGACAGCGATCCGGTCTACGGGCAAGCGGGGCCACTGGTTGAACTCTGGAAGAAAGGCCGGCGGTAGTCCGCAAACTACGGAATGGCGACGACGCGCGACGCCTGCTCCGGCCCCATGGGCACACAAGCCTTCTTGCGGCGGAGCGCTCCCGTTCCGCCGGTCACCTTGAGAACCTTTCCAACACCACAGGTACCGTTGTCGACATAGACCACGGACCAAGGTGAGAGAAAGTAAGGCTCTTTCTTCAGAAAGTTGGGGGTCAGTTCCTGCGCCATACATGGCGCGGACATGGCAGCGAGAAACACGAGGGCGACGACAGTACGCATGACGCTATCCCAAAGGCCGGCCGAATAAACCCAACAGGCAACACAATGCGCGGTTTCTGTGAATGTTCCAAGACGCGAACAACGGCACGCTGATTATTTTGAAAGCATGCCTATGCCGCACATCATAGCGAAATCCGGAACGGCTGACACTGCGACGTGTTGTGCCTCCAATAACCGTGGAGGTTCTAATGCGACGTAAACTGCTTTTCACCACCTTGACGACGGCGATGCTGGCCGCGTCGACGCTCGCAGCATCCGCGCAGGTCGCGCCGCCGTCCTCGCCCGGCGGCCCGGCTGCGGGTTCACCCGGCGTTTCGCCGGCGACACCACCACCGGCAGCGGCTCCGTCATCGCCAGCCACAACCGGCAGCAACACCGGCAGCAACCAGCCGGGCGTGCCGAACACGTCGACGCCCGGCAAGATCGGGACCGGCACAAGGCCGAGCGGCCTGCCCGGCGACAGCCCGACCAGTCCCGGCTATCCGGACAAGGTCGGAAAGTAGCAACGGGACAAGCGAGGACCGCTACTTGGCCGTGTCGGACTTGCCCTCGTGCTTGAACGGGACAAGCAGCCACAGGGTCAGGAAGGTGAAAAGGGAGATGACCACGGCGACGTCGTAGGCCCCAAGGCCGACCGCTGCTCCCGTGGCTCCGGTCGCCCAGAGGCTGGCAGCGGTCGCCGTGCCGCGCACGGAGTTCTCGGTTTTCAGGATAGCGCCGCCGCCGATAAAGCCCATGCCGGTCATCAGCCCCTCGATGATCCGCGCGGTGCCTTCGGGATGGCCCTCCAGAATATGCTCGGTCGCCTGCACGATGCCGCAGGTCGCCAGAGCGACCAGCGGAAAGGTCCGCAGACCCGCGCTCCGTTCCGCCTTCTCGCGGTTCCAGCCAATTGGCAGCGCCAGAACATAAGCGACTGTCAGCGCAATGAGATGCGGGCCAAGCCGAAAGCTGCCCGCGGCTTCCAAGAGTGATTGCATTGTTCCTCCAGCGATGGTCACAACGTGACAGGCTGGAGAGAAGTTCCGCTACTCGGTCTTGGTGCTGCTGTTGGAACTGGTCCGCGGCATTCCGTCCTTGCCGGCACCCGCGATGCGGACCTGATCGCCATCGGCAATGCCGTCGGGCGGCGAAAGGATGATGCGGTCGTCCGGCGACAGCCCCGTGGCAATCTCGATCTCGCGGCCAAGGTCGCGCGCGATCGTGACGGCCTTGAACAGAATCTTGTCACCGGCAGTCACCGTGGCGACACGCAGCCCGCTCGCATTGAAGATCAGCGCGCTCGACGGGATGCTGAGAGGCTGCGCATCCCGGGTCAGCGTGATTTTGACATTGGCGAAGGCGCCGGGACGCAACTCCTTGTTCGGATTCTCGATCGCGAGCTGCATGCGGGTCGTGCCCGAGGAAATATCGACCGATTGGGCGGACGCCTCGACGGTCGCCGGGAACGTGCGGCCCGCATATTCCGGCACGGTGACCGTTGCCTTGGAGCCCATCCGGATCCCCGGCAGATAGCTCTGCGGAACGTTCACATAGAGACGCAGCTTCTTCACATCGGACACCACGAACATGGCGGCGCCCGACCCGGTGCCGCCATTGATCAGCGCGCCGACGTCGGTGTTGCGCTCGGTGACAACGCCATCGAACGGCGCCGTGACATTCTTGTAGTTGGCCAGTGCTTCCAGCCGCTCGACATTCGCCTGCTGGGCGCGGACCTGTGCCTCCTTGCTGGCAAGATCGGCCGAACGCTCGTCGATTTCCTGCTGCGACACGAAGTTGGACGCTTGCAGGGTCTTGCGGCGCGCCAGCGTCGCGGCCGAGAGCTTTGCCGCCGCCTGGCTGTTCATCAGATCGGCGCGGGCCTGCAGAAGCTGCTGGTCGAGATCGGGCGCCTCGATTTCGGCGAGCTTTTGCCCTGCGCTCACCTGCGCGCCGATATCGGCGTTCCAGCTTTTCAGATAGCCGCTGACGCGCGCATAGATCGGCGCACGCGAATAAGCCTCAAGGCGTCCCGGCAGGTCCAGTGTCGCGTTCAGCGGCTTGGTGCCGGGCAAGGCGACGGCGACCGACGGGATCGCCTGCGCGTCGGTCCATTGTTTCAGGTCGGCATCGCCCTTCGAGCGGCTGATGATACCGGTCACCACAACCACACCCAGCACGCCGGCGCCGATAGCGCCGTACAGCTTGAGCTTGCCTGGCGACACCGAAGGATTCTTGTCAGGTTGCATGAACGAGCTCCGGAGCAGGCGCGGGTTCCGCCGACCGCTTCTTGTGAACCATACTGAAAACCACGGGAACGAAGATCAAGGTCGCGGTGGTCGCGAAAATCAGGCCGCCGATCACCGCGCGCCCGAGGGGCGCGTTCTGCTCGCCACCCTCGCCCATGCCGAGCGCCATCGGCGTCATGCCGATGATCATGGCGAGCGCTGTCATCAGAACCGGGCGGAAGCGGACAAAGCCCGCGTCCAGCGCGGCGGCGACGGGATCGCCGAGCTGTTCGTAACGCTCCCGCGCGAAGGCAATCACCAGCACCGAGTTCGCGGTGGCGACACCCATGCACATGATCGCGCCGGTCAGCGCCGGCACCGACAGCGTGGTGTGTGTCGCGAACAGCATCCAGATGATGCCGGCAAGCGCCGCCGGAAGCGCTGAGACGATCACGAACGGATCGGCCCATGACTGGAAGTTCACCACGATCAGAAAATAGATCAGCACGATCGCGCCGAGCAGGCCGAACAGCAGGCCGGCGAATGCGCTGTTCATGGTCTCGACCTGACCGAGCAAAACGACGCGGCTGCCGCGCGGGAGATCCTTCGCCGTCTCGCTGATGGCCTGCTGGATATCTTTCGACACCGCACCAAGGTCCCGTCCCTGCGGCGTCGCAAAAATCTGCACCATGGTCTGGATGTCGTATTGCGACACCACCGCACTGGAGGCGGAGCGCTTGATATCCGCGATGCCGCCGAGCATCGGCGTCGTCGGCGCTCCGGAGGCGGAAATCGGCAGTGCTTCCAGCTTGCTCAAGGAGTCAATCTGGTACTGCGGTGTCTGCATCACGATGGAGTAAGACACGCCGTTGTTCGGATCTAGGAAGAACGTCGGCGCCACCTGCGAGCTGCCCGCCAGATTCACGACCATGCTGTTGGTGACGTCGCGGGCCGTCAAACCGACATACTGCGCGCGGGTGCGATCCACATTCACATTGAAGGCGGGCGCACTTGGCGACTGCTGGATGCGCGCATCCGCGACGCCCGGAATGAGCCGGATGCGGCGCAGAAGGTTGCTGGCATACTTGAAGTTCTCAGCCGTGTTGGCGCCGCGCACCTGGATGTCGATCGGCGCAGGTGAACCGAAATTCAGTATCTGGCTGACGATGTCCGCCGGAAGGAAGGCGAACGAAACGCCCGGAAATTCGCGCGGCAGCTTCTCGCGCAGCTCGCGGACAATTTCTTCGGTCGGCTTGTGGCCTTCCTTCAGCTTGATCTGGATATCGCCATCCTGCGGACCGATCACGCCGGTGTTGTTGTAGGTCAGGTTGATGCCGGAGATCGGCATGCCGATGTTGTCGGCCATGGTGTCGATCTTGTCGGCGGAGATGATCTGCCGGATCACCTTCTGGATGTCGGCGAGCTTGTTGGCAGTCTCCTCCACGCGTGTGCCGATCTGCGTCCGGACGTGGATCAGGATCTGCCCCGTATCGACGGCCGGGAAGAAGTTGCGGCCGAGGAACGGCACCAGCAGGAACGACAGCCCGATAAAGCCCAGGAAGCCGACAACGAACATCCTGCGATGGCCGAGCGCCATGTGCAGCAGGCCATGATAGACGTCCCTCACCCGCTCAAACCGCTTTTCAAATCCACGCTGGAACAGCACCAGCGGGTTACGGGTCGGCGGCGGCGGCATCGGATTGCCGTTCTCGTCATGCGGATGGGGATGGAGCAGATACTTCGCCATCGTCGGCACCAGCGTGCGCGACAGGATGAACGACCAGGTCATCGCGAACATCACCGACAGCGCCATCGGGACGAACAGGAAACGCGACACGCCGGTGAGGAAGAACATCGGCACGAACACGATGCAGATGCAGAGCAGCGTGACGAAGGCCGGGGTGGCGATCTGCCGGGCGCCCTCCAGAATGGCGGGCTCGACCTCCATCCCGTGTTCGAGATGATAATTGATGTTCTCGATGGTCACGGTGGCGTCGTCCACCAGAATGCCGACCGCGAGCGCGAGGCCGCCGAGCGTCATGATGTTGAGCGTCTCGCCGGCGACCGACAGGCAGATGATCGCACCGAACACCGACAGCGGAATCGAGATCGCGATGATGAGGGTTGAGCGCCAGCTCCCCAGAAACAGCAGGATCATGACGCTGGTCAGCGCCGCCGCCAGCACGCCCTCGAAGGCGACGCCGGCGATGGCGCCGCGCACGAAGATCGACTGGTCGCCGAGCAGATTGACGCGCAATTGCTCCGGCAACTGGTCCTTGGTGTCGATGATCTTCTGCTTGATGCCCGCGATGATGTCGAGGGTCGAGGTCGCACCTGCCTTCAGCACCATCATCAGCACCGACCGCGTACCGTCGACATGGACGATGTTGGTTTGTGGCGGGTTGCCGTCGCGCACCTGCGCCACGTCGCGGATATAGACCGTGGCGCCGTTGACCACCTTGATCGGCAGGTTGCCGAGTTCCTCGATCTTGCGCGGCGCGTTGTTGAGCTGGATGTTGTACTCGAAGTTGCCGATCTTCTGCGTGCCGACAGGCGTGATCAGGTTCTGCGCGGCGAGCGCGTTGGCGACGTCCTGTCCGGACAGGCCGAGGGCCTGCATCGCGTCCGGATTGATGTCGAGCTGGATCTGGCGCTGCTTGCCGCCGAACGGCCACGGGATCGCGGCGCCCGGCACGGTTACCAGCGGCGTGCGCAACTGGTTGGTGGCGATGTCGAACATGTTCTGCTCGGTCAGCCCCTCACCGCCCAGTGCGAGCTGGATGATCGGCACCGTTGAGGCACTGTAGTTCAGGATCAGCGGCGGCGTCGATCCCGGCGGCAATTGCCGGAGCATGGTCTGCGCGATCGCCGTGACCTGCGCGTTCGCCGTGCGGATATCCACATTCGGCTGGAAGAAAATCTTGATGACGCCGTAGGTGGTGTAGGAGTTGGCGGTGATGTGCTCGATGTCATTCACTGTCGTGGTGAGCGCGCGCTGGAACGGCGTCACGATCCGGCCCGACATCTGGTCCGGCGGCAGGCCGGTGTACTGCCACACCACGCCGATCACCGGGATCCGGATTTCCGGGAAGATGTCCGTCGGCGTCCGCAGGGCGGCCAGCGGTCCGACAATCAGCAGCAGGAGCGCGAGCACGACAAACGTATAGGGTCGGCTCAGGGCAATCCGGACAAGCGCATTCATTTTATGTTTCTTTGTTTCTCGGTCGAGAGCGCGCAGCGCCACCCGCGCAGGAAAAAGACCTGTTTTCTTCACGCTTTAATCTGGGCTGATCTATCCGAATCCGGAGCGATTGCGCAACGCCGCAACGCTCACAGTCGCTTGTTCAACCGGTTCCAGAGCCGGATTTCGGGCCTGTCCGGCCAATAATCCGATGTTTCGGGCTCATTTGCCGTCACAAAATCATCTGGGTCTGGGTCACCACGGCGACCAGCTTGCCCTCGCCCGTTTCCAGCCGGGTCTGCCAGACCTGGGTCCGTCGCCCGAGATGAACCGGGGTCGCGGTCGCCGTGACGGTCATGCCCGCTTTGGCCCCACCGACGAAGTTGGTCTTGCTTTCGATGGTGGTGGTACCTTTGGCGTCCGGCGGCAGGTTGATGACGGTCGCCGCAGCCCCGACGGAATCCGCGAAAGCCATCACCGCCCCGCCGTGGATCGTATGCCCAAGGGTGCAGAGGTCCTCCCGGACCACCATGGTCGCCACCACCTTGCCCGGCTCGGCCTCGGTAAAGGTTACACCCATCAGGACCGCGAGCGGCATCGGCCGCGACTGAATCTTTTCAAGCAGGGTCACGCGGCCCCTCCAATTGTTAATGCGATACATGAAGCGGCAGCCGGAGCGGTGAGCCGCTTAAAGTCATGGATGAAGCGCCAATTCATGCCGCTTCCACCCCGCACCAGTTCGCCGCGAACAGCGCAATGGCCCGCGTGGTCTTGCGCAGCGATTCGATCTCCACCCGCTCATTGAAGCCGTGCATGGCCTCGGCATTGGCCCCGAAGCAAAGGCTCGGGATGCCGGCGTTGAGGCCATAGAACCGGGTGTCGGTCAGGGCGGTGAAGGCCAGTTCCTTCAGCGGCCCGCCATAGACCGTCTCGTAGGCCGAGCGCAGCACGGCCTCGGACTCCTTCGCCCCGGTCAGCTCATACCCCTCCGACAGGAAGCCGGACCACTCCACCACCGGCGGGTTCTTCGCCAGGAATGGATGCTGCTTAGCCGCGGCTTCGACGCAGGCGACAATCTCGGCCTGATGATCCGCAATGGACCAGCCGGGCAGCACCGCGATCCGGCAATCGAGGTCACACCAGGCCGGCACGGACGAGGCCCAGTCGCCGCCCTTGATGATGCCGGGATTGAAATTGATCGGGTGCTTCACGACCTTGAAATGCCGGTCGCTGGCCGCTCGCCTGTTCCAGTCCTCCTCCAGCCCTTCAAGCGCCTGAACCAGATGATAGGCGGCCTTGATGGCGTTGGCCCCGGCTCCCGCCTCGAACACATGCACCGGCTTGCCGCGCACCTTGAGGCGAAACCAGATGACGCCCACTTGCGAGCGCACCAGCTTGCCGTTGGTGGGTTCCGGAATGAGGCAGCAGTCGGCGCGATAGCCGCGCTGCACCGTGGAGAGCGCGCCGACGCCGGTGCTCTCCTCCTCGATCACAGACTGGAAATGAATTCTGGCCGTCGGCTTCAAGCCCGCCGCGCGCAGCGCATCCAGCGCGTAAAGCGCGGCGATGGTGCCGGACTTCATGTCCCCCGCACCGCGGCCATACAGCCAGCCGTCCTTGACGGTCGGCGAAAACGGCGGCGTATCCCACATGTCGAGCGGACCGACGGGCACCACGTCGCAGTGCCCCTGCAGGATCAGCGAGCGCCCTGCCTCGCGCGCCGGACGGTAGGTGCCGACAACGCTTCGCGCGCGGGAGAAGTCATGCGCGATCGGGCCGAAGCCGCGCAGGTCCTTCAGGTCATCGACATTGATGCGCCAGTCATCGACCTCATAGCCGCGCTCGCGCAGCAGGTCATGCATCATGTCCTGACACGGGCCCTCCGCGCCGCGCGTCGAGGGAATGGCTGAGAACTGTTTTGTGATCTCAAGCTGCCGGTCGAAAGCATCGTCCACCGCATCGAGAATGCGGCGCTGAACCTCGTTCGAGGTGGTTTTGGCGTCCATTGTTCCGTCCCTTCATGCCCACGTCTGCCGCGCGGATGATAGGCATGAGTGTAGCCAGTTTTAACAGACCGTTGGAAGGGACGCGATGACCCCGGAGGTAACCGTCGAGGTTCAGAAAACGAAATCCCGGCCAAGGGCCAGGGCTTTCGCCGCGGTCTGCTGTCATCCGGACCAGAACCGGCGAATGAACGGAGATTGCAGGCTGGTTGAACCTCGTTGGGCGAAGTCGCCACCAATGGCTACCGGCAACAACCGCATAGAGGCAGTTCCGAACCGGCCTATCCGCTCAAGCCAAGCGTGACGCAATGCTGTTTATGTCCGATCCACTTAAGTACTCAACACTCGCAGCGATGCTGCTGGCGATATTGCTCGCCTGGAACAAGGGACAGCACGCAGTCCCCGCCAATGGCCGGTCGCTCGCGTGGACTCATGTTCCCTTGATTGCGTTTTTGACGGTCTCCCTTGGACCGAGCGTCGTCGCTACGCTTCTCTATCTTGGCACCAAATCCGGTTTGCTGCCGTCAGGACCATCCGGAGTCGGATTTTCATCGTTCATTTCTCAGCTTCCCCTTGACTTCGCGGTCATGAACTGGGGATTTGTCGCCTTGTATGTGGCGTGCCGGCTGGCGCCGAACTTTCGGTCGGCCCGGTCTGCGATGTGGCTTTCCGCAGCCGCGATGTGTCTTCTCAACGTGCCGCTGTTCTTCCTGGCTCCCGATATGATTTCCAACGTCTTCGATGCGGGGCAAGGCATAGGAATTGTTCAGGCCATGCTCGGCATGCCGCTCTGGTTCGGTTCGTATCCCGGTTTTCTCAATCCGGATTCCGGTATTGGCCTTGTTGTCTTTGCACCGCTCGCACCCATCCCGCTCTCGGGTTTGGTCGTCTGGATCACAACACAACTCATCGGAGGCGCGGCCAATTCTCCGACAGCGACGCCCAGCGATAGACGCTGGTGAAGCGTGTCAATCTAGTGGCCGAACTTATAATTGAAACCGATGCGGACAATATTCAGTTCGGTGCTGAACTTCGCCGAATAGGACGACGCAATCGCTCCGACCGAGGGGCTGACTGCAGTCGGGGCGATGGTCTCCTGAAAGTTTGCGTAGAGATATTCACCCTTCAAAGACCACCGCGGCGCGAACGCATATTCGATGCCGCCGCCAACAGTCCATCCCGGAACAAGCCGATTGGGCGATTGGGTATAACAGGTCGGCGGCAATCCTATCGAGACACCGCAGTTCGCCGAATAGCCTGCAACAGTCAGCGGCCCTATATTTCCTCCATTGATCGCTGAAAGAGACGCGGCATTGTTGAGTTGGGCATAAGCAAATCCGCCGGTTGCGTAGACCAACACATTATCCGCCGGCAAATAGCCCAGGCGCGCGCGAACCGAACCGAACAGCTTGATGTCGCTGCTTGCCGCCGACCGTTCGAGATCGCCGAGAAAAGACGTTTCCGACGACCCCTTGATGCTGGCAAACTGCAGATCGGTTTCCAGACCTGCAATCCAGCTTCTGTCGAACTGGTAATTATAACCGGCCTGCAATCCGCCCATGATCCCCGACGATTTGGATCGGTCTCCATTGGCGGGCAAATTTATGAACTGAAATATGAAGGCACTCGCAGGATCGTTCGCCTCATAGGCGGTTGATGTCCGGGTCCAGGCTCCCCCGAGGTTTGCGCCAGCGTAGAAACCCGTCCAGTTGTGAACGGGCGCGATGATCGGAGCCTTAGTGTAGGGGCGAGCCGAAAGGTCCGCGGCAAGCGCGCCGGTCGTGCCCAGCACGACCATCGCGGCGGCGATCAAAGGCCCTTTCATCGAATCTCCCCCTGAAATTTATAAAATATGCGGCGCAGTATGACTCAGGCGCGGATCGATTCCTGTAGCAGCGGGGCAACAGGACGAACATGTCGCACCGCCCCTTTTGGCCGGGACAAGCCCGGCCACGAGGATCGGAGATCGAAGTAGCGTGCGAATGGGTCAATACCCCACCGTGAACCGCTGCCGCGAATGCGCGGGCGTCTCGATCTCGTCCGCCAACGCGATCGCGTAGTCCGCGAACGAAACGCTGCTGCCCTTCTCATTGCTCAGAAGCTGGTCCTTGCCGAGACGGAACGTGCCGGTGCGCGGTCCGTCGAAGAACAGCGCCGACGGCGAGAGGAAGGTCCAGTCGAGGTCTTTCTCCTGACGCAGCAGCGCGAGGAAGTCGCCGCCCTTAAGGGCTTCGGCCTTATACTCTGCGGGAAACTCCGGCGTCGTGACCAGCGCTACACCCGGTGCGACTTCAAGGCTGCCCGCGCCGCCAACCACGAGATAACGCTTCACGCCCGCCGCCTTCACGGCGTCTATCAGCTTCTGCGGATCGCTTTGCAGGAAGTGCACCGCGCTGATGACGGCGTCGTGCCCTTTCAGCAACTCAGTTAATCCGGTCGTGTCGAACACGTCGCCTTTCGCCGCGGTGACGTTCGCGGCGGGCGGCACCTTCTCCGGATTGCGGACAATGGCGGTGACCGCATGACCGCGGCGAACGAGTTCCTTGAGGATTTCCGAGCCTGCGCGGCCGGTGGCTCCGATCAGTGCGATCTTCATGATTTGCGTCCCTTGGCTGATGTGGTATCCAATGGATACCAACTAACGAATGGACATCAGATGCCCCCAGGCAGCGCCGTTGTGAAGAAGGCACTTTTCCGAGACATGGTCCCTTCGGAGAAACCCCGGGCAGCGAAAGCTGCGCGTGGAAGCTGGCCCGCCAATCCCTACGCGGAGGATTGTCCGACGCGATTGGTGCTGGACCGCATCGCGGACAAATGGACCGTGCTGCTGCTGATCCTGCTGTCCAGGCGGCCGTGGCGGTTCAACGAGCTGCGCCGGGAGATCGGCGGACTGACGCAGAAGATGGCGTCACAAACCCTGAAAGGTCTTGAACGCGATGGTCTTGTCTCGCGCAAGGTCACGCCGACTGTTCCGGTGACCGTCGAGTATTCGATCACGCCGCTGGGGCGGACCTTGAGCGAGACCGTCGACGCGCTGCGCGTCTGGGCCGAGCGGCACATGGGTGATGTCGCGAAAGCTCAAGTGCAATATGACCGAACCAAGGCAGGAACTGTGTAGATTCAGTCACACGTACGGGCTTTGTGCGTATGTTCTGCGTGCGTTCGCAAGAGTTGATGAGGCGTTTTCCGCTTGAACGCTAGGATGGCGCATCATCGGCGGCAATCGATGAGACTTCGCCGGCGATGAAACTTCGAGCTCCCAGGATCAAGGAGAGCAATCATGCCAGCCTATGCACAGCATCACCCGAAGCGTCAGATTTTCCACGCGGCGATGACCGTATGTCCAAGCTGCCTGAGTCTTCCCATGCAGATCAGGGAGGTTCAGCCCCATTGGGATCTTGCGCGTCGACTTCGTTTATGAATGCCCCGCCTGCTGCACTGAAGTCCGGGAAACGGTGGCCAAGCATTAGTCCCGTTGCACTTCCGCGGGGGGCGCCCGCGCCTATGAGAATCAGGGTCGCCCGACTACGATGAGGCATGACCTACGCCTACCTCATCGCCGCGATCATCCTTGAGGTGATCGGAACCTCCGCGCTGCAGGCCTCGGAGCAGTTCACCAGGCCGAAGCCGCTGATCCTGACGGCGCTCGGCTACGCCGCGTCGTTCTATTTCCTGTCGCTTGTGTTGCGGACCATGCCGGTCGGGATCGCCTATGCGATCTGGTCCGGCCTCGGCATTGTGCTGATCAGCCTCGTCGGTCTGGTCTGGTTCGGCCAGAAGCTCGACATGCCTGCCGTCATCGGCCTTGCGCTGATCATCGCCGGCGTCGGCACCATCAACCTGTTTTCATCGACCGTTTCGCATTGATGCATTGGAGAGATCACGCATGGACAATCGCAACATCCTCTACGCCGTGGTCGGCGCCCTCGTGATCGCGGTCGCCGTGCTTGGCTACAAGGTCTATCAGGACAACCGGGAGCCGAAAGGCCTGCAGATCAATGTCGGACCCGGCGGAGTGAAAATTCAGAACAAGTGAGTTGCTGCATGATTGTGTTTTCGTCGTCACGGACGCTGCTGCTTGGCGTATTTCTGTCGGTCGCTCTTGCCGCGACCGCACGCGCGGACATTGTCGGCCGCGAATCCGACATCACCGATCTGCGGCTCGGCCAGAAAGTGTATGTGGACGACGGGTCCTGCCCCGCGGGCCAGATCAAGGAAGTCAGCGGCCTGCGCCTCGGCGCGACTGGCGTCGAGCGTGCCAAGAAGTGCGTCGATCGCAAGGGCAAGCGCTAAATCGTCCTGCCACCGTCCACCGGCAACACCACGCCGGTGACAAACTCCGCATCATCCGACGCCAGATAGACGCACGCCTTCGCAATATCGTCGGGCTGCGACATGCGGCCGAGTGGAATCGTCGCGATGAACTTGGCGCGGTTCTCCGGCGTGTCTGGCACCCCCATGAAGGTTTCGAGCAGCGCCGTCTCGCCCATCACCGGCGCGACGCAATTGACGCGGATGTTGTCCGGCGCGAGCTCCGCCGCCATCGCGCCGGAGAGCAGATTCACCGCGCCCTTGGAGCCGTTGTACCAGGTGAGACCCGGACGTGGACGGATGCCGCCGGTCGAGCCGATGTTGATGATGCAGCCGCCGCCTTGCCCGCGCATCACCGGCACAACCGCGTTGGTCATGTGGAAGATGGATTTCACGTTGACCGCGAACACGCGGTCGAACTCGTCCTCCGTCACATCCATGATCGGCTTGTTGCGAAACGACCAGCCCGCGTTGTTCACGACGATGTCGAGCCGTCCGAATTTGTCGAGCGCCATCGCAACGGCCTTGTCGATGTCGGGACGTTTGGACACATCGCCAGCCATCGCAACCGCGCCGCCAGTGTTCGCGGCAACGCGCGCCGCGCCCTCGCCGTTCAGATCGAGGATGACGACCTTGGCGCCCTCATCGACGAAATGCCGCGCGATGGCCGCGCCAAAGCCGGATGCGCCGCCAGTGACCACCGCAACCTTGTCCTTGAGACGCATGTCCGCCCTTTGATGTTTGTGTCGTTGCCCGCAAGCGTCGATCAAACAGTCGGCAAAGGCAAGCCGGACACCTCAACCGCCACTATCCCGAAATGTAGTCTCCGCATTTCTGGATGGTGTCGTTCGCACCCCACGGCATGATCGGAACCGAGGACGTCGAGTTCTTCGGCGAGCCTTCGATCAGCTTGTCCGAGTAGACCATGTAGACCAGCACGTTGCGTTTGGGATCGCAGCCGCGCACGATCTGCATCTTCTTGAAGAACAGCGAACGGCGCTGGCGGAACATGTCCTCTCCCTGGCTGGCCTTGGCCTTGAAGCGGATCGGGCCGATCTGGCGGCAGGCCAGCGAAATGTCCGAGACCTGCTCGGCTAATCCCAGCCAGCCCTTGTAGCCACCCTTCTCCGGCACGGTGAAATGACACGCCACGCCCTCCACGGCGGGATCGTCGACGCCGTAAGTCGCGAGCTTGTCGTCCGGGCTCAGGAGCTTGAACACCGTGGATCGGCGGAAGATCAGGTCCGGCTCGTCGGCCGCAGCCAGCGGGGTTGCGGCCAGCGCGGTCAAGGCGGCGGCCAGCAGCGCGGCGGCGGTCACGCGGATCGAACGGAAGGACATCTCAAGGCTCCACAGCTCACAACAAGGCCCGGGAGACACCCCGGGCCGCGCCCCTCATGTGGGGTGTTTCGGCCGGGTTGGAAGGCACGGGATTGTGACCGTTAAGCGCTTTTGAAGGCCGAACGGCTAGCATTTCAGCAACGTGAATCGCGCAGAATGCGGTATCAGGCCGGATGAACATTTAGCCGGATGGCGACACCAATACTGGAATCATTTGAGGAATTTAGCGTGCTCGGCAATCGGTTACCTTTTTCGGAAGCACTTCGGACTGGCTCCAACCTTTCATCCGGCGATGATCTCAGTTCCCGTCCACCCCATTCGACGATCCGGAACTCGGCCTGGCTCGTCGCTGTCCTGACTGCGGGTTTTGTCCTGCCCGCCGAGGCCCAGGTCTACTGGCCGATGGACCCCTACCGCGGCGTCTATGCCGAACCGCCGCACTACGCCGAACCGCGCCGCCCCCGGATCGCGCGTCCGCGTCAGAAACTGCCAGACGCGCCGAAGGATACGGCCAAGCCGGTCGGCCCGATCACGGTTGCGATCTCGATCGAGAACCAGACCCTGAAGCTCTATGACCAGAACGGCCTGTTCGCGGAGTCTCCGGTGTCCACCGGCATGCGCGGACACTCCACACCCATGGGGGTGTTCAGCATTATCCAGAAGAACAAGTATCACCGCTCGAACATCTACAGCGGCGCGCCAATGCCCTACATGCAGCGCATCACCTGGTCCGGCATCGCGCTGCACGCGGGCGCATTGCCCGGCTACCCGGCATCCCACGGCTGCATCCGCATGCCGATGAACTTCGCGATGCGGATGTGGGGCTGGACCCGCATGGGCGCGCGCGTTGTCATCACGCCGGGTGAAATTTCGCCGGCCGATATTTCCCATCCGCTGCTGGTTGCACGCAAGCCGGAGGTGAAGCCCGTCGCCGCCGCGACCGCACCGGAGAAGCACGCCGAGAGCACACCCAGGTCCGATCGCGCGTCGATTGTTGACGCCGCGGCTCACGAGAAGCCGCAACTGCGCCTGACCTCCCTTGAAGAGGGCCAGCCGATCCGCACCGCTGACGCCAGCGGCACGCTTCCGCAGAGGAACGACGCCGGCGGCGTGGTCGTCGCGCAGCGCTGGGATGCAGGCCGCGATGGATCGCCCGCTCCTGAGGACAAGAATGAAGGCGCCAGGGACGTGGGCAAGGATGCCTTGAAAGATGGCGCGAAGGACGGCGCTGCCGCCGCAACGAACGATGGCGCAAATGCCGACGGGGCCGCCAAGGACGATCCGGCCAAGGCCGACAGCAACTCCGGCGATAAGCCCGCCGATGCCAAACCGGACGACAGGAAGACCGAAGCCCCAGCAGACGCTGCAAAGGAAGCGGCGGTGGACGCGCCAAAGATCGAAAAGGATCAGGCCCGCGCCACCGATCCTGTAATCCCGGCCGATGTCACGCCGCCGCATGAAGGTTCGGCGGAATTCGTCGGGCCGGTGAAGCCGCGCAGCGGGCATATCGCCGTCCTTGTCAGCGGCAAGGAGAACAAGATTTTCGTCCGGCAGAACTTCGAGCCGTGGTTTGAAGCGCCTGTGACCATCGCAGCCTCGGACCGTCCGCTCGGCACCCATGTGTTCACGGTGCGCGCCGACAGAGCGGATGCAGACGCATTGCGCTGGTCGGTGGTGTCGCTTCCCGCGCCAGCACGCTCCGAAGACGCTCCGCGCCGCAAACGCGGTGAACCGGTGGTGGCGAAGATGCCGGTCCAGCCGTCGTCGCCCACGGAAGCCCTCGACCGTTTGACCATTTCCGATGACGTGATGGTGCGGATCGCCTCGGCACTGGCGCCGGGCGGCTCGATCACGGTATCGGATCGCGGCCTCGGTGACGAGACCGGGCGCGGCACGGACTTCATCGTCCCGCTGCGATAGACGATACATGAACTCCGTTCCTCCCCACGAAAGCGGGGATGAGCGAGAAATGGTTCGTCCGGGACCACCGTATGCCCGTTGGCTTTCACCGGCGCGTTAAGCTAGAACGCGCCGGTCATGACAGCACCGTCCGATAGCCAGACCGCACCTCCCCTCAACGACCCGCGCCGCGATGCGCTCGCGCGGCTGACCCCGTTCGGGTGGAACGGCGGCATGGCCGTCATCCTGATCGGGCTTGCGCTGTCGTTTTTCCTCGCCGGCTATTTCGTCATTTATTGGCGCAATGCCGATATGGATTTCATGATCGTCTACAACGCGCTTGTCATGAACGACGGCAAGCCGCAGGCGTTCTTCGACCATCCGTCCTATTTCACGATCCTGTCGGTGAAGGCGTGGTTTCAGTTCATGCATGCGCTGGGGCTGCTCGATGCGTGGAAGCTGTCATCCATCCCCTCCGCGCTGAACGTCCCCGGGTTCGACGCCGCGATGACCAGCGCCGTGCGCGCGGGCCGCATCGTGGCATGGCTGACCGCGACACTCTTTGTCGCTGTTTTTGCCGTACTCGCCCGCCGCGTTTTCCGCGACTGGCGGATTGCTTTGCTGACCACATTCGCCTTTGCCTTCTCGGGCGGAATGGCGGTTCACATGCGCATCCTGCGCAGCGAACTGATCGCCGCATGCCTGTTCACCTTCGCGCTGATGCTGCTGATCGCTGCAGCGCGCCGGGCGGGCAACTGGCGGCCGTTGGCGATGGGCGCGGCCGCCGCGCTGTGCGTGCTCGGCATGGAGAACAAGGTCCAGATCATTCTGCTGATCGCCGCGCTGCCGGTCATCATGCTGCCTTTCGGAAGCAGCGAAAGCGCAAGCACCGCATTCTGGCGCAGTTCGGCTGCATGGCTGGCGGTTCTCCTTGCGGCCATGATCGCCGCCGGCATGCTTGCTCTGGCATGGCCGCTGATCGCTGCAGGCCTCGAACCTGAATCCATCGACATCGCCCAGTTGCACCCGCTGATCGCGGGCCGGTTCGGCATCTATCAGATTGCCCTGCTGGCATGGATCGGCATCGGCATGGTCGCTTTCGCGGCCCTGTGGCGGGTGAGCGCGAGCGAAACGCTGGCGTCGATGTTCGCAATCGCCGCCGGTGCATCGCTCGGGCTGCTCGCGCTCTATATCGCGTTCGATCCGCAGAACGTGGTCGCCGTCATCAATCCTGTCGAGAAGATGCTGGTGTTCGCCGACGCGCCCGCCACATCGGCCACCGAAGGCGGAAAGATCTGGGCCGCAATTGCCCTGCTGCTCGATGGCGTCAGGTCGGTGCTGCAGCGCTACACGTTCGTATTGTTCACCTCGCCACGCCCGACCGTGTTCCTGACCTGGCTGATCTTCCCCGGCATCGTCTACGCCTGGATCAGGGGTGAGCGGCAGGCCGCTATTCAGGCCGCCATCCTGCTGTTGTCTGCCATCGGCATCGACGCACTCGGCGTTCGGCGCAATCTCAAGGCCGAATACTTCATCCTGACCGACCCGCTGATCATTCTGGCGGGCGCACTTCTGCTGGAGAGGCTGAACGATCTGCGGTTCAGCAAGTGGGCCTACCCGATCGGCGCGGCGCTGATCGTTATCCATGTCGCGATCAGCCAGGCCGAACCGGTCAAGCATGTGATGAAGCGCAGCGGCCCGGAATATATCTGCGAATGGAACGAGTATTACGAACCGCTGCTGCCGATGCCGTGGTGCGACAAGCCGCCCAAGCGCCCGTGAGGATCGTCACGGCTTCTTGAAACTCTTGAAGGCCTTGATCCGTTATCTTGATCGAGAGACCCTCAGGGAGCGCATCATGATCGACCGCCGGAGTGTCATGACGGCCATTGCGGCAGGCGCAGCACTTCCGTTCGCGACGCGATCCGCCTTCGCGCAGGCCGCAATGAGCCGCATGACGGCTTACGGCTTTTCCTTCCAGGGTCTCAAAGGCGGCGACATCCGCCTTGCCGACTATGCCGGCAAGCCGCTGCTGGTGGTGAACACCGCCTCGCTCTGCGGCTTCACGCCGCAATATACCGGACTTGAGGAGGTCTGGACGAAATTCAGGGACCGCGGCTTTGTTATGATCGGCGTACCGTCGAACGACTTCGGTGCGCAGGAACCAGGCGGCGCAAGCGACATCGCCCACACCGCCGAACAGACTTATCACGTCAGCTTCCCGATGACGGCCAAGACGTCGGTGAAGGGGCCGAGCGCGCATCCCTTTTACAAATGGGCGGCGAGCGAACGGCCGTCCGATGTTCCGGGCTGGAACTTCCACAAGTACCTCGTCGGCCGCGACGGCCATATTGCGGAAGCGTTCTCCTCACGCGTTGAACCTACCGATACCCGTGTTGTCACCGCCATCGCGCGTGCTTTAAACACCTGATCTCCCCCTGATTAACCCTGCCAACGCTCCTGTGGAAAATCGGTTGGCGCGATTTTCGTTGTGGGTCTAGGCTCACAATTGGGGACTACGTTGGCGTCCGACGGACCGGACGCGGGAGATTTTGCGTTCAGGGGTATTCGCGATGCGTATCAAGGCAACATTTTTCGCCGCCAGCGCCATTTCGGTTTGCGCTTTCACCAGCGCCTGGTCGCAGGCTCTTATCCCGCAGCGCACCACTCCACCCCCTGCGCCCGCCGCGGCTCCGGCGCCAGCGCCCGCACCGGCTCCCGCGGCAGCGGCACCCGCGCCTTCTCCGACTGCCGCAAAAGCCAACTGCGCCAACCCGAATGCACTCGGCGTCGCGCGCGTTGTGCAGATCGACACCACCGGTGGCCCGGGCTTCGGCTTTGAACATTTCAAGCAACTGGACTTCCTGCGCGACAAGGAAGTGGTGCTGACATTCGATGACGGCCCTTGGCCGGTGAACACACCCTCCGTGCTGAAGACGCTCGCCGAGGAATGCACCAAGGCGATCTTCTTTCCGATCGGCAAGCACGCGACTTACTATCCCGAAATTCTCAAGCACGTGGCCGCCGAAGGTCACACCATCGGCTCGCATACCTGGTCGCACGCCAATCTCAACAACAAGAGGCTGACCGACGACCAGCGCAAGGATGAAATCGAGAAAGGTTTCAGTGCGGTAAAATGGGCGCTGGGCGCCGCGCCCTCGCCGTTCTTCCGATTTCCGGCACTCCAGCACCCGCCGGCGATGGTGACCTATCTCGGCGAGCGCAACATCTCGATGTGGTCGTGCGATCTGGACTCGTTCGACTTCAAGTCGCGGACCGCGCAGAAGATCGTCGATACCGTGATGTCCAAGCTGGAGAAGAACGGCAAAGGCATCATTCTGATGCACGACTTCCAGAAGCATACCGCCGAGGCGCTGCCCGAAATCATGAAGCGGCTGAAGGCGGGTGGTTACAAGGTCGTGCAGGTGAAAGCCAAGGCCCCGATGCAGACCATCGCGAAGTACGACGAGGAACTGGTCAAGGACGTGAAGCTGCCGACGGTCAGTTCGCGCCCGGTCAACAGCGTGGTCCAGACCATTTCCGAATAGCGGCAGCGCGCACTTGCGGTTATTCCGGAAATGGCTAAACCGCATCCCATGCGTATTGAAGGCTATGTGATCGTCTCCGCCGACGGCATGCTCGCCGATGCAAATGGCGTGATGCCGGCTTCGCTCAAGTTTGACGCCGACCAGCGGTTTTTCGAGTCCGCCCTCGACGCCGCCGACCTGATCGTTCACGGCAGAAACTCGTTCGAGGATCAGCCGCGCTCGCCCGAACGAACCCGCATCATCCTGACGCGGAACATTCCGGCCCTCGCCCGTGATCCTGGCAATCCCAGGGCCACCTTATGGAATCCCGCAGGCGCGTCATTCGAGGCTGCCTGCCGGATGAGCGGTGTGACGGACGGGATCGCAGCGATCATTGGCGGGCCCGTCGTGTTCGGAATGTTCATGGACCGCTACGACACCTTCTGGCTGTCGCAGGCCCACAGCCTGACCATCCCGAATGGCATGGGCGGCTTTCCCGGAGTGCCGCAGCAATCGCCGCAGGATATCCTCGCCGCGCACGGAATGAAGGCTGCAGAGACGCGCGTGCTTGACGCGGACAACCGAGTCGACGTCACGGCGTGGCGGCGAGGCTAGACGTCCGTGTAACGGCCGCTGTCTTCCATCGCCACAGGACGCGGATAACCCGCAATCACCAGCAATCCGCCGATCAGGGACAGATTCTTCAGGGCGTGGATCATGTTGTTGATCTTGTCCGCGCCGGTCATGTCCCAGAAGTTGTGGAAGTAGAACGTCGTCACGGCGACGAACAGGACCAGCAACCAGGCGAAGGTCCGCGTGCCGAAATTGAGCGCAATGAACAATCCGCCGATCACCTCCAGCGCGCCCGCCAGAATCGCGAGCAACTGCGCCGTCGGCATGCCCGTCACGCCCTCAAGCTGGGCCGTGTAAGGCGTCAGCATCGCTGGCAGAACCACCTTGTCGGTGATCGCCTGCGTGGTCGAGGCGATATCGAACAGCTTGGACGCGCCGGAAAAGACAAACAGGACGACGAACAGTACACGTCCGACCGTGACGATGGCTGGCATAGGTGGCCCCGTAAAATCCCCGAATGGCAGGACTATACAGGAGTTCCCGTCAGCCGAACAGCGTTGGCTGCTGCCGCCCGGCCCGCTCCTGAGCCTCGACCGCCGCGACAGCCGTCATGTTGAGAATGCCGCGCGCCGTCACCGAGGGCGTCAGGATATGCGCAGGACGCGCCGGCCCGATCAGGATCGGCCCCACCGGCAGGGCGTCCGCCAAAACCTTGATCATCTGATACGCGATGTTCGCAGCGTCCAGATTCGGCATGATCAGAATATTGGCCGAACCTTCGAGCCGGGAATGCGGCAGCACCAGCTTGCGTGACAATTCAGTCAGCGCGGAATCGCCGTGCATTTCGCCGTCGGCTTCGATCTCGGGATGGTCGTTCACCAGAAGCTCGGTAGCGCGGCGCATCTTCTGGGCCGAGGCCGAGTCATAGCTGCCGAAATCCGAATGCGACAGAAACGCGACCTTGGGCTTGATGCCGAAGCGCTGGACGTGGACAGCCGCCAGCGCCGCCATTTCCGCCAGTTCCTCGGCGGTCGGATTAGGGCGGATCTGGGTGTCGGCGATGAAATACGACCCCTTGCTGGTGATCACCAGCGCCAGTGCCGAATAGTCCGCGAGGCCCGGTGCTACACCGATGATCTCGCGGATGCGCCGCAGATGGCTCATGTAGCGGCCGTCGACGCCGCACAGCATGGCGTCGGCCTCGCCGCGAGCCACCGCCAGCGCCGCGATCACGGTCGCGTTGGTACGCACCAAAGTGCGCGCGGCTTCCGGCGTGATGCCGTGCCGCCCGGCGAAGTCGATATAACTTTGCACATAGGAGCGATAGCGCGGATCGTCCTCGGGATTGATCAGGTCGAAGTCGCTGCCCGGATTGATCGAGAGGCCGAACCGCTTGATGCGGGCCGCGACCACCGATGGCCTCCCGACCAGAATGGGCCGCGCCAGTTTTTCCTCCAGCACCACCTGCACCGCGCGCAGCACGCGCTCGTCCTCGCCCTCGGCGTAGATCACGCGCACCGGCTGGGTCTTGGCTTTCGCGAACACCGGCTTCATCACCAGACCGGAGCGGAACGCAAAGCGGTCAAGCTGACCGATGTAGGCGTCGAAGTCGGTGATCGGCCGCGTCGCCACGCCGGAATCCATCGCCGCCTTGGCGACCGCCGGCGCCACGCGCAGGATCAGGCGCGGATCGAACGGCGACGGGATCAGCGAGCCGGGACCGAAGCCCTGCGTCTCGCCGCCATCGAACCGCACCACCACGTCGGACGGCGGATCGCGCGCAAGCTGCGCCAGCGCATCGACGGCGGCGATCTTCATCGCCTCATTGATCGCCGTCGCACCGACATCGAGAGCGCCGCGGAAAATAAAGGGGAAGCACAGGACGTTGTTGACCTGGTTCGGAAAGTCGGAGCGTCCGGTGCAGATCATCGCATCAGGACGCGCCTTGCGCGCTTCATCCGGCATGATCTCCGGATTGGGATTGGCGAGCGCCATCACCAGAGGCTGGTCCGCCATCTGCTTGACCATTTCGGGCTTGAGCACGCCGCCCGCCGACACGCCGAGGAAGATATCCGCGCCACCGATCACATCGCCAAGCGTGCGCTTGTCGGTCTTTTGTGCGTAGACGGACTTCCACTTGTCCATCAGCGTATTGCGGCCCTCGTAGACAAGGCCGTCGATATCGCAGACCCAGATGTTCTTGCGCTGCGCGCCGAGCGAGACGAGAAGATTGAGGCACGCGATCGCCGCTGCGCCCGCGCCGGACGCCACGATCTTCACATCCTCGAGCTTCTTGCCATTGATCGTCAGCGCGTTGCGGATGGCGGCGCAGACGATGATGGCGGTGCCATGCTGGTCATCGTGGAAGACCGGAATTTTCATCCGCGCCTTGAGCTGCTCCTCGATCTCGAAGCACTCCGGTCCCTTGATGTCCTCAAGGTTGATACCGCCGAAGGTCGGCTCCAATGCAGCAACGGTGTCCACCACCCGCGCGATGGTGTCCGCCGCGATTTCGATGTCGAACACGTCGATGCCGGCGAACTTCTTGAACAGAACCGCCTTGCCTTCCATCACGGGCTTGGAGGCCAGCGGTCCGATGTTGCCAAGTCCAAGGACGGCGGTGCCGTTGCTGACGACAGCCACAAGGTTGGAGCGCGCCGTCAGCGAGGCCGCTTCCTGCGGATCGGCGGCGATGGCTTCGCACGCCGCGGCGACACCCGGCGAATAGGCCAGCGCGAGGTCGCGCTGGTTCGCGAGAGGCTTGGTCGCCTGTATTTCGAGTTTACCGGGCCGTGGAAGGCGATGATACGACAGCGCCGCAAGGCGCAATTCTTCCGATAACGTCGACGCCATATCCACTCCCGGTGTCTTCTCAGCCCGCCTTCCGGCGGACTGTTTAGTCCCGTCTTGCGACGGTTATGCGATTCAGTCCCGCTCAGGTCTGCGGCAGATTGAGCCGGATATGAAGCTCGCGCAACTGCTTCAGCGAGACTTCCGACGGCGCGCCCATGAGCAAATCTTCGGCGCGCTGATTCATCGGGAAAAGCGAGATTTCGCGCAGGTTATTCGTGCCGCAAAGCAACATGACGATGCGGTCGACGCCCGCGGCCATGCCGCCATGCGGCGGGGCGCCATACTGAAAAGCCCGGTACATACCGCCGAAGCGTTCGATGACCGTTTCCTCGCCATAGCCCGCGATCTCGAACGCCTTCACCATCGCCTGCGGGCGATGGTTGCGGATGCCGCCGGACGCGATCTCGTAGCCGTTGCAGGCGATGTCGTACTGGAACGCCTTGATGGTCAGCGGGTCCTGCGTTTCCAGTGCCTCAAGTCCGCCCTGCGGCATCGAGAAAGGATTGTGCGAGAAATCGACCTTCTTGTCTTCCTCGTTGTATTCGTACATCGGGAAGTCGACGATCCAGGCGAGTTCAAACCGGTCCTTGTCGATCAGGTTGAGTTCTTCGCCCAGCTTCGTGCGTGCAAGGCCAGCGAATTTCCAGAACTTCGATGGATCGCCCGCGACGAAGAATGCCGCATCGCCGTCCTTGAGGCCGAGCTGATCACGGATCGCAGCGGTGCGCTCCGGACCGATGTTGTTGGCAAGCGGACCTGCGCCCTCTCCGCCCTCGCGCCACATGATGTAGCCGAGGCCCGGCTGGCCCTCGCCCTGCGCCCACGAGTTCATGCGGTCACAGAATGCGCGCGAACCGCCTCCCGGTCCGGGGATTGCCCAGACCTGATTGGTCGCGTCTTCGAGCATGCGCGCGAACACCTTGAAGCCCGAACCGCGGAAATGCTCGGACACATCCTGCATCACCAGCGGATTGCGCAGGTCCGGCTTGTCGGTGCCATACTTGCGCAGAGCTTCCGCGAACGGAATGCGCGGCCACTTCTTGGTCACCGGCTTGCCGTTCGCGAACTCCTCGAACACGCCTGTGATCACCGGCTCCATCGCAGCGAACACGTCATCCTGCGTGACGAAGCTCATCTCCAGATCGAGTTGATAGAACTCGCCCGGCAGACGGTCGGCGCGCGGGTCTTCGTCGCGGAAGCATGGTGCGATCTGGAAGTAGCGGTCGAAGCCCGACATCATCAGCAGTTGCTTGTACTGCTGCGGGGCCTGCGGCAGCGCGTAGAACTTGCCGGGATGGATGCGCGAGGGCACGAGGAAATCGCGCGCGCCTTCCGGCGACGAGGCGGTGAGGATCGGGGTCTGGAATTCAAAGAAGCCGGCCTTCTTCATCCGCGCGCGCATCGAGTCGACGATAGCGCCGCGGGTCATGATGTTCTGATGCAGCTTTTCGCGGCGCAGGTCGAGGAAGCGATACTTGAGGCGGATTTCCTCGGGGTACTCCTGATCGCCGAACACGGGCATCGGCAGATCGCCCGCCTCACCCAGCACTTCGATCTCGTTGATGAAGACCTCAATTGTGCCGGTCGGCAGTTCGGGATTGTCGGTGCCCTCGGGCCGTCGGCGGACTTTGCCGTCGATCTTCACCACCCACTCGGCGCGCAGCTTCTCGGCGAGGCTGAAAGCCTTCGAGTCCGGGTCCACCACACACTGGGTCATACCGTAATGGTCGCGCAGGTCGATAAAGAGCACGCCGCCATGGTCGCGGATGCGATGGCACCAGCCTGAAAGCCGGATTTCCTGGCCGATGTCGGCTTCGCGGAGCGCGCCGCAAGTGTGGGAACGATAACGATGCATGGAAATCCTGGAAATCGGCGGTCAGAGGACAAGAATCAGGGGATGCGGGGAGTGTCCCGCGCGCGCAGGGTTTACCCGAGCGCAAGGAACGCGGCAACCGGATGGTGCCGCTTCGCGTCCCGAATGGCGGGAAAAAGATTAATAAAAACAACGAATCCGTCGCCAAACGGACGGATCGCCCGCTAACTGTCGCCCGTCTCCCGCAGCCCCTGCTGGATCACGATGGTCGGGACGCCGAATGTCCCGGTCCGGACCGTGAAAACCCGGGTGCCCGGCTTGCGGCCCTCACGGACCTCGGAGACCTCCAGACCGGCCTCCTGAAGCCGCTTGCGCGTCGCTTCGACATCCGCCACGCGCCAGGACACCCCGTAAATCTTGTCGGGGCCATCGCCTCTGCCGTCCTTGAGCCTGTGGATGATCTCGAACACCAGTCCGCCGGTCCTGAAAAACAGAAAGCGCGTCCCGATCGCGGGGATGGTCCGGTCCAGCTTCATGTCGAGGCCAAGCCGCGCGCCATAGAGCGCAGCGGTCCGGTCCGGATCGGGCGTCGCGATCACGAGATGATCGAGCATGGAGACGGCTGCGCGCGCGGTCTCCTTTGAGCGCGCGAGCTTCCCGTTGCGCTGGAGAAAGAACAGCCGGATGCCGTGTGTCGATTCAGCCGACGCACGGGTGCGCTTCCAGGTCAGCCTCTGTCCGGATGAGAGCTCGGTGCTCGCGCCTTCGCCGATCTCCTCCGGCGCAAGGCCAAGCCGTGTAAGACGGTGATGTGCTTTGACGATGTCATCGACCGCGAAGGCCAGACTCGCCAGCCCTTCGCCCTGCTTGTCCAGCGCGGCCCGCACGCGATCGGCGGCCTCTCCCGCACCCGACGGCGCCATAAGTTCGACCGACGTGTTGTCCAGCGTGAAAATTGCACTTGCCGCGCCATTGCTCTGCGCGCGCCAGGCGGGTGCGCAGCCAAGCAATGTCTGATAGCCGGCAACGCCGGCTTCAATATCGCGAACAAGAATGACGGCGTGGTCAAGTCCGGTAATCATGATGGTGACAAAGCTCTCATCGGGAGCCGCACCTAATCATGTCACCGCGCGCAATGCAGCCCCTTTAGCGCGGGCGCATGGCTGATGTGGCGGTTTGCAAGTCCTCAACTTGTCACCGGCGCGCCCATTGCGGACTTGCAAACCGAAGCCACACCAGAGTTATATTTTCTAGTTTCCTTTTGAATCCGAGGTTAGCCAGGAGCGTGCTGAAAAATCAGGCGAACTTCGGATTCAGGAAACTAGGTTGATTTCACTTTGCGGAACGATGCTCTAACGGTCCTGACGGCAGCGCCATTCCCGCTTGCCCCTGACCTTGATGCGCTCGTCCGGACGGCAATTCTCGGACAGGTCGATATCCGGATAGGTCCTGATCTTCACGCCGGCATTGATGGTGTTGTTGAGATTGACGTGAGGCCGGATCGGAATGTAGGTACCGGTATTGACGTTGAGATTATTCGCCAGCGCAATGCCGGGAATCAGCACGGCGACGAAAACGGCGGCCCCGACGCCGATCCTGTGTTTTCCGGTCATGCCCGTCAGTCCTTCCCGTCTGGAATAGTGCGTTGCGATAACAATCCATTGGTCGCGCGTCCTGTTCCGCCGGTTCAGGCGGGACTGGAATTGTCCCGGAAATTGTCCCCGCCATGACTTGTGGGCTTGCCCGATGGGCTGATTTTCGCATGGAAAATTCCGTTCAAGGCGTTCATAACCCCCTCCATGGAAATGATTACCACCACTGACGAACTCGCCTCCGTCTGCAGCCGCCTCGCCAAACACCGCGTCATCACTGTCGATACCGAGTTTTTGCGCGAAACCACCTACTATCCGCTGCTCTGCGTCGTGCAGATGGCCAGCGCGGACGAAGCCGTCGTGATCGACGCGCTCGCCGACGGCATCGACCTCAAGCCGTTTTTCGACCTGATGGCCAACGAGAGTGTGCTGAAGGTGTTCCACGCCGCGCGGCAGGACATCGAGATCATCTTTCATCGCGCCAGTATCATCCCCCATCCGGTTTTCGATACCCAGGTCGCGGCCATGGTGCTCGGCTATGGCGACAGCATTGCCTACGACCAGCTCGTCGAGCGCATCACCGGCCATCGTCCCGATAAAACCCATCGCTTCACCGATTGGTCGAACCGTCCGCTGACGCAGGACCAGATCACCTACGCTGTCGCCGACGTCACCCATCTGCGCGATGTGTTCGCGGCGCTCGATGCCGATCTCAAGAAGCGCGGCCGCAGCGAATGGGTCAGCGAGGAAATGGAAATCCTTACCTCGCCCAAGACCTACGACGTTCATCCCGAGCGCGCGTGGGAGCGTCTCAAGACCCGCGTCCGCAAGCCGAAGGACCTTGCGGTGTTGATGGAAGTCGCCGCATGGCGCGAACAGGAAGCGCAGAGCCGCGACGTCCCCCGCTCGCGCGTGCTGAAGGACGACGCCATCGGCGACATCGCGACCCACGCGCCGACCTCGCTGGAGCGTCTCGCCAACCTGCGCTCGCTGCCGAAGGGTTTCGACAAATCGAAATGGGGGCAGGACATCGTCGCCGCTGTCAAACGCGGGATCGCGCGCGACCTGACCAAACTGCCCAAGCTCGACAAGTCACGCGGCAACGCCAACGGCGGCGCGACGGTTGAACTGCTGAAAGTCCTGCTGCGCATGACCTCGGAACGGCATGCCGTCGCCAGCAAGGTCATCGCAACCGTGGACGATCTCGAACAGATCGCGCTGGATGACAACGCCGACGTCGCCGCGCTGCATGGCTGGCGCCGCGAACTTTTCGGCGAAGCCGCGCTGTCCTTGAAGAAGGGCCGCCTCGCGCTGGCTATCGACAAGGGCCGTGTGGTGCGGGTGGATCGGGACTAACGCCGTGCCTAGCCGCCATGCGGCATGCTGAAAGCAGCAAGGCAAAGCGCAAATATCGCGACAACCTCAAGGGGAAGCCGCCACACGCTAAGCCGTATCCAATGCTCGATGCCGGCCATTTGCGCTGAATCAAAGTCGTTCAGCTTCTCGAACCGCAAAGCTGCAGGGATGAAATAAAGGAACGACCAAAGGCGCATCGTAAGATGACAGGCCAGTGCGATCAGAAGCCAGACGCGCGTTTGGGCGTCGCCCCATGTCAACCAGACGCCCATCAAAAGCGCGATCTCGAAAATCCCGTGAACAGGCGCCCAGAACAGCTTGCGGTTGATTCCGCCTCGGCTGGGCTGAACGAAGTGCGGGTTGTTTGGCCAGACACGATCAATAAGCATCGTCTCGTAAAGCCCGCCTCCAAAGGCGGCGCATTTCAGGACAAGAGCTGCATAAAGGATCGTTGGCGCAAGCGATGACACTGGCAACCTCCGGCAAGATGATTTAACTTGATTGTCAATTATCTTAGTAATCGAGATACATATGTCAAGAAGAAAAGCCCAGACGGCCCTTCGCCTGACCACTGCGCTTCGTATCGCCAGCGCGCAGAGTCTTTTGATCAGTCAGGCAGTGGCGGCCAAAATCGGATTGAACACAACAGATCTTGAATGTCTGGACATCATCCAGACCGGCCAACTCGTCAGCGCAGGCGAGATCGCGAAGAAAACCGGCCTGACCACCGGGGCAGTAACCACCCTGCTCGACCGGCTTGAAAAGGCCGGCTACGTGAAGCGGCAGGCCGATCCAAACGATCGCCGCCGCGTGATGATCGCAATCCGGCCGGAGCGGCTGCAACCTCTTGCAGACGTCTACGCGCCACTGCAGGCTGCGATGGAAGCCTTGTACCGCGATTATCCCGAGGCAGATTTGCTCACCATCGCGGACTTCACCGAACGGGCGGCGGCAGTCTCCAGCGACTTCGTCCGCAGCCTGAACGACGGCTAGCACTTCTTCAAAAGCGCGCCAGCAGCCTTACAAAGTGCTTTTAGCGCTTCTTTCTGCGAAAGCGCGTCAGCGCGTTTTCCTGAAAGTCAGATTGATCCGCTGATGGCCGAGCAGCGGATGATCGCCGTCCGCCAGCGGCATTACGCCGTGATAGGCCAGCCGCGACGGGCCGCCCCAGACCACGACATCGCCGTGGGCAAGCCTGTAGCGCGCCGTCTTGTCGTTGCGATTCATGCCGCCGAACAGAAATGTCGCCGGCAATCCAAGCGATACCGAAACAATCGGCGCATTGAAGTCCAGTTCGTCCTTGTCCTGATGCAAGGAGAGTTTCGCGCCGGGCTCGTAGCGATTGATCAGGCAGGCATCGGCACGAAAACCGGTAAAACCCGCCTTGTCCGCCGCACGCAAGGCGAGATCGGCGAATGCTTCCGGCATTGGCGGCCACGGCTGTCCGCTGTCAGGATCAATCGGATCGTAGCGGTAGCCGGCGCGGTCACTCACCCACCCCACCCGTCCGCAGTTCGTCATCGCCACCGACATGCGGTGACCGCCGGGCGTGACGAGATGACGGAACGGTGCCCGCGCAACGATCGCTTTCACAGCTTCGATCAGCGCCGCCTCGATCGGCCGCGCGAAACCAGTCAGCAGCATCGCGCCGGGCGCGAGCTGCACATCGCGCGGTTCGCTCTCGATGAGGCTGTCAAACAAATCCATCGTCATGATTCCCGATCAAGCATGATCCTAGATCGGGATCGCCTCACTTCGCATCATGGAAAATGATGCCGACGGTGTGCCGGTGACCCGAGCGCAACTGGCTGACGCCATGCCGCAAATTCACGCGATAGGTTCCGCGTGTGCCCTGCACCGGGCGATGATGAACCGCGAACACCACCGCATCGCCCTGCTTCAACGGCACCACTGCGGCGCGTGACTGCATCCGCGGGCGCTGCTCGGTCAGCACAAACTCGCCGCCGGTGAAATCCTGCTCCGGCTGCGACAGCAGGATCGCGACCTGCAGCGGAAACACATGCTCGCCATAGAGGTCCTGATGCAGGCAGTTGTAATCGCCCGCACCGTACTGAAGCAGCAGCGGCGTCGGCCGCGTCTGTCCTGCCTTGTGGCAGCGCTTGATGAAGTCAGAATGCGCGGCGGGGTAGCGCACATCAATCCCCATGGCCTCGTTCCAGCGATTGGCAATCGGCGCCAGTTGCGGATAGAGCGCCGTGCGCAACTCCGCGATGACGTCCGGCAGCGGATAGGAAAAGTATTTGTATTCCCCTCGCCCGAAGCCGTGCCGCCCCATGATGATATGGCTGCGGAAGATATCCTTCTCGCCGTAGAGGCCCGCGAGCGCGCGGCACTCGTTTGTAGTGAGCAGCCCATCGAGAACCGCCCAGCCATTGCCGTCGAGATGCGCGGCAACACCTGACCAGTCCTGCGCCGCGACGCGCAGCGGCCCGGTAGTTGTTGAAACTTTCGCTTGTGCTGCGGCGACCATGATCAGCTCCCTGTGCGATGAGCCGGACTAAAGATCAGCCGCGTTGCATGCTCCACCCGATTTCCGTTTGACGAATCCGCAAAACAAAACCGGACGGAAGCTGATGCTTCCGTCCGGCGAGAGCCCAAGTCTTGTTTGGAGAGGAGAACTCGCGGCCGGCCGGAGAACCCGGCCGCGCGGTATCAGGCCGCAGCCTTCTTCGAGGTCGGAACTTCCGAGATCGTCTTCAGTATCTGCGAAGCGATCTGGTAGGGGTCGCCCTGCGAGTTCGGACGGCGGTCTTCCAGATAGCCCTTGTAGTCGTTGTTGACGAAGGAGTGCGGGACACGGATCGACGCGCCGCGATCCGCCACGCCGTAGGAGAACTTGTTCCACGGCGCGGTCTCGTGCTTGCCGGTCAGGCGCTTGTCGTTGTCCGGACCGTAAACCGCGATGTGATCCATCAGGTTCTTGTCGAACTGCTTCATCAGGGCTTCAAAGTAGTCCTTGCCGCCGACCGTGCGCATATACTCGGTCGAGAAGTTGGCGTGCATGCCCGAGCCGTTCCAGTCGGTATCGCCGAGCGGTTTGCAGTGGAATTCGATGTCGATGCCGTACTTCTCGGTAAGGCGGAGAAGCAGGTAGCGCGCGATCCACATTTCGTCGGCGGCCTTCTTGGACCCCTTGCCGAAAATCTGGAACTCCCACTGGCCCTTCGCCACTTCAGCGTTGATGCCTTCGTGGTTGATACCGGCGGCGAGACAGAGGTTGAGGTGCTCCTCGACGATTTCGCGGGCGACCGAGCCGACATTCTTGTAGCCGACGCCGGTGTAGTACGGGCCCTGCGGAGCCGGATAGCCTTCCGTGGGGAAGCCGAGCGGGCGTCCGTCCTTATAGAAGAAATATTCCTGCTCGAAGCCGAACCAGGCGCCGGCGTCATCGAGGATGGTCGCGCGCTTGTTGGAAGAATGCGGGGTCTTGCCGTCGGGCATCATGACTTCGCACATCACCAGAGCGCCGTTGACGCGCGCGGCGTCCGGGTACACCGCAACCGGCTTCAGCACGCAATCCGAGCTGTGGCCTTCGGCCTGCTGGGTCGAGCTTCCGTCAAAGCCCCAGAGCGGGAGCTGTTCGAGCGTCGGAAATGCGTCGAATTCCTTGATCTGGGTCTTGCCGCGAAGGCTGGGGGTCGGTGTGTATCCGTCGAGCCAGATGTACTCGAGCTTGTACTTGGTCATTTCGATCTCTCGTGAGTGAACGATTGCGTTGCTAAATTCCCGGCCGGTTTAGCCGCCGGGAGGACCGGCCGCAAACGGCTGCGCCCGTTAACAAGCATTTAACGTGCCAACTGACCACCGCAGGCGTACCGCCCGACCGGGTCTTGCACCGGAGAAGACGCACGGGGTCCGGCGGAGCGATTCGCGGACCTCTCGCAGGTGCGTGCGTATTTTCTGATCAATTTCAATGTCTGCCTTGTTTGGCAGCGAGACGGTTTCCGACCGCCCGGGCGCGGAAACCCCACCTGCGGAAGTGCGTTAACGGTTTGAGCGCATGCTGAGGGAAGGCGCAGAATCGCGGATGCGCAAATTGTATGCAAACGCCTGCTTTTTATAGGGCAACCCGCGCAAAAGACGTGCGTTCCTCTTACATTGTCTCAACGCGCAGACGCGCCCAACGAGAGGAGACTGGAATGACACCTAATTCGACCCAGCCGACGGCCAAAATCTACCAATTCCCGGTCGGCGGCCGCTCGGGCCTGACCCGGGCCGAGCCCGCCAAGCCGATGTTCGACTACGCCGTCTCGGGGGCTGGCTGGTACCACGAAGCCGCGATCGAAGACGCCAAGCGGGGCACCGAGCATTGATGTCGCCCGCCTGTCCGACGCCCGGGTGGCCAGACCGCCCGGAGAAGACCTGCGAGGCCAAATAAAAGGGTCGAAGCACAGCGCTTCGGCCCTTTTTTCTTGGCTACCCGTTACGCGCCGAAGATCGACCACCCCATCCGCTTGCTGAGGATTTCCAGCGCATCGCGCCCAAGCCGCGAATTGCCATTGGCATCCAGCCCCGGCGACCAGACCGCGATCGACGCTTTGCCCGGCGCAATGGCCAGGATGCCGCCCCCGACCCCGCTCTTTCCCGGCAGGCCGACCCGATAAGCGAACTCGCCCGACCCATCGTAGTGGCCGCATGTCAGCATCACGGCGTTGATGCGCCGCGCCCGTTCCGCCGGCACCACCAGAAAGCCGGTGGACGGGTTGCGCCCCGAATGCGCCAGAAACCGCGCCGCCAACGCAAGCTGGCGGCATGACATCGCAATGGCGCACTGGTGGAAATACACGCCGAGCGTCAGCTCCACCGGGTTTTCGATCACGCCGAACGACTTCATGTAGTTCGCCAGCGCGATGTTGCGAAAGCCGGTGCGCTGCTCGGAGGCCGCGACGGCCTCGTCGATCTTGATCGAGGGATCGCCGGACAAAAACTGCATGAACCGGATGATTTCGCCGAGCGTCTCGCGGGGCTGATGACCGGACAGGATGGCGTCGGTGACAGCAATCGCACCCGCATTGATGAAAGGATTGCGGGGAATGCCGCGCTCGCGCTCGAGCTGAACAATGGAGTTGAACGGACTGCCCGACGGTTCGCGCCCCACCCGCTGCCACAGCTTGTCGCCGATCATGCCGAGCGCCAGCGTCAGCGTGAACACCTTCGAGATGCTCTGGATCGAAAACGTGGTGTCCGCATCGCCGCCCGCCGCGACATGCCCGCTGGAATCCACAACCACGAGGCCGAACGCATTGACGTCGACCCCGGCCAGTTCCGGAATATAGGTCGCGACCTCTCCGCGATCCTTTCGCTCCATCATCTCGTCGGCGATTTCCTTCACGACGCGATCTAAAGTGGCGTTGCTCATTTCATTCCAGTTCGGTTGGACATCGGTCCCGATAGCGGCGCCGGAATTTATGCGACAAACGTGCCAGTCGCCACCTTGACCGCCATGGCTCAAGGTCGCGGCTGGATTCGATAGAGAACGGCATAACTGTTCGCGGCCACCGGCGACAAACCGCGCGGCGGCTGCAAAGGCGTTGGCGGATCAATCAGCAGGACATCGTCGAAGTTGCCGCGCCAGTCCGGCAGATACCGCGCCAGCGCAAGATCGGCCGCTGAGAAACGATCCTGATGCAGCAGCGGCCAGTCGGCCGGCTCGCCGAGCGGATGCGCGATGCGGTCGTAAGGCGGCTTCACCGTCATCGGCTGCTGCGCCGGATCCGCGAACATCAGCGGCCAGAACGCACGCCTCTCGATCAGGAGCAGCGCGCCGAGATGACCATCCAGGCGATACATGCCCGGCAGGGCACGCTCCTGCGGCACAACGCCCGCGGTTTCATATCCGGGATGACCGCGCGCCACCAGAACGCGCGAACCGGGTTTCACCTCAGCGATGGCCGCTCGCACAGCAGCAAGATCCTGCCGGTGATCCGCCCACGCTACGGCGACATGCACGGCCCGGACAGAGATCAGCGCCACGACTGCGACGCCCACGGCGAGTCTCTGACGGGACGTAAGCCGTGGCTGCATGCCCGCAAAGATCACGAGCGCAAACATCAGCGCCAGCCGCGCCTCGACGAAGGTCCCGCCTTTGATCGTGGATGGCGCCACAAGAAACACGATCCCCAGCCCCGCGAGCGCCAGCGGAATCCCTTGTGCAAACGTCGACTGCCGCCAGATCAGTACCAGAACGGTAAAGACCACGACGCCGGTCGTGACAGTCAACGCCGTGCTGTAGACAGTGAATGGCGCGAATATCACAAACGCCTTCTGCCAGCCGTTCCATGTCCCCGGCGTCGCGTCGCCTGACAGCGGCGAAGCCAGATAAAGCGCCAGCGCTGGCGCGAGCAACAACGCGGCCAGCAACATGGTTCGCATCAGTTCTCCGGCTGTCAGCTTTCCGTCTTTCCACAACGCGACAAGACGCGACAATTCGTATGAGCCGATCAGCAACGCGGCGAGCAACACGCCGAAGATATGACAGAAGAAAATCACCGCGACAGCAATTGCCGTTGAGATTGCGGCACTGAAGCGCTGCCGTCGCCGATCCAGGGCAATCCACAGCGCGGCCGCGCCAAAGGCCAGCCCCACCGACAGCAGAAAATTCATGAAGCCGAGAAAAAACACCGCGCTCCAGGCGGCCAGCCCCGAGGCGAGCGGCCAGTATGTGAAACGTCCGAAAGCCACGCGGCTATAGGCAACCACGCCGGCCACCGGCGCAAACAGACTGAGCGCCAACAGCAAGCGGCCGCCGCTATGGGGATTGGAAAATTTCAGCAGGACGGCGGCCAACGCATCCATGCCGATATTCGGCAGGATGCCCCAGCGCGGCGTGTACATCTGCGACAGGACGGGATCGTCCGGATGCGCCAGCACGACATAGCGCGCCAGGTGATTGGGATAGTCCAGCACCGGCGGAAGGTCGATCAGGAAGAAAGGAACGGCAAGGCTTGCCGCCAGCGCCAGCGCCAGCGCTGCCAGGAGCCAGAAGCGATCGGGATTTGGCCTGCCAGAGCGATCAGCAGACGATTGCATCGCTACGGCTTCACAATGGCCCCGGTACGCCCGATCAGGCGCACCAGTTGCTTGTAGCGGTTGATGACGCGATCCGCGGCCAGATCGGATGCCCGCTTGTCGAACACCAGCAACAGCTTGCGGCCCTGATTGCGGAAATGCGTGTGCGAGAGCACACCGCGCTGTGCGGCCGAAATCATGAACGCGACGCGGAATGTCGCGCCGATCAGCCGTGCGCGGTCCACCATCGCTGGCGTGATCAACGCACGAACGGCTTCAGGCGCCTCGTTTTCCGCGTTCAATCCCGCGTACCGGTAATAGATCGCCAGCGCAAGGAAGGCTCTGCCCTGATGGGTCACGGAACCGAAATTGCCGTTGCTGATGAGATCGAGCGCCTGCTCGCCGCGATGATCCGGATGCGCGCGCCAGCCCGCGTCCGACAGCCAGCACGCCACATGGCGCAGCCGCTTTTCGTCGTCGGTCTCGCGCAGGCCCGCGACACGGAACAGCTTGTCGGTCCATACGATCAGATCGTCGGCGTGGCGCGGCGAGCGCGACCGCAATTCGTTCAGCGTCTGCGCGGTGGCGATCAGCCCATCCTTGTGCTGCTCCTTCTCGGACAGCATTTCGTACATCAGGCCCTCGCGCACACCGTATGTCGAGAACATGATGGTCTTCGGCTTCGCGACACGGATGATGTATTCGAGCACAAGCGCAGCATAGGTCAGCAGCGGGCGGCGCGCATCGGCGACCGTCTCGATGTCGGCGAGTGTGTTGCTCGCCGCCAGCCGGCGCAGGCGCTTGACGAAGTCCAGCGCCTCTACCGCCGGAATGGTGTAGCCGTGCATGACCCGCAGCGGATAGCCGCTCTGGATGATATGAATGCGCGCCAGAGCGCGCCATGTTCCGCCGACCGCATAGAACGTCCGCCCTCGCCCCGCCTTGAGCTGGGGAAGATCATTCAACTGATCGGCGACGATCCGCTCCGCTTTCTTCAGCGACTTCTGCGAAGCGTCCTGCAGCGCCAGCCCGCCGAGCGGAAGCGTCGTTCCCGAGCGCAGCCGGTGACCGCGCACATCAATCAGTTCCAGAGATCCGCCGCCGAGATCGCCGACAATGCCGTCGGGCTTGTACACACCCGACGCGACGCCGAGCGCCGACAGCCGCGCCTCGCGCGCGCCGGAGAGAATTTCGATGGTGCATCCGCAAATGCGTTCGGCTTTCGTGATGAAGTCCGGACCATTGCTCGCGTCGCGGCAGGCCGCGGTGGCGATCGCATGAACCTCACCGACCCTCATCACCTTGCAAAGCGCCTTGAACCGCCGCAGGGCGGCCAGCGCCTTGTCCACCGCATCGGCCGCGAGCAGTCCGGTCGACTGAACTTCACGGCCGAGACCGCACAATGTCTTCTCGTTGAAGATCGGCGCAAGATTGCGCGTCTTGTCCTCATAGACGACAAGGCGCACCGAGTTCGATCCGATGTCGATGACAGCGACGGTCTTGGTGGTCTTTCGCGAGCGGTGATGCTCGCGCACGGGAGCCGTGGTCACGGATACGGGCTTCGTGCCACTAACGCTCCGAACGGCGCGTAAGACGGCGTGGCGAAGATTCTTTAAGTGACTTTCCACGGCCAGACAGACTCGGATTCGTCATGAAGTAATTGTGCACGTTGAAAGGCTCCTCGCCCTTCGCGGCCTTCATACGCGTTGACGATCCATCGGGCAACAACTGCCAGCTCTGCTCATTGTCTTTCAGGTTCGCAACCATGATCTGTTCGAGAACCTGCTGATGAACCGTGGGATTCTGCAATGGACACAATACCTCGACACGGCGGTCGAGATTGCGAGGCATCATGTCCGCCGAGGAGATATACACAGCGGCTTTCGCACTCGGCAGGCCGTGCCCCATGCCGAAGCAGTAGATTCGCCCATGTTCCAGGAACCGGCCGATGATCGACTTGACCCGGATATTCTCCGACAGTCCGGGAACCCCCGGGCGCAGACAGCAGATCCCGCGGATCACCAGGTCGATCGAGACGCCCGCCTGCGAGGCTTCGTAGAGCGCGTCGATGATCTCGGGATCGACCAGCGAATTCATCTTCAGCCAGATCGCGCCCGGCTTGCCATGGCGCGCGTGATTGCTTTCGGCATGGATGTGCTCAAGCATCCGCTTGCGCAGCGTCAGCGGCGAGACGCCCATCTTTTCGATGTCGCGCGGCTCTGCATAACCGGTGATGTAGTTGAAGACGCGCGCGGCATCGCGCGCGATCACCGGGTCCGACGTGAAGTATGACAGGTCGGTGTAGATGCGCGCGGTGACCGGATGATAGTTGCCGGTGCCGGCATGGACATAAGTGGTGAGGCCGGCGCCTTCGCGGCGAACCACCAGCGACAGTTTGGCGTGGGTCTTCAGTTCGAGAAAACCGTAGACGACCTGCACGCCAGCGCGCTCAAGGTCGCGCGCCCAGCGGATGTTGGCTTCTTCATCGAACCGCGCCTTCAGTTCGACCAGCGCCGTCACCGACTTCCCGGCCTCGGCGGCTTCCGCGAGCGTGCGGACGATCGGTGAATCCCGCGAGGTGCGGTACAGCGTCTGTTTGATCGCGACCACGTCGGGATCGCGCGCGGCCTGCTGCAGGAACTGCACCACCACGTCGAACGATTCATAGGGATGGTGGACGATCAGGTCCTTCTGGCGAATCGCGGCGAAGATGTCGCCGCCGTGATCGCGCACCCGCTCCGGATGACGCGGCACATAGGGCGTGAATTCGAGATCGGGACGGTCCAGCCGCGTCAGTTGCGACAGCTCGTTCATGGCGAGCACGCCATCGACGATCAGCACATCGTCATCCGGTGTCGAGAGCGCGCGCTGCACGAAGGCGCGCAGCTCATCCGGCATGGTCGCCTCGATTTCGAGACGGATCACCGACCCGCGGCGTCGGCGCTTGAGCGCCGACTCGAACAGGCGGACGAGGTCTTCAGCTTCTTCCTCGATTTCGAGCTCGGAGTCGCGGATGATGCGGAACGCGCCCTGCCCCTTGACGGTGTAGCCGGGAAACAGCCGCCCGATGAACAGGCTGGTCGCCTGTTCCAGCGTGATCAGGCGCACCGAGCCATCCTTGCCCGCGGGCATGCGGATAAAGCGGTCGATCTTGCCCGGCATGCGGATCAGCGCGTTCATCGCCTTGCCGTCGGAGACCCGCGCCAGATGCAGCGCGATGGTGAATCCGAGGCTCGGAATGAACGGGAATGGATGCGCCGGGTCGATCGCCAGCGGCGTCAGCAGCGGGAAGATGTTGTGAAGGAAATGATCCTCGATCCAGGCGGCTTCGGTCTTGGTCACATCCTTGCCGTCGACCAGAACGATGCCGACATCGGCCAGCATGTTCCGCAAGTCGCGCCAGATCGCCTGCTGGTCGCTGGCGAGCTTTGAGACAGTCTCGTTGATCTTCACGAGTTGCTCGGCGGGTGTCGAACCGTCCGGACTTCGCTCGGTGATGCCTTCGCGGACCTGCGCCTTAAGGCCCGCGACGCGGACCATGAAGAACTCATCAAGGTTATTGGCGGAAATCGACAGGAACCGGACCCGCTCCAGCGCCGGATGGTTCGGATTGACCGACTCCTCCAGCACCCGGCGGTTGAAATGAAGCCATGACAGTTCGCGGTTGATGAAGCGTTCGGGGCTTTCGCCAATTACCGCCGCGCTTGCCGTTTCAATATTTTCTTCTTTTTTTACAACAGCTTGCGCGCCATCCATGAAGAACAACCTTATACCATGCCATCAAGCCGGACGTTACGTCCGTTCCAGCGAGACAATGTGCCAGTCTCGTGACAGTTCGATGACATGATGAGCCAACAGCGGTTAACGACAAGGCCCTGTGCGCTCAGGCCGCAGGATCTTTCAAAACCTCGGCCGCCAGCGCGCGGGTCACCGGACGCCCGCGCCGCAGCGCCTCCTCGTCGATCTGCTCGACAGACCGGCGGGCGGCCGCGAAGGACCGCTCGATCCGGGTCGTCAGATAGCTGACGATGCTCTCGTCCACGGACATTTGCCGGTCGGCGCAGAACTTGACGATCAGGGCACGGAACAACTGGTCGTCAGGCGGCGTCAGCGCGATCACCGGCACGGCCCGCAGCCGCGACCGCAGATCGTGCAATGTCACGTCGAAGGACGACGGCGGCACACGGCCGGTCAGCAGGATATAGGCTCTATCCTCGCGTGCCAGATTAAGAAGATGAAACAGCGCCCGCTCGTCGAACGATGCGGGATCGAGATCTTCCACCACCAGCGCGCCGGTCGCCAGTTCCCCCGGCACGTTGGCCGGTGTGAGGGCATGAGCCGCAACCGATCGCGCGCCGGCCTCGGTGGCCCAGATCGAAGCGAGATGGCTTTTGCCGCTGCCTTCCGGCCCGGCGAGCATCATCACGCGATTGGGCCAGTCCGGCCATGTATCGACCAGTGCCAGCGCCTGCGCGTTGGCCGCCCCTTCAAGGAAATTGTCGCGCGTCAGGCTTTCCGCATGCGGCAGCGTAAAGGCGAGCTGACGGGGGCGAAGGCGAACTACCACGCAGTGACTCCCGACCTACGCAACAAACAGCCAACTGGCCACATCTTAAGGTGAAGGCGGGGCGCCCGCACTCATATGCCGCGCCCACTCCACGAGATAGAAGGACACCGAAAGCAGCGTCAAGACCGTCACGCACAACATCAACGCGATCTCGTAAGGCGCTGTGCTAAAACCGAAACCGAGTGACGCCAGCACCAGCGCGGCGAACGACACCTGCGCCACGGTGTTGAGTTTGGACACCATCAGCGGCTTCATTGGGACCGGATTGTCCACCAGCCATGAAATAATCACCGCGCCGACGATCATGAAATCGCGCGACACCACCAGGATCACCAGCCACCGCGGAATGTCGCCCGAAATGCCAAGGGTGACATAGATCGAGACCAGCAGCGCCTTGTCGGCCACCGGATCGAGCAGCGCCCCGATCTCGGTGGTCATGTTGAACCGCTTGGCCAGGAATCCGTCGATGGCGTCGCTGACCCCGGCTGTGACGAAGATAAAGAACGCAATCGCCATCTGGTTGGACGCAATCGCCCAGACGATGACCGGCACCAGCAGGATGCGGGCAAGGGTAATGATGTTCGGTAGATTCACGCGACGTTTCCCGGCTCCTCGTCTTTTTAGCGAGCCCCTCCGCCCTTGCAAAGGACATGGGGGCGCGGCTCCCTGTCATCGGGGCCGTTCTCATAGCTATGCACAAGGTCGCCCTGGTGTGGTGGGTCGCAAGTCCGCATCGTGAATCCAGCGCGCTCGTTTGCGGACTTGCGACCCAAAACCACACCAGAATTATAGTTTTCTAGTGTCTTTTTGAATCCGAAGTTCGCTACGGAAGATGTTGTAAACTCGGGCGAACTTTCGGATTCAGGACACTGGCCATTGCGCCAGCGCCAAATCCGACGTAACCACCGGCTAACTCACGAAATCCCAGTGTAGTGGCTGACAAGTCCGCATCATGACCGATCAAAAATCCGGCCTGACCTATTCATCCGCGGGCGTCGATATCGACGCCGGAAACCGGCTGGTGGACCTCATCAAGCCCATGGTCCGGGCCACGGCTCGCGCGGGCGCGGACGCCGAAATCGGCGGATTTGGCGGACTGTTCGACCTCAAGGCGGCCGGATTCAAGGATCCGGTCCTTGTTGCGGCCACCGACGGCGTCGGCACCAAGGTCAAGATCGCCATCGAAACCGGCATCCATAGCGGTATCGGCATCGACCTTGTCGCCATGTCGGTCAACGACCTTGTGGTTCAGGGCGCGGAACCACTGTTCTTTCTGGACTATTTTGCCTGCGGCAAGCTCGACCCGGAGGCCACCGCCTCGATCGTCGCCGGTGTCGCCGAAGGCTGCCGCGAATCCGGCTGCGCGCTGATCGGCGGCGAGACGGCCGAAATGCCCGGTCTCTACAAGGACGGCGATTACGACCTCGCGGGCTTTGCCGTGGGTGCGGCGGAGCGCGGCACGCTGCTGCCGCACAAGGACATCGGTCCCGGCGACGCCGTGATCGGCCTTGCCTCCTCGGGCGTCCATTCCAACGGTTTCTCGCTGGTCCGCAAGGTGGTCGAAAAGTCCGGCGTCGCGTTCGACGCACCCGCACCCTTCGCACCGGTGATGACGCTCGGCGGCGCCCTGCTCGCGCCCACCAAGCTCTATGTAAAATCCTGCCTCGCCGCGATCCGCCAGACCGGCGCGGTCAAGGGCCTCGCCCACATCACCGGCGGCGGCTTCACCGACAACATTCCACGCGTGCTGCCCAAGCACCTCGGCGTTCGGATCAACCTGAACACCGTTCCGGTGCTGCCGGTGTTCAAGTGGCTGGCCCGCGAAGGCAACATCGCCGAACTCGAACTGCTGCGCACCTTCAACTGCGGCATCGGCATGGTCGCCGTCGTCAGGCGCGAGCAGCTTGTCGAGGTCATGGACGTGTTCGCGCAGAATGGCGAGGCCGTCGTCGATCTCGGCGAAGTCGTCGAAGCGTCCGGCGATGAGCGCGTGATCTATGCCGGTCACCTCAATATGGCGGATTGAGATGGCAAAACGCCGCGTCGCCATTCTGATCTCCGGGCGCGGCTCCAACATGACCGCGCTGATCGAGGCCGCCGCGGCGGCCGACTACCCGGCGCAGATCGCGCTGGTGATTTCCAACATCGCGGGCGCGGGCGGATTGGCAAAAGCCAGCGCCGCCGGAATCAAGACCGAGACCATCGAAAGCAAACCGTTCGGCAAAGATCGCGAAGCCTTCGAGCGCAAGCTGCACGAGGTCCTTGTCGCCCACGACGTCGAACTGGTCTGCCTCGCTGGATTTCTCCGGCTGCTGACACCATGGTTCGTCCGGCAGTGGGAAGGCCGGATGATCAACATCCATCCGGCGCTGCTGCCATCCTACAAGGGACTTCATACCCACGAACGAGCGCTGGCTGACGGCGTGAAGATTCACGGCGCAACGGTTCATTTCGTCGTGCCTGAAATGGATTCCGGCCCGATCATCATGCAGGGCGCGGTCGCCGTGCGCGATGACGATACGCCGGATTCCCTGGGGGCCCGGGTGCTCGCTGTGGAGCACGGCATCTATCCGGATTCGCTACGGCTTGTTGCGAGCGGACGCATGCGGCTGGAAAACGGCGTGTGCAAATCCGACGCCGGCAGTCCGGATGACGCATTGATCGCGCCGACTATCATCTAGCTTTGCGCGAACAACGCCCCCGGCACATGTTGCCGGGGTACTGCATTTCCAAATTCCGGAAATCAGGAAACCTTCAGATTTTCAGCCGACGACTTTCCGCGATTTTCCACCAGTTCGTATTCGATCGTCTGGTTTTCGTTGAGGGTCGAAAGCCCTGCCCGCTCCACCGCCGAGATGTGCACGAATACATCCTTGTCACCGACCGCCGGTTTGATGAACCCATAGCCCTTGGTCGGGTTGAACCACTTGACCGTACCTTTTGCCAACGCCTGTCTCCTCTCCAAATACAAAAAAGACGCGGCCACGCTCATCGCGTGCCACGCCGCTAGCGGGCTTCAAATGTCTTGCTGGATATAACGTCGTCCAATTGCACAGCCGAATGGCCCAAATCCGATTGCTGCGCCAATCCCAACATGAAAGTTTCGCCTTAGCAAGACGGCGCGAGGCCACAAGCGGCCTGTTGCGCGAGCACCACAGACTGCTGGAATGGCCGTCGGGACCAGCGCTTGCGTTGACGCAAGCGCCGGATTCGGGGCAAATCGCCGGATACCCTGGCCGCAAGTCCTTTTGAGTTCCGCTTGATGAGAATTTTCCCGCCGCGCGCGAGCCTGAACCGAGACACGGCGCTGTGCGCTGTGGTGGCGGGCCTTGCCATGCTGTGCGGAACCTCCAGCGCGCGCGCACAGTTCTTGCCGGTATTTCCAAATTCGACGGACAACGCCTCCCAGCTCTCGTTCAACGCCGCCCAGTTCGACCTCGGCAGCAGCTTCCTGCAGCGTATGGGCCGCGAGGCCACCTATGGATATGCGAGGCGGGACAATTCGGGCGGCGGCGGCGCATCGCAAAGCACGACAGAACCGCTTTATCGGACCTGGGCTGAAACCTACGGTACCCGTGCGCGTACCGCGGCACAGGGGACTTTCGTTGGCGACAAGCGCGGAACGCTTGGCGTCGTCGGTGGGATCGGTGCGACGCTCGCGCCCGGCCTGAACGTCGGCTTTTCGGTTGACCAGAGCAACACCTGGATCGACGTGCCGCTCGCGCTGCAGACCGCGACCCTCGGCATGACCCAGCTCGGCGTCAATGCCTCCTACTCCACCGGTCCCTGGACGGTGGCCATGGCCGCGGTTCACGGTTTCGCCCACATCAACTCGACCCGTACCACAGCGCTTGGCGGCGCGGTCGCCAACTATCGCGGCAGCGTCGACGGCGTGCTCGGCGAGTTGAACTACACCTATTCATTCGGGCAGAGCCGGATCGTGCCCAAGGTCGCGCTCGAATATGTCTCGGCACGCACCGACGCCTTTGCTGAAACCGGCGGCTTCAACCCGGTCACTGTCGCGGACGGACATGGCGAGCGCGCCCGCGTGCTGGCCGGCGCCGAGGTCGGTCACTACTGGATCGTCGGCCAGCAGGCCATCGACGTGTCGGCCTATGGCAAGTTCGTCGACAACTTCGTCCAGAACATCGGCGCGGTGCAGGTCAGCCTCGGCAACAACGCGATTAGCGTCGCGGGTGTTCGCGAGAGCCGCAACGGCGCCGACGCCGGCGCCGCCGTGTCGTGGATATTGAGCAATACGGCAAGGCTTTATGCGAACTACGATGGCCGCTACCGCAGCGGCTTCGAGTCCCATCAGGGCACCGTCGGCGTCGAACTGAAGTGGTGAGCGGCTGAAGGCGGCGGAATCCCGACCTTGCCTGAGTCATAGACACCGGAAGATTGTGCCCTCATGGTGAGGAGCGAGGCGAAGCCTCGCGTCTCGAACCGTGGGCAACAGCATGTCGCCCTCATCCTTCGAGACGCGCGCCAAGCGCGCTCCTCAGGATGAGGACCGCGCCCGTTACGCCGTTGCCGGCGCCTCGTGCTGCTCGCGCAGCGCGCGTTTACGCCAGATCGAGCCGACCACCAGCACCACGATCACGCCAAGCACCGCAAGCGTCAGTTCGCCGATCTCGCCATCGAACTTGAGGTGCTTGGCGAAACCGAACATCGCCGAGGTCGTGTCGACATCCAGTGCGATATGGCCATCAAGCACGCGGTGCAACCATGGCGCAATGGCGGGATCGGTGGCGATCACCTCGCCCGCGATCCAGCCGAGCAAGGCCGCACCGAGCCAGACCAGCGCCGGAACGCGGTCGAGCAGCGCCATGATCAGCGCCGCACCGGCGACAATCATCGGAATGCTGATGGCAAGACCGAGGATCAGCAGGATGGCGCTGCCGTTGGCCGCCGCGGCCACCGCGATCACGTTGTCGAGGCTCATGATGATGTCGGCGACGGCGACGATGCGAACCGCGGCCCAGAGATGAGCGGCGGCCTGCACGCCATCTTCGTCTTCCTTTTCAGGAACGAGGAGCTTTGCCGCGATAAACAGCAGCGCGAGGCCCCCAACGAGTTTCAGGAACGGCACCGTCATCAATGTGACGACGATGAAGGTGAAGATGATGCGCAGGAACACCGCGACACCCGCACCGAGGATCATGCCCCAGACGCGCTGCTTGGGCTGAAGCCCCCGGCACGCCAGCGCGATCACCAGCGCGTTGTCGCCCGACAACAACACGTTGATCCAGATGATCTTGGTCAGGGCCACCCAGAAATGGGGGTGCTGAATCTCATTCTCGAACTGAGTGATGAGACCGCCGATTGCGGCGGGATCGAAAATCTGCGCGATCCAGTTCACGGGTGTGGCCCCCGACCATTTTAGTGCCGGCTGTTGATCAGCCGACGATTTCGTTGCCTGCGAAGAACTGCGCGATCTCGATCACGGCGGTTTCCGGCGCGTCCGAACCGTGCACCGAGTTTTCGCCGATCGACTTGGCGTGCGCCTTGCGGATGGTGCCCTCGGCAGCCTTCGACGGATCGGTCGCACCCATCACGTCGCGGTACTTCAGGATCGCGCCCTCGCCTTCGAGGACCTGAACCACAACCGGACCCGAGATCATGAAGTCAACCAGTTCGCCAAAGAACGGGCGCGCCTTGTGCACGGCATAGAATGTTTCGGCCTGCGCGCGGGTCATCAGGATGCGCTTCTGCGCGACGATGCGAAGTCCGGCCTTCTCGATGATCGCATTGACGGCGCCGGTGAGATTGCGCGCGGTCGCGTCCGGCTTGATAATCGAAAAGGTGCGCTCAATCGCCATGGTACTGTCCTCAAAGCATGTCTGTTGGAAGATTTGCCGCGCTTATAAAGGCGCGGTGATGCAACGGCAAGCTGGTATGCCAGCAGCCCGCCCCGGATGAGCGGCATCCTGCCCCCCGATACCTCTGCCGGATGGTTCTGCCAAGACCCGCGCGGAAATTTCCCGCATCGAGAGACGGGCCCGCGGCTCCCATCGACATGAACCGGGGCTAACCGGCTCGTCCCGGCGCAGTTCAGGATCGCAGGCCTAGTCTTGCGCACAACGAGGCTTCGATCAGTCAACTCAACCGGCCTCGAACACGAGGAGATTATCATGTTGCGCAAACTCATTCTTGCATGCGCCGCGACCGCGGCTCTCGGCGCGGCTACATTCAGTCCGTCGGTCGCCTCCGCCCATGGCTGGCATCGCGGACATGGCGGCTGGCACGGCGGTGGCTTCCATCGCGGCTGGGGCGGACCACGTTTCATCGGCGGCCCGGTCTATTTTGGCGGCGGTTATGGCGGTTGCTATGTGAAGCGCCTGGTTCCGACACCGTGGGGCTATCGCTACCGGCTGGTGAACCGCTGCTACTGAGCCCGGACAACCGATCCGACATTCCGGACCAGCCGCCCACAGGCGGCTGGTCTTTTTGTCGCACCCTTTCCGGGTCGAACCTTTTCGCCGGACCTATCGACAGACATGCAGGGACACCTCAAGGCGCCCCGCGCCAAACCGAAGGAGACTTGTCATGTTGCGCAAACTCGTTCTTGGAGTGGCTGCTGTCGCTGCTCTGTCCACCACCGCGATGATGTCCACCGAGGCTTCGGCCAAGGGCTGGAAAGGCGGCTGGCATCATCATCACCATCACGGCTACTGGGGCCACGGTTACGGTCTCTATGTCGGCGGCTACGGCCCCGGTTACGGCTGCTACGTGAAGCGCCTCGTCCCCACGCCGTATGGCCTGCGCTATCGGGTGGTCAACGTCTGCTACTGAGCGGAAAGCTCCTCCCACTGACTTGGGCCTCCGATCAGGTGAAACTGTTCGGGGGCTTTTTTCTTCCGGGTTCCCGGTTCCCGGCATTTAAATTTTTACCGGATTCAAACCATGCGCGGCAAAGTCGCGAACCCGAACGGCGGTCAAGGCATTGTCCCGTGGTATTGATTCAAACTTGAAGCCAATTGAAACAAGCCGGATTGGAATTGATCATGGCGACTCGATTGAATGCTCCCGATGTCCATCTCGATCATCTTCACAGCGAAGCCGTTTGTCAGGGCATCGGTGAACGGCTGCGCGATACGCTCTACCGCCAGCCGGCTGAACCGCCGCAGAGATTGAACGCATTGATTGCGCGCCTGCCTGAACTCGATGGCGAAGCCGCGCCGCTCGTTCCGGACCCAAAATCGCACTAGCGCCTTCGCTCGCAAACCGAAACCGGCGCGGCGAGAGCTATCGCGATTCGCCGCCATTTTACCCGACAAAGCTGTTGCGTTCGGCGGGCTGTTCCGTAAAAGCCCGCCATGCTGTCCATCAATGACATTTCCATCCGGATCGCCGGACGCCTTCTGATCGACCAGAGCACGGTTCAGATCGTGCCGGGCGCGCGCGTCGGTTTTGTCGGGCGGAATGGCGTTGGAAAATCGACATTGTTTCACGCCATTCGCGGCGACCTGCCGACAGAAACCGGCTCCATCACCATTCCGCCGCGCTGGACCATCGGCAGTCTGGCGCAGGAAGCGCCTGACGGCCCCGAAAGCCTGATCGACGTCGTGCTCAAGGCCGACCTCGAACGCGCCGCGCTGCTTCAGGAAGCGGAAACCGCACAGGATCCGCATCGCATCGCCGACATCCAGACGCGCCTCGTTGATATCGACGCGCATTCCGCGCCGGCCCGGGCGGCGGCCATTCTCTCGGGCCTTGGTTTCTCGGCTGCCGATCAGTTACGCTCGTGCTCGGAATTTTCCGGCGGCTGGCGTATGCGCGTCGCGCTGGCGGCGACGCTGTTCGCCGCGCCCGATCTCCTGCTGCTGGACGAGCCGACCAACTATCTCGACCTCGAAGGCACGCTCTGGCTTGAAGATCACCTTGCGAATTATCCGCGCACGGTCATCGTCATCAGCCACGACCGCGATCTGCTCGACACCTCCGTCGATCAGATCCTGCATCTCGATCGCGGCAAGCTCACGCTCTACAAGGGAACGTATTCGTCGTTCGAGGAGCAGCGCGCGACGCGCGAAATGCTCGACGCGAAACACGCCAAAAAGCAGATGGACGAACGCAAGCGGCTGCAGGCGTTTGTCGACCGCTTCAAGGCCAAGGCCTCGAAAGCGAAACAGGCGCAATCGCGCGTGAAAATGCTGGAACGGATGAAGCCGGTCACGGCGCTTGTCACGCAAGACGTGCGCGAGATCACGTTTCCCGAACCTGAGAAAACACTCTCGCCGCCGATTATCGCGGTGGATGGCGTCTCGGTCGGCTACGATCCGGCAAAGCCCGTGCTGAACAAGGTCACCCTGCGTATCGACAATGATGACCGCATCGCCCTGCTCGGCTCCAATGGCAACGGCAAATCGACACTGGTGAAACTTCTGGCCGGCAAGCTGCCGCCGTTTTCCGGCAAGGTGGTGCGCGCGGCCAACCTCTCGGTCGGCTACTTCGCGCAGCATCAGACCGACGAACTCGACCTCGAAGGCTCCGCTTACGATCACCTGCGGCGGCTGATGCCGAACGAGACGGAAACGAAAGTCCGTGCGCGCACCGGCGCAATCGGATTTTCCGGGAAGGCCGGTGATACCAAGGTCAGTTCGCTTTCCGGCGGCGAGAAGGCGCGATTGCTGCTTGGGCTTGCGACCTTCTACGGCCCGAACATGATCATCCTCGACGAGCCGACCAACCATCTGGACATCGACAGCCGCGCGGCGCTCGCCGAAGCCATCAACGATTTTCCCGGCGCGATCATCATGGTGTCGCATGACCGCTACCTGATCGAGGCCTGCGCCGATCAACTCTGGGTGGTGGCGGACCGCGCCGTGACGCCTTACGACGGCGACCTCGATGACTATCGGCGCTCGGTGCTGACCACGCGCTCGGGGGAACGAGACCGCGCCAGCAATGAACGCAGCGGAAATCGCGACAAGCCGCAGCCGCGCCCGAAAGAAAAGCGCGTCCCGCTGAAGCAGAAGATCGCGCAGGCCGAAAGCGAGATCGCGCGGATCACCGGCATCATCGAGAAGATCGACACGGCGCTCGCCCTGCCCGATCTGTTCAAACGCGACCCGAAACAGGCGGCGCAACTGACCAAGGCGCGCGCAAGCGCGGCTGAGGCGTTGCAACGCGCTGAAGATGAATGGCTGGAAGCAAGTTCGTCCTACGACGAAGCGGCTGGCTAAAAATCCACGATCCTCGTCCTGAGGAGCGCGCTATACGCGCGTCTCGAAGGATGACATCGGATCAATGAAGATTGCCCTGTCTCAAGTCCATGATTCCAGACGCGAGGTTTCGCTCGCCCCTCACCATGAGGTTCGCCCTGGAGGTCAGGCGCGCTTCTTCTTGGCGCCCCGCGCCGGCTTTTCCGGCGGCGGCACATCGACACGTTCAATCGACGTCAGGCGGCCGGACGTGAAGGTGTAGGCGCCGGGGCGCGGACCAGTCCGCCACGTCACGAGCGCGACGCGATCACCCCGCTCGTTGTTCGTCAGGTTCACGCTGTCCGGCGCGACGGCGATCGCGCGCGCGACATCGCATTCGGTATGACCCAGCGCAACCGGCGCTGCGACAATCTGACCTTCGGTCGATGCATTGGCATCGGCGGGACCCGGAGCGACAGCGCCAGGGCACTGGCCGTCGGACGAAATCAGATCGTTGGGAGAAACTTCCTTGGTCGGACTGAGCGGCGGGGTTTCAATCGAACTGTTGCCGGCCTTGAAAATCTTGCCAGGCCGCGCGAACCACTCCTGATCCTTGAGCGAAAAATCCGACAGCGCGCCGACACCGCCGCAACCCGTGACCATGGGAGCCACAATCAGAAGGGCGACCCATTGCCGGACATGGATGCTTTTACGCTGGACGCTCAAATCTTCGCTCTCACACAAACCTGGCGCCTTGAAAGCGCATGACGGAACCCGGACACCACTAAAGCAAATGCCTAAACAATCATTTGCGCGTCGTAGGGCAGCTCTGATGGAACATGCGCCTCATCACGGCACAAGCCCGGCCTTCCAACACCCCTTTGCGGCACCATGGTGGCTAACCGCCGGTCAGGTCAACGAAAAAGACTGTAATGTTTAACGCAGCCGAAGATGCCGCAGCCGACATCGTCAGGCCCGCTTCTGCCATCTGCCGCGTTCATCGGCCTGCCAGTAGGTCAGATCGAGCCCGCGGGATTTACCGTCGGTCCAGGCCGCCCGCGCAACGCTCAAGGCTTCATCGTCATCGCCATTGAACACCAGAACCACGCGGTCGTAGGTTGCACAATCCTTCGGCAAGCCCGCCGTATCGACAATGAACCTCACATTGGCGTTGTTCGGATTGCCGTCATCCACCGTGAGGACGATCGGCTGGTTCGCGACGTCACTTTCGCGCCATGTGCCATGCGGCAAAAACGAATCGTCGCGATAGGTCCACAGATGCGCGTCGAGCGCCTCCGCGCGCTCCTCCGATCCGGTCTGCACCGCAACACGCCACCCGCGCTCGAGGGATTTCTCAAGCAGCGGCGGCAACACTTTTTCAAGTGTCATGTCCTGCAGATGGTAAAACAACACTTCGGTCATCGTGCCTGAATCCTTCGAGGACTTGGCCGTCACCCTGAGGTGCGCAGGCGGCGAAGCCGTCAAGCCTCGAAGGCCAGGCCTTGAGGAAACGGCTCACGCCTCAGTCATATCATCCTTCGAGGCTCGCAAGTGCTCGCGCCTCAGGATGACGCTCCCGCGTTTTTACTTCTTCGCCTCGTAGTTATCGGCCACGAGCTGGTTCAGCAGCCTCACACCGTAGCCCGAGCCCCAGCTCCGGTTAAGGTCCGATGCGGGAACGCCCATCGCCGTGCCCGCGATGTCGAGATGCGCCCATGGCGTGCCGTCAACAAAGCGCTGCAGGAACTGCGCCGCGGTGATCGAACCGCCGTTGCGGGTTCCGGTGTTCTTCATGTCGGCGAACTGCGAGTCGATCTGCTTGTCATATTCGGGACCGAGCGGCATGCGCCAGACGCGCTCGCCGGTCTCCTGTCCGGCGGCTGTCAGGCGTTCCGCGAGCTTGTCGTCGTTGGAGAACATGCCGGCATAATCGACGCCGAGCGCGACCATGATCGCGCCGGTCAGCGTCGCCAGATCGACCATGAATTTCGGCTTGTGCTTTTTCGCGACATACCAGAGCACATCCGCCAGCACGAGACGGCCTTCGGCGTCGGTATTGATGATCTCGATGGTCTGCCCCGACATCGAGGTGACGATATCGCCCGGCCGCTGCGCGTTGCCGTCCGGCATGTTCTCCACAAGGCCGATCGCGCCGATCACATTGACCTTCGCCTTGCGCGCGGCGAGCGCGTGCATCAAACCGACAACGCAGGCCGCGCCGCCCATGTCGCCCTTCATGTCTTCCATACTGCCGGCCGGCTTGATCGAAATGCCGCCGGTGTCGAAGCAAACGCCCTTGCCGACAAAGGCGATCGGCTGCTCGCCGGCCTTGCCGCCGTTCCAGCGCATGATGACCATGCGGCCGTCGTGTTCGGAGCCTTGCGACACGCCGAGCAGCGCGCCCATGCCGAGTTTGGTCATCGCCTTGACGTCAAGCACTTCGACCTTGACGCCGAGCTTGCGCAACTGCGTCGCGCGCCGCGCGAATTCTGCCGGGAAAAGGACGTTCGGCGGTTCGTTGACAAGTTCGCGCGCAACGAGCACGCCATCCACAACCTGACTTTCCGGCGCAAACGCCTTGCGCGCGGCAGCGACGTCCGCCACGGCAATCGAAAACTGCGCACGCAGCGGCGCGTTGTCGGTTTCCTTCTTCGTGGTCTTGTAACGGGTGAACCGGTAGGCGCGCAGCCGGACGCCAGCCGCGATCGACGCGGACTGCGATCCCTTCATCGCGCCCGACGGCAGTTCGGCGAGAATCGTCACCGCTTCGGTGCCTGCTGTGATCTTGGCGGCGATCTTGCCGCCGAGCTTGATGAAGTCGCCATCCTTGAGCGAGGCGAGCTTGCCGACGCCAACAACGATCAGGCGGCCAACCTTCAAGCCTTCCGGAGCCAGGATATCCAGAACGCCGCCGCTTTTGCCCTTGAACTGGTTCGCCGCCGCAGCGCGCTTGACCGCGTTGACGGTCGAGCCCAGCGCCTTGATCGTAGCCGGCCCGAATTTCAGCGTATCATCGCAAAACACCACCAGAACGCCGCGTGCGGCAGCGGAAAACGGTACGAAGCCGACCTTGACGGCGTCGGTCATAGGCAAATCCTCCAGATCATCGCGATTGCGAGCAAAGACATCCGAATCCACGAGATATCCGGATTCGGAACATGGGATCTGGCTATATGGCGCTTTCCGGCGGGCGCTGCCAAGCGCCGCGCGGCCAGGCATATGGACAGGCAGGCATGTCCGGCGGAGGCCTCGCTTCGAGGCGTGGCCGCGATGCAACGATGGCTTTTTATTAACCACACTTCACAGCCGGCCTCAGGTCAGCCATTTTGTTGACCAATCAAAGGGATGCTATGACTTAAGAAAGTGCCGGACAGCGCGATTCCGCGTCCCCTGGGGAACCTTGAAAAAGGTGGGGGTGAGCGCGAAATCCGGCTGGAGTTGGGGATATTGCTGCCTGATGGGGTCGAACGACACCACGAAAGACCGGACGACGGCGCTGTCGTCCGCCGAGACCATCGCGACCGCGCAAGCCGTCCTGCGGCTGGCATTGGCGTAAGGCGCGCGCATGGTCACGACAATTCTCGCACGCTATTTCGCCGCTCGCTTCGTGATCGCTTCGGTCGCGACGTTCGCCTCGATATTCGTGCTCGTGATCACTGTCGACTACATCGAACTGATGCGCCGCGCCGGAAGCCTGCCGAATGTCTCGGGCCTGTTCGTCGCGCAGACCGCCCTGTTTCGGGTGCCGCTGTCGCTCGAAAAACTGATGCCGTTCTGCATCCTGATCGGCGCGATGATCTCGTTCCTTGCCCTGTCGCGGAGGCTCGAGCTTGTGATCGCGCGCGCGGCCGGCATTTCCGCCTGGCAGTTCACCACCCCCGCCCTGTTGAGCGCGCTGTTCCTCGGCATGCTCGCCACCGTCCTTTACAATCCCCTGTCGGCGGAAATGCTCGAACGCGCCAAGGTGATGGAGACCCGGATCTTCACAGATGGCGCACCGCGGGATCAGGATGGCGCCGGCTTCTGGCTCAATCAGTCCACAAGCGAGGGACAGAGCATCATCAATGCCGCCCGCAGCCAGGGACAGGGGTCGCTCCTTACGGGCATCACGGTGTTCAGGTACGATCCTTCAGGCACGTTCAAGGAAAGAATCGAGGCCGGCGAGGCCACCCTTGAACCCGGCCAATGGGTGTTCAAGCAGGTGCGTAAATACCGCCTCGATAGCCCGATGGAAGAACTGGACAGACTCACCCTGACCACGACCCTGACGCTGGCGCAGGTCCGGAACAGTTTCTCCACCCCCGAAACTGTGTCTTTCTGGCAACTACCCGACTACATCCGCTCATCGGAGAATTCCGGCCAAGCCACAGCGGGCTACCGTCTGCAATATCAGAAGCTCATTGCACGCCCGTTTTTGCTGGCTGCGATGGTCATGCTCGCGGCTGCCGTCAGCCTGCGGTTCTTCCGGTTCGGCGGCGTGCAAAAGATGGTTTTAAGTGGCGTTGCAGCAGGGTTTCTGCTCTATGTCCTGTCGAAAGTAACTGAGGATTTAAGCAAGGCCGAGTTGATGCATCCGCTCGCTGCCGCGTGGTTACCCGTCTGTGTGGGTGGCCTCTCTGGATTTTTGGCCTTGCTGTACCAGGAGGACGGGTAGTGGCCGTTGTCGCCGCCCTCCAAGGACGGACGCCTGCGTTCAGGCGGCGCATACGCTTGCGCCGTCAAGGCGCGGTCATGTCTGCCATTCTGGGACTGTGCATGGCCGCTGGCTTCGGTGTTGCCGATGTCACACCGGCAGCCGCCCAGCAATCGTTCCGCTTCAACCAGCTCCCTCCGAAACCGCCGAAGCAGGCTCGCCCGGCCAACAACGACGGGCAGATGCTGGTCCAGGCGGCCGAGGTCAATTACGACTACAACAACTCGCGCGTGGCCGCGGTTGGCAGCGTTCAGATCTATTACAACGGGGCGACGCTGGAGGCGGACAAGGTCATCTACGACCAGAAGACCAAGCGCCTTCACGCCGAGGGCAACGTCCGTCTGACCGATATCGACGGCAAGATCACCTACGCCAACCTGCTCGACCTGTCGGATGATTACCGCGACGGCTTTGTCGACTCACTGCGGCTCGATACCGCCGACCAGACCCGCATGGCCGCAACGCGCGCGGAGCGCACCGGCGGCGAAGTCACGATCTTCCAGAACGGCGTCTACACCGCCTGCGCGGCCTGTAAGGACAATCCGAAAAAACCGCCGCTATGGCAGGTCAAGGGCGCGCGCATCATTCACAATCAGACCGAGAAGATGCTGTATTTCGAGGACGCACGCCTCGAGTTCTTCGGTCAGCCGATCGCCTATATGCCGTTCTTCTCGACGCCGGACCCCACGGTCAAGCGCAAGAGCGGATTTCTGATCCCGAACTACTCGTCGAGCACGCGCTATGGCGTGGGCATCGAGGTGCCCTACTACTTCGCACTGGCGCCCGACTACGACGCGACCGTGACGCCGCGCTATACGACCAAGCAGGGTCTGTTGCTGCAGGGCGAATTCCGTCAGCGCCTGATCAATGGCGCTTACGAAATCCGCGGCTACGGCATCCGCCAGAACGATCCCGGGCAATTCAACGGCGAACCGGGCGACCGCGAATTCCGGGGCGGCATCGACACCAAGGGCCAGTTCGCACTCAATGACAAATGGGTCTGGGGCTGGGACGCCGTCGCGGTTTCGGACAAGTCCTTTTTCTTCGACTATGGCCTTGGCCCGTACAAGAACGCGCTCAACGCATTCCTGCTGACGCCCGACACCGGCCTGTCTCAGATCTATCTCACCGGCGTCGGCAACCGCAGCTACTTCGACGCGCGCGTGATGCACTTCCTCGGCTATTCGGCAGCCGACAACCAGAGCCAGATTCCGGTCATTCATCCGGTGATCGACTACTCAAACGTGCTCAACCGCAACATTCTCGGCGGAGAGTTCAGCTACAAGGCCAACTTCACCAGCCTGAGCCGCCAGACCGCTTCGTTCGACGCGATCAATCCGACCGCGCTTCTCAACGGCTTCTGCCTGCCGACATCCGCTGATCCAACGAAAAAGATTCCGTCGAACTGCCTGTTGCGCGGCATTCCGGGCGACTACACCCGCCTGACCGCCGAGGTCGAATGGCGCCGGTCGTTCACCGACTCCATCGGCCAGATCTTCACGCCCTTCGCCTCGCTGCGTGGCGACGTGATCAGCGCCAACATCGACAATCAGCCAGGTGTCTCCAACTATTTGCCGGTTGGCTCGACCCAGACCGCCCGCCTGATGCCCACGGTCGGCCTCGAGTACCGCTATCCGTTCATCAACGTGCAGCCATGGGGCACCACGACGATCGAACCCATTGCGCAGATCATCGTCCGCCCGAATGAGCCGAACGCCGGCCGTCTTCCCAACGAAGACGCGCAGAGCTTCACCTTCGACGACAGCAACCTGTTCCGCGTCGACAAGTTCTCGGGCTACGACCGGGTCGAAGGCGGCGGCCGCGCCAATGTCGGCGTTCAGGCGACCACGCAGTTTGACCGCGGCGGCTTCATCAACGTGCTGTTCGGACAATCATACCAGTTGTTCGGTCTGAACTCTTTCGCCGTGCAGGACCTGACCAACACCGGCCTCGGCAGCGGTCTTGACCAGTCCCGTTCCGACTACGTCGCCCGGGTGTCCTACCAGCCGAACAGAATCTACAGCCTGACGGCGCGCACACGGCTGGACGAAGCCACCGGCGCGGTACGCCGCTTTGAGCTTGAAGGCCGCGCCAACTTCGATCGCTTCCAGGTCAGCCTGCTCTATGGCAACTACGACAAGCAGCCGGAACTCGGCTTCCTGAACCGCCGCGAAGGCATCGTCGGAACCGGCACCTTCAAGGTGGCGTCGAACTGGGTCCTGTCCGGCGGCCTGCGCTACGACATTACCAACCAGACCGTGAACCAGTACATTGTGGGCGCGGGCTATGTGGATGACTGCTTCATCATCGCGGCGAACTACATCACCGACTACGCCTATACCTCGACGAGCTATACGTCGCCGGTCACCGATCACCGCATCATGCTGCAGATCGGCCTTCGCACGATCGGCACGTCATCATTTAACGCGGCGCAATAATCGTCTGGTATCCGAACAGCGTGATGTGCTGCGTTCGCGCGGACAGCCGGCGGTTCATCGGAAACGCGCATTGTCGCCGCAAACCCGGGGTTGATTTCGCGGACGGCGCGTTGGATTCTCCGACCCCTGCCAGGATGAATTTTAGACGGGCCTGATCATGATCGTGACCTTTCTCCGCTTTGCACGAACCGTTTCATTCGCAGGAGCCATTCTCGCAATGTCCGGGTTCGGCTCGGCTGTCATGGCGCAGTCCGTCGCCGCGATGGTCAACGGTGAAGCGATCACCAATCTGGATGTCGATCAGCGCATCAAGCTCACGATGCTGACGACAAAGAAGGCCCTTTCCCGTCAGGAAGCCCTGACCGAGCTGATCAACGACAAACTCAAGATCAAGGAAGGCAAGAAGTACGGCCTCGACATGTCATCGTCGGATATCGACGGAGCCTATGGCAACATGGCCTCGCGCATGCGGATGAGCCCGGAGCAGCTCAACAAGACACTTGAAGGCCATGGAATCCGCCCCGAAACGCTCAAGCTGCGGATCAAGGCGGACATGACCTGGGGCAACCTTGTGCGCGGACGTTTTCAGTCCAACCTGCTGGTGCCGGAGAAGGATCTCGCCGGTTTCGACGGTACCGGCGGCAAACCGGAAAACGAGAGCTTTGAGTATCTCGTGCGCCCTATCGTCCTGATCGTACCGCGCGGTTCGCCCTCAAGCCTCGTCGAGTCGCGCCGCAAGGAAGCCGAACTGCTGCGCGGCAGGATTTCGTCCTGCGAAGAGGCTCAGGAACTGTTCCGCGCGATGCGCGACGCGGCGATCCGCGATCAGATCACCAAGACATCAGCAGACCTGCCGCCGAACCTGCGCGACCTGCTGGACAAGACTCCGGTCGGCAAACTGACGCCGCCGGAAGTCACCAAGCAGGGCGTGGAAATGGTGGCGCTCTGCAGCCGCAAGCCGACCAAGGCGGACACACCGGCCAAGCGCGAAGCACGGGAAAAAATCTACAACCAGAAGTACGAAGCCAAGTCGAAGTCGTATCTTGAGGAAGTCCGCAAGGGTGCGATGATCGAGATCCGCGGCAAATGAGACCCATCACGGCACCCCTGTCATGAATAAAGCGTTTCATGAGTAAAGCGCTGGCGCTGACGCTCGGCGAGCCCGCGGGCATCGGTCCCGATATTGCCATCGCGGCGTGGCTGAAGCGTCGCGAGTTCGATCTTCCGCCGTTTTACCTGATCGGCGATAGTGCTTTCATCACAGCGCGCGCCGGTCTTCTGAAGACCAGCATCCCGGTTGCCGACGTCAAGCCGGAAGATGCCTCAGCGATCTTCTCTGACGCGCTTCCCGTCGTACGAACCGGAATCGCGAGTACCGCGCAGCCCGGCCAGCCCGACGACAGCAGCGCGCCGTCGGCGATCGCCTCGATCCGTCACGCCGTCGCGGACGTGATCGAAGACCGCGCCAGCGCGGTGGTCACCAATCCGATCGCCAAGAGCGTGCTCTACCGGGCCGGCTTCTCGCATCCCGGTCACACCGAATTTCTTGCGCAATTGTCCGCGGCCGTGAACGGCACTGTGCCGCATCCGGTGATGATGCTGTGGTCGCCCGATCTCGCCGTCGTGCCGGTGACGATTCATCTGCCGCTGCGCGATGCGATCACCCAACTGACAACCGATCTGATCGTGAAGACCGCACGCATTATCGCTGAGGACCTGAAGACGCGGCTCGGCATTGCCAGCCCTCGCCTTGCGATTTCTGGGCTCAATCCGCATGCCGGCGAAGACGGCACGCTCGGCACCGAGGATCAGTCCATCATCGCACCGGCCGTCGCAGCGTTGCGGCAGGACGGCATCGACGTCCGCGGACCGCTGCCCGCCGACACCATGTTCCATGCCGGTGCGCGCAAGACCTATGACTGCGCTATCTGCATGTATCACGATCAGGCGCTGATCCCGATCAAGACCATCGCCTTCGACGAGGGTGTCAACGCCACGCTGGGACTGCCGTTCATCCGCACTTCCCCCGACCACGGCACGGCGTTCGACATCGCGGGCACAGGACGCGCCAATCCGTCCAGCCTGATCGCGGCGCTGCGTCTTGCTGCGCGGATGGCGGCCTCCAAGACCACAGCGCCGAGAGCATGAGCGCGATCGACGACCTGCCGCCACTGAGCGATGTCATCCGCCGCTTCGAGCTGTCGGCCCGCAAATCGCTCGGCCAGAATTTTCTCCTCGATCTCAATCTGACATCGCGGATTGCCCGCGCCGCCGGCCCCCTCGAAGGCCAGACTGTCGTGGAGATCGGTCCCGGCCCCGGCGGGCTGACCCGCGCGCTGCTGGCGCAAGGCGTCAAGCGTGTGATCGCGGTGGAGCGCGACGAGCGCGCGATACCCGCGCTTGAGGAAATCGCGCAGCGCTATCCCGGCCGTCTGACCATCGTCAATGACGATGCGATGACCTTCGATCCGCGCCCGCTGCTGGGCGGCGAACGTGCGAAGATCGTCGCCAATCTGCCGTACAACATCGCGACCGTCCTCTTGATCGACTGGCTCTGCACGGAGCCATGGCCGCCCTGGTTCGACATGATGGTGCTGATGTTTCAGCGCGAGGTCGCCGAGCGCATCGTGGCCGGCGAGGAAGATGACGCCTATGGCCGCCTCGGCGTCCTGGCGAACTGGCGCGCGGAAACGAAAATTCTGTTCGATATTTCGCCCAGCGCCTTCGTGCCGCCGCCAAAGGTCACCTCGTCCGTGGTGCGGCTGATCCCGCGCACCGCGCCTGAGCCCTGCGACCGGCGCGCGCTGGAGCGCGTCGCATCGGCCGCCTTCGGCCAGCGCCGCAAGATGCTGCGGCAAAGCCTGAAGTCACTGGGCGTCGATCCGGCACTCCTTGCCGCCGCCGCGGGTGTCGATCCGACCCGCCGCGCGGAGACGATTCCGGTGTCCGGCTTTGTTGCCATGGCCCGCGAATTGGCGGATATAACAGCCGCAAAAGCAAAAACACCGTAACGGAGAAAGCCCCTATGGCCCAGATGCGCCGCCAGTCCCTCGTCAAGTTCGATGCTCCGCTCTGCGAAACGATCGTTGAGACCCCGAAGCCGCAAGGCCGGGAAGTTCTGGTGCGGATCGAGCGCTGCGGCCTGTGCCATTCTGACCTGCACATCCAGGACGGCTATGCCGACCTCGGAGGCGGCAAGAAGCTCGACACCACGCGCGGCATGACCCTGCCCTTCACCCTCGGCCACGAGATCGCCGGTGTTGTCGACGAAGTCGGCCCGGATGCCAACAAGTCGCTGATCGGCAAGAAGATGGCGGTCTTCCCGTGGATCGGCTGCGGCAAGTGCCGTGACTGCCTCAACGGCGACGAGAACCTTTGCGCACGCAACCGCTTCCTGGGCGTGTCCATCGACGGCGGCTTTGCCAGCCATGTCCTTGTCCCCGACGAGAAGTATCTGATCGACTACGGTCAGGTGCCTGTGGACACTGCCGCAACGCTGATGTGCTCGGGCATCACCGCTTATGGCGCGCTGAAACGCCTTGTCGATCGCCCGCGCCAGCGGAACATCCTGCTGATCGGTCTCGGTGGCGTCGGCATGATGGGCGTATCGCTGGCGCAGGCGATGTTCAAGCAGCCGGTCTCGGTGGCTGATCTCAGCGAATCGGCCCGCGACGCCGCGCTGAAGAACGGCGCCACCACCGCTTACGATCCGACCGAAGCCGATATCGCCAAGCGCATCCTGAAGGAAACCGACGGAGGCTTCGACGGCATCGTCGACTTCGCCGGCAACGAGAAGTCGATGGCGTTCGCGACCTCCGTTGTGGCGCGCGGCGGCAAGATCGTGGTGTCGGGCCTGATGGGCGGCAACTTCAACCTGCCGATGGTGCAGTGGATCTACAAGCGCATGACCATCGAAGGCTTCATGACCGGCACGCTGGCGGAAGGCCGGGAATTGATGGAGCTGGCGAAAGCCAGCAAGGTCAAGCCGACGCCGATGAAGGAAGAGCCGATGGGCGACGTGCAGAAGTGGATCGACCAGTTGCGCGCCGGCAAGGTCGTCGGCCGTATCATGCTGACGAACTGAACCGCTCCGTTAGCGGCCTAACCGGGTCGCGATCCAGATCACATGACGCGCGCCACCGCCCTTTCGGCTGGCGCGCGTTTTGATTTCGTCCACGCCGAAGCCCGCCTTTGTCAGGCGCTGGGTGAAGCGCGGATCGGGACCGGACGACCACACCGCGAAAACGCCACCCGCGCGCAATGCGCCGCGTGCCATCGCAAGGCCGGTGTTGTTGTAGAGTGCGTCGTTGGCTTCGCGGCTCAACCCTTCGGGGCCGTTATCGACATCGAGCAGGATTGCGTCGTAGGCGGATTGCTGTGTCCGCATCAGAAGACCGACATCCATCTCGCGAATGCTGACGCGCGGATCGCTCAGGCTGTCGCCGAACACCTCCGCCATATGTCCGCGGGCCCATACCACGACCTCGGGGACAAGCTCCGCGACGACGATGCTTGCATCCGCGCCGAGCCTCGACAGCGCTGCGCGCAGCGTGAATCCCATGCCAAGGCCGCCGATCAGCATTCGCGGCTGCCTGCAACCTTGCAGCCGCTCGCAAACAAGCGTCGCCAGCGCCTCTTCGGAGCCGCTGAGGCGGCTGTTCATCAACTCGTTCTGGCCGAGCTTGATGGAAAACTCCGTGCCCCGCCGCAACAGACGGAGTTCGCCGCCGCCGGGAATTTGCGCCGTGCCGAGCAGGTTCCAGGGGATCAATGACTGTCCTCGATTGTGAATTGCATCCGGGTTCCGCGCGCCCGAATTAAGCCTTGGCCTCTCCGGATTTGCGGCCTATTCCCACCCAACTTGTCACCCAAAACCCGGCTCGGGAATGAGTTCGTGTTGCGTAAGGGGGACAGAATGTCAAACCGCACCGTCGCAATTGCTTTTGCCGCCGTCACCGGCTGCGTTTCAATCCTCAGTATCACATCGCCGCTCACCGCGGCCCCTGCCACATCCGAGAGCACGGCAAAATCCGCCGACGAATGCCTCGCCGCTCCGAAGGCCACCACACCGGCAGGCGCGCACTGGTACTATCGCATCGAGAAGGGCACCAGGCGCAAGTGCTGGTATCTCGCCGACGAAGGAGCGAAGACGAAAAAGGCCGCCGCGCCCGCTTCCGCTGCGTCAGACACCGCCGAAGCAGACACGCCCGCACCGGCGAAGATCACGCCGCCTGCGAAGCAGGACACCGCAAGGAAGACCATGCAGAAATCGGTCGCGAATGCGCGTGCCGAATTGAGAACGGACCCGGAGGACGATCCGTCACTTGCCGAGACGACATGGCCGCCAATGCCGAATGGGTCCACGAATCCTGACATCGGCAGCGCCAATCAGGCCGCGGCGATCCAGCCATCTTCTGAAACGGCCAGCAAGCAAAGCTGGGATATCGCGACGCGCTGGCCCGACCCCAACGCCGCGCCGGCCACGGGCAATCAGCCCGAGGCGACACCGCCACAGCCGGCACAGCCCGCGTCTGGCCTCACCCCCGAGCGCCTCGCGGCGAGCGGCACCGTGGCACAGGCGCAACCGCAAACCACGGCACCCATTCCTGCCGCGGCCACCGGCGCAGCTCCGCAAACGTCGCAAAAGCCAGTTGCCACTGCCGAGGTCGAGGAAGGCCTGTCAGTCCGTATCCTGCTCAGTGTTCTTGTCGGTGTGCTGGCGCTCGCGGCGATCCTTGGACCGCTGCTGTACAAGTATTTCCGGCCCAGGCCGCGCGAAGACGACCGCACCTATGTTCAGCGCCGTCCGATCTGGGATCTGAACGAGACGGGCCGGCCGCTTGCGCAAGACTATCCGCCGCTCTCCGACGAAGCGCATCATCTGGACGAACCGCGCTATGGCCGCGCACTGCCGCATGCGCGCGTCCTTGACACGGAAGCGGGCGTTCCGGACACCGACGTCGATGAACTTGAGGAATTGCTCGCCCGCGCCGCCAAGCGCCCGGCGGCGTAAGAATTCAAGCGGCGGGCAAAACCCGCCGCTTACTTCTCCAACTGCCTTTGCAGGTCGCGCACGAAGGCCGAGAGGCCGGTCTGCCGCTCACGCTTCAGCCGCTCGGCCTTGAGAATGGTGACGACCTGCGCATAGGCGTCGTCGAGCTGGTTGTTGGTGACGACGTAGTCGTATTCCGCCCAGTGACTGAGTTCGTGGCTGGCGCGATCCATGCGGCCGCGAATGACCTCGTCCGAATCCTGCGCGCGGGTATGCAGCCGCTTTTCCAGATCGGCGGCCGACGGCGGCAGGATGAAGACGCTGACAACATCGGCGCGCGCCTTCTCGCGAAGCTGCTGCGTGCCCTGCCAGTCGATATCGAACAGCACGTCCTGCCCGGAGGCCAGCGCCTCCTCCACCGGCTGGCGCGGCGTGCCATAGAAGTTGTCGAACACCGGCGCATGCTCAAGAAGTTCGTTACCCTTCACCATGGCATCGAATTTCGGCTTGTCGATGAAGTAGTAATGTTGCCCTTCGATCTCGCCCGGCCGCTTCGCGCGTGTGGTGACCGAGACCGACATGCTGAGGTCGCTCATTTTCTCGATCAGCATCCGTGCCAGCGTGGACTTGCCCGCGCCCGACGGCGACGACAGCACGAACATCAGCCCGCGCCGCTCGCCGTTTTTCAAGGTGCCCCCCGCCGCCATGGTTCAATCCTATTCGAGATTCTGGACCTGCTCGCGAAACTGCTCGACAACCGTTTTCATCTCGAGGCCGACGTTGGTCAGTTCGATGTCATTCGATTTCGAGCAGGTGGTGTTCACCTCGCGATTGAATTCCTGCGCCAGGAAATCCAGCCGCCGCCCCACCGCGCCGCCCTTGCCCAGCAGTTCGCGCGCCTGCGCGATGTGCGCGGCGATGCGATCGAGTTCTTCCCGGATGTCCGCCTTGGCCGCGATCATGACCGCTTCCTGACTGAGCCGGTCGGCGTCGAAACGGTCCGATGTTTCGAGCAACACGGCAATCTGTTCGGCAAGCCGCGTGCGAATGGCTTCCGGCTTGCGGCCGGGGGCGGCTTCCGCGCGCGCGGCAAGGCTCTCCATCTCATCCATGCGCTGGTTGAGAATCTGGCCGAGCGCGACGCCTTCGCGCCTGCGCATGTCGATCAGGCTTTGCAACGCCTGCTCGAAGGATGCGGACACGGCGGAGCGCGCCGCCTGCATTTCGGCCTCGTCGCTTTCCGGCTCGACGACTTCGATCACGCCCTTGATCCCGAGCAGGCCATCGACGCTTGGCGCAACGGCGTCGGTGCGCGCCGAAATCTCCGCCGCGACGTTCAGGATCGACGCCAGCACATCATCGTTGATACGAACAACGGACGCGGCGCCGGTGCGCTTGACGCTCAGGTTTGCATAGACCGTGCCGCGCGACAGCAATTCGGCGGCGCGCTTGCGCGCCGGGACTTCCACATCATCCCATCCGGGCGGCAGCCGCAGCCGGAAATCGAAACCCTTGGCATTGACCGATTTCAGTTCCCATTCGAACGTGTAGGGCCCGCTGGTGCCATGGCTTCGGGAAAAGCCGGTCATGCTTGACAACGCCATTCCGAGGACATCTCCGTGACAAACAAAAAATGGTGCCTCGCTTGTCCCCGAAATCGGGAAAGCGTGCAAGCCGCCGGCCAGAAGCGTTCAGACCTTACTGGGTCTTTTCTTCGGACTCGGACTCGGCCTCGGCAGGTGCCGCGGCAGGCGCCCGCTTTGCGGTGCGCTTGCGATCCGCAGCCGGCTCATTGGCCATGATGCTGCGCGGCGCCGACGCTTTCGGCGCGGCTGCTCTCGGAGCGGCTTTGGGGGCGGCCGGAGCAGGCTTCGCAGGCGCGGGAGCAGCAGCGGGTGCCGCAGGCGCAGGCGAAGGGACCGCCGCGACCGGCGGCTGATCGTCGGCTTCCAGGGTATCGTTCTGCTGCTTCTCCATCGCGCGCAGCTTCGCGACACCCTTCTGGTGCTGATCGTAGGTTTCGGTGAACGAATGGCCGCCGGTGCCGTCGGCAACGAAGAACAGATCGCGTGTGCGTGCGGGGTTGGCGGTGGCTTCCAGCGATGCGCGGCCGGGATTGGCGATCGGCCCGGGCGGCAGCCCTTCGATCACGTAGGTGTTGTAGGGCGACGGCTGCTGGATTTCGCTGCGCTTGATCGGCCGGCCAAGGGTGCCTTTGCCGCCGACAAGACCATAGATGATGGTTGGATCGGACTGCAGCTTGATGCGCTGACGCAGACGGTTGGTGAACACGGCAGCGACGCGGCTGCGCTCATCCGCGCGTCCGGTTTCCTTCTCGACAATGGAGGCGAGCGTCACAAGTTGCTCGGGCGAGCGAATGGGAATCTCCGGATTGCGCCGGGACCAGACCTCCGCAAGCACGCGCTTCTGCGCCTGCTGCATCCGGTGGATCACCTGATCGCGCGGCGTGCCGCGCGGGAAATGATAGGTGTCAGGAAGCAGCGTGCCTTCGCGCGGCTGCTCCTTCAGCGAGCCTGAGAAAATGTCGTTGTCCTGAATACGCGCAACGATCTGCTCGGACGTCAGACCTTCCGGAATGGTGATGGCGTGCTGCACCACCTTGCCCTCGACGATGGTGTTGATCACGTCGCGAAGGCTGGCGTTCTTCTGGAACAGGTATTCGCCGGACTTCAGGCCCGAGCGCGCATTCATCGCAAGCACGCTGCCGATGAAGGTCCATCGGTCGGCGGAGATCACGCCGGCGCGCAGAAGGATATCGCTGATGTCGGCCATGCCGGCGCGCGGCGGAATGTTCACCACCTTGTCCTCGGCGAGCGGGCCTTTGGCCTCGATGGTTTTCTTGCCATAGAAGAACGCGCCGCCCACCAGCAGCATCGCCACGATCAGGAATGTGAAGATCGCGTTGCCGACCACAACGAGCGTGCTGCGCGCGCGCCGTGAATGCTTCGGCGGCTGCGGTACCTGTTCCGGCTCAAGCGCGGCGCGCGGACTGCGAGGCGCGATGGGTGGTCTCTGGCTCATAAGGCAACCCGAATTCTGCAGGCGGTTTAGTCTGTGCTTTCAGTATTATAAGCACGCCTGTAAGAGAAATTATGTCCGATTGGGGCAAAACCGTGAAGTCAGCCCCGCCCTGTTTGTACAGTCTCTAGAACGCGAAACGCTTAGTTCGCCAGCCGCCGCATGATCAGCGAGGCATTGGTGCCGCCGAATCCGAACGAATTGGACAGCGCCACATTGATTTCACGCGGCCTCGCCTTGTTCGGCACAAGGTCAATCGCCGTCTCGACCGACGGATTGTCGAGATTGATCGTGGGCGGCGCGATGTTATCCCGAATCGCCAGCACGCAGAAAATCGCTTCGATGGCGCCTGCGGCGCCAAGCAGATGCCCCGTCGACGACTTGGTCGACGACATCGAGACCTTCGATGCCGCGTTGCCCAGCAGCCGCTGCGCCGCGCCAAGCTCGATCTCGTCGCCGAGCGGCGTCGAGGTGCCGTGCGCGTTGATGTAGTCGATGTCGGACGCCGTCACGCCGGCGCGCTTCATCGCCGCGCTCATGCAGCGGTAGGCGCCATCGCCGTCTTCCGCCGGAGCGGTAATGTGATAGGCGTCGCCGCTGAGGCCATAGCCGACGACCTCGGCATAGATCTTCGCGCCGCGCTTTTTGGCGTGCTCGTATTCTTCGAGCACCACGACACCCGCGCCCTCGCCCATCACAAAGCCATCGCGGTCCTTGTCATAGGGACGCGAGGCGATGGCCGGATTGTCGTTGTACTTGGTGGCCATCGCGCGCAGCGCGCAGAAGCCGCCCATAGCGAGACGGTTGACGGCAGACTCGGCACCGCCCGCGACCATCACGTCGGCATCGCCGAACGCGATCAGGCGGCTCGCATCGCCGATGGCGTGCGCGCCGGTCGAGCACGCGGTGACGACCGCATGGTTCGGACCCTTGAGGCCGTGCTTGATGGAGACGTAGCCGGACGCAAGGTTGATCAGGCGGCCCGGAATGAAGAACGGCGACAACTTGCGCGGTCCACGCTCCTTGAGGATGACGGCGGCTTCGCCGATGCCTTCGATGCCGCCAATGCCGGAACCGATCATGGTGCCGGTGGCGCAGCGCTCTTCCTCGGTGCTCGGATGCCAGTTCGCATCGTCCAGCGCCTGGGTCGCCGCAGCCATCGCGAAAATGATGAAATCGTCGACCTTGCGCTGCTCCTTCGGCTCCATCCAGTCATCCGGATTGAACGTGCCGTCGGTGCCGTCGCCGCGCGGAACCATGCAGGCGATCTGGCAGGTCAGATCGGAAACCTCGAACTTCTCGATGCGCCTCGCGCCACTCTCGCCGTTGAGGATGCGTTTCCAGGTCTGCTCGACACCGTTGGCGAGTGGCGAGACCATGCCCAGCCCTGTGACGACAACCCTCCGCATCAGTTCTTCTCCGGCTCGATCGGCGAGCGCCAAAAGCACAACGATGACAGCAAGACGGCGGGTCGTTCGATCACAACCCGCCGCATGTCGTCATGGCTGCGCGCCGGCGTCAGCTCTTTGCGTTTTTCTCGAGAAACTTGGTGGCGTCGCCCACGGTGAGAATGGTTTCCGCGGCATCGTCCGGAATTTCGCAACCGAATTCTTCTTCAAACGCCATCACGAGCTCAACCGTGTCGAGGCTGTCGGCGCCGAGATCGTCGATGAAGCTGGCGCTTTCGACAACCTTATCGGGCTCGACACCAAGGTGTTCGACCACGATCTTCTTAACCCGCTCGCCAATCTCACTCATCGTTTAACCTCGTGCTTGTTCCATTAAACTCGACCGTAAAACGATACGAGCCCCTCGCGGTGCGAAAATTGCGAATTCATGCCGTCCGTACCACGCATTCCTGCGCCTTCGCCACAGCGGCGAAGTCACCGAAAACGGCGGCTGGCGCCGGAACGGCAATATACGGGGTTTGACGATCCTGCAATGGCGTTTTCCCCAACCGAGTGCCGTTCGGTTACCATACTTCCCCCGACTTGACCACACGGCCCCGGCCGCCGTCCAGCGCACGGAGCGCTTGACAAAACGGCCGGAAAACGGGCGTCAAATCATGGCCATACCGCCATTGACGTGCAGGGTCTGACCGGTCACGTAAGCGGCCTCGTTGGAGGCCAGATAGACCGCCGCGGCGGCGATGTCCTCCGGCGTTCCCAGCCGTCCCGCGGGCACCTTGGCGAGCACCGTTTCGCGCTGCTTTTCGTTCAAAACGTCGGTCATCGGGGTCGCGATGAAGCCGGGCGCGATGCAGTTGGCGGTGACATTGCGGCGGGCATATTCCGCGCCGACCGATTTCATCATGCCGATCAGGCCGGCCTTGGACGCGGCATAGTTGCCCTGCCCGGCATTGCCGGTCACGCCGACCACCGAGGTGATGGCGATGATTCGGCCGAACCGCTTGCGCATCATCAGCTTGGTCGCGGCCCGCGCCAGGCGGAAGGTCGCGGTGAGGTTGACGCGGATCACGTCGTCGAAATCCTCGTCACGCAACTGAACAAACAGGTTGTCGCGAGTGATGCCGGCATTGGCGACCAGAATGTCGAGCTGGCCCATCGCCTTTTCGGCAGCCGGAACCAGCGCCTCGGCCTCGTCCATGTCGGAGAGGTTGCAGGGCAGCACATGGACCCGGTCCTTCAGTTCGCCAGCGAGCTTGTCCAGCGCCTCGCGCCGGGTGCCCGAAATGGCAACCGTGGCGCCTTGTGCGTGCAGCGCTTTCGCAATCGCGCCGCCGATGCCGCCCGTGGCTCCGGTGACCAGCGCGGTCCTGCCTGTCAGATCGAACATGTCGCCCCCTTGGGAGAAGTCCCGGGGTCAGTCCCCGGCCTGAAAGTCGGCTCCGTTTGCCGCAATAAAACGCCGCTCGTCAATGACCCTTGCCCGATCCGGCGTCACAAAGCCGCCCGGCGCGCCGATCCTGCCTGATTTACGGCGCTTTTTCGCTGGCGAAGCCGTGTTACGCTTCCAGCCGGAAGCCAGACTGCGGAGTGAGACACCGATGCGCTATCGTACCGTCATCGCGTCCCGGATCTTCGCGTTCGACGATCTGAAACAGGTGATGGCCTGCGCCAGCCCGGCACGTTCCGGCGACATGCTCGCGGGCGTCGGTGCTGCGACCGCGCAGGAGCGGATGGCCGCGTGCCATGTGCTGGCCGAGGTGCCCCTCAGGCAGTTTCTCACCGAAGCGCTGATCCCCTACGAGGATGACAACATCACGCGGCTGATCATCGACAGCCACGATGCGGCGGCTTTCGCGCCGGTGTCGCACATGACCGTCGGCGATTTGCGCAACTGGCTGTTGTCCGAACTTGCGACCACCGAAACACTCACCGCTCTCGCACCGGGTCTCACACCGGAAATGGTTGCCGCCGTCTCGAAGATCATGCGCAATCAGGATCTGATCGCGGTGGCGCGCAAGTGCCGCGTCGTCACGCGCTTCCGCGACACCATCGGGCTTGGAGGCCATCTGTCGGTCCGCCTGCAACCGAACCATCCCACCGACGACCTGCGCGGCATCGCAGCCTCGACGCTCGATGGTTTGCTGATGGGATCGGGTGACGCGGTGATCGGCGTCAATCCTGCATCCGACAGCATGCCGGTGCTGGGCCAATTGCTGCGGATGCTGGATGAGGTGATCCATCGCTTCGACATTCCGACGCAAAGCTGCGTCCTCACCCACGTCACCAACACGATCCGGCTGATCGAGGAAGGTGCTCCCGTCGATCTGGTTTTTCAGTCCATCGGCGGCACCGAGAAGACCAACCAATCGTTCGGCGTGACGCCCGAAATCCTCGATGAGGCCTGTGAGGCCGCCCTGTCGCTGAAGCGCGGCACCGTCGGCAACAACGTCATGTATTTCGAGACCGGACAAGGCAGCGCGTTGTCGGCGGAGGCCAGCTTCGGCGTCGACCAGCAGACATGCGAGGCGCGGGCCTACGCGCTGGCGCGGTGCTACAAGCCGCTGCTGATCAACACCGTGGTCGGCTTCATCGGCCCGGAATATCTCTACGACGGCAAGCAGATCATCCGCGCGGGACTGGAGGATCATTTCTGCGGCAAGCTGCTCGGCCTGCCGATCGGTTGCGATATCTGTTACACCAACCACGCCGAGGCCGATCAGGACGACATGGACAACCTGCTGGTTCTGCTCGGCGCGGCCGGCGTGAATTTCATCATGGGCGTGCCCGGCGCGGACGACGTGATGCTCAATTATCAAAGCACGTCGTTCCACGATGCGCTGTTCCTGCGCGAAACGCTGGGACTGAAACGCGCACCGGAATTCGAGGCGTGGCTGCAGCGCATGCAGATCACCGACGAGGCCGGACGCTTGCGTCCGCCCTCGTCCAACGCGCTGCTCGGCGGCATGAGCCATCTCAAATCGCTGGTCGCATGACGGACAAATCCATCACTGACAACCCGTGGAACGAATGGCGCGGCGTGACACCTGCGCGGCTGGCGCTCGGCCGCGCCGGCGCAGGCATGCCGACGGACGAAGTGCTGCGTTTCGGCTGGGCGCATGCGATGGCACGGGATGCGATCCATGCCGCGCTCGATGTGCAAAAATTCGAAAAAGCCTTGCGCGCACAGGGATGGACCGTCGCGCATGTCCACAGCCGCGCGCCGGATCGCACCACGTATCTCCGGCGACCCGATCTCGGGCGCATGATTGATCCTGAGGACATCGCGAGGCTCCGCGCGGAGCCGCTTGTGCGCGGCGACGTCTGCATTGTGATCGGTGACGGACTGTCGTCGCTGGCGATCGAGCGCCACGCCGCGCCGCTGCTCGCAGCATTGAAACCGCTTCTCGCGGATGAACTGCGGCAAGCGCCGGTCGTGATCGCCACCCAGGCGCGCGTCGCACTGGCTGATGAAATCGGCGAGCTCCTGCAGGCGAAACTGACCATCATGCTGATCGGCGAGCGGCCGGGGCTGAGTTCGCCGGACAGTCTCGGCATCTACATCACCCACGCGCCATTTCGCGCGCGCAGCGATGCGGGCCGCAACTGCATTTCCAACGTGCGCCCGGAAGGACTGAGCTACAGCGCCGCCGCCTTCAAGCTGGCGTGGCTGGTGCGCGAGGCGCTTGCGCGCCAACTGACAGGGATTGAGTTGAAGGACGAGAGCGATCTGGCTTTGCTGAAAACAAAGGCAACAGGCCAGATCACAGGCAGGACCGCGTCTGAATAAAAAAGCCGCCAGCATCCGAAGATACTGGCGGCAATGCCCCAGCCCAAAAGGGGCGACCGCTCAAAAACTGGAGTAAATGAGCGGCCCGACTTTCGTAGCAACAATCGGGCCACACGAAAATGAGGCGATAGTACCTTTAGCGACCTCGTCGCGCGGTAATCTTAACGCGATGCTGCGATGGCGGCCTTCGCCGCCTCGATATCGCCCGGTCCGCCGACCGAAACGCCGACAGCGCCATCGGCGATGCGCTTCACCAGACCCGACAGCACCTTGCCCGCGCCGATTTCGAGGAAATGCGTCACGCCCTGCGAGGCCATCCATGCCACGCTCTCGCGCCAGCGCACCGTGCCTGTCACCTGCTCGACCAGCCGTTTGCGGATGTCATCCGGATCGGTGATCGCCGACGCCAGCACGTTGGACACCACCGGCACCTTCGGCGTGTTGATGGTGACGCCAGCCAGCGCCTGCGCCATCACGTCGGCGGCAGGCTGCATCAGGCGGCAATGGAACGGCGCGGACACCGGCAGGAGCATCGCGCGCTTCGCGCCCTTCGCCTTGGCGATATCGACCGCGCGATCCACCGCCGCCTTGTCCCCGGACACCACCACCTGCCCGCCGCCATTGTCGTTGGCAGCCTGACAGACCTGCCCCTGCGCGGCCTCTTCCGCCACCGCGACGGCAGCGTCGTAATCGAGGCCCAGCAGCGCGGCCATCGCGCCGACACCAACCGGCACAGCCTTCTGCATCGCAAGACCGCGCGTGCGCAGCAGCTTCGCCGTGTCATGAATCGAGAACGCGCCCGCTGCCGCCAGCGCCGAGTATTCACCCAGCGAATGACCGGCGACGAAGGCCGCATCACGGGCGATATCGACACCCGCTTCGCTCTCCAGCACGCGCAGGGTCGCCAGCGACACCGCCATCAGCGCCGGCTGCGCATTCTCGGTGAGCTGGAGCGTTTCCGCAGGACCTTCCCAGATGATCGCGGTCAGCTTCTCGCCGAGCGCCGCATCCACTTCGTCGAAAACGGCCTTTGCCGCCGGAAATGCGTCGGCGAGCGCCTTGCCCATGCCGACCGTCTGCGAACCCTGTCCCGGAAAGGTGAATGCTGCTGTCATGAAAATCCCCGCAAATGAGAAGGCCGTAAGACACCGCCGGGACGCCGGGTGTCAAGTTGCGGCGCGGCGGGCCAGCGGACACCGGATCGGCCAGCGAACGGCAGGTCACCGGCCCACAGGGCCATTGGCCGAGCGCCCGGAACCCGGTCCACGGCCAAAGCGTTTACTTGAGGGGCACCAAGTGGAGTGCGCATCATGGAGAAGGATCCTCGCAAGCCACAGACACTGGCGCTCGCGCCAGTCCTGATTTTCGCGGCCGTCCTGCTCGCCGTTTTCGGCGCGGCGCTGGTCACGACATTCGACCGGACCCCTCTGGTGGTCACGGCGTCCGACAAGGCCCCGCCCGGAACGACCGGAATGGCGAGGCCACACACGAATACGGAGCAGCGTTGACATGAGTGACATGGACGACACCGTCGGTGGCCGCCGCGCCTACCACAAGTTCCTGTTTGGTCTCGCACTTGGCCTCATCGTGATCGGAGGCGCGTTGGGCTATTCCAGCCGGAGGATGGATGTGGGCAAGGTGTTCCCCATTGTAGGGGTGCCCTCTTTCCCTGTAGTCGTGCATTCCGAGGCTCCGAAGCTGCCTGACGCCCGGTAGCCGGGCCGGCAGGCTGGAAAAGGCTGATTCAGGGCCGGTTCCGACCCGCGAACGCCCTGTTTTGCCTTGCAAACAGCCCCGGAATCCTTATAACCGCGCCATCCGTGGGTCCCGGCCGGGAGCTGAACGGACGGTCTCAGCAATCTCACCTTTGGCGATTTTGATGTGACAGGGCCAGTCGGTCCGTCGTCCCGTGCTTCCGCCTTCTGAGCAATATCGAGTCCTTTCCGAAGGTCTCGAAGGGCTTGCCGCCAGGACTTGCGCTAACACAGGAAAGGACACCCATGCCTCTTTACGAGCATGTATTTCTCGCGCGTCAGGATGCGAGCGCCCAGCAGGTCGAAGACTTCACCACGCAGATCACCGGCGTGATCGAAGGTCTTGGCGGCAAGGTCACCAAGACCGAGAACTGGGGCGTGCGCTCCCTCACCTACCGCATGAACAAGAACCGCAAGGCTCACTTCATGATGCTGAACATCGACGGCCCCGCAGCGGTGGTCGCCGAGATCGAGCGTCAGGAGCGCATCAACGAAGATATCATCCGTTATCTCACCGTCCGCGTCGAGGAACTGGAGGAAGGTCCCTCCGCGATGATGCGCAAGGCCGAGCGTGACCGCGACGAGCGCGGTGGTGGCGGCTTCCGCGGCGACCGTGAAGGCGGTGGCTTCCGTGGCGATCGTGGCCCGCGCCGTGGCCGCGACGACGAAGCAACTGTTGAGGAGTAAGAGATATGGCTGAAGCAGGTGCACGCCGTCCGTTCTTCCGCCGCCGCAAGACCTGCCCGTTCACGGGCCCGAATGCGCCGAAGATCGACTACAAGGATTCCAAGCTGCTGATGCGTTACGTGTCCGAGCGCGGCAAGATCGTGCCGAGCCGGATCACCGCCGTGTCGGCAAAGAAGCAGCGTGAACTCGCCCGCGCCATCAAGCGCTCGCGGTTCCTCGGCCTTCTGCCTTACGTGATCCGCTAAACGACATCGCGAGCGCGCGGCATTCGCGCGCTCGCGTTTTTCTCGATTTCATTCTCATAACACTTCGGCATCGCGCCGTTGTGGATGGTTGGGGTTCAACGAACCTCTAACTGCTCGAAGGGAGCAGGACGAGCCGATGATGACGGGTATTCTCATCGCACTGGCAGCCGGCCTCGCGTCGGCCTTGATGTTCGCGTCGATCGTGTCCGGCGCGATGATCTCGATCGTGCTGTTTTACCTCGCGCCCCTGCCTCTGATGGTGGCGGCGCTGGGTTGGGGATCCGCAACCTCGCTGATCGGCGGAATTGTCGCCGCTATCAGCCTCGGCGCCATATTCGGCATCCCCTACATGGCCGCCTTCGCGCTGACCATCGCGCTGCCTGCCTGGTGGCTCGGCTATCTGACGCTGCTGGCACGTCCGGTGTCGAACGATCCGCAGCTTGCGAACCTTGCTCCCGCGCTAGACTGGTATCCGACCGGCCGGATCCTGGTTTGGATCGCCGCCTTCGCCACGCTCACCACCGTCAGCGCACTGCTCACGCTGGGCACCGACGCGGACACGATCAACGCCGCGTTGCGCCGTGGCCTGCTGCGTATCATCGGCGGACGCGGCGCGGTGCCCGCGGGCGAGAGCGAGCGCGTGGTCGATGCGCTGGTGGCGGTCGCGCCGGGCGTTGCAACCATCATCGCGATGATGACCCTGACGCTCAATCTGTGGCTCGCCGCCCGGATCACCACCACCTCAGGCCGCCTTAACCGGCCATGGCCCGACCTGCGCACCACCACGATGCCGAAGCTGGTGCTGGGCGCGTTGCTGGCCGCCGTCGTGCTTTGCTTCACCGGCGGATTGCTTGCCATGGTGGCCCAGATCGCAAGTTCCGCGCTGCTGATGGCCTATGCGATCACCGGCTTCGCAGTGCTGCACACTGTCACTCAAGCCTTTTCGGGCCGGACTTTCGTCCTCGGCGCGGCCTATGCCGGCACGCTGTTCATCGGCTGGCCGCTGGTTGGAATGATCGGCCTCGGCCTCGCCGATGCCATTCTTGGAATTCGACAAGCCTACTGGAACCGGCGCGGGCCACCGCCCCTGCCGAGCACCTGATCTTCAACGTCAACAAACACTTCAACTCAAGACATCAACGGAGAACTCAAATGGAAGTCATTCTGCTGGAGCGTGTGGCCAAGCTCGGCCAGATGGGAGATGTGGTCAAAGTGAAGGACGGCTTTGCCCGTAACTTCCTGCTCAAGCGCAACAAGGCGCTGCGCGCGACCAAGGAAAACCGCGAGAAGTACGACGGCATGAAGGCCGAACTCGAGGCCAAGAACATTCAGGCCAAGGGCGAAGCCACCAAGGTCGCCGAGAAGATCGACGGCCGCAACGTCGTCATCATCCGCCAGGCGTCGGAAACCGGCCAGCTTTACGGTTCGGTCTCGGTGCGTGACATCATGGCCGCGCTGGAAGCCGACGGCGTTTCGCTGAACCGTTCGCAGGTTCTGCTCGACGCGCCGATCAAGACCATCGGCCAGCACAAGATCACCATCGCCGTGCATCCTGAAGTCGAAGTCCATGTGTCGACGACGGTTGCGCGCTCCGAGGCGGAAGCCGAGCGCATCAACCGTGGCGAAGACGTCAACAGCCGTCAGGAAGATCGCGACGCAGCCGCGGAAGCCATCGCCGCCGCCGGCGAGTTCTTCGATCCGGAAGCGCAGCACGACGACGAAGCTGCACCGGCTCCGGCTGCCGAAGAGAAGTAAGAACTCTGATTGTCATGGCCGGGCTTCGTCCCGGCCATCCCGATCATGAGGGCACAGTACTTCATCAATCGAGATCACCGGGACATAGGCAAGCGGAAGCGACGCCGTTCCTTGAACGGCTATGCCCGGTGATGACATTGAGGACAAATAAACCCGGCCCGTTGAGGCCGGGTTTTGTTTAGCTGACCACCTTCGGCGCCAGCGCCCGATCAATCATCGCAATGGAAGCCAGGGCGGTGGCGGTGTGCTTCTCCGCTCCGTCGATCATGCAGAACACGTCGGCGGCGACGACCGACACCTGCCGTCCGGGTTTAACGACGCGCGCACGGCAGATCAGCCGGTCGCCCGACGCAGGCGACAACAGGTTCAGTTTGTATTCCGCGGTCAGTGCCGCCTGCCCCTTGACGGTCGCGGCCGCGATGGTCGTCGCGTTGTCGATCAGAAAAGCGGTCACGCCGCCATGAAAGAAACCGTTCTGCTGCAAGAGATCAGGTCTGCGGTCCACCGAAAGCACACAGCCGCCGCGCGTGAGGTCCGTCACCTCGGCGCCGACATGCACCATGAAACCCTGACGCATGACATTGCTGCGGATATGTTCGGCAATCGGCGCGAATTCCGTATCGGCCATCATCGCTCTCCCTTTGCGGTCAGCGCGCGCACCGCGCAGGCAATCAGCCCATCCGCATGATCGCGCGGGTCGGTAGGATCGCGGCCCGACAACCATGCGCGGCAGACGAATTGCGCCGGTCCAATGATTTGGCTGAAGAACAAGGACGCTGGCATCGGCAACAGCTCGCCGCTGGCAACCAGCGGCGCACGCCAGGCCTCGACGCCTTCCGCAACCGTCGCGTTGCGGGCCATGCGGCCGTCCCGCACGTCCTGCGCCCATTCACTGCGCGAAATCTCGAACAGGAAGTTGGCTTCGCGGCGATTGGTGACGACCCAGTCCAGATGCGTGCGGATCAGCCGCGCAATACCCTCCTCCGCGCCCGGCGGCGGCTCGATCGCATCGAGCATGGCGATGTGATAGCGGCGCAGCAGTTCGAGAAACAGCGTCCCGGCAAGTTCGCGCTTTGAATTGAAGAAATGAAAGAAGCTGCCGTTGGATGCGCCGGCCCGCTCACGGATCGCGGCAACCGTCGCGCCTTCAAAGCCGTCCCTGTCGAACACGGCGAGTGCGGCCGTCAGCAGATCGTCACGCGCACCGGCCATGGCCAGGATCTCCCCATTTACAAACCAGAGTATCACTCTAGAGCAATACTCTGGTCAAGATGCAAGCCAGCGTGCTGCGAAGATCGCGTTCGGTTCAGGACAGGATTACTGGGAGATCGGCGGGATCGGATTCCCGGCCGGGACCGGCGGTGGGCCGGCGGACACGACGGGCTTCGGCACCGGTGCCGGCCCGATATCAATGGTCAGCGGGCCTGACGGCGTGGCTTCCTTGGGCGGCGCCACCGCCACCTCGGCCGGCTTCTCGGTCTCCTTCGGCGCAGGCGTCACCGCAGGCACCGGGTCCGGGCGCGTCCCTTCCACCTTGGCGGTGTCGCTCTTGCCGGAGTCCTGAGACGGTTCGGCCTTGTCGGCGTCGGGCTTGGAATCGGGTTTGGCATCGGATTTCGCCGCCGTTGCCGGTTGCTCGCTTGTCGACTGCTCGTGCCGGGCCTCGTTCTTGGGCGGCAGGCCATGCTTGGCAGCTCTTGCAGCTTCGCGTGCCGCCTGCCGTGCGGCCCGCCGCTCCGCCGCCGCCTTCTGGCGAGCGGTCTGGGCGTCTGACTCGGCGGCATGCTTCGGTCCATCGGCGTCGGGCTTCGCCGCCTCGCGCGACGGCTTGCGGCCCTTTGCGTGGTCGGGACCCGGCTCCTGACCGGAACGCCCCCCCGCCGCCTCCTGACCCTGCCGGGTGAGATTGCCCCCTGGCGCGGCATTCGCGGCGCCATTGGACAGGACGTAGGCGCTCATGGCCGCGGCCATGTCCCTGCTGGTGGTGTAGTGCTGGCGCAGAAAGCCCGGCAAGGATCCGGGCGAGACGCTTTTCAGCAATCCGCGCGAACTCTTGTGGCACAGCGAGCAGGTGCTGGAAAAAATCTGGGAGGGAGGCTTGCCGGCTTCCAGATTTTGAGCAATTGCCGGGATCGCCCCGACACAGCCAAAAGCAAAAGCCACCGCCGCCAAAATGAGCGCTCGGCTCAACATCCCGCTTCTCCAAAATATCGCTAGCCAAGGCCAGACCGCGGTTTCACCCCTGCCGCCAGCCTCGCGGCCACCTTTAGCGGATTATGACGCGAATGGAAGCGCCCAGATTTCGCAACTTTGTGAGCAAGTTACCAGGAAGCATGGCGCCTTCAGGGCAGCATCGCAGGCGATTCACCGGACATAAAACGCAGACCAGCCTTACACAGGCGCTATCTACGTCAAATTACGATTGAAAGCCGGACCGGAATTACCAACATTTATGGGGTGTGAGGTACCTGATATATGGCGTGAAGCACCCGGGATCGTTGGACATGCGTTCGATAGATCGTCTGTTGCGGCATTTCCTGAGCCAGTTCATCCGGCGCGGTTCGATTACATTTACGACCTCAAGCGGTGTGTCGTTCACCTGCGGGGATGGCACCGGCAAGCCCGTATCGGTCCGGTTCATCACGGCTGAGGCGGAGCGCCACCTGCTGCTCGACCCGGAGCTGGCCATCGGGGAAATCTATACCGACGGCGAGTTCGTGGTCGAGAACGGCTCGATCGCGGATCTGCTCGCCGTCGCGCTCGACCAGCCCGACATGCTGCCGCGCTGGTCGAAGATTCGGTGGTGGCTGCGCTATCTGGTCCGGCATTGGCAGCAGTTCAATCCGCGTGGGCGCTCCAAGCAGAACGTCGCCAGCCACTACGATCTCGATGGACGGCTCTATCGCCTCTTCCTCGATGCCGACATGCAATATAGCTGCGCCTATTTCGAGACGCCGGACACAACGCTCGACGACGCGCAACTCGCCAAGAAGCGCCATCTCGCCGCCAAGCTGCTGGTGAAACCCGATCACCGCGTGCTCGATATCGGCTCGGGCTGGGGCGGCCTCGGTCTTTATCTCGCGGGCATCGCGGGTGCCAATGTCACCGGCGTGACGCTGTCCGAGGAGCAACTCGGTGTCTCCAACGCACGCGCCGCCGAGCAAAACCTCGCGGACCGCGCCAAATTCCTGCTGCAGGACTATCGCGACACGCCCGGCCCCTTCGACCGCATCATCTCGGTTGGCATGTTCGAGCATGTCGGCGTCGATTATTACGACACCTACTTCCAGCGCTGCGCCGAGCTTCTGACCGACGACGGCGTGATGATGCTCCATTCCATCGGGCGCTCGGAAGGCCCCGGCATCACCAACCCCTGGATCGCGAAATACATCTTTCCCGGCGGCTATATCCCGGCGCTGTCCGAAGTTCTGCCCGCGATCGAACGCGCGGGATTGCTGGTCGATGACATCGAAATCCTGCGGCTGCATTATGCCGAAACGCTCAAAGCCTGGCGCGAGCGTTTTCTTGCTCGGCGCGAGGAAGCGGCGAAGCTGTACGACGAACGCTTCGTGCGGATGTGGGAATTCTATCTCGCGTCGTCCGAAATGTCGTTCCGCAAGCAGAACGTCATGGTGTTCCAGATTCAACTCAGCAAGAAGCAGGGCGCCGTGCCGATCACCCGCGACTACATCGCGCGCGAAGAACAGCGCCTGCGCGAGATTGAGGCCGCGAAACATCCGGTTTTCCGCCTTGCGGGCGAGTAACCCTAATGCCTGTGCGATCGCGGGTATTAACTAACAACCCAATCACCGATTGCGCGCGCGCCGCCGCTGATGCACGCTCATTCCATGGCCCGGTGGCGGAAAGTCTACGCGGGGGCGCCGCAAACGCTTCACATCCTGGTTCAAATCCAGGCTGGGCCTCCAGGTTTCAGAGCCGGTTGCTCGAAGTCTTTGGAAAGGTGGCCGAGTGGCTTAAGGCACCGCTAACGCGGCACACGGGAGACCGTGTCGAAGGTTCGAATCCTCTCCCTTTCCTCCATTTCCTTTTCTGACAACAGATTTGCCAGCCTCTCCCGAGGCTGGCTTGCCGTTTTGTCTTTTATCATTTGCCGCGTCGGGCGGAGGTTCTCGACACGCCGACGAATGATCGCATCTATGACGCCATCCGGCCTGTCCACATCGTCTCCAGAAGTCTCTCAAGGGCCGCCTCTTCCTTCGCGCGGCGACCGAGGATCAGCCGCCGCTCGGTTTCCGAAAGCGACGGCGACCTGAGCAGACGATCGTAGTGTTCGATAACCTTTCCGTGGCCCCGCACCAGAAAGTCGTGAATGCTGTCGGGCATCATGCGGCCCCGCTAGGACGACGCAGTCTGAAATGCGCCCTCATTCCTGGGCGGCCCGATCGTCAGCGGAAACATTTCGCCGGTCAATTCCTCCAGCACGCGCTCCTCTTCCGACAATCGCTTCAGAACAAAACTTCGCTCGAGTTCTGTCAGCTCCGTCTTCAGAAGACGGCGATACCTCCTGATGTTGCTGGCGCGGGCGCGAATGCGGGCGAGTTTTTCATCCACCATCATCGTTGACACGATGGACCTCCAATTTTCCTTTCATCCAAAGCTGGACGGCACCCGTCGGCTTAAGCCAACGGGAACCGCCATTGATTAACGGATGCCGTTTAAGCAGCGACCTTCGCGTCGAGTTGTTGCACGTTGGGCGCGCCATTGACCGGGATGCGCCGCGGCTTCATGGCCTCCGGAATCTCCCGGACGAGTTCAATTCGCAGGAGCCCGTTGTCGAAGGTCGCATTCCTGACTTCGACATAGTCCGCCAGATTGAACTGCCGGCGGAACTGGCGCTCGGAAATCCCCTGGTAGAGATACTGCCGCTTCTCGTCGGTCTTGCACCCCTCCACCGTGAGAATGTTTTGCTCAGCGGTGATGCTGATCTCCTCCGGTCGAAAGCCCGCCAGAGCAACGGAGATCTGATAGCGATCCTCTCCGAGCTTCTCTATATTGTAGTGGGGATAATGGGCCTCGGCTTGCTGCTGCGCGGCGTTAACGAGGTCGAAGAGGCGATCGAAACCGATAGACGACCGCCAGAACGGGGTAATATCGAATGCATTTCTCATAGCCAAATCCTCCATTGAGCAAGTTGGATACAAGCGGGCACCGAACGTCTGTCAGTGCCCGTCACTTTGCCGAACCCCCGAGGGGCGTTCAGGCCGTTTCCGGCAACAAAAACCTAAAAAAGCAGATACGGGTTTCAAGACCCCTTTCGGAAATTTTTTCCGGACGAAAACGCATTGGTTAACGACGTAAATTTTCCCGCCTTAAAATCTTGACGCCTGCCTTCTCCGGCCTAAATCGTTTTCCGCCATCCAAAACTGAAAGGAGAAAGAGGAGGCGACCATGAGTTCCGAAGTTCGTTCACGTCCTTTCGACATTCATGCAAATTCCCTGCTGGCAGCGACCTTCAGTCACCCTGACGAGGTGCTATCCAGTCCCCTTCTTACCGCTGCAGACAAACGATGCGTTCTCGCGGCCTGGGCATCCGATGCGTTTTCGGTCGAGGACAATCCCTGGCTCCGGCAATTGCCGGGCGCGCCCGATGCTGTCCCCTTGAAAGATATACTGGGTGCGCTCCGCCGTCTCGATGACGAGGACGACGGACCGCCACCATTCAAGGGCGGCGCGGCGCAACATGCGGCTCCCCCTCCGGCCCGAACCATGGCCCTCGCCTCGTGACATCTCGGGTATCAGAAAACCCTTTCGCCCAACGTGCCTGCGCCGCCTCCAGTTGGAGGCGGCGTTTTCATTTGTACGGGCACGTTGCTTTGGTGGAACTCCCCACTTTGCGTTGCGGCTGATCATCTTTCTTGTCAGCGACTTCAAGTAGTTGCTTGAAACAGGAGTGAAACAGCCGCCCGGAAGCCAGCCTGCATGGCCTGCGGGAAAACGATTGCAGGGCGCAAATCAAGCGTTTCCGTCATCTTCTCCACTACAGCGTGTTCGTGGGGATAGCTTGCTTGAATCATGTTGCCCCAAACACGGACAAGCCTATGAGTTGGGTCGACCTCCCAAACTTGCCCTGCTTTGGTCCGATTAGAAGAACATTCAATACTCATGGCGATACCCGATTCGAACATTATCAAGCTCGCGCCGGACGCCGGCTCGCCGGCTTACCGGGTTGCGCCCCATAATATCGAAGCCGAACAGGGACTTCTCGGCGCCATTCTGGTCAACAACGACGCCTTCTATCGGGTTTCCGATTTCCTCGAGCCGAAGCACTTCTTCGAGCCGATCCATCAACTGATCTTCGAGACCTCCGCCAGCCTGATCCGCGCAGGCAAGATCGCGACCCCGGTGACGCTGAAGACATTCGTTCCCGCCGACACCGACATCGGCGGCGGCATGACGGTGGCGCAGTATCTCGCCCGCCTCGCCGCCGAAGCGACCACCATCATCAACGCGCAGGACTACGGACGCACCGTCTACGATCTCTCGATCCGCCGCGACCTGATCCGCGTCGGCGAGGACATGGTCAATGTCGCGTTCGACGCGCCGGTGGACTTCGCGCCGCGCGCGCAGATCGAGGACGCCGAAAAGAAACTCTACGACCTCGCCGAGTCCGGCCGCTACGACGGCGGCTTCCAGAAATTCTCGCAGGCGCTGACCACGGCAGTTGATATGGCCGCCGCCGCCTACAGCCGCGACGGCAACCTGTCGGGCCTCGCCTCGGGCCTGCGCGACATGGACATCAAGATGGGCGGCCTGCAGCCGTCCGACCTGATCGTCCTTGCCGGACGCCCGGCCATGGGCAAGACCGCACTCGCCACCAACATCGCGTTCAATGTCGCACAGAAGTGGCGCGGCGAGGTTCAGCCCGACGGACAGATGAAATCCGTCGATGGCGGCGTGGTCGGCTTCTTCTCGCTCGAAATGTCGGCCGAACAGCTCGCGACCCGTATTCTCGCCGAGCGCACCGGCATCTCGTCAAGCTCGATCCGCCGCGGCGGCATCAGCGAAGCCGACTTCGACAAGATTCGCGACCATTCCATCGAGATGCAGAGCCTGCCGTTCTATGTCGACGACAGCGGCGGTCTTTCGATCTCGCAGCTCACCGCGCGCGCGCGGCGGCTGAAACGGCAGAAGGGTCTCGATCTACTGATCATCGACTACATCCAGCTTCTGTCAGGATCGGGCAGACGCTCGGACAACCGCGTGCAGGAAATCACTGAAATCACCACCGGCCTGAAAGCGCTGGCCAAGGAACTCAGCGTTCCCATCATCGCGCTGTCACAGTTGTCGCGTCAGGTTGAAAGCCGCGACGACAAGCGCCCGCAACTCGCGGACCTGCGTGAATCGGGCTCGATCGAACAGGACGCCGACGTGGTGCTGTTCGTCTATCGCGAGGAATACTACCTGCAGAGCAAGGAGCCGCGCCCCGGCACGCCCGAGCACGAGAAGTGGCAGCTCGACATGTCGCTGGTGCACGGAAAAGCCGAAGTCATCATCGGCAAACAGCGTCACGGCCCCACCGGCACCATCAATCTGCAGTTCGACGCCAGTGTCACCCGCTTCGGCGATCTCAAACTGGATACCCAATTGCCCGAACGATTTGGCTGATCGGCTGTACGTCGGCGCGCAAAGAGTGTGTTAGTGTGATTCAACTTTTGAATCACACTTGCTGCCCGAGCCCATGACTCCTGCTTCCGATCTCAAATCGTCCGACACCATCATCGCGGCGGATGCGCCCCTGCCCGCCAGCGCGACCGGCCTCCTGACCATCGACCTCGATGCCATCGTCGCCAACTGGCGCAAGCTGTCCAGCCAGGCTGTGCCGGCTGACTGCGCCGCCGTGGTCAAGGCGGACGCCTATGGCTGCGGTATCGCACAGGTCCCCCGCGCGCTGGCGAAAGCGGGCTGCCGCACGTTCTTCGTTGCCACCCTCGATGAAGCGCGCGCCGTGCGCGATGTCACGCCCACATCGGCGATCTATGTGCTGGACGGCTTCTTTTCCGGTGCCGGTGATTTGTACGCGAAATACGATTGCCGTCCGGTGATCGGCGATGCCACCGAACTCGCCGAATGGGATGCGTTCCGCACCACCAGCGGCTGGGAGGGGCAAGCCGCGATCCATGTCGACACCGGCATGAACCGCCTCGGGTTCCGCATTGCGGAGGCGCAGGCGCTGTTGCCGCGTATCAAGAACGGCAATCACGGCATTTCGCTGGTGATGAGCCATCTCGCCAGCGCCGAACTTCTGAACGATCCGGCGAACGGGCGGCAGGTCGCGGCATTCCGCGAAATCGCCTCGCAATTTTCCGGCGTTCCTGCCTCGCTGGCGAACTCATCCGGCATTTTCCTCGGCCCGCAATTCCATTTCGATGTGGTGCGGCCCGGCGCGGCGCTCTACGGCGTCAATCCGACGCCGGAAGCCGATACGCCGATGCAGCCGGTGGTCGATCTCAAGGTTCGCGTGGCGCAGGTTCGCAATGTCGAGAAAGGCGAGCATGTCGGCTATGGCGGCACGTGGACCGCGCGTCAGCCGACCAAGCTGGCCATCGTGACGGCGGGATATGCCGACGGCTATTTCCGCGCGGCGGGCAGCATCGACAACAGGCGCAGCGCGGAGGCGATGATCGCGGGCAAGCGCTGCCCGGTCGCGGGCCGCATTTCGATGGACCTGATGGCCATCGACATCACGGCTTTGCCGCCCGGCGCAACCCGCCGCGGCGCGCTGGTCTCGCTGCTCAACAGCGAGATCACCGTGGACGAACTGGCGCATCACTTCGGCACCATCGGTTACGAGGTGCTGACAAGCCTCGGCAAGCGATACGTGCGCGCCTACAAGGGCGGCCAATAAGTTCAAGCAAGAAGAAGGACAGCCGAATGCCCGACGTCACAGAATTCGTGCCCGGAAACTACAAGTACATCGTCTCGCCCGGCGGGCCATTCTCAAGCGGCGTGGCCGCGCTGCCGGGATACGCGCTCCGCCGTGTGCGCTTCATGCGTCCGATCCCGATGGCGGATGGTTTTGCCGTCATCAAAAAGCATCTCGAACGCGAAGGCCGGCCGGTCACGGCACTCGCGGCTTGTGAACTGCGCTCGCCCGCGGCGATGACCGGCGAGCAGTTTCAGGCTTTCAACGGCGAATATCTCAAGACGCTGCATCAGTGGGGCTGCAAGGCGGGCGACCTCAATCCGCTGGCGCGCAGCAATCTCGCGCCGATCACCGAAGTCCCGAGCGAGGCGATGTTCTTCGCCTTCACCTACACCATGCCCGAAGCAGGCGCGTCCGGCGACTTCCTGATTTCGGGCAAGCCCGAAATCCGCGATGGCGCCCCGCCTTCCGAACGCATTGTCGGCGGACGCGACGTCTCGCTCAAGGGACTTGAGATCAAGGCGCGCTTTGTCATGAGCGCGATGCGCGATCGTGTCGCCGCACTCGGCTGCGACTGGGGCAAGGTCACCGCCGCGCAGATCTATACGGTGCATGACGTTCGCCCGCTGCTCGAAACCGTCTTCGCCGAAGACAGGATCAGCCAGGTCGGCCTCGCCTGGTATCCGGCATGGCCCCCGGTGATCGGCATGGAGTTCGAGGTGGACGTCCGCAGCGTGCGCACGGAACTGGTGATCGACGCGCGTTAAAGAAAAGGCTGGCTCCTGCCTCTGCTTCCTCGGCCGCCTGCCATCGGGGGCCGCGCGGGCATGGGTTGACTTTTTAACGCTTTTTGTGAACAAAAGAGGAACATACGATTCCCGTTGCTCTGACGCAGGCCCGCTCCATGGCGAAAAACGCCCTCTCCTTTGTCTGCCAGAACTGCGGTGCCGCCTATAACAAGTGGCAGGGCAAGTGCGAGTCCTGCGGCGAGTGGAACACGCTGTCGGAGGAAGACGTCAGCGGTGCGACCACGGTGCCGGCCAATCTGCGCGCCAAACGCAAGGGCCGGCCCTTCGCGCTGGAATCCCTGACGGGTTCGAGCCCGGAAGCGCCGCGCCTCTCATCGGGCCTGACCGAACTCGATCGCGTGACCGGCGGCGGATTCGTGCGCGGTTCGGTGCTGCTGGTCGGCGGCGACCCCGGCATCGGCAAATCGACGCTGCTCACCCAGGCCACGAGCCTGATGGCGCGCGCCGGGCACCGCGTGGTCTACATCTCCGGCGAAGAAGCCGTGGCGCAGGTGCGCCTGCGCGCCGCGCGCCTCGGCTTGGCCGACGCCGCCGTGCAACTGGCCGCGCAGACCTCGGTCGAGGACATCATAGCCACGCTGTCGGAAGGCACGCCGCCGCGCCTTGTGGTGATCGACTCCATCCAGACCATGTGGACCGACACGGTGGAATCCGCCCCCGGCACCGTGACGCAGGTTCGCGCCTCGGCGCAGGCGCTCATCCGCTTCGCCAAGAAATCCGGCGCGGCGCTGATCCTCGTCGGCCACGTCACCAAGGACGGTCAGATCGCCGGTCCGCGCGTGGTCGAGCATATGGTCGACGCGGTGATGAGCTTCGAGGGCGAAGGCTCGCAGCAATTCCGCATCCTGCGCGCGGTGAAGAACCGCTTCGGCCCCACCGACGAAATCGGCGTGTTCGAGATGACCGGGCTTGGTCTGCGCGAAGTCTCCAATCCCTCCGAACTGTTCCTGTCCGAACGTGATCTCGGAAGTCCGGGCACCGCTGTGTTCGCCGGTCTCGAAGGCACCCGCCCGGTTCTGGTGGAATTGCAGGCGCTGGTGGTACCGACCACCCTCGGCACGCCCCGCCGCGCCGTGGTCGGCTGGGAATCCAGCCGCCTGTCCATGGTGCTGGCGGTGCTGGAGGCGCATTGCGGCGTCAAGCTGTCGGGCTACGACGTCTACTTCAACGTCGCCGGCGGCCTGCGCATCAACGAACCCGCCGCCGACATGGCCGCCGCCGCCGCGCTGGTGTCGTCGCTGGCCAATGCGCCGCTGCCGGTCGATGCGGTCTATTTCGGCGAAATCTCGCTGTCGGGCGCGGTTCGCCCGGTGGCGCAGACCTCCGCGCGGCTGAAGGAAGCTGCCAAGCTGGGTTTCGGCCGCGCCGTGCTGCCGGAGACCGCGCGCGGCGATGCCGTGGGCGATTCTGGAATCGCGCTCAACACCGTCGGGACGCTCACCTCGCTGGTGGCCGATATCGCGGCCAAAGGCCGCAAAGCCACAGCCTCGGCAAAATCCGCTCCGGAGGGCCGATTCCAGCGGCCTGACGACGAGGCGCGGCGTGACGCGCGTGCGGGCTGACGCTATATAACCGGCGGCCTCACGAGGGGCTGCGCGCCGCTTTCGCTACGGACCGTTAACCGCAACGGGCGTTCCATGGCTGCGATGCAGTTTTGCCGTTGATGTCGGGCTTTTTGCGGGTTCCCGGCCCTTGCGGGACGTGCGATATGGCCGTCAGCTATCCGGGGATTGAGCAATCCGATTCGCGGCTTTTGAAACTGAAAGCGGACCTGACCATCCGATGCCGATAACGCTTCTCGACATTATCGTTCTGGCCGTGATGCTGTTGTCGGGTCTACTGGCGATGATCCGCGGTTTCATGCGCGAGATCCTGTCGATCGCCGCATGGGGCGCCGCCGCCCTGACCACGCTTTACGCCTATCAGAAGCTGCTGCCGACGGCGAAAACCTATTTCAACAACGAAACGGTGGCTGCGGTCGCCGTGGTCGCCGGCGTGTTCATCCTGACGCTGATCGTGGTTTCGATCATCACCGTCCGCATCTCGGACATGATCCTGGACTCCCGGATCGGCGCGCTGGACCGCACGCTCGGCTTCCTGTTCGGCCTCGCTCGCGGCCTGTTAATCATGGTGGTGGCTTTTTTGTTCTTCGCCTGGCTGGTGCCGGACAAACAACAGCCCGATTGGGTCCGTAGTGCCAAGTCCAAGGTGATGTTGCAGGGAACCGGCGATTGGCTGATGGGCCTCTTGCCCGACGACCCCGAGAACACCATCTTGAAGAGGTTCAAGAAAAAGGGCGACGAGGAGCAGACCGATGCTGCTCCCGAACCGCGCACCACGGCAACAGTTGGAAACGACGGCGGGTATGGCAAATCGGCTCGTGACGGGCTGAAACAGTTGATCGAAAGCAAACCCGCAGGACGCTAGGCTCAGGCCAGTCCTGCCTCAGACAAGGGCGCGGTGGACCATATGAAAACCCCTTCTGGCGATCATTCTGCACCACCCTCCAAATCCGCCCGCGACCTGGATGATGATCTCGACAAGGACCTGAACGGCGACACGTTGCGCGAGGAATGCGGCGTGTTCGGCATTTTCGGGCATCCCGAAGCCGCAGCCATCACCGCCCTCGGGCTTCATGCGCTCCAGCATCGCGGCCAGGAAGCTGCCGGCATCGTCACCTACGACCATGGCCGCTTCCATTCCGAACGCCGCCTCGGCCTTGTCGGCGACACCTTCTCCCGCGCCGAAGTCATCGAGCGCCTGCCCGGCAACATGGCTGTCGGCCATGTCCGTTATTCCACCACCGGCGGCACCATCCTTCGCAACGTGCAGCCGCTGTTCGCCGAACTGAACGCAGGCGGCTTCGCCGTCGCGCACAACGGCAATCTCACGAACGGGCTGTCGCTGCGCCGCGAACTGGTCCGCCATGGCACGGTGATGCAGTCCACCACCGACACCGAAGTCATTCTGCATCTGGTCGCGCAATCCAAGCGCGGCCGTTTTATTGAGCGCTATATCGAAGCGCTGCGCGCCATCGAAGGCGCCTATGCGCTGGTCTCGCTCACCAACAAGAAGCTGGTCGGCGCGCGCGATCCGCTCGGCATACGCCCGCTGGTCCTCGGCGAACTCGATGGCTGCCCGATCCTCGCCTCCGAAACCTGCGCGCTGGACATCATCGGCGCGAAATATGTCCGCGACATCGAGCCGGGCGAAGTCATCGTGTTCGACGAACACGGCCAGGAAATTCACAAGCCGTTCCCGCCCCAGCCGCCTCGCCCCTGCATCTTTGAATACATCTACTTCGCACGCCCCGACTCCATCGTCGGCGGCCGCTCGGTCTACGAAGTGCGCAAGGCTTTCGGCGCGCAGCTTGCGCGCGAAAATCCGGTCGAGGTGGACGTGGTCGTGCCGGTGCCGGATTCCGGCGTGCCTGCCGCCGTGGGCTACAGCCAGTTTTCCGGCGTGCCGTTCGAGCTCGGCATCATCCGCAATCACTATGTGGGCCGCACCTTCATCCAGCCGACGCAGAGCGTGCGCGAGCTCGGCGTGCGCATGAAGCATGCGCCGAACCGCGCCGCCATCGAAGGCAAGCGCATCATCCTGATCGACGACTCGCTGGTGCGCGGCACCACCTCGAAGAAGATCGTGCGCATGATGCGCGACGCCGGTGCGAAGGAAGTCCACTTCCGCCTCGCCTCGCCGCCGATCGTCAATCCCGATTACTACGGCATCGACCTGCCGGATCGCGGCGGCCTGCTGGCCGCGACCCACACCATCGAGGAAATGCGCGAGATCATCGGCGCGGACTCGCTGGCGTTCCTGTCCATCGACGGCATGTATCGCGCGATGGGTTTCGACGGCCGCGATCCTGCGAATCCGAAGTTCGCCGATCACTGCTTCACGGGCGCCTACCCGACCCACCTCACCGACCAGACCCAGGTCGAGCAGCAGCCGCACCAGCTCTCGCTGCTGGCCGAGGCGAGCTGAATAAGCAGGGACCATAGGAGGGTTGACGTGACGCTGTCCCGCCTGATCGTTGTTGCGATTGCCACCCTCATCTGCTCATCCGCCGCGATGGCACAGACGGCGCAGCCCTATGCCGGCCTGCAAAACCGTGAAATCAAGTCGCTGTCAAAGCAGCAGATTGCCGATATGCGGGCTGGAAAGGGAATGTCTCTTGCGCTGGCGGCGGAGCTTAACGGCTATCCCGGCCCGTCGCATGTTCTCGAACTCGCGGATCGGCTGGAACTCACAACCGAGCAGCGTACTCGCATCAACGCCCTGCTGTCTGAAATGAAGAACGAGGCGACCGCAATCGGTGAAAAGATCATTGATGACGAGACCGAGCTCGATCGGCTGTTCGCAGCCTCAAGGATTACGGACAAACAGCTTAACGAGATAACGGACCGGATCGGCATCCAGCAGGCGGCCCTGCGCCGCGCTCACCTGCGCTATCATCTGACGACGCGTCAGATCCTGAACCCGACCCAGATCGCGCTTTATACAGAACTGAGAGGATATGGCGCGAAAGGCTCCCATCATCCCTCGCATCATCACTCCCGATAGCGCTTATCTGCTGCCCTGCATCCGCGCCAGCCACACCGTTAGCCCACCGCACTCCTGATCCTCGACCACATGCTGCACAGTTGAAAAACCGTGCGCAGCAAGCAGGCCCTGATATTCCGCCGCCGCGAGGCTGGCGTGATAGAGCGCCTCCCCCTGATAGCTTCCAATCGCCTCACTGGCCGCAGGGCCACTGGTGAATATCAGCGCGGCACCGGGCTGCGCATGGTCGCGAAACACCGCAAACATCGCGCGCTGATCGTCCGGTGTCAGATGAAAGAAGCTGTTCCACGCTATGACTCCGCCGAAACGGCGCGGCAGCGATACTTTGCGCATATCGCCCGCGATCCACGTCTGCTCCGGAAACCGCGCACGGCACAGATCAATCAGCGTCGGCGCTGAATCGACGCCCGTAACACCGTGCCCCGCCTCGATCAGGTAGCGCGCGACCGGCTCGCCCGACCCGCAGCCGAGATCGAGCACATCCGCACCCGCCGGCATCACCTGCCGGAATCGCTCGAACCACACGCGCTCGACCAGCCGGTTGCCACGATCGCGATTAAAGGCCATGGCATGCCGCTCGTAGAGCGCGCTGATCTCTTGTGATGACGGATGCCAGCCGTCGGCTTCAAGCACGCGCGTCATGTAGACTGCATCGTCGCCGTAGCTTCGCAACTGGGCGTCAAGCTGCGGGTTCCGCGTGACCGCGAATCCCTGACGCCGCCAGAATCCCGACGAGCCGTTGACCGCGATCAGCGACATGCCGGAAAGGCCGCTGGCCAGTGCATGCGCCGCCAGCCACGTCACGACAGCAGCAGCCGCTCCGCTCCCCTGTACCTCCGGCGCCAGCGCCAGATCGTGGATGTAGTAGGTCGATGGTGCGGCGGGCAGTTCGCCCAACAGCGAATTCAGCGCCGGCGGCTCGGCGCGCAGCCATGGGTGACTGACGACATAGGCTTCGATCCCGATGCCGCGCGCGAACACCCGGCATCCCTCCGGATATAGCCGCAGCCGCTCGGCGAAAACCGCCGCGTCCTCCGGATATTCAGGGTGAATGCGCGCCGCCAGCGCGTTGACGGCCGGAAGGTCCGCAGCCGTCATCGCCCGCCAGCCGCCGGGGTTGGGTTTCGCGCTCATGGCGGCCTTGTACACGAGTTTTCGCACCGGTACGCCACCTCTCCCCGCCTGCGCGGAGAGACCGGTTCGACGGGTTTATTCCCGTGCATTGATATGCCATAGCAAGCCCCTCACCCGGTTCGCCGCCAAGGCCGCGAGCCACCCTCTCCCCGCAAACGGGGCGAGGGTAAATCCAGGCTGCATCGCATGACCAAACCTCTTGCTTCCCGCCTCGCCCTCGTCACCGGCGCATCGCGCGGCATCGGCTATGCCACGGCGCGCGCGCTGGCGCGGGCCGGCGCCCACATCATCGCGGTGGCGCGGACACAGGGCGCGCTGGAGGAACTGGACGACGCCATCCGCGCCGACGGCGGCACCGCGACACTGGTCCCGCTGGACATGACCGACCTCGATGGCATCGCCCGCCTCGGCGCAGCGCTGAACGAACGTCACGGCAAGCTCGACGTGCTGATCGGCAACGCGGGTGTCGCCGGAACGTCCTCGCCGCTCGGCCATACCGATCCGAAATTCTGGGACAACATGCTGGCCGTCAACACCACGGCAAACTTCCAGTTGATCCGCTGCATGGAGCCGCTGCTGCAGAAATCTGACGCCGGACGCGCGGTGTTCATCACATCCGGCATCGCCAGCAAGGCAACCGCCTATATGGGACCTTACGCCGCCTCGAAAGCGGCGCTCGATGCGCTGGTGCGGGTGTGGGCGAACGAGACCGTCAACACGCCGATCCGCGTCAACCTGTTCAGTCCCGGCCCGATCCGCACCCGCATGCGCGCCACCGTGATGCCGGGCGAAGACCCGATGACTCTCGACACGCCCGAGCAGGCCGCCGAGTTCATCGTGCCGATGTGCCTGCCGTCGTGGACCGCGACAGGAAAATTCTTCGACTATCCATCGAAGACGCTGAAGAGTTTCCGCACTCCGGTGGAGTAACGCTCGCCATTGCAGCCCGCGATTGACTCCCGACAAGACCCCCTGTTCAATTTGCGCAAGCCGGCACGCAGAGGCCGGCGCAGGTCATCCGAGGGGAAACGCAATGGCATTCAGAATCGCGGCTGCGGCCGCAGCGCTCGCACTCATCACCTCGCCCGCCTTCGCGGGCGATCCAAGTGGAACATGGCTGCGCGACACCGGCGCGTCCAAGGTCAAGATCGGCCCCTGTGGCGGCGGCGCCTATTGCGGCTCGCTGGTCTGGCTCAAGCCTGGCGTCGAAACTCCGGCGAAGATCGGCCAGCGCATTTTCTTCGACATGAAGCCCGACGGCGCGGATGCGTGGAAAGGCTCCGCGTTCAATCCGGAAGACGGCAAGACCTATGCCGGAAAGATGTCGCTCTCCGGCGGCACGCTCACCACGGCGGGCTGCGCCATGGGCGGCATGATCTGCAAGTCCACCACATGGACGAAATCGAACTAAAACGGAAAAGCGAATCCGTCAGGACTTCCGCTTGCGCTTGTGCGCGAATGGATTGTCCTTCTCGCGTAGCGTGATCCTCATCGGCGTGCCCGGAAGGTCGAACGCTGCGCGCATGCTGTTGATCAGATAACGCAGGTAGGATTCGGGGACCGCATCCGCCCGCGAACAGAACACGACAAAGCTAGGCGGACGCGCCTTGCTTTGCGTGATGTAGTTCAGTTTGAGGCGGCGGCCCGAAACGGCCGGAGGCGGATTGGTCTGCACCGCCTGCTCGAACCAGCGATTGAGCGACGCCGTCGAGATGCGCCGGTTCCAGACCGCATAGGCGTCTTCGATCGCGCTCATCAGGCGATCCATGCCCTCGCCCATCATGCCGGACACGGCGACAACCGGCACGCCCCTCATCTGCGGCAGCCAGTGATCGGCATCCTCGCGCAGGCGCGAAATCTGGTTCGGTGCGCGCTCCATCAGGTCCCACTTGTTGACAGCGAGCACGATGGCGCGGCCTTCGCGCTCGATCAGATCGGCGAGCCGCAGATCCTGCTCCTCGAACCTGTTCTGCGCATCCATCATCAGCACGACGACTTCGGCGAACCGCACCGCGCGCAGCGCGTCGGACACCGACAGCTTTTCCAGCTTGTCCTCGATCCGCGAACGCCGCCGCAGACCGGCGGTGTCGAACACGCGAAACTCGCGGCCCTTCCACATCACATCGACCGCGATGGAATCGCGCGTCGTTCCGGCTTCCGGGCTGGTCAGCAGGCGCTCCTCGCCAAGCAGGCGATTGATCATTGTGGACTTGCCGGCATTCGGGCGGCCCAGGACGGCAACACGGATCGGGCGCGTGGTGAGGCTTTCGTCATCGCCGTCCACATTCTCGAACGTATCGGCGTCGTCCTCTTCGTCACCGGCTTCAACCGGCTCCGGCATCAGCGCCGCCAGCGCATCGTAGAGATCGCTCAGGCCCTCGCCGTGCTCGGCGGAAATCGGCACCGGATCGCCAAGACCAAGCGCGTAGGATTCCATCGCACCCGCCTCGCCATGCTTGCCCTCGCTCTTGTTGGCCACCAGCACCACCGGCTTGTTGGCGCGGCGCGCGAAATCGGCAAAGGCACGATCCGTCGGCGTCAGGCCGATGCGCGCGTCGATCACGAACAGCAGCGCGTCGGCGGCGGCGATGGCCGCCTCGGTCTGCTCCTGCATCCGCGCGGTGAGCGAGCCCTTCGGGCCTTCATCCAGTCCGGCGGTGTCGATCAGGGTGAATTCAAGATCGCCGAGTTTTCCGGCCCCCTCGCGGCGGTCCCGGGTGACGCCGGGCTGATCGTCGACAAGCGCGAGCTTCTGTCCAACCAGCCGGTTAAACAGGGTCGACTTGCCGACATTGGGCCGGCCGATGATAGCGATCGTAAAGGACATGGGAAATCCGTTCGCCCTTTACGGACCTCATGTCAATAAAGGGATCAGCAAGCGCGGACGAAACAGCCGCAGCGGGAATTGAGACCGGTCAGCGCGAGAAGCCCCCGCTCGGCAAGGGCGCCGGGAAAGACGATGGCTGTTGCTGCTGAGGCGGCGGTGCGGCCTGCTGCTGTGGCGCAGCCGCCTGAGCCGGCTGGCCATCGGCATCTGGCACGGTCGTGCTTCGGCGCTTCGGCTTCTTCATCTTCGGCGGATGCGCCTCATCCACCGGTTTGGGGAACGGATCAGCCTCGCGGGCCGCAGAACGCGCAGCCGGCTTGCGCGGCTCCGGCGCTGGCGGCGGCGCCTCAGCCACCGGCGGCGGCTCCTGCTGATGCGCGCCCTTGTACATGTCCCGCGGCACGCCCTGCTCGACACCGGGAACGCCTTCCGGGAAGACCGGCCGGCGCTCGCCGGGGAGCTTCTTCTTGGTGTCGAACCAATCCATCATGTCGGTCGGATCGAACCCGCCGCCTGAACAGCCCGCAAGCGCGACAGAGATCGCGGCAAGGACGGCGGCGGCAATCAGGCGTTGCGAACGGCGCATGCGGGATCTCGTCTCAGCTCTTCGCGGCGGGCGGCAACAGGGCCTGCAGGGCTTCGGCGCGGCTGCGCAGGCTTGCGGGCGTGCGCGCATCGTTGCCGATCATGTCAAGCCATTGGCGCGCGGCGGTGGCGTCGTTGGCGCGATAGGCCGACAGGGCCAGCAGTTCGCGCGCGGTATGCCGGAAGGTCCGTCCCTCGGCGGTCGCAGCCTCAAGGCGCTTGAGCATGTCCGCGTAAGGCTCGGTTTCCATGACAAGGCTGGCGGCGCGGATGCGCGCCAGATCCTGCTCGGTGACCGAAATGCCCGGGTCGGCAGCGATGCTGTCGTACAGTTTGGCGGCGGTCTTCGGATCGGCGGCAGCCGCATCCGCGGCGGCGCGCAGGCGCGCGAGCGCCCGGTATCCCTTGGCGCCCTCGGTCGCGATCTTCGCGAAGGCGGCTTCCGCCTCCGCCTTCTTGCCCTGCTCGGACAGCGCCACCGCGGCCTCGAATGCCGACCCGGCTTCCGCAGCCTTTTTGGCTTCGAGGTACTGGTAGCCGCGCCAGCCGCCGACGCCGGCGACAATGAGAATCGCGACACCGATGATCAGGAACGAATACTTGTCCCACAGCTTCTTGAACTGCTCCCGGCGCAAGTCTTCGTCAATTTCATTAAAAATCTCAGACACTTAACTGTCCCGCCCCGGCCTGTTCTGGAAAACGTGTGAAACCGTCGCCCGCCGCGCGGCTGGCGCGGCTCCCCGATATGACGGCGGCGATACTGTACCGGTATGGCGCTGACAAGGCAAAGTCAGCCGGATCAAAGCGTTAACACTGCCTGGAGGGTCAGGCGGGCGCGCACGGATATACCGCCGCCAAAGGCCCCGCGCCGGAGGGCGAAATCATCAGGCCGGAAGTCGCCCGTTTGCCGCAAGCTCTGCATTGGCAACGCGGCCATAGCGAAGATCGGATGGCGTGCAGCCGTAGCGCTTGCGAAAGACACGGTTGAAATAGGAGATATCGTTGAAACCGCATTTCAGCGCGATGACGCTGATGGGCTGGCCACGCGCATCGGGATCAGCCAGCATCTCAAGAACCTTTTCGAGACGGGTCTGGAGAACGAAGGCCGTAAACTTCGCGCCTTCGGCTGCGAACAGCTTTCTCACATAACTCGACGAAATCTGCTGATGCGCCGCCACGTCATCGAGGCACAGTTCGGGATTGTCAATCCTGCTCAGAATAAACGCCTTGATCGCGCCGAGGCGCGAGCCGCGCGCAACAAAGAAACCGTCTTCCATGTCTCATCCACCATCGGGAGCAAAACCGTCCCGATGGTGTGTCGCGCGTTCGATGCGAAAGGTTCAAAGGCTCAGCACTGTGGCCGATCGCGATGATGGAGTCGTTTCCGCAAAGCATCGCGCATCGCATTGTTTTCAAATGGCGACTTAAGCCAATAACACTGACCTAAACGCTCAGAATTGCTGCCGGAACGTGGCTCTCCGGTGACAGTCATTCCCCGCTTTTTGTGATGGTGTTTTGTTAAGGGCGCTTGCCGCCCGACTGCCAGCCATCACAGGTACTTTAGGGAGAGCATCATGCGGAAATTTCTCGCAACTGCGGCCCTGTTGGCCGTCGCAATCGGTAATGCATCAGCAGCAGACATGGCGCCGCGCTACAAGGCGCCCCCTCCGGTGGCAGCTCCTGTTTGGAGCTGGACCGGATTCTATGCCGGTCTCCATGTCGGCGGAGGCTGGAGTGACTCGTCCATCACCCAGAGCAACGATCTTTTTCCAGGATTTGATACGGCTTCATTCGGCAACGGAAACCAGGCCGGCGTCGTCGGTGGTGGCCAGATTGGATACAACTGGCAATTCGCGCCGAACTGGCTGCTAGGCGTCGAAGGCGATATTTCGGGCACCGGCATCCGCAACAATAATACCAGCGTCATCACCACCGGTGGCGTTCCGATCGGAGCCGTTGGCTTCAACCACGTCGCAGACCAGAACATCAACTGGCTGGCAAGCATTCGCGGCCGGCTCGGGTGGGTGTGGGATCGCTGGCTCGTGTACGGCACCGGCGGCGGCGCCTGGGCCGACGTCGACTACCGCACGGACTATACCGGCTTTGCGGTGAACAACCCTCTCACGACAAACCGGACCCTGTCCGGATGGGTTGCAGGCGGTGGCGTGGAATATGCGGTTTCCAACAACTGGATGGTGAGGGCCGAATATCTCTACTACGACCTCGGAAACGAAACGGTTCTCAATCCTACGGTCGCGCCAGGATTCAATCTCGTCACCACTTACGACAACAAGATCCATGTGGTTCGCGGCGCCGTGAACTACAAGTTCTGAACATCGAGCGGCGCGGCCTCACCGCCGCGCCGTACGCCTTCATCGTTTCTCCAGCTTCACATCCTCAGGCCCGACATCGCGTCGGGCCCTTTTTTTGTCCGCACGCCAGGGCATCAGCCCTTCGGCTTGAGGCCGTAAACGTGTTCCGGCCCCGGAAACGCGCGCGAGCGGACTTCCCTGGCGTAATCCTGAATAGCCGCTTCGATGCCGGGTCCAAGATTGCCATAGCGCTTGACGAACTTCGGCACCCACGGCGACAGGCCCAGCATGTCTTCAAGCACCAGCACCTGACCGTCGCAGGCGTTGCTGGCGCCGATACCGATGGTCGGCACGGACACGATCTCGGTGATGCGGCGGGCCAGCGGCTCGGCGACCGCTTCCACGACGATGGAAAACGCGCCCGCCTGCGCCACTGCGCGTGCATCGTCCTGAAACGGACCGCTGGCGTTTTCACCGGCGGCGATCTTGATGGCCTCGTCCTTGCCCTGCGACTTGAAGCTGCCGAGCGTGTTGATCGACTGTGGTGTGAGGCCGACATGGCCCATGACCGGAATGCCGCGCGTGGTCAGAAACTCGATGGTCTCGGCCATGCGCACGCCGCCTTCCATCTTCACCGCGCCGCAGTGGGTTTCCTTCATCACGCGCGCGGCGGAATGAAACGCCTGCTCCTTCGAGGCTTCATACGAGCCGAAAGGCATGTCCACGACAACGAGCGCTTCCTGCGAGCCGCGCATCACCGCGTGGCCCTGCAGGATCATCATCTCGAGCGTCACCGGCACCGTGGTCTCGAAGCCGTGCATCACGTTGCCGAGCGAGTCGCCGACCAGAATAACGTCACAGTACTTGTCGACCAGCCGCGCTGTATGCGCGTGATAGGCCGTCAGCATCACGATCGGGTCGCCGCCCTTGCGCTTGAGGATATCGGGCGCGGTCTTGCGCTTGACGGCTGATTGTACGGACATGTCTTAAGCTCCAATCACGGGGACGCCGATCACGAGAGGATGGAATGCGAAGGCCAGCGCGGCGTAGACCACGACACCGACCGCGACCGCGATCAGGTCGTTGCCGACGCCGCCGACGGGAATCGGCGGCGCGCCGGGATCTTCGCGGCGCTTGAGCGAAATGCGGTCATAGACCGCCCAGGCCAGCACCGAGCCGAACAGGATGATCGACCCGAGATCGCCATTGGCCAGAAGATGCAACAGCGCCCACAGCTTCACGCCTGCGAGCATGGGATGTTTCACCGTGGTGTAGATGCGGCCGCGGATATAGGACGCCACCACGAGGATCACCGCAGGCAGCATCAGCGCGAGCACGAGGTGCCGCAGCGCGACCGGCGGATACCAGACATTGATCCAGCCCGTGGCGCGATAGATGCTGAAACCCCAGACGATCAGCCCAAGGCCCGCGAACGACACCAGCGTGTAGAGAATCTTGTAGCCGCCCTCGCCGAGCCGCGCGATCACCTGGGCGCGCGGGCCGCGCAGCGTGGTCAGGGTGTGAACGCCAAGGAACAACGCCAGTCCGGCGATCAGGATCAACAAGCCCATAGTGCCGCTCCTCCCTTTCGACCTGCCCGCAGCGGTTTTCAGCCCCGCTTTCCGGCACATTCCACCCCGCCCGAGACCCTGTTAGGGTCCGGCTGCGCTGTGCCCCGGTATCACTTTTGGGGTGCGGCGCGCAATGCCGCTTCCGCATCGCAACCCTGCTCCAAGTTCTTCCCGGCCTTATGAAATCCCTTGCAATCGCCGCCCTCGCGCTGGCTCTCGCGGCGCTCGTCCCGGATGCTCACGCGGCAGACCCCGCATGGCCGCCGAAAATCGTGAAAATCGTCGTACCCTATGCGCCGGGCTCGACACCCGATCTGGTCGGGCGGATCATCGCAGACGATCTTCAGACACGGCATCCGGGCGCGAGCTTTGTGGTCGAGAACAAGCCGGGCGCCGGTGGCAATATCGGCACCGATGCCGTCGCCAAGGCTGCACCCGACGGGGCCACGCTCGGCATCAGCCTCGGCGGACCGCTCGCCATCAACACGCTGCTGTTCTCAAAGCTGCCCTACGATCCGGCGAGGGATATCGCACCGATCAGCATGCTCACATCCTTGCCGAGCGTGCTGGTGGTGCCTGCAAGCCTGAACATCAATTCGGTCGCCGAGTTCATCGCCATGCTGAAACGCGATGGATCGAAACTCGCCTTCGGCTCGATCGGCGCAGGCTCCCTCTCGCATCTGACCATGGAAGCCATCGCGCAGCGCGCAGGCACGACGATGGTCCACATCCCTTATGGCGGATCGCCGCAGGCCATCACCGCCGTGATCCGCGGCGACGTGCAGGCCGCGTGCCTGCCGGCCATCGCCGTGACACCGCAACTCGCAGGCGGCAAGGTGAAAATCCTCGCGGTTGCGACGGCGCAGCGCTCGCGATTCCTGCCCGATGTGCCGACGCTGAAGGAGTCAGGTATCGACGTCGAATCCGACGCATGGAATGCGCTGGTCGCCCCCGCTGGCACGCCAACCGCGACCATCACGCAGATCAACGACGAGGTGAACGACATCCTGACCAAGCCGAGCGTGCGCGAGCGGCTGGAAACGCAACTGATGGAGCCTGTCCCCTCCACGCCTGCTGCACTCCGGGCGCGGATGGACGCGGAGATCAGACTGTGGTCGGATGTCATCAAACGCGGCGATATCCGGATTAACTGAAGTCCGGCAAGCGAACAAGACAAAGAGGAACGCCATGAACGCCCCTGCCACCGTCGCTTTCGAGCGCAGCCACGACATCATCATCAACGCGCCGGCGAAAGCGGTGTTCGACTATGTGACCAACCCGCAGTCCTGGCCGGAATGGCTCGCGGCCTCGCACCACATCGACAGCGAGAATCGTCCGCTGGACACCGGCGAGCTGTTTCACGAAAAATGGCACATTCGTTCCGGCGAAGTCTCGCTCGACTGGATCGTGCGCGCCTGTGTCAGCCCGAAGCTCTGGATCGTGCAGGCCGAGACAACCTTCATCGGCCCCATCGTGGTTCAGTACACCTGCGAAGAGGTCGATGGCGGCACGAAGTTCACCCGCACCCTGCGCAATCCGGCTCGCAAGAAGCCCCCGACCGACGAACAGATCGCCAACATGGATGCCGAAGCCGCGATCGGCTTAGGGAACATCAAGGCGAATGTGGAGAAGCGCAGCCGGTAGGCGAAAGAGAGGCGCTCACGCCTTCTTCTTCACGTCCTTGACCGACGAGAACACGATGCCTTCGGCCCGCTCGCGCGTATAGCCGAGATAAAACTCGTTCTTGGCGAGAAACACCGGATCGCCGTCGACGTCGTCGGCGACGCCGGAATTGTTCGCGGCCATGAAGGTATCGAGTTTCTTGCGATCGTCCGACGAAATCCAGCGCGCCAACTGGAATTCGCTGATCTCGAAATCCACCGGCAGCGAATACTCCGCATCGAGCCGCGCTTTCAGCACGTCGAGCTGCAGCATGCCGACCACGCCGACCAGCGCGGGCGCGCCGTCGCGCGGACGGAACACCTGCACCACGCCCTCTTCGGACATCTGCTGCAGGGCTTCCTTCAGCTTCTTGGCCTTCATCGCATCGGTCAGGCGTACGCGGCGCACGATTTCCGGCGCGAATGACGGCACGCCAACGAACGTCAGATCTTCGCCTTCTGTGAGCGTATCGCCGATGCGCAACGTGCCGTGATTGGGAATGCCGACCACATCACCTGCGAAGGCTTCATCGGCGATGGCGCGATCCTGCGCGAAGAAGAACTGCGGCGACGACAGCGGCATCGCCTTGCCGGTGCGCACCAGCTTGGCTTTCATGCCGCGCGTCAGCTTGCCCGAGCACAGCCGCGCGAAGGCGATGCGGTCGCGGTGGTTCGGGTCCATGTTCGCCTGAATCTTGAACACGAAGGCGCTCATCTTCGGATCGTCGGCCTCGACCTTGCGCTTGTCGGCATCCTGCGCGCGCGGCGACGGCGCGAAACGGCCGAGACCCTCCAACAGATCGCCGACGCCGAAGTTGCGCAGCGCGCTGCCGAAATAGACCGGCGTCATATGGCCTTCGCGAAACGACTGCAGGTCGAACGGCTTCGAGGCCTCTTTCACCAGTTCGAGCTCGTCGGCAATCTCGCCGGCATTGAGGTTGGCGTTACGGCTGGCCAGATCGGAAATCTCGATTTTTTCCATGGCCCCGGTCTTGGCGCCGCCTCCTTCCAGCAGGCGGATGCCCCCGGTCTCGATATCATAGGTACCCATGAAATCGCGGCCGCGGCCGACCGGCCAGTTGATCGGCGTTGTGTCGAGCGCGAGCGTCTTCTCGATTTCGTCGAGCAGATCGAACACGTCGCGGCTTTCGCGGTCCATCTTGTTGATGAACGTGATGATCGGAATGTCGCGGAGCCGGCACACCTCGATCAGCTTCAGCGTGCGCGCTTCGATGCCCTTGGCGGCGTCGATCACCATCACGGCGGAATCGACCGCGGTCAGCGTGCGGTAGGTATCCTCGGAAAAGTCCTCGTGGCCCGGCGTATCGAGCAGGTTGAACACGAGGTTCTGGAACTCGAAGGTCATCACCGAGGTGACGACGGAAATGCCGCGCTCGCGCTCGATCTTCATCCAGTCCGAGCGCGTGTTGCGCCGCTCGCCCTTGGCCTTCACCTGCCCCGCGAGATTGATCGCGCCGCCGAACAGCAGGAGCTTTTCGGTCAGCGTGGTCTTGCCGGCGTCAGGATGCGAGATGATCGCGAACGTGCGGCGGCGCGCCACTTCTTCGGCAAGCGGCGTCAGCGGGGATTCGGCGGCGATGGCGGTGTCGGACATGGTGCGAGCGTGTGACAAAGAAACGCGGCAGGATCAAGGGTATTTGATTTCATGCACTTGCATCTTCTTTGCCTCCGAGGCATACTGCGAGCGTCGAGGACGACCTCGATTCATCCCACATGATCCGCAGGGACGGCCCTGCTATGGAGGAGTTAGGCGATGGCGTGGTCGATGCTGTTTGTTGCGGGTTTGCTCGAAGTGGGCTGGGCCATCGGCCTGAAATACACCGAGGGTTTTACCAAATTGACGCCGTCGGTGCTGACGATCGTCAGCATGATCGCCAGCGTCGCCCTGCTCGGTCTCTCGCTCAAAACGCTGCCGGTCGGCACCGCCTACGCGGTCTGGACCGGGATCGGTTCGGTTGGCACCGCGATCCTCGGCATCTGGCTGTTCGGCGATCCGGCGACCGCCCTGCGCATCGCCTGTATCGGACTGATCGTTGCGGGGATTATCGGGCTGAAAGTCGTGGCCTGAGTGACTGAGCTAAAAGCGGCTAATTCAATCGACGATTGGAAGCAAGTTATCTCCTCCGTCATGCCCGGGCTTGTCCCGGGCATCCACGTCTTATGAAAGAAGCCAAAAGACGTGGATGGCCGGAATAAATCCGGCCATGACAAATTCCAACGACATTTCCAGTCAGACTCGAGATCGACATTCACTCTGGCGCGACGCCCCTACTTCCATCCCACCAGAGTGGTTGCGTAGTACGTCGCCGCGGCCACCAGTGCCGCCGCCGGGATGGTGAAGATCCACGCCCAGACAATCGAACCTGCCACGTTCCAGCGCACCGCCGAGACACGGCGCGCGGCGCCGACCCCGACAATCGCGCCGGTGATGGTGTGGGTGGTGGACACCGGAATGCCGAGAAAGGTCGCGGCGAACAGTGTCGCCGCGCCGCCGGTCTCGGCGCAGAAGCCCTGCATGGGCGTCAGCTTGGTGATGCGAAGGCCCATGGTGCGCACGATGCGCCAACCGCCCATCAGCGTTCCGAGCGCCATGGCCGCCTGACACGCGATCACCACCCAGAACGGCACGTTGAATTCGCTGCCGAGATAGCCCTGCGAGTACAGCAGCACGGCGATGATGCCCATGGTCTTCTGCGCATCGTTGCCGCCATGGCCAAGCGAATACAGCGAAGCGGACACAAACTGCAGAATGCGAAACGCGCGATCGACCGCGAACGGCGTGGACCGGACCGACGCCCATGAGACGATGGCGGTCAGAAACAGCGCGAGCAGAAATCCGACCAGCGGCGACAGCACGATGGCCAGCAGCGTTTTCGACAGGCCGCTCCACACCGCAACCGACAACCCGGCCTTCGCGATGCCCGCGCCCAGCAATCCGCCGATCAGCGCGTGCGAACTGCTCGACGGCATGCCGAGGCCCCAGGTGACCAGATTCCAGACGATGGCCCCGATCAGCGCCGCGAAGATCACATGCGCGTCGATCACCTCGGGATGGATGATGCCGGTGCCGATGGTCTGCGCCACATGCAGGCCGAACACGGCGAACGCGATGAAGTTGAAGAACGCCGCCCACGCGACGGCATACTGCGGCCGCAGCACGCGGGTCGACACAATCGTGGCGATGGAGTTGGCCGCGTCGTGCAGGCCGTTCAGAAAATCGAACAGCAGTGCGACGGCGATCAGTCCGACCAGGATGGGGAAAGCGAGCGATGCATCCACGACGCGACCCTAAACCTGCTCGATCACGATGCTGTTGATCTCGTTCGCGACGTCGTCGAAGCGGTCGGCAACCTTTTCCAGATGCTTGTAAATCTCCGCGCCGACCACAAAATCCATCGTATTGCCGTCGCGGTGCTTGAGGAAAAGCTCCTTCAGGCCGATATCGTTGAGATCGTCCACACGGCCTTCAAGGCGGGTGATTTCCTCGGTGAGCGCTGTCAGCGTGGTGACGTTGTCCCCCATCGCCTGCATCAGCGGCACAGCCTTGCCGACGAGATTGGCACACTGAACGAGGATGGCGCCGATCTCGCGCATCGGCGGCTCGAAGCTGCGCACCTCGAACAGCATCACCGCCTTGGCGGTCTGCTGCATCTGGTCGATGGCGTCGTCCATCGAGGTGATGAGATTCTTGATATCGCCGCGGTCGAACGGGGTGATGAACGTGCGGCGGACGGCGGTGAGAACTTCGCGCGTGATCTGGTCGGCGTCGTTCTCGAACTGGTTGACACGCTGGCAGTAGACCGGGGTTTCCTCCCCGCCGCGCATCATGCCCTCCAGCGCCTCGGCGCCCTGCACGACCGCCTGGGAATGCCGGGCGAACAGGTCGAAAAACCGCTCCTCCCGTGGAAGCAGCTTACGAAACCAGCCCAGCATGATCGTTCTCCGGCACGACAGAATTTGTCACATATCTGTCATAAACCGGTTTGCAGGCCAACAGGCAGAGACCGGCGCATTTGAACCGGTCATCCACTGTTTTATGCGGGCCGGAAGCCCTGAAAAATCCGGCGGTTACAGAGACCGCTTGAAGAAATGGGCGATTTCGCCGATGACGCCGCGCCGGAACGTCAGCACGCAGATCACGAAGATCACGCCCTGAATCACCGTCACCCACTGACCGAAACCGGCCAGATACTGCTGCATGGCGATGATCACGAAGGCGCCGACCACCGGCCCGAACACGGAGCCAAGGCCCCCGACCAGCGTCATCAGCACCACTTCGCCGGACATGGTCCAGTGGACGTCGGTGAGCGAGGCGTTCTGCGCCACGAACACCTTCACCGCCCCTGCCAGGCCCGCCAGCGTGCCGGACAGGATGAAGGCCAGCAGTTTGTACTGGTCGGTCTTGTAGCCCAGCGAAATGGCGCGCTGCTCGTTCTCGCGGATCGACTTCAGCACCTCGCCGAACGGCGAGTTGATGGCGCGATAGATCAGCAGGAAGCCGAGCAGGAAGATTACCATCACCACGTAATACAGCGTGGTCGGCTTCGACAGGTCGAACACGCCGAACATCATGCCCTGCGGAATGCCCTGGATGCCGTCTTCGCCGTGGGTGAACGGCGTCTGCAGATAGATGAAGAACAGAAGCTGCGACAGGGCCAGCGTGATCATGGCGAAGTAAATGCCCTGACGGCGGATCGCGATCAGGCCTGTCACGACACTCAGCGCGCAGGCCGCCGCAACACCGACGATGATCCCGAGCTCAGGCGAAAGACCCCACACCTTCAGGGCATGCGCCGACACATAGCCGGCGGTGCCGAGGAACATGGCATGGCCGAACGACAGCAGGCCGCCATAGCCAATCAACAGGTTGAAAGCACAGGCGAACAGCGCGAAGCACAGGGCCTGCATGACGAAGTAAGGATAAATCCCGGTCAGCGGCACGACGGCCAGCAGCACCGTCATGATAACGAAGGCGATCATTTCGTCGCTGGTGCGGCCCTTCACGGGAATGGCGTTGTCGGTAATCGTTGTCATGTTAATTCGCCCGCCCCGTCAGTCCAGTCGGCTTTACGAGAAGCACCAGCACCATCAGCACGAAGACAACGGTGTTGGACGCCTCGGGATAAAAATACTTGGTCAGGCCTTCGATCACGCCGAGCGCGAAGCCGGTGATGATCGAGCCCATGATTGAGCCCATGCCGCCGATCACGACCACCGCGAACACCACGATGATGAGGTCCGCGCCCATCAGCGGACGCACCTGGTTGATCGGCGCGGAGAGCACGCCGGCGAGCGCGGCGAGACCGACGCCGAGACCGTAGGTCAGCGTGATCATGCGCGGCACGTTGATGCCGAAGGCACGCACCAGCGTTGGATTCTCCGTCGCCGCGCGCAGGTAAGCACCAAGGCGGGTCTTTTCGATCAGGAACCAGGTCGCCAGACACACGACCAGCGAGAACACGACCACCCAGCCGCGATAGATCGGCAGATACATGAAGCCGAGATTGACGCCGCCCTTGAGCAGATCGGGAATGGCGTATGGCAGGCCGGACGAGCCGAAATAATTCTGGAACAAGCCCTGGATGATCAGCGCGAGGCCGAACGTCAGCAGCAGTCCGTAAAGGTGATCGAGGCCGGTCAGCCATTGCAGCATGGTCCGCTCGAGCAGAATCCCGAACGCGCCCACGATCAGCGGCGCCAGGAGCAACGCCCACCAGTAACCGATGCCGAACAGGTTCAGCAGGAAATACGCGACGAACGCGCCCATCATGTACAAAGCGCCGTGCGCGAAGTTGATGATGTTCAGCATTCCGAAAATCACGGCCAGCCCGAGACTCAGCAGCGCGTAAAACGAGCCGTTGATCAGTCCAACCAGAAGCTGGGCGTAGAGAGCTTGCATCGTACAGATTCTTTCGCGCTCAGATAGACAGTCTTGCGAGAGGATGCCCGGCGGCGCGAAGCCGCCGGGCGATCGTGATTACTTCTTCACCAGCGGGCAGACGCTTTCCGACAGCGGGCGGAACGCCTTGTCCATCGGCGTCGTGCCAACGAGCTTGTAGTAGTCCCACGGCCCCTTCGACTCCGCCGGGCTCTTCACCTCGAACAGATAAGCCGGATGGAGCGCGCGGCCGTTAGGCTCGATCAGGCCCTTGCCGAACAGCGCGTCGTCGGTCGGCATCGACTTCATCTTCTCCACGACAGCCTTGCCATCGTGCGGGTTGCCGCCGAGTGCTTCGAGCGCCTTGAAGTAGTGCATGAGACCGGCATAGACGCCGGCCTGCACCATCGTCGGCATGGCCTTGTTCTTCGCCTTCGCCGCATAGCGCTTGGAGAAGGCGCGGGTCTGGTCGTTCAAGTCCCAATAGAACGTCTCGGTGAAGTTCAGGCCCTGCGCGACATTGAGACCGAGCGAGTTGACGTCGCTGATGAACATCAGCATGCCGGCCAGCTTCTGCCCGCCCTTGACGATGCCGAATTCCGCCGCCTGCTTGATCGAATTGGTGGTGTCGCCACCGGCATTCGCAAGACCGACGATCTTGGCCTTGGATGCCTGCGCCTGCAGCAGGAACGACGAGAAGTCGGACGAATTGAGCGGATGCTTGACGCTGCCGAGCACCTTGCCGCCGGCCTTGGTGACGGCCGCCGTGGTGTCACGTTCGAGCGCCGCGCCGAATGCATAGTCGGCGGTCAGGAAGAACCATGTGTCGCCGCCCGCCTTCACCAGCGCAGTGCCGGTGCTGTTGGCAAGCATGTAGGTGTCATAGGTCCAGTGGACGACGTTCGGGGAGCACTGGCTGTTGGTCAGATCCGACGACGCCGCGCCGGAATTGATCATGATCGCGTTCTTTTCGGTCACGACATTCTTCACGGCCAGCGCGACACCGGAGTTCAGCACGTCGACGACCACGTCGACCTTTTCAACGTCGATCCACTGACGCGCGGTCGTGGTGCCGACGTCCGGCTTGTTCTGATGGTCGGCCGAGACGAGATCGATCTTCCAGCCCTTCTTGGTCAGGCCGGAATCCTCGATCGCCATTTCCGCGGCGGTGGTCGAACCGGGTCCGCCTACGTCAGCGTAGAGACCCGACATATCCGTCAGGTTGCCGATCTTGACGACCTTATCCTGCGCGAGAGCGCCGGTGCCTGCGCCGAGGATCAGCGCGGTCCCCAGCATGAGTGCCGAAATCGTTGCTTTCATTGTCTTCCCTCCTGGATGCCGCTCGATTGGCGGCGCTTGCTACTCTTGGGCTTGTTCTGGGCTTATGTCGTTTTGATTGCCGTTTTACACGCCGAGATAGGTGTGCAGTTTCTCCATGTTGGCCTGGAGTTCGGAATTGGCGAACGTGTCAACGATCTTGCCATGTTCGACAATGTAGAATCGGTCCGCGACGGTCGAGGCGAATCGGAAATTCTGTTCAACCAGCAGAATGGTGAACCCTTCCTGTTTCAGCCGCGCGATCATCTTGCCGATCTGCTGGATGATGACCGGCGCGAGACCTTCGGTCGGCTCGTCCAGCATCAGGAAGCGTGCGCCGGTACGCAGGATGCGCGCGATCGCCAGCATCTGCTGTTCGCCGCCGGAGAGCTTGGTGCCCTGGCTGCCGAGACGCTCCTTGAGGTTCGGAAACAGCTCGAAAATCTGATCGAGCGTCATGCCGCCGCTGCGGATCACCGGCGGCAGCAGCAGGTTTTCCTTCACATCGAGGCTTGCGAAAATGCCGCGTTCTTCCGGACAGAACGCGATGCCAAGCCGCGCGATTCTTTCCGCCGGCAGCTTGATCAGTTCCGCGCCCTCGAACGCCACCGAGCCGGTGCGCTTGCCGATCAGGCCCATCACCGACTTCAGCGTCGATGTCTTGCCCGCGCCGTTGCGGCCAAGCAGCGTGACCACCTCGCCCTGACGAACGTCAAAGTTCATGCCGTGCAGGATGTGGGATTCGCCATACCAGGCTTCCAGATTCTTGACGGTCAGAACCGGTGAGCTTGCAGCGTTACGCGCTGGATTATTCATGGCCAGCTCCCAGATAGGCTTCCTTGACCTGGGGATGCTTTGAGACCGTAGCGTAATTCCCTTCAGCCAGGACCTGTCCGCGCGTCAGCACGGTAATGGTGTCGGACAGGTTGGCGACGACGTTGAGGTTATGCTCGACCATCAGGATCGTGTACTTCTGCGAAATGCGCTTGATCAGCGCAGCAACCTTGTCGATGTCCTCGTGGCCCATGCCGGCCATCGGCTCGTCCAGCAGCATCATTTCCGGATCGAGCGCCAAAGTGGTGGCGATCTCCAGCGCCCGCTTGCGGCCATAGGGCATTTCCACCGCGGGTATGTTGGCGAAATCGCTCAGGCCGACATCGTCGAGCAGTTCGCGCGCGCGGCCGTTGTACTGATCGAGCACAGATTTGGAGCGCCAGAAATCGAACGACGAGCCGTGCTGGCGCTGCAGGGCGACGCGCACGTTTTCCATTGCAGTGAGGTGCGGAAACACCGCTGAAATCTGGAATGAACGGACCAGCCCGAGCCGCGCCACGTCCGCCGGCTTCATCGCGGTGATGTCCTGCCCCTTGTAGCGAATCTGTCCGCGCGTCGGCTGCAGGAACTTGGTCAAGAGATTGAAGCAGGTCGTCTTGCCGGCCCCGTTCGGACCGATCAGCGCGTGGATGGTTCCACGGCGAACCTTCAGATTGACGTCGCTCACGGCCACAAAGCCCGCGAACTCCTTGGTCAACCCAGAGGTTTCAAGGATAAACTCGTCAGACAAGCAAATTCCCCCTGTCAGCCTTCGCGCGGATACCGCGCGTGGCCTTTTATTTGCGCCGCCCCCGGCGCTTGAGCCGCGGCAGCCGCCCCGGCAATCCGGCCGGGAATATGTATCGGTCGTTAGTGTTGCGCAAGCCGCATTGCTGCCCACCATTTATGCGTAGCGCGCAAAATCTGTAATGTCCACCGGGACCTAAGCCGGATGCGGATAAACGCCGGAACCGGATAAAGCGGCCGTTAAGCCTAATTTCCGCCGATCTCAGCTCTTCATGAAAAATTTCGCCCGAAGACCGATGATTGCGGCAAGGACATTCCTTAACCCCCGCTCAGGACGTCGGTCATGGAATTTGAAGGCGCCGGTCCGGCCATCGTAAAGTCGATCAAGCAGCGAGATTTCTTGAACGTCTGGCTGCGGCTGTATGCCCGGCAAGACCGTCTGCCGCGCTTCGACGAATACCGCCCCGAGCGCTTCGCCGAGGATGCGGCTGATATCGTCGCCTATACGGTTCACGGCACGGGACCGCATCCCCGCTTCCGGATCGAGAGTGAAGGCACCCGGATGTCGAACGCCTACGGCGCCACCGGCCAGGGCCGCTACCTTGACGAATATGTCGGCGCCAAGCTCGAGCCGATTGTCGTTCCGATTTATCTCGAATGCGTCCGGCGAAGGCTGCCGGTCTACACCATCTCGAAGGTCAATGACCTTTACGGGCGCAAGGTGGATTACGAACGGCTGCTGCTGCCGTTTTCGGATGGCGCCGGCGTGACCCACATTCTCGCATCGCTGAAAACCATCAGCGACGACGGCAGCTTCGAGATCAGGAACCTGATGCGCGCGAACGACGTGCTGCCGGTTTATCAGTTGCGGTCAGTCATCGACCGCGAACTCTATCACGAACTGCCGGGCCGTATCGCGCCGGGCGACACCATCGAGTTCGTCTAGCTTCTCCGCAAAACGATCATGCCGCGGGTTCCGCTCCAGTTCCTCGCCGAGTTCGAGGGGATGCGCCATCGCCGCGTGCAGCTTGTCCTTGTCGAGTTCGCCCGCCCGCGGGCCCCATAAAGGCAATCGCGCGGCCGGACAGGACCGAGACCAGCAGGACCTGCAGCAAATCGCCGTTTGCCAGCGCGCCGATGAAGCTGTTCGGAATGATCGGCACGCCTCAGCCCGCGCCAGAACGTCGCACCCTCAAGGGAAGGTACTGCCGAATCTCAAAACCCCGACTTGCCCACCTCAACCCTGTTTTGAGGTCCACGCGCCATCATAGTGCGGCGTGCGGCGCTCAAGCCATGCATCAAGTCCTTCGCGCAGATCCCATGTCGGCGCCACCCGCGCGAATTGCCCGCGTTCAATCAGCAACCCCTCCCCGATGCTCGCATTGAGACCGCGCGTCACCGCGGTCAGGATACTCGCGACCGCCAGTGGCGAATGCCGCATAATACGATGCGCAACGCCCTCTGCCGTCGCCATGAGGTCGGCATCGGGAACAACGCGGTTGATGAGACCCATCTGAAGCGCGTCGAACGCCGAAAAGGGATCGCCGGTCAAAAGATGATCCAGCGCACGTTTGCGCCCGACCAGCCGCGGCAAGCGCTGGGTTCCGCCAAATGTCGGAGGCATTCCGAGATTAATTTCAGGCTTTGCAAAAGTCGCGAGCTCGCTGGCGATCGAAATATGAACCGCCTCGTTGATCTCGCAGCCGCCTCCAAAGCAGATGCCGTTGATGGCAGCGATCACCGGCTTCTCGAAAGCCTCCAGCCGGGCGGTCATCGTCTGACCGCGCCGGACAAATTGCCGGACCGCGACGTCGGGTCCTTCCTTAACGCTGCACGAGAACTCAGTGATGTCGGCCCCCGCTGAAAACGCACGGTCCCCGCTGCCGGTCAGAATGACAACTCGAATCGCTGGATCGCTCTCAATGCGGTCGAGCACCAACATCAATTCGTCGATCAGCGCGTAGTTCAGCGCGTTCAGCTTTTCGGGCCGGTTCAGCGTGAGGAATGCAATTCCATCACGGGACTCAAAAAGAATGTTTGCGGCCATGGCCGTTCTCCGGTGCAACATCGGTACGCGACAATGGCGCCGGATGACACTGGTGTATACTCACTACCCGGTATACATTGATTGTATGCCGAGAAACTCAGAACCCACCCGTGCCCGCATTCTCAAGGCTGCAGCCAGGCTCTATTACAGCGAGGGCATTCGCAGCGTAAGCGTCGATGCCGTGGCGGAACGGGCCGGCGTCACGAAACGGACGCTCTATTATCATTTCAGGAGCAAGGACGATCTGATCGCGGCCTATCTCGACGCCCGCGACCAGCCGAACCTCAAGACCTTCGCGCGCTGGTTTCAGGAGGCTAAAGGAAACTTGCCGGCCAGGATCGAAGCGATCTTTGTCAATCTCGCAAAATCAGCACGGCACCCGAGTTGGAAAGGATGCGGTTTTCTTCGCACGGCCGGCGAACTCGCCGGAATGCCGGGACATCCGGCGATGAAAGCCGGCGCGCGGCACAAGACCAATGTCGAGTCATGGCTTGCGGGTGTCATGAGTGACGGGGGCATCAGGAACGCCAGCGCTCTGGCGCGCCAGATCATGATCCTGCTCGATGGCGCGTTTTCGACGGCGCTCGTCCATCGCGATGCAGCTTATATCGAAGCCGCGGGTCAGGCCGCCAAAGACCTCGTCAGCGCAAAACTCGGAAAGCGGCGCTAGCCGCCCTCACCGTTTGATCTCCGCCGCGTAATTCTCCGGCTTGAAGCCAACCAGCGTTTTACCGCCGATCTCAAGCACCGGGCGCTTGATCATCGACGGCTGCGCCAGCATCAGCGCCATGGCCTTCCTCTCGGTGAGGTTCTCCTTGTCGGCCTCGGGCAGTTTCCGGAATGTCGTCCCGGCGCGATTCAGCAGCATCTCCCAGCCCACGGCCTTGCTCCAGCGCGCCAGCCGCTCCTTGTCGATCCCTTCGGCCTTGTAGTCGTGGAAGCCGTAGGCGACGCCGTGCTTGTCCAGCCACGCGCGCGCCTTCTTCATCGTGTCGCAATTCTTGATGCCGTAGATCGTCGTCGCCAACGCACTCTCCCTTGCAAGGATCGCGACTTTATTGGCGCAGCGGCCAGCGCGCGAGATGAATATGACGGCCCCGCCCGATTAAGCTGTGTACGAGCACGACGTCGGTCACCGTCCAGCCGAACGTTGCAATGGCATGTTCCTCAACGAGGCGGCGGTCATAAAGCAGTGTCATGTGCGGCGTGAAATATCGCATCACATGGCGTCCCAGTCCGGCGCGTGTCATTGCTGCACCCAGAACGCGATGAAGTTCCAACAGCGCGGCCGTATCACCGCCCGCGCGCAGCACAACAGGTTTGGTCGATCGCTTGTTGAAAAAACTCAGAGCGCTCTCGAAGGTCACGCCGAACGGCGGCACGGCCACCTTGGCCATCGCCGTGTTCACCGTCTCGACGAGGCCGAAAGGCAAGCCATCGTAAATGCCCAGACTGTGCAACGACAGGTGCAGGCACGACGGGGTGAGCGATTTCCCTCTGAGACCGTGGGTCTGGCGAAGGCTTTGAATATGTTCGGCGATCAGCGGAAGTTTTGCATCCGGTGGCGTCAATGCCAGGAACACGCTGTCGGTTGCGCGAGCCGTCGGTTCAAACCCGGGGAAGGACAACTGCTCGGACATGATACGCGCTCCGATCTCACTAGAACAAATCATGAACAATTCGATTGGTAAAGCACCCGCTTGACCTTCGACGTTCCCCTCTTTATTTAAGCAATAACTTAAATACGAGTTCAGCCATGCCGGACGCCCTCGACATGACCTTCAAGGCCCTCGCGGACCCGACGCGGCGCGCGATCCTCGCCCGCCTCGCCCTTGGCGAGACGTCGGTACAGGAACTGGCGAAGCCGTTCGAGATGAGCCTGCCCGCCGTGTCCCAGCACCTGAAGGTTCTGGAGACGGCTGGCCTCGTCACGCGCGGACGCACCGCGCAGTGGCGGCCCTGCCGCCTTGAGCCGAAGGCGCTGAAGCAAGCGACCGAGTGGCTCGATCAGTACCGGCGGTTCTGGGAGGAGAGCTTCGGCAAGCTCGACCTCTACCTGAAAGACATTCAAGCAAAGGAAGGCGGCACATGACGGCAACTCTCAAGGTCACCGCGAGCGCGCCGGACAACCAGCCGACGATCACGATGGAGCGGGAATTCGACGCGCCGCCTGCCCTGTTGTTTCGGGCCTACAGCGATCCCGACGCCATGAAAGTCTGGTACGGTCCCAACGGCTTCACGATCACGGTGCTGGCGATGGACTTTCGCGTCGGCGGCCTGTTTCGTTTCACCATGCACGGACCGGATGGCACGGACTATCCGAACCGCATGCTCTATCGCGACATCGTTCCCACCGAGCGCCTTGTCTATCGTCACGGCACGGACATCGACAACGACCCCAATGCATTTGAGGTGGTCACCACGTTCAAGGCCATCGGCGCGGGGCGCACGCTGCTGACCAAAACCTCGACCTTCCCGTCAGTCGACGCGCGCAATGCCGTGATGAAGTTCGGCGCGGTCGAACTCGGCATGCAGACCTTCGAGAAACTGGCTGCGTACATCAGCAAATGATCGCCGGGCCGCACAGCAAAACGCCGCCGCCCATAGCAGGCAGCGGCGTTGCAATTGAAACCGTCATTCCGGGGCGCGCAAAGCGCGAACCCGGAATCTCGCAAGACCCGATCGAGATTCCGGATCAACGCGCAAGGCGCGTTGTCCGGAATGACAACAAGGATAATTACTTCTCGACCTGAGACACGTCGCGCACCGCGCCGCGTGCAGCATTCGTCGTCAGCGCCGCATAGGCACGCAGCGCCGGTGACACCACGCGCTTGCGGTCCACAGGCTTCCATGCCGCCGCGCCCTTCGCGTCCATCGCCGCGCGCCGCGCCGCGAGCACAGAGTCATCGAGTTCAACACTGATGATGCGGTTCGGAATGTCGATCAGGATCGGGTCACCGGTCTCGATCAGACCGATCAGGCCACCCTCCGCCGCTTCCGGCGAAACGTGACCGATGGACAGACCCGAGCTGCCGCCGGAGAAGCGGCCGTCGGTGACCAGCGCGCAGACCTTGCCGAGGCCTTTCGACTTCAGATAGCTGGTCGGATACAGCATTTCCTGCATGCCCGGCCCGCCCTTCGGCCCTTCATAGCGCACCACGACGACCTCCCCGGGTTTCACCCGGTTGCCGAGAATGCCGGACACGGCGTCGTCCTGGCTCTCGAACACATGCGCGGTGCCACGGAAGGTGAGGATCGATTCATCCACGCCCGCGGTCTTCACGATGCAGCCTTCCGGCGCGATGTTGCCGAACAGCACAGCAAGGCCGCCATCCTTCGAGAACGGATGCTCGGCTGAGCGGATCACGCCCTTCTGGCGGTCGGTGTCGAGATCGTCCCAGCGGGCCGACTGGCTGAACGCCACCTGCGTCGGAACGCCGCCCGGCGCGGCGCGGAAGAAAGTGCGAACAGCTTCGCTGTTGGTCCGTCCAATGTCCCAGCGGTTGAGCGCGTCGGCCATTGTCGGGGCATGAACTGTCGGCAGGCTGGTGTCGATCAGCTTCGCGCGCTCGAGTTCGCCGAGAATCGCCATCACGCCGCCGGCGCGGTGCACGTCTTCCATGTGAACGTCGTTCTTCGCCGGCGCGACCTTGCAGAGGCAAGGCACGCGGCGCGACAACCGGTCGATGTCGGCCATGGTGAAGTCCACCTCGCCTTCCTGCGCGGCAGCCAGAAGATGCAGCACGGTGTTGGTCGAACCGCCCATGGCGATGTCGAGGCTCATGGCGTTCTCGAATGCCGCATAGTTCGCGATCGTGCGCGGCAGCGCCGTCGCATCGTCCTGCTCGTACCAGCGGCGGGCGAGATCGACGATCAGGTGACCCGCCTCACGGAACAGCCGTTCGCGGTCGGCGTGGGTCGCCAGCACCGAACCGTTGCCCGGCAGCGAGAGCCCGAGCGCTTCGGTCAGGCAATTCATCGAGTTCGCGGTGAACATGCCCGAGCACGAGCCGCAGGTCGGGCACGCGGAGCGCTCGATCGCCGCCACTTCCTTGTCGCTGTAGCTGTCATCGGCGGCGACGATCATCGCGTCGATCAGATCGACCGAGCGCTGCGCGCCCTTCACCACCACCTTGCCCGCTTCCATCGGGCCGCCGGACACGAACACCGTCGGGATGTTGAGGCGCATCGCGGCCATCAGCATGCCGGGCGTGATCTTGTCGCAGTTGGAAATGCACACCAGCGCGTCGGCGCAATGCGCGTTGACCATGTACTCGACCGCGTCCGCGATCAGTTCGCGGCTCGGCAGCGAATAGAGCATGCCGCTGTGGCCCATCGCGATGCCGTCATCGACCGCGATGGTGTTGAATTCCTTGGCGACGCCGCCTGCGGCTTCGATCTCGCCGGCGACGAGTTGCCCGAGATCCTTGAGATGCACATGGCCCGGCACGAACTGGGTGAAGCTGTTGGCGATGGCGATGATCGGCTTGCCGAAGTCCGAGTCCTTCATGCCCGTGGCGCGCCAGAGGCCGCGTGCGCCGGCCATGTTGCGGCCGTGGGTGGAGGTTCTGGAGCGATAAGCCGGCATGGTTGTTCCCTCTATTATTGGAATGGTTCCAATAAAGGGCTTATTCGCGCCTGTAAAATATATTATTAGAAGCCAACTAGGTCGCTTAGAGTATTAAATGGACATCCGCCAGCTCAGGCATTTCGTGACCGTCGCGGACACCCTGCATTTCGGCCGCGCCGCCGAACGCCTCGGCATGACCCAGCCGCCGCTGAGCCAATCCATCATGATGCTGGAACGCGAACTCGGCGCGTCCCTGTTCGTGCGAACCAAACGCAGTGTCGCGCTCACACCCTTTGGCGCGGAGTGGCTGCCCCGTGTCCGCGCGGCGCTGGACGGCGTGAGCGCCCTGCCCGAAGTCGCGCATCAGTTGCGCGACGGCACCGCGGGCCGTCTCGCGCTCTCCTTTGTCAGCACAGCGGACTACAGCATCCTGCCGCTGCTGGTGCGCCGCTATGCCTCGCTCTATCCGAATGTCGAGATCACGCTGACCGAGGCCACCAGCAACGTGCAGATCGCAAACCTGCTCGACGGCCACGGCCATGTCGGCCTGGTGATCCCGCCGCCGAATGCAGCGCTCCCCAAGCCGCTGTCCTATCTGCCGCTGGTCACCGAGCCGCTCGTTGCCGCCGTGCCGGAAAGCTGGCTCGCCGACGGCACGCTGTCGCTGTCGGCGCACCGCCTCGCGCCGGATTCCGTGGTGAGCGCACCGCTCATTATCTTTCCGCGGCAGAGCGCACCCGCCTTCCACGATCTTGTCACCGAATACTACACGGCGCATGGCGGACAGGCACAGATCGCGCAGGAAGCGATCCAGATGCAGACCATTATCAGCCTCGTCTCCGCAGGCATGGGCATCGCGCTGGTGCCCGCCTCGCTGCGCAACCTCGCGCGCACCGGCGTGCGCTATGTCGATCTCGCGGGCGATGCGCCGATTTTGGAAACCGGCATCACATGGCGCACCGGCGACACCACGCCGACCATCGCGCGCTTTGTCAGCATCGCGCGGGAGATGGCGGGCGGCACCTGACCGGCGGATGACGATTTGGAATCTTATCCTTCGATCTCACCGCTGCGGATTGCGGAGCGGATGGCCTGTGCCGTCGTTGTGGCACCGAGGCGAAGCCGCGCACGGCGCAGATGATTTTCAACCGTCCGCCCGGACAGGCCGAGTGTCTCCGCAATATCCGCCTGACGGCGGCCAGCAGCCGTCCAGCGCAGAACCTCACGCTCGCGCGGAGACAGGCTTCCGGCAACCTCCCGCTCCTGCGCCTCCATCAACCGGCGGGCGGAACGGAATGCCGCCGCGCCGACAAGCGTCAACAAGAGACGGGTTGGCGCGGAACTGTCGATGCGTTCGCCGCCGAAACTCATCGCGCCTTCGAGCCCAGCATGTCCGAAGACCGGAACCTGCAATCCGTGAATTCCGGCACCGCGCGGCGCGCGGATTATGCGATATTTCTCGCCCCGCGCCGAGATGACTTTGGTCCAGAAAAAGGACTCGTCCAGGTCCAGCGCGTGGCGCGTCACGGGACACCGGCGCAGATAGGTCTGCGCGTCCACGACCCTCCCGTCGCCGAACCAGTCGCCTTCGATCCAGTAGATTTTTTCGACCAGTTCATCCCGCGCCGGCGCAGCGGAGAACATGACGAAGCGATTGTAGCCGAGCGGCTGCGCAACGGCGCGCACGGCCTTTTCGATCGACGGCAGGTTGTCGCTCGCCTCTATCTCCAGAATGGTTTTGAGCGCGTGATCCATGACGGGAGCTTCCGATCAGGAGCGATACGCATCCGATCATATGAGGAATTTCCCCTCACCTCAAACGGAAGCGGCCGGAGGGCGCGGAACACGCGCCCCCATAGCGGTTAGCCCTTGCCAACTTCTTCGAGGAGCGCCTTGGCCGACGCCTTTCCCAGGTTGTTGGCCGCAAACGGGCTATCGCCCGTGATCAGCTTGCGGTCTTGATACACCTTGCCGCTGATGTCGTCGTTGATGATCTCCACGCCGAGCTTTTTCAGCTTCTCGCCGAAGAACCACCGCAGCCCGCCGGGCATATAGCCCATCTCCGGCGTCTTCCTGTCGATCGCATCGGGGAAGGCGCAGATCTTGTAGCCCTTGAAAAGATAGTCGCCGTCCTTCTCGCCGACGGCAGCGGCAAGAAACGCAGCCGGACCATGGCAAAGCGAGATAATGTGCTTGTTCTTCTCCGCTGCCCATTTGAGCACGGTCTTGACATCGACACTCTCAGGAAGGCCGATCAGCGCGCCATGCCCGCCGGGGATGAAAACAGCGATATAATCCGAATTGCCGCCGAGGTTCTTCTCGATCACGTCCGAAAGCTTGAGCGGTGTTCTTAGCTGCCCGAGATACTTGTCATAGATGCTGCGGACGGCTTCATCCTCTTTCGGGAATGCCCACAGCTCCATCTTGACCGGATTGCCCGACAGCGTCGCGATGTCGAATTCAAAACCGGCCTTGTCCAGATGATACATCGGCAGCAGCGTCTCGACGGGATGGTTGCCGGTCGAGAACATCGTGCCGTTGTCCGTGAGCAGATAGCGCTCGTCCGCGGCGATCATCAGAATCTTCCAGCGGCCGCCCGTGTAGGCATTGGAATAGTTCGCTCCGTCGAGATCGGATTTCGACGAGGTAAACTGGCTCAGGGAATATGGAGAAGGAAAGAAGGCGTTATTCTCGGCCTGATCCTGCGTGGGGCGCTTGTCTTCGGATGTCGCGGTGGCCATGATTTCCTCCATCACTCGCGTTAGCAATCTGATGAAGATAGGGGCAGGCAAGCACATCGCACATGAGGGATTTCCCCCCATCCGCTGATCAATGCAGCAGGCAAGCTACCGGATGCTGAAATGATACTGTTCTATCTGCACGCGACGGCGGTTCGTTTCAGATCGCCTGCCCGCCGCGATAGCGCGCGAACACGCGCTGTCCGTCAGCGGAGAACAGGACCACATCATAAACATCGGGCGGGCTTCCCTCGACTTCCATGCCCGGAGAGCCGGTCGGCATGCCGGCAACAGCAAGCCCCTTCGCGGATGGCTTTTCGGCAAGCAGCCGCTTGATCGCATCCGCCGGCACATGCCCTTCGATGGCGTAGCCGCCGATCTCAGCGGTGTGGCATGAAGAAAGTTCCAGCGGCACGCCGAGTTTTGTCTTGAGCGGCGCGACATTGTCGGACTGGATTTCGTCGACTGAAAAACCAGCCTCTTTCACATGCGCGATCCAGCCGCCGCAGCAACCGCATGCAGGGTCGCGATGGACTGTCATTCTCGGAAGGACCTCGGCCGCGCGCGAACCGCGCGGCAGCACAATTGCGGAGAACGCCGGTATTGCGGCGATCAGTAATGCCCGCCGTGTCGAGTCCGCCATGATCCATCCCTCGTTACGATGACATGCGCTGCGGCGCAGTCATGATTTCTTCAATCGCAAGAATACCGGAGGCGATCAGTGCAATCCAATCACGGATTGGTCAGTTGTGGCATTGCGCTTTGAAAGCAGCTTCAGCCAGGGCGTCAGGTGGAACATGCTCATCAGCACGTACATTGCCGCCATGCTTCCGAGCGGAGACGCATCGTGCGCGCAGAGCATCGCCGCCGCACCACTGCCGCTAATCCCCGTCACCAGCGCCATGATCGCAAATGTCGGCGCGGCCATCAGGTGCAGCCACTCGGCTGCACCTGACAGAACGCTTGCGTTGTTGCCTTCGCAAGCGGCGGCTGGTTTGTCCGCAAGAGCATCGCTCATGACACTCTCCTGCAATGGTAGACCGTGCTGACGGCGGCTAGCTGTCCTTGTTGCGGAACGCTTCTTCACCCGCATCCGACACCGCGACCCATTTCGGATCGGGCGCGGCGCCCGGAACGTAACTGTCGTTCCAGTTCCACCATTTGTAAGTGCGATCCTGCGGATAGCCGGGCGGTGAGTCTTCCCACACCTCCTGACGCCCGAGCGCGGTCATGTCGAGATAGCTCCAGACCGTGCCCATCGCTTCATCGCCGCGCGTGTTGATGAGGTAAGTGCGAAAAATGCGGTCGCCGTCGCGGATGAAGGCGTTGTGGCCGTGCCACAGATCGACACCGAAATCGGCATCGAAACTGTCGGTGATGGTCACCCACGGAATCCGCTGCCAGCCCATCTTCGCCTTGAGGCGCTTGATGTCGGCCTGCGGCGCGCGCGAGGCGTAAACCAGCGTGGTGTCGCGCGCATTCAGATGCACGGGATTGCTGACCTGATCGGCCCCGAGCGAGCAGCCGATGCAGGCATGGTCCGGCCAGCCATGCACGCCCGGCTCGAAGAACGCGCGATAGACAATCAACTGGCGGCGGCCGTCGAACAGATCGAGCAGGTTCAGGGTCCCGTCCGGTCCATCGAACCGATAGTTCTTCTCCACCGCCATCCACGGCATCCGCCGCCGTTCGGCGGCCAGCGCGTCGCGGGCCTTTGTATGCGCCTTCTCTTTCACAAGCAGCCGCTCGCGCGCGGCCTCCCATTCCTGCGGCGAGACCACCGGCGGCATGTCGATGGTGAGCGGCGCTCCGGTTGTAGCTTCAGTTCCTTGCGGCATGATCTGGTCTCCGTTCTGTTCCTCAATCGCCGGTTCGCGCCGTTCGTTCCCGATACGGCTTGCTGGCGTCTGGTCGTGAGGTAGATTAGGTCCCGAACCGAAGCGTGCGGGAGTGACAAGTGTGTCGGGATTTCGATGGACTCGCTGATCACCGCCGCCGCACGCGCCCTCGCCACCGGTGATCCCCTCGGCGCGCTGAACCGTGTTGCGCTGCGTGACGACCCACCCGCCCTTGCCCTGCGCGGCCTCGCGATGGCGCAGCTTGGCGATCTCGCCAGGGCACGGGCCCTCTTACAAAGGGCCGCGCGCGCATTCGGCCCACGGGAAGCCGTCGCCCGCGCCCGCTGCGTTGTCGCCGAGGCCGAGATCGCGCTGGTCTCGCGCGATGTCATCGAGGGGCATCTCGGCTGGCCGGCGAAAGCGCTCGACAACGCACGCGCGGTTCTTGAGCGGCATGGCGACAGGATCAACGCCGCTCATGCGCGACAGCTCGAAATCCGGCGGCTGCTTCTGATCGGGCACCTCGATGAGGCCGAGCGCGCAATGACGAGTCTCGATCCCGCAGCCCTGCCGCCGGCATGGCGCGCGGCGCATGAGCTGGCCGTCTTCGGGATTTCGGTGCGCCGTTTGCGCATCAAGGACGCACGCAAAGCCCTCGCGCGGGCCGAACGCGCCGCGCAGGACGCCCGGATTCCCGCACTGATAGCAGAAGTGGACAGCGCATCGCATGTGCTGGACACGCCCGCCGCGCGCATCATCACGCACGGCCAAGAGCGCCCGCTTCTGCTGGCAGATGTCGAAGTGCTGCTCGCATCGAAGACGCTGGTTGTGGATACCTGCCGTTATGCCGTCCGCCATGCAGGCACAACAATCCCGCTCGCCACGCGGCCCGTGCTGTTCACCCTCGCCCGCACGCTGGCCGAGGCGTGGCCGAACGATGTATCGCGAAGCGAACTGCTCGCACGCGCATTCAGAGCGAAGCATACCGATGACTCACACCGCGCGCGGCTGCGTGTCGAAATCGGGCGGCTGCGCAAGGCGCTGCGCCCGCTGGCCGATGTGGCCGCCACCAAGGACGGCTTTGCGCTGATCCCTCATGCGGCGCGAAAGGTCGCCGTGCTGGCAACGCCCGTCGAAGAAGAGCACGCCTCCGTGCTCGCCTTCCTCGCCGACGGCGAGTCATGGTCAAGCTCGGCGCTTGCGCTGGCCCTTGGCACCAGCCAGCGCACGGTGCAGCGTGCGCTCGACGCGCTGGCTGAATCCGGCAAGGTGCAATCGTTCGGCCGCGCCCGCGCGCGCCGCTGGATGACGCCGCCGGTGGCCGGATTCACGACGGCATTGTTACTCCCTGCCGCGCTGCCGGGTGATTAGGTTGCGATCCTCAAAGCAACGGAGATGCGAACCATGAAACGAGCGGCAGCGGAAATCCTTCGCGAATACGGCCCCTTTCCCGGCGCGGAAGACGTGCACGGCGTGACCTTCGACGGCCAGAATGTCTGGTTCGCGTCCGGCGACCGGCTAAACGCTTTCGATCCGGAGAGCGGCAAACCCATCCGGACGATCGACATCCCCGCCCATGCGGGCACGGCTTTCGATGGACGCCACCTGTTCCAGATTTTTGAACGGAACATCCGCAAGATCGACCCGGCATCCGGCCGCGTGCTTGCGACCATCCCGGCGCCCGGCGACGGCGGCGATTCAGGCATGGCGTGGGCGGAAGGCTCGCTCTGGGTCGGACAATACCGCGAGAAGAAAATTCATCAGATCGACCCCGAGACAGGCGCGATCATCCGCACCATCGAGTCGAACCGCTTCGTCACCGGCGTCACCTGGGTCGACGGCGACCTCTGGCATGGCGTGTGGGAAGGCGACGACAGCGCGCTGCGGCGGATCGACCCGCAGACCGGCGAAGTCTTTGAAGAACTCACCCTGCCGGCGGGTACGGGCGTCTCGGGTCTGGAATCAGACGGCAAGGATCGGCTGTTCTGCGGCGGCGGAAAGAGCGGAAAGCTGCGCGCGGTAAAAAGGCCGAAGCGGAGTTGATCGGTAACGCTGTCAGCTCCGCGCGCAGCGATGATCCGGTGAAGACAGATTGTCTGCATCGGTCACCCCGCGACACCACCTCCCATTCCCTTATCGAAGTCGATCGCCGTTCCGGACCCACTGACCGGCGAAAGACGCCCGTCAGTGGAGAGGTGCCTGCGGTCCGTGACACCGGCCCGCGACCTTCACAATATGATAGCTCGCGGCAAGGAAGCAGTACTGGTTTATCAAGCGGCCCCGCAGGCGGCGAAATAGTCAGAGCCAGCGGCGAACCTCGGCCTTGTAGCGGCGGTAGTCGTCGCCGAACTTCGCTTCGAGATAGCGCTCCTCGCGGGCGATCACCTGCGTCCGGATCACGATCAGCACTAACGGAAGCAAGGCGAAGGCGATCGGCCCGTCGAAACCGATCGCGATGCCGGCATAGACAAGCGCCATGCCGAGATACATGGGATTGCGGGTCCACCGATAAGGGCCGGTCGTTGCGATGAGGGTCGTCGGCTGCGACGGCGGAACGTTTGTGCCCAGCCGCCGGAACAGCCCCGCCGCCGCAAGCATCATTCCCGCGCCGGCAACAAACAGGAGCGCGCCTGTTGCAACCAGCAACCGCCAGTCGATGCCGAAAGAGCGCAGAGTGACGAACCGCTCCGCCGCCAGCCCCAACAGCAGCGCTCCCAGATAGATGAAGGGCGGAGGGAAACGCACACCTGCGCTGTCCGGTTCGACGGCCATGCTCATCCTCCAATCTGCGCTGTCAGACCACCATCGACTGCTGGGCGAAGATGCCCGCCATCGCACCTTGCCATGATGCCGTGGTGACCGAGGGCATTCCGGGGTTGGCGACGTCGCCGGCGGCGTAGATGCCGGACATGCTGGTCTCGCGGCGTTCATCGACCTTGAGGGCGATGCCGGTGGGCGTATCGACCGTGGCGAGGCCCAGCGATTCATGCAGGTTGGCGGACGGCTTGCTGCGCGGATGCGCGAACAGGATGTCGACCGCGACATCGGGGCCGGTATCGAGCTTGATGGTGGCGCTATGGCTCCCGCGACGAGCGATCCCGGTGATCCGGCCCTCGACGACAGGAATCTTGCGACGCGCCAGATCGGCCCGAATATCCGTCGGAATGTCGTGACCATCGGCGAGGACCGTCAACCTGTCGGTCCAATCGTGGAACAGTCTGGCCTGATTGTGCGACTGCCGGCCGGACCAGACGAGGCCCCAATGCTGGCCGGCGACTTCAAAGCCGTCGCAATATGGGCATGGCACGATGGACGCCCCCCAGGCTTCGGCAAAGCCCGGAACATCAGGCATCTGGTCGACGATGCCATAGCTCAGGATCAAGCGACGTGCTGCCAGGCTTTCGCCATCGCTCGTGCGGACGGAAAAATTGTCGATGGCGCCGGAGACACTGTCGGCCCGGGCATTGACCAGCCTGATCGTGGGATAGCGCGCCAGTTGCCGCCGCGCCTCGGCCAGGATCTCGAGCGGTGGCTTGTGATCATGACCGAGCAGACCATGTGAATGGCCAGCGAAACGGTTGCGCGGCTGGCCGGTATCAAGAACGGTGACCTTGCGGCGGGCACGGCCGAGCTGCAGCGCGCCCGCGAGACCGGCAAAGCTGCCGCCGATAATGATGACGTCATCCATGGTTATAGGCTCCTTGTCGTGGGGGGAAGCGGATGGGCCGGACTTGGCCGTGGCCGGGGTGCGGACGATGCCGGTGGCGGAAAGCGCCGCAGCCAGCTTCAGCAGGGTTCGTCGCTGCATGGATGTCTCTTTTTTGAGCCGTCGATCGTCTGACAAATGCGCTTGCGAATTTTCGATACTACATGGTATCGTAAAGCGAGATTTACGATACTGTCAAGGACTGGAATTGTCGTGACCGAAAACAACCAAAGCCGGCGCGGCCGGCCCATCAACGAGGCGCTTGGCCAAACGATCGTCGACACCGCGGGCGAACTTTTTGCGGAACTGGGTTTTCAAGCGACGACATTGGACAAGGTCGCCCAGCGAGCGAAGATATCCAAGCTCAGCATCTATCGGCACTTCGAGAACAAGGAGGCGCTGTTTGGCGCGGCGTTTGCGGCCCGCTGCCATCAGTTGATACCACAGGCTCTTTTTGAAGACGTCGACGGTTCGGCGGAAGATCAACTCATGGCAGTGGGATCATCACTGCTTCGCACCCTGTTGCGCCCGGACGTCCGCAATGTCGAAGCCATGGTCATGGCCGACATGACGAGTCAAAAGTCGTTGAGCAAGCTCCATTACGAAGCCGGCCCCGCCCATATCATCGCCCAAATCGAGACTCTGTTGCGTCAGTTGCACGCGAAAGCGGTTCTGAACGTGCCTGATCCTCTCCGGTCCGCCCGCTTGTTTGCCGCGCTTTTCAAAGGATCCGATCTTCTGATGATCGCACGTTTCGATGAAGCGAAAGCACAGGAAAACAACGAGATCGAATCCTATTGCCGGTCGGCTGTCGCCATGTTCATTGCCGCGCACGGTGGCAATGGCTAGCCGCCTATCATCGCCGTTTCCCTCACTCCCACTCAATCGTCCCCGGCGGCTTTGACGTCACGTCATAGACCACGCGGTTGACGCCCTTCACCTCGTTGATGATGCGCGTTGCGGTTTCGCCGAGGAATTTCATGTCGAACGGATAGAAGTCCGCCGTCATGCCGTCGGTGGATGTCACCGCGCGCAGGCCGACCACGTATTCGTAAGTGCGGCCATCGCCCATCACGCCAACGGTCTTCACCGGCAGCAGCACGGCAAACGCCTGCCAGATAGCGTCGTAAAGACCCGCCTTGCGGATCTGGTCGATGTACACCGCATCCGCCTCGCGCAGGATGTCGAGTTTTTCCCGGGTGATCTCGCCGGGACAGCGGATCGCAAGGCCCGGCCCCGGAAACGGATGACGTCCGACGAACACATCCGGCAGGCCAAGCTCGACGCCGAGCGCACGCACTTCATCCTTGAAAAGTTCGCGCAACGGCTCGACCAGCTTCATGTTCATGCGCGCGGGCAAGCCGCCGACATTGTGATGCGACTTGATGGTCACCGACGGGCCGCCGGTGAACGACACGCTTTCGATCACGTCGGGATAGAGCGTGCCCTGCGCGAGGAAATCCGCGCCGCCGATCTTCTTGGCTTCCGCATCGAACACGTCGATGAACAGGCGGCCGATGGTCTTGCGCTTCACTTCCGGATCGGTGACGCCCTCAAGCTCACCGAGGAATGTCTTCGACGCATCAACATGCACCAGCGGAATGTTGTAGTGATGCCGGAACAGATCGACGACGGTCCTGGCCTCGTCCTTGCGCAGCATACCGTGATCGACAAACACGCAAGTGAGCTGATCGCCGATGGCTTCGTGGATCAGGATCGCGGCGACAGATGAATCCACGCCGCCCGAGAGGCCGCAGATCACCCTGCCCTTGCCGACCTGTGCACGGATTTTCTCGATGGCTTCCTCGCGGAAGGCGCGCATGGTCCAGTCACCCTTGAGGCCCGCGACCTTGCGCACGAAATTCCTGATCAGCTTCGCGCCATCCGGCGTATGCACCACTTCGGGATGGAACTGCATGGCGTAGAACTTGCGCTTGTCGTCGGCGATCACCGAGATCGGCGAGCCCGGCGCCTTGGCCACGCCACGGAAACCGTCCGGCAGTTTTGTCACCCGGTCGCCGTGGCTCATCCAGACGTAATGCTTTTCGCCGACTTTCCAGACACCCTCGAACAGCGCGCAGTCATCGGTCACCTCGATCAGCGCGCGGCCGAATTCGCGGTGATGACCGGCCTCGACGGTGCCCCCTAACTGCTGCGCCATGGTCTGCTCGCCATAGCAGATGCCGAGCACCGGAATGCCTGCGGTGAGGATCGACATCGGCGCGGATGGTGCGTCCTGATCGAGCACCGAGGCCGGTCCGCCGGAGAGGATCACGGCTTTCGGCTTCATCTCCCTGAAGGCAGCTTCGGCCTTCTGGAACGGCACGATCTCGGAATAAACGCCGTCTTCGCGGACGCGGCGCGCGATGAGCTGGGTCACCTGCGAGCCGAAATCGACAATGAGAATCTTTTCGTGAGCGCCCGCCGTGTCGGGCGTCGCTGGGGCGGTCTGGCTGTGTGCTGTCATGGGCAGGAAATACGCGACGGGGGGCGGAGTCGCAACCCCGGAAAGGCCGCAAAAGCGGGCTTATCGGCAGGTTTGGGGGGCGGTTATCCGCCTATAGGGAAAGTTTTGTACGCGGCATTCCCCCACCCACAATCGTCATCACCGGGCTTGACCCGGTGATCCACGTCTTGCTCGCCCACCTCAAGGTAAGGCGTGGATGGCCGGGTCAAGCCCGGCCATGACGAACTGTGAATTTAAGCCGCCCCGCGCTTCATCACCGACACGAAGAACCCGTCGGTCCCGGTCCGGCGCGGGGTCATCAGCAGCCCCTCGTCGGACTGGATCGTCGCGGCGGCGAAGTCATCGGCCTTGTCCCAGAGCACCGACGCCACCTGCGACGGCGGCACCACCGCATAGCCGGGATGGCGCGCCATGAAACCGCGAACCTGCTCGTTGTTTTCCTGCGGCAGAACAGAACAGGTGATGTAGGCGATCCGCCCTCCGGGCTTCACCAATCCTGCTGCCCGATCAAGCACCTCAAGCTGATCCTTGATGCGGACCTCGAGCGCGCCGGGGCGCATCCGCCATTTCGCATCCGGATTGCGCCGCCATGTTCCGGTGCCGGTGCAAGGCGCGTCGATCACCACAAGATCGGCGGAGGCCTTGATGTCACTCAGCGTATCGTCGGGGCCTCGCGGCGTGCGCACATCGGCGTTGTGAATGCCCGCGCGCGACAGCCGCTCGTGGATCGGCGCAAGCTGACGCTTGTCGTGATCGGTCGCAACCAGGCGGCCCTTGCCCTGCATCATCGCGGCCAGCGCCAATGTCTTGCCGCCCGCCCCCGCGCACATGTCGATCACCTGCTCGCCCGGCTTCGCGCCGCTCAGGAGCGCCGCGAGTTGCGAGCCTTCGTCCTGCACCTCGACCCCGCCCTTGATGAAGGCTTCTTCGGAATGGATACCCGGATTGCGCGCATCGGCGCCAAGATCAATCCGCAATCCCCATGGCGACCACGGTGTTGCCCGCGCGCCGAGATGCTTCATCGACGCCAGCACCTTCTCGCGGTTCGCCTTGAGCGTATTGACCCGCAGATCAAGCGGCGCGCGGCTGGCCATGGCGACCGCCTCGTCCACCCGTGTATCGCCAAACACGGCAGCGAACTGAGTATCGAGCCATTCCGGATAATCACCGGCGATGTGCGCCGGTGCATCACTGGTGCTGCGCGAGGTCAGCGCCGCGCGCTCATTGTCCGTCAGCGGATCGGGCGCAAAGCGCCCACCGTCGCAAAGTGCGGCAACCGCGTCGGCATTCAGACCGCGCTCCAGTTTGAGCATGCCGAGCAGCCGCGCACGCGGCGTATCCGCATCCATCAGCCATGCGGACGAGGCCCGGCGGCGCAGCACGTCGAACACCAGCCCGGCGATGGCCGCGCGATCACCGGAACCGGCGAAGCGGTGCGCGGTGCCCCACTCCTTGAGCGCATTCGGCGCAGGAATGCGCTGCGCGTCGATCGCTCCCAGAATCTCGATGGCTGCGGACAGCCGCGCGGCAGGCGTCATGGTCGTCTTTCAGAATCGGCAATCGTCAGATCGCGAGCAAAATCTTCAGCGCGAAATAGACCCACATGACCAGAAGCACAAGCGCGCCGGCGGCGAACGCGGAGAAGCGCGCCTTGAGATTGTTGGAGGTGGCGTAAACTCCGGCGTGAATGTAGCGCGTGACCACGAACACCCACGACAGCAGCACCGTGATGAGATCGGCCTGACGCAGCGGCAGCGCGATGGCGATCAGCGCGAAGAACAGCACCGGCAGTTCAAACTGGTTGGAATAGGCGTTGCTGACCTGCGCCGCCCGGGTGGGCCACGCCTTCTGGCCGACGGCAATCTCCGAAACCCGCACTTCCCGGTTTTTCAGCGCGCCCGTGCGCACAGAAAACATCCTGAACATCAGGATGAAGGAGAGCAGGACCAGCATGAAGACAGGCAGCAGAACCATCTGAACTGACATCGAAATCCCCCCGGAAAGTATGTTGCTCCTTCGCTATAGCGGCCCCCTCCCGCGCTGACAATTGTCTCCGCCCTTGAACCGGCACGCGGATGGTCGCGACCAATGCCTGGAATGGATCAGTTCCGGCATTGGCCGGACCAGCGGGTGCTGCGATGCTCTACTTCATCTCGATACTGGCGGGCGTGCTGGGCGCGCTCACGAGCTGGGCCGCCGCGGCGATGATCGCGGCCTCCACCAGTTCGGACAATGTGGCCGCTTTCCTTGTCATCGGCCCGCTGGCGGCCGTCGCCGGTTTTGTCACGGCGGTCGCCCTCACCCTCGCGATCAAGGGCGAGGTCCGGACCTTCAGCGGCCTCGCTGTCCGCAGCCTCGCCGTCATCCTGATGACCGGCGCGCTCGCCACCGGCGCATACGGCCTGCGCACCGCCGTGCTGTCGCATCTCGGGATGATGGCCAAGGCGCCCGCCGTGGAGTTTGAAATCAGGTTGCCGCGAACCGCCGCGGCCGCTGACCTCAAGCGTGAGGCGCAGGTCGAACTGCTGACCGACCAGAATCAGACGCTGGCGCGGATCGACGACGATCTGCTTGCGACGGAAGACGGCCGCGCCGTGCTGCGCGGTTCGGTTCCTCTGAAATTCCGCACCTCCGAGCGCATGGTCGTCCTGAGCCTGCCGGGCGAAGCGCAGCGCGCGTTCAGGCTGCGGCTTCCGGCAAATCCGAGCCCCTCGGATGAGTTCGGACCCTGGCACATGGTCGACCGCGTGATGTCAAAGACCCGCACCGACGCCGCGCGCGGCATCCCGGACGACACCTTCGCCATCCGTTACCGCGTGCTGTGAAGCGCCGGCACCGACATTTCATCACCGAAACCTTTGTCCGCGACGCATTTCATCACCTAACAATTTTCCCTTTTCCTCCGCACGTTTTAAACGCGCGATAGCCATATCAAGCCATCGCACTGACATGAGACGGATTTAAACTGCTCCGCAAAGGAGCATCGCCATGTCACGCTTCGCGTCCAGCTTTCGCCTGACCCAGATCACCGACACCCATCTCGGCGCGCGATTTCCCGCATTCACGGAAAACTTCAACCGCATAAGCCAGCATATCAACGACACCCGGCCCGATCTTGTCATCAACAGCGGCGACGTCGCGTTCGACGGGCCGGATCATCCCGCCGACTTCGGTTTCGCGAAATCCCTTCACGATGCCCTGCCCGCGGACGGCCGTTATCTTCCCGGCAACCACGACATCGGCGACAATCCAACCATCGTGGGTAAACAGCCTGCCCAGCGCGTGTCCGAAGCGAACCGCCAGAATTTCATCGCATCATTCGGCGAGGACCGCTGGCGGTTCGATGCCGCAGGCTGGTGTTTCATCGGGTTGAACTCGCTGGTGATGAACACCTCGCTCGCCAGCGAGGCCGAGCAGAGCGAATGGCTCGCAGAGCAGTTGTCCGATGCTCAACGCAAGCCGGTGGCGCTGTTCATTCACAAGCCGCTTTACAGGGATGCACCCGGCGATGAGGAGGTCGCCGCCACATCGTTCCGCTATGTGCCGATGCCTGAAAACCTGGTCGAGATGCTCAATGGCGCAAATGTGCGGCTGGCCGCGTGCGGACATGTCCACCAGCGGCGGGATTTCACCTTCGGCAATGTGCGCCACATCTGGGCGCCTTCAGCTTCGTTCGTGATCAAGTCGGATGCGAAGCAGGAACCGATCGGCATCAAGGAAACCGGGCTGGTTGAATATGTCTTTCAACCGGAGAGTTTTGAGGTCCGCCACGTCCGCGCGGCGGGGCAAATCAACCTCGATCTTGATTCGGTGCTGGAGCCTTCAACGGTGGCTTGAATTGAAGTGCTGTACTCAATGCAGGTGCAATGTAACTCCCTCTCCCGTGGGGAGAGGGTTGGGGTGAGGGCATAGAATCTATCGAGAGAGCGTACGCCCTCACCCGCCCCGCTTCGCGGGTCGACCTCTCCCCACGGGAGAGGTGAATTAACGTTCAGCCGCGTTAAATCTTGTCAGGCCCGACACGCACAAGCTGCTTGCCGAAGTTGGCGCCCTTGAGCAGGCCCATGAAGGCTTCCGGCGCGCTCGCGAGGCCCTCGGTGACGAACTCCTTGTGCTTGAGCTTGCCTTCGCGCAGCCACTGCGACATGTCGCGGATGAAATCCGGATACATCGCCGCGAAGTCGCGAACGATGAAGCCGCGGAAGTTCAGCCGCTTCACAAGGATGGAGCGCATGATGGTGTTCGCCCATGGCGGCGTGGGCGTGTCCTTGCCGAAGATGGTGTTGTAGTCGGCGATCAGGCCGCACACCGGAATGCGCGCGAAATCGTTCAGGCGCGGCAGCACCGCATCGAACACCTTGCCGCCGACATTCTCGAAGTAAACATCGATGCCCTTCGGGCACGCTTCCTTCAGCTTGGCCTTGAGGTCGGGGTCGCGATGATCGAGGCATTCGTCGAAGCCGAGTTCGTTCTTGACGTAATCGCACTTCTCCTTGCCGCCGGCGATGCCGACAGCGCGCGCACCCTTGATCCTGGCGATCTGGCCGACCGCCGAACCCACCGCACCGGATGCGGCCGCGACCACCACGGTCTCGCCGGGCTTCGGCTGACCGATGGCGAGCAGACCTGTGTAGGCGGTCATGCCCGGCATGCCGAGCACACCGACGGCGGTGGAGATCGGCGCGATCTTTGGATCGACCTTGCGCACGCCCTTGCCGTCTGACAGCGCGTACTGCTGCCAGCCGGTGTGTGCGAGCACGTAGTCGCCCTTCGCAAAGCCGGGATTCTTCGAGTCCATCACTTCGCAAACGGTGCCGCCTTCCATCACGCCGCCGATCGGCACCGGCGCGGAATAGGACGGGCCGTCATCCATGCGCCCGCGCATATAGGGATCGAGCGACAGCCAGACCGTACGCAGCAGAATCTGCCCCTCTCCCGGCGTTGGCACCGGATAATCCTCAAGGCGGAAATTCTCCGGCTTGGGTTCACCGACAGGACGGGAGGCAAGAACGATACGCTTGGCTGACTGGGACATGGTGTTTCCTCGGCTTATGGATCGTGACGACTGTTTAGCCGAGCGCGCGCCTCATGACCATGCGGCCCAAAGCAACAACGGGAGCGGCATGACATCCATGCCGCTCCCGTTTTAAACAGAGTATGTACTTTTAAAGATCAAGCCGCCGTGAGCTTGGCCAGCGCCTTGTCGAACGCCGCCGCCGCGCTCGTCAGGTCCTTGAATGCGAGGCCGCTGTCCGCGGGCTGCTTCTGCTTGTCCGTCGCACTCGGACGGATTTCAGCGACCGGCTTGCCATCCTCAAGAACAGCTTTCGGCGCGATCACATGAAATTCGTGGTCTTCCGCCGGCGCATCCTTCGGCAGAAAGACGCCGAGATAAGCCGTGCTGTCGCCGCGGCGATAGGAGATGTAACGCTCGATGGCGACCGAGCCGTCGCGCTGCATGCCGCCGAGCTTGGCAAAGCCCTTGGAGTCCAGCAGCCGATGGGCCTTAAAGCCCTTCACGCCTTCCGACTTCGCCTTGGCGGTTTCCTCGGAGAGATCGTACTTGCCTGCGACTTCCTTGCCGACCTCGGCCAACTGCTCGGAGACGGTGTGCTCGAACTCCTTCAGTTCCGAACGCGGCTTCGAGGCCTTGCGCGGCTTGAGCGCGTTGCGCTTCTCAAGCTCGGTCTGGCATTTCGCCACCACGTCCGCGACGGACTTCCGCTCGGCGTTCACCATCAGGTTTTTCAGATCCTGATCCGAAAGTGCCGCGATCCTGTCGTCTGTCCAGTCAACCATAATGTTCTTCTCTAGGTTTGGGAAAATAGCGGCCGCAAAGCTGCGGCTCATTGCATCCGGGAAATCCGGAAAAGAAACGCAGACGCGCGTTACAACCCCGCGCGAAAGCGGCTCGTCCTGTTGTGACAGGACGTTGAGGCCGAAATTGGACCGAGCGACTTAAGCCCCGCCCGGATAGTTCGGGCTTTCGCGGGTGATGGTCACGTCGTGGACATGGCTTTCGCGCAGGCCCGCGCCGGTGATGCGGACAAATTCCGCCTTGTCGTGGAAGTCCTGAATGGTCTTCGCGCCGACATAACCCATCGCGGCGCGCAGGCCGCCCGCGAGCTGATGCAGCACATTGGCGACCGGCCCCTTGTAAGGCACCTGCCCCTCGACACCTTCCGGAACCAGCTTGAGCGTGTCCTTGATGTCCTGCTGGAAGTAGCGGTCCGCCGAGCCGCGCGCCATCGCACCGACCGACCCCATGCCGCGATAGGCCTTGTAGGAACGGCCCTGCCAGAGGAACACTTCGCCCGGCGTCTCGTCGGTGCCGGCCAGCAGCGAGCCGACCATCGCGACATCCGCGCCGGCGGCGAGCGCCTTGGCGAGATCGCCCGAATACTTGATGCCGCCGTCGGCGATCACCGGAATGTTCGCCTTCTTCGCCGCCTCGACCGAATCCATGATCGCGGTGAGCTGCGGCACGCCGACGCCTGCGACGATGCGCGTGGTGCAGATCGAGCCTGGGCCGATGCCGACCTTGATCGCGTCCGCGCCGGAATCGATCAGCGCCTGCGTGCCTGCCGTGGTCGCGACATTGCCCGCGACAACCTGCACGGCGTTCGACAGCCGCTTGATCCGGTTGACGGCTTCCAGCACGCGCATGGAATGGCCGTGCGCGGTATCGACCACGATCACGTCAACGCCTGCGTCGATCAGCCTTTCGGTTCGCTCGAAACCGCCCTCGCCCACGGTGGTCGCCGCAGCGACGCGCAAGCGTCCCTGCGCGTCCTTCGATGCCAGCGGATGTGCGACCGCTTTTTCCATGTCCTTCACTGTAATCAGGCCGACGCAGCGATACTGATCGTCCACCACCAGCAGCTTTTCGATGCGGTTCTGGTGCAGCAGCTTCTTGGCTTCGGTCTGGCTGACGCCTTCCCTCACCGTGATGAGGTTCTGGTGCGTCATCAGCTCGGAGACCTTCTGCTCCGGATCGGTGGCGAAGCGCACGTCGCGGTTGGTCAGGATGCCGACCAGCTTGCCCGGCTGCCCCTTGCCGCCGCCCGTCACCACCGGAACGCCGGAGATGCCGTGATCCTTCATCAAGGTCAGCGCATCGACCAGCTTGGCGTCGGGGCTGATGGTCAGCGGATTCACCACCATGCCGGATTCGTATTTCTTGACCTGACGGACCTGCGCGGCCTGCCCTTCAGGATCGAAATTGCGGTGAAGCACACCGATGCCTCCGGCCTGCGCCATGGCGATCGCCATGCTGGCCTCGGTCACGGTGTCCATCGCGGATGCAATGATCGGAATATTGAGCGGGATCGCGCGGGTCAGATGGGTGCGGACATCGGCATCCGAGGGCAAAATGTCGGACAGGCCCGGTTTCAGCAACACATCGTCGAATGTGAACGCTTCGCGAATACCCTGACCCAACTGATTTGCCATTGCCAACTCCGTTCAGCAGTCCGTGACTGCGACATAACCTTGAGGATGTGCGTGTTCGGCGGCCGCCAGCGCGTCGCTCGAATCGAAGCCCATCGGTAGGGTTGGCGGTGGTCGATAGCATGACCGCATGACGTTTCAAAGCATTTCGCTCGGAATTCAGCGGTTTTTGCGCATGGGACGTCTGCAAAAGCCCCTCTAACAATAGACTTTTCTCCACAGGGCCGATTTCACAACGAGTTTATTGACCCAATGCGCCCGGACTGGCCTATCAGGGACCGCTATTCTCTCCCTGCCCGTCCTGCTCCAAAAATCCTTCCACAAAGCCGAGATGATGCAGAAGGAACGCCTGATACCGCTGATCGTCGCCTGCGCCCTGTTCATGGAGAACATGGACTCGACGGTGATCGCGACATCGCTTCCCGCCATCGCCGCCGATATCGGCACCAGCCCGCTGACGCTCAAGCTGGCGATCACGTCCTACCTGCTCTCGCTCGCGGTGTTCATTCCGGCCAGCGGCTGGACCGCCGACCGTTTCGGCGCACGCGCGGTGTTCAGCGCCGCCATCGCCGTGTTCATGATCGGCTCGATCGGTTGCGCGCTGTCGCAGTCCATCACGCATTTCGTGATCGCGCGCATCATCCAGGGCATCGGCGGCGCGATGATGACGCCGGTCGGCCGTCTCGTGCTGCTGCGCTCCATCGACAAGAGCGCGCTGGTGAATGCGATGGCGTGGGTCACCATGCCCGCGCTGATCGGGCCGGTGATCGGGCCGCCGCTCGGTGGTTTCATCACCACCTATTTCTCGTGGCACTGGATCTTCCTGATCAACATTCCGATCGGGCTGCTCGGCATCTGGCTGGCGCTGAAATACATCGACCCGATCAAGAGCGAGAATCCCGAACGGTTCGATTTTATCGGCCTCGTGCTCGCGGGCCTCGGCGTGGCCGGCCTCGCGTTCGGACTGTCAGTCGCCGGGCTTGGCCTGCTGCCGTGGCAAATCGTGCTCGCGTTGATCGTCGGCGGCGGCATCGCCATGGGCTTCTATCTGTGGCACGCCAGACGCACCGCCTCGCCTGTGCTCGATTTCACGCTGATCCGGCATCCGACGCTGCGCGCCAGCCTGACCGGCGGCTTCATGTATCGCCTTGGCATCGGCGCATTGCCGTTCCTGCTGCCGCTGCTGATGCAGATCGGCTTCGGGCTGTCGCCGTTCAAGTCGGGCCTTGTGACATTCGCTTCCGCAGTCGGCGCCATCTTCATGAAGGCGCTGGCGGGGCGGATCATCCGCACCTTCGGGTTCCGCAACATCCTGTCGATCAACGCGGTGGCAAGCTCGTTCTTCCTCGCGGCCTGCGCGCTGTTCACGCCGGACACATCGCTGCTGCTGATCATGATCATCCTGATCGTCGGCGGCTTCTTCCGCTCGCTGCAGTTCACCGCGATCAACACCATGGCCTATGCGGAGGTGACGCCCGGGGAGATGAGCCGCGCCACGACCCTGGTCAGCGTCAACCAGCAGCTTGCGATCTCGGCAGGCGTCGCGGTCGGCGCATTCGCGGTCGAGGCGACCATGGCGGCCAATCATTCAACGGAACTCGGCGTGAACGATTTCTGGCCGGCCTTCATTGTGGTGGCCATTCTGTCAGCGCTCTCGGCGATATCGTTCTGGCGGCTGCCGGACGATGCCGGGCACGAGATATCGGGACATCGCGTGCCCGTGCTGGAAACCCCGCAGGCCGCCGAAGCTGCCGCTGCGGAATCCACCCATGACGCGCGGGATCAGAAGCTGGGGTAATGTAGATTCAGTCCGCCCGACTTGATCCGTTTTCAGTTGTCATGGCCGGACTTGTTCCGGCCATCCCGATAACCGGGGCATTGTGCTCACCTTATCGGGATCACCGGGCCTCCGCCGCGCCGAAGGGGCTTCGGCCCCGCAGGCGGGACAAGCCCGGTGATGACAGACATCCGTATCTACTGCGACAGGCTATTCTCTCCGCGAAAGCCCAGCGCCAGAACGTAGCGCTCGGATGAATCCTGCCGGCTGGCGGCGGGCTTGACGTGTTTCACACTGGTGAAATCGCGCTTGAGCTGCGCCAACAGGTCAGCGTCGGCGCCACCCTGAAACACTTTTGCCAGAAACGTGCCGCCCGGATTGAGAATTTCGCAGGCCAAGGCCGCGGCGCTCTCCACCAGACCGATGATGCGAAGCTGATCGGTCTTGCGATGGCCGGTGGTGTTCGCCGCCATGTCGGACATCACCACATCCGCGCCGCCGCCGATCATCGCGCGCAGCTTGTCCGGCGCACGATCATCAAGAAAATCCATCTGCGCGAAGGTCACGCCGGGGACCTCGGGCATGTCCAGAAGGTCGATGGCGACGACCTTGCCTTTTCCCTCCAGCGCGCCGACGCGCTTCGCGGCGATCTGGCTCCAGCCGCCTGGCGCGGCGCCGAGGTCGACCACCACCTGCCCCCGCTTCAGGAGCCGGTGCTTGTCGTCCATTTCCTGCAGCTTGTACGCCGCGCGCGAACGGAAGCCGTCGCGCTTGGCCTGCGCGACATAGGGATCGTTGAGCTGACGTTCCAGCCAGAGTTTCGACGACAGCTTGCGCTTGCCGCCGCTCTTGACGGTCACATGCAGGCGGCCGGTGGTATCTTTCGCCATGAAACAGGATCAATCTCAAACGGGGTATACGCATCCCATACGACGTTTCAGCCGCGGCGTGAATCACTTTAGCAATTCGGGATCGCGCCGTCGGCCCGCATCATTTCGACCAGCATCCCCTCGCGCAGACCGCGGTCCGCCACCCGCAGGCGGGGCAACGGGAACGCCTTGCGGATAGCATCGAGAATGGCGCATCCGGCCAGCACGAGATCGGCCCGCTCGGCGCCGATGCAGGCGTTCCGCGCGCGGTCCTGATAGGTCATGTCGAGCAGGCGCGCGATGGCGCGGTCCATGTCGGCGTCGTTCATCCACAAACCGTCCACGCGCCGCCTGTCATAGTGCGACAGACCGAGGTGGATGCCCGCGACCGTGGTGACGGTTCCGGATGTGCCAAGCAAGTGCATACCGGTCAGGTCATGCCCGTGCTGTTCGGCGAACGGCGCGAGATGGCTCGCCACTTCGGCAACCATCGCGCCATAGGACTCGCGTGTCACATGCATGCCGCCGAACTTTTCCGCCAGCGTCACCACGCCGAGCGGCAGCGAGACCCATGGCCCTTTCACCGGCGCGGCGTGCGGTTGTCCGGCAGGACGTGCGATGCGCACCACTTCCGTCGAACCGCCGCCGATGTCGAACAGGATCGCGCCCGCGGCTTTCGGATCGAGCAGTGGCGAGCAGCCGATCACGGCCAGCGTCGACTCGGTCTCGCGGTCGATGACTTCCAGTTTGATGCCGGTCTCGCGTTCGATCAGATCGAGAAACGCATCGGCATTGTCGGCGGCGCGGCAGGCTTCGGTGGCGATGGTGCGCAGCCGCTTGGCGCCTTTCGCGCGGATCTTGTCGCCGCACACACCCAAGGCCCCGACCGCGCGCGCGATCGCCGCGTCACTGATGCGTCCGGTGGTCGAAATGCCTTCGCCGAGCCGGATGATGCGCGAAAAGGAATCGATCACGCGGAATCCGTCGTTGGACACACGCGCGATCAGCAGACGACAGTTGTTGGTTCCAAGATCGAGGGCCGCATAGGCCGCGCCGTGGACGCGGGTGTCGCCACGGCCATGCGCCTCCTCAACCGTCGCCGGTGGCGGGCTGACGGACGATCCGTCGTGCAGCCGCACATCCTCAGTCATGCAAAACCCTCTGCGGCGCGGAATCCACACCGCGAACTCTGTTCAAACAAAGTCTAACAGCGTGGGTCGGCGGCGCAACCGGAGCATGTTCTTTCGGACATTGCGGTTCTGGTTTTGCTGACATATTTCAGGACAAGCCCCGGCAAATGCGCACCTGATCCTGCCATTTTCGTGCGTCACACCGCTTTTCAACGGATTCACCATGCTCGATCATCCCTCCGGACTTTCGGCCGAGAACGATATCGCACTGCAAAAATTCGGGGTCGGCCAGCCGGTCCGGCGCAAGGAAGACGACACATTGGTCAGGGGCAAGGGAACCTATACCGACGACATCAACCTGCCCGGCCAGACATATGCGTGGATCGTCCGCAGCACCCACGCGCACGGCCGGATCAAGAGCATTGATATCGAGACGGCGAAGGCGATGCCCGGTGTTCTCGGCGTCTGGACCGGCAAGGACCTTGCCGGATACACCCCCTTCAGCGTCGGCCTGCCGCTGAAAAACCGCGACGGCTCTCCTCTGCTGCAGCCCAATCGCCTGCCGCTGATGACCGACAAGGTGCGTTTTGTCGGCGACCCGGTCGCATTTGTGGTCGCCGAAACGCTGGCGCAGGCGCGCGACGCCGGCGAAGCCGTCATGGTCGATATCGAACCGCTGCCGTCCGTGACACGCGCGGAGGATGCCGCAAAGCCCGGCGCGCCGCTGCTTTACGATCACATCCCGTCCAATGTCGTGCTCGATTATCATTCCGGCGACGACGCCGCGCTCGATGCGGCGTTTGCGAGCGCCGCGCATGTCACGCGCCTCGACATCGTCAACACCCGCCTCGCCGTTGTCGCGATGGAGCCGCGCGCGGGCCTCGCGAGCTACGACAGGAAGTCCGAACGCTTCACCATCGAGGTGCCGACCCAGGGCGTCTCCGGCAATCGCCTGTCGCTGGCGAAAACGCTGAACGTGCCGGCGGAGAAAGTGCACCTGCGAACCCGCAATGTCGGCGGATCGTTCGGCATGAAAAACACCAACTATCCGGAATATATCTGCATCCTGCATGCCGCGCGCGAACTCGGCCGTGCCGTGAAGTGGACCGACGAACGTTCGACCAGTTTCCTCTCCGACAGCCATGGCCGCGCGCAGGACGTGCATTGTGAACTGGCGCTGGCTGCAGACGGCACATTCCTTGGCGTGCGCGTACGCGGCTTTGGCAATCTCGGCGCCTATATCACCGGCGTCGCCCCGCTGCCGCTGTCGCTGAACATCGCCAAGAACATCAACAGCGTCTACCGCATGCCGCTGATCGGCGTGGACATCAAGTGCGTGCTCACCAACACCACGCTGATGGGCGCCTATCGCGGCGCGGGCCGGCCCGAGGCGAATTATTTCATGGAGCGGCTGATCGACCGCGCTGCCGACGAAATGGGCCTCGACAGGCTTGCATTGCGCAAGCGCAACTTCATCAAACCGTCGCAGATTCCTTACGCCGCGGCGAACGGCCTTACCTATGACAGCGGCGATTTTCCCGGGGTGTTCGCCCAGGCCGTCGAGCAAGCCGATCTCGCAGGCTTTGCAAAACGCAAAAAGGAAAGCCGCAAGCGCGGCAAGCTGCGCGGCATCGCCGTCGGCTCCTATCTGGAAATCACCGCGCCGCCGAGCGCCGAACTCGGCAAGATCGTGTTTGAAGCCGATGGATCGGTGCGGCTGATCACCGGCACGCTCGATTACGGTCAGGGGCATGCGACACCGTTTGCGCAAGTCCTTGTGGCGCAGCTTGGCGTGCCGTTCGACGCCGTAAAACTCACGCAGGGCGACAGCGATATCGTCCATACCGGCAACGGGACCGGCGGCTCGCGCTCGATCACCGCGAGCGGCGCGGCTATCGTGGAAGCATCGAAGCTCGTCATTGAGAAAGGCAGGCAGGCCGCGGCCCATCTTCTCGAAGCGTCCGAAAGCGACATCGAATTTTCCGGCGGACGATTCACCATCGCGGGGACCGACCGCAGCATCGGCATCATGGACCTCGCGGCCAAGCTGCGGGATAGGAAAATGCCGGACGGCGCGCCGGCCTCGCTCGATGTGGATCACACCACGAAGGGCGTTCCTTCGACATTCCCGAACGGCTGCCACGTCGCCGAAGTCGAGATCGACCCTGAAACCGGGGTCGTTCAGATCGTCCGCTATAACGGCGTCAAAGACTTTGGCACCGTGGTCAATCCGATGATCGTCGCCGGCCAAATTCACGGCGGCGTGGCGCAGGGCATCGGTCAGGCGCTGATGGAATGTGTGACCTACGATGACAACGGCCAGCCGGTGACCGGCTCCTTCATGGATTACGCGCTGCCCCGCGCCGGCGATGTTCCCTCAATGACGTTGAGCAACCACCCCTCGCCCGCGACATCGAATCCGCTCGGCACCAAGGGCTGCGGCGAAGCCGGCTGCGCCGGAAGCCTCGCCACCATTGTCAACGCGGTGCTCGATGCGCTGGCCGACGAAGGGGTGACGAGCATCGACATGCCGCTGACACCGGAAAAAGTGTGGCGCGCGATTCAGGATGGACGGAAGGCGAAGGCCACGAGCGTCAGCGCGTAACTCGCCGCCGGTCACCGACGACAACAACGAATGTCATGGCCGGACGCCTGTCCTCGACTTGATCGGGGATGTTCCGGCCATCCCGATGATCAGGGCGCGACGCTCAGTTCATCGGGTAGCCCGGATAAAGCAACATACAATCCGGGGCATGCACTCGCTGGTGATCCCGCTGCGCTTCATCCGGGCTACGGACTCCAAGAATGACGCGACACACGCGATGCTCCAACACGCACAATCGTCATTGCGAGCCAACGGTCGGCGCAAGCGCCGTCCGATGACAGGCTCCGCGAGGCAATTCAGCGATCTCACGCCCTGCTATGAGCAACTTGCAAGCCGCAGAATGGATTGCTTCGTCGGCTTCGCCTCCTCGCAATGACGGTGGATGCATCGTGACTCAACATCCCGAATCGTCATTCCGGGATGCGCCGCAGGCGCGGGCCCGGAATCCATCCTCCCTCGAATCCTGAAAGTGATTGTGGATTCCGGGCTCGCGCTACGCGCGCCCCGGAATGACGGTGTTGGATTCCCACCTTAACATCCGGGCCGTCATCCTGAGGTGCGCGCCCTTGCGCGCCTCGAAGGATGACGGTGCGATCCCGACTCTTCGCCGCGCATCCTTCGAGGCTCGCCGCAAACGCGGCTCGCACCTCAGGATGATGCGATGTCTCTGCTTGTCATTCCGGGATGCGCCGCAGGCGCAGGCCCGGAATCCATCTTCCCTCGAATCCTGAAAGTGATTGTGGATTCCGGGCTCGCGCTGCGCGCGCCCCGGAATGACGGTGTTGGGCCATCACGATCCTGACAATGGCTGTTGACATTCCCTGATATAGGAATATAGTCCGTGTCGTCCTGGTCGCGAGGGGCGCTTTCTAGAGGCGTCTTGAGAGCGGAACAGGATGCGGCGCCTGCGCGCACGGTTCGCACCCGTTGCGTCCGGGAGGCTGGGGTCAGCGCCCGGGCCAACTACGTGGCTCTGCCTTCAATGGCTGGACGCGGACAGGCACGAACGCGGCGAAAGCCGCCGGATCGGGGCGTGAAAGCGTCTGTCCTGTCCCGGAAGAGCGCTCCCCTCGCCCAAAATCGCCGCTGATGGCGCGCCGTGAGGCGACGCGCTTTCCTCTCGCACAGGAAAGCGAACCAATACCCATTGCGCCTTTCGGCGCGCCACACCCCTCATTGATGAGGGGGGCAGGATGATGAAGGGACCACCTCGCGCGATGCGCGGGAGCGATGTCACGCGCGTAATGAAAGTGGCTGTTTGAAAATTGAATCGGAAGCTAGGTGGACGTTTTAGGTTGAAGCGCCAACCTCACCCGTGTCATGGCCGGGCTTGTCCCGGCCATCCCGATTACCGAGGCACGGTGCTCACCTCATCGGGATCACCGGGCCTTCGCCGCGCCGAAGGGGCTTCGGCCCCGCAGGCGGGACAAGCCCGGTGATGACATCGTCGAGGTTTTCTGCCTACGCCGCCATGGTCTCGCGCGGACGATAGATCGCGGTGTGCTGACATTGCGCGATCGGCGTCTTGCCGTTCGCGACGATGATGCCGTCCAGTTCCACGAACTTGTGACCCTTGCGGTCATAGTTGCCGGTGACTTTGGCACGCACGGTCAGTTCGTCCTCTACGCCCGCGACGGCCAGATAGCGGATGGTGCTGCCAACATGAATCCATGGACCCAGCACTGCGTTCTCCATCAGCGCCCAGTTCATGGTTCGCAGCAGCATGCCGGTGTGAACGATCTTGTCGCTGGCATAGAGCGGATCGGTCTCGCGCGCATCGCGCAGATAGTCGGTTGAGCCCTGCGTTCCGAGCGTGAACGGCGGAATTGAAAGCCACTGGCCGGGCCGGTAGGTGCTTTCGCTGGCAGGTGCGGTCTTGCCGACCACGGCGACGCTCGGAAAATCCGCGAGCGAAATCGCCGGGATGTCGGACGGCATCGACGCGGTGCCTGTCGCGCACAGCTCGCCGCGGCTTTCCACCTTGATCGCCAGACCGCTGTCAGTTTCTTCCGCGGTCACCACGGCCGTCTCGCCGTCATAGACCGGCTTGAAGAACCGGCCGTCCATCAAGCCACGCTCCAGGAACGCCCGGCCCCACTTCGCCACCGGCATATGGGTCATGTAGGCGAACACATCGACCCCCGGCACCAGCCCGCCCTGAAACCCGAACCGGCGCGCGACAGAATCGTCGTGCATCTTGTTTTCGGAATTCTTCGCCAGATTGTAGGCGTGGACGCTGTAAGGCTTGAGAGCGATCATCGTTTCCTCGAATTTTCTGGATCACTTGGAACAATGGTACGCAACGCCGGGGCGATGACAAGCCGCCGCTGCGCATACCCCTCCCGACAGGCGCGCGTTCCACTCGCTATTCGCCGCGATCCGGGTTACCAGCATCCGCCCGACGAACGCCTGCTAACCAACGGACAAACCTGCGCCGATGACCCGCATTTATGTCGATGCCGATGCCTGCCCGGTGAAGGACGAGATTTATCGCGTCGCCGAGCGGCATGACCTGCCGGTCAGCGTGGTCGCGGGAAATTTCATCCGCGTGCCACATCATCCGCTGATCGAGCGGATCGCCGCAGGCAGCGGCATGGATGCCGCGGACGACTGGATTGCGGAACGCGCCCAAAAAGGCGATATCGTGATCACCGCCGATGTGCCGCTTGCGGCGCGCTGCGTGAAGGCCGGCGCGGATGTGATCGCCCCTAACGGCAAGCCGTTTTCGGAAGACTCCATCGGGATGACGCTGGCGGTGCGCAATCTGATGACAGACCTGCGCTCCAGCGGCGAAGTCACCGGCGGCCCGCGCTCGTTTTCGCCGCGCGACCGCTCCGCGTTCCTGTCGGCGCTCGATCAAACCATCCGCCGCATCCAGCGCGCACAACAGAAGTAAGAGACTTTTCGCGACATGGCGCCGCCCCTGATCCAGTTGAAAGACATCGCGCTGACCTTCGGCGGCACGCCGCTGCTTGCGGGTGTAGAGCTTACGGTGTCGGCGGGCGAGCGCGTTTGCCTGATCGGCCGCAACGGTTCGGGCAAGTCGACGCTGCTGAAGATCGTCGCGGGCCTTGTGGACGCCGACCGCGGCACCCGCTTCGTGCAGCCCGGCGCGACCATCCGCTATCTGCCGCAGGAGCCGGACTTCGACGGCCTCAAGACCACGCTGGCTTACGTCGAAGCCGGGATGAACCCGGGCGACGATCACTATCAGGCGCAATATCTGCTCGAACAGTTGGGACTGACCGGGACGGAAGATCCGGCCAATCTCTCCGGCGGCGAGGCGCGGCGCGCGGCGCTGGCGCGCGTGCTGGCGCCCTCGCCCGACATCCTGCTGCTGGACGAGCCGACCAACCACCTCGACCTCACCACCATCGAATGGCTGGAAGGCGAACTCGCAAGCCGCCGCAGCGCGCTGGTCATGATCAGCCACGACCGCCGCTTTCTCTCGAACCTTTCGCGCGCGACGGTCTGGCTCGACCGCGGCGAAACCCGGCGCATCGAAAAGGGATTCAGCGCATTCGAGGAATGGCGTGACGAGGTCCTGGCGGAGGAAGAGCGCGACCAGCACAAGCTGGACCGCAAGATCGTCGCCGAAGAGCACTGGCTGCGTTATGGCGTCTCCGGCCGCCGCAAGCGCAACGTCAAGCGTCTCGGCAATCTCTTCGAGCTTCGCCAGCGGCGCCGCGACTATCGCGGCACCGCGGGCAAGGCGAACCTCGCCGCCGCGGAAGCGGAAACCTCCGGCAAATTGGTGATCGAGGTCAGGCGCATCGGCAAGTCCTACGGCGAGCGCACGATCGTCGATGATTTTTCGACCCGTGTGACGCGCGGCGATCGCATCGGCATCATCGGCCCTAATGGCGCAGGCAAGACCACGCTGATCGGCCTTTTGACCGGCGGCGATGCGCCGGACACCGGCACGGTGCGCCTCGGCGCCAACATCGAGATGGCGACACTGGACCAGCATCGCGAAAGCCTCGATCCGAAAACCACGCTGGCCGATGCGCTGACCGGAGGACGCGGCGACAGCATCATGGTCAATGGCAAGCCCAAGCATGTGATCGGCTACATGAAGGACTTCCTGTTTCAGCCGGAGCAGGCGCGTACGCCGCTGGAAGTTCTCTCCGGCGGCGAGCGCGGACGCCTGATGCTCGCCCGCGCGCTGGCGAAGCCGTCGAACGTGCTGGTGCTGGACGAACCCACCAACGACCTTGATCTTGAAACACTCGACGTTCTGGAAGAAATGCTCGGCGACTATGAGGGCACCGTCATTCTGGTCAGCCATGACCGCGATTTTCTCGATCGCGTGGTGACATCGGTGATCGCGCCGGAAGGCAACGGCAAGTGGATCGAGTATGCCGGCGGCTATTCGGACATGCTGGCGCAACGCGGCGCGGACCTGCAGGAGAAAGCGATCAAGGCGGGGACCTCGTCTGACACGTCCAGAACCGCAAGGAGCGCTGGTTCATCCCCCGCTGCGACAGCGAAACGCCGTCTCAGCTTCAATGAAAAGCACGCGCTTGAGACCTTGCCAAAGACCATGGCGAAACTTCAGGCCGATATCGCGAAACAGCAGAAGCTGCTGGATGATCCGGAACTCTACGCAAAGGACCGCAAGGCGTTCAACGCAGCATCGGCAGCCATCGCCAAGGCACAGGCGGAACTGGATGCTGCAGAAGAAAAATGGCTGGAACTCGAAATGCTGCGGGAGGAAATCGAAAGCGGCGCCTAGCGTTTCAAATAATCGAGCGCGCCTTTCGCTGCGGCCGCACCTGTTGCAAAACATGCCTGCAACAGATAGCCGCCGGTTGGCGCTTCCCAGTCCAGCATCTCACCGGCCACGAATACGCCGGGCATCTTGCGCAACATGAAATGCGCATCAACTTCATCAAGCGAAATGCCGCCGGCCGTGGAAATTGCGCGGGCGAGCGGCGCAACGCCGGTGAGACGAACCGGAACAGCATTGATAAAGGCAGCAAGCGCATCGGCATCCAGCGCCGACAGGTTCAGCCCGGCGGCAATCGCCGCTTCCTGCATCAGGCCGATGGCGACGGGTGAAAGGCCCGCCGCCTTCCGGAGATAAGTCGACATCGACTGCTTCTGTCGCGGCTTGCTGAAACGCACAGCAAGTTCTGATGAGGTCATGTCGGGCCGCAGCGCGACATCAACGACAGCTTCTCCCTGCGTGAGGACCTCATCGCGGATCGGAGCCGACAGCGCATAGATCGCCCCGCCCTCGAGTCCATCGCGCGTCACCATCGCCTCGCCCCGCACGGTCTCGCCGGCGAACGAGAGTGCGACGCCTTTCAGCGGCTGCCCCTCGAAGCGGTCACGGAACAGATCGGACCATGCCGCGTGAAAGCCACTGTTGGCAGCACGCAACGAAGCGACGTCGATGCCCCTGGACTTGAACGATTCGATCCAGTCGCCATCTGCACCCAGTCTGGGCCAGCTTGCGCCGCCGAGCGCGACGACGGTGGCCTCCGGTTGAAGCGATACCGGCCCCCCGGGCGCTTCAAACAGCAACTCACCGGTCCCAGTCCAGTTCTTCCAGTGATGGCGGAGCGCGAACCGGACGCCTGATTGATCGAGACGGCGCAGCCACGCGCGCAGCAGCGGCGATGCCTTCATGGCCTGCGGAAAGACCCGCCCGCTTGATCCCGTGAATGTCGGCTGCCCCAGAGCTTCGCTCCACGCGCGTAATGAATCTGGCGGGAACGCTTCGATGGCCGCGCGCAGATGCGGCATCGCCTCGCGATAGCGCGCGAGAAACGCCTCCAGCGGTTCGCTATGAGTGAGATTGAGACCGCCGCGCCCGGCCATCAGGAATTTGCGCCCCACGGACGGCATGCGGTCATAGACCGTAACACGCGCGCCGCCCGCGCTCAGAACTTCAGCCGCCATCAGCCCCGCAGGACCGGCACCGATGACGGCGATGTTCAAGTGTCAGCCGCCCATATTCGGCAGCTTGATACCCGCTGCCTTCGCGGCCTGCTCGACATACTTGAAGGTCTGGAAAAACGCGCCGCCAAGATCGCGCGCCGTCGACATGTCGCCGATCTTCGCGAAATTGGCCGCGATGGCATCCGGCGTCCACTGATCCTGCGGCAGGTTGAGGCCTTCCGTCTCGACCACCTTGATGACCGCGAAAGACCCCGCACCGGCGCCCATGATGGTGCGGGTCGGAGCGTCTTCGCTCACCAGATAGAGCACGGCCGGAGTGATGGATTCCGGCTTCATCAGCGCCAGGATTTCTGGCCCGATCAGGCCTTCGGTCATGCGCGTCGCCGCTGTCGGAGAGATGGTGTTGACCTTGATGTTGGTCTTGCGGCCCTCTTCGGCGAGCACATTCATCAGACCGACCATGCCGGCCTTCGCAGCGGCATAGTTTGCCTGACCGAAATTGCCGAACAGGCCCGACGACGACGTGGTGAGAACGATCCGGCCATAGTTGCGCTCGCGCATGCCGTCCCATACCGCCTTGCAGCAGTTGTAGGTGCCGGTCAGATGCACCGCGATCACCTTGGCGAAATCCTCCGGCTCCATCTTCCCGAACGACTTGTCGCGCAGGATGCCGGCATTGGCGACCATGATATCCACCCCGCCCCACTTCATCGCGGCGCGGGCGACCATTTCCTTGACCTGCTCGAAATTGGAGACATCCGCGCCGTCAGCCATCGCTTCACCGCCAGCCTTGCGGATTTCCTCGACAACCGATTCCGCGGGACTTGCCGAACCGCCGGTACCGTCGGTCTTCGCGCCCATGTCGTTGACCACGACCTTTGCGCCGAGCTTGGCAAGGCCAAGCGCGTGGGCGCGGCCGAGGCCCGCACCCGCGCCGGTCACAATCGCTACCCGTCCGTCGAATCTGATTGCCATGATCGTTCCTTGATAATTATGCGAAGAAGTGCATCCCGAGCCAGTCTGCGACCAGCGCGGGCTTCGGCTCGTCCTCGATTTCCAGCGTCGTATTGGTCCGCGCCAGCAATTCCTTTGGCGATTTCATCGTCGCTTCCGCCAGTACAAAGCGTGCGCGCACACGCTTGCCGGCCCGCACGGGGGTCAGAAACCTGATCTTGTCGAACCCATAGTTGATGGACATCGCCGCGCCGTTGAGCGTTGGCATGGTGGCATAAGCCAGCTTCGGCAACACCGACAGCGACAGAAAGCCATGAGCGATGGTTCCGCCGAATGGCGTTTCACGCTTTGCGCGTTCCGGGTCGATATGGATGAACTGGAAATCCTCGGTCGCATCGGCAAATGCGTCGATCTGCTTCTGATCGATGGTATGCCACTCAGAAACACCGAGTTCGGTGCCCACCAGTTTCAGGTAGTCTTCCAGATTCATGGCAGCACCCATCGGCCGCGTCCTCCCGCCAATTTCAAAACTGGCTTGGCACATTCCACAGATCGGCGGTCTGGCCAAGCGAAATTTGTTCGCAAGTGCACAGGCAAGCTATGCCGACGCCAGCAGACATATTGTTTCAAACAGGAATGCAAGGAGCGGAAGTGGAAAGCTGGCTAACGGGCGGCGGCCTGCAACTCCGGAAAATCTTCCTCGCGGAATTCCTGGCCGCGCAAGGCATCCTTGCGGTCATTGTCATGCTCCAGGCGGCGAAGCTGAACGCGGCGGATCTTTCCGGAAATGGTTTTCGGCAACTCCGTGACCAGTTCAATCCGGCGGATACGCTTGAACGGCGCAAGGCGCGAATGAACATACTTGAAAATCGACAGAGCCGTTTCGCGTGTCATCGCCGTGCCCGGCACCAGCGAGACATAGGCTTTCGGGAGCGCGAGACGGATCGGGTCCGGCGTCGGCACCACGGCAGCCTCGGCAACCAGTTCGTGTTCCAGCAGCACGCTTTCGAGCTCGAACGGGCTGATGCGATAATCGGAAGACTTGAACACGTCGTCGGAGCGGCCGACAAAAGTCAGGTAGCCGTCGTCATCGAGGAACACCACGTCGCCAGTCTGGTAGACGTCGCCGTCGGCGCCTTTCGGTTTGCCATCGTCTCCCTGATAGCCGAGCATCAGGCCTGCGGGCCGGTCCGCGCCGAGCAACAGACGCACCTCGCCCTCCTTCGCCGGATTGCCGTCGGCATCCGCGACACGCACCGCGTAACCCGGCATCGGGCGCCCCATCGAACCGACCTTCACAAGCTGGCCCGGTGAATTGCCGGCCAGGGCCGTGGTTTCGGTCTGCCCGTAACCGTCGCGAATGGTCAGGCCCCATGCCGCCTTGACCTGGTCAATGACTTCCGGATTCAGCGGCTCACCCGCGCCGCAGACCTCGCGCACGGAGACCTTATAGTCCGCGAGCTTCTCCTGAATGAACAGCCGCCAGACCGTCGGCGGCGCGCACAGCGTCGTCACACCGCAGCGAGCGACAGTCGCCAGCAAGTTCTTGGCGTCGAAGCGCGGCTGATTGACAATGAAAATTGTCGCGCCCGCATTCCACGGCGAGAAGAAGCAGCTCCAGGCGTGCTTCGCCCAGCCCGGCGAGGAAATGTTGAGGTGCACATCGCCCGGCTGAAGACCAAGCCAGTACATGGTGGAGAGCGAACCCACCGGATAGCTGCGATGACTGTGCGACACGAGCTTCGGCTTGGCCGTGGTGCCTGACGTGAAATAGAGCAGCATCGGATCGTTGGCGTTGGTCACGCCATCGGGTTTGAACGTGTCGGGACAAGAGGACGCTTCCTCGAACCGGCGCCAACCCTTGTTTTCGGAAGTGCCCGCAACCACGATTTTGGTGAAGTCCTCACCGCCGAGGCCTTCAAACTTGGCGACCTGATCCTGCGTCGCAACCACCGCTTTCGCCTTGCCGCGGTCGAGCCGGTCGCGCAATTCGTCCGCTGTCAGCAAGGTGGTCGCGGGAATGACAATGACGCCGAGCTTCATGGCGGCCAGCATGGTCTCCCACAGCGGCACGACATTCCCGAGCAACATCAAAAGATGATCGCCGCGCTTCAGGCCGAGATCGCGAAGAAAATTCGCGGTCTGGTTGGACCGCCGCGACAATTCCGCGAAAGACAGCTTCGTCTCGCTGTTTGACGCGGCGTCGACAATCCAGAGCGCGGCGCAATCGCGGCTTTCCGGGTCGCTGGCAAGGCCTGCATCGAACCAGTCGAGCGCCCAGTTGAACTGCCTTTCATCCGGCCAGCGAAATTCCGCGACCGCCTTGTCGTAGTCAGTGCGGTGCTTGAGCAGGAAGGCGCGCGCGTCCCGGAATGTGGTCATCAAGGTGTCCTATTTCGCCAGCCCGCGAACATGCTTGATGATGCCGGAAAAATCCACTCCGCCGTGACCGGCCTTCTCGAAGGCATCGTAGATGCTCTCGGCATGCGCACCGAGCGGCGTCGCGGCACCCGCGGCCTTGGCGGCTTCCTGCGACAGACGAAGGTCCTTGAGCATCAGCGCGGCGGCGAAGCCAGGCTTGTAATCGTTGTTTGAGGGCGAAGCAGGAACCGGACCCGGCACCGGGCAATAGGAGGTCAGCGACCAGCACTGGCCTGACGAGGTCGAGGCCACATCGAACAGCGCCTGATGCGACAGGCCGAGCTTCTCACCGAGCGCGAAGGCCTCGGACACACCGATCATCGAAATGCCAAGGATCATGTTGTTGCAAATCTTGGCGGCCTGCCCTGCGCCCGCCTCGCCGCAATGCACGACCTTCTTGCCCATGTTTTCCAGAATGGGCTTTGCCGCAGCGAACGCAACATCGGTGCCGCCGCACATGAATGTCAGAGTTGCGCCTTTCGCGCCGCCCGTGCCGCCGGACACCGGCGCGTCGATCGACGGCAGATTGTGCTCAAGCGCATGACCATGTGCGAACCGCGCGCTTTCGACGTCGATCGTCGAGCAGTCGATCATCAGTGTATTCTTCGCCACCGACGGAATGACCTCTTTCCAGACGGTCAGCACGTGTTTTCCGGCGGGCAGCATGGTGACCACCACATCTGCGCCCTTCACGGCGTCCAGAGCGGTGCCGGCAATGCTGACACCGTCAGCCTTGGCTGCATCCTTTGAGGCCTGCACAAGATCGAAGCCGGTCACCTTGTGACCCGCCTTGACGAGATTGGCGGCCATGGGGCCGCCCATGTTGCCGAGACCGATGAATGCGATGTTTGCCATGTTCAGCCCTCGTTATCGTTCGTTTCAGAAAATCAGCTTGGGAAGACCAACGTGTATGTCGTATTGGGCACGAAATACCTCTCGACGATGTCCGGCGTGACATCCTCGATCCGCGGCGGCGACCATTTCGGATTGCGGTCCTTGTCGATAATGGCGGCGCGCACGCCCTCGACGAATTCCGCGCTGGTGAAGACGGCCAATGCCGAATTATACTCGCGCACAAGACATTCCTTCAGCGATTTCGACTTGCGGGCGCGGCGCAACAGTTCGAGCGTCACCTTGAGAGCAGTCGGCGACTTCTCCGACAGCGCCTTGAGTGTTGCGCGCGCGAAATCCGAGCCGTCTTCCTCTAACGCCGCGACAATGGCTTCCACCGTGTCATGGGCAAAGGCCTTGTCGATCTGCGCGCGATGAGCCGCGACAGGCGCCTGACTTTCGGTAACCGCATAGGTTGCCAGGATCGCGCGGACATCCGCAGAGGTTGCCTTCAGCGGCGCATTGGTCAGCGCATCGCGCAATGTAGGCCAGTTCTTCGTGTCGATGAGAACGTCTGCCGCGCCTGCATAAACAGCGTCAGCGCCGCTCATGTTCTGGCCCGTCAGGGCGAAGTATGTTCCGATTTCACCTGGCGCGCGCGACAACAGCCACGTTCCGCCGACATCCGGGAAGAAGCCGAGGCCAACTTCGGGCATCGCCATTCTGGTCTTCTCAGTGACGATCCGGTTCGCGCTGTGCGCGGACAATCCGACACCGCCCCCCATGACCAGACCGTCCATGTAGGCGACATAAGGCTTCGGATATTCCGGAATGCGCGCATTCAGGATGTACTCTTCGCGCCAGAACACCGGGCCGAGATCGCCGCCCGCTTTCGCGCTTTCATAAAGACCGCGAATGTCGCCCCCCGCGCACAACCCGCGCTCGCCAGCGCCTTCCAGCAGAACCAGCGACACGCCGGGATCCGCCTCGAATTCATCGAGCGCCGTGACGATCTCGCGCGTCATCTCAAGTGTCAGCGCATTGATCGCTTTCGGACGGTTCAATCGGAGAATACCCGCGGCGCCCTCGCGGCAGGCGATCAGATCCTTTTCCGGCATCTCCGTCATGGCCGCATGCGCACTCATCGGGCGTTCTCGATCAACTTGCGCGACACAATGAGCCGCATGATTTCGTTGGTTCCTTCAAGAATTTGATGCACGCGCAGATCCCGGACGATTTTTTCGATGCCATATTCGGCGAGATAACCGTAGCCGCCGTGCAGTTGCAGCGCCTGATTGGCGATCTCGAAACCTGCATCGGTGCCGAAGCGCTTGGCCATGGCGCAGAGCATCGTGGCATCGGGGTCCTTGCGGTCCAGCGCCGCCGCCGCACGCCACAGGAATGTACGCGCCGCTTCCAGTTCGGTCGCCATGTCGGCAAGGCGGAACTGCAGCGCCTGAAATTCGTCGAGGCGTTTTCCGAACGCCTTGCGCTCCTGCATATAGGCGAGCGACTTGTCGAGCGCCGACTGCGCACCACCGAGCGAGCATGCGGCGATGTTGAGGCGCCCGCCATCGAGCCCCGCCATGGCGATCTTGAATCCGATCCCCTCCTCGCCGAGACGATTGGCGACCGGCACGCGCGCATTCTCAAAAATCACCGCGCGGGTCGGCTGGGCATTCCAGCCCATCTTCCGCTCGTTCGCACCGAACGAAACGCCGGGCGTGTCGCGGTCGATCACCAGCGTGGAGACGCCGCCCGCGCCCTCGCCGCCGGTGCGAACCATCGCGACGTAGATATCGCTGGTGCCCGCGCCGGAGATGAACTGCTTCTGACCGTTGAGGACGTAGTGATCGCCATCGAGCACAGCGCGCGCTGAAAGCGCCGCCGCGTCCGAGCCTGCGCCCGGTTCGGTGAGCGCGTAGCTTGCGATCAACTCCATGGTGCAAAGGCGTGGCAGCCACTTGTGGCGCTGCGCGTCCGAGCCGAAACGATCAATCATCCACGACGCCATGTTATGGATCGAGATGAATGACGACACCGTGGGGCATCCGGTCGCGAGCGCCTCGAAGATCAGCGCTGCATCGAACCGCGTCAGCGCCGAGCCGCCGACATCGTCGCGGATATAGATGCCGCCCATGCCGAGCGCCGCCGCCTCGCGCATCACATCGACAGGGAAAAACTTTTCCTCGTCCCATTTCAACGCATGAGGCGCGATTTTCTCGGCGGCGAAGTCACGCGCCATGTCGCGAACCGCGATTTGATCCTCGGTCAGAGCGAATTGCATGGCGCACCCCATTTCGCGTTGGAAGCTGATACCGGCGGACAACCGCCAAAGGCGGTCGTCCGCAATCACACTTCTCTATCAGTTCATCGTGGGGATGACGAACTCGGCGCCGTCCTTGACGCCGGACGGCCAGCGTGAGGTGACGGTCTTGGTCTTGGTGTAGAAGCGGATCGAATCCGGACCATGCTGGTTGAGATCGCCGAAGCCGGACTTCTTCCAGCCGCCGAACGTATAGTACGCAATCGGAACCGGAATCGGCACGTTGACGCCGACCATGCCAACATTGACCTTGGCGGCGAAATCGCGCGCGGCATCGCCGTCGCGGGTGAAGATCGCAACGCCGTTGCCATAGTCATGATCGGACGGCAGCGCGAGGGCTTCGTTGTAATCCTTGGCGCGCACCACCGAGAGCACGGGGCCGAAGATCTCTTCCTTGTAGATTCGCATGTCCTTGGTGACGTTGTCGAACAGACAGCCGCCCATGTAGAAGCCGTTCTCGTAGCCCTGCATCTTGAAGCCACGGCCATCGACGGCGAGCGTCGCGCCTTCCTTGACGCCGACCTCGACGTAGTCCTTCACGCGCTCCAGCGCAGCACGGGTCACCAGCGGCCCGAAGTCAGCGCTCGGGTCGGTCGACGGGCCGATCTTCAGGCTCTCGACGCGCGGAATGAGCTTTTCCATCAGGCGATCCGCGGTGGTCTTGCCAACGGGGACGGCGACCGAGATCGCCATGCAGCGCTCGCCTGCCGAACCGTAGCCCGCGCCGATCAGCGCATCGACGGTCTGGTCCATGTCGGCGTCGGGCATGATGATGGCGTGGTTCTTTGCGCCGCCGAAGCACTGGGCGCGCTTGTTGTTGGCCGCCGCGCGCTCGTAGATGTACTGCGCGATCGGCGAGGAGCCGACAAAGCCGATGGCCTTGATATCCGGATCGTCAAGGATCGCGTCCACCGCTTCCTTGTCGCCGTTGACAACGTTCAATACACCCTCGGGCAGCCCCGCCTCGATCATCAGTGCGGCCAGCGCCATCGGCACGCCCGGATCGCGCTCTGACGGCTTGAGAACGAACGCATTGCCGCAGGCAATGGCCGGCGCGAACTTCCACATCGGAATCATCGCCGGGAAGTTGAACGGTGTGATGCCGGCGACCACGCCCAGTGGCTGACGCATCGAATAGATGTCGATACCCGGCCCGGCGGCTTCGGTGTACTCGCCTTTCATCAGGTGCGGAACGCCGCAGGCGAATTCGACGACTTCAAGGCCGCGCTGGATATCGCCCTTGGCGTCCGGAACCGTCTTGCCGTGTTCCCGCGCCAGAAGATCGGCCAGCTTGTCGTAGTCGCGCTGCACCAGTTCCAGGAATTTCATCATCACGCGGGCGCGGCGCTGCGGGTTGGTATTGGCCCACCCGACCTGCGCGGCGGCGGCGTTTTCGACCGCTGTCCGGACTTCGGCCCTGGAGGCCAGCGCGACCTTGGCCTGCACTTCGCCGGTCATCGGCTCATAAACGTCCGCAAAACGGCCCGAGGTGCCCTTGACTTCCTTGCCGCCGATAAAGTGACCGATCGTACGCATGCGTATCCTCCAAAAGCGAATGTTTGGAGGGTTCTAGCACTGGCCTGTTGGGATAAGGAACCGGGTTCTGCGCACAACACGGTAGCGTGCAGTGCAAAGACATCCTCCCGGATTCAGTTCTCTGCTTTTGGCTCGGTTTTCGCCTTCGCCTTCTTCACCGCTGATTTCGGAACATCGTCACCCCGCAACGCGGCATAGCGGCCCGCGCTGAGAATTTCATCCGAAAACTCGCCCGTTCCCGCGGTACGGGCCAGGATCATCGCGCCCATCATTGTCGAGACGACGGCGATAGCTTCGCGGCGCGCCGCCTTGGGAGGCAGATCGGGAAACTGCTCGGCGATCACCTCGACCATTTCCTCGAGCTTGTTTGTAAAAGCCTTGCGGATTTTCGGATTAGCCCGCGACGCCTCAACGCCAAGTGAGGGCAGCGCGCAGCCGTTGCCGGCGTCGTCGCGATGCTCGGCCGACAGATAGCCATTCACAATCGAGGCTAGACGCTTGCCGTCCGGCGCCTGCTCCGCACGCTTGCGCCAGCGTCCCGTGGTTTGCTGCATGGCATGAGCGAAAGCCTCACTGACCAGCGCATCGCGCGAGGGAAAATGCGCGTAGAACCCGCCATGGGTGAGGCCCGCCTCCTTCATCAGTTCGGCCACCCCAAGACTCGCGGCGCCCCCTTCACGCAGGCGCATCGAGGCATTCTTCACGATCCGCGCGTGGGTCTCAGCCTTGTGATCCTTGGAGTAGCGCATTGCAGCCTCATCAAATGTCCTGGATCATATAATAGCACAATCCGCATCGATAATGCGTATTTTCACGCAATAATGGCAGCCATGCATGGATTTGACGGCTGATGGCGGATCGCGCACCATCGCAGCCACTCCCAATCTCCGTAACCGTCAGGCTTACCAAAAAATGCAAACAATCAACGACTATTGCCACGTCACGCGCGGCGACAACGGCATTGCACAATTGACCATCACCAATGCCGGCCCCCTCAACATCATGAATTCGGCCGTGATCAACGGCGTCCGCGAAGGCCTGGAACAACTCGGCAAGGAGCGCGACCTGCGCGTGCTGATCATCAGGGGATCCGGTGAGAAAAGCATGATCGGCGGCGCGGACATCAAGGAGATGGCAAAGCTCGATCAGGCCTCGGCGGAGAAATTCATCACGGGGCTGCGTGATGTCTGCGAAGCGGTCCGGCAGTTTCCGGCGCCGGTGATCGCGCGGTTACGCGGCTGGTGTCTCGGAGGTGGACTCGAATTCGCGGCGGCTTGCGACATCCGCATTGCTTCGCAGGAAGCGAAGTTCGCCATGCCCGAAGTCAAGGTCGGTATCCCCTCCGTGATACATGCGGCGCTGTTGCCGCGCCTGATCGGCTGGGGACGCGCGCGGTGGCTGATCCTGACAGCGGCGACTGTCGATGCGCCCACGGCCCTCAACTGGGGACTGGTCGATCAGGTGGTCGCCGAAGCCGACCTCGATCAGGCGATCACGGCAACGGCAATGGCAATTGCCGAGTGCGGCCCCGAAGCGATGCGCAGCCAGAAGGCGCTGCTGCGAGAATGGGAGGAACTGCCGCTGAGCGAGTCCGTCAACCTGAGTGTCGGCGTGTTCGGGAGATCGTTCCTGACGGGCGAGCCGCAACGTCACATGCAGGCCTTCCTCGACAGACGAAAATAACTCATCCGTCGCACGAAAATAACTCATGCGAATTCTGGCATGCCAGAGAATGTTTTAAACATTCAGTGGCTTGTCCGGACTCGATTCATGCTTTTATTTGTCCGGACTCGGATTGCATTTTTCGCGTCCGTTCATATGATGCATGTCATCTAACATCGGTGAGGCGCCGTGCGTGCGCCAGGAGACCAATTGCATGTCCACGTCCGATCCCGTCGTCATCGTTTCCGCAGTTCGCACACCTCTCGGCCGCTTCCAGGGCGAACTGTCATCCTTCAGCGGACACAATCTTGGCTCTCACGCCATCGGCGCGGCGCTTGAACGCGCGAAACTGGCCCCGGAACAGATCGACGAAGTTCTGATGGGCTGTGTTCTTCCCGCTGGACAGGGTCAGGCGCCTGCCCGCCAGGCCGCACGCGGCGCGAAGCTGCCGGACGCCACCGGCGCCACCACCATCAACAAGGTGTGCGGCTCGGGTATGAAGGCGACCATGCTGGCTCACGACCTCATCAACGCAGGCTCGGCCAACATCGTTGTGTCGGGTGGCATGGAGAGCATGACCAACGCTCCCTATCTTCTTCAAAAGGCGCGCGGCGGTTATCGCGCCGGCCACGACCGCATCATTGACCACATGATGATGGACGGTCTTGAGGACGCTTATGAGACCGGCCGCTCCATGGGCGATTTCGGCGAAGCCGCCGCGGAAGCCTATCAATTCAGCCGGAAGGATCAGGACGATTACGCCGTCGAAACTCTGACGCGCGCCCGCAAGGCGGTCGAAAGCGGCGCATTCAAGAAGGAAATCGCGCCAATCACGGTCAAGGAAAAGGCCGGCGTTCGGGTCGTCGAGAATGACGAACATCCGTTGAAGGTCGATCCGGCGAAAATTCCGAATCTGAAGCCCGCATTCCGTCCCAATGGCACCATCACCCCGGCAGCCTCCTCCGCCAATGCCGACGGCGCGGCTGCGCTGGTGCTGACCCGCCGTTCGATCGCGGAAAAGGAAGGACTTCCGATCCTCGCCGAGATCAAGGGCCATTCGACACACAGCCAGGCGCCGGACTGGTTCACCACCGCTCCGATTCCGGCGATCCGCAAGCTGCTGGACAAGGTGGGCTGGAAAGTCAGCGACGTCGACCTGTTCGAGATCAATGAAGCCTTCGCCGTCGTGCCCATGGCCGCCGCCAAGGATCTCGGAATTCCGCGCGACAAACTCAATGTCAATGGCGGCGCCTGCGCGCTCGGCCATCCCATCGGCGCAACCGGCGCGCGGCTGATCGTCACGCTGCTCCATGCCATGGAAAACAACAACGTCCAGCGCGGCATCGCCTCGCTGTGCATCGGCGGCGGCGAAGCAACCGCGATCGCCATCGAGCGCAAGCTGAACTGACCGGTTCACGCTAAGGCGCCAACTTGCAATGCACCGGCGGATAATCCGCCGGTGACGCAAAGCCGCATCCCGGCAACCGGGCTGCATGATTCCCTGTGCAACCTTGTGGTGAACCCGTGAAACGAAGCAGCGCGATCCGACGCATTGTCGTCACCGGAATGGGAGCCGTCTCGCCACTCGGCAGCGGCGTCGAGGCCAACTGGTCGCGGCTGATTGCCGGGCAGTCGGGGATTCGCGCGCTGTCGGACAATGTCGCCGCCGACCTGCCGGTCAAGGCCTGCGGCATAGTGCCTGACACGGTGGAAGATCCGGAGTTCGGTTTCGATCCCGATCGGGCCGTCCCGAAGAAAGATCAGAAGAAAATGGACCGCTTCATCCAGTTCGCCATGATGGCGGCGGACGAAGCGATCACGCAGGCCGGATGGACCCCGCAGGACGCGCGTTCGCGCGAGCGCACCGCCACCATCATCGGCTCCGGTGTCGGCGGGTTCCCCGCCATCGTCGATGCTGTGCGCACCACCGATGAGCGCGGTGTGCGGCGACTTTCGCCGTTCACCGTACCTGCCTTTCTCGTAAACCTCGCAGCCGGACAGGTTGCGATCCGCCACGGCTTCAAGGGTCCGCTCGGCGCGCCGGTGACGGCCTGCGCCGCCGGCGTGCAGGCTATCGGCGACGCCGCGCGCCTGCTTCTCGCGGGAGAAGCGGATATTGCCATCGCGGGCGGCGCGGAAGCCTGTATCGACCGCGTCAGCCTCGGCGGCTTCGCAGCGGCCCGCGCGCTTTCGACCAACTTCAATGACGAACCGCAACGCGCCTCGCGCCCGTTCGACCGCGACCGCGATGGATTCGTGATGGGCGAAGGCGCAGGCATTGTCGTGATCGAGACGCTCGATCACGCCCTTAGCCGCGGTGCGACTCCGATTGCAGAACTCGTCGGCTACGGCACCACATCCGACGCCTATCACATGACCGCCGGTCCGGAAGATGGCGACGGCGCGCGCCGCGCCATCGAGATCGCCTTGCGTCAGGCTGGAATTTCTCCGCTTGAAGTCCAGCATCTCAACGCCCATGCGACCTCAACACCTGTGGGCGACAACGGCGAGCTTGCGGCGATCAAAGCCGTGTTCGGTACCGAGGGCAAGGTGGCTGTCAGCTCAACCAAGTCGGCCACGGGACATCTGCTTGGTGCTGCGGGCGGACTGGAAGCAATCTTCTCCGTGCTGGCGCTGCGCGACCAGATTGCCCCCGCAACCCTCAATCTCGATCATCCGGATGCCGCCGCGGAAGGCGTTGATCTCGTGCGCGGGGCCGCGCGCCCGATGGCGATTGAGCATGTGATGTCGAATGGCTTCGGGTTCGGCGGCGTCAATGCGAGCGTCCTGTTCCGCGCCTGGTAAGGCACGGAACAGAAATCAGGCATCAGCGGCAGAAGCCCGCCTGGTCTTCGCAAGCAGATAGTCGCGCGTCGTCTTCGACGCGCCGCGTCCGGGCTTGTACATCAGTTCGTCCGGCGACACGGCCCGGCCTGAACTGCTCCGCATGGTGATCGGCGCAATTGCCAGGCCGCTTTTCCGGTCAAACGCAACAGCCGGTTCGTTCCCGGGTCCCGAGACCCACCGGTCTCCCCATTGCATGAGCGCCATCAGCGGGACCTGAAACTCTTTTGCCTTTTGCGTTGGAACGTACTCAAATCGCGTTCCGCGCTTGCCGACATCGACTTGCGTCAGCATTCCTTCCTCAACGAGATGCCGCAACCGGTCCGTCAGTGTGTTTCGCGCGATGCCGAGACTGCGCATGAAGCCCTCGAACGAGCGCACACCTCCCAATGCATCCCGCAGAACGAGGAGTGCCCATGGATCACCCAGCACCGCGAGCGCGCGCGCAATCGAGCAGTTCAGGCTGGCATAGGATGGCGGGCGCATGGCAGTCATTTCCTTCATTTGATTGCCAACTAAGACTAGTTGCAATATCGGACTAATCATAACATTTCATTCGAGCCCGCGAAGCAGCGATTATGGGAGAGCACTATGCACAGCGTTCAGATCAACGCGTTCGGCAAGCCATGGGAAGTCGTCGAGACGGTTACCCTCCCCGATCCCGGTGCTCCCGGCGCCGGCGAAGTCATCATCGACATGGAATTCGCGCCGATCAATCCGTCCGATCTCGTGCTGATGCGCGGCCTCTACGGCGTGAAACCCAAACTGCCTGCGCCGGTCGGCTCTGAAGGCGTTGCGCGCGTAACCAAGGCCGGATCTGGCGTAACCGGACTGAAGGAAGGCGATCGCGTGCTGTTTCCGCGCGGCGCATCGACCTGGGTGACACGGAGCAAGGTCAAGGCGGACGGCCTCTTCGCCCTGCCTGCGAACGCGGACCTGCAACAGCTTTCGATGCTGATGGTGAACCCGCCGACGGCCTATCTGATGCTGACGGAATACGTCGCCCTCAAGAAAGGCGACTGGGTGATCCAGAGCGCTGGAAACTCAGGCGTCGGGCGAGCGGTGATTGCGATCGCAAGGAAGCTGGGCATTCACACAGTCAGCGTGGTGCGCCGCCCCGAACTTATCGACGAACTCAAGAAGCTCGGCGCGGATGTGGTGCTGGTCGAGGGCCCCGATCTGGCCAAGCGCGTCGCGGAAGCGACCGGCAAGGCCAGAATCATGCTCGCGCTCGACAGCGTTGGCGGTCCTGGCCTGATGGCATTGAACGATTGCCTCGCCAATGGCGGCACACTGGTCGCCTATGGTGTGATGAGTGGCGGTCCTGGCCCCTTCTTCACCGCTCCGAACATTTTCCGCGATCTGACCCTCAAGGGATTCTGGCTGTTGAACTGGTTCAACAGGAATTCACCCGAACGCATTGCCGAGGTTCAGAAACAGATGGCCGCCTGGATCGCGGACGGAACGATCTTCACGCCGGTGGAGGCAACCTATTCGCTCGACCAGTCGGCCGCAGCGATTTCCCACGCAGCCAAGGGGACCGGCAAGATCCTGTTCAAGGGCGGTTGAGAAAAAGGGTCAAGGCATTCGGAGTAAAGGCGCGCCGGTCTCGATTGACGCATGGCAGGCTTTCCTGTTCAGGGAAGCCGCGCTGGCGTACAACAATCGCCATCACCGGAGAACCCCATGACCCATCCCGCTACCGACGAGCGCAATGCTGATCAGATCGCTTACTGGAATGGCCCCGGCGGGAAGCACTGGACGGAACGGCAGCAACTTCAGGACATCGTTCTCTCTCCTGTCTCCGAGGTGCTGATCAATCGTGCAGCGGTCACATCCGGGCAGACCGTCATCGACATTGGCTGCGGTTGCGGCGCCACCTCTTTCGACTTGTTGCGCGAGGTTGGCTCCGCCGGGCGCGTGACCGGTATCGACATTTCCGAACCAATGCTGGGCCGGGCGCGCGAACTCGCGCCCGCCGGTGCGCCAGTTGATTTCGTCCTCGCGGACGCCACCGTCTATCCGTTTCCACCGGCACGCACGGACCTGTTGTTTTCCCGCTTCGGGGTGATGTTCTTCGCGGAACCCTCGGAGTCCTTTGCGAACATGCGCAAGGCTTTGCGGCCAGACGGCCGTCTCGTCTTCGCCTGCTGGCGGACACCGCGTGACAATCCCTGGATGATGCTGGCCTTGCAGGAAGCCTACAAGCATGTGCCGAAACTTCCGGAAATGAAGCCGGATGATCCCGGCCCCTTCTCCTTTGCGAATGAGGAGCGCGTCCGCCGAATCCTCGGCGAGGCTGGCTTTGCCGATGTGGAGCTTGAGCGGGTCGATCTATCCCTCGACATCGCCACCGGCCGCGGACTCGAAGCGGCTGTCGAAACCGTGCTCGCCATCGGTCCGGCCAGCCGGGCGCTGGAAAATCAATCCAAGGAGAAGATTGCGGCTGCGACGCAATCCATCCGGACAGCGCTCGCCGCTCGGCAGACAGGTGACGCCGTCCTGCTCGGCGGATCAATCTGGATCGTCACGGCGCGCAACGGCGCCTGAGCCTCGCCGCGACCTCTCTGCGCCTTCGCAAGATCGGAACCTATCGCCATTTCGGACGATTATCCGCGGTATCATCCAATGCGGAGACAACCATGGCGAGGAAATACTCCAAGGCGACGGCGAAGAAGGTCAAGCGTGCAATGCACAAGCGAAAGAAAGGCACGCTGAAGAGCGGCCGCTCGGGCAAGACCGTGAAGAGCCGCAAGCAGGCGATCGCAATCGGTCTTTCCGAGGCGCGTAAGGAAGGCAAGAAAGTGCCCGCCAAAAAGTCGGCGAAGAAGACCCGCAAGACAAAGAAAACAAAGAAGTCGAAGCGATCCGAATCCTGACAGGCGGTCGATTTCGACACACCCCGATAAAAACGAATAATGCGAAAGGGTTATCCGCAGGAACGCGACGTCGCCCGCTCGACAAGGCAGAAATCGGCTTTTAGTCTGCGCCAAAATCGAAACGGGGCTGGAGATGCGACGCAAGGTCTGTTGTGTGCTGGCGCTTGCGGTGGCGTTGTCCGCGCACACCGCGTCCGGTGCCGCGCAGACAGATACCAGCGCGGAAATTACCTTCTGGAATTCGGTGAAAGACTCGCGCAATCCCGCCGAGATCGTGGCCTATCTCGACAAATATCCCAACGGGACCTTCGCGCCGCTCGCAAAAATTCGCCTCGAATCGCTCAAGCCCAGGACTCCCGCGTCTCCATCTGAACAATGGGCCGCCATCGGTTTTGCAGCACGCGGCGCATGGGGAGCCGTCTGGCAGAAAACAAGCCGCGACGAAGCCGAGGCGCGCGCCCTGACCCTCTGTGTCAACAACGGCGGACGCGGATGCAAGATTTCGTCGACAACCCAATGCGGCGCGATGGCCTTTTACACCGCTCGTATTCGCCGCACACGATATTGGGGAGCCTACACCGCTGAAGGCGCGACCCTGGGTCAGGCGATCGAAGCGGCTACGGCGCGCTGCCGCAAGGAAAGCCGGAGTCCCGCGAACTGCAATATCCGCGCGTCGTTTTGCGCTGACGGCAGCCACAAGGGCTGATTGAGCAGCCCCCTACTCAACGGGGATCACATCCACAGCCACGGCCAGCTTTTGCTTGCGCGAACCAACGATCACGCCATCGACAGGAGACACATCGGTATAATCACGGCCGGTGGCGAGGACGACATGATCGTTGCCGATCACCAGATCGTTGGTCGGATCGAATCCCAGCCAGCCCAGCTCGGCCCCGCACCAGACCGAGACCCATGCATGGGTCGCGTCAGCACCCTGAAGCCGCGGGCGGCCCGGCGGAGGAATGGTCCGCAGATACCCGCTGACATAGGCGGCAGGCAACCCGAGGCCGCGCAGACCCGCGATCATGATATGCGCGAAATCCTGACACACCCCGCGCCGCTTTCCGAAGACCTCGTTCAGTGGCGTCGATATTTCGGTGGCCCGGGAGTCGTAGACAAAATCGCGCTTGATCCGCTGCATCAGGCCGACTGTGGACACGAAAATCCCGTTGCCTGCTGAGAAGCTCTCGCCCGCATAGTCCGTGATCGGCGGCTGGATCGGTATCAGCGGGCTTGCAAACAGATATCCCACCGGAAAATCCGCCGAGAGACTGTTCGAGGTAAACGCCGCTTCCCGCACCTGCTCCCAAGGCGGTGAAACCATGTCGCGCGGCGGCACCGAGCGCGCCACATCCACGCGAGACCGTGCATCAATCCGCAGCGCGCGATGAGCGGCATCAATCACGATGCTTTCGGTTTTGATGCCGAAGAAATCCGTTCTCAACGTGCGTTCAGCCGGAAGCGGCTTGATGTCGACCTTGTGGGAGATGAGCTGCTGGCCATCACCGGTCTTCGGCTCAAGCCGGAGCGAACACCGCGCGAAGCTGACCGGGCTTTCATAGGAATAGGTCGTGACATGACGGATGTCGTAGATCACGCGAACCCCGTCAGCTTCTCCGGCCTCAAGGCGCTGCTGCCGTGCGGGAAATAGTGAGATCCGATCGCATCGGCGAGATTGAGCAGGTTTTGCTCCAGCGTGAACAGCGTTTTCGTATCGAAAGCCTCCGCCTCGCCCGCCGTCATGCTGGCCTGAAGCGTCACCGCCTGGCGATGCGGCGGATCAATCAATCCTCCTTCGCGCATGCTTGGCAGGCTTGCGATGTGTTCGTTGAGAGCCGCGATCTGAAACGCCACCGAGCGCGGATTATAGGTATCGAGGACGACAAGGTCACGGACCGGCGCCAGCAATGGCCCAACCAGATAACGCGAGCGATATGTGATCTGGCAATCGACCAGTGTGAGCAGCAGATCGAGATCCTCGCTTGTCGCGCCGTCATAGGCAAACTGGCGCGCGAAACGCGCGGTGTTGATCGCGCGCTCGACGCGGCGGCCCATTTCCAGGAAACGCCAGCCCGCGGCCCGGTTCATATTCTCCTGCGCGAGGCCCGCGAACATAGCCAGCGACTGCAAGGTCCACTCGATCGCCTCCAGCACCGCTTCATCGTCATCGGCTTTTTGCGACAGGCGTTCTTCGATGCCGGCGATGACATGCCACGCATCGGGCGAAAGCCGCTCCCGCAGCGTTCTCGCCGTGCGCTGCGCCGAACGCACCAGCGACAACGCGGAGCCGAATTTATCCTGCGCCTGCAATGACTGGGTGGCGGTTGTCGCGAGCTTGGCGCGGGCCGACGGCGTCGTCGCGCCCCACGCGACGAGCAACCGCTGAATCCGCTCAATCACCGGCTGCATCGGCGACGGACCCTTGCCCGGCTCACGCAGAGCGCCGCCCAGCGCACGCACCAGCCGCAATGTCGCTTCCGCCCGCTCCAGATAACGGCCGAGCCAGAACAGATTGTCCGCTGCGCGGCTCGGCACCCAGCCGGCAATGCGCCTGATGCGAACCGAATCTGGCGGCGGCAACAGTGTGGAGGTCGCAACTTCCTTTTCCGAAACCACCCAGACATCCGCCGCGCGCGTACCCTCTCCCATCGAAACGGCGCGGGCGTCCGGCTGATCGGCGATCCTGCAAAAACCACCGGGCAGAATGGTCCAGCCATTGGGCGTGGCCGCCGCGAAAACCCGCAGCACGAATGGCCGCGGAGAGATATGGCCGTTGTCCCATACCGGCGTGGTCGAGAGCCGCACAAGCTCCTGCCCGACATAGTCGATGCCGCGCTTGCCGATGGCGTCGACCAGTTGCGCGCGCTGATCTTTCGACAACGAGCCGCCGATCACCGGACCCCGCCCCGGGAAACCGGGAACGGACTGGCCATAGGCGCCCTCGATCGCCATGTCGTCGAGGCGCGCCAGCACTTCCTCCCGCGCGGCTTTCTGTCCGCACCACCAAGTCGCGATGTGCGGCATCTTCAGGTCTTCACTGAAGAACCGCCGGCTGAGGCTTGGCAGGAATCCGAGCAGCGTGCGCGCCTCCATCACGCCTGACCCCGGCATGTTGGCGACCGCAACGCCGCCTTTTCTGATCACGTCGATCAGGCCCGGCACACCCAGCATCGAGCGTGCATCGAGTTCGAGCGGATCAAGCGAATTGGAATCCACTCGCCTCAGCAACACGTCAAGCCGCTTCAGGCCCGCGACCGTGCGGACGTGAAGCCGATCTTCACTGACCGCGAGATCGTCGCCCTCGACCAGCAGGAAACCGAGATAGCGCGCGAGTGTCGCGTGCTCAAAATATGTATCGCTCGCGCCGCCCGGCGTGAGCAGGCCGATCCGCGGTTCATCGCGGTCGGCGATACCACGCAGGCTGTCGCGGAAAGCCTCGAAGAATGGCGCGACGCGCTCGACATTCATGGATGTGTAGAGATTGGTCAGCGCGCGCGACAGAACCAGCCGGTTTTCGAGCGCGTATCCCGCGCCGGATGGCGCCTGTGTGCGATCGGACAAAACCCACCAGCGCCCATCAGGACCGCGGCCGATATCGGCGGCATAGAGATTGAGATATTGACCGCCGGGCGGCGGCACGCCGCGGACAGATCGCAGATATTCGTTACTGCCTGCGATGGCGGCGGCGGGAAGCGCACCATCGGCGATCAGGCGGCCTTCGCCGTACAGATCGCGCAGAATCAGCTCGAACAGCTCGGCGCGCTGGGCGATTCCTTCAGAAATCTGCTTCCATTCCGCCTCGCCGATCAGGAGCGGAAGATGACTGAGCGGCCACATCCGCTCCGCTGCGTCGCCGGGGGTTCGGTAGGTCACGCCAGCTTCGCGCATGTGCTGATCGGCGGAGGCGAAACGGCGCTCGATCTCACCCGGCGCGAGTGCCGAGAATGCCTCGAAGAACCGGGCCCAGACCTCGCGGGGCTGGCCGCCGGCGTCGAGAAATTCATCGGGGATGCCGGGCAACGGCTTATAGCCGCGCGTGCAGTCGAGAAGGTCCTGCTGGGCCCGCCGCGACTCGTTCGCCCTGTTACTCGTCTCCGCCATCCCGACTCGCCTTCTGCTGATCGCGACAATTTCGCCGATTATGGCGGCCGCCTCAATGCGGGAGCGGTGTCCGCAGGTCCAGAGTCAGGGGAAATTCGAGGGTTCTTTCCTCGGGAGGAGCGGTTATCGGGCCCGGTGTGTGGCCATGGTCCTGAAAACGGGCCAACCGCCTCGCTTCGGCCTCGTAGCTGTTGACCGGTTTGGTTTCGTAGCTGCGCCCTCCCGGATGGGCCACATGATAGACACAGCCGCCCAGCGAACGCCCGTTCCACGTGTCAACGATATCGAAGGTCAGCGGAGCATGAACCGGGATCGTTGGGTGCAGCCCCGATGACGGTTGCCATGCCTTGAACCTGACACCGGCCACCGCTTCACCGGAACGGCCCGTCTCCGTCAGCGGCAAACGGCGGCCGTTGCACGTCACGACATGCCGTCCCGGGACGAACCCGTTGACCTTGACCTGCAGGCGTTCGACCGAGGAATCCACATAGCGCACCGTGCCACCGGCCGAGCTTTCCTCACCAAGCACATGCCAGGGCTCCAGCGCCTGACGCAGTTCCAGCATCACGCCGCCATGCTCCACGCGGCCGAACAACGGGAATCGGAATTCGAGCTGCGCCTCGAACCATTCAGGCTCGAAATCGTAGCCCGCCGCTTTCAGGCCGGAGAGCACATCCCGAAAATCCTGCCAGAGGAAATGCGGCAGCATGAACCGGTCGTGCAGCGTGGTGCCCCAGCGCACGAACTGTCCATCCTGCGGCTCACGCCAGAATTTGGCGATCAGCGCGCGGATGATGAGCTGCTGTGCAAGGCTCATGCGTGCATCTGGCGGCATTTCGAGCGCACGGAATTCGACGAGGCCAAGACGCCCGGTCGGACTGTCCGGCGAATAGAGCTTGTCGATGCAGATTTCCGCGCGGTGCGTGTTGCCGGTGATGTCCACCAGCAGATGACGGAATGTGCGGTCGACAAGCCATAACGGCACCTTCTCACCCTTCGGCGGGATTTGCGCGATGGCGATTTCAAGTTCGTAGAGCGCATCATGCCGCGCTTCGTCGATACGCGGCGCCTGACTTGTCGGTCCGATGAACATGCCCGAGCACAGGTACGACAGCGACGGATGCCGCTGCCAGTACAACACCACACTTTTCAGCAGGTCGGGCCGGCGCAGGAACGGCGAATCCGCCGGCGTGCTGCCGCCGACCACCACGTGATTGCCGCCGCCGGTGCCGGTGTGCCGCCCGTCGATCAGGAAACGGTTCGCGCCAAGGCGGACATGCGCCGCTTCCTTGTAGAGGCCGACGGTTGTATCGACGATCTCTCGCCAGCTTTTCGCCGGATGAATGTTGATCTCGATCACGCCGGGATCGGGCGTCGCCTTGATGACTTCGATGCGTGGATCGTAAGGCGGCGCGTAGCCTTCGACATGCACCTGAAGGTTCATGTCCTCGGCGGTCGCTTCGACCACGGCGATCAACTCGAGATAGTCGTCCAGCTTCTCGACCGGCGGCATGAAGGCGCACAGGATGCCGTCGCGAATTTCAATCGACAGCGCGGTGCGGACGCCGCCGCCCCGGCCGCCGGCCTGCTGCTCCTGAATAAACTGGCGCTGCCCGCCGTCCATCTGCGCACCGCTGTCGAATACGGGCGGCTGCGACACCGGCGCGGCGGGTGCGGCATCGTCGCGGAAATCCGGGAGCGGCGCGCGCTCCTCGGTCGGGTCCTGTTCGACAATGTAGGGATAATCTTCTGGCGGAATCCACTGCAACGAATTCATCGGCAGCCGCAATCCGAGCGGCGAGTCGCCCGGCATCAGGAACAGATTTCCCCGCCGCAAATTCCACTTCTCGCTGCGCCAGCGACTTGTCGCCTTCGCGTTCCAGCGCTGGACCGGGAGCACGAAACCACGCGGCACATTCAAGCCTTGCTGAAAGACCTGCGCCATGCGTGAGCGCTCTTCCGGATCGGCCAGTTTTGAGTCGCTGGGGTCGACATTGCTTGGAAGGCTGTTCTCCTTGAGCAGCCAGTGCGCCTGATCCTCATAGGCAGGCAACACATTGGCGGTATCGACGCCGAGTTTTTCGGCCACGTGGACCGCGAATTTTTCCGCCTCTTCGATCCTTGCCGAGCGCGGACCATCCATCGGCGCGATCAGATCGGGATTGCGCCAGATCGGCACGCCATCCTTGCGCCAGTAAAGTCCGAAAGCCCAGCGCGGCAGGCTCTCGCCCGGGTACCACTTGCCCTGCCCGTAATGCAGCAAGCCGCCCGGCGCGAAGCGGGTCCGCAGACGGCGAATGAGATCGTCGGCAATCCCGCGCTTGGCCGGACCGACGGCTGCCGTATTCCATTCCGGCGATTCAAGATCGTCCATGGAGACGAAGGTCGGCTCGCCGCCCATGGTCAGGCGAACATCATCGGCCGCCAGATCGGCATCGACCCTTTCACCCAGTGCATCGAGACGCTTCCACGATTCATCGGAGAATGGCTTGGTGATGCGCGGCGCTTCGTTGACGCGCGTCACCTTCATCTCGAAGCCGAATTCGACGTTGGCCGAACTGACATTGCCGCTGATCGGCGCAGCCGTGCGATAATGCGGGGACGCAGCAACCGGAATGTGACCCTCGCCGGTCAACATGCCCGATGTCACGTCAAAGCCGATCCAGCCCGCACCGGGCAGATAGACCTCGGCCCATGCATGCAAATCCGTGAAATCGGCCTCGACCTCGCGCGGCCCTTCGAGCGGATCAATGTCCGGACGTAGCTGGATGAGATAGCCGGAGACAAAACGCGCCGCCAATCCAAGGTGACGCAGAGCCTGAATCAAAAGCCACGCAGAATCGCGGCAGGACCCTGCGTTCAGTTGCAACGTTTCCTCGGGCGTCTGGATGCCCGGCTCCATCCGGATCACATAGTTGATCCGGTTGCGGAGCTGCGCGTTCAGTTCGACGAGAAAATTGACGGTGTTGGTGGGTTCGCGCGGAATGCTTGCAAGATACTGCGCAAGCAGCGGTGTCACGGGCTCGGCTTTCAAGTATGGCGCGAGTTCATCGGCGATGTCGGGCGGATACTGAAACGGAAAGCTCTCCGCGTAAGGCTCGACAAAGAAGTCGAACGGATTCACCACCGCCATGTCGGCGATGAAATCGACCTCGATCTTGAACTCGCGGGTCTGCTCCGGAAAGACGAACCGCGCAAGCCAGTTGCCCTGCGGGTCCTGCTGCCAGTTGACGAAGTGTGTCTCGGGCAGAACCTTCAGCGAATAGCTGGAGACGCGGGTGCGGGAGTGCGGCGCGGGGCGGAGCCGGATGACCTGCGGCCCAAGGCTGACTGGCTGGTCATACTTATAATGAGTGACGTGATGCAGGGCGACGGCAATGGACACGGCGCGGCAACCTCGATGGCTTCTTTTTTAAGCAGAACACCTGCGCCAGCCTCTATCAAGTGCGAACAACGGGCATCGGCTGCCTAACGCATTGGCGAATCGAGGTTTCGTGCCGAAATTCCAAGCGATTTGATCCGGGATGCCAGCGTGGTCGGCTTGACCCCGAGCAGTTCCGCCGCCCCGCCGTTGCCGAAAACCTTTCCCCCGGACGCTTTCAATGCCGCCCGGATGTTGCTGCGCTCATGCTCGCGCATCTCCTCATCGGTCAGGATTGCCGGAGGCGTGCCGTTCTTCGGACGCCGCGCCGGAACCGAGATCTCCGCCCCTCCCGGCTGAATCGGCAGGTCAATCCGCAGCCGCCCGTTCTGAGCCAGAATGGCCGCACGCTCGATCACGTTGTGAAGTTCGCGCACATTCCCCGGCCAGTCATATTGCATCAGGCGGCGCACATCGCCCTCCGACAGCCGCAAGTTTGACTTGAACGACTTGTTTTCGCTGGCAAGGAAATGCTGCGCCAGCAGCGGGATGTCCTCGCGCCTGTCCCGCAGCGGCATGGTCTCGACCGGAAACACGTTGAGCCGGAAGTAAAGGTCCTCGCGGAAACGCCCCTCCTTCACCTCCTGCTTCAGTTCGCGGTTGGTGGCCGCGATCACGCGCACATTGACCGCGCGGGTGCGTTCCTCGCCGACACGCTCGAAATGCCCTTCCTGCAACACGCGCAGGAGTTTGCCCTGAAGTTCGAGCGGAATCTCACCGACTTCATCCAGAAAAAGAGTGCCGCCATCGGCGAGTTCAAACCGGCCGATCCGGTCGCGCAGCGCGCCGGTGAACGCGCCTTTGACATGGCCGAAAAACTCGCTCTCGAACAGTTCACGCGGAATGGCCGCGCAATTGACACGGATCAGCGGGCGGTCGCGGCGCTGGCTCGCCTCATGAATGGCGCGCGCGATCAATTCCTTGCCGGTGCCGGACTCGCCTGTGATCAGCACGGTCGCATCCGTCGGCGCGACAAGACTGACCTGACGCAAGGTTTTCTGAACCGCTGCCGTGCGTCCGATGATGCCGCGCGGATTGGTCTCGGTGCGGATTTCCTCCTGCAAATAGGCGTTTTCCTGCTCGAGCCGTTCGCGCAGTTGGTCCACTTCGGACAGCGCGGCGCGCAACTTCTCGTCCGCCTCGCGGCGCTGGCTGACATCGCGGAACACGATCACCGCCCCGACCACCACGCCGCGGTCGCGGATCGGCGTCGAGGTGTATTCGACCCACACGGGCGTGCCGTCCTTGCGCCAGAACACCTCGTCGTTGACCTGATGCACCGCGCCGTCGCGAAACGCCGCATAGATCGGACAATCTGTGTGCGGATAGTGCCGTCCGTCATGATGGGTGTGATGCACTGTTGAATGAATGTCTGTGCCGACAAGCTCTTCAGCCGACCAGCCGAGTATCCGCTCCGCGACGGGATTGACGAAGGTCGTCTTGCCTTCGGCGTTGACGCCATAGATGCCCTCGCCCGCGGCGCGCAGGATCAACTGGTTCTCGCGCTCGATATCGCGGAAGACGCGCTCCATGCGCTGCCAGGCGGCGATGCCGCCGCGCATGTGATCTTCCGCCGTCGCGTCGACCATCCGGCGGCGCCGCTGCTCGAGATCGTTCATCGCCAGCAGAACCAGCGGCGTACTATCGCGGGGAATCAGCGAGCCGGTATATTCCAGCCGCAGTTCATTTCCCGCAGCGTGGCGGGGCGTGAGCGACGTGGTCCAGAACGAGCCCTTGTCGAACACAGCCTGCGTGAACACGATCAGCGCCGGCACCTGCCCGGCGTGCAGCGCCGTGATCTTCATCTGCCGCAATAGTGCGCGGTCGTATCCAAGCAGTACGCAGGCCGCGACATTGACGTCCACGATGCGGTCGCCGTGAGGGTCCAGCAGCAGGAGGGGCTCGGCGGAGAAATCGAACGCGGTGCTCCACAGGTCGGCTTCTTTTGCCGCCGGGACCGATAATGGCGCCTCCATGAAGACTCCTACGAAATATCGTAATGCGACTACGAATAATCGTATATCACGAATTTTCGTAACAGCCAATGTTACCGCTGTTGAGCGGCGGCATTGATAAGTCTCGCTAAATCGCGATGGCACGCCCCTTGCGTAGTGAATGGAAACATCACGCTGGAGGCTTCCATGTCCACCTTCGACAATCCATTCGACCCGAACCGCCGCCTCTCCTCCTTCGGCTGCTCCTGCGGCCAGCATGCAAGCGACGCCGAACACGACGCAGCACTTCACCTCCAGACCGTGAGCGCGCAGAGCGATGAGCAGCACTATGAAGGCGTTGTCGCTTCCGCGGTGATGCGCGCGATGTTTCCGCAGGACGTCGCGCGGCGCGCGTTCCTGAAATCCGTCGGCGCGGCGACCGCGCTCGCCGCCGTCTCGCAGTTCTTCCCGCTGAAAACGGCGACAGAAGCCTTCGCGGCCGGCGGCCCGCTCGAGAAGAAAGACCTCAAGGTCGGCTTCATTCCGATCACCTGCGCCACGCCGATCATCATGGCCAAGCCGATGGGCTTCTATGAAAAGCAGGGCCTCAACGTCGACGTGATCAAGACCGCTGGCTGGGCCGTTATCCGCGACAAGACCATCAACAAGGAATACGACGCGGCGCACATGCTGTCGCCGATGCCCATCGCCATTTCGATGGGCGCAGGATCGAACCCGATCCCCTACACCATGCCGGCCGTCGAAAATATCAACGGGCAGGCCATCACCCTTGCGATGAAACACAAGGACAAGCGCAATCCGAAGGACTGGAAGGGTTTCAAGTTCGCGGTGCCGTTTGACTACTCGATGCACAACTACCTGCTGCGCTACTACCTCGCGGAGCACGGCCTCGATCCCGACACCGATGTTCAGATCCGCGCCGTTCCGCCGCCGGAAATGGTCGCCAACTTGCGCGCCGACAATATCGACGGATATCTCGGCCCCGACCCGATGAACCAGCGCGCTGTTTATGACGGCGTCGGCTTCATCCACATCCTCACCAAGGACATCTGGGAGGGACACCCCTGCTGCGCCTTTGCAGCATCGAAGGAATTCGTCACCACGATGCCGAACACCTACGCGGCGCTGCTGAAGTCGATCATCGACGCGACCGCGTTCGCGCACAAGCCGGAGAACCGCAAGCAGATCGCTGAAGCGATTTCACCGGCAAACTATCTCAACCAGCCGCAGATCGTGCTTGAACAAATCCTGACCGGCACCTTCGCCGATGGCCTTGGCAACATCGTCAAACAGCCGAACCGCGTCGACTTCGATCCGTTCCCCTGGCACTCATTCGCGGTCTGGATCATGACCCAGATGAAGCGTTGGGGTCAGGTCAAGGGCGACCTCGACTACGCGGGAATTGCCAGCCAGGTCTATCTCGCCACCGACACCGCAAAGCTGATGAAGGAAGTCGGGCTGACGCCGCCGGCGACAACGACTAAGAGCTTCTCCGTGATGGGCAAGACTTTCGATCCGTCCAAGCCGGAGGACTACCTGAAGAGCTTCAAGATCAGCAAGGCGTCCTGACATGACGTCTTCTTTGAGGCTTCGCGCGGCGGTCCTGTCGATCGCGATCTTCGCCGCATTCATCGGCGCGTGGCATCTTGCCACGCGCAGCACCTCGAATGTGGCGGCGATGGACCCCGAGTATGCCAAACTGATGGGCGCGACCGCGACCCAGGGCAAATCCGCCATGCCCGGCCCGCTCGAGGTCGGCACCAAGCTCTGGCAGCACATCAAAAGCCCGTTCTACGACAATGGCCCGAACGACAAGGGCCTCGGCATCCAGCTCGGCTATTCGATCGCGCGGGTTCTGCTTGGCTATTTCCTTGCGGTGATCGTCGCAATTCCCCTCGGATTTCTCATCGGCATGTCGCCGTTGTTGAGCAAGGCGTTTGATCCATTCATTCAGGTCTTGAAGCCGATCTCTCCGCTCGCGTGGATGCCGCTCGCGCTCTACACGATCAAGGATTCCAATACATCGGCCATCTTCGTGATCTTCATTTGCGCGATCTGGCCCATGCTGATCAACACCGCGTTCGGCGTCTCATCGGTGCGCAAGGAATGGGTCAATGTTGCGCGGACGCTCGAAGTCGGCTCCATCCGCCGTGCATTTACCGTGATCCTTCCTGCCGCGGCGCCAACCATCCTGACCGGCATGCGCATCTCGATCGGCATCGCGTGGCTCGTCATCGTCGCCGCCGAAATGCTCGTCGGCGGAACGGGCATCGGTTACTTCGTATGGAACGAGTGGAACAACCTCTCGATCACGAACGTGATCATCGCGATCCTCGTGATCGGTCTCGTCGGGATGCTGTTCGATCAGATCCTCGCGCGCTTCACGCGCCTGGTCACGTTCCCGGAGTGATGCCATGACAGACAAATTTATCTCCATCGAAAGCATCGCGAAGCGATATCCTGCTCCGTCGGGCGGCAATACGACGATATTCGAGGACTTGTGGCTGTCGATGCCGCGCGGCGAGTTCGGCTGTGTCATCGGTCACTCCGGCTGCGGCAAGACCACCGTGCTGAACATTCTAGCCGGCCTCGATGAGCCGACAGAAGGCACCGTGATTGTCGACGGTCAGGCCATTGAAGGCACCAGCCTCGACCGCGCGGTGATCTTCCAGAGCCACGCCCTGCTGCCCTGGCGCACGGTGATGGGGAATGTCGCCTATGCGGTCTCGTCCAAATGGCGCAAATGGGACAAGGCGCGGGTCCGCGCCCATGCGCAAAAATTCATCGACATCGTTGGCCTCACCGGCTCCGAGCACAAGCGCCCGTCGGAACTGTCCGGCGGCATGAAGCAACGCGTCGGCATCGCGCGCGCGCTGTCAATCACGCCGAAAATCATGCTGATGGACGAACCGTTCTCGGCGCTCGATGCGTTGACACGCGGCACGTTGCAGGACGAGGTTCGCCGCATCTGTCTCGAGACCGGCCAGACCGCCTTCATGATCACCCACGATGTGGATGAGGCCATCTATCTCGCCGACAAGATATTCCTGATGACAAACGGCCCCGGCGCGGTGCTGGCGGAAGTTCTTGAAAACCCACTACCGAAGGATCGCGGGCGCATCGACCTGCATCGCCACCCGCACTACTACGCCCTGCGCAATCACATCATCGACTTCCTCGTGACGCGCAGCAAGACATTCGTGGAAACCAACAAGGACCACGATCCGCGCAACGTGCCCGTCGTCCGGCCCGGCTTTAACGAGCCGGCGATCGTCACCACCAACGCGCCCGCCGGCAAGCCGCAGCCCGGCCAGACCAGCGCGGCCTAAGCCCTTCAAAACTGGAGACCTGAAATGAAGCGTTCCGACCTCACCGAAAAGCTGCTCGACATCAAGCGCGAGAAAGGCTGGACATGGAAACACATCTGCGAAAAGATCGGCGGATACTCCGAGGTCCTGATCGTCGGCGCCATTCTCGGCCAGATGAAACTGACGAAACCTCAAGCCGCCAACGCAGGTGAGCTTTTCGGCCTCACCAAATCCGAAATCGCCATGCTCAACGAAACGCCGATGCGCGGCATGGAAATGCCGCCGACCGACCCGTTGATCTACCGGTTCTACGAACTGGTGATGGTCAACGGTCCGGCGTGGAAGGCGCTGATCGAGGAAGAATATGGCGACGGCATCATGTCGGCCATCGACTTCGACATGGTGATGGAGCGCTTGCCGAACCCGAAGGGCGATCGCGTCAAGATCACGATGTCGGGCAAATTCCTGCCCTACAAATATTACGGCGCGAGCGGCAACGTGCCCGAATACGGTTTCAAGGAAGGCTGATCCCTCACGGCATCAGGCGGATGGCGTCGTTGAAGAAATCCGGGCCGCCGAAATTCCCGGATTTCAGCGCCAGCACGGCGTCGCCCCTGCTCCATCCGACACATTGCAGGACCGGAACGCCGGCGGCGATTTCCGGTCCGACCTGAAACGCCGGGATGCCGAGGCGATCGACCACGGCGCCTGATGTTTCTCCGCCCGCGACAACCAAACGGCGGACACCGGTGGCGACAAGGCCGTCACTGATCGCCGCCATGGTCTGCTCGATGGCATGGCCGGCCATGTCGCGGCCATGCTTCGCTTGAAGCGCGGAGACCTGATCCGGCGTCGAACTGCTTGCGATCAACACCGGTCCCTTGCCGAGATGATCGCGTGCCCAGCCAAGCGCACGCTCGGTTTCGCTTTCGCCTTTGACGATCCGTTCCGGATCGAGACGTAGCACAGGCATTGATTTTTCCGCTTGCGCGATCTGGGCGAGCGTCGCCTGCGAGCAGCTTCCCGCAAGGCAGGCGACCGGCCCCCCGATGACTTTCCGGCCTGAACTCGCCGTTGCCGCCTTCACCCGGCCCGAGGCAACCAGTCCTCGCGCCAGACCAAGCCCGATTCCCGACGCGCCCACGGACAGACGATGATCGAGTGCGACCTTGCCAATCGTTTCAAGCTCCGGATCAAACACCGAGTCGATAATGGCGGCGTTTGTCCCATGTTTCGCCAGCTCTGCAAGGCCCGCGCGGATCGCATCCGCCCCCTTCGCGACGGTTGCGAGATCGACCAGACCAATCCTTGATTGACTCTGGCGCGCCAGCACACGCATCAGATTGGCATCGTGCATCGGATTGAGCGGATGATCCTTCAGCGGGCTTTCGTTCAGCGGCAGATTTCCGACGAACAGATTGCCCTGATAGACCGTCCGCCCGGTCCCGGGGAACGCTGGCGTCACCAGAACGATGGTATCGCCCGAGTCAGCGCGCAGCGCGTCCATCACCGGACCGATGTTGCCGGCATCCGTTGAATCGAACGTCGAACAGATCTTGAACAGCACATGGGACGCGCCCCGCGCCCGCAACCACTTGTCCGCCTCCCGTGACCGGGCAACTGCTTGTGAAGCCTCGATGGAACGGCTTTTCAGCGATACCACGACCGCGTCAACATCCGGAATCTGGAGCGAGTCAGCAGGCACACCGATCGTCTGCACCGTGCGCAACCCGCAGCGCGTCAGCATGTTGGCGAGGTCGGATGCGCCGGTGTAATCGTCCGCGATACAGCCCAACGCAAGTGTCATGCGCGTGTCCCCTTGGCCGCATAGGGCGCGAACCAGCCGAGGCCATCGGCCGTGCTGCCTTTCGGACGATACTCGCAGCCGACAAAGCCTTCGTAACCGAGCCGGTCCAGTTCCTCGAACAGGAAGGGGTAATTCAGTTCCTCGCCTGCCGGCTCATGACGCGAAGGAACGCTGGCGACCTGGATATGCCCGATCGTCGGCATCATCTTGCGCAGAGCCATAGTTACATCGCCATGTACGATCTGCCGGTGATAGATATCAAACTGCAGTTTCAGATTGGGAATTTTGAGATCGCTGATCACGCCCGCGGCAAAATCGAAATCGTTGAGGAAGTAGCCCGGAACGTCGCGCGGGTTGATCGGCTCCAGCATCACGTCGATGTTTTCCTTCGCCAGCGCTTCTGCCACCCAGACGACAGAACGGCAGAACGCATCGACGGCCTTTGGATCATGACGATTGGCGATCCCGGCCATCAGATGAAGGCGTTTGACACCCGTCGCCTTTGCATAGGGCAACGCCCGGTTCACGCTGGCCTGCACATCGGCGAAACGCTCCGGCAGCGCGGCGAAGCCACGCTCGCCGTTGTTCCAGTCGCCGGGAAAAAGATTGAACAGCGCCTGCGTCAATCCGTTGCCGTGAAGCCTGCTGCCGACTTCTTCAGGAGAATGCTCATAGGGAAACAGAAACTCCACCGCATCGAATCCGGCTTTTGCCGCCGCCTCGAAACGATCGAGGAACGGCACTTCGTTGAACATCATGCTGAGATTGGCGGCAAAGCGAGGCATCCGGTATTTCCGTTTCTTGATTGTGATGAAGCTATTCGCCCGGCAATTTCGTGCCTGTGACGCGCGCATACATCCGCGCCACCGAGGCATCGTCATCGCGGCCCATTCCAGCGGCGGATGTCATCAGGAACATCTGCAGCGCAGCCGCCGAGACCGGCACGGGGAACTTCGCCGTGCGCGCCATATCCTGAATGATCCCGAGGTCCTTGACAAAAATATCCACCGCGCTGCGCGGGGTATAGTCGCCGTCCAGCACATGCGGCATGCGGTTCTCGAACATCCACGAGTTGCCGGCGGAGGCGGTGATGACTTCGTAGACCTTCCTGATGTCGAGGCCTTGTTTCGCCGCAAAGGCCATGGCCTCGCTGGCGGCGGCGACATGAACCCCAGCGAGCAACTGGTTGATCATCTTGAAGGCCGCGCCCTGCCCGGGTTGATCGCCGAGTTCGTAGAGTTTCGCCGACATGGCGTCGAGCGCAGGTCTTGCCTTCGCAAAGGCCGCCGGGCTGCCGGACGCCAGAATAGTCAGTTCGCCCTGAGCGGCCCGCTGGGCGCCGCCGCTGATCGGCGCGTCTAGATAATGCCGGCCCGTCGCTTCAAGCTGTTTCGCCAGACGCCGGGCCACGTCGGGGTCCATGGTGGCGGAGGACATAAAGACCGCGCCTTCCGGCAACGTCTCCGCAACGCCCTGAGCGCCAAACAAAATGCTTTCGGTCTGGGCCGCGTTCACCACCACGCTCACCACCGCATCGGCGCCGTTGGCGGCTTCCGCGGGCGATGTGGCTGCGCGGCCGCCTTCAGCGACGAGACGCGCGACCGCTTCCGGAGTGACGTCGCAGCCGGTCACATCAAATCCGGCACGCCTCAATGACAGCGCCATGCCGAGGCCCATCGAGCCAAGACCGACTACCCCTACCCGCCATGGCTGTGATGACATGTTTCCTCATCTTGTTGTCTGCCCGTGCGTTCGCGCCGAGCGGTTGGAGGTTTGGTAGCATGGCTCATCCCGTGTCCAAAATGGCATTTGAGCCGCGTTGCAAACCATGGGAAAACAACTCTGAAAGGCGGCTCCATGACTGAAACACGTCTGCGCGATCAAATCTGCCAGTTTGGCCGCTCCCTGTTTGAACGCGGTCTGACACCCGGATCGTCGGGAAACATCAGTGTCCGTCTTGATGACGGCGGCTGGCTGGTCACGCCGACCAATGCTTCGCTGGGCTTTCTCGATCCGGCCCGCCTCTCGCGGCTGAACGGATCGGGCCGGGTCATGTCGGGAGATGCGCCGACAAAAGAAATCCCGCTGCATGCGGCACTCTATGAGACCAGACCCGGCGCCCGCGCCGTTGTACATCTTCATTGCGCCCACTGCGTTGCCGTCTCCATGCTGCCGGAGATCGACCCCAAGGCGGCGCTTCCGCCGCTGACGCCCTATTTTGTAATGCGTTGTGGAGAGACCGCGCTTCTGCCCTATTATCGTCCCGGGGATGCCGCCGTGGCGGACGCCATCCGCGGACTTGGGGGGCGGTATTCCTGCGTGCTGCTGTCCAATCACGGTCCCGTCGTTGCCGGCGACACGCTGGAGGCCGCCGTCTTCGCGATGGAGGAACTTGAGGAGACGGCAAAGCTCTATCTGATGACACGCAACATGAATCCGCGCGCATTGACGACCGAGCAAGTCAGCGATCTCGCGGCAACTTTTGGCAGCGCCAAACCGGTTTCTTCGCCATAGATGTCTGCTGCCTGCTGAAGTGGGCGGACCACTTGCGGTAATCCGTCACAACCCAACGCGCGGATCACAAGCCCGTAACAATTCACAATCGCGCGATTCTTGCGGACTGGATGTTGCGCCGCCAGAACGAATTCTGGCGCTGACTGCCTTGCGCTACTGAAATGCTCGGTTAGGCTCCCGCCTCGTAAAACGCCAAGAATGAACCCCGCCGGGAGGATAAATCATGTTTTACGCTTTCAAAAAATGCGCTCTTGTTTCCGTCGCGGCCGCCGCACTCGTTGGTGTATCGGCAATCTCTACATTCGCGCAGAGTCAGAACAACAATCTGGACAAGCTCGGTAACTTCCAGAAGACAGGCGTCACCGAGATTCCGACTGTGCCGCAGACGGGGCGCAAGGTCGATGCGATCAAGGCCAATCTTGCCAAGATCAAGCTACCGCCGGGCTTCAAGATCAGCTTGTATGCACTGGTGCCGGATGCGCGCCACATCGCTGTCGGGCCACAAGGCGTCGTGACATTCGTCGGCACGCGCAAGAGCAAGGTCTATGCGGTGACCGACCGCGGCAAGGCCGGCTTTGCCGAGGAAGTGAAGGAATTCGCTCCATCGGTGAATTTTACCATCCCGAATGGTGTCTGCTTCTCCAGGGACGGGTTCCTGTTCGTGGCCGAACAGAACCGTGTTCTCAATTTCCCCGCTGCGGAATTCTTCTATGAAAGTCCGGACATCGCCGTGGCGATTGTCGTCCCTCAAGGCGAACTGATCCCGAAGGAAGACGAGAGCTTCAACCACACCGCCCGCGTGTGCCGCGTCGGCGCCGACAACAAGATCTACATCACGCTCGGTCAGCCATTCAACGTCCCGGCGAAGAACAAGATGGACGGCTTCAACAAGCACGGCATCGGCGGCATTATCCGGGTCGATCAGGACGGCAAGAACCGCGAAGTCTACGCGACCGGCGTTCGCAACTCGGTCGGCATGGATTTCAATCCGAAAAACAATCAGCTCTGGTTCACGGACAATCAGGTCGACGGCATGGGCGACAACATCCCGCCCGGCGAGCTGAATCGCGCAACCCAGATGGGCCAAAACTTCGGATTCCCGTATTTCGGCGGCGGCAAGGTGCGGACCAACGAGTACAAGGGAGATACGCCGCCCGCGAACGTGGTGTATCCCGAAGTCGAGATGGACGCCCATGCCGCCGATCTCGGGATGATCTTCTACAATGGAACATCGTTCCCGGCGAAGTATCGCGGCGGCATCTTCTCGGCCCAGCATGGATCGTGGAATCGCACGGAGCCGGTCGGCGCACGTATCATGTTCACCTCGCTCAAGCCTGACGGCAGCGCTGACAAGACCGAAGTCTTTGCGTCAGGCTGGCTGACGGCCGATGGTGAATATACCGGCCGTCCTGTGGACGTAGCGACCTTGCGCGATGGCTCGATGCTGGTCTCCGACGATCTGGCCGGAGCGCTCTATCGCATCACCTACGACGGAAAGTAACCTTCCGGATCGCAAACGCCGCGGACAGGCCTGACCTGTTCGCGGCGAGACGCGTTCGGGTGACAACAAGATGGACAACACATGATCGCGCGTCTGATTGCCTGCCTCTGCCTGTTTAACCTGCTTACTCCATCCGGCACGGCTCACGCTGCCGACGCCAAAGCGGGTCGCAAGAAGGCCCAGATGTGCGCAGCGTGTCATGGCATCGACGGCATATCGAAGATGCCGATGGCCCCCAACATCGCCGGTTCGCCTGCGATGTATCTGGAGAAGCAGATCAAAGCCTTCCGTTCGGGGGACCGCAAGGACGAGACCATGAACGTCGTGACCAAGCCTTTATCGGATGCGGACATCGCCGATCTCGCGGCCTGGTATTCCGGGCTGACGGTCGAGGTGACGCTGCCGAATTGATCCGGTCCTGACCGGATCGAACCCGTTTATTGGCGCGAGATATCGTCAATCGCTGCGATGACGGCATCGCGCACGCCGGGGTCATACAGCGTGTGGCCCGCCGCCTGGACCATTCTCAGCGTTGCGCCGGGCCAAACCTTTAGCAACGCATGCGCGGTGGAAGGCGGGCATAACAGGTCGTACCGGCCCTGCACGACAATTCCGCGGATGCCCGCCAGTTTCCCGGCATTTGCCAAGAGTTGTCCGGGCGCCATGAAGCAGTCATTTATGAAGTAGTGAGCTTCCATGAACGGCGTGGACGGCAAGCCGCGCGCATCGTTCTTCACCGCAGCAAGATCGAGCCGGGTCTTGGATGGCTTGGACTCGGACAGGATTCGTTCGGTGTCATGCCAGGCGCGGGACGCGGGGCCGTGAATCGCCGGATCGGGATCAAGAATGCGCCGCCAATAAGCATCGAGTGGCTGGGAACGCTCTTGCGGTGGAAGCAGATTGAGAAAATCTTCGTACAGATCGGGATAGAACCCCGGCAAATTGTGAAGAAAGGCTCGTTCAAGTTCGGCGCGCGTTCCGAGAAAGGTTGCCCGCAGTACGATCCCGCTCACGCGCTGCGAATGCGCCTGCGCGTAAGCCAGCGCCAGCGTCGCGCCCCATGACCCGCCAACCACGAGCCATTTGTCGAAGCCGAGGCTTTCACGAATGGCTTCCATATCCGCGATCAGATGCGGAAGCGTATTTGCCTGACGCAATCCCTTCGGGCGGCTCCTGCCCGCGCCGCGCTGGTCGAACAACACGGCATGGAATCGCGAGGGATCGAACAGCCTGCGGTGATCCGGCTGGCAGCCGCTGCCGGGCCCCCCGTGCAAATACACAGCCGGAATGCCGTCCGCACGGCCTACTGTCTCAACATAGATGTCATGGCCATCGCTAACCGGCATGTGCCGCACCGAGAGCGGCGCGAAACGGTCTCCCCGCTTGTCCGGGGACGCGATATCGGCGGCGTCAGGCACCATGCACATCAGCCTCAGGCGTACCGCCGGAAAAATTGCGATAGATGAAACGGCGATTGTCTCCGGCCGCCTCGCTCATGGCCGTCTTGAATATTTGCTCGTGCATCGGCGAACGCGCACAGGCGGGATCGGTGTTTCCGGCGTTTCCGGTCAAGGCAAAGGCCTGGCAACGGCAGCCGCCAAAATCGACCTCCCTGAATTCACAGCTCCGGCACGGCTGCGGCATCCAGCCCGTGCCGCGATAGCGGTTGAAGGCCTCTGAATTCTGCCAGATCCAAGCGATGGAATGATCCCGCACCGACTCGAACCGCAGGCCCGTAATGGTTTCCGCCGCATGACACGGTAAAATCTTGCCGGATGGCGAGATGTTGAAAAACTGCCGTCCCCAGCCGCCCATACACTTCTTCGGGCGCAGCGCATAGTAATCCGGCACGACATAGTCGATAGCGAGGACGCCTTTCAGCCGCGTCTCGGCCTCCTCTACAATGCGGGAGGTTTCTTCGATCTGTTCGATGGTCGGCATCAGCGCGGCGCGGTTCTTCAGCGCCCAGCCGTAATACTGCACGTTAGCGACTTCGAGCCGGTCGGCATCGAGATCGACGGCCATCTGGATGATGTCGGTAAGCTGAAACAGGTTCTGCCGATGCATCACGGCGTTCACGGTCAGCGGCAAGCCGAGTTCGCGCGCCCAGCCCGCTGCCTCGATCTTCCTTGCATGCGCATCCTTCAGCCCGGCAACGCGATCGGCGACGTCCTGTTCGCTGCCCTGAAAGCTGATCTGGATATGGCACAGCCCGGCATCGGCCAGAGCAGCGAGCTTGTCCCTGGTCAGCAGCACAGCGGATGTGATGAGATTGGTGTAAAGACCCACATCCGTTGCATGCTGGATCAACTCGGCTAAATCCTTGCGTGCTGTCGGCTCGCCACCGGAGAAATGAATCTGGAGCACACCGATTTGCGCAAGCTCGCTGAGAACGCGCTTCCATTCCTCCGTGGACAGTTCTGCCCCGCTGCGCTCCAGTTCAAGCGGATTGGAGCAATACGGACATTGCAACGGACAGCGATGCGTCAGTTCCGCGAGAACGGCCAGCGGAATGCCAAATGTCTCCGCCTGCGGCTTGCGCGCCTCCAGCACCGCCAGCCCGTCGGCCGGTTCGGTGTGAACAGTTGAAACATCTCTCAAGGCCGGAGTCATGGCTTACTGTCCTGTGCCTCCGCAAGAAAACCCTTTTCCGCAAGGTCCTTCAGCATGGCGATGACATCGGCGCCAATGATGGCCCGATCAGCCGTGTATTTCTCCGCAAGGACACCGACGATCTGATCGACATTCCGGACACCATCGCAAAGCTGCAGCACTTCAACCGCGATCTCATCCGGCGCGAGCACCCTTTCCGGCACGAGAATGACCCAGACCCGCCGTGCGTCATCGAACTTCAGTTTCGCATGCCGTGCAAGTATCGGCCTGCTCTGTTCAGTTATGTCGATCCTGCGGTTACGCAATGACGTCAGCCTTTCTCCGGCACGAAGGCCCCCGGCGGAACATGGCCCTCGACATAGGCATGATACAACGCATCGAGCTGAACCCAGAGCACATTGGTTTTGAAGATCAGCGCATTGCAGACAGCTTCACGTTGCTCCGGGGTCTTGGCGTGGGTCTTGACAAAATCGAGGGCAAAATTGGCATCGCGCGGCGCTTGTTCAAGCCGGCGCTTGAAGTAGCTCATGATGTTCGGATTGATAAAGTCGTAATGCGCGAGCATTCCGGAAATGCGCTCCTCATGCAGGTTCGGTGCGAACAACTCGGTCAACGACGAGGCGATGGCCTCAAGCGGGGTGCGGTCGCGGACGAAATGGACGTAGGCATCGACCGCAAAGCGCGTCGCCGGAAGAATGCCCTCGGCGGATTCAACGTATACGCTGTCGAGACCGAGGCCTTCGGTCAGTTTCAGCCAGCGCTCGATCCCGCCTTCAGTCCCGATATTGCCGTCGTGATCCTCGATCCGGTGCCGCCATTCGAGGCGGATGTTGCGGTCGCGAAAGCGCGAGATCACCACCGCGTCCTTGATCGGGATCGAACTCTGGTAATAGTAGCGGTTCAGCGCCCAGGCCTGCACCTGTCCTTTGTTGAGCTTGCCGCCGTGCAGCAGTTTATGAAACGGATGCAGGTTGTGGTAGCGCGTCGCGCCAATCTCCCGCAGCGCCGTTTCAAGCTCGGCCGCATTGCCGAGCGGCGTCCCCGTTTTCAGCGCAAAGACACTCGTGGCGATCAAAGCGTGATCTCCATTCCATCGAAGGGAATTTGCCAGCCTGCGCGTTCGGCGGCCAGCCGCTCGGCGGATTCGGCAAGCAGCACCGGATTTGAATTGTTGATGTGCAGGAAAATCTTGCGGGCAATGCCGAGATCAGCAAGCGCAGCCATCGCACCATCCGCACCCGACATGGACATGTGGCCCATGCGCTGCCCTGTTTTCGCTCCCAAGCCTGCCGCGATCAGTTCATCGTCGCGCCAAAGCGTCCCGTCGAAGAAAACCAGCGGCGCGCCCTGAAGGCGCTGCTTGATATCCGGCGTGAGCGCGGCGCAGGCCGCGAGAAAATAGAGATACTCGCCGGTCCGCTTGTCCGCGATCCGCAGACCGAGCGTATCGCCTGCCCTATCGCCGCCGCCGGCATCCACCTCGTTCTCCAGATACCATGCGCGCTTTCCGGGAGCGGCGAACGGAAGGATCTCTAGTCCTGATGATGTTCCGTCCGCATGTCTCGGTTCAAACGTCCGGCCAAATTCAATCGCCTCGCGTCTGACCCGCTTTTCATCGAGCACATTGAAGATGCTGTTGGACTTGAGGATATCGAGGACGCGCTGGTGCGCGTAGATCGAAAACGGCCAGCCCTCGCGCAGCGACAACAGCCCGGCCACGGCATCCACTTCACCATTGGTCAGGATCACCCCAGCGATGGGGCTATGTCGCAAACGGCCGGCCCCGGGATGAAGCTGCGGCGTCGCGATCACCTGCTGACGCAGATCGGGCGAAGCATTGATCAGAAACCAGTGCTCTCCGTCGGCGCAAACTGCGATCGACGCCTGTGTTGCCCGTAACTCCGGGCGCTCGTCGCGCGCCGCCTTGCAAATTGCGCAGTTACAGTTCCATTGAGGAACACCACCACCCGCCGCGGCCCCAAGTACGACGATGCGCATGAGACTCCGCTCTCACTCAAGCCATCATGTGAAGGATCATCGCATTCCGCAGCCACAAATAAGCCGGCCTCGCTCAGGAACACCTCATCACCCAAGGAATTCCTGAGGGAAACCGGATTGTTTGAAGGAAAGCCTGATAACGGTGAGCGCGCTACTTCCGTGCCGCGCACGCATACATGTTGATTTCCATGCCAACCGGAACTTCAACAATCCTTGGGGTCTTCCAGGCCATTATTGGTCTCCTTGCCCATTACGGACGGGACTCTGTCGCCCTCGTCGACCATGAGGCTAACACGGAGTTTCCAAACCGCACCAAGGAATTTCAGAACTGGTGGCACAAGATTGTGACCCTCGCCGCGGGTGTGCGGCGCAGCAATAGCGCGGACGCAGGCCTCTGCTTCAAGGCTCCAGCACAACGCGGCTGCTCGCCCGGTCCGGAAAAGGCCCAAGGCCTTGCACCGGACTGGATGACTCAGGTCTGTTCAGCCTTGGCAAAGCGGTCGTCAAGCGCGTAACCCGCGCCGCGCACGGTGCGGATCGGATCGGATTCCCGCCCGAGATTGAGCAGCTTCCGCAGGCGGCCGATGTGAACGTCCACCGTGCGCTCGTCGATATAGATGTCGCGGCCCCAGACGCCATCGAGCAACTGCTCGCGGCTGAATACGCGCCCTGGATGTTCCAGGAAGAACTCCAGCAAACGATATTCGGTGGGGCCAAGATCAATCGGACGGCCGGAACGCGCGACCCGGCGGCGATCGCGATCCAGTTCGATGTCACCGAACGCCAGAACCGTTGCGAGACGCTCCGGGCTTGCCCGGCGAAGCAGACCCTTGACCCGGGCCAGCAATTCAGGAACCGAGAACGGCTTGACAATGTAGTCGTCCGCGCCGGTCGCAAGTCCCCGCACCCGCTCGCTTTCCTCGCCGCGCGCGGTCAGCATGATGATCGGAATCTGCTTGGTTTCGGGACGGGCACGCAGCCGGCGGCACAGTTCGATACCGGACAGGCCGGGAAGCATCCAGTCGAGAACGATCAGATCAGGAATGTGTTCCTTGAGCCGGGTATCCGCGTCGTCGCCGCGCGCGACGGTCTCGACCTCATAGCCCTCGGCATCGAGATTGTAGCGAAGAAGCGTGGTCAACGCTTCTTCATCTTCGACAACAAGAATTCGGGCGCTCATGCGCGATCCTTCAGTTGATGCTAGTTTAGCTTCCCGACGCGGCGGTTGCAAAAGTCGTCATGTCGCCCTTCGGGCGCTGGTCGATCATCTGCTGGCCCTCGATCATGTAGAACACCGTCTCGGCGATGTTGGTCGCATGGTCGCCGATCCGCTCGATGTTCTTGGCGCAGAACATCAGATGGATACAGAAGCCGATATTGCGCGGGTCTTCCATCATATAGGTCAGAAGCTCACGGAACAGCGAGGTGCAGATCGCATCGACCTCCTCGTCGCCCTTCCAGACCGTCATGGCGGCCGGCAGATCGTGCGCGGCGTAGGCGTCGAGCACCGACTTGACCTGCGACTGGACGAGATCGGTCATATGCTCCAGGCCGCGGATCAGTTTCAGCGGATGGAAATCGCTGTCCAGCGCCGCGACGCGCTTTCCGATGTTCTTGGACAGGTCGCCGATCCGCTCCAGATCGGTTGCGACGCGCATCGAACTCACGATCTCGCGCAGGTCGACAGCCATCGGCTGGCGGCGCGCAATGGTGAGAACGGCGCGCTCCTCGATCAGGTGCTGCAATTTGTCGATTTCGAGATCGGCGGCGACGACGCGCTTTCCGAGCGCGACGTCCCGGCGGATCAGCGCATCAACGGAATCGACAATCTGCCGTTCGGCAAGGCCGCCCATTTCGGCGACAAGCCGGTTGAGCTCCTGGAGATCGTCATCGAACGCCTTGGCGGTATGTTCTGAACCCATGATCATTCTCTCCCGCGATATGCGCGTCAGCCGAAGCGGCCGGTGATGTAATCTTGCGTGCGCCGATCGGTTGGCGACGTGAAGATTTTGTTGGTGTCGTCGAACTCGATCAGTTCGCCGAGATACATGAACGCGGTCTTGTCCGACACGCGCGCCGCCTGCTGCATATTATGCGTCACGATGGCGATCGTGTAATCTTCCTTCAACTCCTGGATCAGTTCCTCGACCTTGGCAGTGGAGATCGGATCAAGCGCCGAGCAAGGTTCGTCGAACAGGATAACCTCGGGGCGAACCGCGACAGTGCGTGCGATGCACAGACGCTGCTGCTGACCGCCCGACAGGCTGAGGCCGCTGGCGTTGAGCTTGTCCTTGACCTCGTTCCACAGCGCCCCGCCCTTCAGCGCGGCTTCGACGCGGCCGTCCATCTCCGACTTCGAGATTTTCTCATAGAGCCGGATGCCGAAAGCGATGTTTTCATAGATGGTCATCGGGAACGGCGTCGGTTTCTGGAACACCATGCCGATCCGGGCGCGCAGAAGATTGAGGTCGAGCTTCGGATCGAGGATGTTGGTGTTGTCCAGCATGAGCTGGCCCGCCGCGCGCTGACCGGGATAAAGGTCGTACATGCGGTTGAAGATGCGCAGCAGCGTGGACTTGCCGCAACCCGACGGGCCGATGAATGCCGTGACGCGGTTTTCGCCGAGCGTCAGGTTGATGTTCTTCAGCGCGTGATGCTCGCCGTAATAGAAGTTCAGGTCCCGCGCGGTCACCTTGGCCCGTGCCTCGGCCTGACCGATTGCACCCGGTACGTGTCCACGGGGAAGATCGACGCTAACAGAAAGCTGCTCGCTCATTTCGTTTTCCTCTCGGCGCCGAGAACGCGCGCGCCAATGTTAAGGGCAAGTACGGTGAAGGTAATCAGCAGAGCACCGGTCCATGCGAGCTGCTTCCAGTACTCGTAGGGGCTCTGGACGAAGTTGTTGATGGTCACCGGCAGGTTCGCCATCGTCTTGGTGAGATCGAGGCTGAAGAACTGGTTGCTCAGCGCGGTGAACAGCAGCGGCGCGGTTTCACCCGCGACGCGCGCTGTCGCCAGCAGCACGCCGGTGATCAGACCTGAACGGGCCGCGCGATAGGCGATGCGCTTGATCACCAGCGACCGCGGCAGACCGAGCGCCGACGCGGCTTCGCGCAACGGATTGGGAACCAGACCAAGCATGTCTTCCGTCGTGCGCACCACGACGGGGATGACGATCACCGCCAGCGCCAACGTGCCGGCGAATGCCGAGAAGCCACCCATCGGGATAACGATCGCGCCATAGACGAACAGACCGATAATGATCGAGGGCGCACTGAGCAGAATGTCGTTGATGAAGCGGATCACCGAGGTGAGCCGGTCATGCTTGCCGTACTCCGCCAGATAGGTGCCGGCGAAGAGGCCGATGGGCGCACCGATGCCGACACCGAGTACGGTCATGATGATCGAGCCGACGATGGCGTTCAGAAGCCCGCCCTCGGTCGATCCCGGCGGCGGCGTGTTTTCGGTGAAGATGCTCAGATGCAGGCCGGCAAGACCGTTATAGACCAGCGTGAACAGGATCAGCGCGAGCCAGGTGACGCCAAACAAGGCGGCACCGAGACAGAGGAAGCGGATGACGATATCCCAGCGGCGGCGGGAGGCGTAAATCGGATTCATGTTACTTCCCCGCCTTGCTTTCGAGGCGCATCAGCATCAGACGGGCCGCTGCCAGCACGAAGAACGTCAGCACGAACAGCAGCAGGCCAAGAAGAATGAGGCCGGACTGGTGAAGGCCGTCGCTTTCCGCGAACTCGCTGGCGATCGCCGCTGAAATGGTCGTGCCGGGCGCGAAGATGGATGAGGATATCCGGAACGAGTTTCCGATGATGAAGGTGACGGCCATGGTCTCGCCAAGCGCGCGTCCCAGCGCCAGCATGACGCCGCCGATCACACCCACCCGCGTGTAGGGGATGACGACGTTACGGACCACTTCCCAGGTCGTGCAGCCAACGCCATAGGCCGCTTCCTTCAAAACCGGCGGCACCGTCTTGAACACGTCCACCGAAATCGAGGTGATGAATGGAAGCACCATGATCGCCAGAATCAGCGAAGCATTGAACAAGCTGAGATAAGACGGCGGGCCGGCGAAAATTGATCCGAGAATAGGAATCCCGTCGAATATCTTGATCATGAAGGGCTGAAACGTATCGGCAAGAAACGGCCCGAGGACGAAGAATCCCCACATGCCGTAGATGATCGAGGGAACACCTGCCAGCAGTTCGACGGCAATGCCGATCGGGCGGCGCAACCACTGCGGGCAAAGCTCGGTCAGGAAGATAGCAATGCCGATACCGACCGGAATGGCGATCATCATCGCGATGACCGACGTCACCAGTGTACCGTAGATCGGGCCGAGCGCGCCGAGCACAGGAGGGTCCGCGGACGGCGCCCAGCGCTGCGTCCACAGGAATGCAAATCCATATTCTTTTATCGCAGGCCACGCGCCTGCGATCAGAGAGATAATAATGCCGCCGAGAATAAGAAGAACCGCAATAGCGCACGCGCGGGTCGTCCAATAGAATGCCTTGTCACCGAACTTGAAAGCACTCAGAGCTTTCGCGCGGTCGTACGGTCCGGCTGCTGCTTCCATCGAGGTGCTCTGAACGGCCATTTCTGCCACGCTCGTCCCCTGTCCCATTCACTCTGGTTGATCTACCGATCAAGTACATTCGGCGGACTGAACCGCCCGAGAAAAACGGAGGAGAGGCTGGCCTCTCCTCCGGAACGTTCGTTTAGCTCTTGATATCAGCCGACCAGGTCTTTTCGATCAGCTTGACGACAGGCTCCGGCATCGGGATGTAATCGAGTTCTTCAGCCATCTTGTCGCCCTTCTCGAACGACCACTTGAAGAACTTGATGGCTTCAGCCGACGCGGCCTTGTCGACCGGGGTCTTGTGCATCAGGATGAAGGTCGCGGCTGTGATCGGCCACGATGCATCGCCCGGCTGGTCGGTCAGGATCACGTAGTATCCGGGGGCCTTGGCCCAGTCGGCGTTGGACGCCGCAGCCTGGAACGCAGCGATCGTCGGCTGAACGGTCTTGCCGGCCTTGTTGATCATCGCGGCATAGGTCAGCTTGTTCTGCTTGGCATAGGCGTACTCGACATAACCGATCGAGTTCTTGGTCTGACCGACGTTGCCGGCGACGCCTTCGTTGCCCTTGGCGCCGACGCCGGTGGGCCATTCAACAGCGGTGCCCTGCCCGACCTTCGCCTTCCATTCGGCGTTCGCCTTGGACAGGTAGTCGGTGAAGTTGAAGGTGGTTCCCGAACCATCCGAGCGGCGCACCACGGTGATGGCGTCGGTCGGCAGCGTCAGCTTCGGATTCAGCTTGACGATGGCAGGATCGTTCCACTTGGTGATCTTGCCGAGATAGATGTCGCCGAGCAGTTCGCCCGAGAGCACCAGTTCACCCGACTTGATGCCCGGGAGGTTCACGACCGGGACGATCGCGCCCATGACCATCGGCCACTGGAGCAGGCCGTCCTTCTCGAGCTGTTCAGCCTTGAGCGGCGCGTCGGTAGCGCCGAAGGTCACGGTCTTGGCCTGGATCTGCTTGATGCCAGCGCCCGAACCGATCGACTGATAGTTCAGGCCGTTGCCGGTCTCTTTCTTGTAGGCGTCGGCCCACTTTGAATAGACGGGGAACGGGAACGTCGCACCCGCGCCCGTGATGTCAGCGGCAAATGCCGAAGTCGATGCGGCGACAAGGCCGGCAACGACCACTGTTTTGATGAAATTCACTGGGTCTCTCCATCGTGTGAGCGGGTGCACAATCGTCAGGGACTGGCTCCCGAGGCCGCCTCTTTAGAGGTCCGGCATAGAGCTTTTATGGAGGTTGGATGACAGTCGTGTGACACCCTCCAGCGGCACGGAATACCGTCGAAAAAGCACGGACAAGACATTGATAATTATGGGAAAATGCAAAATCCGCGTGACCATCTAAATAATCAGCGGAAATAAACTTTTAACGACTGTGAAGCCCGTTTACGACAGTCGCGGGCAATCGCGGTGGCCGACTCAAGGCCCCATAAAACCTGTAAATCCGTGAACACAATGCGCCTGACCCCGGACGCATGACGCACAAAAAGATGGGCCGTTAAGAGGTGAAGTCGCCACGTCCCAGTATCTGACCAAAGACGATCATGCTGACGGCTTCATTGTTCTCGAACGATCACGCTTCGTGTGACGCCGCTGCGGAAACACGATCGCGCGGTCTTGCGCACGTGCCACCCGTGTAACTGGCTGGCGACACAGTCATGATCGAACCTGTCTCTACGCAAATTCCTTGCTAACAGGGAATTTTACAGGGAAATGTGCGATTTGGGGGCTCTAAGGGACAATTCCTTAGCGAGAAACCGCTGTGCGGCAGCGACTTTCCGAGAATTTCCCTGCGCAAACTAACAGGGAAAAAATTCAAAAATCAGGGAATTCTGGCGCAAGAACAGGGAATTTCACCTGGAAGCATCGTAAGCGTCGATTGATTGCACACTTGTCGTGAGGTTCGCGAACCCGATCTGTTCTCATCCTCGATTTGCAAATGAAGGAGAACGAGATGGCGGATCAGAACTGGCCGTGGAGACGTCAGGGCGAGGA
>JBFWQX010000004.1:0-332673 GCA_050249215.1 Afipia sp.
AATTTCGCAGTCTCATGAATGTCGCCCCAGAGGCGGGCGGAATCGATCTGAAGATTGGAGCGTGCTTTTTTCATGATGGAGTTGAATCGTTCACCTCCCCGGCGGGGAGAGGTCGACATGCGAAGCATGTCGGGTGAGGGGATCGGATTTCAATTTCGGCACTTAGCGCCCCTCACCCCAACCCTCTCCCCATAGGGGAGAGGGAGCAGAGTGCGGGTGTGGAAACGAATGAAGCACATGACGCGCAGTTTGTCAGGTGTGCCGGTGGGCATGCTTTTTGCGCGCGGCGGAGGGCTTTGCGCCCGGATCGGTCGGGATCATCACCACCCGGCCATAGCGCACGCCGCGCTCGGCGATGACATGCTCCGCCAGATGCTGCACGTCCGAGGCTTTACCCTTCAACGCCGTGATCTCCATGCAGTTGTCGTTATCCAGATGCACATGGAGCGTGGCCAGCGACAGGTCGTGGTGATCGTGGAAGTTGTTGACCAGGCGGCTGGAGAGATCGCGCGCAGCATGGTCGTAGACATAGACCAGCGCAGCGACGCAGTCGCCCCCGGTCTGTCCGGCATCCTGTGCGGCCTGTTGCATCCCGGCGCGGGCGAAGTCGCGGATGGCTTCAGACCGGTTCTGATATCCGTGCGGCGCAATCATGCGATCCAGCTCCGCCATGAGATCGTCGTCAAGTGTGATGGTCACGCGCTGCATTGAGGCTCCGTCCGGCCATGGCCGTGTGCTGAAGGTTCCGCGAACCATAGCCGATCCGGAGCCGCGCCGGTGTTATTTGATGGCTTCAAAAAAGAGGCAGGCCGATTGAGCGCGCTGCCGGTAACCTTGTGCGAGGCCGACGTGTTTCGCCATGCGAACCTGGACTCGCAACAAACACAGAACTTCGGGACCTAATGACGCAGTTGCTTGGAATGCGCTGCAATAACTGCGGCTTGCATGCGTCTCATTGCTTTTCTTTCGTTTCGATTTCGGGGATCATCGCCGGACAAAACAAAAGGCCCGGAGATTTCAACGAGCCGCCAAGGGGAGAGAAGCATGACATATCGAATCGTACAGAAGGCAGGACTGGCTGTTGCAGCATTCGCGGCGCTATCGGGTGTTGCGCTGGCGCAGGACTATCCCACCAAGCCGATCACGCTGATCGTGCCGTGGCCGGCAGGCGGCTCCACCGATATCTCGATGCGGGCGATTGCGGAAAGCGCATCCAAGGTGCTTGGCCAGCCCGTCGTGGTCGACAACAAGGCCGGCGGCGCCGGCACCGTCGGCCCTGCGACAATGGCGGCAACAGCCAAGCCCGATGGCTACACCATCGCGCAAATTCCGATCACCGTGTTCCGTCTTCCGCTGATGCAGGATGTGTCGTGGAATGCCGAGAAGGATTTCACCTACATCGTGCATCTCACCGGTTACACCTTCGGCGTTACCACGAACGCGGAATCGCAGTTCAAGACCTGGAAGGATGTGGTCGATTTCGCCAAGGCCAACCCGGGCAAGGTGACCTATGCCACCCCGGGCGCGGGCACCTCGCTGCATATCGGCATGGAGCAGATCGCGGGGAAGGCCGGCATCAAGCTGACGCAGGTGCCGTTCAAAGGCGGAGCCGAAACCAATGCCGCTGTGCTTGGCAAACACACCATGCTGCAGGCGGACTCCACCGGCTGGCGGCCTCTGGTCGATGCCGGCAAGCTGAGGCTGCTGATGGTGTGGACCTCCAAGCGCTCGCCGAACTTCCCCGATGCGCCGACGCTCAAGGAACTCGGCTACGACATGGTCTACGATTCGCCGTTCGGCGTCGCCGGTCCGAAAGGGATGGATCCCAAGATCGTCGCCAAGCTCCATGACGCCTTCAAGAAGGCAATCGAGGATCCGGCTGTGATCGCGACGCTGGCGAAGTTCGACATGGTGACGAACTACAAGAACACCGAGGACTACAAAAAATTCGTCGGTGAGGTCACCGCGTCCGAACGCAAGGTGATTGATACGCTCGGTCTCGCCAAGAAGACGAACTAACGGTTCGCACGAATCGTGCAGGGCTCGCGCATGCCGCGAGCCCTGACCTGACGCTTGGGGAGCGGGATCATGGCTGAGGCGCAGCGTGCGAAAATCAGGCTGAACAATTCCGAACTGTGGGGCGGCATTGTCGGCCTTGCCCTCGGTATTTTCGTGGTCTGGTCGGGCTACAGGCTCAAGATTGGCGGCATTCACGATCCGGGGTCCGGCTTTGTGGTGTTCTACGCCGGCATTCTGATGTGCCTGTTCGCGCTGTCGATCACGGTCGGCGCGGTGATGGAAGGCGGCCCGACTATCGGATCGCTCTGGAAAGGCAGGCGCTGGACCAAGCCGCTGATCGTGGTCGGATGTCTCGCCGCCTTCGCGTTCCTGCTCCAGCCGCTGGGGTTTCTGCTGTCGGTCATTCCGCTGTTGCTGCTGCTTCTTCGGGTTATTGATCCGGTGCGGTGGAGTCTCGCGATTCCACTCGCCGTGCTGGCGCCGCTCTGCGTGTGGTGGGTCCTCAAGCATGGACTGCTGATCCAGTTGCCGTCAGGCATTTTCGGTATCGGCTGACGGGAGCGCGCCCATGGATGTTATCGCCAATGTCATGCACGGCCTCGGTGTCGCGCTTCAGCCTCTAAACCTGCTGTATTGTTTCATCGGTGTCTTCATCGGAACGCTGGTCGGCGTGCTGCCGGGCATCGGCCCGATCTCGGCGATGTCGCTGCTGTTGCCGGTGACGCTCTCCGGCACGCCAGAGTCCGGCATCATCATGATGGCAGGCATCTACTACGGCTCGATGTATGGCGGCTCGACAACCTCGATCCTTGTCAACATTCCGGGTGAGGCGGCGTCTGTGGTGACTTGCATCGACGGTCACCAGATGGCGAAGCAGGGCAAGGCAGGGCCAGCGCTCGGCATTTCGGCGCTGGGCTCTTTCATCGCGGGCACCTTCGCGCTGATCGCGCTGATGTTCATCGCACCATCGCTCGCGAGTGTCGCTGTCGCGTTCGGGCCAGCCGAGTATTTCAGCCTGATGGTGCTGGGCCTCGTGGTGCTGACGTTCCTGACCCAAGGCTCGATGGCCAAGGCGCTGCTGATGGCCTGCATCGGTGTGGTGCTCGGGCTGATCGGCCTCGACAGCATCACGGCGCAGCCGCGGTTGACCTTCGGCCGCCTCGAACTGATCGACGGCATCGGCCTCGTGCCGGTGGTGATGGGGCTGTTCGGCGTGGCAGAGGTCCTGATCAATATCGAGCAGGTCATCAAGCGCGATGTGATCGAAACCAGGATCACGCAGCTTTTGCCCAACAAGGAGGAATGGAAAGCCAGCGCAGGACCGGTCGGACGCGGCACTGTGCTCGGATTTTTCCTCGGCATTCTGCCAGGCGGCGGCGCGGTGGTCGCGTCCTTCGCGTCATATGCGCTGGAGAAGCGGCTGTCGCAGACACCGGAGCGTTTCGGCAGGGGCGCGATCGAAGGCGTCGCCGGACCGGAAGCGGCCAACAACGCTGCCGCGGGCGGTGCGTTCATTCCGCTGATGACGCTCGGCATTCCACCCAATGTGGTGATGGCGCTGCTGCTCGGCGCGTTCGTGATCCACGGCCTGCAGCCCGGACCGCTGATGATCACGCAGAATCCCGGCTTGTTCTGGGGCATCATCGCCAGCATGTATATCGGCAACCTGATGTTGCTGGTGCTGAACCTGCCGCTGATCGGCATGTGGGTGCAGTTGCTGAAATTGCCTTACAACGTCCTCTTTCCGCTGATCCTGCTGTTCACCATCGTGGGTGTCTATTGCAGCAGCAACAACGTCTTCGACGTCTATGTGATGATCGGATTTGGAATCATCGGTTATCTGATGCGCAAGTTCGGTTATGAGCCGGCACCGCTGGTGCTGGCCTTTGTGCTGGGGCCGTTGCTGGAAAACAACCTGCGCAAGTCGCTGATCCTGTCGCAGGGCGACCTGATGACATTCGTCGAGCGTCCGATCTCGGCGATCTGCCTGATCGCTGCCGCGATCCTGCTGATCGGTCCGCTGCTGCCGTCGCTGCGCAGGAAGCGCGAGCTGGTCGCGCTGGACGAGGGCGCCTGATCGAATTTCGGATTCCGGGGATGGAACTTTTGTGACGCTCAGGCGTCATCATGGTTGGGCGCGGGGGCGTCCAGTCATGATTCGCGTGGATGATGTTCGATCCGGAAAGAGTTCGGCATAGCGACCTCCGCGGCGGCACGCCGCCATGGCGTCACAGGCTCGTGCAGCCAACCCGTCAGTTTGTCGACCGGGATTTCCGCACCGACGTTCTGATCGTCGGCGCGGGAGTAACGGGCGCGCTCACCGCAGAGCATCTGGCCTCGCAAGGGCTTGAGGTCCGCGTCGTCGACCGGCAGCGGCCGGGGCTCGGCAGCACAGCCGCCAGCACCGCGATGCTGATGTGGGAGATCGACCGCTCCCTGAGCGATCTCACGATCATGTATGGTTTCGAGCGGGCCGCGAATATCTATCGCCGCAGCTTCTCGGCTGTTAGCGGCTTGACCGAACTGGTGAATTCCCGACGGTTGTCCTGCGGTTTGAGGCACAGGCGCTCGCTCTATCTGGCGGCGGGAAAAATCAGCGCGCGCGAGCTGAAAGCCGAACATGACCTGCGCATGCGTGCCGGATTGCCCGGCGACTATCTGGATCATCTCACTCTGCTTGAAGAGTTCGGCCTGTACCGGGAAGCCGCGATCCATTCGATCGGTTCGGCCGATACCGATCCGTTGCTGCTGTGTCAGGCGCTGCTTGACGCCGCCACCAGTCATGGCGCCGTGACTTACGACGCGAGTGCAGAAAATTATGACAGCAGCGGGCAGGCGGTTGTCGTCGAACTCGACAACGGTCATGTGATCGAGGCGAAGCACGTCGTTCTCGCCACCGGCTACGTCATGCCGGATTTCGTCACCTCCAGCCTTCACAGAATTTCATCGAGCTTCGCCATCGCGACGCCACCGCAGTCGCATGGCGATCTGTGGCGTGACGGCGCTTTGATCTGGGAGGCGTCAGACAACTACAGCTACGCGCGCACGACGCCGGACGACAGGATCATCATGGGCGGCGAGGACGACGATCACGCCATTGAACCGGAGGAGCGGGACCGCGCGATGCCTGCGAAAGCGGATGCGCTGCTGCATCGGCTGAACGGATTGTGGTCTCATGCCGAACCGGTCGCGGAATTCGTATGGTCCGGCACGTTTGGCACGACAACCGACGGCCTGCCGCTGATAGGACCCGTGCCCGGCCATCCCCGCATTCACGCGGCCTATGGCTATGGCGGCAACGGGATCACCTACGGCTATCTTGCCTCGCGCATCATCGGGGCGTCCATTGCCGGCAGCCGCCAGGCCTGGTTCGACGATTTCGCCATCGACCGCGACGCGCCGAAAGCAGCGGCCTAGTCCGACGAAAAACCCCGGCGCATCGGCCGGGGTTTTGTTGCTGTCCTGCAGGGGCGAGTTATCCGCCGACGCCCTTCTCCTTGAAATATTTCAGCGCGCCGGGATGGAAGGGGATCGGCGAGCGCGACTGAATCTGATTGTCCAGCGAGAAACTCAGGGCTTCCTTGTGGACCGCAACAAGATCGGCCTTCTTTTCAACGAGCGTCTTGACGATGGTATAGGCATCGTCGTTGCTCATCTTGTCGCCGGTGACGATCAGATTCCAGACCTCGGCAATCTTGTTGTCCTTGTCATAGCCCGGATAGGACCCTGCCTTGATGGTGCTGGCGGTATAGAGCTTGCCGTACTTGGCATTCATCTTGTCGACCGTCTCGCTGTGATCGACCAGTTTCATTTTCACACCCGGCGTCGCGGCAAGGTCGGTCACGGCCGCCGTCGGAATGCCGCCGACCCAGAAGAAGGCGTCGATCTTGCCGTCCTTGATGGCGTTGACCGATTCGGCGACGCCGAGGCGCTCGCGCTTCATGTCCTTGTCCTTGTCCAGACCCGCGGCCTCGATCACGCGGAAGGCCATCACCTCGGTCGCGCTGCCCGGCGACCCGGTCGAGATGCGCTTGCCCTTCATGTCGGACATCTTCTCGATGCCCGTACCTTCAATCGTCACCACATGCATGCGATTGGGATAAACCACGAGCAGCGTCTGGAGCGGAATCTTGCCGCTCTTGAACTTGTCCTCGCCGTTGTAGGCATTCAGAGCCGCGTCGGCCATGGTGAAGCCGAGTTCGTTTTTTCCGGTGCCGATCAGCTTGAGATTGTCCACCGAGCCGCCGGTGACTTCGGCTGTCGCCTGTACGTTTGGCAGGTTTTTCGACAGCACGTTAGCGACCGCGCCGCCGAGGGGATAGTATACGCCGCCGGTGCCGCCGGTTCCGATCGACATCGTCTTTTGCTGGGCGTGTGCCGGGATCAGTCCGGCGGAAAGCGCGAACGCCAGCACCGCAGCCATTTTTGTCGTTCTCTTCATTGTCTATCGTCCTCCCATTCAAGTTGTCAGGCCGGTCGTTGAACCGCCGGTCCCTTTGCTTGCCACAACAATACCCCCAATCCGATCAGGACGCCGGGTACATAAGTATAAGAGATATCGCGACCAATCGCCGCTTCGATCACGGCCTCGATCAGGCTTGGGAACACCAGCAGCAGACCGGACAGAGCTAGCAATCCACGCTCGATCAGTGTGGTGCTTCGTAGGACCCAGCCTTGCGCGGCCGCCGCCAGCGCCATCAGCCCGAGCGTGGTCTTGAGCGTGATCTCGAAAATATCGACCCACGAGCCGCCCTTTGGAAGGTTGAGCAGCAGGCCCACGCCCTGCGGATCGAGCACGAACACGAACGGCACAAGGAATGCGGGCAGGGTGTATTTCCACGATTGCAGCGTGGTCTTGTAGGGATCGCCGCCGGTGATGGCGGCGGCCGCGAAGGGCGACAGCGCGGTTGGCGGCGACACTTCAGACAGCACTGCATAATAGAAGATGAACATGTGCGCGGCGTAATCCGGCACCCCTAACTTGATGAGGGCAGGCGCTGCGATCACAGCGCAGATGATGTAGGACGCGGTGACGGGGACGGCGAGGCCGATGATCCAGACGATCAGCGAGGTATAGATCGCCGTCAGCAACAGGCTGCCGCCGGCATAGGCGATCACGATCGACGAGAACTTCAGGCCGAGGCCGGTGAGTGTCACGATGCCGACGACGATGCCCGCGCAGGCGCAGGTGGTCGCGGCGTTGAGCGCGCCGATCGAGCCATCCGCCAGCGCGCGCTTCAGTTTCGGCGGCATCAGCGCGGTGTCCTTGCGCAGGAAGCTCAGCGCGAAGGTGGTGATGATCGCATAGAAGACCGACAGCGACGGCGAATAGCCGATCACCATGAAGAAGACGACCGCGATGAGTGAAATGAAGTGGAAGCCGTAGCGTTTGGTCATCGCGCCGAGCGACATTTCGGGCTTGAAGTTGACGTCGCGTGCGCCGAAGCGCTTGGCGTCGAGTTCGACCATGATCAGTAGCGACAGATAGTAGAGGCAGGTCGGGATCGTCGCCATCCAGATCACGTCGAGATAACTGATCTTGAGAAACTCGGCGATCAGGAACGCAGCCGCGCCGAGCACCGGCGGCGACAGGATCGCGCCGAGGCCGCCCGCGGCGAGCAGGCCGCCGGCGGCGTTTTTCTCGAAGCCGGCTTTCTTCATCATCGGATAGGCGACGGTCCCGATCATCACGGTTGTCGCGACGCCGGATCCGGATGGACCACCGAGCAGGAACGACGAAAGAACGACCGTGCGCCCGGCGCTGTTCGGTTTGCCGCCCATCAGCGCCAGCGAGAAATCAATGAAGAATTTTCCGGCTCCCGACTGCTGCAGGAATGCGCCGAAGATCGTGAACAGGATGATCAGTGTCGCGGATACGTCGACCGCGACACCGAAGATGCCCTCGAGCGTGATGAAGAGGTGGCCGACAAGCCGGGGCAGGTCGTACGCCCGGTGGGTCCAGGGCGCCGGAAAGTAAGGACCGAACATCGCGTAGGCGATGAACAGGATCGAGACCACCGGCATGATCCATCCGGTGGTCCGGCGCGTTGCTTCAAGCACGAGGACGATGAAGATCAGGCCGACGATAACGTCCCAGCGATCAGGCGTGGTGGCGCGGTCGGTGAAATCGTCGCCGCCCATGAGCGCATAGACGATGGTTGCGACCGCAAGAATGCAGGGAATGATATCCCACCAGCGCACCCGGTTGCGGAAACGCGCCGCGAGCGGAAACAGCAGGAATGACAAGACAAGCGTGAACGCGACATGGGTGTAACGCAGTTCCTGGGTCGGAACGATTGCGTAGGCGGCGTAGAGATGGAACAGGCTCATCGCGACCGCGATGTACGTCACCACCTGGCCGATGAATCCGCCGAGCCTGTTGGTTGCCCCTTCATCCGCTTCGATGAATTCCTCGGCTTTGCGAAGTGCCTCATCGGAAATGACCGCCGAGTCGTTGCCCGGCGGTGAATCTGCCGTCGCCATCCGTTTCTCCCCCGTGGCCCTGTTTGTCGCGGGCCTTGCGGTCTTCCTGCTGACGCAGGGACCATTCGTTGTGCGCATTGAGGCGGGTTCGGAGGCGTTAGGCAAGACTCGTTTTCAGCGATCCCGCTGTTGCGCGCGTATCGGCGGTACAAAGCCGTGCGTTTCCGAGCGCGGGCGACGGTAGTCCTCCGCGATTGGTCCGATGATTGGCGGCGGGCAGGGGCCTGGCGGTATCCCTTGCAGCGGAAAACGCGAAACCCTTTGGAATATGGCTAAATTGCGTGCTGCACGGCAGCAAAGACAATTGACTCGGGCCAGGTGAGTGTTTACTCACGTTCGCCATGAGCACCCTCAGACTGACGAGCGATCTCCGCCGGGAGCAGATCCTGGAGGCGGCCAAGCGTTGTTTCGCACTCCATGGCTTTGCCGGGACGACGACGCGCAGCGTCGCCCAGGCTGCGGGGATTTCCGAAGGATTGCTGTTCAAGCATTTCCCCACGAAAGCCGCACTCTATGCGGAAATTCTCGCCGAGGAGTGCGAGGCCGATCCCGAACTCATCCGGCTGCGTGAATTGAAGCCATCGACAACGACGCTGGTGATTCTCATTCGCGAAATGGTTGCGCATTTTATGCGCGCGACCGAATCGCCGGATGGAGAGGACGCCCAGCGGGTCAGGCTGCTGATTTCCAGCCAGTTGACCGACGGCGAATTCGCGAGGCTGCTTTATGACAAGATCGGAGATTTGATCGGAACGATCTTCGAGGCTTCGCTGGAAAGCGCGATCGCGGCGGGCGACGCGGAGCGGGTCGAGGGAGAGCAGCTTAATCTTTTCTGGTTCGCGCATCAGGTCGTGCACATGGTCGCTCTGTCACGTCTTCCTGCGACACCGTCGTTGACATACCCCAGTGCACCGGACTTCGAGCGACAGATTTGCCAGTTCATTCTTCGCGGAATCGGAATGAACGGCCGGGCTATCACTTCTTATTTGGACACCGTTCCTCCGCTTATGGATGCGGCGGACCGGATTGCGGAAAGTGCATAACATGGATGCCACGAGCAAACCGTCTCAACACACTCCTTCCCCGGCGGAGAAGCCGCGTCCGCCAGTACGCATGCGGCGCTGGATGATCATCGTCGGCGCAGCGCTTGTTCTGCTGGTCGGCATCATCTGGGGTTTCAACGCCTTCCGCGCGCATATGATCGCGCAGTTCTTCAAGAATAATAAACCGCCTCCAACCGTTGTGGCCGTGGCCGAGGCGAAATCGGAAGTGTTGCCAAATCTTCTGACCGCGGTCGGCGATCTTGCCGCCGTGAATCAGGTGAATGTCACCACCGATGTGAACGGGCGTGTGACCGAAATCCTGTTCCAGCCCGGCGCCGAGGTGAAAGCAGGCGATCCGCTGCTGCAAATCTATGACGCGCCGGACCAGAGCGATCTCGCCAGCTACAAGGCGCAGACGCTGGCGGCGAAGCTCGCGCTCGACCGCGCCCAGGCGCTGCTCGCGAAATCGTTCGGACCGCAGGCGACCGTGGATCAGGCGCAGGCCGCCTACGATCAGGGCGCCGCATCGGTGGCGAAGACCGAAGCGATCATCTCGCAGAAGCGGATCACCGCGCCGTTCAGCGGGGTGCTCGGCGTGCGTCTGGTGCAACTTGGCCAGTATCTCAGCGCCGGAACGCAGATCGTCTCGCTGACTGATCTGTCGCGGCTCTACCTGAACTTCACGGTCACTGAAAAGGATCGCGCGGTTCTCGATGTCGGGCAGACCGTCCGCATCAAGGTGGACGCGTATCCGGGCCGCACCTTCGAGGGCAAGATCACCACCATCGAGTCGCAGATCAACGCCGACACCCGCAACGTCCGGGTTCAGGCGACGCTCGACAATCCGAACAGCATCCTGCAGCCGGGTATGTTCGCATCGACCACGGTCGAACTGCCGCCCAAGCCTGCGGTGATCACCGTGCCGGAAACGGCGGTGGATTATACGCTCTATGGCGACTCCGTCTGGCTTATCACCGGAACGAAGGATGCCGAAGGCAAAGAAACGCTGAAGACCGACCGGACCTTCGTGAAGACCGGCCAGCGCGTGCATGGCCGCGTCGTCATTCTCAGTGGCATCAAGCCGGGTGACCGCGTGGTCGCTGTCGGACAGCTCAAGCTGCAGTCCGGTTCGGCCGTTACGATTTCGACCGACCAGCCGCCGCCGATTCCCGCGCAACCGCCGCGCTATTGATTTTTCGAGGGAGCGCCACGCATGGCCTTCACTGACATCTTTATCAAGCGGCCGGTACTGTCGCTTGTCGTCAGCCTGCTGATTCTGCTGATCGGCTTCAAGGCTGCGACGAGCCTGGGTATCCGCCAGTATCCGAAGCTGTCGAATACGGTCGTGACCATCACGACGTCGTATCCCGGCGCGTCGCCCGATCTGATGCAGGGCTTCATCACCCAGCCGATCGAACAGGCGGTGGCGTCGGCGGAAGGCGTCGATTACATCACGTCCTCGTCGGTGCAGGGCACGAGCACGATCTCGGTCTATATCAAGCTCAATGTGGATCCGAATTCGGCGCTGACCGAAGTCAGCTCCAAGGTCAGCTCGGTCCGCTATCTGATTCCGCGAGAATCGAACGACCCGGTGATCACGAAATCGACCGGCCAGACCACGGCGGTGATGTATATCGGTTTCGCCAGCGACGAACTGACCGGACCGCAGATATCGGACTATCTCGCCCGCGTCGTGCAGCCGATTCTCTCGACTGTCGATGGTGTCGCATCCGCCGATATTCTCGGCGCACAGACGCTTGCGACCCGCATCTGGCTCAATCCGGAGCGGATGGCCGGCCGTAACGTGTCGCCGGACGATGTCGCGGCTGCGATCCGGGCCAACAACTTCCAGGCCGCCGCCGGCCAGTCGAAAGGCTACTTCATCGTCTCCAACGTCACGACGAATACCGACCTCACCAGCATCGAGCAGTTCAAGCGGATGACGGTGAAGGCGAAGGACGGCGGCTTCGTCCGCCTTGAAGATATCGCCACGGTTGAACTCGGCGCGCAAAGTACGGATGCGAGCGTCGCCATGAGCGGCCAGCAGGCGATCTTCATCGGCGTGCAGTCGACGCCGCAGGGCAATCCGCTCAACATCGTCAAGGGTGTGCGCGGGCTGTTCCCCGAAATCGAACGCAACCTGCCACCGTCACTGAAAATGCGCGTGGCTTACGACTCGACCAAGTTCATTCAGTCGTCGATCGACGAAGTGCGCGATACGCTGCTTGAAGCGGTGCTGATCGTCGTGGTGGTCATCTTCCTCTTCCTGGCCTCGCTGCGCTCGGTGATCATTCCGGTGGTCACGATTCCGCTGTCACTGGTCGGCGCGTGCATCCTGATGCTGGCGATGGGCTTTACGCTCAACCTGCTCACGCTGCTGGCGATGGTGCTCGCCATCGGACTTGTGGTGGACGACGCCATTGTCGTCGTCGAAAACATCCACCGGCATCTGGAGGAGGGTAAATCTCCGGTCGAGGCCTCTCTGATAGGCGCACGCGAAATCGTCGGGCCGGTCATCTCCATGACCATCACGCTGGCGGCAGTGTACGCGCCGATCGGCTTCCTCGGCGGTCTGACCGGCGCGCTGTTCCGCGAGTTCGCCTTCACGCTGGCCGGGTCGGTGATCATCTCCGGTGTGGTCGCGCTCACGTTGTCGCCGATGATGTGCTCGGTGCTGCTCAAGGGCGGACATCAGAACCAGGGTCGTTTCGCCAAGCTGGTTGACCGCGTGTTTACGCGCGTGACCGACTGGTATGGCCGCAAGCTGGAGCGGTCGCTGGATTATCGGCCGATCACCGGACTGTTCGCGGTGGTCATTCTATTCCTTGTCGGCTTCATGTACATGAACACCAACAAGGAGCTGGCGCCCGAGGAAGATCAGGGCATTCTGTTCTCGGTGACCAAGGCGCCGCAATACGCCAACATCGACTACAGCAATTTCTACGGAAAGAAGCTCGACAATGTCTTCGCCAGCTTCCCGGAAACCGATTTGCGATTCATCATCAACGGCACCAGCGGTCCGGCCAACGGCATCGCGGGCATGATCCTGAAGCCGTGGGACGAGCGCAAACGGTCGTCGCTGGCGCTCAAGCCATTGGTTCAGAATGAACTGAACAAGGTGGAGGGCGTCAACGCGTTCGCGTTCAACCTGCCGGCGCTGCCGGGCGGACCGGGCGGCCTGCCGATCCAGATGGTGATCAACTCCACGAGCGGATTCCAGGCCGTCTTCGAGCAGATGGAAAAGCTGAAGAAGGCGGCGCGCGAAAGCGGGTTCTTCATCGTGGCGGACAGCGACCTTGCCTTCAACCAGCCGGTCGTTCGTGTGACTGTTGATCGTTCCAAGGCGAACGACCTCGGCATCAATATGTCGGCGATCGGCGCAACGCTCTCGACGCTGCTCGGCGGCAACTATGTCAACCGCTTCAATCTGGAGGGACGATCCTATCAGGTCATTCCGCAGGTGCCGCGTGAGCTGCGTCTGACGCCGGAATCTCTCGGCAACTACTACGTCGCGACCAATACAGGACGGCAGGTGCCGCTTTCAACCGTCGTCAGCATTCAGACCGCGACCAATCCGAACGCGCTGACGCATTTCAACCAGTTGAACTCGGCGACATTCCAGGCGGTGACGATGCCGGGCGTGACGGTCGGCAAGGCGGTGGAATTCCTCGAGCAGCAGGCCAAGCAACTGCCCGCGGGATTCTCTCACGACTATCTCGCCGACTCCCGTCAGTACGTTCAGGAAGGAAACCAGCTCACGGTGACCTTCGTGTTCGCGCTGATCATCATCTTCCTGGTGCTGGCGGCGCAGTTCGAGAGTCTGCGCGACCCGCTGGTGATCCTGATCTCGGTGCCGATGGCGATCTCGGGCGCGCTGATCCCGCTGTTCTTTGGATTGGCGACAATCAACATCTACACCCAGGTGGGTCTTGTGACCCTGGTCGGCCTGATCTCGAAGCACGGCATCCTGATGGTGGAGTTCGCCAACGAGATGCAGGTCAACGAGGGTGTGGACCGGCGCACGGCTATCGAACATGCGGCGCGCGTTCGTCTCCGGCCGATCCTGATGACTACGGCTGCGATGGTTGCGGGTCTCTTGCCGCTGCTCACGGCGAGCGGTGCGGGTGCTGCGAGCCGTTTCTCCATCGGCATCGTGGTGGTCGCAGGCATGTCCATCGGCACGCTGTTTACGCTGTTCGTGCTGCCGGCGGTCTATACCTGGATCGCGACCGACCATAAGGCCGCGTCGCAGAACCAGCGCGCCAAGGACATTGAGAAGTACGAGCTCAGCCTCACCTGAGGCTGTGACAGGTCGTCATGTCCGGCGCGTGCCGGACATCCACGTTCTCATCCGTGCCCGTTTTAGGACGTGGATGGCCGGGCCAGACGAGCGGAATCAGCTCGCTCAGCGCCCGGCCGTGACGATGAACTTTCATCGGCGGGGCCGGTCGATGCTTCGTGATGTACCGCGAAGCCACCTTTATGTATGATCGCAGCGATCATGCTGACGGTCCAGAGCCTCACCAAGTCCTACCCGACCTCTGAAGAACAGCTCGCGGTCTTGCGCGGGGTCGATCTTTTGCTCGCGGCCGGCGAGAGTGTCGCGCTGACCGGCGAATCCGGCAGCGGCAAGAGCACGCTGCTGCATCTGATCGCCGGTCTCGACAAGGCCGACAGCGGTGAGATCTGGCTCGACGGTGCGCTGGTGTCGGAATTGTCCGACGGTAACCGGGCAGCGATGCGACGGGACAGGCTGGGCCTTGTGTTCCAGCAATTCAACCTCATTCCAAGTCTTCAGGTCGCCGATAATCTTGCCTTTCAGGCGCGTATTTCGGGCCGTTATGATCCGGTCTGGCAGAACGAACTGGTGGAGCGGCTCGGATTGAATGCGCTGCTGGATCGCTATCCGGAACAGCTATCCGGCGGTCAGCAGCAGCGCGTGGCCATCGGCCGCGCACTGGCGATCAAGCCGCTGGTGCTGCTGGCGGATGAGCCGACCGGGAATCTCGACGAGAAGACCGCAGACGATGTGCTGGCGCTGGCGCGCGATCTGGTAACCCGCACCGGCTGCAGTTTTCTGATGGTGACGCACAGCGAGCGTCTCGCCGCGACGCTCGACCGCCAGGTTCATCTCTCCGCGGGGCGGATCACATGATGCGTCCGCTGTGGATTCTCGTGGGTCTGTTGAGCCACTGGAAGCGGCACCGGATGCAGTTTGCGGCCTTGCTGATCGGACTGATCTCGGCGACTGCTCTGTGGAGTGGCGTGCAGGCGATCAATCAGCAGGCGCGCGCGAGTTACGACCGCGCGGCGGCGACGTTTGGCGGCGCGAACACCGCCATGCTGATCGGGCGCGACGGCCCGGCTTTTCCGCAACAGCTCTTTGTCGATCTGCGCCGTGCCAACTGGCCGGTGTCGCCGGTGGTTGAGGGGCGCGTGGTGATCGGCGGCCGGGCCTTTCGGTTGCTCGGCATTGAGCCGGTCTCGCTCCCTGCGGGAGCGGGCGCGGCTCCTGACATCGGGCAGGCGGATCTGCAGAAATTCCTGACGCCGCCGGGCCAGACATGGCTCGCGCCGGAAACCTTGGCTGATCTGGGGTTGCCGGAAGGCGCAGCGCCACGGACGAATGGTGTTTCGTTGCCTCCGCTCGCGGTGCAGGACAATCTCGCGCCGGGTGTTTTGATTGTCGATATCGGCATCGCACAGCGCCTCCTCAAAATGCCCGATCAGGTGTCGCGGCTTCTGGTTGGAGACCTGCGCGGCAAGCGTCCGCCGCTGGAGCAGGTGGCCGGCGACAAGTTGCGGCTGGTCGAAGCGGGCGCACCCAGCGATCTTGAGCGCCTGACCGCCAGCTTTCATCTCAACCTGACGGCCTTCGGCTTGCTGTCCTTTGTCGTCGGGTTGTTCATTGTGCATTCGGCCATCGGGCTTGCACTGGAACAACGATTGCCGATGCTGCGCACCATGCGCGCTTGCGGCGTGTCGGCGCGAGCGCTGACCTTCACGCTTCTCGTTGAGCTGGTTTCGCTGGCTATCGTGTCCGGTATGATCGGTTTGATCTGCGGCTATGTCGTCGCTGCGTTTCTCCTGCCCGATGTGGCCGCGAGCCTGCGCGGGCTTTATGGGGCGCAGGTGCCTGGACAGCTCGTGCTGAAAGCGGACTGGTGGTTCTCAGGCCTTGGCATGAGCATTCTCGGCGCATTGCTGGCGGCCGCTGCCGGTTTATACCGTGTCTATCGCCTGCCGGTTCTCGTCGCGGCGCAGCCCTATGCCTGGCAACAATCGCAACAGAGATGGCTGAAACGGCAGGGCCTGCTCGCGCTGGCCATCCTTCTCGTTACAGCCGGGTGTTTCCTTTTCGGAGATTCCCTCACCGCCGGTTTCGGAATGCTGGCGGGACTGTTGCTCGCAGCGGCTCTGATACTGCCGGTCATTCTCGGGGTTGCGTTGCGATTTGCACAGCGCGGCACGGCGCAGCCATTGGTGAAATGGTTCTGGGCCGACAGCCGCCAGCAATTGCCGGGACTGTCGCTGGCTCTGATGGCGTTGCTGCTCGCGCTCGCTGTGAATGTCGGCGTCGGCACTATGGTGCAGAGTTTTTCGCGGACCTTCACGGCATGGCTCGATGATAGGCTGGCGTCGGAAGTCTATCTCAATGCAACGAGCGATGTGCAGGCCGCCGAGATTGTCGCGTGGCTGCATCAGCGTCCGGAGGTTGATGCCATCCTTCCGGCATGGCGCACCGACGTGACGCTGGCGACGCTGCCCGTGGAAATCATCGGCTTTGCCGATCATTCGACCTATCGCGAACGCTGGCCACTGTTGGAAGCACAGCCGCGGGTCTGGGACAAGGTGCGGGCCGGGGAGGGCGCCTTGTTCAGCGAGCAACTGGCGCGGCGGCTGAAGGTCGGCCTCGGCGATCGTGTCACATTGCCGGGGACGACGGGGCCGCGGCCTGTGACGGTTGCGGGAATCTATCCCGACTACGGCAATCCGAAAGGGCAGATCGGTATCGACATCGACGCGCTTGCAGCGCATTGGCCCGACATTCCCCGCACACGATTTGGGCTGCGGGTGAAACCGGAAAAGGTGGCGGAGCTTATTGCCGCCATACGTGAGAAGTTCGGACTCGATTCAAGCAGGTTGCTGGATCAAGCCACGCTGAAAGCGGAGTCCATCCGCATCTTCAACCGGACGTTTTCTGTCACCTCCGCGCTCAACGCCTTCACGCTCGGTGTTGCGGGAATCGCGTTGTTCACAAGCCTGCTGACGTTGAGTTACAGCCGATTGCCGCAACTCGCGCCGCTGTGGGCACTCGGGTTGACGCGGCGTCGGCTCGCGGGGATCGAGCTTCTGAAAACCATGTCGGTCGCGTTGATCACGGCGCTGCTGGCGCTGCCGCTCGGTATTCTCGTGGCATGGTGTCTGGTTGCGGTGGTCAATGTGAAAGCGTTCGGATGGCGCTTGCCGCTGCATGTCTTCCCGCTGCAGTTGCTGGAATTGCTTGTCGTCGCGCTGCTGGCGGCGCTGCTGGCGACATGCCTTCCGGTTCTGAGGCTGATGCGGCTGCAGCCAGCGGCCCTCGCAAAGATATTTGCCAATGAACGCTGATCGACATATCAGCCGGCGGTCGCTGGTTGGTGGCGGTCTCGTCACGTCGCTGGTGAGTTCGCTCGCCCGCGCGCAGGGCTTTGCGGGGCTTGGGGATGGAGGTGACGGCTTCGCCGAAGTCGTTCCCGGCAAGACGCTCGCATTTCCGCGCGACCATGGCCCGCATCCCGATTACCGTATCGAATGGTGGTACCTGACCGCGAACCTTCATGATGCGACGGGATCAGAGTGGGGCGCGCAATGGACGCTGTTCCGGCAAGCCATGACACCCGGCGCGCAGCAGGAAGGCTGGGCCAATCGGCAGATCTGGATGGGACATGCGGCTGTCACCGGCGCCACGATACATCGTTATGCCGAAAAATTTGCACGCGGCGGTGTGGGGCAGGCGGGGGCTGAAGCTGCGCCGTTTCGTGCATGGATCGATTCATGGGAGATGCGCGGTGGCGATGGCTTTCATGTGCAGGCCATCGCGCCGCTGGTCGTCTCCGCATCGGGTGACGATTTCGGTTATGTCCTGAATCTCGCGGCGGATCGCTCGCTCGTTCTGCAAGGCGATAGAGGTTATAGCCGGAAATCCGAACGCGGGCAGGCGTCGTACTACTACAGCCAGCCTTATTTCACGGCATCGGGCGCGCTCACCCTTGGTGACAGGCAGGTTGCGGTCACCGGGCGCGCCTGGATGGACCGCGAGTGGAGCAGCCAGCCGCTGGCATCGGACCAGACGGGGTGGGACTGGTTCTCGCTGCATCTGGACACCGGCGAGAAGGTCATGCTGTTCCGGTTGCGGCAGAAGGACGGCGGGAACTATTTCGCGGGCAACTGGATTGATCGCAGCGGACGGTCCGAACCATTGCCAGCCAATGCGATTGTGATGACGCCGACAGCATTCACGGACATTGAAGGCCGAAAGCTGCCGACATCATGGCGTGTCACTGTCGCGGCGCGCGGATTGAATGTCGACAGCGTCCCGCTCAATGCAAAAAGCTGGATGGGAACGCGCTTCGCGTACTGGGAAGGTCCGATCAGTTTCAAGGGCAGCCATGGCGGCGTCGGCTATCTCGAGATGACGGGCTATGAGAGCGTGAAATGAAGCAGAAGTTATTCGGAAGTAACGGGCAACAGGTGCCGGTTGTCGGCCAGGGCACCTGGTACATCGACCGCGGGGACCGTGTGTCCGCTGTGGCGGCGCTTCGCAAGGGTCTCGATCTCGGCATGACCCATATCGACACGGCGGAGATGTATGACGATGCCGAGCTTGTGGTCGCGGAGGCTATCTCGGGACGGCGCGACGAGGTGTTTCTGGTGTCAAAGGTCTTGCCGAGCAATGCCTCGCGCAAAGGAACGGTTCAGGCCTGCGAGCGCTCGCTGAAGCGGCTGAAGACCGATCGTCTCGATTGTTACTTGCTGCATTGGCGCGGATCGCATCCGCTGGAGGATACGGTCGTGGCATTCGAGCAACTGGTAAGCGATGGAAAAATCCGCTCATGGGGCGTGAGCAATTTCGACGCGGGCGATCTGGCCGAGATAAACGACGTGGCGCGCGAAGGGCGCATGGCCTGCAATCAGGTGCTTTATCATCTGAACGAACGCGCCATCGAGCACTCCGTTATTCCCTGGTGCGAGGCGCATGGGGTCGCGGTGGTCGCCTATTCGCCTTTCGGTCACGACGATTTTCCCGAGCCGGAATCGGCGGGCGGGAAACTGCTGAAAAACATTGCGGAGCGACACGGCGCGACGCCGCGTCAGGTGGCGCTGGCCTTTCTGACGCGCCGGCCTTCGGTCTTCGCGATTCCGAAGGCGTCGTCGGCGCGCCATGCCGCGGACAATGCCGGCGCGGGAGACCTGACGCTGGCGAACAGTGAAGTTGCCGCGCTGGACAAGGCCTTCCCGCTGGGGCGCGAACCGCGCAGCCTGCCGATGATCTAGATCACAGCCTTGAAGCCCTGCCAGAGCAACAGCAGCGAGATGATAAACAGCAACACATAGGCGATGTTGTAGAACAAGTCCGTGGGCGTTTTTCGGACCAGCCAAATGCCTGCGAAGTTCGCCAGCACGGCGATCGGAAGCAATACGAGTGACGTGATGAAGTTCTTCGCGGTGAACTGCGCCAGCGCGAAGTAGGGACCGATCTTCAGGAGGTTAACCACGGTGAAGAAGATCGTGGTGGTGCCGACCAGAGTCAGCTTGGGCAGCCGCTGCGGCAGAACGTGAACCTGAAACGGCGGTCCGCCGCCCTGCGTCATGAAGGATGTAAAGCCGGACACCGCGCCCCAGAATACGCCGCTGACGGCCGTTGCCGGGCGGGCTTCAATCCGGTTCCGGCGCAGCCATGTGTTGGCAACGAAGGCGAGGCCGATGAAGCCGATGATGATGCGGACCAGCGCGTCCGACAGATGCGAGGCCAGCAGCCAGGCGAGCGCCATCCCGGCGATGGCGCCGGGCAGCATGACTTTCAGGTTCCACGCGTCCCAGTCACGCCGGTAGACGTAGACCGAGATCATGTCCTGAATGATGAGAAGCGGCAGGATCAGGGCCGCGGCTTCCAGCGGCGGCAGATAAAGCGCCAGCAATGGCGTGGATGCGATGCCGAGGCCCGAAAAGCCGCCCTTCGCCAGGCCGAGAAGGATGACGGCCGGAATCGCGACGGCGTAGAACAGCGGCTCGGTGATAATGGCGTGCACGTCATGATTCCGTCAGATGATCTTCACTTAGGCCTCAGAAGGCCCGGCAAGATCAACTGATATCACCGCGCAGAAATGCAGGCCGCCCTTGTGGGTTTGCGATGGCGGTCCTAGATTTCGGGCATGCCTCGCTATTTCTTCAACACGCGGATCGGCGCGACGCTTATTCCGGACCCGGAAGGCGAGGATTTGCGCGATCCGGATCACGCCTGGCGCGTTGCGCGGGCGACCGTACGGCAAATTCTCCAGGACGAAGGCAAGGACCCGACGCTGCTCACCGCCGTGCTGGAAGTAACGGACGAAGCCGGTGAAGTCGTGCTCGAATTTCCGTTTACGGAAGCGCTGGAGATGCCCGACGAGCCGCCGCCGTCGCGGCATTAACGCCGGATGCTGCATCTATCTCGCCTTGAGCAAGTTTGACGGCAAGATCGGCTATTGTTTCGGTGGCCAGTGTATCCGGGGAGGCGAGCCAGCTTGCGGCGAATGTCAGAGCTGGCACATGCAAATCCGTCGATAGAAGCTGGAGCTGGCCTTCCGCCAGCTCGCGCTCGACGATGGCGGTGGGGATCACGGCGATGCCGATGCCGTCCGTCGCCATGCGGATCACGGTGGCGAGCGAGGCGCTCGTATGCAGGCGCGGCGAGGGCAGGTCGGGGCGATTGAACAGCGAACGAACGATCTCGTAAGGCTGAGTCTTGCGCGGAAAAGTGATGATCGCGAACTTCGCCAGGTCCCGCACGGTCAGCGGGCCGTCGCCGAGTTTCAGCGATGGACTGGCAACGAACGAGTTCGGATAATCGCACAACACGCGATTGCGCACGTTGGATGCGGGCCACGGCCCGAGGCAGAAGGCAAGGTCAATCTCCTGCGCCATCAGCCGCGCGCGAAGATTGGGCGTGATGTCGATTTCGATTTCGAGCGAGAGATTCGGCAATGTGGTCGCAACACGCTCGATCAGTTGCGGTAGCCATGTATGCACGATGGTTTCCGACACTCCCAGCCGGACGATGCCGCGCATGGCCGAGCGATCCATGACGGCGGCCATCATCTCGCGGCGCAGGCCGATCAGCTTCTCGGCGTAAAGCATCATCTGCCGGCCGCCGGGTGTCGGCGTGACGGAACGGCTGTCCCGCTGCAGCAGCTTTACGCCCATTTCCGCTTCGAGTTGAGAGATGCGCTGCGAGATCGCTGGCTGCGTTGTGTTGAGCTTGCGGGCTGCACCACCGAAACTGCCGAGGGTCACCACCCAGAGAAACGTCTCGATCGACTTGAAGTCCACCATGCCGTAACTCCGCACCTATTAATCCAGCTTATCGTTTCTCATAAAAAAACGCGACTAGACTTTATCTTGGGGCGATGATCCACTCTTTTCAACGGGATATGGAGTGGTCTTATGCTTTCGGCAGCCGAACAGGTGACACGTTCCGTTCAGAGCCATGATGCGGATCTCCCGAGCCGTGATGCGAGGCTGGCCTATCGTGCAGGCCGGGTGGATGTCACGGCAGGTGTCGCGCCCGGATATGTTCAGGGCAATCTGGCCATCCTGCCCGAAAGCCTTGCGGCGTCCTTCCACCGCTTCTGCCAGCTCAATCCCAAGCCATGCCCGATTATCGGCATGTCGGAGGTCGGCGATCCACGCATTCCCGCGCTTGGCATTGATCTCGATATCCGCACCGATATCCCGCGTTACCGGGTCTGGCGCGACGGCGAATTGATCGAGGAGCCGACCGATGTCATGGCGCACTGGCGCGACGATCTGGTCGCCTTCGTGATCGGCTGTTCGTTCTCCTTTGAAGAAGCGCTGATCGCGGATGGCTTGCGTATTCGTCACATCGACGAACAGCGCAACGTCCCGATGTATCGCACCAACATCGCGTGCAAGGCGGCGGGACCGTTCGAGGGACGAATGGTGGTGTCGATGCGGCCGTTCAAGCCCGCGGAAGCCATTCGCGCGATCCAGATCACGACACGGTTTCCATCCGTGCACGGTGCGCCGGTGCATATCGGCAAGCCGGAACTGATCGGCATCGGCGATATTGCGAAGCCCGACTATGGCGACGCAGTGAGCATTCAGCCCGATGAGATGCCGGTATTTTGGGCGTGCGGTGTGACCCCGCAATCGGTCATCCTGCAGTCGCGGCCGAGCTTCGCAATCACCCACGCGCCAGGCTTCATGCTGGTGACGGACGTTCGCAATTCTGAATTTTCCATTCAGTGAATTTAACCAGATCAGCCGCAATGCCCCGTAAAGGCAGTGTCTAACCAGGGAGTATCGTCGATGAATCGCCGCGAAGTACTGTTGTCCGGTGTCGCCATGTCAGTTGCCGGAACTCTCGGAACCCGCGCGTTGGCGCAGGCTGGCAAGGAAATCCTGATCGGCTGCATCTGGCCGCTGACAGGACCGACCGCGCAGATCGGCGCGGATGCGCGCCACGCGCTGGAAACCGCGGCGGACATCGTCAACAATGCCCATGATCTGGATTTGCCCACGGCAAAGAGCGCCGGGCTTGCGGGCCTTGGCGGCGCCAAGATCAAGCTGGTTTTCGCCGACCATCAGGGCGATCCGCAGAAGGGGCGGGCCGAGGCCGAGCGCCTGATCACGCAGGACAAGGTGGTCGCGATCTGCGGCGCGTTCCATTCGTCGGTGTCGGCGACGGTGAGCGCATCCTGCGAACGCTATGGCATTCCTTACGTCGCAGCCGATTCGTCCTCGCCGAGCCTGCATCGCCGCGGCCTGAAGTTCTTCTTCCGGCCCGCCGCGCATGACGAGATGTTCTCGCTCGCGATGTTCGAGTTCATGGATGCCTTGAAAAAGAAGGGCAAGAAGATCGACAGCGTCGGGCTGTTCTTCGAGGATACGATTTTCGGCACCGACTCCTCCAATGTCCAGCGCAAGCTCGCCGCCGATCGCGGCTACAAGGTCGTCGCCGATATCAAGTATCGCGCATCGTCGCCGTCGCTGACCGCCGAAGTGCAACAGATCAAGAGCGCCAATCCGGACGTGCTGCTGCCGTCGAGCTATACCACCGACACCATTCTTCTGATGAAGACCATGGACGAGCTCGGTTACAAGCCGAACAACATCCTCGCGCAGGCGGCGGGCTTCTCCGACAAGGCGACCTTCGATGCGGTGGGCGACAAGCTGAACGGCATGATCTCGCGCGCCAGCTTCTCGCTCGATCTGGCGTCCAAGCGTCCGTCGGTCGGCAAGGTCAACGACATGTTCAAGGCTCGCGCCAACCGCGACCTGAACGACAACACCTCGCGGCAGTTGACGTCCGTCCTCGTTCTGGCGGATGCGATCGACCGGGCCAAGTCCACAGACGGCGAGAAGATTCGCGCCGCGCTGGCGGCCACCGATACGCCCGGCGAGAAGACCATCATGCCGTGGAAGCGGATCAAGTTCACCGCCGAGGGCCAGAACGATGACGCCGATCCGGTGCTGCTGCAGTATCTCGGCGGCAAGTTCATCACGGTCTATCCCGCGCAGGCGGCGATCGCCGAGCCGAAATGGCCGATGAACGGCTAACTGTTACGGGGCGCTGTCGTGATTGGCAGCGCCCCTTTTTCTGAAACGGTTCATGCCGTGTCCACCCGCCATGTTCTTGACGGAATGAGTTCACTGTGACCACGCAAGCCTTTCTTCAGGTAATCGCAAGTGGCCTCTTGATGGGGCTTATCTACGCGCTGATCGCGGTCGGCCTGTCATTGATCTTCGGTCTGATGGATGTGGTGAACTTCGCCCACGGCGAATTTCTCATGCTCGCGATGTACGCGACATTCGGGCTGGTGTTCATGACCGCGCTCGATCCGGTGGTGCTTGCGCCGCTGGTGGTGGCGCTGATGTTCGTGCTGGGCGTCTCGGCTTACGCGGGAATCATCCGCTATGCGATGCGCGCCAAGGCCAACCCCGGCATGGTGCAGATCTTCGCGACCTTCGGTCTGGCGCTTCTGATCCAGGGTCTCGCGCAATACTTCTTCACCCCGGACTATCGCAACATCGCCAACACATGGCTCGGCGGCAAGACACTGAATCTCGGCGGCGTGTTCCTGCCCTGGCCGCAGATATTCGGCGGCGTGGTGTCGCTCGCGGTGTTCGCCGGTCTCTACTGGCTGATCACGCGAACCGATTTCGGCAAGGCGCTGGAAGCGACCCGCGAGGATCAGGGCGCGGTGGCGCTGGTCGGCATCGACCGCAACCGGGTGTTCGCACTCGGGTGGGGGCTGGGCGCAGCGCTGGTCGGCGTCGCCGGCGCGGTGCTGGCGATCTTCTATTATATTCATCCGCAGGTCGGCGGCACGTTTGCGCTGATTGCCTATGTCACCGTGGCGCTCGGCGGTTTCGGCAGCATCTTCGGCGCGCTGGTGGCGGGGGTGATTGTCGGCCTTGTCGAGGCGCTGACGACCTTGATCCTGCCGGCGTCGCTGAAATCGGTCGGCGTTTACTCGCTCTATCTTCTGGTGTTGTTCGTCAGGCCGAGCGGCCTGTTCGGGAGGCTGTGATGACACAGGGCATGACCGCCTCGTCGATGTCCGCGTTCGTCGCCAGCCGGCGGTGGCAGCTCATCACCGCCGCCATTGTCTTTGCGCTGATCGCGCTGGTGCCGCGCTTTGTGTCGGACGTTTACATGATGAACGTTCTGATCCTGACGCTGCTGTTTGCCGCGCTGTCGCAAAGCTGGAACCTGCTCGGCGGCTATTGCGGGCAGGTCTCGCTCGGCCATGCGCTGTATTTCGGGATCGGCGCCTATGCGACCAGTCTCCTCTATGTGAAGTTTGGCATCACGCCATGGGGCGGACTGCTTGCCGGCGGAATCATCGCCGCGTTGATCGCGCTGGCGCTGGGATATCCGTGCTTCCGGCTCAAGGGACATTATTTCTCGATTGCGACCATCGTCATCGCCGAAATCGGCCTGCTGCTGTTCCATAACTGGGACTACGCAGGCGCCGCGCTCGGCATCCAGTGGCCGTTCACGCCGGATTCGTGGTGGACCTTGCAGTTCGCGCGGGACAAGGTGCCATATTTCTACTTCGCGCTGGGCCTGTTCGCGGTCACCTGGCTCGTGACGTTCTCGATTGTCGAATCCAAGTGGGGTTACTGGTGGCGGGCGGTGAAGGACAACGCCGAAGCCGCCGAAAGCCTCGGTGTCACAATCTTTCGCTCCAAGATGGCGGCGGCTGCGATCTCGGCGTTCTTTACGGCGGTGGGCGGGGGATTCTACGCGGCGTTCGTGTCGTATATCGACCCGGACAGCGTGATGCATTTCCGGTTCTCGCTGTTGATGGCGCTGCCTGCGGTGCTGGGTGGCGTCGGCTCTCTCTGGGGGCCGGCGATCGGGGCTCTGATCCTGATCCCGCTGGCGGAGCTTTCGCGATCTTATCTCGGCGGCTCCGGCTCCGGCCTCGATCTCGTGATCTATGGCGGGCTGGTCATGATCGTGTCGCTGACCCGCCCCGAAGGTATCCTCAGCTTCATCAAACCGATCAAGCGTGAGGCGACGGCATGACTGGAAAGCCGCTTGTGACCTGCCGCAGCGTGACGCGCCGTTTCGACGGCCTTGTCGCCAATGATTCCATCGACCTCGATGTCTATCGCGGCGAAATTCTCGGGCTGATCGGCCCCAACGGCGCGGGCAAATCGACCCTGTTCAATCTGATCGCAGGCGCGTTTCCTGTGTCCTTCGGCGTCATCGAATTCGACGGACGCGATATCACGCCGCTGCCGGCGGCGGATCGCTGTGATCTCGGCATCGCGCGAACCTATCAGGTGCCGCGTTCGTTCGATTCCATGTCGGTGGTCGAAAATGTCACGGTCGGCGCATTCGTGCGCTATCCCGGCGTGCTGCAGGCGCGGGCGAAGGCGCTGGATGTTCTCGATTATGTCGGTCTTGCGGCGCATGCGGACTCATCCGCTGCCGACCTGACCCCGCCGCAGAAGCGGCGGCTCGAAGTGGCGCGCGCGCTCGCCACCGAACCGAAGCTGCTGTTGCTCGATGAGGTGCTGACCGGACTGACGCCCAGCGAGGCGGCCGCCGGTGTTGAATTGATCCGGAAGGTCCGGGAGACCGGCGTGACCATCGTCATGGTCGAGCATGTGATGGAAGTTGTGATGCCGCTGGTCGATCGCGCCGTGGTGTTGCATCTCGGAAAGGTTCTGGCGGAGGGCCTGCCGAAGGAAGTCGTGCGCGACGAAAAGGTGATCGCGGCCTATCTGGGGGATCGTCATCGTGTTGCTTGATGTTGCGAACCTCACCACGGCCTATCGCGGCCTGATCGCGATCTCGGATATCTCGATCAATGTCGATTCTGGCGAGATCGTCACGGTCGCGGGCGCGAATGGCGCCGGAAAATCGACCTTGCTGAAATCCATCGCAGGCATGGAGAAGCCGAAGTCCGGTACCGTCAACTTCGTGGGCGAGCGAATCGACAATATCGCCGCGCATCTGGTCACGGCGCGCGGGCTTGCTTACGTGCCGGAGAACAAGCGGCTGTTTCCGCGCCTGAGCGTCGCCGACAATTTGCGACTCGGCAGTTATCTGCATCGCGGCAGTCCGGACCGGAACAGCCCGCTGGAATTCGTTTTCAAGTTGTTTCCCCGGCTGGAAGAGCGTCTCTCGCAGCGGGCCGCGACACTGTCCGGCGGCGAGCAGCAGATGCTGGCGATCGCGCGCGCGCTGATGACGCGGCCGCGCCTTCTGATGCTGGACGAGCCATCGCAAGGCATTATGCCCAAGCTGGTGGACGAAATTTTCCGGGCGGTGCAGCAGATTCGCGACAGCGGCGTCACCATTCTGCTTGTTGAGCAGCGGCTGTCGGAGAGCCTTGAGATTTCCGACCGCGCTTATGTGCTGCAAACCGGCAAGGTGGTGATGTGCGGCCCGGCCGCAGATATCAAGTCCAATCCGGAAGTCAGGCGAGCCTATCTCGGCATGTAGATCGTCTGGCCGGCCACGAAAACAACTTGGTAATACTGGATATCTCGATGCACGCTTTGCGCGCAGATGAAGACGTTTGCCTTGTCGCAAACCGTGGTGCAACGTCAGGGGAAACCAGCAGCCTGGCAGCAACATTCAACAGTATCAACGGCAGGATACGTCCATGACAGTCTACGGCGGCCCGGTTTTCGATATGGCTGTGAAGCAGTTCGGCGTGATCGCCGATCATCTTTCTATTCCTCACGATGAACGGGCGCGGCTGTTGATGCCCAAGCGTGCCGTCACGGTCTCATGTCCGATCCATCGTGACGACGGAACCGTTGCCGTGTTTGAAGGCTATCGCGTGCAGCATCATCTCACGCTCGGTCCGACCAAGGGCGGGACGCGATTTTCAACCACTGTCGACCTCGGCGAGGTCGCGGCGCTGGCGATCTGGATGAGCTGGAAGTGCGCGCTGGTCGGATTGCCTTACGGCGGAGCCAAGGGCGGAATCCATGTCGATCCGGCGGCGCTGTCGCGGACCGAGCTGGAGGCGCTGTCGCGGCGCTACATGCAGGAGATGATTCCGTTCGTTGGCCCGCACACCGATGTGATGGCGCCGGACATGGGGACCAACGAGCAGGTGATGGCGTGGTTCATGGACACTTACTCCATGTACCAGGGCAAGACGGTGACCGAGATCGTGACCGGCAAGCCGGTCGCGTCCGGCGGGACGTTGGGCCGCCGCGAAGCGACGGGCAGGGGTGTCGCTTATCTTGCCCGGCGTGTGCTGGCCCTGTTGTCGGTCAATTTCGCCGAAGCAACCGCTGTGATTCAGGGTTTCGGTAATGTCGGCTCCCATACCGCGCTGGAATTGGCGGAGCATGGGGTCAGAATCATCGCGGTCAGCGACCACACAGGTGCGCTGTACGATTCAAAAGGGCTGGATGTGGCGGCTTTGGCCAGGCATGCCGCCCGTCACGGCAGCATCGCCGGCTTTTCCAGCGAATTGCAATGCGATCCGCGAAGCGTGCTGACATTGCCATGCGATGTGCTTGTGCCCGCCGCTATGGAGCGTGCGATCGACGCAGATGTCGCGGCACAATTGCGCTGCCGCGTGCTGGCGGAGGGCGCCAACGGGCCGACCACGCCGGAGGCCGATCAGGTTCTCGAACAGAGGCAGAAGGAGATTTTCGTGATCCCCGACATCCTGTGCAACTCGGGCGGCGTGGTGGTCAGTTATTTTGAATGGGTGCAGGACCTGCAGCAGCTTTTCTGGGAAGAGGAGGAGGTGAAGCAGCGCGAGTACCGCATTCTCGATCGCGCGTTCGATGCGATGGTGGAACGGGCGAAGAGGGAAAACACTTCGCACCGGACCGCGGCGATGGCCATCGGCGTCGAGAAAGTCCGCGCGGCCAAGATGACGCGCGGATTGTTTCCGTAAACTCAGATGATGTGCATTTACCAGCCGGATGCGGTGCGAACGGGCTGGCTTGTTGGTCGTCCCGGCCTGCGCCGGAACGACATCCGGATTCAGGTTGCGTGCGTTGGCGTATTTGCCGCGATCAGCGCTTTCAGCACATCGTCGGGCCGCTCCGCTGTCAGCATGTGGCCTGCACCCGGCAGCACGACGGGCTTCGATCCCGCAATCGCAGCGGCAAGCTGCTTGCCGGACTTGAGCGGGGTCATCATGTCGCGCTCGCCGAGAATAAGCGTGGTCGGTGCAGTGACTTTCGCCGCCGCGTCCATCGCGGTCTTGTAATCGTTGCAGGCGGCGAGATCGTTGTGCAGCACGCCGGGCGCGTCGCGTTCCAGCACGCGCTGGCCGCCGCCGAGCATCCACAGCCCCGGCGCCTGCGATCCGCCTAAGGTCGCACCGAAACCGAAGCCCCAGATCGACACCATGTCGATGGCGTCGTGATTGTTGTCCTTCGCTGCGTTGAGCAGATCGGGGGACACCGGCATCGCGCCGCCGACGCCGATCAGCGACAGCGCGGAAATTTTGTCCGGGTAGCGCGCAGCCGCATCGAGCGCGATCAGCGAGCCCATCGAATGGCCGGCAAGACCGGCCTTCTTCGCGCCTGCCGCTTCGATCAGCTTGATGACCCAATCGGCCATGCCCGAGATGGTCGGGATCAGTGCCCCCTTTGACTTGCCATGTCCTGGAAGGTCGGGTGCGAGCACACTGTAGCCGTGATGGGAGAACCACCGGCTGAACAGCGCCCACATCGAATGATCGAAGCCGGCGCCGTGCAGGAAAATCACCAGCGGCAGGTCCGGATTGAAGGGCTTGCCGCCCGTCGTGGCGAAAACCTCAGCGCCGTCCACAGTCAAAATCATGTCTCAAGCCTTCTGTGAAAAGCGCAGCGCCTGGCCGAGGTCGCCGATAATGTCTTCTGCGGCTTCGATGCCGATGGAGAGGCGGATCAGTTCTTCGCCGATGCCTGCGGTCTTCAACTGCTCCGCATTCATCTGCTGATGCGTGGTGCTGGCCGGATGGATGACCAGAGTTTTCGCGTCACCGACATTCGCCAGATGGCTGGCGAGCTTCAGCGCCTCGATGAACTTGCGGCCTGCGTCGCGTCCGCCCCTGATGCCGAAGGTGATGATCGAACCCGCGCCACGCGGCAGGAGTTTTTTGGCGAGTTCATGATCGGGGTGCGTGTCCAGCGAGGGATGCAGTACCCACTCGACGGCCTTGTTCGACTTCAGGAAGCCCACAACGGCGGCGGCGTTCTCGACATGGCGCTGCATGCGCACATGCAATGTTTCCACGCCCTGCAGAATCTGGAAGGCATTGGTCGGCGACAGGCAGGCACCGAAATCGCGAAGCCCTTCTGCGCGGGCGCGCATGATGAAGGCCTGCGGGCCGAACTCCTCGGCGAAGACGATGCCGTGATAGCCATCATAGGGAGTGGTCAGCGTTGGGAATTTGCCGGACTTTTCCCAGTCGAAGTGCCCGCCGTCGACAATCACGCCGCCGATGGCGATGCCATGGCCGCCGATCCACTTGGTGATCGAGTTCATCACGATGTCCGCGCCCATCTCGATGGGGCGGGCAAGGTAGGGCGTCGCGAAGGTGTTGTCGATCAGCAGCGGAATGCCTGCGTCATGCGCGATCTTCGACACCGCCGGAATGTCCAGCACCTCAAGGCCGGGATTTCCGATAGTCTCGCCGATCACCAGTTTTGTGTTCGGCTTGATCGCGGCCTTGATGCCGTCGAGGTCGCGCGGCTTCACAAAGGTCGTGGTGATACCGAAGCGTGGCAGCGTGTGCGTCAAAAGGTTGATGGTTCCGCCGTAGAGCGAAGCGGACGCGACGATGTGATCGCCTGCGTTCAGGAGCGTGGCGATGGCCAGGTGCAACGCGGCCATGCCGCTCGCGGTGCAGACCGCGCCGACGCCGTTTTCCAGGGCGGCGAGGCGCTCTTCGAGCACGGCAATGGTCGGGTTGGAAATGCGCGTGTAGATATGGCCCGCGCGCTCCAGATTGAACAAGGCCGCCGCGTGATCGGCATCCTGAAACACGTAGGACGTCGTCTGATAGATCGGAACGGCACGCGAGCCGGTGACCGGATCGGGATGCTGGCCCGCATGCAGGCTGAGTGTGTCGAATGCGGGCGGTTTTGGCGCGGCCATTTAATCCTCGTCAGTGATGAGCACGTTATGTTTCATGCGGGCCTGCCGATTGCAAGCAGGGCATGATCCCGAAAGGTGGAAACCGGTTTTCGGACAGGATCATGCCCTTTAGGAGTCAGCCCTTGCGCGGATCAATTGGCGTGATCGTGCCGAGTCCGAGAATGGTTTCAAGCAGTTTCCCCGCCGCCAGCGCCCGCGCTTCCCCGCGGGGTGGCGCGACGATCTGCAGTCCGACCGGCAGGTTTTCGCGCGTAAAGCCGCAGGGGATCGACAGACCCGGGCAGCAGGCGATGGTGATCGCGGAGACGATGGCGAGCCAGCCGACATAGTTGCCGAACGTCACGCCGTTGCATTCGGCGAGATAGCGTTGCTCGACCGGGAATGGCGCGACGATGGTGGTCGGACAGAGCAGGAGATCGTAGGTCTCGAAGAAGGCGATGGCGCGGTTCATCAGGGTGACGCGCTGCGCCTCGGCCCGCTCGATATCGGCAAGTGTGAGCTTGAGACCTTCCTCGATGTTCCAGATCACTTCCGGCTTCAACTGGTCGCGGTGCGTCTTGAGCAGCTTGCCCTTGGTCAGCACGTAATCATAGGCACGCAGCACATGGGCGCATTCGACCGCTTCCTTGAAATCGGGATGAGCTTCCTCGACGATCACGCCGACTTCGGCAAAGCGCTGCGCGGCCTTGCGGGTAATCTCCGCGACTTCCGGGTCGACCGGAGAAATGCCGAGTGTGGACGAGTAGGCGATGCGCTTTGGCTTTGCGCCGGAGCGCGCGGCGGAGAGAAACGACGTCTGCAATCGGGGGAGCGACAGCGCATCACCAATATGTTCGCCGGACATCGCGTCCAGCATCAGCGCCAGATCCTCGACATTGCGGGCCATCGGGCCGTCGGCGCTCAGGGTTCGATCGACCTTTGCCGCCTGTGAGTGCGCCACGCGGCCGATGCTGGGGCGCATACCGGTCACACCACAGAAGCTGGCGGGATTACGCAGCGAGCCGCCGACGTCGGTGCCATGGGCCAGCCAGGCCGTGCCACTCGCGAGCGCGGCCGCCGCGCCGCCCGATGAGCCGGATGCGGAGCGGGAGAGATTCCACGGGTTTCGCGTCGCGCCGAACACCTCGTTGAAGGTCTGCGCGCCGGCGCCGAATTCGGGTGTGTTGGATTTGGCGTAGACGATGGCGCCGTTGGTCTCGAGATTTTCGACCACGATGTTGGACTTCGTTGCGACCACATCCTTGAAGATCGGCGAGCCTTGCGTGGTCCGCACCCCGGCGACGTCGGTCAGGTCCTTGATGGGTACCGGCATCCCGGCGAGCAGGCCGCGCTCGGCGGGCGGCTTCTTCATCAACGTGTCGGCGTGGTCGCGGGCGCGGTCAAAGCAGAGAATGGGGAGGGCGTTGACCTGGCCGTCCACTTTCCGGATTCTGGCTTCCAGCGCATCGAGCAGATCGTGGGGAGTAATCTCGTTCTTGCGCAGCCGCTCGACGATATCGCAGGCCGTTGCCCGCACGAGTTCTTCACTGGATCCCACGAAATTGCCTCCCGTTTCTTGGCTGCTTTGGCACCAATATAACGGGAGGCAATTGAATGGCGAGACGAAATTACCAGAATTTCCGGCTCGCCGGATCATGTCATGTCAACACCATGCGCAGATCAGCGCTTGACGCTGGAGGCTTCACCGTCCTGTACCTCGCCGAACAGTTCCCAGCGCTCGCCCTTGAACCGCATGAGTTGCAGTTGCTCGATGGGAGCGAAGTCGGCAGGGCCGGTCTTGATCAGAACGCCCGGCAGGAGGCCGCCCTGCTGAATGCCGCCGATGCTGGCCGCCTGCTTCATGACGTTCTCACGGGTGAGGTTGTCGCCGCACTGCTTCAGCACGGCAGCCATGGTCTGCGCCATGTTGTAGCCGGTGAGAGCGGAGCTGTCCGCAACGTTGGCTTCGGGGACATACTTGGCGAGGAATGCCTTGTATTCCTTCATACCGGGATCGTCGTTCCACTGCGGATCGGAGGTGTCCTTGGCGTAGGCCGCGGAAATCACGCCCTGCGCGTTGTCGAGGCCGGCAGGCTTCATCACCGTCGCAGTCGAAGCGCTGACGTTGGAGATGATCAGCATCGGCTTCCACGCCAGTTCACCGATCTTCTTGATGGTTTGCGCGCCGAATTTCGGCGTGGTGAAGACCAGCAGCACGTCCGGGTTCAGGGTCTTGAGCTTGACGATGTGCGAGTCGATCGTCGGCTCGGACAGTTCATAGCTTTCCTCGGCGACGATCATGGATTTCTTGTCACCCAGGCCGTCCTGCACGCCCTTGAGGTAATCCTTGCCGAAGTCGTCGTTCTGATAAAGAATCGCGACCTTCGCGTTCGGCTTTTCCTTCAGGAGATACTTCGCATAGATGCGTGCCTCGCTCTGGTAGCTCGGCAGCCAGCCCATGGTCCAGGGGAACGACTTCGGATCGTTCCACTTGGTCGCGCCGGTGGCGAGAAACAGATGCGGAGTCTTCTTCGCGTTCATGTACTTGTGGATCGCCGAATTCGATGGCGTGCCGAGCGCGCCGAACACCAGCAGTACTTCGTCGCTTTCGACCAGTTTGCGGGTCTGCTCGACAGCCTTCGGCGGGCTGTAGGCGTCGTCATACGAGATAAAGTTGACCTTGCGGCCGTTGATGCCGCCGTCATCGTTCACTTTCTTGAAGTAGCCTTCCATCGCCTTGCCGACGACGCCATAGGCGGAAGCCGGGCCGCTGTAGGGGATAATGTTGCCGATCTTGATTTCCGTATCGGTTGCCCCGGTATCGTATTTTTTCTGGGCCATCGCGGTGCCGGTCGCCGACATCAGGAATCCAGCGGCAACGGCAACGTGTAGCGGTCTCAACAAACGCATTCAGTTTCTCCCTTTTCTTTTTTCGCAGCGAGCGTTTATGAGCGCTTCGCCTTGTCCTTTTCGTTCTGTGCCATGATGGCATCGCGTGCTGCGCTCCAGTCGGAATCTGTCCAGTCGCGCAACTGGTAGAAATTGCCACCCATGGCCAGCGCCTGCGCGCCGTCCATGGCGATGGTCTCGCCATTAATCCAGTCGCAGCCGCCGGAAATCAAGAAGGTGGCAAGGTTCTGCAACTCCTCCATGCGTCCGACGCGGCCCATCGGATTCATCGCGATGGTGCGTGCGCCGGCTTCGTCGCCGGGCTTGATGCGCTTGCTCATGCCTTCGGTCGGGATTTCACCCGGTGCGATGGTGTTGAGCCGGATGCCGTAGCGGCCCCATTCGGTCGCCAGCGACATGGTCATGGCATGGATCGCGGATTTGCTCATCGCGGACGGCACCACATAGGGGCTGCCGTTGCGTACCCACGTCACTGTGATCGACACGACGTTGCCGCGGTGGCCGCCGGCGATCCAGCGCTTGCCGACTGCATGGGTGACGTAAAACGTGCCATGCATCACGATGTTGGCGACGGCGTCGAAGCCGCGCGGCGTCAGGTCCTGCGTGCGCGCGATGAAGTTTCCCGCGGCGTTGTTGATCAGGTCGGTGAGGGGGCCGCCCTTGAATGCGTCCTCGATCATGGCATCGACCGCGGCGGCGTCACGGATATCGACACCATGCGCCGTGACCTTGCCGCCATGCGCCTTCATCAGTTCGGCGGCGGTTTCCTCGCAGACGCCCTTACGGCGCCCGCAGATGTGGATTTCCGCGCCCAAGCTGAGGAACTTCGCCGCCATGGCCTTGCCGAGACCGGTGCCGCCACCGGTCACCAGGATTTTGCGGCCCGCAAGAAGACGATCTGTGAACATGGTGCAACCCTCCCTGATCCGTTTTTCTTCATTAGTTAGTTGATTAATTAAAACAGCATGCTCTAAACCTGTAAAGAGAAGAGATCAAAAACTTGAGGGAGAAGGCCAATGACCGCCACCAGTGAGCGCATCAGGATTTCGATGTCGGAAGGGGTCGCCGACGTCCGGATGATCCGCGTGGACAAGATGAATGCGCTGGATGCGCCGATGTTCAATGCGCTGGTCGATACCGCCGAGCGGCTTCGTACCGAAAAGGGCCTGCGCGCGGTGGTGCTGTCCGGGGAGGGCCGCGCGTTCTGTGCCGGCCTCGATATGGGGCGTTTCGCTGCAATGAACGACGGCACCAGTGATCTGCGCGATCTCGCCAAGCGCACGCACGGTCTCGCCAATCACTCGCAGCAGGCGGTCTGGGGCTGGCGGCAACTGCCGGTTCCGGTGATCGCGGCCGTTCACGGCGTCGCGTTTGGCGGAGGCTTTCAATTGGCCATTGGCGCAGACATGCGCTTTCTTGCTCCGGATGCACGCATGTCGGTTACCGAAATCAAATGGGGTCTCGTCCCGGACATGGCGGGCACGCCGATCCTCGCGCGCCTGGTGCGCGACGACATCCTGCGCGATCTTGCCTTCACCGGACGGATTTTCTCCGCGCAGGAGGCGATGAGTTACGGCCTTGCGACGCGCATCTGCGACGATCCGCGCGCCGCGGCGCTGGAAGCCGCACGCGAGATCGCCGGCAAAAACCCCGACGCCATCCGCGGCATCAAGCGCATGCTCAACGGTCTCGGCGGCGATCCAGGCCCCGCGCTGCTGGCGGAATCTGTCGAACAGATGAAGGTAATGGGGACGCCGAACCAGACCGAGGCCGTGCGCGCCAATCTGGAGAAGCGTGCTCCGAAATTCGTGGACGGCGCGAACTGAGGGGCAGAGGCATGTCGGCTTCGGAAAAACGCGCGACGGGAATCGTCAGCGGCGATCGCCGCAAGACGCGGGATGAAGTGAACGAGCGGGCGCGCCTGATCGCAGGCGGTCTCGCGGTGCTTGGCGTGAAGCAGGGCGACAGCGTCGGCGTCCTGATGCGCAACGATATTGCGTTTCTCGAGGCCGCGTATGCCGTCATGACGCTCGGGGCCTATGCGGTTCCGATCAACTGGCATTTCAAGTCCGATGAGATCGCCTATGTCGTTGGCGACTCCGGCGCGCGCGTGCTGATCGGCCATGCCGATCTGCTGCATGGGCTCGCCGTTGTCCTCCCGGCCGGCGTGACCATGCTCAGTGTGGCGCCGCCACCGGAAATCGTCTCCACCTACCGGATCGACTCGGCCCTGTGTGCCCCTGCAGCGGGCACGATTGATTTCGATACATGGCTCGGCAGGCAGACGCCTTATGACGGCCCTGCGCTGCCGCAGCCGCAGAACATGATCTACACGTCCGGCACGACGGGGCATCCCAAGGGCGTCAAACGCTATGCTCCGACGCCGGAGCAGACCGCATCCATGGAAGCGATGCGCGCGCTGATCTACGGGCTGAAGCCGGGCGTGCGTGCGCTGTTGCCGGGGCCGCTATATCATTCGGCGCCCAATGCCTTCGGTCTGCGCGCGGGGCGGCTCGGCGATCTGCTGGTGATCATGCCGCGTTTCGACGCGGAAGAATTTCTGCGGATCATTGACGAGCAGAAGATCGACAACGTCTTCATGGTGCCGACCATGTTCACCCGGTTGCTCAAGCTGCCGGAGAGCGTTCGCAAATCCTATGATGTCTCGTCGCTACGGCACATCATCCATGCGGCTGCGCCGTGTCCGGCGGATGTGAAGCGGGCGATGATCGAATGGTTCGGTCCGGTGATCTTCGAGTTCTATGGCAGCACCGAATCCGGCGCGGTAACCTTCGCCAATTCGGAAGACGCGCTGAAGAAGCCCGGCACCGTCGGCAAGATATCGCCGGGTGCCGAACTGCGGTTCATCGGGGATGATGGCCGGATTCTGCCTCAGGGTGAGATCGGAGAAATCTATTCACGCATCGCGGCCAATCCGGACTTCACCTATCACAACAAGCCCGAGAAGCGCGCCGAGATCGACCGCGACGGGTTCATTACCAGCGGTGATGTCGGATATATCGACGCCGACGGCTATGTGTTCATCTGCGATCGTAAGCGCGACATGGTGATATCCGGCGGCGTCAACATCTATCCGGCCGAGATCGAGGCCGTGCTGCACGGCCTGTCCGGCGTGCATGATTGCGCGGTGTTCGGTATCCCGGATGAGGAATTTGGCGAAGCCTTGATGGCGGTGGTCGAGCCGCAGCCGGGTGTGGCGCTCGATGTTGTTGCGCTCCGCGAACAGCTCAAGCTGGCGCTGGCCGGCTACAAGGTGCCCAAGCATATCGAGGTGCAGCAAAACCTTCCCCGCGAGGATTCCGGCAAGATTTTCAAACGGCGGCTGCGCGATCCGTATTGGCAGCGCGCCGGACGCAACATCTAGCGCGTCCGGCTTCGGAATGGTTTCCATTTCTTGCGAGAAACGCAAATCGTTCCGCCGCTCGCCACATCTGTTGCGAAAAATGCGCCAGACCTGATGATTCCGGTGCTTGCGCCGTTACGGAAAACTTGCGACTGGGAGGATGCCGGTCTTTATTCCGCAACGGGTGTCCCATGTCGTCAGAAGCGTTCTCATCCAGAACTCGCGACACCAGCCTTCGCGATGGGGAGAACCCGCTCTCCGACGATGACGCGCTGCTGCGCGCCGACATCCGGCGGCTGGGGCGCATTCTCGGCGACACTGTCCGCGATCAGGAAGGGGCCGATGTGTTCGATCTGGTCGAGCGCATCCGGCAGACTTCGATCCGTTTCCATCGGGACGACGATAAGCCCGCGCGCCGGGAGCTGGAAGCCATTCTGGACGGGATGTCGATCGCGGATACCCTCCGCGTTGTCCGCGCTTTCAGCTATTTCTCGCATCTTGCTAACATCGCTGAGGACCAGAACAATATCCGCCAGCGCCGCACGCAGGAGATGGCGTCCCGTCCCGGTATCCTGTCGCGCGCCCTGACGCGGGCGAAGGAGGCCGGCATCGGCGCCGACGCGCTGCGCGCATTTTTTGCCAAGGCGCAGGTCAGTCCCGTTCTGACGGCGCATCCGACAGAGGTTCGCCGCAAGAGCACGATCGACCGCGAGATGGAGATCGCCTCGGTGCTCGATGTTCGCGAGCGCACCCAGATGACGGCCGATGAACTGACGGCAAGCGACGAGCAGTTGCGCCGCGCCGTGGTGACGCTGTGGCAAACCAACCTGCTGCGCCGGACCAAGCTGACGGTGCTGGACGAAGTCTCCAACGGACTGTCGTTCTACGACTACACCTTCCTGCGCGAGGTGCCCCGGCTGCATTGTGCGCTGGAGGATAGGCTGGCCGTGGAAGGCGGGGCCTCCGTTGAGGCACATGACGTGCCGGAGCTTGCGACATTCCTTAAAATGGGAAGCTGGATCGGCGGCGATCGCGACGGCAATCCCTTCGTCACGGCGGAGGTGATGCGCGGGGCGCTCAATCTCCATGCCACCCGCGCGTTGCGTTTCTATCTGGCTGAACTGCACGAGCTTGGAGCGGAATTGTCGCTCGCGGCTCATCTCGCGGACGTCTCTCCGGAACTGCGTGCGCTCGCGGCGCAATCGCCGGATTCCTCGCCGCACCGGAGCGGGGAGCCATACCGTCTTGCGGTGTCTGGAATCTACGCGCGGCTCGCTGCGACCGCGCTGAAGCTGAAGATTGAAACCAGCCGTCCGCCGGTCGGTGCCGCCGAACCCTATGCCGGCCCGGCGGAATTGTTGCGCGATCTCGATGTGTTGCATGCGTCGCTGGTGGCGAACAATTCACTGGTGATCGCGCGCGGGCGCTTGCGGCATCTGCGCCGGGCGGTGGATTGTTTCGGATTTCATCTCGCCGCGCTCGATATGCGCCAGAATTCAGCGGTGCATGAGCGGACCGTGACAGAACTGTTCGAGGCGGTGGCGCCCGGCACGAATTACAGGGATTTGTCCGAAGAGGCCCGGATCGCCTTGCTGTCGCGTGAACTGGATACGGCGCGGCCGCTCGCCTCGCAATTTGTCGTCTACAGCGAGGAGACGATCAAGGAACTGGCGGTGCTGCGCGCCGCCGCGGACGCACACGCTGTTTTCGGCGAAGCGGTCATTCCCCAGTGTATTATTTCGATGACAGAAGGCGCGTCTGACCTGCTCGAGGTCGCGGTGCTGCTGAAGGAAGTCGGGCTGGTCTCGCCGGACGGAACCAGTCGTCTCAACATCGTGCCGCTGTTCGAGACCATCGACGACCTCCGGCAATGCGCGCAGATCATGGACAGTCTGTTTTCGCTGCCGGAGTATCGCCGCCTTGTGAAGAGCCGGGGCAACATTCAGGAGGTGATGCTCGGTTATTCGGACAGCAACAAGGACGGCGGTTTCGTCACCTCGGGCTGGGAACTCTACAAGGCCGAGATCAGCCTGATCGAGGTGTTCGAGCGCCATGGTGTGCGGCTTCGGCTGTTTCACGGGCGCGGCGGCTCGGTGGGCCGTGGCGGCGGGCCGAGCTACGACGCGATCCTTGCGCAGCCGGGCGGCGCGGTGAACGGGCAAATTCGTATCACCGAGCAGGGCGAAATCATCTCCAGCAAGTATTCCAACGCCGACGTCGGCCGTCACAATCTCGAAATTCTCACCGCCGCGACGCTGGAAGCGAGCCTGTTGCAGCCGAAGCGTTCCGCGCCGCGCGAGGAATATATCGCGGCGATGGAAGAGCTTTCCAATCTCGCCTATGCCGCCTATCGCAACCTCGTCTATGAGACGGAAGGTTTTGAGGATTACTTCTGGGCGTCCACAGTCATCAGCGAAATTTCCACGCTCAACATCGGCAGTCGTCCGGCGTCGCGCACCAAGACGCGCAAGATCGAGGATTTGCGCGCGATTCCCTGGGTGTTCAGTTGGGCGCAGTGCCGCCTGATGCTGCCGGGCTGGTATGGCTTTGGCAGCGCGGTCGACGCGTGGATCAAGCAGCATCCGGACAAGGGCATCGCGTTCCTTCAGGAGCTTTATCGCGAATGGCCGTTCTTCCAGACCTTGCTGTCAAATATGGACATGGTGCTGTCCAAGAGCAGTATTGCTATCGCGTCGCGTTATGCGGACCTCGTGCCGGACGAAAAGCTGCGGACGGCCATCTTTGGCCGGATTCGCACCGAATGGCATGAGTCCATCGAGACGCTGCTGAACATCATGGGGCATGACCGGCTGTTGCAGGGCAATCCGCTGCTGGAGCGTTCGATCCGCAACCGTTTCCCGTATCTCGATCCGCTCAATCACGTACAGGTTGAATTACTGCAGGCGCATCGCGCGCAGAGTACGGACGAGCAGGTGCTGCGCGGCATTCAACTCACCATCAATGGAATTTCGGCGGGGCTGCGCAATAGCGGCTAGGATCAAGGGGCCAAAATCAAGAACAACGGGAGACATCAATGAATGAGACGGACACCATCCTCGTGGAGCATGACGGTCCGGTCACGATCGTTTCGATCAACCGGCCCGAACGCAAGAATGCGGTCGATGGCGCGACCGCGCGCCGCCTGTTCGATGCCTTCCGCGCGTTCGATGCCGATCCGGAGTCCTCGGTCGCCGTATTCACAGGTACGGGCGGCGCGTTCTGCGCAGGCGCGGATCTGAAAGCGGTCGCCATTGGCGATCGCGAAAAGAAGCGCGAGCTTGGTGGACATGACAGCATCGCGCCGATGGGACCGAGCCGGTTGCGCCTGAGCAAGCCGGTGATTGCCGCAGTTGAAGGTCACGCGGTGGCGGGCGGCATGGAACTGGCGCTGTGGGCCGACATGCGCGTGGTCGGCGAGGGCGCGACCTTCGGAATTTTCTGTCGGCGTTTCGGCGTCCCGCTGATTGATCTTGGCACCATCCGCCTGCCGCGGCTGATCGGTCATTCCCGCGCGATGGACCTGATCCTCACCGGGCGTCCTGTCGATGCGAAGGAGGCCTTCGATATCGGGATCGCCAACCGCCTTGTGCCGAAGGGGCGAGGCGCGTGCGCACGCGATTGCGTTGGCGCACGATCTGGCCAAATTTCCACAGGCCTGTCTGCGCAATGACAAGCGCTCGGCGCTGCGGCAGTGGGACCTCGAGGAAGAGGATGCGATCAATGACGAGATGCAGGGCGGCCTTGGCGTCATCGCATCCGGCGAGACGCTGGAAGGCGCCAAACGCTTCGCCAGCGGTACAGGGCGGCACGGATCGTTCAAATAGAGGAGCTGAAGGTCAGCGGACTTGTCGTGGCCGTGTTTCGTCCCGGCCATCCATGTCTTCCTTCCCGCGAGATTGCAAAGACGTGGATGCCCGGCACAAGGCCGGGCATGACGACAGACGGTGTCTGACGGCGAGTCTTAGACCGGGTCCCACGGGAAGATGTCGGCCGAACGGTCCAGCTTGTAGAACGAGGACTTCAGCGCCGGCATGCCGTGCTCGGCAATGGTCTGCGGTGTCCAGCCTTCACCGCGATGGATCGAGCGCAGCGGGCGCGACTGGCCCATCAGAAAGATTTCATTCATGCGCACCGCGAAAATCTGTCCGGTGACGTCCTTGGCGGCATCGCTCAACAGGAAGGCGACCACCGGCGCGATCTTGTCCGCGCTCATGCGCTGCATGCGGGCGACGCGCGCCTTCTCTTCCTCCGTCTCTGTCGGGATGGTGCCGATCATGCGGCTCCAGGCGAACGGCGAAATGCAGTTCGAGCGTACGTTGAAGCGCTCCATGTCGAGGGCGATCGACTTGGACAGGCCGACGATACCGAGCTTGGCGGCGGCATAGTTGGCCTGGCCGAAGTTGCCGATCAAGCCAGAGGTTGAGGTGAAGTGGACGAAGTTGCCGCTTTCCTGCTCGCGGAAAATACGCGCGGCCGCATGCGAGGTGTAGAACGAGCCCATCAGGTGAACCTTGATGACGGCCTCGAAGGCGTCGATGCTCATGCGATGGAAGATCGCATCGCGCAGAATGCCGGCGTTGTTCACCACGCCGTCGAGGCGGCCATAGGTGTCCACGGCCTGCTTGATGATCTTGCTGGCGGGAACGGCTTCCGCCACCGACTCGAAGTTGGCCGTCGCCGTGCCGCCGCGCTTCTTGATCTCCTCGACCACTTCTTCGGCAGGCGCTGCGCTGGAGCCAGAACCATCCGACGCGCCGCCTGGATCGTTGACGACGACCTTGGCGCCTTCCGCGGCGGCCAGCAGTGCGATTTCGCGGCCGATGCCGCGGCCCGCGCCGGTGACGATGATAACCTTGCCGTCCAGCGATTTGGTATTTGCCATCTTCAATTGCTCCTGTGTCTTGTCGTCGCTGGTCAGCGTTCGTTGGTGAAAATGATGGTGCCGGATGCGGCGAACATGCCGCCGACGCCGTGGCACACTGAAATCTTCGCATTCGGCACCTGCGCCGGCGCGATGCCGCGCATCTGCCGCACGCTCTCCTGCAGAGCGTACATGCCGTACATGCCCGAATGCATATAGCTAAGGCCGCCGCCATTGGTGTTCATCGGCAGCTTGCCGCCTGGGCGGGTGTTGCCGTCGGCGATGAACTTGCCGGTTTCTTCATGCGGCATGAAGCCGAGGTCGCCGAGGCCGTAGAGGGGGAGGTGCGCGAAGGCGTCGTAGATCATCAGGTGATCGACATCCTTGTGCGCGATGCCGGCTTCACGGAACGCGGTCGGGCCCGCCACCTTGAAGGCGCGGGACGAGTTGAAGGTCTCCATCTGGCTGACCATCGGCGTCTCGACGCTTTCGCCGGTACCGAGAATGTAGACCGGCTTTTGCGGGAAGTCCTTGGCGCGGTCGGCGCTGGTGAGGATCAGCGCGCCGCCGCCGTCGGTGACGAGGCAGCATTGCAGCAGACGGAACGGATAGGCGATCATGCGAGAATTGAGCACGTCCGCCACCGTGATCGGATCCTTCATCGAGGCGCGCGGGTTCTTCGCGGCCCATTCGCGCTGAACCACGGCGACCATGGCGAGTTGCTCATGGGTGATGCCGTAGGTCTTCATGAAGCGCAGCACGGGAATTGGGAACATGCTGGGTGGGCCGTACACACCGAACGGAGCCTCGAACTGGCCCTGCAGGCTGTCGGCGGGAATCGAGCGCGGCAGCTTGCCGATCATCGACTTGCCGCTTTCGGCGTGGGTGATCAGCACGGTCTTGCAGAGGCCGGCTTCAATGGCCGCCGCCGCATGGCGGACATGGAGCATGAACGAGCAGCCGCCGACCGACGTGCCGTCGACCCATGTGGGCGTAATGCCGAGATAGTGGGCGATCTGCTGCGGCGTCTCCACCGCTGTCGCGATGCCGTCGATGTCCGAGAGCTTCAGTCCCGCATCTGCAATGGCGTTCAGCGCCGCGTCCGCGTGCAACTGAATCTGCGACATGTCCGGAATGACGCCGAGCTTGGTGGTTTCTGCCGCGCCGACCACGGCAACCTGATTTCTGCGCATAAGACTTATCCCTTCGCCGGACGGAACTGGGCCAAGGTGATCTTGTCGCTGACGGTCTCGAAGGCGACTTCGAGTTTCATGTCGAGCACAAGCGCCTCAGGCGTCTGCGGGCAATCGACAATGTTGCTCATCATCCGAGGGCCCTCATCGAGTTCGACCACGGCGATGGCGTAGGGCGGCGTGAAGCCCGGCGCGGCGGGACGATGATTGATGACATAGCTGTAGAGCTTGCCCTTGCCGCTGGCCTTGAACACGCTGACCTTGCGCGAAGCGCAGGAGGGGCAGAACGGGCGGGGCGGAAAATAGACGTGCGAACAGTCGTCGCAGCGCTGCAGGCGGAGTTCGTTCGCCTGGGTTCCTTCCCAGAAGTGCCTGGTTTCCGGTGTCGGCACCGGCAAGGCGCGCGAAGGTGCAGCCATCAGTCGTCTCTCCCTGATCGTTAGATTTTTTAATTGGTCGATTAACTTTATGCAGGTATTCCCGGCCGAGGCAAGTGGCCTTCCTGCGCCGGAAAATCGGGGCGGGCATGCGTCAGTTGATGACGTTCGGCTGGCGGCCGAGCAGGCTCAAGGCGGCGGCTTCAAATGTGTCGAGCGGCTTCATGGTTTTCAGCATGTCGCGATGGGCATGTCCGGCGCGCGCCGCCTGCTGCCGGAGCGTGTCGTCGGCGAGAATTTGCTCCAGCGATCTGGCCACGTCGGTTTGCGGATCGAAGCTGTCGACAACACGCCCAAGGCCGGCCCGCTCGATTTGCAGCCCGTTGAGGAGCTGCTCGATATGTGTCGCGACAATCAGTTGCGGCACGCCTGCGGCGATGGCGTGAGAGGCGAGGCCACCGCCGCCGAAATGAATTGCAAGACACGACGCGGCCAGCGTTTCGCTCAGTGGCAGATGGGATGAAGACACGCGCGCGCCGCGGCGTATCAGTTGGTCTAGCGGCTCGCGCGGCATGTCCGGCGCTGACACAACGAGACGGTTCGCATGGGGAAGCAGCACCGGCACGATGTCGAACGGCAATCTCGATAACACCCCCCGCGACAGATAAACGAAGATGTCGGCTGCATCTGTCCGGCTTTGCAGCGGAGTGCTGTCGAGGATGGGTCCCGCAAGCAGCTCCGATCTTTGCAGGTCGTAGGGATCGAGCACCGGAAAGGTCAGAACAATCTGTACGTCGCCGGCAAAGATTTGCGGCAAATGGTCAACGGCAGGACGGTTCAGCGAACCCAGCGCGCGGTTGACGATCTGTAGGGTTTCGTCCTCGTTCCAGCGCGGCGCCGTCACGCGATGCAAGGGGGGAAAGCGTTTCATCTCGCCGGGCGGCGCGGTGAAACCGTTGCCGGTGACGATCAGCGGAATCCGCCCGCGCGTCATCATGCTGGCAGCAGGCGCATAATCGGCGACGACAAGATCGGGTGCGGTCGATTTGAGAATGCCGTCCCACGCGTGCAGCAAGGACTGCATGCCACCCTCGTCAGCCAGTCCCGCCGACACCAGTTGATCGTGCATGGTCGAGGTGGAGCGAGGTGCGTCGCTCACTGTGTCCATCGGCCACGGCGGAGCCTGCGCAACCTCGATGCCTGCGTCAAGAAGCTGCGCGGTTTCCGGCTGTCTAAGCACAAAGACCGGGCGGACCTGATGTCGCTTCAGCACGTTTGCGAAACGGGCAAGGGTTGCTGTGTGGCCGAATCCGCCGCCGCGCTCCCAGGCAAAAAGAACCGTCTTCATGGCGTGGCTTGCTTCACCGTTTGCGTTGACAATGCGGGCCGGAGTACTGGCTAGTATAATTGAATATTAAAAGGCAATTGCATGCAGCCGTCTTCTCTTGCGACGCATCGCCCGGACGTGCGCACGTTCTGGACCGGCCCGGATCTTAGTTATTACGAAGACTTGTCGTTGCGGAGCGCGGTCGCGGCCGGAGCGCGCGTCTTGCTGTACACATACAACAGGACGCTGAATGTCCCTGAGGGCGTCGAACTCGTTGACGCGCGCGAGGTTTTGTCCGGGCCGATCCACCAGTTTCATCACAAGGACGGCGATCTCTCACTCGCGCTGCATTCCGATCTGTTCAGGTACCTCGCCATCGAGAAGTTCGGCGGCTGGTACATAGACCTCGACATTGTCGTGATGAGGCCGTCGCTGCCTGAGGACAAAATCTATCTCGCCTATCAGGAAGACGGCGTCGCCAATGCGGCCGTGATGAAATTTCCAGCGCAATCGCCGATCATGACAGCCGCAATCGGCGAGGCGATGCGGTTGTTGCCCGAAGCCGGGACATCCGCGCCGGGCGCCGATCACGGCATTGTCGGACCTGCGCTGATCACGCGCCTTGCGTCCGAATACGCCATTGACCATCTCGTGCGTCCGAAAGCGGCTGCTTACGAAATCCATCCTGACGAAGTCCTGATGTTTTTCGATCCCGCTCAATGCGACGCGGCTTTTCAGCGGGTGGCTTCCAGCGACTTCGTGCATCTGTGGAACGATCTGTGGCGCGCGCTGCGGATTCCCAAGAACCTCGGTCCACCGGAAGGCAGTTTCCTCGACGTATTGTTCAGGCGCTTCGGGATCGACGTTCCGCAAGGCGCACGGTTGTCCAGCGATGCCATCGACAACTGGGTTCGCGAATTCTGGGTGATGAAGGAACTGAAGCGGAAGCTGTCCGCTCCGAAAATTCCGTTCGATGCACTCGCTCAATTCACTCGTTCGGTTCACGCCGGCGGCTCGCAAACGCCGCGTCTATCGAACGATGTCGACATTTCAATGCCGGCCAATCATCCACAGGCCATCGTGCCGCAGACAGTCAGGACCTTCTGGCGCGGGGAGACGATCAGTCCATACCAGTTGATGTGCCTGAAAAGTTTCGCCGCTGCTGGGCATCGCGTCGAAGTGTATTCCTATGGCCGCGATCTGGATGTGCCGGACTGGATTCATGTTCAGGAGGCGTCCGACATTGTTCCACGCGAGCACATCCTGAAACCCCTCAGCGATGAGGGTGCTGTGGCGATTCATGCGAACCGCTTTCGCTACGCGCTGCTTCACAGCAAAGGCGGATGGTGGATCGACCCTGATGTCATGCTGTTGAAACCGGACCTTCCCGTCGGCGATGTTGTCTTCGCCAGCGCGGATGTCTTCGCCCGGATACCGACCGGGATTTTGAAGTTCCCGGCCGGTCATGGGCTGCTGACCGAAGCGCTGGCGGAAACCGAACGGCTGTCCGGCACTTTTGAAGGTTGGGAAGAATCAGGTTCGGCGCTGCTTACCGCGCTGGTTGCCCGCCACAGGCTGAACGGTAAAATCCAACAGCCGGTGTCCCTCGGCCCTGTCTCCTGGTTTGAAGTTGCCGACTTGTTCAATCCGGACGCGGCCGGGAGATTGAATCGAAAGTGCAACGATTTCCATTTCGCGCATTTGCACGACGATGTGTGGCGGCGTGCCGGAATACCGCATCATTTCGCGCCGCCGGAGGGTTCTTTCCTCGACGGGCAGATCGCAAAATTCGGTCTAGCTGCTGATTTTCCGGCAAAAATTTCTTTCGGCGATGTGAACCGATGGCTCGCTCACATGTACCAATGCCTAAGCCAAAGGCAGGCGTAGCTCGGTTCGGCGGTCAGCGTTTTCTTCCATCTGTGCCAATTCGGTCACGCGAAACGGATGGTACTGCGTTGATTTGATTCTGCTTTTATGGTTCTACCGTAGTCATTGACGGCGGGAATTTTTGCAATGTGGTTTCGGGTATTGCCTGTTTTGAAAAGGCCGCGAATGCAGGCCGTCTCGGCGTCCAGCATCTTCGCTGTTTGCACGCTCGTCTTTTTCGCTCCTGCACAAAATGCGCGCGCGCAGGATGCATCGGAACAGCAGAACCTGTTTCAGCAGATGGTCCGCAACCCCGGCAATCACGAGGTGACGTTCGCCTATGTGAAGGTCGCGACCGCGCGCGGCGATTACGAAGCCGCGATCGGGGCGCTCGAACGGCTGCTGTTCTACAATCCCAGGCTCACCCGCGTGAAATACGAACTGGGCGCGCTGTATTTCCGCCTTGGTTCGTATGAGATGGCCAAGCGCTACTTCAAGGAAGCGCTCGCAAGCCCGGACATTGATCCCGTGACCAAGGAGCGGGTCGAAACCTATCTGCCCGACACCGAGAAGCAGCTTCAGCCGAGCCGGTTCTCCGGCTTCGCGCAGACCGGCATTCGCTCGCAGAGCAACGCCAGCTTCGCGCCGGGCAATGGCATTCTGCGTTTCGGAGGTCAGGACCTCGCATTGTTGCCGACCGCGCAGCGCAAGAGCGACATCAACTGGTTCGGGCTGGTCGGTCTCAGCCACGACTACGATTTGCAGAACCAGCGCGGCGACATTCTCGAAACGCGCGCGGTCGGATATCTTACCGAGCAGTCGCGGATGAAGGATCTCAACGTCGGCACGTTCGAGATCAGCTTCGGACCAAGGCTCGCGCTCGCTCCGGAAGCGCTGCCGGGCGTGACCGTCAAGCCTTATGTGGTCGGCGGCAATACATGGCTCGGCGGCGTCTCGTATTTCTCGACGGCGGGCGTTGGCATCAGCATGAAGGTTCCGGTGAACGACAGGTTCTCCTTCGGTCCGGATTTTGAATGGCGCCGTGCGGATTTCAGGACCACCGATCCGGTCGCGGGCTTCGGCTCGAGCGACTGGTACACCGGGGGTCTGTCGGCGAACTGGAACATCGCGCAACAGATCAGGCTCGATGCGCGGGGACTTTACCGTCGCGGCGACGCGGCTCTGGCGTATCAGTCATTCGACCAGTGGGCGCTGGAAGCGGCTCTGACTCTTGAGTTCGCGCCGCCGTTTGTGTGGATGTCGCGCAACTGGAGCATTGCGCCGTTTGCGCGGTGGATCGACACGCGCTTCGATGCTGCGAATCCGGTTATTGATCCGTTCACCGTGCGCAGCGACCGTCAGTGGTCGGTGGGTGCGCTGTTCAACGCGCCGATCACACGGAATTTCGGTCTGTCCGCCGCGGTTCAGTACGACAAGACCGACTCCTCGCTGCCGAACTATCGCCTGGATAATTTCTCGGTGATGTTCGGCCCGACCGCCCGTTTCTGAGGTAGCAGCAGATGTTATTTTCCAAGGAAACATATCTTCGGTCGCTGTTGACGGTGCTGCTCTCGACAACAGCGCTCATTCCGGCCGCCGAGGCGCAGAATTCAGGCCGCGTCGGCGCCGTCAATCACGATGCCACCGGCACGCCGCCGGGTGCGGGCGCGCGCACGCTGACCATCGGCACCAACATCATCTACAAGGAACGGGTGCAGACCTCGGCGTCGGGATCGACGCAGATCATGCTCCCCGACACATCGACACTGAATGTCGGACGTAACAGCAACATCGTTATCGACGAGTATGTCTACGATCCCAACACCGGGACCGGAAAGATGGTGGCGACTGTCGCCAAGGGCATGATGCGCTTCGTCGGCGGACAGATCAGCCACACCGCCGGCGTCACGGTGAAGACCCCGGTTGCGACACTCGGTATCCGCGGCGGCGTCGCGACGGTGGTGTATCCGATACCGCCGGGTTTCACCGGGGGCGATCCCAAGCTCGCCGGGGCGCAGGGTGAGATCGTCATCGGCCATGTCGGTTCGGTGGTCATCAAGAATAACGCCGGTTCGGTGATCGTCCGCCCGGGTTACATGACCTGGGTGACCGGGCCGAACGATCCGATTCCGGAGCCAATTCCGATTCCGGATTTCCTGCTGCAGAAGATCATGACCGCGCTGACCAGCGGGCCGGGGCAGAGCGGCGGCATCAGCGATCTGCCGACCGACCAGATGGCCGCGCGTCTCGGCTTCGGCAAGACGATTGTCACTGATCCAGCGAAGCCGCCGGGAACGGACCCGCTTGGATATTTCTCCATCTTCGACGGTGGCAACTCCGCCGCGAAGAACAAGTCGCAGTCCAACCAGACCAATCAGGTCAATCAGCCGAACCCCAATCAGGGTGGCGGCGGCTGTTATGGATACTGCTACTAATCTCCGACCTGACAAGTCTCGCGCAATTTTTCATTTCGGAGGCTTGGGCAGAAACAGCGCCTGAGCCTTGTTGGCCTGTTCGGCCATGAAATCCGCCGTAACACGAACCCGGGCGATGTTGCGCAGGTCGCTGTGCAGCACCAGCCAGAAGGTGCGGATCAGCCGGAAACTCGGCAGGACGCGAACGAGTTGAGGTTCGGTCTGCGCGATGAAATAGGGCAGCACGCAAAGACCTGCGCCGGCGACGGTCGAGTTCAACTGCGCGATCAGGTTCGAGCTTTTGATCGCGGGGCGCAATTCCGGCGCGACGAAGTGTGTGTATTCCAGCTCCGGTGAATAAACCAGGTCGTCGATATATGAGATGAACCGGTGGGACGGCACATCGGCGGCCGTCTTGATGGCGGGATGTCTGGCCAGATAATCCTTCGAGGCATAGAGCCCGAGTTCGTAATCGGTCAGCTTGCGGGAATGCAGGCGTCCTTCGCTGGGCTGCGTCAGGCTGACGGCGATATCCGCCTCGCGCCGCGACAGGCTGAATTCTCGCGGCATCGCGACGAGTTCGATAGTCAGTTCGGGATGCCGGTCGCTGAGTTCGCCAAGACGCGGGGCGAGGAACTTCGTGCCGAATCCATCCGGCGTTCCGATCCGCACCGCGCCGGTGGCCTGAAGTTTTGAATCACCGATGGATTGCGCGGCCGAGGTGGCGAGCTGGTCCATCTGCTCGGCCATCTCCAGCAGCCGCTCACCGGCCTCGGTGAGGGACGATCCGCTGGTGCGGCGATCGAACAGTTGCGATCCGAGCGATGCTTCGAGTGCGGCAATTCGTCTGCTGAGGGTCGAATAGTCGATCTTGAGCCGTTTGGCGGCAGCCGTCATGCTGCCGCTGCGCGTGATCGCCAGAAACGATCGAACGAGATTCCAGTCAAACTGGTCGGTCATCGCGGTTTGCTTTCGAGTGTCGCCCGCCGGCCTCGCCGGCCGATCCTGCGTAATCCATCCGGCCGCCGCGGCCAAGTTTCCTGTGCGGCCCGCCCGTATTGACAGGGCCGCCTCCGCTCGCCTCTACTCCCGCACGCACGGAAGCTACATTCCGGACGGTTGAATAAGAAAAAAGGGAGATTGCGCGATGAAGAGCTTCAAGGTCGAGGAATTTAACGGCCCGTTGAAGGAAGTGGACGTCGCGACTCCGCAGCCGACCGGCACGCAGGTGCTGCTGAAGGTGAAGGCGGCGGGCGTCTGCCATAGCGATCTGCATATCTGGGAGGGCGGGTACGATCTCGGTCATGGCCGCAAGCCGCTGTCGCTGAAGGACCGTGGCGTCTCGCTGCCGCTGACGATGGGACACGAAACCGTCGGCGAGGTCGTCGCATTCGGCCCCGACGCGAAAGGTGTCGCCGTGGGCGATGTGCGGCTGGTCTATCCCTGGCAGGGCTGCGGCAAGTGCGCGACCTGCGCCACCGGCGACGAGAACATGTGCATCGTCAAGCCAAGCTCGCTTGGCGTGTATTGCGACGGCGGCTATGCCGATCACATCATGGTGCGCGATCCGCGCTATCTGCTCGACCTGAAGGGACTCGATCCTGTCACCGCGGCGCCCTATGCCTGTTCCGGCGTGACCACCTACAGCGCGATCAAGAAACTGCAGGACGTGATCGACAAGCCCATCGTGATCTTCGGTGCGGGCGGACTTGGCCTTATGGCGCTGACGCTGCTCAAGGCGATGGGCGGGAAGGGCGCCATTGTCGTCGATATTGATCCGGGCAAGCGGGATGCTGCGATGAAAGCGGGTGCGCTGGCCGCCGTCGATGGCGCCGCGCCTGACGCCTTGCAGCAGATCGCGGCGAAGGCCGGCGGCCCGATCCTCGGTGCCATCGACCTTGTGGGCAATTCAGCCACCGCGACGCTCGGCTTCGATTGTCTGAGCAAGGGCGGCAAGCTGGTGATGGTCGGCCTGTTTGGCGGCGGCGCGCCGTGGGCGTTGCCGCTGATTCCCATCAAGGCCGTCACCATCCAGGGCAGCTATGTCGGCAGCCTGAGCGAAACCCAGGAACTGATCGACCTCGTGCGGGAAAAGAAGATTCCGGCAATTCCGGTGACGACCCTGCCACTCAATCAGGCCGATACGGCCTTGCAGGATCTGAAGAAGGGCAAGCTGGTCGGCCGCGCCGTGCTAGTTCCCTGACACGCGGTAACGGGCGGCGTATTCACGCCGCTCCTATTTCGCCTGCGTGATCAGCGGCAACACCACCAGCGAGATATCGGAATTCTGCGGATCGGGCCGGATTTCAAATCCGAGGTGCCGGCACATTTCCAGCATCGTCGTGTTGGTGGACAGAACCTGACCGCGAATGGCGCGGACGCCTTCCGCGCGGCCATACTCGATAATCAGTTTCATCAGCAGCGAGCCGAGGCCGATACCTTTGAGATCGGAGCGAACCAGCACAGCGTATTCGGCGCTGGCAAAATCCGCATCGGTATGCAGGCGCACCACGCCCAGCATTTTTCCGCTGGTTTCCTCGATGGCGATGAAGGCCATCGCGCGGGCGTAGTCGAGTTGCGTCAGGCGCGCGATGAACGGATGAGTCAATTCCTTCATCGCCGAGAAGAAGCGCAGCCGGATATCCTCCTGGCTCACATGCGAGAAGAATTCCGGATAGAGATGCTCGTCCTCGGGCCGCATTGGCCGGACGAAAATGTGCCGTCCGTCCTTGAGCGTGGTGTGACGTTCCCATTCCTTCGGATAGGGGCGGATGGCGAACCGGTAGTGGCCGGAGCCTCGGATCGCTTCACTCAGCGGCGCGATCGACACCTGGGCGTCGGCTGCGATCACGCCGTCCTTGTCCGCGAGCAATGGGTTGATGTCGAGTTCTCGGATTTCAGGCAGATCCGCCGCCATCTGCGCGATTTTCACCAGCAGCAGCGCGACGGCGCCTTCATCCGCGGCGGGGACATCGCGGTAGCTTTTGAGAATGCGCGAGACTCGGGTGCGCGCGATCAGATCCCTGGCGAGGTTGAGATCGAGTGGCGGAAGCGCCAGCGCCTTGTCGTTGATGACTTCGACGGCGGTACCGCCGCGCCCGAACACCACGACCGGGCCGAAGGTCGGATCGTCGGCAAGGCCCGCGATGAGTTCGCGCGCGCGCGGACGCAGGATCATGGGATGGACGGTGACGCCGTCAATCCGTGCCTTGGGCCGCAGGGTGTGCGCCCGCTGCAGGATTTCTTCCGTTGCATCGTGTACCGCGCGTTCGCTTGTGAGGTTGAGACGGACACCGCCGACATCCGACTTGTTCAGGATGTCCGGTGAACTGATCTTGACGACAACCGTGTTTCCCTCCGCCAGAATGGCGGTTGCCGCGCGCGCCGCCTGTTCCGGATCGCGCGCCAGTGTCGCCGAGGCAATCGGGATCGCATAGGCCGCGAACAGCTCGGTGATCTCGACCGGATTGAGCCAGCTTCGCTTGTCCTGCAAGGCGTTCTGAATGATCGCGCGGGCCGCCGCGACATCCGGCGCGAAATCTTCCGGAAGGCTCGGCGGCGTCTGCATCGCGACGTCGAGGCCTTCCCGATAACGCACGATGTGCATGAAGCCGCGCACGGCGTCCGCCTCGTTGGAAAAATGCGGAATGCCGGCTTCGCCAAAGACCGAACTTGCCTCTCCGCGATCTCCGACCCATGCTGCGAACACGGGTTTGCGGGAATAAGTCTCGGCCCGAAACTGCTTGACGGTAGCCACCACGGCCTTGGCGCAGTTCACCGGTGAAGCCAGCGTGTTCGGGGCGTTCATGATCAGCGCCGCGTTGTTCGCGGTATCGCCAAGCACGAGTTCGCAAGCCTTCGCGTAGCGTTCCGGCGTCGCATCGCCGAGAATGTCGACAGGATTGGCATGGGACCACCGTTCTGGCAGCACCTTGTCGAGATTTTTCCTGACGTCTTCTGAAAGACCCGCAAGTTCGCCGCCCAGATCAATCAACCGGTCCACCGCAAGCACGCCGAGGCCACCGCCATTGGTGACGATTGCAAGGCGATGACCGTGCGAGGATTGCAGATGGCCCAGCGTTTCCGCCGCGGAGAACAATTCGTCCAGATCCAGCACGCGCAAAAGTCCGGCGCGTCGAAACGCGGCATCGTACACGGCATCCGCTCCCGCGAGCGCGCCTGTATGCGTCGCAGCGGCCCGCGCGCCCTGGGTGTGACGGCCGGACTTGATGACCACGACAGGTTTGACGCGCGCCGCGGCGCGTGCCGCCGACATGAACTTGCGGACGTCGCTGATCGACTCGATATAGAGCAGGATGGCGCGCGTGTTGGAATCGAGCGCGAAATAGTCGAGCAGGTCGCCGAAATCCACGTCGAGATTTTCGCTCGTCGACACGATCGCTGAAAATCCGACATTCCGGTTCGCGGCCCATTCGACCAGAGCGGTGGAGATCGCGCCGGACTGCGAAATCAGGGCGAGATCGCCGTCCTGCGGCAGGCGCGATGCGAAACTGGCATTCAGTTTCACGCGCGGCACCAGAATGCCGAGCGAGGGGCCGACCAGGCGCAGGCCGGTGAGCCGCGCCGTCTGGGCGATGGTTTCAGTGTAGGAGCCGGTGCCGAGGCCAAGTCCGGCGGATAAAACCATCGCCGCGGGAAAGTTGCGCGCGCCCGCCCGTTTCACGATGCCGGGGATGGCGGAAGGCGGCGTGGAAATGATCGTGAGGTCCGGAATATCCGGGATGTCTTCGATGTCGCGAAGTGTCTTGATGCCCTCGATCTCGGAATACTTGCGGTTCACGATATGGATCGGTCCGCCAAACTTCCCGCCGAGCAGGTTGCGAAGCGTTGTGCCGCCGACCGAAGCGGGCTTGGGGCTGCCGCCGATCAGCGCAATCGAGCGTGGCGCGAAAAAGTGGTCGAGGCGGTACGTGCTCATGCAGGGTCTCGGGGCATCGTGGTGACAGGCTATCGCAACAAGGGGAAAAATGTCTCGGACTGACCGAAGGCATGGGGTCGCATCCCGTGGGTTGGCGACTTGTAATGCGCCAACATGTCCGGAGCATGGTGCAGAGCAGCAATATTCACCAAGCCTGAGTTTTCTCCGAAAGCCAATTGGCAGACGCCCCGACATGCTTCTAGACTAAGCGGACTGCCTCAATGCGGAGCAGTAACGGCGTGGACAACGGGGCAGGTCGCGATGTCAGTTAACGAGAGCTACCTTGCCGAAAAGGGCCGTCTGCGGCCGCCAAATCTCGGTCTTTTCCTGGCCGAGGGACGAGGCGTTTTCGAGCTGAACGCGACATTGCTGATGGCGCCCGCGTTATTGATGGCGCCGCGCGGAGACGGTCATCCGGTGCTGGTTTTGCCGGGATTGCTGGCAAGCGATGTGTCCACCCTCATCCTGCGGCGCTATCTGGATTTGCTCGGCTTCTCGACCCATCCATGGGGCTTTGGACGCAACACCGGCGGCGTCTACAGCATGCGCGACAAGCTGGCCAAGCTGCTGACCAGTGTCCACAACACGACGGGCCGCAAGGTCAGTCTCGTCGGCTGGAGTCTGGGCGGCGTCTATGCGCGCGATCTGGCGCTGCGGATGCCTGAGATGGTCCGTTATGTCGTGACCCTCGGCAGTCCGTTTGCCGGCGACATCAGCGCGACCAATGCCAGGGCGATCTACGAGATGCTGTCCGGCGAGAAGATCGCAGATGCCGATCTGCGGGATATTCAGGCCATCGCGGGCGATCTTCCCGTGCCAACGTCGTCGCTCTATACACGCACGGATGGCGTCGTGAACTGGCGGACCTGCCTCAACCGGGTCTCGGACACCGCGGAGAACATCGAAGTCACGCTGGCGAGCCATATCGGCATCGGCGTCAACGCCGCTGCCCTGTGGGCTGTCGCCGATCGCCTTGCGCAAAAGGAAGGTGAGTTTCAACCATTCGATCGTTCGGGGCCATTCTCACTGGCCTATGCGCGTCCGGAAAAGGGTTAGCGTCCGGCAAGATTATCGCCCACGAGAATTGCCGGAAAGGCAACGGTGGCAATCGGACCATTACGCGAACATGCGATCAGGCATCGCAGGCGTCATGGTTTAGCTGAAACGGGAGGGTCATATGAGTCACGCCAGGAAATTGTCCTCGATGGACGCATCGTTTCTGTATCTCGAAACACCCGAGATGCCGATGCACGTCGGAAGCATGGCGATCTTCAAGCTCAAGGACGGATACAAGGGCGATTTCTTTGAAGACTTCAAGAAGATGATCGCCGACCGCATTCATGTCGCTCCGATTCTGAAGGCACGGCTGGAGAAAGCTCCGCTCGACATCGACAATCCGAGCTGGGTCGAGGACGACCAGTTCGACATCGACCGCCACATTTTCCGCGCCAGCCTCGCCGCTCCGCATGACCGCGCGATGCTGGAGCGCACCGTCGGCTGGATTCATGCCAAATTACTCAACAGGGCTCGCCCGCTCTGGGAGTTCTACGTGTTCGAGGGCATGGCGAACAACGAGATCGGGCTTTATTCAAAGATGCACCATGCCTGTATCGACGGTGGCGCGGGAGCGGCGCTCACCAACATGATCTATGACATCACGCCGGTGCCGCGTGAGTTTCCCAAGACCGTTCCCAACAAGCCGGCCAATGAGCCGCGTGATATCGCGGCGAACATGCTCGATTCCTACACCCAGCTCTGGCGTCAGCCGCTGGACCCGTCCAACGTCAAGAGCTTCGACCTGCCGCGCAGCGGCAAGAGCGATCTCGGCTCTGTTCTGTTTGACAACGCGATGTTCCAGATCGAGAGCGGCATCCGGATGCTCGGCACGGTGCCGGAGACCGTCAAAAGCATCCGCGACCTGCTGACCAAGGTTTCGGATCCAAAATCACGCGACAGTCTTGCAAGTATGGTGTCGCCCTCGACGATGCTCAACAAGTCGATTTCGTCGGAGCGGAGCTTCGCTGGCGTCTCTGTGTCGCTGCCGGAAGCCAAGGCCATCGCCAAGAAGGCCGGCGGCAAGCTGAATGATGTGGTGCTGGCGCTGTCGAGCGGTGTGCTGCGCCGCTATTTGCTGGAGCAGGGCGGGTTGCCGAGCCGTTCGCTCACCGCGGCGGTGCCGATCTCGCTGCGCGAGGAGGGCAACACCGATGCCAATAATCAGGTGTTCGGCATGGTGTGCTCGCTCGCGAGCAACATCGAGGACCCGAAGGAGCGCCTCGAGGCGATCATCGCGCAGTCCACCAAGTCCAAGGAAATGTCGCATCCGTTGCGCGCGCTGATGCCGTCGATCTCCAATGTCGCCATGCTCGGCGCGCCGATGCTGATTCAGGTGCTGGCGCTGCTCTACAGCCGCTCCAATCTGTCCGACGTGCTGCCACCGGCGGCGAACGTGACCATTTCCAACGTGCCCGGTCCCCGGCAGACGCTTTATGCGGTTGGCGCCGAGTTGCTGCACATTTTTCCGGTTTCGATCTCGACCCATGGCCTTGCGCTCAACATCACGGTGCAAAGCTATCGCGACCAGCTCGATTTCGGCTTCATCGCCGGAGCGAACATCATTCCTCATGCCGAGGTGCTTGCGAACATGCTGCCCAGGGAGTTCGAGATTCTATCCGCGGCCTTTGCCTCGCCCGGCAACCACGCGAGCGCCGCAAGCTGAAACATGGCGCACACAATGATTGAAATGCCGCCGCTCCAGTATGCCAAGGTCAACGGCATCCGCATGGGCTTCTATGAGGCCGGTCCGAAAACAGGCAAGCCGCCCGTGGTGCTGTGTCACGGCTGGCCGGAAATCGCCTTCTCGTGGCGGCACCAGATCAAGGCGCTCGGCGAAGCCGGTGTCCATGTCATCGCGCCCGACCAGCGTGGCTATGGCGCGACCGACCGGCCCGAGAAGGTCGAGGACTACGACATCGAACATCTGACCGCCGATCTCGTCGGATTGCTCGATCATCTCAATATCGACAAGGCAATCTTCGTCGGTCACGACTGGGGCGGGTTCATCGTCTGGCAGATGCCGCTGCGATATCCCTCGCGCGTCGCGGGCGTCATCGGCGTGAATACGCCGCACACGCCCCGCACCGAGAGCGATCCGATCGGTCTGCTCCGCAAGCGTTATGGCGACCATCTCTATATCGCGCAGTTCCAGGACCCTGAACGGCGGGCCGACAAAATCTTCGACAGCCGCGTCGAACAGACGTTCGATTTCTTCATGCGCAAGCCGATGCCGCAGAAGAAAGCGGCGGAAGCCGGCGAGGGACCGCCTGCGGCCGGTCTCGGCGCCTCGCCGAAACTCAACATGGCTTTTCCGCAAATGGTCGCCGGCTATGACGGGAAACTCGATCCGCGCGAGAAGATTTTGTCCCCGGAGGAAATGCAGGTCTTCATTGATGCCTTCAAGACGTCCGGCTTCACCGGTGGCATCAACTGGTATCGCAACATGACCCGCAACTGGGAGCGGTCCGCGCATATCGACCACACCGTGCGGGTGCCCGCGCTGATGATCATGGCGGAGAACGATGCTGTTCTTCCCCCGTCGTCCTGCGACGGGATGGAGAATATCGTGCCCGATCTGGAGAAGCATCTGATCAGGAACAGCGGCCACTGGACCCAGCAGGAGCAGCCCGCCGAGGTCAGCGCCAAGATTATCGAGTGGCGCAAGCGCAGGTTCGGCTGATCCGGGATCACGGAATCCTGGCATGCCATGTGAATTTCTCATGGTTCCAGAAGTCTTTGCAAAAGATGCGGCGGAACAGTAGCCTCGGAAAAAAAGCTCCGGGTTAGCCGGACGTCGATCAAGTCACGTGGGCAGGAGATACCCGACAGATGCCGTCCCCCAACAAGCTCAATCCGATTCCGCATCCGCCGAAGAAGCCGGTTGTCGGCAACATGCTCTCGGTCGATGCCAATGCGCCCGCACAGCATCTGGCGAAGATGGCGAAGGAGTTGGGCCCGATCTTCTGGCTCGACATGATGGGTGCGCCGTTTGTCGTCGTCTCCGGCGCGGACCTCGTCGATGAACTGAGCGATGAGACTCGTTTCGACAAGTCGGTGCGCGGGTCGCTGCGGCGCGTTCGCGCGATCGGCGGCGACGGGCTGTTCACGGCGCACACCAATGAGCCGAACTGGAGCAAGGCGCACAACATCCTGATGCAGCCGTTCGGAAACCGCGCGATGACGTCGTATCATCCGATGATGGTCGATATCGCCGAACAGCTCTGCAAGAAGTGGGAACGCCTCAACGCCGACGACGAGATCGACGTCGTGCACGACATGACGGCGCTGACGCTGGATACGATCGGTCTGTGCGGCTTCGATTACCGGTTCAATTCATTCTACCGCAAGGACTATCACCCGTTCGTCGAATCCATGGTGCGCTCGCTCGAGACCATCATGATGACGCGCGGCCTGCCGCTCGAAAAACTCTGGATGAAGAAGCGGAATGACGGCCTCGCGGACGACGTGAAGTTCATGAATTCCATGGTTGACGAGATTGTGGCCGAGCGGCGCAAGAACGCCGATACCACCGCCGGCAAGAAGGACATGCTCAATGCCATGATGACAGGAGTCGACAAGATCACCGGCGAGACGCTGGATGACGTCAACATCCGTTATCAGATCAACACTTTCCTGATCGCAGGCCATGAAACGACCAGCGGTCTTCTGTCCTGCGCCATCTATGCGCTGCTGAAGCATCCGAATGTGCTGGCGAAAGCCTACGAGGAAGTCGATCGCGTCCTGGGTTCCGACATCGGTGCGAAGCCGACATATCAGCAGGTGACGCAGCTCACCTATATTTCGCAGATTCTCAAGGAGTGCCTGCGGTTATGGCCGCCGGCGCCGATCTACGGAATCATGCCGCTGAAGGATGAGGTGATCGGCGGCCAGTACAAGCTCAAGAAAGGCACGTTCATCGCGGTTCTGGCGCTGGCCCTGCATCGCGATCCGAAAATCTGGGGTCCGCACCCGGATGTCTTCAACCCGGATCATTTCACGCGCGAGGCCGAGGCCGCCCGTCCGGTCAACGCCTGGAAACCGTTCGGCAACGGTCAGCGCGCCTGTATCGGCCGCGGTTTTGCGATGCACGAGGCCGCGTTGGCGATCGGCATGATCCTTCAGCGTTTCCGGCTGGTCGATCATGAGCGCTATCAGATGCACATGAAAGAGACGCTGACCATCAAGCCCGATGGTTTCAAGATCAAGGTGCGCCCGCGGCCTGACAGCGAGCGGAAGGTCACGGCCAAGCCCGCCGCGGCGTCAGCAGGGACTGCAACGCCGACAGCACAAACCCGTGCGCGCCCGGGTCATAACACGCCGCTTCTCGTCCTCTATGGATCGAATCTTGGCACCGCCGAGGAACTGGCCACGCGGGTCGCCGACCTTGCCGAGGTCAACGGCTTCGACACCAAGCTCGGGACGCTCGATGAATATGCCGGTCATCTGCCCGACAAGGGCGGCGTCCTGATCTTCTGCGCGTCCTACAACGGCGCCGCGCCGGACAACGCCACGCAATTCGTCAAGTGGCTTTCGGGCGATCTGGCGAAGGATGCGCTTTCCGGGGTGCGTTACGCGGTGTTCGGCTGCGGCAACAGCGACTGGGCCGCGACGTATCAATCGGTGCCGCGCATGCTCGACGAAAAGCTCGCGGCGCACGGCGCGAAACCGGTGTATGCGCGCGGCGAGGGCGATGCACGGGACGATCTCGACGGCCAGTTCGAGCGATGGTTCGCAAAGCTCGGCGCGGCCTCGATGAAGGAGTTCGGTCTCGATGCGGGGTCGGGTGCGAGCTTCGCGCGCAGCGCGGACGATGCGCCGCTGTATCAGCTTGAACCTGTTGCTCCGACCGCGGTCAACACCATCGTCGTTCAGGGCGGCGTGGTGCAAATGCGGGTGCTCGCCAACGACGAACTGCAGAACATCTCCGGCGCCAATCCGTCCACGCGCTCGACGCGGCATATTGAAATCGAGATGCCCGACGATCTGTCGTATCGCGTCGGCGACCATCTCAGCGTGATTCCGCGCAACGATCCGGTTCTGGTGGACGCCGTGGCACGGCGCTTCGGCTTCCTGCCCGCGGATCAGGTGCGGCTGCATGTGGCCGCCGGGCGCCGTGCGCAACTGCCGGTCGATAACGCCGTGTCGGTCGGACGATTGCTCACCGAGTTCGTGGAGTTGCAGCAGATTGCGACCCGCAAGCAGATCCAGATCATGGCGGAGAATACGCGCTGCCCGAGGACGAAGCCGAAGCTGGAAGCCTTTATCGGCGACGATCCAGCCTCGACCGAACTCTACCGCTCGGAAATTCTGGGCAAGCGCCGGTCGGTCTATAGCCTGCTGGAGGAATATCCGGCGTGCGAGCTGCCGTTCCACACCTATCTGGAAATGCTGTCGCTGCTGTCGCCGCGTTATTACTCCATCTCGTCGTCGCCGGCGAAGCTCGGCGGCAACAAGTGCAGCGTGACGGTCGGCGTGGTCGATGCACCCGCGACCTCCGGACGCGGCATCTACAAGGGCGTCTGCTCGAACTATCTTGCCAGCCGCAGGCCGGGCGATGTGGTTCACGCCATCATCCGCGAGACCAAGGCGGGTTTCCGCCTGCCGGAGAAGGCCACAACGCCGATCATCATGATCGGCCCGGGCACCGGTCTTGCACCGTTCCGCGGCTTCCTTCAGGAGCGCGCGGCGATGAAGGAGAAGGGGCAGACGCTCGGTCCGTCGATGCTGTTCTTCGGCTGCCGCCATCCGGAGCAGGATTTCCTGTATGCCGATGAACTCAAGGGTTACGCGGAGAAGGGGATCACCGATCTTCACGTCGCGTTCTCGCGCGCGGACACGCCAAAGAGCTATGTGCAGGATCTGATCGCAGCCCAGAAGGACAAGGTCTGGAAGCTGATCGAGGCGGGAGCGATCATCTATGTCTGCGGCGACGGCGGCAAGATGGAGCCGGACGTCAAGCGCGTGCTGATGTCGATCTATCGCGAGAAGACCGGCGCGGATGAAGCCGCGGCGGCGGCCTGGATCGACAGCATGGGCACGCAGAACCGCTACGTTCTCGACGTGTGGGCGGGGAGCTAACGCGCGGTCAGGATATGTGGAGCGGCGCGGTGCGCAAGCCCTTGCCGCGTCACAGCCTCTTGCGTTCGGCCGTGCGACTTCTCTTTGGTTATGCCTCGCCGTTGGACCGATCATCATGCGATCTCGTTTTCTGTCGTCCCCGCGAAGGCGGGGACCCATACTCCCTGAGTTTTCGATTGTGGAAGGTGACGGAGCGAGCCTTCCCGCTTCCGTCATGACGTTCGGTGATTATGGGTCCCCGCCTTCGCGGGGACGACGATTGAGTGTGATGCGGCGGCGTGTCCTCCAAAGACTATTGTCATCACCGGGCTTGTCCCGGTGATCCCGACTAATTTGGCATAGTGCTTCGATCATCGGGAAGGCCGGAACATCCCCGATCAAGTCGAGGACAGGCGTCCGGCCATGACATTGCAGATGTGGCGCTCTCGGCGGCCGACAGTGTGTTTTCCGATTCAATTTTCAAACAGCCACTTTCGTTTGCGCACGCCTCGTCGTTCTCGCGCGTCGCGCGAGGTGAACTGTCGTTGTGCCCCGTCACAATGAGGGGCGTGGCGCGCCGAAAGGCGCAATGGATAGAGTTTCGCTTCCCTCGGCGAGAGGAAAGCGCGTCGCCTTGCGGCGCGCCATCAGCGGCGATTTTGGGCGAGGGGAGCGCTCTTCCGGGACAGGACAGACGCTTTCACGCCCCGATCCGGCGGCTTTCGCCGCGTTCGTGCCTGTCCGCGTCCAGCCATTGAAGGCAGAGCCACGTAGTTGGCCCGGGCGCCGACCCCAGCCTCCCGGGCGCAACGGGTGCGAACCGTGCGCGCAGGCGCCGCATCCTGTTCCGCTTTCAAGACGCCTCTAGAAGCGCCCCTCGTGAACAGGACGATACGGACTATATTCCTAGATCGGAAAATGTCAAGGGCCGCGTCATCCTGAGGTGCGAGCCGCGTTTGCGGCGAGCCTCGAAGGATGAGCGGCGAAGAGTCGGGATCGCACCGTCATCCTTCGAGGCGCGCAAGGGCGCGCACCTCAGGATGACGGGCCGGATGTTAAGGTGGGAATCCAACAACCGTCATTCCGGGGCGCGCGCAGCGCGAGCCCGGAATCCACAATCACTTCCCGGACTCGGGGGAGCGATGGATTCCGGGCCTGCGCCAAGCGGCGCATCCCGGAATGACGCGAGGAGAGATCGCATGTCATCTCACCGCGTCGTCCCGGCTTTCGCCGGGACGACATCGCAGGTGTTGCCACATCCCCAGACTTTCGAGAGGACGACATCGCAGGTGTTGCCACATCCCCAGACTTTCGAGAGGACGACATCGCAGGCGTGTCATCTCCTCAGACTTCGCGGGGGGTGGCACTGAATGTGCCGCGCTGTCGGCCACATCCATCGCGTTTGTCAGACCACAGCGGAAAAGCGGATTACCGAAGTCCCGACGCCCCATGCGCGTGATCGGCGATGCCGTTGATGATGGCGGGCCACATCGGAATCGGCAGCGCATGTCCCATGCCGTCGATCAGCAGGAGCTTCGCGCCGGGGATGGATGCGGCGGTGTCCTTGCCCGCCTCCACCCGCACCAGGGGATCGACGGTGCCGTGAATGACCAGGGTCGGCGCCTTGACCGAGCGAAGCCGGTCCTTGCGGTTGCCTGACGCGAGGATCGCGCGCAGTTGCCGCCCGACGCCGGCCGGATTCAGACCACGCGCATAGGTTGCTTCGGCGCGTTCAAGGTCCTTCGCTTCGTCCTGCGGGAACGAGCCGGCGCGCAGCACCTTCCAGGTCTTGCCGAAGCGTTCGAGATATTCCTCCTTGGTGGTCGGAGGAGGTGCAAGCAGGATGGCCGATGCCTCGCGGGTGGCCTGCGGCAGCTTTGGATTGCCGGTCGACGACATGATGGAGGTCAGCGACAGCACGCGGTCGGGATGCTGCATCGCAATTTCCTGCGCGATCATGCCGCCCATCGACGCGCCGACGATATGCGCCTTCCTGATGCCAAGCGTATCGAGCAGGCCGACCACGTCGTTCGCCATGTCCCACAGCTTGTAGGGCGCTTCCGGTGCGATCTTGAACAGCCGGAGCTTGATCAGATCGAGCGCGCGCAGCGGCTTGCCGCCCGAAAGCCGGGTCGATTTCCCGATGTCGCGATTGTCGAAACGGATCACGCGAAAGCCGCGCGCTGCCAACTGTTGACAGAATTCATCGTCCCAATGAATCATCTGGGCGCCGAGGCCCATGATAAGCACCAGCGGTTCGGCATCCGGCGCACCGAAAATTTCGTAGCAAAGCTCGATCCCGTTGGCTTTCGCCATCTGCGGCGGCTGATGTGCAATTGTGTCCACGTCGCATCCCTCGAAATGAAGTAAGTCAAATCCCTATTGCATGCTTTTAACGCTGACAGAAGCGGGGAGCGGCGTCACCCTGTTTTAAGCGATGGGCCGGTTGACCCCGGTCCCGCAACGGTATGGAATGGCAAAAAAGGCCGGCTCAACGGCTGCTTCGTTTATGCTTCCGGAGGGGCGCCAAAATATGTCCGATAAACCCACCGATCCAATGCAGGTGTGGCACACCATGCTTGCGGAGATGGAAAAAGGTTTCAACACCGTGGCCAATCAGGTCATGGGTTCGGAACAATTCAGCAAGGTGACACACCAACTGACGGGCGCTTCCGTTGGCGCGCAGAAGGCCGTCGGCGATCTGATGGAGCGCTATCTCGTCAGCATGAATCTGCCCAGCCGCGCGCAGATGACCAATATGGCTGAACGCCTCCAGTCGATCGAAAGCCAGTTGAACGAGATCAAGGCGCTTCTCACTCGCGTCCATGGTGATGCTGCTGCACAAGGAAATGGAATCGCTCCGCCGCGGCCACCGCGCACCAGGCAACCGCCGTCCTCAGCCGGTGGAGGCACGCCATGAACGCATCCGTCAACAACGCATCCGCCGGTGTGGCTGCGATGCCGGACTTCACCCAGATCGGTGAACGGATTCAAACCGAGGTCCAGCGTGCGATTCAGCGCAGCATCAAGGGTGTCGAATATTTCGCGTCATCCGGTCCCGCGCTCGGATCGACGCCGAAGGACGTGCTGATCTCCAGAGGCACGATGAATCTCTATCACTATCGGCCGATGGCGGATGAGATCTACCGCATTCCGATCCTGATCGTGATGGCGACGACCAACCGCGGTTACATTCTCGATCTGGTGCCCGGACAGAGCTTCATCGAGTTCCTGCTCAAGAAGGGTTTCGATGTCTACATGCTCGACTGGACTGCGCCGCGGCCCGAGGAAAAGTCGCTGCGGATGGAAGACTACGTTCTCGGCTTCATTCCGGAGTGCATCCAGCGAGTTCAGGAAGATTCCGGCGAAACCGATGTCAATCTGATCGGCTATTGTTTCGGCGGCGTCCTGTCGCTGCTGTATACCTCGATCTTCCATGATGGCCCGGTGAAGAATCTGGTGTGTTTCACGACACCCATTGATTTCCGGCAGATGAAGCTGTTCCAGAATTTTTCCGACCGGCGCTACTTCGATGTCGACGGGTTGATCGACAAGGCCGGCAATGTCTCACCCGAAATGATCCGGTCATCGTTTGAAATGCTGCGTCCGGCGTCGCGCGCCGTCGGGCAGATTCAGCTCTGGGAAAACATCTGGAACGACGAGTACGTGAAATCCTTCCAGATGTTCGACCGGTGGGGGCAGGATACGCTGCCGCTGGCCGGCGAATATTTCCGGCAGACGACGAAAGATTTGATGTGGGACAACAAGCTGTTCAACGACGCCATGACTGTCGGAGGACGCGCTGCGAATCTCGCCAACATCAAGATTCCCCTGCTGCATGCCGTCGCCGAGCACGATCACATCGTGCCCTATGATGCCGCCAAGCACCTCGTCGCGAAAATCGGTTCCACCGACAAGACCGAGGTCATTCTCAAGGGCGGTCATGTCAGCCTCGTCGCCGGAGCGAACGCCATCAAGCGTCTCTGGCCCAAACTCGATTCCTGGTTAAGTGAGCGATCAACATGAGCACTGAAGTCCGTTCCTATCCGCGCCGCGTGAAGACCGAAGGTGGCGAAATCGAATTTCGCCATATGACCGCGGCGGACGAGGCGGCGGTTCTGGCATTCGCCCAGAAACTGCCGGTTCATGATCTGCTGTTCATCCCGCGCAACATCAGCGAGCCGAAGGTGCTGTCCGCCTGGATCAAGGAGATTGATCGCGGCGGGCTGGTCAGCCTGCTGGCCATCAAGGATGGCGCGGTGGTCGGCTGCGGCACCATCGTGCGCGATCCGCTGTCATGGTCGCCCCATGTCGGCGAAATCCGCATGGTCGTTTCCAAGGACGTGCGCGGCCTTGGCGTCGGCCGGGCGCTGTCGCAGGAGACCTTCGCGCTGGCGCTGGGGTCGGGGCTGGAAAAGATCGTCGCCCAGATGACGGTGGACCAGACCGGCGCCATCGCGCTGTTTGAAAGCCTCGGCTTCAAGGCGGAGGCGCTGCTGCACGATCAGGTCCGGGATCTCGCCGGAAAAACCCATGATATCGTGATGCTGGGCCACAACGTCGCGAAGGTCCGGGCCCAGCTTGAAGCCTATGGGGTTCCCGAGGCTGTCGGCTAATTCTTTGTAATAACTACCTTTTCATCATATCACGGTTTCGTGATGACGCGTTGCAACATTCATGTTGCATCGCGTCATAGACTTTGGCATAAGACCCGTGCCCCGGGCCATTCCGGACGGGGATGAGCCCATAGCTCGAAACCTGAGGATGGAGACAAACATGACCAATTCTTTCAACGCCGAGTCCGTGCTGAACACCGTCAAGACCGCTTTCGCGCCCGTCACCGACGCGCTGAAGAACTTCCCGAACGTTGAAGTTCCCGAAGCTGCTCGTGAGTTCGTGAAGAAGGCTGCCGGCACCGCGCAGGCCCGCGCCACCGAAATCCACAACGGTTCGGAAAAGGTGACCTCGGCGATCGAAACCGCAGTTGCCGGCTCGGTCAGCGAGACCGCGAAGATCTCCCGCAACATCCAGCAGGCGGTGTACGAAGACGCGCAGGCGCTGTTCGCCGGCATCGACAAGCTGGCTTCGGCCAAGTCGCTGAACGAAGCCGTGTCGATCCAGAACGACCTGTTCCGCGCCCAGGGCGAAGTCGTTGTGGCCCGCGCCAAGGCGACCACCGAATATCTCGGCAAGCTGATCGCCGACGGTGCGAAGACCGCGCAGGACAACTTCGCGAAGGTCGCGTCCTACGCCAAGTCGGCCTGATCGTTCTAGCCTCGACCATCTTACAATTCGACGATCAAAGGCCCGCCTCGAGCGGGCCTTTGCTTGCCGCGCACCTCCTTCCTTTGACGGGAGCGGGTTCGCGATGCAATGTCGGTTGAGCAGGACCGATCATGGCTGAAGCAGAGAAATTCGTGCTCGTGGCCGACGGCGGGGACATCGCCCGCGCCGCCGAGCTGCGCCGGATCAAGATGCTGGCAACGCTCGTGCTCGCGGGCTGCGTCGTCATGCTTGTCATCGCCAGGATGATGGAGCGTGTGCATCCGGCGTTCGGATTCCTCGCGGCCTTCGCGGAAGCGGCGACCATCGGTGGTCTCGCCGACTGGTACGCCGTGGTGGCGCTGTTCAGGCGGCCGCTGGGATTGCCGATTCCGCACACCGCGATCATTCAGCAGAATCAGCACCGGATCGCAGAGAAACTCGGCGAATTCATCGAGGTGCATTTTCTCAGCCCCGCGCCGGTGGATGCGAAACTGCGCGAGGTCGATTTCGCGTCCTTCATCTCGGACTGGCTGACCGACCCGAAGAAAAGTTCCGATCTCGCGCGCTTCGTTCTGCGTATGCTGCCGGAAGCGCTGACGGCGGCCGAGACATCGGGGCTGCGGTCCTATTTCACACGCCGGATCATCACGCAGTTGCAGGGCGTCGATCTCGCGCCGCTGGCGGCGGGGACATTGCGCGGCTTCGTCGCCGAAGGGCGCCACAAGGAGATGCTCGACGATCTCTTGCAGGCGATTCATGATTCGCTCAACAAGCCTGAAACGCTGGAGATGATCCGCGAGAAAATCCGCAACGAACTGCCGACGCTGCTCAAGCTCTACCGGGCCGACAGGTTCCTGCTGAAGCGGATCGCGGCCTCCGCCACGTCGTTCTTCGAGGAGGTCCGCGCCGATCCGAAACATCCGTTTCGCGATGAGGTGGACCGCATCCTGATGGCGCTGCCGGACAAGCTGGCGAACGACAAGGCCTATGCGGACCGCCTCGACGGCTTGAAGCACGACCTGCTGGCGCGGCCCGAACTCGCGGCGCTCGCGGGCGACATCTGGGGCAACGTCAAGACGTTCATCGACAAAAGCGCGAGCGGCGAGAGCAATGTCCTGCATCATCACCTGAGCCGGCTGTTTGTCGAAGCCGGCATGCAACTGCGCGCGGACAGCGACATGCGCGACGAAATCAACAAGGGCATCGTCGCCGTCCTGCGCAGTTTTATCGCGGAGCAGAAGAGCGGGGTGTCGCGATTTATCGCCGATCAGGTCAAGTCGTGGGACATGAAGCAACTGATCAACCTGATCGAGATCAACATCGGCAAGGATCTTCAATACATCCGTTTCAACGGCGCGCTGATCGGCGGATTGGCAGGCCTCGCGCTGCACACGGCGGAAGTTGCGCTGAAGGCGGTCTGATTCTGGCGGAACAAATTTGCCACAGTCCACAGAACATACGTTTGAAACGTACCTTTCAATGCTTGAAATGGAGAAAATCGCACCCTAGCTTTCATGACCGTTTTGGTGATTTGCGTTTTGACCGAGTGGTTTCGCATATCGAAATTGACTGAGTTCGGCCGGCCGAAAGCCGGAACGTACAGAGGAAAAGGACATCGAATGACTGCTGCTGCTCAGACGCTTCGCCCGCCGTCCAGACTGCTGATGCTGCTGGAAGCGCGCGCGATCAACGAATTTGGTGCATTCCTTGGCGCGCTTCCGCTGCTGAGCCTCGCGCCAAAGGGTGACGGTCATCCGGTGCTTGTGCTGCCTGGACTCATCACCAGCGATGCCGCGACACGGCCGCTGCGCTCGTTCCTCAAGGGCCGCGGCTACGCCGTGAGCGGATGGGGGCTTGGCCGCAACTTCGGCCCGCGCGCCGGTGTCGAGGACGCCATGCGCAATCTGGTGAAGGACCTCAACGAGACCCATGGCCGAAAGGTCAGCCTTGTGGGATGGAGCCTTGGCGGAATCTATGCGCGTCAACTCGCGAAGATGATGCCGGATCGGGTGCGCTCGGTGATCACGCTCGGCAGCCCGTTCGGCGGTCATCCGCGCGCGACCAATGCCTGGCGTACCTACGAATTCGTTAGCGGACAGAGGGCCGAAGACTATGACACCCATCTCGGCGGTCACATGTCGAAGACGCCGCCGGTACCGACCACGGCGATCTTCAGCCGCACCGATGGCATCTGTGCGTGGCAAAGCTGCATCGAGCAGCCCGGTACGTACGCGGAGAATATCGAAGTGAACGGCGCGAGCCATTGCGGCATGGGGCATCATCCGGCGATTGTCTACGCAGTCGCCGATCGCCTGGCGCAGCCGGAAGGCGAGTGGAAGCCGTTCGATCGCAGCGGCTGGCGCGGGATGGTGTATCCGGACCCCAATCGCTGATTGCTTTGAGCGATCAGCTATAGAACGACGTCATGCCCGGGCTTGTCCCGGGCATCCACGTCTTTGGACCATATTTCGCGACGTGGATGGCCGAAATTCGGCGGAAACAGGTAAGCCGTCAAGCCTCGGTTTTGTTCCCCAAATTTCGAGAGCAACCTTTCGGTAACCAGAATCGTTGTCTGATTCAGATTCTTGCCGTTCTGGAGGCTGTCTGATGCGCCACGTCGCAGAAAAGGTCCGTGACCTTTATCAAGAGTTTGGCTGCACGGCGGTTATTCGTCCGTTTACACACACAGATGAAGTATCCGGCCAAACCGTCTCTGTGACGATCTCACCGCAATACTCCATTCTGCGCGTCGGCAATCGCGAGTATTATTTTCTGCGTGAAAGCGGTGCGTTCGATGGTACCTCTATCTCTGAGGAGTGATAGTCTTAGTCTGGAGTGCTTCCCATGCACGAGCCTGGGCCTCCGTCACAGGGCCGAGGGCCAAGTACATCCTGCCGCCCGGCCAGCGCTGCTGATGTTCGCTCTGTCGGCGTTGCGGATCGGTCGTAATGCCAGAATGCTTCTTATCGTTCCCGACATAGAAGTGATAACCATAGTAGCTCAAGGCCATGGGGCCCTCCATTGCGGGCATGCCATTCAATGGCAGCCTATATGCGAGGGCCGGGCCTTGACCGGAATCCACCTTCGGAGTCTAATCCGAATCGTTGTGGAGGATGCCTCCTGCGCCCAACCCTCAAAGGTTGTGCAGGAACCGATACACCGGGCCGCCAAGACCTAGTCCGTCTGGCGGCCTTTGTGTGACTCGATCGCCAACAGACAATCTATCCCGATTCGTTGGCGATTCGCATAGCCATCTTTGGCGAGATTTTTTTGTTGACCATGATCGGGCGTCGGCCACACGGATTTGATCCGTGCTGATTCGTCAGCGCGCTAGTTGCTAGCATTCATGAATTTCACAGAAGGGTTGCAACGCCAGCGTCGTTGTAAGATTTATCCGATCGCTGGACACACGGCAGTGTTATCTCTTCGTCCCGCGCAATTTGCCGACAACGCCAGTCGGAAAGAAGTAGACGCTGGCGATGAACAGCAGGCCGAGCCACAGCAGCCAGCGGTCCGGATGCAGCAGGTCAGGAAGCACCGGAATGCCGGCGCTGGCGGTCACCTTCGAGGCCATGCCCATCAGCGTCTGCAGATAGTTCTCCGCCAGAATGAACATCGCGGCGCCGATAATGGCGCCGTACATCGTGCCCATGCCGCCGATCACCACCATCAGCAGAATGTCGACCATGATGGTGAACGAGAGCGACGTGTCGGGGCCGGCGTAGCGCAGCCACAGTGAATTCAGCATGCCCGCAGCTGCGGCGACCAGCGCCGCGATCACATTGGCCCATGTCAGGTGAAACACGGTGCGATACCCCAGCGCTTCGGCGCGGAAGCGGTTTTCACGCACAGCCTGCAGCACGCGGCCGAACGGCGAGTTCACGATCCGCAGCAACAGCAGGATCATGGCCGCCGCGCCGAAGAACACGATGTAATAGGTGAGCGTGCGGCCGGTGAACTCGAAGCCGAGCAGGTCCTTCGAGATCAGCACGGTGCCGGGCCGCAACAGCTCGGGAAGCCGGAAGCTGCGTCCGTCGTCACCGCCGGTAAGCCATGACAGTTGCGAGGCCAGAACCAGAAACGCCGACGCCACCGCCAGCGTGATCATCGCGAAAAAGATCGCCTGCACGCGCAGCGAGAACAGTCCGATGCAAAGGGCGAGCAGGGCGGCCAGCGGCAAGCCCACGACGATGCCGGTGGCGACGCCCGCCCATGTCGGCCCCATGGCGTAAAGCGCGATGGCGATGGCGTAAGAGCCGATGCCATAGAACATTGTATGCGCGAACGACACCGTACCGGTGTAGCCCAGCAGCAGATCGTAGGACGCGACCAGCGCCGCGAAGATGCAGATTTTGGTCGCGACGTTCATCGCCTTGGCGCCGGGGAACAGGAACGGCGCCAGCGCCAGCAGCGTCACAATGACGATGAGCAGAAGGCTGAGAACGCGGCTGCGCGGCGGATCGCCGGAAAGGATCATCATCTGCAAATCTTTTATCTGTTGGTCACCGGATAAAGCCCGCGTGGCCGCCACATCAGGATCGCGACCATCAGAAGGATGTTCGAGATCAGCGCCAGCTTCGGCACGAGAAAGCCGCCATAGTTGGCGACCATGGCGACCAGGATCGCGCCGATGAAACATCCGCCGATGGAGCCGAGGCCGCCGATGATGATGACAATGAAAATCAGCACCGTCAGTTCGCCGCCGATGGAGGCGTGAACCTCCTCGCGGTAGAGCGCCCACATGATGCCGCCGAGGCCGGCCAGCGCGGAGCCTGTCATGAAAACGCCGAGGAACAGGCGCTTGATCCTGTAGCCGAGCGCTTCGACCATTTCGCGGTTTTCAACACCGGCGCGGATCAGCAGGCCGATCTTGGTGCGGTTGAGCACCAGCAGCACAAGGCCGAACACGACGAGGCCGACCAGCATGGCCAGCACGCGATATTTGGCAATCGCGATGTCGCCGAAGATGAAGGAGCCGCGCAGGGATGTCGGCAGCGGCAGCGGAATGCGTTGCGGACCCCACAGCGCATAAAGCATCTGTTCGGCGACAATCAGGCCACCCATGGTGATCAGGATCTGCTTGAGGTGATTGCCGTAGACCGGAAGGATCAGCACGCGCTCGAACACAAGACCGAGCGCGCCGGAGACGGCCATCGCGAGAATGGCGGCAGGCGCGAGCGCGAGCAGGTTGAGCCAGAGCGAATCCGCCTGCACGTAACCGCCCATCGGCACCAGCACGAGGGTCGCGATATAGGCGCCGACCGCGATAAACGCGCCATGGCCGAAATTCAGCACGTCCATCAGGCCGAACACCAGCGTCAGGCCCGAGGCCATGATGAAGATCATCATGCCCATGGCGAGGCTCGCGACCGTCAGCGTCACCCAGGTCGAGGGCGAGCCGATCAGCGGGATCATGGCCAGCGCCAGCACGACCGGCAGCAGCAACGGGATGATGTCGCGCTTCGCCTGCGGGAGGGGCTCAGAAGATGGTTGGGTAATGTCCGTCATCGCGAGGAACCAAGTGACGAAGTGATGATGTGTGCTCCGTCATGCCCGGGCTTGTCCCGGGCATGACGAACGTGAGGCTGGCGCAGTCCGGAGATCGTCATTGATGCGCCTCGAGGCTGAGACCCAGCAGCTTTTCCTGTAGCGCGGTGTCCTTGGCGAGATCGGCCATCGCGCCGCGATGCACGATCCTGCCGTTGTCCATCACCAGCACGGTGTCACCGACCTCCTGCGCCACGCGGAAATTCTGTTCGACCAGCAGAATGGTCGCGCCGCTCTTTTTCACCTCGGCGAGGCATTCGATCAGGTTGACCACGATGGCGGGCGCGAGGCCCTTGGTCGGCTCGTCGATTAGCAGCAGCTTGCGCGGCTCGACAATGGCGCGCGCAATGGACAGCATCTGCTTTTGCCCGCCGGAGAGCGAACCTGCGCGCGACAGCCAGAAGCGCTTCAGCGCCGGGAAGAATCCGAAAATCCACTGCAGCCGCGCATCGTCGAGCGGGCCTTCACGGGCGGCGAGGACGAGGTTCTCCTTCACGGTCAGGTCCGAGAACACCGCCATGGTCTCGGGCACATAGCCGACGCCGAGGCCGGCGATGTCCGGTGTCGCCAGCTTCTCGATGGTCTGTCCGGCGAGTTTGATCTGGCCGGAGGAGGGCGACGACAGGCCCATGATGGTGCGCAATGTCGTGGTCTTGCCCGCGCCGTTGCGGCCGAGCAGCATCGTGGTCTGGCCTTCGGGCACGGTGAAATCGACGCCGTGCAGGATGTGATACTGCGCGATGTGGGTGTGGACGCCGGTGAGGGTCAGCATGTCGCTCATGCGGCGATCCGGCTTTGCGGGATTACGTTGTGCTGCGGCAGGCGAAATTCGTTCCCTCCCCCCTTGCGGGGGAGGGTTAGGGAGGGGGGTGTGCGGCGAGAGGGATGTTTTCGTTGTACCCCCCTCTCTGTCTCTCCCCCACAAGGGGGGAGAGAACAATGGAGATGAGGATTCGCGCGATGTCGCGAATAGATTTTGTAGATCATGCGGCGCTCTTTCCGGGCGCGATGCCGAGATAGGCTTCCTGCACGATCGGTGAGGCGATCACCTCGGCAGGTTTGCCGTCGGCAACAAGTTGTCCGTTATGCAGCACGATGATGCGGTCGGCGAGGGAGCGCACCACGTCCATCTTGTGTTCAACCAGCAGGATGATCTTGCTGGTGTCCTGTTTCAATCGTGCGATCAGGTCGAGCACCACGGGCACTTCATCGACGCTCATGCCCGCGGTGGGTTCGTCGAACATGAAGACTTTCGGCTCCAGCGCCATCATCAGCGCGACTTCCAGTTTGCGCTGGTCGCCGTGCGAAAGCGCAGCCGCAGCCACCGCGCGGCGGTTGCCGAGTGCGATGGACTCCAGAATGGCGTCGGCGCGTTCGATCAGGTCGCGGCGTTTCATCCACGGGCGAAGCATCTCATAGTGCACACCTGAAGCCGCCTGTACGGCGAGGCGGACGTTTTCCTCGACGCTCAGGTTTGGAAACAGGTTGGTGAGCTGGAACGCGCGGCCGAGGCCCTTGCGGGTGCGCAGCGGCGCGGTCAGGCGCGTGATGTCTTCGCCATCGAGCAGGACATCTCCGCCGGTGGGGCGCAATTGTCCGGATATCAGGTTGAAGTAGGTGGTCTTGCCGGCGCCGTTCGGGCCGACAATGGCGGTCAGTTCGCCGGGACGGAATGTGCAACTCACCTTGTTGACGGCGACATGGCCGCCGAACCGGATGGTCAGGTCGCGGGTTTCAAGAGTGAGGGGCATGTGTTCGCCGGTCTGAAGTTGAGCGCAAAACTCTCGTTCGTCATGCCCGCGCTTGTCGCGGGCATCCACGTCTTCTTGCGATCCATCAAACAAGACGTGGATGGCCGGGACAAGCCCGGCCATGACGTCGTGTGCTTATCTGGGCCGTAACATACGGTCGAAGAGTTACCGCTTGTTCTTGATCGGGATCTGCATGTCCTCGATCTTGAGTTCGCGGACCAGTTCGTTGTCCGCCCAGGCGAGGTTCGGATCGACCTTGACCTTGAAGTGATACATGCTCTGCAGCGCCTGATGGTCTTCCTTGCGGAAGATCATCTTGCCCTTGGGCGTGTCGAACTCCATGCCTTCCATCGCCGCGATCAGCTTTTCGGTGTCGGTGGACTTGGCCTTCTGCACGGCGGTGACCGCCGCCATCGCCGCGGCGAAGCCGCCCGCGGTGAAGAAGTCCGGCGGCGCGTTGAAGCGCTTCTTGTGCTCGGCGACAAGCCAGTCGTTGATCGGGTTTTTCGGGATGGCGTAATAGTAATAGGTGGCGCCTTCCATGCCGGGCAGCCGCTTGTAGGCGGCGAGCGCAGGCAGGATGTTGCCGCCGCTGGACAGTTCGATGCCGTAGCGCTTCGGGTCCATGTCCTGAATCTTGGTCAGCGGATCGCCGCCGCCGGCCCAGATGACCCAGATGATCTTCTTGCCGGGCTTGTCCTTCAGCGCGTCGAACAGGCGCTGGCCTGCCGCTGTGAAGTCGGTCGTTCCCGGCGGCACGTATTCTTCCGCGGCCAGCGTCGCGCCGGTTTTCGCCAGCGCTTCCTTGAAGGCGGCGACGCCGTCGCGTCCGAAGGCGAAGTCCTGTCCCAGCGTTGCGATGGTCACGCCCGGTTTGCCGATGGCGACCGCGTTGGAGATCGCGTCCTGCGACGAATTGCGGCCGGTGCGGAAGATGTAGCGATTCCATTTCTCGCCGGTGATGGCGTCGGCGACCGCCGGCTCGACGATCAGCACCTTCTTGTTTTCCTCGGCGATCGGCAGCATGGCCAGCGCCGCGCCGGAGGCGGTGGTGCCGATGGCGAGATCGGCCTTGTCGTCCTGATAGGCTTCGGCCAGCGCCGCCTTGGCGAGGTCCGGCTTACCCTGATCATCCTTGGTGATGAGGACGATCTTGCGCCCGTCGACCATCATGGTGTTCTTGGTGGCGTATTCCAGACCCATGCGCAGTCCGGTTTCCGTCTGCTTGGCATAGGCTTCGAGCGGTCCGGTCTTGCCGTAGATCAGCGCGATCTTGAGATCGTCTGCCGAGGCCGGTGCCGCGGCCAGAGCCGCGGCGACGCCCGCGAAAATTGCAATCTTGCGCATTCTTGTCCTCCCTCTTGGTGAGGGGACCATACATAGCCGCGCTGAAAATACCAATTTTTTTGGAAAGTTTACGCGGATGCAGGGGCCGGATTCCCGCCCCGTGCCGGGGCAAGCCGGTTTGTGACAATTGCGACAGACTTCAGTAATGCGGCGGCCGCTCGCTCGCAGGCACTCCGCCGGACTTCGCCTCGGCGTCTTCAAGCCGTTCGCGCAGGTTGAGCATTTCGCGGCTCAGGGCGTCGATCTGCTTCCACTGGGCCGTGATGGTGGTGTTCAGGGTCTCGATGGTCTGGTCCAGATAGGCGATCCGGATTTCCAGCGCTTCGATCCGCGAGGCGGGCGAGGGGGTCTCAGTCATTGGCCTGCTCGCTGATTTCAATTTCGGTCGCATCGGTGTGGTCGGCGCCGTCTCCAGGCGACAACTGACGTTCGCTCAATCCATGGCCGAGTGCGATGCGCTGATCGAACACAAAACATTCGCCGCGCCACAGGCTTTGATCCTCGGGGATGTCTTCCAGATATTTCAGGATGCCGCCCTTGAGGTGGTAGACTTCCTTGAAGCCCTGCGACAGCAGATAGGAGCTGGCTTTCTCGCAGCGGATGCCGCCGGTGCAGAACATCGCGATTTTCTTGTGCTTCTCCGGATCGAGCGTCTTGGCGGCGAACTCTGGAAACTCGCCGAAGCGGGTGATTTTCGGATCGACCGCGCCTTCAAACGTGCCCATCTCCACTTCAAATGCGTTGCGCGTATCGAGCAGCAGCACGCCATCCTGCCTGATGAGGTCGTTCCAGTCCGCTGCGTCGACATAGGTGCCGACCTGCGCATTGGGATCGGTCTCGGGATCGCCGAGCCGGACGATTTCCTTTTTGAGGCGGACCTTCATCCGGTTGAACGGCATGTTGGCGGCGGCCGAGAACTTCAATTCCAGATTGTTCAGCCGACCGTCGAACAGGGCGCCATGCTGCAACTGGTTCATCAGGGCGTCGATGGCGGCATCGCCGCCGGCCACGGTCCCGTTGATGCCTTCGGCGGCAAGCAGGATGATCCCCCGGATGTCCAGCGCCACGCACATATTGCGTAGCGGCTCCCGCAGGTTCTCGAAATCCGGCAATGCGACGAACTGATAAAAGGCGGCGACTTTGTATGGCATGGCCCGGGGTTATATCGCAGGGGCGGGCGCGCCAAAACCCGTATTCGGGTGCTCCCGGCCTTGGACGAAACGATCCAATATGCCGCATTTTGGGGCAAATCCGGGCCTCGCGGCGCCGCGTTCCCGTGGAGCAGGATGTGTCGCAAAGACCACTTAATGCTGCTTTATTTGGCGGGCATGCCCCAGTGCTGGGGAAATCTGCTAGACAAAACGTCGGCTTGCCATCGAATCGGAACCGTCCCGTTGCACCAGATTTCAAAAGAGTCCGCTCACAGCGATTCCGCAAAACGTAATTTCAGCATCGCGTTCGGTCTGGAACGGATCGGGCTGATTGCGCTGCGTGCGCCGCGCACGGCGGCGGCGGTGTTGCTGGCACTTGTGGTGGTCGCCGTGTTCGGCATCCAGCGCATCAAGATCGACGACTCGCTCAGTCAGTTGTTCCGGTCCGACACGCCCGAATACAAGCAATATGAAGAGGTGACCAAGCGTTTCCCGTCCAGCGAGTATGACGTGCTGGTCGTGGTGGAAGGCAAGACGCTGCTGGAGCGCAATTCGCTCGAGAAGCTGCGCGACCTCGTCACCGATCTGCAACTTGTGGATGGCACACGCGGGATCATCTCGCTGTTCTCGGCCCGCCAGCCGCCGGAAGGCGGCAGGTTGCCCGCGGCCCTGTTCCCGGAGACGCTGCCGGAGGGGGCCGCCTATGATGCCTTCATCAAACGCGTCCGCGAGAATGAAGTCATCAAGGGAAAGCTGTTGTCGGAAGACGGTACGCTGGCGTTGATCGTGCTGGCGCTCGATCCCAAGATTGTCGGCAACAAGGGCCTCAACGCCACCATCGGCGAAGTCCGCAAGCTGATGGCCGACGATCTCGAAGGCACCGGGCTGAACAGCCAGTTATCCGGTGTTCCGGTGATGCAGCTCGAAATCCGCAACGCGGTCGAGCGTGACGGCCTGACCTATAATATCGCGGGCATTCTGGCGGGCTGTATCATCGCCATCATCTTCTTCCGGCGCATCTCCTTCATGATCGTCGCGGCGTTTCCGCCGCTGCTGGCGATCCTGCTTTCGATCGGCACGCTGGGCTGGCTCGGTTTCAGCCTCAACATGTTCCTGAACGTGATGACGCCGCTCATCATGGTCATCAGTTTCGCCGACTCGATGCAGCTCACCTTTGCCGCACGCGACCGGCTGATTGCCGGCGAAGACAAGATGACGGCATTCCGCAACGCCGTGCTGGTGGTGGGGCCCGCCTGTGTCCTGACCCACGGCACGGCGGCCTTGTCATTCCTCGCGTTGCAGTTCTCGGATTCCGACCTGATCCGCACCTTTGGAGAAGCGGGTCTGATGGCGACCATCATCGCGCTGATCGCGGTGCTGTCGCTGGTGCCGGTGTTCGGCGTGCTTCTGGTGCGCAAGGAAAACCTGCTCGCGACCAAGGTGAAAGGCGCGGACCGCGGCGTGGAGGCGCTGCGCGCGTTCTGCGCGTTCATCGCCAAGCGCATGGTCGGCCATCCCGGACTGTTCAGCCTGATCGCGCTGCTGGTGGTGGTCGGTCTCGGCATCATCTATGCGAGCCTTGAGCCGCGCTATCGCCTCGCCGATCAGGTGCCTGACAAGCAGCAGGCGGTGGAGGCGTCGAGCCGCCTCGACGCCAAGCTGACCGGCGCCAATCCGATCGACGTGCTGATCGAATTCCCGAAGGGCAAGTCGCTCTACGACCAGGAAACGCTCGACACCATCGCGGCGGTTCACGGCATCATCGAGAAGCAGGCCGGCGTCGGCAATGTCTGGTCGATCGAGACGCTGCGCCGCTGGCTGGCTGAAAAGGCGGGCCGCTCCGATGTCGCCATCCTGAAAGAGTATGTCGATCTGCTGCCTGCTTATCTCGTGAGACGTTTCATTTCCGAGCAGCAGGACGCGGTTGTGGTATCGGGCCGTGTGCCGGACCTCGATTCCAGCCAGATATTGCCGACGGTGGAGAAGCTCGACGCGGCCATGGGCGCGGTGCGCAAGGCGCATCCCGGATATGAGATCGCCGTGACGGGGCTGTCCGCCATCGCCGCGCGCAACAGCGCCAACATGATCGACAAGCTCAATCACGGCCTGACCATCGAGTTTCTTCTCGTCGCCGCCTTTATCGGGCTGGCGTTCCGCTCCTTCGTGGTGATGTTCGCAAGCATCCTGCCGGGCATTTTCCCGGTGGTGCTCTCCGGCACGGTCCTGTGGTTGTTGGGCGAAGGACTGCAATTCGCCAGCGTCGTGGCGCTCACGGTGTCGTTTGGCCTCGGCCTCAGCGCGACCATCCACTTCCTCAACAGGTTGAGGCTTGAGGAAAAGCCCGGCGTGGACGAGGGGCAGGCGGTCGAACGTGCAACCGTCCTGGTCGGGCCGGCGCTGATCCTGACGACGGTGGTGCTGGCCTGCGGCCTCGTGGTGACGGTGTTCTCGGACCTGCCGTCGCTGCGCCTGTTCGGATGGCTGTCCGCCTTCGCCATGATCGCGGCGCTGATCGCGGACCTGTTCATCCTGCGGCCGACGGCGATGTGGCTGATCAGCACGTCGCACAAGATCAAGGCGGCCTGGGGCAGCAAGTAAGCGGCCGGGCAAAGCGGACGTCCAAAGAAAAACGGCCCGCCGGATGGTCCAGCGGGCCGTTGTCGTTTGGTTTCAGGATCAGTTGCCCTTCGCGAGGCTGATATTTACAGCGCGCAATTCGCCCTTGGAACTGATCGCGACCGACTGCTTGTTTCCGCGGGTGGTGACATTGAAGGTCGCGGCATAGCCGTTGGTCTGGACCAATGCGGTGACCTGACCGTTCGCGATGCTGCCCTCGACGCTGCCATTCACGCCGCGGCTTGCTTCGCTCCACGAGCCGGTGATGTTGTTGCCCCTTGCTGCGATATCGCTGGTGAGCTCGAACTTGTAGCTGTCGCTGGCGCAACGCAGGACCTGATGCAGGTTGTTGCCGCTGCTGTCGACCGTATAGGTCCCGCGGCAACGGATACGCTCCGTTCCGCTGTTTGCAATCGTGATCGAACCGCTGCCAGACCAGTTGCCTGCATAGTTGGCAAACGGGGCGGAATCGGCCTGCGCGAGCGCCGGAGCCATCAAGGCGGCCGCCGCCAGGGCGGCAATCCGGAAACGGCGATAATCAAAACGGAAGGCGGAAAAAGGCATCGGAAAACACCATCGGTTGCAGTCGATATGTATTGGTCGCTCATAGCACGCTTTGGTTCATACGAAAACGTGGCGCAGTGCACCAAAACGGCAAAATTGTCGCGTCCCGCGGTTTGTCAGTTCGATGACGGCAGGGGTCTGGGTGGAATCCAGGCCGGGACACGTGCTGCAACGCAAAGGTCGGATGTTTGAAATTTCCCGCACGGTATTGGTGGACATTCCTGTTTTTCGCACATCTAATCCTTCCAAGGCCGGCGGAAAAAGCACGGCTATTTGGGAAGACGACCAGTGAAATTATCGCGATGCGATTTCTCTGTCGGAATGGCTGCGACGCTTGCGGCGCCGGCACTCATCAAAGGTGCCGGAGCACGGGCCGCCCAAGGCAACTGCCCAGTGATCCGGTTCTGACATCGTATCGTATTTTCCGCAGGCACTTTACGAATGTCAGAACCAAAGGATCACTGGAATTATTAGCTTTGCTAGCGTCCTTTTGTATCCGACGTTTGCTCGGGGGCGCTACGAAGTAAGGGCAAACGTCGGATACAGGACGCTAGACTTATGGTCACTATAAACTCCCAGAAGCTCATCGGCTTCGTTTCCGAGATTTTTTCCCGCGCCGGCTCGTCGAAGGCGGAGGCGGATCGCATCGCCACTTATCTGACGACGGCAAACCTCACGGGCCACGACAGCCACGGCGTCATCCGCGTGCCGAAATATGTCGCCTGGGTGCAGGACGGCTCCATCATCCCTGACCAGAAAATCAAGATCGAAGTCGATACGCCGTCGCTGGCGGTGATCGACGGCGGTTTCGGCTATGGACAGACGGTCACGCCGCAGGCTGTGAAAATCGGGATCGACAAGTGCAAGGCGAACGGCGTCGCGGTGATGACGCTGAAGAATTCCGGCCATCTCGGCCGGGTCGGCGACTGGGCCGAAATGGCGGCGGCGGAGGGATTGGTCTCGATCTTTTTTGTCAACGCCGCAGGCTCGGTGCTGGTGGCGCCCTATGGCGGTGTCGGCCGCAAGCTCTCGACCGCGCCGTATTGCGTCGGCATTCCGCGGCCGGGGCAGGGACCTGTGGTGCTGGATTTCGCGACTTCCATCGTGGCTGAAGGCAAGGTGATGGTGGCAAGCCGCGGCGGCAAGAAGCTGCCGAAAGGCGCGCTGGTCGATGAAAGCGGTGCTCTGACCGAAGACCCGCATGTTCTCTATGGGCCTTATGACGCCGAGGGGCCAAGGAATCATGCCCTCGGAACAGGCGCGATCCGCGCGTTCGGCGAGCACAAGGGGTCGGGCCTCGCGCTGATGTGCGAACTGCTTGGCGGCGCTCTGACCGGTAACGGCGCGACAAAGACCGACCGGCGCTTCTCCAACGGCATGCTGGCGATCTTCATCGACCCCAAGGTCGTCGATCCCGCGCATTTCTTCGACGGTGAGGTCGCCCGCTACATCGCCTACTTCAAGGACAGCAAGCTGGCGCAGGGCCACGATGCGGTGTTGACCCCCGGTGAACCGGAAGCGGCGACCCGCGCCGAGCGAACCAAAAACGGCGTGCCGCTGACCGATGAGACCTGGAATTCCATCGCGGCCACGGCCCGTTCGCTCGGAATCGGGGAAGACGCCATTGCCAACGCAACCGGCTAGGTTGAGGATCGGGGCAGCTCATGCATGACCCGCGCCCAAACCAAGCAACAATGAGAACAGAAACGGGAATTGAGAGAATGGCAAACAAGGTCAAGGACATCTGGGCTGCGGGCAAGGTGGTGGTGAACGGCTGGCTGGCGATCCCGTCGGGCTTTTCCGCCGAGGTGATGGCGCAGTGCGGCTTCGACAGCGTCACGGTCGATATGCAGCACGGCGTGCAGGATTATCTGTCGATGATCCATTGCTTCCAGGCGATGCAGGCGCATCCGGTGACGCCGATGGTGCGCGTGCCGTGGAACGAGCCGGGCATCATCGGCAAGGTGCTCGATGGCGGGGCCTATGGCGTGATCTGCCCGATGATCAACACGAGGGAAGAGGCCGAGCGCTTCGTCGCCGCCGCGAAGTATCCGCCACGCGGCACCCGCAGCAACGGCCCGATCCGCGCCATGATGTATGGCTCCGCAGGCACCTATCAGCAGACCGCGAATGAAGAGACGCTCTGCATTCCGATGATCGAGACCAAGACCGCGGTCGAGAATCTTGAATCGATTCTGGATGTGAAGGGAATTTCCGGCGTCTATATCGGCCCGTCCGATCTCGGCTTCTCCTATGGCCTGCATCCGACCCTCGATCGCACCGAGCCGGAGATCATCAAGATCTATGAGCGGATCGTGAAAGAATGCGAAAAGCGCGGCATCTATCCCGGCATTCATTGCAGCGGCCATGCGGGAGCGACCCTCGCCATTCAGCGCGGCTTCAAGCTGGTGACGATCCTGAACGACAGTGGTCTGCTGGCCATGTCGGCGAAAAGCCATATCGCCGAGACGCGGAAGAATTCCGGCGGCAAGGCGTGAGACTGAGGATGGCGCGCTCGACGCTGTTGTTGCAGAATTCCCGTCCTGGGCATTTCGCACTACAATACAGGTAAAGCCAGAGGCCGATATGCCAGCCGTCGAACGTGTCGACCCCAAAACGATCTTCACTGCCGAGGAGTGGGCGCGGCTGACCGCGCGCGACTCATGGCGGGGCATGTGGCTGGTCGTCCATTGCTGGGGCACCATCGCCGCCGCCGTCGCGCTGGTGACGATCTGGCCGAATCCGTTCACCTGGCTGATCGCGGTGATGACTGTCGGCACCCGGCAACTTGGCCTTGCGATCCTGATGCATGAAGCCGCCCATGGCGGTCTGCACGCGAACCGGAAGATCAACGAGTTCGTCGGCAACTGGCTGTGCGCGGTACCGGTCGGCGCGTCGCTGGCGGGTTATCGCGCCTATCACCTCAAGCATCACCGGTTCACGCAGCAGCCGGAAGATCCCGATCTCGGCCTGTCCGCGCCGTTCCCGATCTCGAAGGACAGTTTCTACCGCAAGGCCTTGCGCGATCTCACCGGCCAGACATTCGTCAAGCAGCGGACGCCGTCGTTCAAGGCGCTGTTTGCGCGACGCGATCCTGTGCTGACGGACGCGATGCGCGATGAGGAGACAGAAAACTTCCTGACCAGCGGGCGGATCGCCATGCAGCGGTTTCTTGGCGTCAACGCGCTGCTGCTTTGCCTGTTCTGGCTGGCGGGGGCGGGCGTCTGGTTCTTCGGTGTCTGGATCGTCGCGATGGCGACATGGTTTCCTTTTGTGACGCGGGTCCGCAACATCGCCGAGCATGCCTGCACATCGACTGGCGCAGACCCGTTCAGCCATGCGCGCACCACCCACGCCAATCCGATCGAGCGCGTGCTGATCGCGCCATACTGGGTGAACTATCACGCCGAGCACCACCTGTTCATGTATCTGCCATGTTACCGGCTGGAGGACGCGCATCGCCTTCTCACCGAGAAGGGGCTGATCCAGCGGGTTGAAGTCGCGCCCGGCTATCTGGATGTGATCAGGCTGGCGACCTCGCGGCCGCTGCCGGCGTGAGTGCTTTGCCTCGCCCCTGAAATGCTTCTAATGTGCCGCCGCATATCAAGGCGACGGACAGACAAATGACCAAGGGTCTCAAGAAGGGGCTGACCAGTTACGGCGATCCGGGATTTTCGCTGTTCCTGCGCAAGGCCTTCATCAAGGCGATGGGTTATTCCGACGACGCGCTGGAGCGTCCCATTGTCGGCATCACCAACACCTACAGCGACTACAATCCCTGCCACGGCAACGTCCCGCAGCTCATCGAGGCGGTGAAGCGCGGCGTGATGCTGGCGGGCGCGATGCCGATGGTGTTTCCGACCATCTCCATCGCCGAGAGCTTTTCCTACCCAACCTCGATGTATCTGCGCAACCTGATGGCGATGGATACCGAGGAGATGATCCGTGCCCAGCCGATGGACGCGATTGTGGTGATCGGCGGCTGCGACAAGACGCTGCCTGCGCAGATCATGGCCGCCGTCAGCGCGGACTTGCCGACGGTCGTCATTCCGGTGGGGCCGATGGTCGTCGGCCATCACAAGGGCGAAGTGCTCGGCGCCTGCACAGACTGCCGCCGCATGTGGGGCAAGTATCGCGCGGGCGAAATCGACGCGCAGGAGATCGAAGCGGTGAATGGCCGGCTCGCGCCGTCGGTCGGCACCTGCATGGTGATGGGCACGGCCAGCACGATGGCCTGCGTCACCGAGGCGCTGGGCCTGTCGCTGCCGATGAGCGCGACCATTCCTGCGCCACATTCCGAGCGCGTGCGGTCCGCCGAACATAGCGGCAAGCGTGCGGCCGAAATGGCTGTGACCGGCGGTCCGCGCCCGAGCGAGTTGCTGACGCCTGCCGCGTTCCGCAATGCGCAGGTGGTGCTGCAAGCCATTGGCGGCTCCACCAATGGTCTGATCCATCTGACGGCTATCGCCAACCGCACATCGCATCGCATCGACCTCGAGGCTTTCGACAAGCTCGGCCGCGACGTGCCAGTGCTGATCGACCTGAAGCCGTCGGGCGCGCATTACATGGAACACTTCCATCACGCGGGCGGTGTGCCCAAGCTGATGAAGGAGCTCGGCGATCTGATTGATCTCGACCAGAAATCTATCACGGGGCAGACGCTGCGCGAGATCGTCGTCCATGCGGAGGAAGTGCCGGGACAGGACGCGATCCGCCCGCGCGACAACCCGATCAATCGCGAAGGCGCGATGGCGGTGCTGCACGGCAATCTCGCGCCGCGCGGCGCAGTCATCAAACAGTCAGCCGCGACCGCGAAATTGCTGCAACATACCGGCCGGGCCATTGTGTTCGAGTCGGTCGAGGACATGACGCTGCGGGTCGACGATCCAAATCTGGACGTCACGGCGGACGATGTGCTGGTGTTGCGCAACGCTGGACCCAAGGGCGCGCCGGGCATGCCGGAGGCGGGGTATCTGCCGATTCCGCAAAAGCTGCTTCGCGCCGGGGTGAAGGACATGGTGCGGATTTCCGATGCGCGCATGAGCGGCACGGCGTTCGGCACCATCGTGCTGCATATCACGCCGGAATCCGCCGTCGGCGGCCCGCTCGCGCTGGTTCAGACCGGGGACATGATCCGGCTGGATGTTTCAAAACGGCGCATCGACCTGCTGGTTGACGAGGTCGAACTCACGCTGCGCCAACGGGCATTGCCGAAACCGCACACACCCGAATGGGCCGCGCGGGGCTATGCCCATCTCTTTCATGAAACGATCACGCAAGCCGATGAGGGGTGCGACTTCGATTTCATGGGGCGCGACGGCGCCGCTGGACATCAAGGGAAAGTCTGACAAAGATCGCGTGCCCGGGCATCCGCGTCTTTCTGTCTCGGATCGTGAAGACGTGGATGACCGGGACGAGCCCGGCCATGACGGCGGTTAATACGTCGCGCGGCCGCCGGAAATATCGAACACCGCGCCGGTGGTGTAGAGGCATTCTTCCGACGCCATCCATGCGACAAGCGACGCCAGTTCATCCACTTTCAAAAAGCGCCCGCGCGGAATCTTCGACAGCATGAAGTCGATATGCTGCTGGGTCATCTGGTCGAAAATCGCGGTCTTGGCCGCCGCGGGTGTCACGGCGTTGACGGCGATGTCGGTGCCCGCCAGTTCCTTGCCGAGCGATTTTGTCAGTGCGATCACACCGGCCTTTGAGGCCGAGTAGTGCGAGGCGTTGGGGTTGCCTTCCTTGCCCGCGATGGAGGCGATGTTGATGATGCGTCCATAGTTGTTCTTCATCATCACGGGCACGACGGCCTTGCAGCAGATGAAAGGGCCGTCGAGATTGATCTTCATCACCTGCCGCCATTCCTCATAGGACAGATCGGCAACGGTCTTGTTGACGCCCGCGATGCCGGCGTTGTTGACCAGGATGTCGATGCGGCCGAAGGCCTTCAGCGTCGCGTCCTTCGCCGCTTCGACCGCCGCCGGATCGGTGACGTCGACTTTCAGAACGCTCACCGCCGGGCCGATCTCTTTCGCGGTTTTCTCGGCCAGTGCCTGATCGAAATCCCAGATTGCCACCTTCGCACCTGAGGCCACGAAGCGTTCGGTGATGGCGCGGCCGAAACCCTGCGCGCCGCCGGTGACGACGGCGAACCGTCCGTTGAGGTCGATCTTGTTCAAGGCGTGTCTCCTGAATTGTTGTCATTGCCGCTTTCTCACCTCTCCCCGTTTACGGGGAGAGGTCGGCGCGCAGCGCCGGGTGAGGGGCGAGCGTGCAATCTTTGGTGAAGGCTGCCCCTCACCCCAACCCTCTCCCCGCGAGCGGGGAGAGGGAGAAGTCTCACAGCGTCCAGCCGCCGTCGATGATATGAGCCACGCCCGTGGTGAAGGCGCTCTCGTCGCTGGCGAGATAAAGTGCGAGGGCCGCGATTTCCTCGGCGGTGCCGAGCCGTCCCATCGGCTGACGGCTGACGAACATATCGCGTCCGCCCGCGCCAAGCGCCGCTGCGCGTCCAAGCATGGAAGGTGTTTCAATGGTGCCGGGGCAGATGGCGTTGCAGCGGATGCCTTTGGTGATGAAATCCACCGCGACAGCGCGGGTGAGCGCCGCGACAGCGGCCTTGGTGGCGCTGTAGACGTAGCGGTTGGGGGCTGCCTTGAATACGCCGGCAGCGGAGGAAACGTTCACGATTGAGCCGCCACCGCCTTCCAGCATCAAAGGCAGAAACGCCTTGATGGTCCGGTGCATGGACTTGACGTTGAGGTCGAACGAAAAATCCCAGTCTGCATCGGAGCAGTCCAGCGCGGTACCGTTGTGAACGAAACCCGCGGCGTTGAGCAGGATGTCCACCTTGCCGACCTTCTTCGCCATCGCCTCGACAGCGGCGGTGTCGCGGACATCGAGTTTGTGAACCTCGGCCACGCCTTCCTTCTTCAGTGAAGCCAGACCGGCTTCGTCGATGTCAGTCGCGATCACGGTTGCGCCTTCGCGGGTGAAGGCGAGGGCGCAGGCGCGGCCAATGCCGGCTGCGCCTGCGGTGATGAAGGCGCGCTTGCCTTTCAATCGGTCGGACACTGAGTTTCTCCCTTGTTACTATTCGTCATTCCGGGGCGCGCGCAGCGCGAACCCGGAATCCGGAGCCGGTGCGAAACTGGATTCCGGGTCTGCGCCTTCGGCGCATCCCGGAATGACGACGATCCTCAATGATTATCCCGCGCGACGCCGATGGTGCCGGCGATGTTGCGATAACGTGTTGCAAGTTCGAGGCACGCGCCGGTCGATTGCTGGCCCACGGTGTCGCGATAAAGCTCCTGCCATGGCGTCTGGTTTCTCGGATAGGGGAAGCCGCCCTTGGCCATCAGATCGGCATGACGCTGCTTCACCTCGGCGTCGGAAATCAGGATGTTGGCCTCGCCCTTGTTGAGGTCGATGCGCACCCGGTCGCCGGTCTTGAGAATGGCAAGTCCGCCATTGGCTGCGGCTTCCGGCGAAGCGTTGAGGATCGACGGCGATCCGGACGTGCCGGACTGCCGGCCGTCGCCGATGCAGGGCAGCGACGTGATGCCCTTCTTGATGAGCGCCGCGGGCGGCTGCATGTTCACGACCTCCGCGCCGCCGGGATATCCGATCGGACCGACGCCGCGCACGAACAGCATGCAGTGCTCGTCGATGTTCAGGGATTCATCGTCAATGCGGTGGTGATAGTCCTCCGGTCCCTCGAACACGATGGCGCTGCCCTCGAATGCGTCCGGGTCCTTGGGGTTGGACAGATAGCGGTCGCGGAATTCCTTCGAGATCACGCTGGTCTTCATGATCGCCGAATCGAAGAGATTGCCGCGCAGCACGATAAAGCCGGCATCCTTCACCAGCGGCTTGTCGTAGGTGCGGATCACATCGTTGTCGGGTGCGGCGGCACTCCTGCAGTTCTCGCCCATGGTCTTGCCATTGACGGTGAGCGCGTCCTCGTGAATGCGCTTGTGCTTCATCAGTTCGCGTACCACGGCGGGCACACCGCCGGCGCGGTGATATTCCTCGCCAAGATAGAAACCCGCCGGCTGCATGTTGACCAGCAGCGGCACGTCATGGCCGAATTTCTGCCAGTCCTCGATGGTCAGGTCGACACCGATATGGCGGGCCAGCGCGTTGATATGGATCGGCGCGTTGGTCGAGCCGCCTATGGCCGAGTTGACCACGATGCAGTTCTCGAAGGCCTTGCGGGTCAGGAAGTCGGACGGCTTGAGGTCTTCCCACACCATCTCCACGGCGCGTTTGCCGGTCTCATAGGCGATCTGGCCGCGCTCGCGGTAAGGAGCGGGGATGGCGGCGCAGCCGGGCAGCGAAAAGCCGAGGGCTTCCGCCAGCGAATTCATGGTCGAGGCGGTGCCCATGGTGTTGCAGTGCCCGACGGAAGGGGCCGATGAAGCGACGATTTCCATGAACTCGTCGTAGTCGATCTTGCCCGCCGCCATGTCCTCTCGCGATTTCCACACCACGGTGCCGGAGCCGGTGCGCTCGCCATTGAACCAGCCGTTCAGCATCGGTCCGCCCGACAGCACGATGGCCGGAATGTTGACGGTCGCCGCCGCCATCATGCATGCGGGGGTGGTCTTGTCGCAGCCCGTGGTCAGCACCACGCCGTCCAGCGGATAACCGAACAGGATTTCGACCAGGCCGAGGTAGGCGAGGTTGCGGTCCAGCGCGGCGGTCGGGCGCTTGCCGGTTTCCTGAATCGGATGGGTCGGGAATTCCATCGCGATGCCGCCGGCTTCGCGAATGCCTTCGCGGACGCGTTGCGCCAGTTCGATGTGATGCCGGTTGCAGGGCGACAGATCGTTGCCGGTTTGCGCAATCCCGATGATCGGCTTGCCGGACTGCAGTTCCTTGCGCGTGAGGCCGTAGTTCAGATAACGCTCCAGATAGAGCGCGGTCATGCCCGGATTGTCGGGATTATCGAACCACAATTGAGAACGGAGCTTGCGGCGCGCGCCGCTCTGCGCGTTGTCGTTTGCGTTCTTTGTCATTGTTCTCTCCCGCACCGCACCTTCAGGCTGGCATGTTGTCGCCTGGACCTTAAGCCAGCAAAAAAGACAGCGCTACCATTTTTGCCGCGCGAATTCAGTGTCGGTGCCATCATTTTCGGTGCGCCATTGAGCTTTCCCGGACCATCAGTTCAAACCCGAGATCGACGACCGGCTCCGATGGGCGCTCCCCTTCGATTGCCGAAGTCAGCATTGTGACTGCTCTTTTCCCCATTTCGTAGCGGTTGGTGCGCACGCTCGTGAGGGGCGGGACGGTGGACGCCATGAACTCCAGATCGTTGAAGCCCACAATCGCCATTTTGTCGGGAACGGGAATGTGGCGCCGCTGGCACTCGAACAGAACGCCCAGCGCGAGATCGTCATTGACGCAGAAAACGGCGTCGATATCCGGCGCGCTGGCGAGGAGGTCGGCGAACAGGGTGCCGCCGCGCGTCACGGCTGTCGGCACCGGCGTGGTCAGCAGCAGGCGCTGATCGAACAGCCCGGCCGCCTTCATCGCATCGCGGTAGCCTTCGAGTCTGCGCTGCACGCGCGGGTCCATACGCGCGCCGAGAAATCCGATGCGTTTGTAGCCTTGCGCGATAAGGTGCGAAATCGCTGCAAAAGCAGCGTCATAATGCGAAAATCCCACCATCATGTCGACCGGATCGGGGCCGGTTTCCATGATCTGAACGATGGGACAGTTCATCGCCTCCATCACCAAACGCGATTCCGGGGTTTGATTGATCCCGGTCACGATCATCCCGGCCGGCATCTGGGCCTGGAACAGACGCAGCAGTTTCTCCTCCTGAAGGATGCTGTAGCGCGTGTTCACGAACTGGATGCTGTAACGGCTGCCTTCCGAGGCATCGTAGATGCCGCGCAGCACGTCGGAAAAGACATTGTTGGTCAGTGACGGGATCAGGACACCGATGACTTCGGTGCGGTGCGATGCAAGAGCGCGCGCCGCGAGATTGGGCACGTAACCAAGTTCTTTCGCCGCGCTGGCCACGCGCTCGCGTTTGCCGATTGAAAGCGCTTCAGGGTTCCGGAAAAATCGCGATGCTGTGATCTGGCTCACGCCCGCCAACTTGGCGACCTCGGTGAGGCGGATTTTGCCAGACTTCGCGCGTTTCCGTGCCATGCCGCGCTCATATCACACGAATTTCACCAATCAAAGAATTATTGACAGCGCTACCAACCGATTGCTAATGAGGTTTAAACTGCGGACAATGCGCCACAAAGCAGAAAACAGAGCAGCGACGGCTTGCGCCGGACGACGCCGGGACGACAGAGGAGGAAAGACTGCATGGCGTCTGTGCACATTCACGACGTGCGAAAATCGTTCGGTGGATTTGAGGTTCTGCACGGCGTGACCGTTCCGATCGAGGATGGCGAGTTCGTCGTTCTGGTCGGTCCCTCGGGTTGCGGCAAGTCGACCCTGCTGCGGATGCTGGCAGGTCTGGAGCGGATCACGTCCGGTACGATTTCGATCGGCGATCGCGTGGTCAACGATGTCCAGCCGAAGGAGCGGGACATCGCCATGGTGTTCCAGAATTACGCGCTTTACCCGCATATGACCGTCGCCAAGAACATGGGCTTTTCGCTGAAACTGCGGAATACGCCGCAGGCCGAGATCGACACGCATGTGCGCCGGGCCGCGGACATTCTCGCGCTGACTCCCTTGCTGGAGCGCTATCCGCGTCAGCTTTCGGGCGGGCAGCGCCAGCGCGTCGCCATGGGCCGCGCGATCGTGCGCGATCCGCAGGTGTTCCTGTTCGACGAACCGCTGTCGAACCTGGACGCCAAGCTGCGCGTCGCCATGCGCACGGAGATCAAGGAACTGCATCAGCGGCTCAAGACCACGACCGTTTACGTGACCCACGACCAGATCGAAGCCATGACCATGGCCGACAAGATCGTGGTGATGCAGGATGGAATTGTCGAGCAGATGGGCTCGCCGCTCGAACTGTACGATCATCCGGACAACAGGTTTGTCGCAGGTTTCATCGGCTCGCCGGCGATGAATTTCCTCGAAGGCAAACTGGTCGGCAGCAACAGTCCTCATGTCGAGACGGCGAACGGCAGCAAGCTGCCCCTGGTGGCGTCGCGCACGGGGCTCGACGGCAAGCCGGTGATCTACGGCATTCGTCCGGAGCATCTGGAATTCGCTGACGACGGCATCGAAGCCGACGTCATCGTGGTGGAGCCGACAGGATCGGAAACCCAGATTGTCGCACGCATCGGCCAGCAGGATCTGATCGCGGTCATTCGGGATCGCCGTCCGGTGAAGCCTGGGGACAAAATCCGGCTGCGGCCAAATCCGGCGGCCGCTCATGTTTTCGACAAGGAGAGCGGAAAGCGCCTGATCAACTAGGACATGATCCCGAAAAGCGGAAGCCGGTTTTCGGGAAAGATCACGCCCAAATAGAAACTGCCAAATCATTGCCAACAGCCGGCCAGATCAACCAAGAGCCGGTAAAACAGGGAGATGAGATAATGGACAAGTTCACGCCAAATCGCCGCGCATTGCTGAAAGGCGGCGCATCGGTGCTCGCGGGCGCCGCGACGCTGACCACCGATCAGTTGCTCGGCTTCGCGAAAGCCTGGGCGCAGACCACCCAGTGGAAGCCGGAAAAGGGCGCCAAGATCAACCTGCTGCGCTGGAAGCGTTTCGTGGAAGCCGAGGACAAGGCGTTCATGGACATCATCGCCGCCTTCACCAAGGCCACCGGCGTTGAAGTCAACGTCTCCAACGAATCCTACGACGACATCCAGCCGAAGGCCTCGGTCGCCGCCAACACCGGGCAGGGTCTCGATATGGTGTGGGGGCTCTATTCGCTGCCGCATCTTCTGCCGACCAAGTGCGTGGACGTCACCGATGTGGCCGATTATCTCGGCAAGAAGTACGGCGGCTGGGCCGACTCGGCCAACGCCTACGGCAAGAACAAGGCGGGCAAGTGGATCGGCATTCCGGTGGCCTGCACCGGCGCGCTGATGAACTATCGCATCAGCTCGTGCGAGAAAGCCGGCTTCAAGGAATTCCCGAAGGACACCGCGGGCTTCCTCGAACTGGTCAAGGCGCTGAACAAGAACGGCACGCCGGCCGGCATGGCCATCGGCCACGCTTCGGGCGACGCCAACACCTGGCTGCACTGGGCGCTCTGGACCCATGGCGGCTACCTCGTCGACAAGAACGACAAGGTCATCATCAACTCGCCGGAAACCGCCAAGGCGCTGGAATACGTCAAGGCGCTGTACGACAACTTCATTCCGGGCACCGCCTCGTGGAATGACTCCTCGAACAACAAGGCCTTCCTTGCCGGTCAGTTGCACGTCACCTGTAACGGCATCTCGGTCTATGTCACCGCCAAGCGCGAGAACAAGGCGGTCGCCGAGGACATGAACCACGCCTACATGCCGATCGGCCCGGCGGGCAAGCCGACCGAGCTGCATCTGCCGTTCACGATGATGACCTTCAACTTCACGAAGTTCCCTCAGGCGTGCAAGGCGCTCACCGCATTCATGATGGAAGCCGACCAGTTCAATCCGTGGCTGGTGTCCGCATCGGGCTATCTGTCGCCGTTCCTGAGCGGTTACGACAACAATCCGGTCTGGACGTCGGACCCGAAGAACACCGTGTATCGGGACGTCGCCAAGCGCACCCTGACCCCCGGCGGTCTTGGTACACTCGGTGAGAACGCGGCGGCGGCGATTGCGGACTTCCTGGTCGTGGACATGTTCGCGAACTACTGCACCGGCCGCGAAGACCTCAAGGGCTCGATTGCCTTCGCGGAGCGGCAGGCCAAGCGTCTGTATCGCTGAACGATACCGGCACCGGCGCGGAACCATCCCCGCGCCGGTGTCTCTCTTTTGTGAAGGCACGCGCGTACATCCCGGCAGGACAAAAGCTATACTGTCGTCATACGCGCGGAAGGTTCTGATCCCAGAAGGTTGGGTCTTATGAGCACGATACCGGCGTCGATGCCCAAACAGCAGGCCTATGTCAGCACGCAATCGCTCTGGCAGCGGCTGAGTGCGAACCGGAACTGGGTTGCGCTCTGGTTCATGCTGCCGGCGGCGGCATTCCTGCTGTTGTTCCTGGCTTATCCGCTTGGCCTCGGCATCTGGATGAGCTTTACGGATGTCCGCATTGGACGACCCGGGCAATTCATCGGCCTCGAAAACTACGAGTGGCTGTGGGACGACGGCGTATTCTGGCTCTCCGTCTTCAATACGCTGCTTTACACAACGATTGCGAGCGTTATCAAATTCGCGCTCGGGCTCTATCTCGCATTGCTGCTCAACCGCAACATGCCGTTCAAGGCGATGATCCGGGCCGCCGTGCTGATCCCATTCATCGTGCCGACGGTGTTGTCGGCCATCGCATTCTGGTGGATTTACGACTCGCAGTTCTCGATCATTTCCTGGTCGCTGACCAAGCTCGGTCTGATCAGCCAGAACATCAATTTCCTGGGCGACTCGACCTGGGCGCGCATCAGCGTGATTATCGCGAATATCTGGCGCGGCGTGCCGTTCGTCGCCATCACACTGCTGGCGGGATTGCAGACGGTTTCGCCATCGCTCTATGAAGCGGCGACGCTCGACGGCGCCAGCAACTGGCAGCGCTTCCGCTACATCACCTATCCGCTGCTGACGCCGATCATCGCAGTGGTGATGACCTTCTCGGTTCTGTTCACGTTTACCGACTTCCAGTTGATCTGGGCGCTGACCCGTGGCGGCCCCGTAAACGCGACGCATCTGATGGCGACGCTCAGTTATCAGCGCGGCATCCTGAGCGGACGGCTGGGCGAGGGCGCGGCGGTCGCGACCGCGATGATCCCGTTCCTGCTCGCGGCGATCACCATCTCCTGGTTCGGCATGCAGCGTCGTAAATGGCAGCAAGGGTCCGACAATGACTGATCATGCAGCGCATCCGACTGTCGCCACCACGCAGGCTGTGACCGATAACAGCGAGGGCATGAGCTATCTGGAGAGCCTGCCGCGCAAGATCGTCACGCTTTATATTCCGCTCTTCATCCTGGTCGTGATCCTGCTGTTTCCGTTTTACTGGATGGCGCTGACATCCATCAAACCGGACGAACAGCTCATCGACATGGAGACCTACAATCCGTTCTGGGTTGTTAAGCCGACCTTCAAGCACATTCAAAAGCTGCTGTTCGAGACGGAGTATCCGCGCTGGCTATGGAATACGATGTATGTGGCTGCGGCGGCGACATTCCTCTCGATCGTCGCGAGTGTGCTGGCGGCCTATGCCATCGTGCGCCTGCGCTTCAAGGGCGCGGAAACGGTCAGCGCGCTGATCTTTCTGGCTTACCTCGTGCCGCCGTCGATCCTGTTCATCCCGCTGGCGTCGGTGATTCATTCCTACGGCCTGTTCGACTCGCCGCGGTCGCTGATCCTGGTCTATCCCACGCTGCTGATTCCGTTCTCGACATGGCTGCTAATGGGATACTTCAAGACAATCCCCTATGAACTGGAGGAGTGCGCGCTGATCGACGGCGCCAGCCGCTGGCAGATTTTGATCAAGATCGTGCTGCCGCTTGCGGTGCCGGGGCTGATCTCGGCTTTCATCTTCTGCTTCACGCTGTGCTGGAACGAGTTCATCTACGCGCTGACATTCCTGGCCTCCACGCCGAACAAGACGGTCCCGGTGGCCATCGTCAACGAGTTCGTCGACGGCGATATCTACAAGTGGGGATCCTTGATGGCGGGCGCGCTGGTCGGCTCGCTGCCGCTGGTCATCCTCTACGCATTCTTTGTCGAGCACTACGTCTCGGCGATGACGGGTGCGGTGAAGGAATAGATGCCAATCTCAAGATCGTCATGCCCGCGCTTGTCGCGGGCATCGACGTCTTGAGAGGGACGTGAACGAAAGACGTGGATGGCCGGGACGAGCCCGGCCATGACGAAGACGGAGAGGACACTTTGCATATTCTGGTTCTCGGCGCGGCCGGTATGGTCGGGCGCAAACTCGTCGAGCGGCTGACCCGCGATGGCCGGCTCGGAAAATCCGACATCACGCGCATGACGCTGCAGGACGTCGTCGCTCCCACGAAACCTGAAACCTCCATTCCCGCCGATGTGGTGACCTGCGATGTCGCCGATCAGGCGGCGGTGACGAAACTCGTTGCGGGCAAGCCCGATGTGATCTTCCATCTTGCCGCGATCGTCTCGGGCGAGGCCGAGGCCGATTTCGACAAGGGCTACCGGATCAATCTCGACGGCACGCGCTACCTGATCGACGCCGTGCGCGCCATCGGCGGCGGCTACAAGCCGCGCGTCGTCTTCACGTCGTCGATCGCGGTGTTCGGTGCTCCGTTCCCGGAGAAGATCGGCGACGAATTCCTCTCCGCGCCGCTGACGAGCTACGGTACCCAGAAGGCCATCGGCGAACTGCTGATTTCCGATTACACCCGCAAGGGCCTGTTCGATGGCGTCAGCATCCGCCTGCCGACGATTTGCGTGCGGCCCGGCCTGCCGAACAAGGCGGCCTCGGGATTCTTCTCCAACATCATCCGCGAGCCGCTGGCGGGCAAGGAAGCAGTGCTTCCGGTGTCGGAGGATGTCCGTCACTGGCATGCCTCGCCGCGCTCCGCCGTCGGCTTCCTGCTGCATGCCGGAACGATGGACACGAACACCATCGGCCCGCGCCGCGCATTGAGCATGCCCGGCCTGTCGGTCACGGTGGGCGAACAGATCGCGGCGCTCGGCCGTGTTGCCGGCAAGACCGTGACGGATCGTATCAAGCGAGTCCCCGACCAGACCATCACCGGCATCGTCGCCGGATGGCCGCGCGATTTCGTGACCGAACGGGCGCTCAAGCTCGGCTTCACCACCGCCGAGAAGACCTTCGATGACATCATCCGTATTCACATCGAAGACGAACTCGGTGGAAAATTCGTAAGCTGACGGCATGACCACGGTCGCCTGCATCGGCGAGTGTATGATCGAGCTCTCGCAGGGCGCGGATAACATCGTCACGCGCGGCTATGGCGGCGATACGCTGAACACGGCGGTCTATCTCGCCCGTCTCGGAGTGAGCGTAGATTACGTGACCGCGCTCGGCGACGATCCGTTCAGCGAAGAAATGCTGAAGGGCTGGGCGGGCGAAGGCGTCGGCATCGGCAGGGTGATGCGCGTCCCGGGCAAGCTGCCGGGACTCTATGCCATCCGGACCAGCGAGGCGGGCGAGCGTTCGTTCTATTATTGGCGGGAAAACTCAGCGGCCCGTCAGTTGCTCAACCTGCCCGAAACAGATGACCTGCTCGGATCGCTCGCCGGTTACGACGTGGTCTATCTCTCCGGCATCACGCTTTCGCTCTATGGCGCCGATGGCCGTCACCGGCTGATCGACGCGTTGAAAGCAGCGCGCAAGGGCGCGGCGCGTATTGCCTTCGACACCAATTTCCGCGTGCAGGGCTGGCCCGATCTGGATGTCGCCCGTCAGGTCTATCGCGACATGCTGGCGGTGGCGGATATCGTGCTGGCGTCTGTCGACGATCTCACGCCATTGTTCGGAAGCCGCATGCATGGCGAACTGATCGACCGCATGGCCGCCGGCGAGGTGGTGTTGAAACTTGCGGAGCCGGGCAGCGTTGTCAGGTACGACGGCGTGGAGAATAGCGTGCAGGCGGAGCCGGTCAGCCGGGTGGTGGATACGACGGCGGCGGGCGACAGTTTCGCGGCGGCCTATCTGGCGGCAAGATTGGGCGGCGCTGCGCCAATCGAAGCGGCGCAGGCCGGTCACCGGCTGGCGGGCGCGGTGGTCGGCCATCGCGGAGCGATCATTCCGCGCGAGCACATGCCGGCCGTCAATGTGGCGGGAAGGGGATGAGCACCATGACCGGTCTGTCGGCGTCGGAAAGGCAAGCGGCTCTGGAGAGAATTCTCGTTCCGGCGCGGATCGTCCCGGTGCTGACCATCGAACGCGCCACGGATGGCGTTCCGCTGGCGCGCGCGCTGGCCGCCGGCGGCGTCAAGGTGCTTGAAGTCACCTTCCGGACGCCAGCCGCCGCCGAGGCGGCGCAGGCGATCATCGCCGAGGTGCCGGACGCCATCGTCGGGATGGGCACCGTGCTCAATGGCGACGATCTGCGCCGGGCACAGGCGCTTGGAGCAAAATTCGCGGTCAGCCCCGGCGCGACGCCGGAATTGCTTGATGCGGCTGCGGACAGTGCCTTGCCCCTGCTGCCGGGTGTCGCGACAGCCTCCGAAGTGATGCAGGCGCAGGCGAGGGGATTCAACCTGCTGAAGTTCTTTCCCGCCGAACAGGCCGGCGGAATTCCGATGCTGCGGGCGCTGGCGGGGCCGTTTCCGGCGATGCGCTTCTGTCCGACGGGGGGCGTCAATGCCGACAATATCGCCACATGGCTGGCGGAGCCGAATGTCGTCGCGGCGGGCGGCTCATGGCTGTGTCCCGCGTCGGACATCAAGTCCGGCAACTGGGAAATCATCACCGCCCGCTGCATCGACGCGATGAAGAAGCTGCGGCGGAAGTAGCTGCAGTCGTCATCCTGAGGTGCGAGTACTTGCGAGCCTCGAAGGATGATGACGGATAAGGCGCCGTCGCCCTTCGAGGCCTCCGCTGCGCTACGGCACCTCAGGGTGACGGCAGAGGCAATCTGTCATCACCGGCTTGTCCCGGTGATCCCGATGAATTGAGCATCGTGGTTCACGCCGGAACGAGTCCGGGCATGACAAAAGTTGAGTCTGTAGAGCGGGTTACGACTCGCATCGCAAGCGAAGACTGAATCTTCGCATGATGCTGTGCGTGAAGATCAGGCGTTGGACCTAAGCTATTCGTCCGACTCCTAAAATCCCATCGCCGCGCCGTCGCTGCGCGGATCGGTTGCGCCCTCGAACATGCCGTCCGGATGGCGGACCACCGCACCGGCATGGCCCATGGTCGAGGTGAAGGCCGGAAGGATTTCGACGTCATGGCCGGCGTCACGCATGGCCTGAACCACCGCCGGATCGAAGCGGTCTTCCAGTTTCAGCGTCACCGTGGCATCGCCCCAGGTCTTGCCCAGCAGCCAGCGCGGCGCGGTGATCGCGGCCTGCAGGCCCTGGCCGTACATCGCGTAGCGGCTGAATACGGCGGACTGGCTCTGCGGCTGGCCTTCGCCGCCCATGTTGCCATAGACCATGCGGCGGCCGTCGTTGAACAGCGCCATCGCCGGATTGAGAGTGTGGAACGGCTTGCGGCCGGGGCGCAGCGCGCGCGGGCCGTCGCCGTCGAGCAGGAAGCTCGAACCACGGTTCTGCCAGACGATGCCGGAATTTTCGAGCACGCAGCCGGAGCCGAACTCGAAGTAGATGCTCTGGATGAAGCTGACGGCGGTGCCGTTGTTGTCGATGGCGCCAAGCCACACCGTGTCTCCGGGATTGACCGGCACCGGCCACGGCAGCGCGCGCTTGCGGTTGACGTTGGCCGCGAGCCCGTCGAGCGTCGCCGAGGTCAGATAGTGTTCGGCCTTTTCCGTCATCAGCGCGGGGTCGCCCACAATACGGTCGCGCACGAGAAACGCCTGCTTGGTCGCTTCGACAATGCTGTGGAGATAATCGAACGTCTCGGCTTCCTTGACGCCAAGCCGCTCGAAGATCGCCAGGATCATCAGCGAGGCAAGGCCCTGCGTCGGCGGCGGGAAGTTGTAGAGTGTCGCATCCTTCACCGCGACCGACAGCGCCTGTCGGCGCTGCGCTTTCTGGGCGGCGAGATCGGCGAGGGTGACCGGCGAGCCGCAGCGCGCGAGATCGGCCGCGATTTCCCTGGCCAGCGCGCCGGTGTAGAAATCCATCGGGCCATCCTTGCCAAGGCGCTTCAGCGTTGCGCCCAGCGCGGGCAGCTTCATCAACTGGCCTTCCTTCGGCAGCTTGCCGTCGAACAGGAAGGTGTCGACAAAACCCGGGGAATCTTTCAGCTCCGGCAGCTTGGTCTCGGTCAGTTCCTGCTGCGTGGCCGTCACGGCAAAGCCGTTTTCAGCCGACCATGCGGCATCTTCAACGAGGCGCGACAGAGGCAGCTTGCCGCCGACTTCCTTGTTGATCGCGATCACCTCAGCCCAGCCGGACAGCGTGCCGGCGACCGTGTTGGCGGCGAGGGGGCCGCGCGATGGAATCGCCGACAGCCCCTTGCTCTTGTAGAAATCAACGGTCGCGGCCTGTGCCGCCGCGCCGCAGCCATCCACGGCGATGGGCGGCTTGCCGTCAACGGAGATCAGCCAGAAGCCGTCGCCGCCGATCGAATTCATGTGCGGATAGACCACGGGCAGGCTCGCCGCCATGGCCAGTGTGGCTTCGATGGCGTTGCCGCCCTCGCGCAGCACGCGCAATCCGGCCTCGGAGGCGAGATGGTGCGGCGAGGTGACCATACCGCGAAGGGAGCGAGGCGTATTGAGCATCGGTCGTATCCATGTTCTTGCGTGGTGCGCCGGCAATGGACGCGAGCCTCTATGTAAGTGAATACTTCACTTTTTGCAAACCGCAAAATGCCCGGTTTTCACCGGGCATTTAAAAGTAAGCTAATTCTGAATTATACCTTCACCATCCGTTTTCCGCGGTTTTCGCCGGCCAGCAGCCCGATCAGGGCCTGCGGCGTGTTTTCCAGCCCATTGATGATGTCTTCCTGCACCTTGATCTTGCCGGCCTTCACCCACGCCTGAAGATCGGCCATGGCCGCGTCGCGCTGATCGTTGAAGTCGGTGAAGATGAAGCCCTGCACTGTCAGCCGCTTCACCACGATCAGGCCGGGCACGCCGCGCGGGCCGTGGGCCGGCGGCGCGCCGTCATAGGCAGACACCGCTCCGCAACAGGAGATGCGGCCGTGCTGGTTCATCTGCGGCAGGCAGGCCTCGAAAATATCGCCGCCGACATTGTCGAAATAAACATCAATGCCGTTCGGTGCGGCGGCCTTCAGCGCCTTAAACACCGGCTCGGACTTGTAGTCGACGGCGGCATCGAAGCCGAGGTCCGAGACCAGCCAGTTGCACTTCTCCTTGCCGCCCGCGATGCCAACCACGCGGCAACCCTTGATCTTGGCGATCTGCCCGACAAACGAGCCGACCGATCCAGCGGCGGCGGAGACCACAACGGTCTCGCCGGCCTTGGGCTTGCCGACATTGAGCAGACCGAAATAGGCAGTGAGACCTGCGACGCCGAACACACTCAGAAGGTGGGTGATTGGCTCGATGCGCGGCACCTTCACCAGGGTCTTGGCGCGCACGGCGGCATAGTCCTGCCAGCCGGTATCCCCGAACACCAGATCGCCCGGTGCGAAGCCCGGCGCATTGGATTTCACCACTTCGGCGATCGCGCCGCCTGCCATCACCGTGTTGGCTTCCACGGCGGCGCGATAGGTTGCGCCCTGCATCCATGCGCGGTTGGCGGCGTCAAGGGAGATATAGAGAACACGCACCAGCACATCGCCATCCTTCGGATCGGGAATGGCAGCCTCGGCCATCTTGAAGTTTTGCGGCGACAGCTTGCCGGTCGGCTTCTCGACAAGCAGGATCTGGCGGTTGGTCTGCGACATAAGTGTTTCCTCCGAAGGATGTTCTTGTCCCCTGACGATAGCAGTCTTTGAACAAGGATTGGAACCGGGCATCGGCCGGGGCGTTACCTCCGGAAGTGGTCCATAGCTTGCCTTGTCAGCAGGGCTGCACTGAATGCGGGGCTGGGACTGCGTGAGCGCCCTAATCTCACCGGAATTGTGGCTCGTTCTAAGCACAACTGCACATCTTGAGAGCAGGGGGCCTGATGAGAGACGTTGTAAGTCCTTCCCTTCGTCGTATCCTTTGTGTTTTCCCTAAGTATTCTCCTTCATTTGGCACTTTTGAATACGCTTACCCCCTGACCGACGGCGTCCAGGCTTTCATGCCTCCGCAGGGGCTGCTGCTGATTGCGGCATCGCTTCCCGCAGGCTGGGAAGTTCGTTTTCTAGACGAGAACATCACGCCTGCGACCGATGACGATTTCATCTGGGCCGACGCGGTCTTCGTCAGCGGCATGCATATCCAGCGGCCGCAGATCAACGACATCTGCCGCCGCGCGCATGAGCACGATCTGGCGGTGGCGCTTGGCGGGCCTTCCGTCAGTGCCTGCCCGGAATACTATCCCGATTTCGATTATCTGCATGTCGGCGAGCTCGGCGACGCCACCTATGAGCTGTTTCGCCGGCTCGGGCGTGATACCGCGCGGCCCGACCGGCAGGTGATCCTGACCACCAAGGAACGCCGGGACATGGCGGACTTTCCGCTCCCGGCCTATGAACTGCTTCCACTTCAGAAATACTTCATCGGCAGCATCCAGTTTTCGTCCGGCTGCCCGTATCAGTGCGAGTTCTGCGATATTCCGGCGCTGTACGGGCGCAATCCGCGTCTCAAGTCGCCGGAACAGGTGATCGCCGAACTCGACAAGATGCTGGAATGCGGCCTCGCCGGCGCGGTCTATTTCGTCGACGACAACTTCATCGGCAATCGAAAGGCGGCGCTGGAGTTGTTGCCGCATCTGGTCGAATGGCAGAAGCGCAATGGCTATGCGATCCAGTTCGCCTGCGAGGCGACACTGAACATCGCCAAGCGGCCGGAAATCCTGTCGCTGATGCGCGATGCTTACTTCACGACATTGTTCGCCGGCATCGAGACGCCGGACCCCGATGCGCTGAAAGCGATGTCGAAGCAGCACAACATGATGGTGCCGATCCTGGAGGGCGTGCAGACGCTCAACAGCTACGGGCTGGAGGTCGTGTCCGGCATCATTCTGGGGCTCGACACGGACAAGCCCGATGCAGGCGAAGGCATTCTCGAATTCATCGACCAGTCGCAGATTCCGCTCCTGACCATCAACCTTCTGCAGGCTTTGCCGCGCACGCCGCTTTATGATCGCCTGAAGCGGGAGGGCCGCCTGATCGAAGACGCCGACCGCGATTCAAATGTCGATTTTTTCCTGCCCTACGAGCATGTGGTGTCAACCTGGCGCGAGTGCATGGGCCGGGCCTATACGCCGGAAAAGCTGTTTGCCCGGTTCGAGCATCAGGTGCGGGTGACTTATCCGAACCGGCTGCAGCCACCGAACAGCAGGCAGCGGCTGTCATGGCGCAACATCAGGCGCGGCATGACCATGCTGTCCAACATCATCTGGCATGTGGGTGTGAAAAGCGACTATCGCCGCGTGTTCTGGAAATTCGCATGGCCGCGCCTGAAAACGGGCGACATCGAGCGCGTCATCAGCGTTGGTCTGGTCGCGCACCATCTGATAGTGTTCGCGCGTGACGCCTCCAGCGGACAGCAGAATGCTTCGTATTACTCGACCAGATTGCGGGACATGCCTGTCGCCGCTGAATGACGCGGGCCAGTGATGGCTGCGTGGATCATACGCTTGTCTGAACGCCCATGAAGCCGCCGCTTGTGTACGACGTTCTCGTCCTCGGTGCCGGGGCGGCGGGACTGATGTGCGCGCAGGTTGCGGGCGCTCGTGGCCGGGGCGTCGGTGTGATCGAGCAGGCCAAGCGCCCCGCTGAGAAAATCCGCATTTCCGGCGGCGGCCGCTGCAATTTCACCAATCTGCAAACGACGCCTGCGAACTTTCTGTCCCGCAATCCGCATTTCTGCAAATCGGCATTGAGCGGATTCACGCAGCACGATTTCATCGCGCTGGTCGAGAAACACCGCATCGCCTATCACGAGAAGACGCGCGGGCAATTGTTCTGCGATGAGTCTTCGCAGCAGATCATCGACATGCTGCTCGATGAGTGCGGCGCGGCTGGCGTGACGCTGCACACGGGCACGAAGATATCCTCGATTGCGAAAGGCGAGGATGGTTTCCGTGTGATGACCGATCGCGGCGAAATGCGCGGCCGCGCGCTGGTTGTCGCCACCGGCGGGCCGTCGATTCCGAAAATGGGATCGAGCGGTTTCGGTTACAAGGTCGCCGAACAGTTTGGTCTCAGGATCGTGCCGCCGCGCGCAGGGCTGGTGCCGCTGACATTCGATGAGGCTCTGCTCACCCGCTCAAAGGAACTCGCGGGCGTCTCCGTTGAAACGGTGATCGCCTGCAACGGGACAAAATTCGACGAGGCGATGCTGTTCACCCATCGCGGCTTGAGCGGTCCCGCCATTCTGCAAATTTCGTCCTACTGGCGCGACGGCGACGCCATCCAGATCGACATGGCGCCCGGCCTTGATGTCTTCGCCGCGTTGAAAGAAATGCGGCGCGATTATCCGCGTCAGGAACTCGCGACGGGGCTGGCCCGGCTGCTGCCGGCGCGTCTGGCGCAATGGATCGCGGAGGCGGGCGGCAGCGCCGCGCGGATGGCCGACATGTCCGACCGCCAGCTTCAGGCTGTGGCTGTGCTGGTGAACAGGTGGCAGGTGACGCCGCGCGGCACCGAAGGCTACCGGACGGCGGAAGTCACGCTCGGCGGCGTCGATACGGTCGAATTGTCGTCCAAGACATTTGAAACCAAATCCGTGCCCGGCTTGTTTTTTATCGGCGAAGTGATCGACGTCACCGGCCATCTTGGCGGCTTCAATTTCCAGTGGGCGTGGTCATCGGGTTTCGCCGCGGGCCGAAGCGTCTGAGCGCTGTCACGGAACCGATTGGCGCGGCGAAAACCCCGACCCGCGCGGAAACTGTCCGTAATATACTGAAACAGAAGGGATATTTCCATCTAAAGGAGGATTGTGTTCGGGGCCGCGAACCTGCTAATCGACTGCGGCGGACGCTGCTATCCGCCATTCAACCTGCATGTGAGCCTGAATTGTCCGCTCAACTCTCATTGGCCGTTGCCGGGCTTGCCCTTGCGATATGGGTCTATCTGATCGCGGCGCGGGGCGACTTCTGGCGAACGCAGAAGTTCGATGATCTTGCGCCGGCACCGGCGGATGCGAACTGGCCCACGATCGCGGTTGTCGTGCCGGCGCGCGATGAAGCCGCCGGTGTCGCAGCCTGCGTGACATCCATTCTGAGCCAGCCTTATCCCGGCATGCTGTCGATGGTGCTGGTGGATGATCAGAGTCAGGACGACACTGCGCAGATTGCGCGCGATGCGGCAGCCGCCATCGGCGCGTCGGATCGTCTCACGGTGTTGCAGGGGCGCCCGCTGCCGTCCGGCTGGACCGGCAAACTCTGGGCTGTGAAGCAGGGGCTGGCCCTGGTCGAAGAGCGGCCGTTGCAGCCCGACTACATTCTCCTGACCGATGCCGATATCGTTTATTCTGGTGACGTCCTGATGCGGCTGGTGGCGCGCGCGCAACGCGACAAGCTGGCGATGACGTCGGTGATGGCAACGCTTCGCTGCGAGAGTTTTGCCGAGAAATATCTGATCCCGGCCTTCATCTTCTTCTTTGGAATGCTTTATCCGTTCGGCTGGGTGCGCAATCCCTCACGCGCAACGGCTGCGGCCGCAGGCGGATGTATTCTTGCCCGCCGGGATGCGCTGAAGAATGCCGGCGGCATCGAATCCATTCGCGGATCGCTGATCGACGATTGCGCGCTCGGCGCGCGCCTGAAACGGCAGGGGCCGGTCTGGCTCGGATTTTCGCAGAACGTCAGAAGCGTTCGTGCCTCGGAGACCGTTGCGAATGTGGGGCACATGATCTCACGCTCCGCCTACGCGCAGTTGCGTTATTCAGTGACGATTCTCGCGGGAACCATTCTCGCCATGGCGCTTGTGTTTCTGGCGCCGGTCGTGATCGCGCTGTTCGGGCATGGTTGGGCGGCGGTACTCGCTGCCGCAGCCTGGGTTCTCATGGCGCTCGCGTTCCAGCCCACTCTGCGATACTATGGGCAGTCGGCGTTTTGGGGCCCGGCGCTCCCTGCGATCGCAATCGCTTACATGGTGTTCACGGTCAACTCCGCGGTCCAGCACTTTCAGGGACGTGGCGGAATGTGGAAAGGCCGTGCCCAGGCACAGGTTTCAGGTTCTTAGATGACAACAGCAGGCGAATTGCGGTCCGGCAAGGGCCACAAGGACGAGAACTTCCCCGTTGCGTCGTGGATCATTCATCCGCGCCATCGTGCGTTGATTCTCGCGTTCTATAATTTCGTGCGCACCGGCGACGACATCGCCGATCATGCCTCGCTGGCGCCGCAAGACAAGCTGGACAAGCTGGATTTGCTGGAAGCGGAGTTGCTCGGCAAGGGCGACACTCAGCCGGAAGCGGTGACGCTGCGTCATGCGTTCGCCGAGCGCAGCATGTCGCCGAAGCATGCGCAGGATTTGCTCAATGCGTTTCGTCTCGACGTCACCAAGCTGCGCTATGCGAACTGGGATGAACTGATCCACTACTGTTCGCTCTCGGCGATGCCGGTCGGCCGTTTCATGCTGGATGTCCACGGCGAGGACCGTTCGACATGGGCCGCATCCGATGCGATCTGCGCTGCTCTGCAGATCAACAATCATCTGCAGGATTGCGGCAAGGATTATCTCAACCTCGATCGCGTCTATCTTCCGCAGGATGCACTGGCTGCATCTGGCGCGACAGTGGAGATGCTGAGCGAAGGACAATCTCCGCCTGCGCTGCTGAAATGCCTGCACGGACTGGCGCGGCGCACCGAGACGCTGCTGCATGAAGGCCGCTCACTCGCCGGTGACATCAAGGATACGCGCTTTGCGCTTGAGGTGCGCGTGATCGAGACGTTCGCCGACAGGATCGTCAATCTGCTCAAGGTTCGCGATCCGTTGAGTGAAAAGGTGCATCTGTCGAAAGGGCAGATGGCCGGGATTGCGCTGTCCGCGATGGCGCGAGGTCTGTATCGGCGTGCGACCGGACATTCGTCCGCGGTTCGTCACGTTTCGGGCACGTAGCGATATCATGACTGCTGCTGACGCCACATCGCAGGTGACTGCACAAGGGTCTGCCTCGGGCAGTTCGTTCTACGCGGCGATGCGTATCCTGCCGCGCGAGCAGCGCGATGCGATGTTCCAGATTTACAGCTTCTGCCGTCAGGTCGATGACATCGCCGATTCCAACGATCCGCGTGCGGAACGTCTCGCGGCGCTGGATCAGTGGCGGCGTGATATCGACGCGCTCTATGCTGGCCATCCGCCTGCGCGCGTGAAGGACTATGTGCCGTCCGTGAAACAGTTCGGTCTGCGCCGCGACGATTTCATCGCCATCATTGACGGCATGGAAATGGACGTGCCCGCTGACATCCGCGCGCCGGACGCCGAGACGCTCGATCTGTATTGCGACCGGGTTGCCAGCGCGGTGGGCCGCTTGTCGGTGCGGGTGTTCGGCCTCGGTGAAGACGACGGCATCCTGCTCGCGCATCATCTGGGCCGCGCGCTGCAACTGACCAACATCCTCCGCGACATCGACGAGGACGCCGGTCTCGGCCGTCTCTATCTGCCGCGCGAGGAACTCAACGCCGCCGGCATCATGTCGAACGATCCGCTGGTGGTCGCTTCCGATCCGCGATTGTCGCGTGTGTGCGAGGCGATCCTCAAGCAGGCGCGCAGCCACTTCGCCAAGTCGAACGACATCATGGCGCGCAATTCGCGCCGCGTCGTTCGCGCGCCGAAGATCATGTCGGAATACTATCATGCGATCCTTGAAAAGCTGGTCGAGCGCGGCTTCGCGTTGCCACGCAAGCCGGTCAAGCTCAGCAAGGCCGCCAAGATTTTCATTCTCATCCGGTACGCATTCATCTGATGGCAAAAGCTCATATCATTGGCGCCGGGGTCTCCGGCCTGTCGGCGGCTGTTCGGCTCGCGAATGAGGGATTCGAGGTTCACGTTCACGAGGCGACCCAGCAGGCCGGTGGCCGCTGTCGCTCGTACTATGATGGCGCGACCGACATGGTCATCGACAACGGCAATCACCTGCTGCTGTCGGGCAATCTCCATGCGCGATCTTATGCGCTGTCCATCGGCAGCGAGGCCGGTCTTGTCGGGCCGGAACGCGCGCAGTTCGATTTCGTCGATCTGAAAACGGACAAGCGCTGGAAACTCGATCTTGGCAATGGCCGCATTCCGACGTGGTTGTTCGACAAGACGCGGCGCGTACCGGATACCAGCGTCGGCGATTATCTCGCGCTTGCGCCGGTGATCTGGGCGGGCACGGATGCGCTGGTCGGCAACACCATCAAGTGCGAAGGCACTTTGTATGACCGGCTGGTGCAGCCGCTGTTGCTTGCCGCGCTGAACGTCGATCCGCCGGATGGCTCGGCGGGTCTTGCTGGCGCCATCGTGCGCGAGACGCTGCTTGCGGGCGGCAAGTCCTGCCGTCCGCTGATCGCGCGTGAAGGTTTAAGCACGGTCCTTGTCGATCCCGCGATCAAGCTGATCCGCGAGAAGGGCGGCACCGTCAATCTCGGTCACGAACTGCGTCAGGTTCTGATGGCCGGTGAATCCATCTCGATGCTGGAATTCGTCGACGACACGATTGCAGTCACTCCGCGCGACGTGGTGGTGCTCGCCGTGCCGCCGCGTTCGGCTGCTGCAATTCTTCCGGGATTGAAGACCCCGACAAAGTTCCGCGCCATTGTGAATGCGCATTTCCGCTACGATCCGCCGGACAACATGCCGCCGATGATGGGCGTGATCGGCGGCTTGATCGAATGGCTGTTCGCATTCCATCAGCGGCTCTCGATCACGATCAGCGACGCCGACCGGCTGGTGAATGTGCCGCGTGAGCAACTCGCGCGCGACATCTGGCGCGACATCTGCAAGGCCGCCGGCATCAGCAATGAGGTGGCAGAAGGTCCGCTGCCGCCCTGGCAGATTGTGCGCGAGCGCCGCGCGACATTTGAGGCGACCCCGGAACAAAATGCCATGCGTCCAGGGACTGCCACCGATTGGAAAAACCTGTTTCTCGCGGGCGATTGGACTGATACGGGACTGCCTGCGACCATTGAAGGGTCGATCCGCTCAGGCGACAAGGCCGCTGATATGGCCTTAAAAATGCAATAAAATCAGCATTTTACGGACGTTCCATGACGCTTCTTGACGACCATAGGACTGCTGCTGCGCCCAGCGCGCCGGCCCTTGAGAACAGCATTCAAGCCGCTTCCAGCGCCATTCTGGACGTGCGCAAGGCCGACGGGCACTGGGTGTTCGAGCTGGAGGCCGACGCCACGATTCCGGCCGAGTACGTCCTGCTGCGGCACTATCTCGCCGAGCCTGTCGACAGCGTGCTGGAAGCGAAGATCGGCAATTACCTGCGCCGCATCCAGAACGACAACGGCGGCTGGTCGCTGTTTTACGGCCACGAATTCGACATGAGCGCGAGTGTGAAGGCCTACTTCGCGCTGAAGATGATCGGCGACAAGCCGGAAGCGCCGCATATGAAGAAGGCGCGCGAGGAGATTCTTCGCCGCGGCGGCGCGATCAAGAGCAACGTGTTCACGCGTATCATGCTGGCGCTGTTCGGCGTCGTGACCTGGCGCGCCGCGCCGATGATGCCGGTCGAGATCATGCTGCTGCCGCGCTGGTTTCCCTTCCACCTCACCAAGATTTCGTACTGGGCGCGCACCGTGATCGTGCCGCTGCTGGTGCTGATGAACAAGAAGCCGCGTGCGCGTAATCCGCTCGGCGTCGGCATCGACGAACTGTTCCATGAAGACCCGAAGTCCATTGGCATGACGGCGAAGGCGCCGCATCAGAGCCAGCTCTGGTTCACGGGCTTCGATCTGCTCGACAAGGTCCTGCGCGTCGTCGATCCGCTGTTTCCGAAAGCTCCGCGCCAGCGCGCTATCGACAAGGCGGTGGCGTTCGTCACCGAGCGTCTGAACGGCGTCGATGGGCTTGGCGCGATCTTCCCGGCGATGGCCAACACCGTGATGATGTACGATCTGCTCGGCTATCCGAAGGATCATCCGCATTACGTACTGGCGCGGCAGTCGGTCGAAAACCTTCTCGTGATCAAGGATGACGAGGCCTATTGCCAGCCGTGCGTGTCGCCGATCTGGGACACCGCGCTGACCGCACACACCATGATCGAGGTCGGCGGCGAGAAGGCGGAGGCCTCCGCGAGGGCTGCGCTGGACTGGCTGAAGCCGAAGCAGGTGCTCGATGTCGAGGGCGACTGGATCGAGAAGCGGCCCGGCGTGCGGCCCGGCGGCTGGGCGTTCCAGTACAACAACGCGCATTATCCCGATCTCGACGACACCGCCGTTGTGGTGATGGCGATGGACCGCGCACGCGGTACGCTCAATGCTGGCGAAAAATACGACGAGGCGATTGCGCGCGGCCGTGAATGGATCAACGGCCTTCAGAGTAAAGATGGCGGCTGGGCCGCTTTCGATGCCGACAATCTCGAATACTATCTGAACAATATTCCGTTCTCGGATCACGGCGCGCTGCTCGATCCGCCAACGGAAGACGTGACCGCGCGCTGCGTCTCGATGCTGGCCCAGCTCGGCGAGACTATCGAAACCAGCGCTCCGCTGGCGCGGGGCGTCGAGTATCTCCGCCGCACCCAGTTGGCGGACGGTTCATGGTTCGGCCGCTGGGGCGTCAACTACATCTACGGGACCTGGTCGGTGCTTTGCGCGCTGAATGCCGCCGGCGTCGATCACAACGACCCGGTGATCGCCAAGGCGGCAGACTGGCTGATCTCGATCCAGAACCCGGACGGCGGCTGGGGCGAGGATGGCAACAGCTACAAGCTCGAATACCGGGGCTATGAGAAGTCCGATTCGACGGCCTCCCAGACCGCCTGGGCCACGCTGGCGCTGATGGCCGCGGGGAAGGTGGATCATCCCGCGGTTCAGCGGGGCATCGCCTATTTGATTCAATTCCAGGGCAAGGACGGGCTCTGGACCGAGCCGCAGTACACCGGGGGCGGGTTCCCACGTGTGTTCTATTTGCGATACCACGGCTATTCCAAGTTCTTCCCGCTGTGGGCGCTGGCGCGGTACCGGAATCTGCGTAATACTAACAGCCGCTTCGTGGGGATCGGAATGTGATTATAGGCGCGGGCGGGGACGCCGCACACGACGGGCTGCCAGTCCTGATTGTTACTGGTCTGAAACAGGAGGCCCGCATCGCTGCCGGCCCCGGTCTCACTGTCATCTGCAGTTCCAGCAATCCGGTTCAGCTACGCGAGATGATGACGTCGTTCGATCCGGCGAGCATTCGCGGGATCGTGAGCTTCGGCGTCGCGGGCGGTCTCAACCCGGCGTTGAAGTCGGGCGACGTCGTCGTTGCCTCTGAAATTCTGGCCGGCGAGAAGCGCTGGTCGACGGCGGCTGCACTCACTGAAAATCTCGTCGCGCTTCCGGTGAAGCGCCGCCGCGTGGTGGTGCCCGGCATTCTCGCGGGCGTCGAGGAAGTGGTGACCGGACAGGTCGCCAAGGCGGCGCTGCGCGCCACCACCGGCGCGGATGCCGTCGATATGGAGAGCCACATCGCGGCGCGTTACGCCGAGCACTACGGCCTGCCGTTTGCCGCCGTGCGCGTGATCTCCGATCCGGCGCATCGCGCGCTGCCCGAATTGACGATGAGTGCGATCAAGCCGAACGGCAATGTCGACATGTGGAAGGTGATGCGCGGCATCGCGCGCAACCCGAAGTCCATTCCGCACCTGATCTCGACCGGCCGCGATTTCAGCCGCGCCTTGCGGTCGCTGAAGGGCTGCCGCGAGGCGCTGGGTTAAGACTTTCAGTCGCTTTTCTCAGGCAAACAAAAAGGCGCGGGCAATGCCCGCGCCTTTTGATTTGAATGCGGTCCGAAATCAGGCCGCGGTCGACGCGCTGGTCGCAGGAGCCGCCTGCTTTGCAGCTTCGAGCTTGGCCGCCTTGTCAGCCGCAGCCTTGGCTTCATCCGCGCGGATTTCCGACAGCCGCTTCTGCACTTCCGACGAGAACACGTACTGCGCCGGGCGCTGCTTCGACAGGTCGATTTCCGGCGCCATCGGGCCTTCGGTCTTGATGCCGCGAATGGCGACCCAGGCCGCCTTCAGCGGATTGGACAGCGCAGCGTTGGCTGCGGTCGGCTCGTAGCCGCAGTGGGCCATACAGTCGGCGCACTTCTCGTACTTGCCGGTGCCGTAGGAATCCCAGTCGGTGGTCTCCATCAGTTCCTTGAAGGTCTTGGTGTAGCCTTCGCCGAGCAGATAGCAGGGCTTCTGCCAGCCGAAGATGTTGCGGGCAGGCATGCCCCACGGCTCGCACTCGAAGTTCTGGTTGCCGGCGAGGAAGTCGAGGAACAGGCCGGAATGCATGAAATTCCACTTCTTGCCCTTGCCGTAAGCGAACACCTTGCGGAACAGCTCCTTGGTGTTCTTGCGGTTCAGGAAGTGCTCCTGATCCGGCGCGCGCTCGTAGGCATAGCCCGGCGACATCGAGACGCCGACGCCGAGCTCAGTGGTGAAGTCGAGGAATTTCGCGATCTCTTCGGCCGGATGATTGTCGAAGATGGTCGCGTTGACGTTGACCGTGAAGCCGCGCGCCTTGGCAGCCTTGATCGCGGAAACGGCGCGGTCAAACACGCCCTTCTGCGACACGGCCTTGTCGTGATGGTCCTTCAGGCCGTCAAGATGGACCGAGAAGAACAGGTAAGGAGAGGGCTCGAACAGATCGAGCTTCTTCTCGAGCAACAGAGCGTTGGTGCAGAGCGAGACGAACTTCTTGCGCGCCACGAGGCCGCGCACGATCTCGCCGATCTCCTTGTGGATCAGCGGTTCGCCGCCCGGAATGGCGACCATCGGAGCGCCGCACTCGTCGGCGGCGTCCCAGCATTCCTGCGCCGTCATGCGGCGATTCAGGATCGCATCCGGATAGTCGATCTTGCCGCAGCCGACACAAGCGAGGTTGCAACGGAACAGCGGCTCCAGCATCAGCACCAGCGGATAGCGCTTGCGGCCAAGCAGCTTCTGCTTGACGAGATACGAGCCGATCTTGATCTCTTTGAAAAACGGTATCGCCATGAATGTTTATCTTTCTTGCATCACGGGAGTGAGGCGCGGCTGACGCTGCGTCAGCTCGGCCGGCAGTCTGAATTCGATATTTTCCTCCCGGCCCGGCAGCACGGACACTGAGACCGGTCCGATTCTCCGCAGGGCGTCAATCACATCGTCCACCAGCACCTCCGGCGCCGAAGCGCCTGCGGTGATGCCGATGGTCGTCGCGTCTTTCAACCATTCAGGATTGAGCTGGCTGCCGTCGGCGATCAGATAGCTCGGGACGCCGACTTCGGTCCCGATTTCGCGGAGGCGGTTGGAGTTGGAGCTGTTGGTCGCGCCGACCACCAGAATGACGTCGACGAGCTTGCTGAGGTCTCGCACCGAAGACTGGCGGTTTTGTGTCGCGTAGCAGATATCGCGGGTGTCCGGCCCTTCGAGGTCCGAGAAACGGTCTTCCAGCGCCGCGATGATGTCGCGGGTATCGTCGACACTCAGCGTGGTCTGGGTGATGTACGCCATCGGCTCGTCGCTCGGCAGGTCGAGCGCGACGACGTCTTCAACGCTTTGAACGAGGATCACGGGGCCGGGGACCTGTCCCATGGTGCCGACCACTTCCGGATGACCTTCGTGGCCGATCAGGACCAGCTTGCGTCCCTTGGAGACGTAGCGCTTGCCCTGATTGTGAACTTTCGTGACCAGCGGGCAGGTGGCGTTGAGGACCGGAAGGCCGCGAGCCGCGGCCTCTTCCTCGACGCTCTTGGCGACGCCGTGGGCGCTGAACACCGTGATGGCGTTCGCAGGCACTTCGTGCAGGTCTTCAACAAACACCGCGCCCTTGGCCTTCAGGCTTTCGACCACGTACTTGTTGTGTACAATCTCATGGCGGACATAGACCGGCGGGCCATACTTCTCCAGCGCGCGTTCGACGATCTCGATCGCGCGCACGACCCCCGCGCAGAAGCCGCGCGGCTGTGCCAGCAGGATTTTCATCTCCCGCTTTTGGGTCACCGGATTAAGCAAGCTGCACCGCGCTGATTTCGCCTTCGCGGCCGAGCGCCTCGAAGACGCGCGTCACGATGCCCTTGGCGTCAAGACCGGCCTTTGCATACATCGCAGCCGGTGAGTCCTGGTCGATAAACGTATCCGGAAGAACCATGGAGCGAACCTTCAGTCCCTTGTCGAGTGCGCCGTTCTCCGCAAGAGTGTGCAAGACTTGTGCCCCGAAGCCGCCGATCGAGCCTTCCTCGATGGTGACCAGCACGTCGTGGTCGCGCGCCAGACGCAGGACCAGGTCCGTGTCGATGGGCTTGGCAAAGCGTGCATCAGCCACCGTGGCGGTCAAGCCATGGGTCTTTAGAATGTCTGCAGCCTTGAGTGCTTCGCCGAGCCGGGTGCCGAGCGAGAGCAGGGCGACCGAGGAGCCTTCGCGGACGACGCGGCCTTTGCCGATCTCCAGCGGGACGCCGACGGAGGGCAGATCCACGCCGACGCCATCGCCGCGCGGGAAGCGGATCGCTGAAGGACGATCGTCAATCGCGGCGGCGGTCGCCACCATATGCACGAGTTCGGCTTCGTCGGCCGCGGCCATCAGGACCATGCCGGGGAGACAGCCGAGATAAGTGATGTCGAACGACCCGGCATGGGTCGGGCCGTCGGCACCCACGAGGCCTGCGCGGTCGATGATGAAACGAACCGGCAGACCCTGAATGGCCACATCGTGCACCACCTGGTCATAGGCGCGCTGCAGGAAGGTGGAGTAGATCGCGACGAACGGCTTCAGGCCTTCGGAGGCAAGGCCGGCGGCGAACGTCACCGCATGCTGTTCGGCGATGCCGACGTCGAACGTGCGGTCTGGGAAGGCCTTGTTGAAGATGTCGACGCCGGTGCCGTACGGCATCGCCGCGGTGATGGCGACGATCTTGTTGTCCTTCTCGGCTTCCTGCACGAGGCTGTTGCCGAACACCTTGGTGTAGGCCGGCGCGTTGGCCTGGGCCTTGGCCTGCTTGCCGGTGGCGACGTCGAACTTGACCACGCCATGGTACTTGTCGGCGGACGCCTCGGCCGGGGTGTAGCCCTTGCCCTTTTCGGTGACGACATGGATCAGGGTCGGGCCAACCTTGGAATCGCGCACGTTCTTGAGAACGGGGAGCAGGTGGTCGAGGTTGTGGCCGTCGATCGGGCCAACATAGTAGAAGCCGAGTTCTTCAAACAACGTGCCGCCCGACAGCATGCCGCGTGCGTATTCCTCCGCGCGCTGCGCGCCTTTCTCGACGAACTTCGGCAGCCGCTTGGCGACCTGCTTGCCGATCTCGCGCAGCGAGCGGTAGGTGTTGCTGGATGTCAGGCGCGACAGATAGGACGACATTGCCCCGACCGGCGGCGCAATCGACATCTCGTTGTCGTTGAGGATGACGATCAGGCGTGAATCCATCGCGCCGGCATTGTTCATGGCTTCATAGGCCATGCCGGCGGACATCGCGCCGTCGCCGATCACCGCGATGACATTGTTGTTGCCGCCGGACAGGTCGCGGGCCACGGCCATGCCGAGACCGGCGGAAATCGAGGTCGAGGAGTGCGCCGCACCGAAGCAATCGTATTCGCTCTCCGCGCGCTTGGTGAAGCCGGACAGGCCGCCGCCCTGACGCAGCGTCCGAATCCGGTCGCGGCGCTCGGTGAGGATCTTGTGCGGATAGGCCTGATGACCGACGTCCCAGATGACGCGGTCCGCGGGCGTATTAAAAACATGATGTATTGCGACGGTCAGTTCCACGACACCAAGACCGGAGCCCAGATGACCACCCGTGACCGCAACTGCGTTGATCGTTTCCGCGCGAACTTCTGCTGCAACTTGAGGCAGATCGCTTTCTTTCAGCTTGCGAAGATCGGCGGGCGACTTGATTGCGTCGAGCAATGGGGTCGATGAGGTCATACCAAGGCTTCCAATGCGACTGTGGAACAAGACGTGAACATTTTGCAGTGTAGCATTATTGCAGCTATTCAGCAGTAGTTCTGAGGAACTGCTGGTTAATTGCCACTATTGTGTGACTTAAGGGCATCGTTTGAGGCATCAGTAAGTTAACCGCCTGCCTCCCCGGCAGTTGCCTTTACCCCAAGCTGGTCGCCAGAAATAGAAAGAAAACCTGTGCTGACAAGGACTATTGTATCGCTTGTTCGTTTCTGCACGCGCCATGCATGGCTGGTCCTCGTGGCTGGCTTGGCTCTGGCTGCGGCGGCGGGCGTCTATTCCCACCGGAACTTTGCCATCAATACCGATGTTGCGAAGCTGATTTCTCCCGATCTGGACTGGCGAAAGCGCGAAATTGACTACGAAAAGGCCTTTCCGGGCCGAAATGACTCGATTCTGGCCGTTGTAGAGGCGCAGACGCCGGAACTGGCCCGGCAGGCCGCCGACGCCCTTGAGAAGAAGTTGCAGCCGCAGACCGACAGGTTCATTTCCATCCGCCGTCCGGGAGGGGGCGCCTTTTTCGACAATAACGGACTTTTGTTCCTGCCGACCTCCGAGGTGGCCAAACAAACCAGCCAACTGGCCTCCGCAGCCCCGATTTTCGACATCCTGGTGGACGATCCCAGCCTGCGCGGCCTGACCGGCGTGCTGGAGTTCGGCCTCGCCGGAGCGGCGAGAGGGCAGTATTCGCGCGACTCCATGGCCCGGCCGCTCAACGAGGTCGCGGATGCTGTCGAAAAGGTGCTGGCGGACAAGCCCGCCCCATTCTCGTGGCGCGAGCTTTCCAGCAACGAGCCGCTAACGGATGCCGACAAGCGGGTCCTGCTCCTGATCCGGCCGGTTCTCGATTTCAAGGCGCTGGAACCCGGCGGCGCGGCCACCGATGCCATCCGCAAGGCGGCTGCGGACACCAACCTTGCAAGGGACTTTGGCGCCCGCGTCCGCCTGACGGGGCCGGTGCCAATCGCGAACGATGAATTCTCGACGGTGCAGGAGGGGGCGCTGTTCACGCACGGCGGCACCGTCCTCATCGTTCTGTTCATCCTGTGGTGCGCGCTGAAATCGTCCAAGATCATCGGGGCCGTGTTCGTCACCCTGATCATCGGATTGTCGATCACCACCGCCGTGGGCCTTATGCTGGTGGGGGCGTTCAATCTGATCTCGATTGCATTCTTTGTGCTGTTCGTCGGCCTTGGCGTCGATTTCGGCATTCAGTACAGCGTGAGATACCGCGCTGAGCGTCACGAGATCGACAGTCTCGATCCGGCTCTGGAAAAGGCTGCGGAATACTCCGCCGTTCCATTGACGCTGGCGGCGGTCGCGACCGCGGCCGGCTTCCTGTCGTTCCTGCCGACCGACTATAAGGGCGTGTCGGAGCTCGGGAAGATCGCCGGCGCGGGCATGATCATCGCGTTCATCGCGGCGATCACCGTGCTGCCTGCATTGTTGAAGATTCTGAATCCTCCCGGCGAGGCGGAGCCGCTCGGTTTCAAATTCCTGGCTCCCGTCGACCGTTTTCTTGAAGATCATCGCGTCGGTGTGGTGGCGGCGACGCTTGGCGTCGCCGTGCTCGGCTTGCCGCTGCTGTATTTCCTGCAGTTCGATTTCAATCCGATGAACCTGCGCAGCGCCAAGGTGGAGTCGGTGGCGACCTATCTCGATCTGCGCCGCGATCCCAATACCGGTACCAATGCGGTGGAGGTGCTGGCGCCTTCGGTCGCCAAGGCGAAGGAGATTCAGGCGAGTCTCGCGAAACTTCCCGAAGTGTCGCGAACCATTTCGCTCGATACGTTCATCCCGGACGATCAGCCCGCCAAGCTCGCGATCATTCGCAAGGCCGCGGCGCAGCTCAATCCGATCCTGAACGAAACCCCGCGCGGCGCTGCGCCGTCGGACGAGGAAAATATCGCTGCCCTCAAAGGCTCGGTGGAAAGCCTGCGCAAGAGCGCCGGCGACGACAAGGGTCCCGGAGCTGTCGCAGCGCGGCGGCTTGCCGATGCCCTCGCCAAACTTGCGCAGGCCAGCAAAGCCATGCGCGACAAGGCTGAAGCCACCTTCATCTCGCCGTTGAACGTGGCGCTCGATCAGGTGCGCGGCTTGCTCAAGGCGCAGCCGGTCAGCGTGAAAACCCTTCCGCCGGATATCCTGCACGACTGGACCGCGACCGACGGCAGGACGCGCGTCGAGGTTCAGCCCAAGGGCGATCCCAACGATAACGATACGTTGCGCACGTTTGCCGCCGCTGTGCTGAAGGTGCAGCCCGAGGCGATCGGCGGACCGATCTCGATCCTGAAATCCGGCGACACCATCGTCCGGGCCTTCATTCATGCGGGTTTCTGGGCGCTGGTGTCGATTTCGATCCTTCTGTGGATTGTGCTGCGCCGGATCGGAGACGTGCTTCTCACCCTGGTGCCGCTGGTGCTGGCGGGCGTGGTGACGCTCGAGATTTGTGTGCTGATCGGCCTCCCGATGAACTTCGCCAACATCATCGCGTTGCCGCTGCTGCTCGGCATTGGTGTGGCGTTCAAGATTTACTATGTCACCGCGTGGCGGGCGGGGCAGACCGATCTTCTGCAGTCCAGTCTGACGCGGGCGATCTTCTTCAGCGCGATGACAACCGCGACGGCCTTCGGCAGCCTGTGGCTGTCGAGTCATCCCGGTACATCAAGCATGGGCAAACTGCTGGCGCTGTCGCTGGTCACCACGCTCGCCGCGGCTGTGCTGTTCCAGCCGGCGCTGATGGGGCGTCCGCGCGACCATAAATAGATGCGATCCGATCGGCTCGATCGGATCGCATATGAAGTGTTGTGGCCTGTGCTTCTGCGGCGAACCGGCTTTCGGTCCGCTGCGGAAGCCTTAGCGGGGCGCGTTGGCGATTTCCGGGAGCAGGCAGATGTCGGCATGTGCGGCGTCAGGCGTGCCTGCTTTTGCTCCGGTCTTTGGCGCTGCCGTCTTGGGGGTGCCGATCGGGGTCGGGAACGGCGCGGCGCCACCCTTGGCGGCGGGAGCCTTCTGACCCTGACCCGCCAGGGACGCATTGTCGGTAACGCGGGTCCAGGTCTGCCCGCCGCAGAGAATCATGGCGACGCAGCCTTCGACGCGAAGCGAATTGGCCGATTTGAGTTGGATATTGGCATCGTATGTCTTGCCGCTGGTGGCGTCGTAAATCTGGCCTTCCCACTTGTCCTTCTCGTCTTCCGCCTTCTTCATGTTCAGAAGAACGGGGATTCCGAGAGTTAGCCGTGTCCGCTTGGCCTTGTCGGGGTTCTTGCTGTCGATGTTGCCGGGAATCTTTTCGGAGGCAATGACCCCCCAAAGCCGGGAATTGCAGTCGACGATCCGAATCGTCGCCTTGTCCTCCTCGACCTTCCATTCACCCAGCGGTTCGGCGGCTGAAGCAGCACCGGTCGCGGCCAGCAGGAACATTCCACTAAGCGCTATTTTTCGCATGAATCCTCGCGTGCATTGCAACTAACTTAAACACAAAAGCCGTCCGCAGTTCCAGAATTGACAAAAGGACGCATACACTAATTTCAGTTGACTAGACGCCCGGCAAACGAAGTATGTATGACATCATGCAGTCAAATCTAGACATTTCAGAGATGTTCGCGGATCGTCAATTCCAGCGCAACGCTCTGCATACGCGGTATCTGAACGAACAGCTCGTTCGCGTCCTCAAGACCATCGGTTACGATGTCGGCTTTCAGCGGGGGCAGGGCCAGTATCTGTTCGACCGGGATAACGACCGCTATCTCGATCTCCTCAGCGGGTTCGGCGTCTTCGCACTTGGCCGCAATCATCCGGCCGTCAAGAATGCGCTCAAAAGCGTCCTCGACAGCGATCTGCCCAATCTCGTTCAGCTCGATCTGTCGACGCTGGCGGGAATTCTCGCCGAGCGCCTGATCGCGCATGTGCCTTATCTCGACAAGGTGTTTTTTGCGAATTCAGGGACGGAATGTGTCGAAGCTGCGATCAAGTTCGCGCGCGGCGCGACGGGCCGGACCGGCATCGTCTATTGCGACCATGCCTATCACGGGCTGTCCTACGGCTCGCTGTCACTGACCGGCGACAAGAATTTCCGCGACGGATTCGGCCCGCTGCTGCCCGACTGTACGTCGATTCCATTCAACGACCTCGCGGCACTTGAGAAGGCGCTGTCCTCGCGTCAGGTGGCGGCTTTTATCGTCGAGCCTATTCAGGGCAAGGGCGTCAACATGCCGGACGAGGGCTATCTCGCCGGGGCGGCCGCGCTCTGCAAGCGCTACGGCACGATCTTCGTCGCGGATGAAATCCAGACCGGCATGGGCCGCACGGGACGCTTCCTCGCGGTCGAGCACTGGAATGTCGAACCCGACATGGTGCTGCTGTCGAAGTCGTTGTCCGGCGGTCATGTGCCGGTCGGCGCGGTGCTGACGCGCAAGGCGATCTTCGACAAGATTTTCGACCGGATGGACCGCGCCGTGGTGCATGGATCGACGTTCTCGAAGAACGATATGGCCATGGCCGCCGGCATCGCGACACTGGAAGTCCTCAAGCAGGAGAAGGTGATCGAGAATGCGGCGGCGCGCGGCGACGAGCTTCTGTCGAATCTGTCCGCGATGATTCCGCGCTACGAACTGCTCAAGAATGTTCGTGGCAAGGGACTGATGATCGGCGTCGAGTTCGGCCCGCCGAAGTCGCTCAAGCTGAAGGCATCATGGGCGATGCTGGAAGCGGCGAGCAAGGGCCTGTTCTGTCAGCTCATCACCATCCCGCTGTTCAAGGATCACAAGATCCTCAGCCAGGTCTCTGGCCACGCCAGCCACACCATCAAGCTGCTGCCGGCACTGACGATAACCCCGGACGATTGCAACTGGATCACCAACTCATTCGATCAGGTGATCGAGGCAAGCCACCGTGTGCCCGGCGCGATCTGGTCGCTGGGCAAGACGCTGGTCGATAACGCGGCAAGAAAATCGGCCTGACCAAGAAAATCAGCCCGACCGAAGTCGGGCTGACCGGGTTGGCTTATTCGAGATAATCGCGAAAAAGTGCGCGGCTTACTGGCCGTGGCTCTTGAGGACAGCATCGCACCGCTTGCTGATCTTGGCGCGGTGCGCCTGCAGGCAGCCGAGAATCACAAAATCACCCTCGTTCATCACTGAGCGGCAGTGGCGCGAGACGTCAGGTGCGCAGGCCTTCTGCTCGTCCGGTGTTCCGCCACGCTGCGGAGCTTGCGCGAAGGCGCCAACCGTTGCCGAGACGAGGAGAGTGGTCGCAAGAAGTGCTTTGAACATCGTTATCCCTTATCAAGATTCAGCGTTCGACTTGGCTGGACTATAGGTCGAACACACCAGAACGCCAGATACAAGTCATTCACGCCGGGATAAGGGCGGAGTATTTCGTCAGGGTGTGGCGAAGATGCACGGCTTCCTTGCGAGGCAACAAGAGTGGATCCGAACAATTGCCACAATTCGCTCGTGCGCCGGGCAATTCCTAGCCCGGCGACAATGTCCCGGGCGGAAGCGGGTTCCGCCGGAGCAGCACCAGAGCGACGATCAGCGTCGGAACCAGAATGGCGGCGCCCAGAACGGCGATCTGCACTGGCGAGATCGGCATGATGCCGCCGCCGGGCGTGGCGATGATGAAGCCGCCTATCACCAGCAGCACCCGGATCGGCCACTCCAGTGCTCCCGCTCGCCGCAGGTTTCCGATGAAGACTTGATAACCCTGAATGCCGCCGCAGATGAACAGCGTGCCGATTCCCGCCATCGCCATCAGGCGAAGCGCCTCAAGATAGGGCGCGTTGCCCTGCAGAACGAGCGCTGGGTTCATGACGAAGAAGAAGGGAAGGAAGTAGATGATGCTGCCGACCCACATGGATTCCCAGCCGGTCTTCATCGCGGGCGAGCCCGCAATGCCGGCTGCGGCGAACGAGGCAATCGCCACAGGCGGCGTGATCGACGACAGCATGCCCCAGTAGAAGATGAACATATGGACGGCCATCTTGTTGAGGCCCGCCTTCTCGAGCGCGGGGGCAACCAGAATGGCGAGGAAGATGTAGCAGGCGGTTGTCGTGAGGCCGAGCCCCAGGACCAGGCTTGTGAACGCGCACATCACCAGCAGCAGGATCGCGTTGTCTCCGGCCAGGCGCAGCAGATCATTGGCAAGACTGGAGATGACGCCGGTCATCGAGAAGGCACCGATGAGAAGTCCGCAACCCGCAAGAATGCCGGCCAGCTCGACGAAGGTGCGTCCGTTGACTTCAAGGAACTTGTTGATGGTTGCGAAGGTCCAGCGGGTATCTTTCGAGAAAAACTGATTGAGCACCAGCAGAAGGGCGGTCGCGTAGAACGGCGCATGGCTCTCGCGTTTGAAATAGAGCAGCATCACGATCAAGAGCGCGATGACAAAAACGTAGTACCAGCCTTCCTTGATGGTGTCCCACACCCGCGGCAATTCCGAACGCGGAATGCCCGCGAGGTTGTGACGCGCGGCGTAGGAGTCCACCTGCATGAAGAGGCCGAGATAATAGAGGCCCGCCGGGATAACGGCGGCGAGCGCGACTTCGGCGTAGCTGACATTCAGGAACTGGGCGATCACGAACGCGGTCGCGCCCATCACCGGAGGGGCGAGCACCGCGCCGGTGGAGGCGCAGGCCTCGATGGCGGCGGCATAGGAGGCGCGGAAGCCGCTCTTCTTCATCACCGGAATGGTCATCGTGCCCGCGGTCAGCACATTCGAGATGATCGAACCGGACATCATGCCGAGCAGGCCGCTGGCAAAAATGCAGACCTTGGCGGCGCCGCCACGGAATGTGCCGCAGAGTGCAAACGCGATGTTGATGAAAAACTTGCCTGCGCCGGTCATCATCAGCGCGGTGCCGAACACAAGAAAGCCGATCACCGTGTCCGCAAACGCCTGAATCGGAATTCCGAGCAGGCTTTCACCGGACAGGACGTGATAGGCGGTGGCCTGTTCAAGGGTCGACTGCGTTCCGCGGAACGGCCCGAGCCAGCTTGCGTCGGCGAACAGCGGATAAACGGTGAAGGGCAGGACGCAGAGCAGCAGACTCCAGCCGCCGGTGCGCCGCAGCGCTTCCATCAGCAGCGCCCACATGATGAGACCGCTGACGATCACCGGCTGCGGAGCGCCGGCGAATTCCCATCCCAGCGCCGCGGCCTGACGAATGTTCGCCATCAGGTAGATCGCGGCGCAGAACGTGACGACAAACAGAATGATGTCGTACAAGGGGATGCGATCAAGCGAAGCTGTCTCCGATCCTGGAAAGATCAGGAACGTGAATGGCAGCATCAGTGCGATCAGCAGATAGAAGTATTCGGTGTTGAGCTGGGTATATCCGACGAAGAAGCGAAGGGCGAACTGCTGATTGATGCAGAGCAGGATCGTCGCCGCGGTCGCGATGACGAGCGCCCAGCGCCATCCGCCGCGAAGCGTGCGGACTCGTGTGACCTCGGCCTCCTGCAGTCCGCCGGTGCCGGCGTGCGGATCGTCAAACACAACTCTCTTCTGTGCCGATTCAATGGTCGCAGCGGTGGGGGTTTGGTTGCTATCGGACGGAACTGACATAGACGATACCGGAAGTGAGAGGTTTGCGGCGTCCGCATAGCGGGATCGAAACACCGACTCCAACATTCGCATTCCACATCAGCGGAAATTTTCGCGAATGTTAAAATCGGTGCGCTGTCGAATACAAGTGGTTGGCCGGGTTTCGATCCGGCACTCGCCCCGCGGGCTGTTGTCGTCCCGCGGTGGCGAATCTCGGATTCGCTTTACTCGAATCCGTTCGGCAGGTTGGCCTTGGCGAGCGCGGCTTTGCGCGCCGCCATCCATCCGGAGAGGAAGGCGGCAGGCTCGCCCGGTGCGCTGGCGGTGTTATAGGCCTTCCATGCGTCGGCAAGCACGCCCTGACGCTTGATCAGGTCGTTGTTATACTTCTCGTCCGCGTCGCTCCACTGGCCGGCTTCCTTCAGCGCCTTCGCGGCGCCCGGATGATACGGAATCACCCACTGCTTGGTCTGCTTCTTGACGTCGAGACCTGATGCGCCCGGCGCGGAGTCCTTATACCCGTCGTAGCCGTTGATCATCGCCTTGGTGAGCGCATAGATCTGGTCCGCTGGCTGCGAGGCGTAGGTCGTCGCGATCGGGTAGGGGTAAGCGGCGAGTTTCAGAGGAGATGCCGGAGTGATGCCTGCGCCGCACGTCGTCACATGCGGATTGAAGAATGCGCCGACCTTCTTGACGCGCTCCCATGCCGCCTTGTCCTCCGGCGGAAGTTCGGGCCAGACCAGACCGCGCGGCGAGGTTTCGACTTCCTTGGCGGGGCCGGTCACCGTCGAAGCGAACGCGCCGTCGGCGTCGTTGTTGACGAGGCCCTTCCACATCGCGCCGTAGCTCGCGAACTCAACGATCTTGACATCCTTCTGGGTCAGGCCGCCGTAGGCGATGATCGCAAGCGCGTTCTGGTTGAGCGCGGGCGAGCCGACCACGAAGCCGAGGCGCTTGCCCTTGAAGTCTTTCCATTCCTTGACGCCGGAATCCTTTGTGACGCCGACCGACAGTCCGTTGCAGTCCACTGTCGAAAGGGTCATCTGCAGCGCCTGCGGACCCCATTCCTTGACGCCGAATTCAAACACGCCTTCCTGCGCGAAGTAGACGCCGGTGCCCATCCAGGCGAGCACCGCGCGGTTGGTCCGCAGCGGAGCCAGGCGCGCGACGTCGTTGCCGGCGGGCAGCACGCGAACGTCGGAACCGTATTTGTCTTTCAGGACCTTTCCGACGCCCACGGCGATGTTGAAGCCGGACGTGCCGGTATCATATGCGGTGAACGCCATCGTCGGCGGTAGTTTGATGTCCTGAGCGAGCGCGGGCGCAGCCGCTGTGCCCGCGAGGAACAGAGTCGCAATGATTGTGATCTTTTTCTTCATGATATCCCCTCCGTATTGCTTTCGCTGTGCGAAACGCGCTTTTGATTTTGACGGATCATGTCATCGTGCAGGAGCGAGTGCAACGCCTGCAAGCCGACTAATGTGGACTGGACAGATTGTCGCGGAATCGTTGCCTGTCACGCTTCGAGCGTGGCGACGGTCTGACCTTCAGCAATCACGTCGTCGACATTGACGAGAATCGATTTGATTTTTCCTGCGGCAGGCGATGCGACAGGAATTTCCATCTTCATCGCTTCAACGACAACGACGTCGTCGCCCGTTCCGACATCGCCGCCGGCGCTGACTGCAATCGCGCAGACGCGCCCGGCGACTTCGGTGACGATCTTGATTTCGGCCATTCCGCTTTCTCCATCCGCTTAGAGCAGAGCACGCACGCTCTGCAGGCGCGGCTTCTTTGTTGTGACGAAAGATTGCCCGGGGTAGCGTGTTCTGCAAGTGGAAACTTTATTCCGCAGAACAGAACGGGAGCGCGTTCGCAGTGCGCACGCGAGGAGACACGATGAACTGGAAGCCTGAACTTGACGAACTCGCGCGGCGCGAGGCTTTTGCAAAGGAAATGGGCGGCGCCGACAAGGTCAAGCGACAGCACGATCAGGGCCGGCTCACCGTGCGCGAACGCATCGACAAGCTGGTCGATCCGAAAAGTTTTCATGAGGTTGGCGCAATCTCGGGCATTGCCGAGTATGACGAGAAGAACGAACTGAAGACGGTCACGCCGGCGAACTGTGTGTTCGGCCGCGGCACGGTCGGCAATCGTCCTGTCGTCGTTGTCGGCGACGACTTCACGGTGCGCGGCGGTTCTGCCGATGCTTCGATCTCCGCGAAGCCGACCATGGCCGAGCAGATGGCACACGATTTCCGGTTGCCGATCATTCGCGTGATCGAAGGATCGGGCGGCGGCGGTTCGGTGAAGACCATCGAAACCAAGGGCGCGGCGAATCTGCCGGGCGGCGTCGGCGGCACCACCTGGTACTGGTACACGACCACCAACATGGCGCGCGTGCCCGTGGTCGGCCTTGGTCTCGGTTCTGTGGCGGGTCTTGGGGCCGCGCGCCTTGCAGCCAGCCATTACTCCGTCATGACCAAATCATCCGCGATGTTTGTCGCGGGTCCTCCGGTTGTGGCGCGTCTGGGGCAGGCGCTCGACAAGCAGGAGCTTGGCGGCTGGCAGATTCAGACCAAATCGGGCGCTGTCGATCACGCGGTCGACACCGAGGAGGAAGCGTTTGAATGCGCCCGCAAGTTTTTGTCGTATCTGCCGTCGTCGGTGTTCGACCTGCCGCCAACGACTCCCTGCAACGACGATCCGGAACGTGCCGATGAAGCGCTGTTGAATGCCGTGCCGCGCAGCCGCAAGCAGGTCTACAAGATGCGTCCCATCATCGAGTCGGTGGTCGATAAGGGGTCGTTCTTCGAGATGGGCCAGAATTTCGGCCGGTCCATCATCACGGGATTGGCGCGTCTGCAAGGGCGGGCTGTCCTGATACTCGCGAGCGATCCATTTATCTACGGAGGATCGTGGGCGGCTGACACCTGTCAGAAGGTGGTGCGCGCAGTCGATCTTGCGGAAACATTCCACTTGCCGGTGGTCTATCTGATGGACTGTCCCGGTTTTTCGATCGGGCTTGACGCCGAGAAGACCGCGACGATCCGTCATGGCGTGCGGGCGATGACGGCGGTCAACCAGACGACGGTGCCGTGGTGCACGATTATCGTACGCAACTCGTTCGGCGTTGCGGGCGTCGTGCATCAGCCGGCGGGACGGTTCTCGATGCGCTATGCATGGCCGTCGGCCTATTGGGGATCGCTGCCCCTCGAAGGCGGCATCGAGGCTGCCTACCGCGCGGATATCGACGCGGCGGAGGACCCCAAGGCGAAACTCGCCGAGATCGAGGACCGGCTCAACAAGCTGCGCTCGCCGTTCCGCTCGGCCGAGAAGTTCTGGGTCGAGGAGATCATTGATCCGCGCAAGACCCGCTCGCTGCTGTGCGAATTCGCGCGGTTGGCGGAGCCGCTGCGCACGCCGGGCGTGGCGAAGATGGCGCTGCGGCCGTAGCGATTTTATTGGAATCTAAGATCGTCATGGCCGGGCTTGTCCCGGCCATCCACGTCTTGGACATAAAGTAAGACGTGGATCACCGGGACAAGCCCGGTGATGACCAACGTATTTGTTGCGCTCTCGGCGTGTCCGCTCGGAGGAGCTACTTTCCATCCTCAACAATCATCGCCGCGCCTTTCTCGGCGATCATCGCGGTGGGCGTGTTGGTGTTGCCCGACGTAATTGTCGGCATCACCGACGCATCGACCACGCGCAGTCCGCTCAGGCCATGAAGGCGCAGGCGTTCGTCGACCACGGCGAGGGGATCGCTGGCGCTGCCCATCTTCGCGGTGCCGACCGGATGGAAGATCGTGGTGCCGATATCACCTGCGGCTTTCGCCAATGCTGCGTCATCGTCGCCGACGGACGGGCCGGGGAGATATTCGCTCGGATGATAGGCCGCGAGCGCGTGCTGCTTCATCAGCCTGCGTGTGACACGAATGGCGTCGGCGGCAACCTGACGGTCGTCCGGCGTTGACAGATAATTCGGGGCGATGGCGGGTGTCTGATCCGGCGCGCCGGATTTGATCCGGATGGTGCCGCGCGAACTCGGCCGCAGATTGCAGGCGGCGATGGTGATCGCCGGAAACCGGTGCAGCGGTTCGCCGAATTTATCCAGTGACAGCGGCTGGACATGAAACTGGATGTTGGCGCGCTCCTGCCGCGGATCCGAGCGCGTAAAGATACCAAGTTGCGACGGCGCCATGGTCAGCGGGCCGCGCCGGCGCAGGAGATAATCGACGCCCATCCAGCCGCGCCGGAACAGGTTGTAATACGTTTCGTTCAGCGTACGCACGCCCTCGACCTTGTAGATCGCGCGCTGCTGCAGGTGATCCTGCAGGTTGCGGCCGACGCCCTGACGATCCAGCACGGTGTCGATGCCGAGTGGCGACAGCCATTCCTGCGGGCCGATGCCGGAGCGATGCAGCACCTGCACCGATCCGATCGAGCCGGAGCAGAGGATGACTTCGCCGCGCGCGCGCGCCTCGATCGCTTCGCCGTTCTGCATGAAACGTACACCGACGGCGCGCCCGTTCTCGACAATCAGCTTGTCGACCAGCACATTGGTTTCCAGCCGTAGGTTCGGCCGCGACAGCGCTGGCTTCAGAAATCCGCGCGCAGATGACCAGCGCCGTCCGCGCTTCTGGTTGACGTGGAAATAGCCGATGCCTTCATTGTCGCCAGTGTTGAAATCCGGTGTCTTGCGGATTCCCATCTCATTCGCGGCCTCTGCGACGGCATCGAGCACCGCCCATGACAGGCGCGGCGCCTCGATTCGCCAGCCGCCGCCGACGCCATGATGTTCGCTTTCGCCGAGGAAATGATCTTCGAGCCTCCTGAAGGCGGGCAGCACATCGTCCCAGCCCCAGCCGGTCAGGCCAAGCTGCCGCCAGTGATCGTAATCGGCGGCCTGTCCGCGCATGGAAATCATGGCGTTGATCGCGGACGAGCCGCCGATCACCTTGCCGCGCGGATAGGCCAGCGCTCGGCCGTTCAATCCTGCCTCGGGCTCGGTCTTGAACATCCAGTCGGAGCGGGGATTGCCGATGGCGAACAGATAGCCGACCGGAATGTGAAACCAGATCCAGTTGTCCTTGCCGCCGGCTTCCAGAATCAGCACCCGCTTGCGCGGATCCGCCGAAAGACGATTGGCGACAATGCAGCCCGCGGTGCCCGCGCCGACAACGATGTAGTCGAAATCTCCCTCGAGCCGTTTCGCCATTCCCCGGGTTTCTCTTCCTTAAATTGCGTCTTTTCTTCTTATGACCTCGGGCGGGGCGGCCTGTACAGTCCGATCCTGTGCAATTGACGCTTGCACGGATGTTGGGTCGGCCACCGGCCCGTGCTAGCGTCATCTCGTTCCAGGCCGTTAAGAGGTTTATCGCCGTGCCCATTCTCAACCGCATCGCCGATCTGCAGCCGGAAATCATGGGCTGGCGGCGCGATCTGCATGCGCATCCGGAACTGATGTACGACGTTCACCGCACCGCGGCATTCGTGGCGGATCGGCTGCGTGAATTTGGGTGCGACGAGGTCGTAACCGGCCTTGGCCGCACCGGCGTCGTGGGTGTGATCAAGGGTCGCAAGCCGGTCAATGACGGCGAGGTGAAAGCGGTCGGTTTGCGCGCGGATATGGATGCGCTGCCGATCGAGGAAGAAACCGGCGTCGCCTATCGCTCCACCGTGCCGGGCAAGATGCACGCCTGCGGGCATGACGGCCACACCGCGATGCTGCTCGGCGCGGCGCGCTATCTCGCCGAGACGCGAAATTTTGCCGGCGATGCGGTGATGATCTTCCAGCCGGCGGAAGAGGGCGGCGCGGGCGCCGAAGCCATGATCAAGGATGGCCTGATGGACCGTTTCAAAATTGATCAGGTTTACGGCATGCACAACTCGCCCGGTATGCCGATCGGGACATTCGCCACCCGCGTCGGGCCGACCATGGCCGCGACGGATCACATCAACATTCATATTGAAGGGCTTGGCGGGCACGCGGCGCGTCCGCACAAGAGCATCGACTCGGTGCTGATTGGATCGCAGCTTATCACAGCGCTTCAGTCCATCGTGGCGCGCAGCGTCGATCCGCTGGATGCGGCGGTTCTCTCGATCTGCGAGTTTCATGCGGGCAATGCCCGCAATGTCATTCCGCAGACGGCTGAATTGCGCGGCACCGCGCGGAGCCTGACGCCCGAGGTGCGTGACCTGATCGAACAGCGCGTGCAGGAGGTCGTCGACGGCGTGGCGCAATTGTCGGGCGCGAAGATCACACTCGATTACGAGCGCAGCTATCCGGTGCTGGTCAATCATCCTGCCGAAACCGGCATCGCCGCGCGGGTCGCGAGCGATATCGTCGGCGAGAGCAATGTCAGTTCCGAAATTCCGCCGGTGATGGGGGCGGAGGATTTCGCCTACATGCTCGAAGCGCGGCCGGGCGCTTTCATCTTTATCGGCAACGGCGACAGCGCCGGATTGCATCACCCGGCTTACAACTTCAATGATGACGCCATTATTTATGGCTCGTCCTACTGGATCAAATTGATCGAAACCCAGCTCGCGGGCTGACCGGCGCGGAACCTTTTTCTTTTCATTTCAGGGCGGGAACACCGCGCAGCACTTCGCGTTGGGAGGCGGGAAATATCCCGTCACCTCAAACGGAGCGAGAGCGCCATGGCCACTGCAAAAGACAAGGATCTCAACGATCTGTTTCTCGACACCCTGAAGGATATCTACTTCGCCGAAAAGCACATCCTGAAAGCGCTCCCCAAGATGGCGAAGGCCGCCCAGTCTGAGGAGTTGCGTGCCGCCTTTGAAAAGCATGAAGGCGAAACCGAGGGACAGGTGGAGCGGCTGGAACAGATTTTCGAGCTGCTGGACAAGCCTGCGCGGGGGAAGACCTGCGATGCCATCATGGGCATCCTGGACGAGGGCAAGGAAATCATGACCGAGTACAAGGGGACCGAAGCCCTGGACGCGGGGCTGCTGGCGGCGGCGCAGGCCGTCGAGCACTACGAGATTTCCCGCTATGGAACCCTCAAGGCGTGGGCCACCAAGCTCGGCATGAAGGATGCGGTGAAGTTGATCGACGCAACGCTTCAGGAGGAGAAGAACACCGACGAGGCACTGACAGGTCTGGCGCTGGCGGGCGTGAATGCCGAGGCAATGGCGGCGTAATCTGCATCTCGAGCGACGAAGCGATCCGGATGACGAGTCCGGATTGCTTCGTTGCCGAGTGTCGCGATGTTGGGTTTCATGATCCGTGAAATGCCGGATGGCTGCTTCCGGGCGGCCGGTCCATTTCAAACATCCTGTCCTGAGTGACCTCGACATAGTCGCCACCGCGGCCCGCGCGCAGAATGGGATGAGGGTGGGCGGTCTGATAGACGCCGTCCTTGATAAGAGTCTTGTCGATGTAGACGGCGATCACTTCGCCGAGGATCAGCCATCCCTGGACTGGCTCTCCCGTGTGGGTCTTGAACTGAACCACTTCCGTGACCTTGCATTCCATCGCGGCTCGGCTTTCGGCGACGCGTGGAACCTTAACAAAGCGGCTTGGCGCCTTTGTGAGGCCGGCAACCTCGAATTCATCGACGCCGCGCGCGAGCGGCGCCGACGTCGCGTTCATCCGGTCACCAAGATCCCTGGTCACCAGATTCCAGACGAATTCCCCGGTCTCCGAGACGTTTTGAACGGTGTCCTTCCAGGAGATCGAGGCAAAGCCAAGAATAGGCGGATCATAGTTGAACGCGTTAAAGAAGCTGTATGGCGCGAGATTGATCTCGCCGTTGGGCGTTCGCGATGAAATCCAGCCGATCGGCCGCGGAGCAATAATGGCGTTGAATGGATTATGCCGGAGTCCATGCCCTTTCGCCGGTTCGTAGAAGTGCATGTCGTGCAGATCCATTCGTCCGCTCCATGATTAGGCCAGCAACGCGACATTCGTCCGCGCCGAAGCCGATCATACGTAGCAAGTTCAAAAATAGAACTGAAATTTACAACTCTGCGTCGCGTCCTTCCAGAGATGACACGGACGTCAGTCGGCGGCCTCCGTGCGCAGGACCACGATACTGGTGGGACGGGAAGGCGCGGCATGAGCCATGGCTGTCTCCTGGAAGCAGGGTAAATCGTCCGGGCGGTTGATCTTCCGCCACCTCATTGTTTTGACTTTGGAAATAGGGATTCAAAACCCGATTGACTCTCTCCGACTTCTTAGCTTTATATTAGAACATATCATGAACAAATAGGTCCGTCATTCGTTCTGTCGGCAGTGAATGCGGACCCCGGATTTTCAAGGAGCGGCGCATGCGAGCGCGATCAGCAAAAGTGGAAACCGGTTTTGCGTCCGATCGCGCTCTAAATTTTTTAGAGGGCACATGATCTGTTCGCCAAACCGCGCACACTTTGGCGGATCATGCGCCACCGCACGCACAAGTACGCTTGCGTCCCTGCGGGGAACCATCGGACGTCTTGAGGGCGAGTCGGATGGCCTTTCGCGCGTGGCGCTCGGCCATGCCTCGGCTGACGCTGTGCTCCAGGGCGGGCTTGTGCGCGGCGCACTGCATGAAGTGTTCGCGGAGGGCGGCCGTCATGGCGCCGCGGCGACAGGCTTCATCGCGGGTCTGGCCCATCGCCTGATCGGGCGGCGGCCTATGGTCTGGGTGCGGCAGGATTTCGCGGAACGCGAATCCGGCGCGCTGTCGATGAGCGGGCTACAGGAACTCGGGCTCGATCCGCGCCTGCTGGTGACGGTGCGAGCGAAGGATGCCGAGACGGCGCTGCGGGCAGCTTCCGACGCGCTTGCCTGCGATGCACTGGGTGCTGTTGTCCTCGATATATGGGGCGAGGTGCGGGCGCTCGATCTGGTGGCGAGCCGCCGGCTGACGCTCGCCGCGCGCGCCTCGCATGTGACCTGTCTGGTGCTGCGCACGGCAGCTACGCCCTCGGCGAGCACGGCAGAGACGCGCTGGGTGGTGCGCAGCGCGCCGTCATCTTCAGCAACGGAAGCATGGGGTGCGCCGATGCTGGATGCGCAGCTTGTCCGCAATCGTCACGGCCAGCCTGGGCGATGGATCATGGAGTGGAACTGCAATGAAGGTCTCTTCCGTGAAAACGCGGCGCATTCTCAGCCTGTGGTTGCCGCGCCTGCCGACGGACCGCTTGAAGCGCCAGCTTTCGGGACGAGACGGCGCGCCGGATGACACGCAGCCTTGCGTCGTCGTCGGCAAGCTGAACAACGCGCTGCAGATCACGGCGCTGAACGACGCTGCGGCGCATATCGGCCTTGAGACTGGTCTGCCGCTGGCGAATGCGCGGGCCATCTGTCCCGATGTGCAGGTCTTCGATGACAACGAGGCGGCGGATCTCGTCTTGCTGGAAGCCATCGCTGACTGGTGCGACCGCTTCACGCCACTGGTGGCGCTCGATGCGCCGCATGGATTGCTGCTCGATATCAGCGGCTGCGCGCATCTGTTCGGTGGCGAGGCTGCCATGCTACGCACCGTGTGTGACCGGTTCGCGCGGCAGGGTTTTGTCGTCAACGCCGCGATTGCCAGCACGCCGGTCTGCGCGCGGACCATGACGCGCGCGGTGCGAAGCTGCATCGTGCCCGATGGTGAAGAGGCGCGCGCGGTGAGTTCGCTGCCGGTGTTCGCCTTGTGCGCGGATGACGCGATCACGCGCGGGCTGCGCCGGGCCGGTTTGAAAACCATCGGCGATGTCGCCGCGCGCGCGCCACATGAAATTTCCGCGCGGTTCGGCTCCGCATTCACAAGTCTGTTGCAGCAGGCATTGGGGCAGGGCGATACGCCGATCAGTCCGCGCAAGCCGCCGCCGGATTTCATGGTGGAGAAGCGTTTCGCCGAACCCGTTGCCACCGACACCGTGATTGCAGCGATTCTCTCGAGCCTCGCGCAGATGCTGGTCGCCGCGATGGACAGGCCGGGTAAGGGCGCGCGGCGGCTGGAAGCGGGTTTCTTCCGTACCGACGGCGCCGTGCGCACCATCGTGGTGGAGACCGGCCAGCCTGTCACCAGGGTCAATGTTGTCGATCGCCTGTTCCGCGAACGGCTGGATGCGCTGGCCGATCCGCTCGATCCCGGTTTCGGTTTCGACCTGATCCGGCTCTCTGCCAGCCGTGTCGAGATCGTCATGCAGGAGCAGCGCGATTTCGACACCCGCGCGCAGGATAATGACGACGTCGCGGCGCTGGTGGACCGTCTCTCCGCGCGCCTCGGTAACCGGCGCGTCGTGGTTCATTTGCCGCAGGATACGTATATTCCTGAACGCGCTGTGCTGCCTGTGCCTGCGCAGCAGCATCTTGCCGCGGCCTCACATGCCGAATGGCCGGAGCGTGTTGAGGCCGAACCGCCGCTGCGGCCGCTGCGGCTGTTCGAGTATCCGGAGGAGATCGAGGTGCCATTCGCGGCGGTGCCGGACGGGCCGCCGCGCCGGTTCACATGGCGGCGCGCGGCGCACATGGTGACTCGCGTGGAAGGTCCCGAGCGCATTGCGATGGAGTGGTGGAAAAACGGAGAGTCGTCACTCACCCGCGATTATTTCCGCATCGAGGATGCGGAAGGCCTTCGTTTCTGGATCTATCGTGACGGTCTCTACGACCGAGAACTCATCGGCGACAAGGGTGAGAGCATCAAGCCCAAATGGTTCGTCCATGGGGTGTTCGCATGAAAGTCACCGACTATGCGGAAATCGGCATCACAACGAATTTCTCGTTCCTGCGCGGCGGATCGCAGCCGCAGGAATATGTGCGTCAGGCCAGTGAATACCGCCTGCCCGTGATCGGCATTGCCGACCGCAACACGCTGGCAGGCGTGGTGCGGGCCTATAGCGAACTTTCAAGCCCTGATGTCAAACATAAGCCGAGGCTTCTGATCGGATCGCGCATTGTTTTCGCAGATGGGACGCCGGACATTCTGGTCTATCCGCGCGACCGCGCCGCCTATGGCCGTCTCTGCCAGTTGCTGTCACGCGGAAAATTGAGAGCGGAGAAAGGTGAGTGTCTTCTCCGGTTCGAGGATTTGCTGGATTTTGCGGAAGGGCAGTTACTGATCCTGACGCTACCGCATCGCTTTGAATCGGCGGCAGCTTTGAATGTGCTCGACCGGCTCAAGCACAGCGGTGCCGACGGTGCGTGGCTGGCCGCGAGCCTGCTGTATCGCGGAGACGATACGCGGCGTCTGTCTCGCCTGTATCGGATCGCTTCAACCGCGCGCGTGCCGCTGCTCGCGACAAACGATGTTGTCTATCATCATCCTGCCCGAAGACCTCTGCAGGATGTCCTGACCTGCATTCTTGAGAAGACCACCATCCATGCTGTCGGGAAAAGATTGCAGGCCAATGCCGAGCGGCACATGAAGCCCGGCTATGAGATGGCGCGGCTGTTTCGCGATCTGCCGGAAGCGGTCGAGGAGACGATGCGATTTGCGGAGCGCATCACGTTCACGCTCGACGCATTGAAGTATCAATATCCGGACGAGCCGGTGCCGCCGGGCAAGACCGCGCAGCAGCACTTGCGTGATCTTACCGAAGCGGGGATTCGGCGCTATTTCCCAGGCGGCATTGATGGGAAGCTGCGCGGAACGATCGAAAAGGAACTGGCTCTCATCGAGAAGCTCGGCTACGCGCATTACTTCCTGACCGTACATGACATCGTTCATTATGCCCGAGGACAGAAGATATTGTGTCAGGGGCGCGGGTCGGCGGCGAATTCCGCCGTCTGCTATATGCTCGGCATTACGTCTGTAAATCCTGCTGAAACGGACGTGCTGTTCGAGCGCTTCATCTCCGAGGAGCGGCTCGAGCCGCCCGATATCGACGTCGATTTCGAGCATTCGCGGCGTGAGGAGGTGATGCAATATGTCTATCGCCGCTATGGCCGCCACCGCGCGGCGATTGTCGCCACCGTTATTCATTATCGGCCGCGCAGCGCCATCCGCGATGTCGGCAAGGCACTGGGTCTGACCGAGGACGTCACCGCAGCATTGGCCGATACAGTATGGGGAAGCTGGGGCACGGGCGTCAGCGATATGCAGATCAGGCAGGCAGGCTTCGATCCGCAGAACGGAATGATCCGCCGCGCCGTCGAACTCGCGACCGAACTGATCGAGTTTCCGCGCCACCTGTCGCAGCATGTCGGCGGTTATGTGCTGACGCAGGACAGTCTCGACACCTATGTGCCCATCGGCAACGCGTCGATGGACGACCGCACTTTCATCGAGTGGGACAAGGACGATATCGACGCCTTGAAAATGATGAAGGTCGATGTGCTGGCGCTGGGCATGCTGACCTGCATCCGCAAATGCTTCGACCTGATTGCGGATCATAAAAATCGGCGCTACGAACTGGCGGATATCAAGGCGGAAAACAGCGATAGCGGCCCGGTTTTCGACATGTTGTGCCGGGGTGAATCCCTTGGCGTGTTTCAGGTGGAAAGCCGCGCGCAGATGAACATGCTGCCGCGCCTGAAGCCGCGCACCTTCTACGATCTCGTCATCGAAGTCGCCATCGTTCGCCCGGGGCCAATCCAGGGCAACATGGTGCATCCGTATCTAAAGCGCAGGCAGATGAAGCCGGAGGAGATCGAATATCCCTATCCGAAAGATGGCAACAAGAATGAATTGAAGGATGTTCTGCGCAAGACGCTTGGTGTTCCGTTATTTCAAGAGCAGGCCATGCGCATCGCTATGGCCGCGGCGGAATTTTCTTCTGAGGAGGCAAACGGCCTGCGGCGCGCGATGGCTACCTTTCGCAATGTCGGCACCATGCCGAAATTCGAGCGGCGCATGGTGGATCGCATGATCGCGCGCGGATATGATCCCGAATTCGCGCAAAGCTGCTTCGATCAGATCAAGGGTTTCGGCAGTTATGGCTTTCCAGAAAGCCACGCATCGGCTTTTGCGCAGCTTGTCTATGTCTCTTCATGGATCAAGCATTATCATCCGGACGCGTTCTGCTGCGGCCTGCTGAATTCGCAGCCGATGGGATTCTATGCGCCTGCACAGATCGTCGGAGACGCGCGCAAGAATGGCGTCACGGTGCGGGCGATAGATGTGTCGCACAGCTTCGGACAGACTACGCTCGAGGAACAATGCGGGGACTATTGCGCCGTGCGGCTCGGGTTTCGCCAGATCGACGGTTTCGAGGTCTACGATCCTGACGAGGAGAGGCTGGACGAGAGCAAACCCGAGGCGTCAAGGAGCCGGAAGAAGAAGCGCGCGGATTACTGGGACCAGCGCATCGTCGCCGCGCGGGCTCGAAAGCCGTTCGGTTCACTGGAAGATTTTGCCCGTGAAACAGGATTGCCGAAACGCGCGCTGATCCTACTGGCGGACGCCGATGCGTTCCGTTCGCTCGGGCTGGATCGCCGCGAGGCGCTCTGGACCGTGCGCCGTCTGCCGGACGATGTCGCGCTTCCGCTGTTTGAGAGCACGTCGGCGCGAGAGCAGCCGGACGAAGCCGCGCAACCGTTGCCGCGGATGCCGCTGCCGGAGCAGGTGGTGGCCGATTATCAGACCGTCCGGTTGTCGCTGAAGGGACATCCGATGGAATTCCTGCGGTCTGCTTTCGCACGCGAAGGCGTTGTCGCGTGTGAAGACGTGTCTCACGCCAACGACAAGAGGCGCGTGCGCTGTGCCGGTGTCGTACTGGTGCGGCAGCGGCCCGGCAGCGCCAAGGGCGTGGTGTTCATGACGCTGGAAGATGAAACCGGCATCGCCAATATCGTGGTGTGGCCGAAGGTGATGGAAAAATTCCGCAAGGAAGTGATGGGTGCGCGGCTGATCGAAGTGCAGGGGACGATCCAGAGCAGCCCCGATCAAGTCGTGCATCTGGTGGCCGAGCGCCTGGTCGACCGCTCGTCCGATCTGATGAATCTGGCCAATGATGCGCTTGGGCGCAAGCATGCCGTTCCGGATGGCGCCAATGTGATCGAGCCGCTGGAAGACGAACTGCCTGCGCGCGACGGAACTCCGCCTCACAAGATGCGTCATCCGCGCAATGTCCGAATCCTTCCGCGCTCGCGGGATTTTCACTAATACGATTTGTGAATTGTGCTTGCGGGCTACATCCGCATCAATCAGCGCCGCTGATGCCGGAGTTGCTTCATGAAAACCGTTCGCGATATCTTCTCCGACCTCTGGTCTCTCGGCGGTAGCGATCCATCCGCATGCGATACTGTCACGCTGACTGGCTCCGAGCCGATTCTGCCGTCAACCTTCCGGGTCGGCGCGGCGTCCCAGGTGACGATTGCCGCCGCGGGTCTTGCCGCAGCAGAGATATGGAAAGCCCGCAGCGGGCAATCGCAGGGACTGTCGGTGGATATGACTCATGCGGCGGTCGAATGCCGCAGCGAACGTTATCTGCGCGTGGATGACAAGCCGCCGCCACCGGCGTGGGATGCCATCGCAGGTGTGTATAATACCGGCGACGGCCGCTTTGTGCGCCTTCACACCAATTTTCCGCATCACCGCGACAATGTCTGCAAGGTGCTGGCCTGCAAGCCGGAACGCGACGATGTGCAGCGCGCCTTGATGCAGTGGAAGGGCGAAGAGTTCGAGACGGCAGCCTATGCCGGCGGATGTGTGGTGTCCATGATGCGCTCGCATGATGAGTGGATGGCGACGGATCAGGCGAAGGCGCTTGAACGCCTGCCGCTGATCCAGATCGAGAAGATCGGGGACGCGCCGCCGCGTCCATGGCCAATGGGTGATCGTTCGCTGTCCGGATTGCGCATGCTCGATCTGTCGCGGGTGATCGCGGGTCCTGTCGCCGGGCGCACATGGGCGGCGCATGGCGCGGATGTGATGTTGATCTCATCACCCAACCTGCCGTCGATCCCCTGGCTGGTGATCGACACCGGGCGCGGCAAGCTCTCAGCCTCTGCCGATCTCAAAACCGGAGCCGGACGGGATACCCTGCGCGGTCTGCTGGCGTCGGCGGATGTCTTTTCCCAAGGGTATCGTCCGCAATCCATCGCCGCGCTCGGCTTCTCGCCCGAGGACGTGGCGCAGGTTAGTCCCGGCATCGTCTATGTTTCGCTATGTGCATACGGCCATGCCGGGCCATGGGCGGGCCGGCGCGGATTCGATTCGCTTGTCCAGACTTCAACCGGTTTCAATGAAGCCGAGGGCAGGGCTGCCGGGACCGCTGGCCCGAAAGAACTGCCGATGCAGATACTGGATCACGCCACAGGGTACCTGATGGCGTTCGGTGCGATGATGGCGCGATTGCGGCAGTCACGTGAAGGCGGAAGCTGGCATGTGAAAGTGTCCCTGGCGCAGACCGGCCGCTGGCTGTGGAGCCTTGGCCGGCTCGAAGACGGCCTTTCGGCTGCGGATTTGCCGATGGATCAGGTCCTTCCCTTCCTGCAGCAAAGCCCGTCCGGATTTGGTGCGCTGCAAGACGTCCGTCATGCCGCCATCATGTCGGCGACACCGGCACTCTGGGAGCGCCCGGCGGTGCCGCTTGGATCGAGCGCGCCGGTTTGGCCGTCACGATCCCGTTAACTGAAAATAATATCCATCACGGCGCTTTTTGATTGTCCTGAGCCGGGAAGTGGCCCTATTAGCTCACAGGCTGCGTCAGCCTGCCGCAGGACCATTGATACCCATGGCTGAAGAAACAACCGGATTGACTGCCTTGCTTGCCAGAGCCCGCGCGATGTCCCGGCGGACAATCGCTGTGCTCGCCGGCCTTGTCGTGGTCGCCGGAATTGCAGCCTTCAGCCTGACCCGCGCCGGCTCCATCCCGAAAGATCACTCGGACATTTCAAGCCAGTCGCGGAAGGGGCTGCTGCGCTATACGCCGACGGCGGCGGAATGGGCGACCCTGACCGTTCAGCCGGTGACGGAGCGCGCGTTCCGCGCCGAGCATGTCACCGAAGGCAAGATTGCCGTCGATGAGGATCGCTCGACCCCGGTGTTCTCGCCCTATGCCGGCCGCGTCACCAGGCTGCTCGCCCGTCCGGGGGACAAGGTCACGCAGGGCCAATCGCTGTTCGTGATCGAAGCGGCCGACAATGTGCAGGCCCAGAACGATTTCATTGTAGCGGCGACCGCGCTGAACAAGGCGAAGTCGCAACTCGAACTGGCGCAGATTCAGGACAAGCGGGCGCGCGATCTTTACGAGGGCAAGGCCGCGCCGCTGAAAGACTATCAGCAGTCGCAGGCCGGGCTGGTGTCGGCGCAGAACGATATGCGCTCGAGCGAGACCGCGCTGGAGGCCGCGCGCAATCGCCTGCGCATGCTCGGCCTGACCGACGAGGCGATCACCGCTTTCCAGGAGAAGGGCAGCATCAACCGCGAAACCGTGATCGTCTCGCCGATCGCCGGCACCGTGGTTCAGCGCAAGATTGGTCCCGGACAATATGTCAATGCCGGGGCCAGCGATCCCGTGTTCGTGGTCGGCGATCTGTCGACCGTGTGGATGACGGCCTTCGTGCGCGAGACCGAGGCGCCTGCCATCGAGGTCGGGCAGGAAGTCATGTTCAGCGTGCTCGCGTTTCCGGGGCGGACTTTCAACGCGCGCATCAATTACATTTCCGCGGCCATTGATCCCGCCTCCCGCCGCCTGATGGTGCGCGCCACCATCGACAATCCCGGTGAAGCCCTCAAACCGGAGATGTTCGCCAACGTCACCATCTATTCCGCCGGTGACCGCCCGGCGGTCGGTGTGCCGAAGCAGGCGCTGATCTATGAAGGCGATCAGGTGAGGGTCTGGGTCGTGCGCGACGACAAGTCCATCGAACTGCGCCAGATCAAGATCGGCATGACCAACGGCGATCTTGTCGAGGTGAAGAGCAACCTGTCTCCGGGCGAGAATATCGTCGCGCGCGGCAGCCTGTTCATAGATCGCGCCGCGTCCGGCAGCTAGTCCGCTCCGTGTCTTTCCCCGACGTCATCCGCTCCCGCTGAAAGACCGGTCTCGATGGATCGCCTTGTCGCTCTTGCTGTCAACCGCCGCTTCCTCATGGTGGCGCTGTTCGTCATGACCATGATCGGCGGCGTCATCGCCTTCCAGCAACTGAACATCGAGGCCTATCCCGATCCCACCCCGCCGATGGTCGATATCGTGACGCAAAGTCCCGGCCTGTCGGCGGAGGAAATCGAGCGTTACATCACCATTCCGATCGAGACGCAGGTCGCAGGCGTCAAGAACCTGCGGACGCTCCGCACGATCTCGCTTTACGGGCTGTCGGACGTCAAACTTCAGTTCTCGTTCGACTACACCTACGACGAAGCCTTGCAGCAGGTGCTGAACCGGCTGTCGCAGCTCAGTCCCTTGCCGGGCAACGTGCAGCCGCAGATTTCACCGCTCAGTCCGATCGGCGAAATTTTCCGCTACCGGCTGGTCGGCCCGCCGAACTACAGCGTCCTTGACTTGAAGACCTTGCAGGACTGGGTGCTGCAGCGCCGGTTCCGCAGTGTGCCGGGCGTGATCGACGTCACGAGCTGGGGCGGCAAGACCAAGACTTACGAGCTTCAGGTCGATTTCAACAAGCTCACCGCCTTCGGCCTGACGCTGCCGCAGGTGTTGCAGGCCGTCGGCAACGCCAACATCAATGTCGGCGGTAACACCGTCAACATCGGCACACAGTCGGCGGTGGTCCGCGGCGTCGGTCTGATCCGCTCTATCGACGATCTGGCCACCACCACGATCTCGCAAAGCGGCGGCAATCCCGTGCTGGTGCGTGACATCGCGACGGTGACGGTGGGCGAGAAGCCGCGCCTCGGCATCGCCGGCATGAACGCGGACGACGACATCGTTCAGGGCATCGTGCTGATGCGGCGGGGCGAGCAAAGCGCGCCGACCATTGCGCGGGTGGAAAAGCTGGTCAGGTCGATCAATAAGTCGAACATCCTGCCGCCCGGCGTGCGGATCGAACGCATCTACGACCGCAAGGATCTGATCGACACCACGACCCACACCGTGCTCCACAACATGGTGGTGGGCATTCTCTTGATCGTACTGCTGCAATGGCTGTTCCTCGGCAATCTGCGCAGCGCCGTCATTGTGGGCGCGACGATACCGTTCGCGTTGTTTTTCGCCGTGATCATCATGGTGTTGCGCGGGGAATCCGCCAATCTTCTGTCGGTCGGCGCTATCGACTTCGGCCTGATCGTGGACGGCACGGTCATCATGGTTGAGGCGATCTTCCGCAGATTGTCGCAGACCACGGAACTGTCCGCGTCCGAAGAACGAGCGATTTCGCCGGACACCATCATGGGCATGAAAGCGCACGCCATCCTCAGCGCTGCCGCCGACGTCTCGCGGTCGATCTTCTTTGCGGCCGCGATCATCATCGCGGCGTTCCTGCCGCTGTTCACACTGAGCGGTGTCGAGGGCCATATCTTCGGACCGATGGCGAAAACCTACGCCTATGCGCTGGCCGGCGGATTGCTCGCGACCTTCACCATTACGCCGGCTCTGAGTGCGATCATCCTGCCGGCGCATATCCAGGAAACCGAAACACGCATCATGCAGTGGCTGCATCGCGCCTATATGCCGCTGCTGCACTGGGCGACCCGCAACCGGCGGGTGGTGATTTCGGCGGCGGGCGCGCTCGTTGTCCTGACTTTTGTCGCGGTGCGGATGCTCGGACTTGAATTCCTTCCGAAGCTGGAAGAGGGCAATCTCTGGATTCGCGCCACGCTGCCGCCGACCATTTCGCTCGAGGAAGGCAATTCCTACGTCAACGAGATGCGAAAGCTCATCCGCGCGCGGCCGGAGGTGGAATCGGTCGTGTCGCAGCATGGACGGCCCGATGACGGCACCGATGCCGCCGGCCTGTTCAATGCGGAGTTCTTCGCGCCCCTGAAGCCGGTCAGCGAATGGCCCGGGTCGCGGGACAAGGATGATCTGACCAGCGAATTGCTGACGCAGTTGCAGAAGAAGTTTCCGGGGGTCGAATTCAACTTCTCCCAATATCTGCAAGACAATGTCGCCGAGGCGGTCTCGGGCGTGAAGGGCGAGAACTCGATCAAGCTGTATGGCAACGATCTTGAGGAACTGACGAGGACCGCCAACAAGATCAAGTCGGTGCTGTCGACGGTGAAGGGTGTCACGGACCTGTCGGTGTTTACGTCGCTGGGCCAGCCGACGATCCAGATCGACATCGACCGCGCACGGGCGGCTCGCTACGGCCTCTCGCCGGGCGACATCAACGCCACCATCCGCGTCGCCATCGGTGGCGACAGCGCGGGCGATCTGTACGAGCCGGGCAGCGATCGGCATTTCCCGATCATCGTTCGCCTTGCGCCGGAGTATCGCAAGAGCGCGGAGGCTATTCATAACCTTCGCATCGGGGCGCAGGGGCCGAACGGGATCCAGCAGGTACCGCTGTCGGAGGTGGCCTCGATCAAGCTGGTGTCGGGCGCAGCGTATATTTATCGCGAACAGCAGGAGCGCTATCTGCCGATCAAGTTTTCGGTACGCGAGCGCGATCTCGGCAGTGCGATCAAGGAGGCGCAGGACAAGGTCGCCGAGCAGGTTCAGCTTCCCGCCGGCTCACACATGGAGTGGGTCGGCGAGTTCGGCAACCTGCAGGACGCGATCCGCCGTCTGTCCATCGTGGTGCCGATCAGCCTTGCGCTGATCGCCATTCTGCTGTGGTTCAATTTCGGCTCGATGGCCGACACCTTGCTGGCCATGAGCGTGATCCCGATGGCGATCTTCGGCGGCGTGCTCGGACTGCTGTTCAGCGGCATTCCGTTCAGCGTGTCCGCGGCGATCGGGTTCATCGCGCTGATGGGCATCGCGGTGATGGACGGCATCATCATCCTGTCGCAATTCAATCAGCTCATCGACGAGGGCTATGGCCGGATTCGGGCGGTCATCAAGACCGGCGAACTTCAGTTGCGTCCGGTTCTGATGACCTGCGTCGTGGCAGGTATCGGTCTTTTGCCTGCGGCGGTGTCGGAAGGGATCGGCTCTCAGGTTCAGAAGCCGCTCGCGGTAGTGGTCGTCACCGGCATGGCGCTGGCGCCGCTGGTGATCCTGATCACGCTGCCGGTGCTGATCCTGATGTTCTCGCGCAGGACGCGCTGAAATAGACGCTCGTTTTTGGTTCGTCATGGCCGGACCTGTTCCGGCCATCCCGATCATGAAAGCACGTTATCCGATGAGTCGGGATCACCGGGACAAGCCCGGTGATGACAATCATAGATTCACTGGATGTTATCGTCCTGACGGAATGCGCAGGCCGTGCCAGGCGTCCCGCACCTGATGATAATGGACGTCCGGCAGGTAGTCCGGCGTGTTGAGACCAAGGGTGCGGACGTCGAGGCGGCCAACCGCACTCAGAAGCGTGTAGGACGCGATCACCCGGTCGCGCTGCGCCAGAATCTGGCGGGAGCGCGCTGCCGTAAGGTCCTGCTGTGAGTTCAGCACGTCGATGGTGGTGCGCTGTCCGGCCTGGGCTTCGCGCCGGACACCCTGCAGGGCGATGTTCGCCGACTTCACCTCGGCTTCAGCCGCGGCCAAGGCGACCTTGGTGCCCTCGCTGCTGACCCAGGCGCTGATCGCGGCGGTGCGGGCCTGATTTCTGACCTGTTCCAGCACAAGGCGGCTCTGGACCGCGGTTTCCTTGGCCTGCCGGGTCTGCGAGGCGGCTGTTCCGCCATCATAGATCGGGACGGTGAGGGCACCGACAACGGACGCCTGATCGGCGCGCTTGGTGCCGAGGTTGGGGTCGCCATCCGAACTGCGGTTGACGTTGCCCTGCACATTCACCTGCGGCAGCAGGCTGCTTTCCGCGACGCTGATGCTCGTGGTGGCGACATCGACGTCGTATGACGCAGCGATGACAGCCGGGTTATCCCGGATCGAGCTGTCGACTGCTTCCTGCCGGCTGCGCGGCACGAAACGGTCCACGGTCTGCGCCGGCATCAGGTTCACAGGCGGATTGCCGATGACCTGCGCATAAATCGCGCGGCTGCTTTCCAGCGCCACCTCGGCGGCGTTGAGGTCGGCGAGGCCGCGGCTCAACCGGGCCTCCGCCTGCGCGGTATCGGTGGGGGTGACGTCGCCCGCATCAAGACGCTTTTTTGTGATGCCGACCGTTTCGCGCAGGAACGAGACGTTGCCCCGCTGGGTTTCCACCAGCGCCTGATTGGCGATGACATTCATGTAGGCCGTGACGGCATCCAGCAGCACGCCCTGACCGGTATTGCGCAGCGCCTCCCGGCCCGAGAGCACCTGAAACTCCGCGACCCGGACGCTGTTCGCTGTCTTGAAGCCATTGAACAGGTTCTGGGTAACCGTGACGCCGATGGTCCAGGGCTTCAGCGTCGCGGTCTGGATGGTGTTGTCCAGTAGCAGGTTGCGAACCGGCTGCAGGCCCGCGCTGAGGCTGGCCACGATCTGCGGGCGATAGCCTGCGAGCGCCTGCGGCACGTTTTCGTCGGTGGCGCGCTGCTGGGCGCGGCTGGCGTTGATCTGCGGGTTTGACTGGTAGGCCTTCACCAGCGCTTCGTTGAGCGTCTCGGCCCGGGCGTGCGCGGAAAGCCCTGCGGACAGCGTTATCCCGAGCGCGGCGCCCGACACGCGAAAACGCCAGCTTTCGCCCAACCCTGAAACACGCCGAACCATGTTTTCCCGCAACAATCCAAATCACAGCCACGGTGGATTGCATGAATCCCGAACCGGCATGCTTCATTCGTACACTGTTTAGGGCTCCGTGGAGGCGTGGGCAAATCGCCAGCCACAGAAAAACGGCGAGTGTGACAATGTGCACGGGTTTGTGACCAAGCGGGTGGTATTCCCTTGACCGATCAACGGCCTATAGTCGAAGCTCAAGGCACCGGTCAGTTCATCGAAAGCGATCCGCGCCATCTTTTGAGGCAGACTGCCGGTGGGGCCTGCACAGGGAATGAACGAGGTCCGATGCCACGCATTTTTTCGGACCCGGAGGCCATCGCCGACGATATCATCCGCGAGGTCGGACCGAGACTGGTTGTCGGTCTCCCGCTCGGCCTCGGCAAGGCCAATCACATCATCAATGCTCTTTACCGGCGCGCGGCCAGCGACCCATCGATTCATCTGACGATCTTCACGGCCCTGACGCTGGAGAAGCCGACGCCATCAGCCGATCTCGAGCGGCGGTTTATCGGTCCGGTGATCGACCGTCTGTTCGGCGGCTATCCCGACCTCGATTACGCGAAAGCCCTTCATGCCAAGGCGCTGCCGCCGAATATCGAGGTCGTTGAGTTTTTCTTCCTGGCCGGAAAGTGGCTCGGCAACGGTTACGCGCAGCAGCAATACATTTCAGCCAACTACACTCATGCGTCGTCATATTTGCTCGCGCGCGGCGTCAATGTGATCGCGCAACTCGTCGCCAGGCGCGTTGTGAATGGCGAGACTCGCTACAGCCTGAGCGGCAACACCGATACGACGCTCGACCTGATGCGCGCGCGGGCGGATGGCCGCATTGCCTTCAAGATACTGGCGCAGGTGAATTCCGAACTGCCGTTCATGCCAGGGCAGGGCGATCTGCCCGGTGACGAGTTTCACGCCGTGCTCGACAGCCCGGAAACCGATTTCCCGCTGTTCGCCCCGCCGTCGGAGCCGGTCTCCGATACGAAATATGCGATCGGGCTTCATTCGGCTGGTCTGGTGCGCGATGGCGGCACGTTGCAGATCGGTATCGGGCAGGTGGGCGATGCGCTGGCGCAAAGCCTTATCGTCCGTCATCACGACAATGCCGCCTATCGCGAGATCATGTCGCGGCTTGCACCCGCGCAGGCACCACGAGAAATCGAACCGTTCGCGAAGGGCCTTTATGGCGTCAGCGAAATGTTTTTCGAGGCGTTCGTCGCGCTGATTGATGCCGGTGTGTTGAAGCGCGAGGTCGATGGCGCGCTGCTGCATGCGGCGTTCTTCCTTGGGCCGAAATCGTTCTATCGCGTGTTGCGGGAGATGACGCCGGAACAGCTCAAGCGCATCCAGATGGTGCCGGTGTCGTTCACCAACCAGATTTACGGAAACGAGGAGGCCAAGCGCAAGGCGCGTGTCGATGCGCGCTTTGTCAACAACGCCATGATGGCGACATTGACGGGTGCGGTTGTTTCGGATGGTCTGGACAACGGTCAGGTCGTCAGCGGTGTCGGCGGCCAGTACAATTTCGTGGCGCAGGCCTTTGCGCTGGACGGCGCACGCTCACTCCTGACTCTGGAATCGACGCGCGGCTCCGGCAAATCGGTCGCGTCGAATATCCGCTGGTTCTACGGCCACACCACGATCCCGCGTCATTTGCGCGATGTGATCGTGACTGAGTATGGCGTTGCCGATTTGCGGGGAAAGTCGGACGCCGAGGTCATCGCGGCAATGCTGAATGTCGCGGACTCGCGGTTTCAAATCGAACTCAAACAGCAGGCGAAGGATGCCGGGAAGCTACCGAAGAACCACGAAATCCCGGGGGTGCATCGCGAGAATTTTCCCGAGCGGGTGGCGGCTGCACTAAAGCCATCGCGGGATGCCGGGCTGCTGCCGTCATTTCCGTTCGGCAGCGACTTCACCGATGTCGAGCAGCGGCTGATTCCGGCGCTTCGGATTCTGAAGGAGGCGACAGCCAGCCCGCTCACTCTGCTCAAGTTCGCATGGGAGGGCCGCCGCGCCAATCACTCCGCCGAACTGGCGGCCTGTCTCGCGCGGATGCAGCTTGACCGGCCGGCATCGTTTGCCGACCGGCTCTACCGCGCGTTGCTGATCGCCGCGCTGGCGCGCAGCAGCAAGACCTAGTGATCCGGTTCTGACATTCGTACGCACTTATCGCAGGCATTTTACGAATGTCAGAACCGAAGGATCACTAGAATTATAATTTGCTGGTGTCCTTTCGTATCCGGCGTTTGTACGGAGTGTGCCGCAAAATGAACAAACGCCGGATACGGGACACTAGCGGTGCTTGAAGTTCGGCTTCCGCTTCTCGATGAAGGCGGCCATGCCTTCGGAACGGTCTTCCAGCGCGAAGGTCGCGTGGAACAGATCGCCTTCGACATTCATGCCTTCGGCGAGCGGCGTTTCGAGCGCGCGGTTGACCGCGCTCTTGGCCATGGCGACGGCCGGCTGCGACATGCTGGCGATCTTGTCCGCGATGGCGAACACCTCTTCCATCAGCTTGTCCGCAGGGAAGATGCGGCTGACAAGGCCGGAGCGTTCGGCTTCCGCCGCGTCCATCATGCGGCCGGTGAGGCAGAGGTCCATCGCCTTGGATTTGCCGACCGCGCGGGTGAGACGCTGGGTGCCGCCGAGGCCCGGGATGGTGCCGAGCGTGATTTCGGGTTGTCCGAATTTCGCGGTGTCGGATGCGATGATGATGTCGCACATCATCGCGAGTTCGCAGCCGCCGCCCAGCGCGTAACCGCTGACCGCCGCGATGGTCGGCTTCTTGCACCTTGCGACGCGATCACCGCCGATGTCCATGAAATCCTCGCTGAACATGTCGATGAATTTCTTGGGCTGCATTTCCTTGATGTCGGCACCGGCGGCGAACGCCTTCTCGTTGCCGGTGACCACGATGCAGCCGACGGCGCCGTCGGCCTCGAGCTGGTCGATCGCAGTGGCGATCTCCTTGAAAACACCGAACGAGAGCGCGTTGAGCATCTTCGGTCTGTTGATCTGCACCAGACCAACCGCGCCCCTGGTCTCAACGAGGATGTGTTCAAATGCCGGCATGTTTCGCCCCTTGAAGGATATGGAAAATCAGCGCGTCAGCGCACCGTTGCGCGGCAATTTGCCTTTCGCGGCGCGGCTCCGCAAGGCCGGTTCGGCCGGAGCGTGTCCGAACCATATCTGATCTGCGCATGAAAAAGGCCGGTTCGCGGGGTGCGAACCGGCCTTTGCATGTGATGCAGATGGTGTTTGCGTCAGGCGATCAGCAGACGGGCCGCCGAAGCCAGCGTGAGCAGGCTGCCGAAGGCGATGAAAATCTTTCCGATCAGCGAGGTCTTGCTCCAGGGATCGTTGTCATCGGCGGCTTTCACCACCGGACGGTCGCCCGAAGGCATCGGCCGCAGGATTTTACCTGGCGCGATTGGCGGCGTCGGTGGCGCGGCTTCCTGCGCGACGACGAGGTTGTTGTCCGGCAAAGCGTCGCTGCTGTTGGGCTGATCCGCGGATGCGAACTTCGCGCCATCGACCACATCGCTGCTGTCGAGCGCCGAATAGTTGCGCGCCTCGTCGTCAGCGAGCGCCTGGGCGCGGGCATTGGCGACAGACACCGGCAGTTCAGTCTTGCCCGGGTTGGCGGCGGCCTGCGGATCCTTACGGATCGGTTTGTCTTCCCATGTCTCCGGGGCTTCGATCACCTTGGACGCGACTTTCGTTCCGCGTTTCCCGGCGTGTCGGGAAGTCTTGGATTTCCCTGAGGTGGATTTTGCAGACGCTGCTTTTGCAGGCCGGGATTTCTTCGCCGCAACACGCGGCTTCTTGAATTTCGAGAGGACCACGGGCCGGTTCGCCGACGTGGCCGTCTTTGCGGCCTTGGTGGTTTTGGTCGCGGATTTAGCTGTGGACTTGGCAGCCATTGCGGGGTCGCCTGAAAAGCTCATCCAGATTCCGGCCGCAGCGACCAGCGCGGCCAATCCTGCATTCCTTATCCGCATGGCAATTTCCCCTTTTGCCAGAGCCACCAGCAATGACGAAAAGACCGGTGCCGAATGGCCACAGGACGGCAGAAAAAGGGAATCTTGTGATCTTTTGCCCTAAAAAAGACCCGGAAAGGCAGCCGGCGGTATCTCGCCGGAGCTGGCTCGAGGCTTCTGTTCACAATTGCGTGATTGCAATTCTGGCCCGTAACACCTTAGGAACAGGAGCGAATTGCCTTGATAGGAGCGCGCGTGCGCGGACGTGAGGACGAATGGACCGATCTGATGCGATCGGCCAATGCCGGCGACAATGCCGCATATCATCGCCTTCTCAAGGGCGTGACGCCGGTCCTGAGAGCCGGTGCGCGCCGAGGTCTGGCGCGGGCCGGTCAACCGGTCGATCAATCCGAGGACATCGTGCAGGATATTTTGTTGGCGGTGCATCTGAAGCGGCATACCTGGGACCCGAACGCACCGTTCGCGCCCTGGCTGTTCGCCATTGCCCGCAACAAGCTGATCGACGCGCTGCGTCGGCGCGGGCGGCGGGTGTTCGTCAACATTGACGATTTCTCGGAAACGCTCGCCGACGCACCGGCCGAGGACACTGTGCCGGCGAGCGAAGTAGCGACTCATCTGAACGGGCTGCCGCAGCGGCAGCGGGACGTGCTGCGATCCATCGCCGTGGACAGCGCGTCGATCAAGGAAACGGCGGCAAAACTTTCAATGACCGAAGGCGCGGTGCGCGTGGCGCTGCATCGGGGCCTGACGGGCCTCGCGAACAAACTGCGGAAAGAGTGACCATGGATACCAACGATCTGATCCGCACGCTTGCCGCCGACAGCGACACACATGAACGCTCCGTCGGGCATTTTCTGCTTGCCGCGCTGGTCCTCGCGGTGCCGGTCTCGACCTTGCTGTTTCTGGCCGGGCTCGGGGTGCGGTCGGACGTCATGACGGCCATGCACAACCCGCTTTTCGATTTGAAATTCCTTGTCACTCTGGCGCTGGCCGCCGTCGCCGTTGCTGTCAGCCTTCATCTGTCCCGGCCCGAAGCCTCGCTTGGACGATGGGCATGGCTGCTGGCGGTTCCGTTCGGGCTGCTTGGAATCGGCATGGTCGGTGAAATGACCATGATGCCGAATCGCGCGCCGATGTCCGTGCGGATGATCGGCTCCAATTCCAGGCTGTGTCTGGTCGCCATCCCGCTGCAGTCGCTGCCGCTGCTGGCTGCCGCATTGATTGCCCTGCGCCGGGGCGCGCCGTCGCGGCCTGCGGTCGCCGGAGCCTTCGCCGGACTGCTTTCAGCCGGGCTCGCGGCGACGCTCTATGCGGCGCACTGCACCGACGATTCCCCGATGTTTGTCGCGACCTGGTATTCGCTCGCCGCGGCGATCGTGGCCACGATCGGAGCCGTTGCCGGATTGCGCGTTCTCAAATTCTAGACACGCAGCCCGGTCGCGTCAGGCGGAGTTGATCTGGGCGGCATCCTGCCGCATCCGGTAGAAGCGAAGAACCTGCTGCGCCGTCGATGGACGGAGCATGTCGTAGCTCGACTTGTGCTCGTCGATGTTTTCAGCATCCGGCATGTTGTCTCTCAGTTCAAGGATCAGCTTGAGCGAGGGCCACGACAGTCCGGCGACCTTGGCGAGGACCATCAATCCTTCCGATTTGGATTCGATCATCATGTTCTCGACCGTTGCGACCGGCACATTCGTGCAGATTGCAAGGGCGGCACTCGTTTCTCCGAAGCGCTTGGCTGCGGCGAATTCGGCGATCTGCTTTTCGTCGAGGCGGCCGTCGTCGAAGAGAGACTTCACGAGATTCTGGGCGTTCGCGGATGCTTCACCGTTTGCCCTCTCACCGACGGTGAGCGCAGCCTGTTCGACGGCTGCTGAAACATCGTCCGCGTGTTCCGGATTGGCGGCCTGAAGGCGCTCCCGGACCGAGTCGGAGGCCCGTGCAATCAGCTTCAGATAATGCGGCTTTGGAATTCCCCGCCGCATGCCGAGACATGTCGCAAGGTTGTCGTTGCCGTCGGCGCGGGAGACGAGCCTGGTGAATCCGTCATCCGAGAATTCGGCGCCGGGATTGTTCACGGTGCTTTCGACGACCTCATTGTTGCCGCGCTCGACCAGCACGTCGGTGACGGCATTGCTCAACACCTTGCGCTTTGAAATCGCGAGCAGATGCCCCTGGCTCTTGCAGCGGGCATTTTCAATCAGCATCGCGTCGTTCAGCCGTTCCGATTGCGACAGCACTGGCGCCGCCACCTCGATCTCGTCATCGAACGCCAGCGTGTAGATCAGGCGTGGCGGTGCTTTCGGCACGGGGGCAAGACGGTTCGCCAGCAGCGACTTCGCCGAGACTTCGATTTCCTCGATCAGGCAATGAAAAACGTCGTCAAAAACATTGATCTGTTCATTGGTGTAGTCGGCCACACCATACATAAAGAGATCGGTGACCCGCCGCAGGGTCTCAACGCGGCGTGCAACCGTCCCGTGAGCAAGGGCATCCTGCAGTTCAGCAAGAAGGTTGGCGGGCCGTGCGGTCGATCTCGAATTCATGACTTCTGTCCTGGAAAACAAACGGTGCCGGCCACGTTCTTGGCCGGCGAAAATTATGATCAGGCCGTGACAACCCGGTTCCGTCCCATGTCCTTGGCCTGATAGAGGAGCTTGTCGGCGCGGGCGAGAATGCTGTCCGCGGAGTCGTCCGGGCGCAGCATGGCGAGCCCGGCCGACATCGTAACGGTCATGTCCTGTGAAATCGCGCTCCAGTCGAGCCCCGCCACGATGGTACGTAGCCGGTCGATGGCGCGCAGCGCAGCACCGTCCGACGTTTCCGGCAGGATCAGCAGGAATTCCTCGCCGCCGTAACGGCCGAACTTGTCGATGCTGCGGATGTTGGCGAACACCGTGATGGCAAACGCCCGCAAGGCTTCATCGCCCGCCGGGTGGCCGAAACGATCGTTGATCAGCTTGAACCAGTCGAGGTCGATCAGGGCGATGGCACAGGAGACGTTGCTGCGCCGGGCGCGGGCGATTTCCTGATCCAGGGTCTGCATGATGCTGCGGCGATTCATCGCCCCCGTGAGTTCATCGAGCTCCGCGAGCTCCTCGATACGCTGATAGGCTTTTTTCAGCTCGATCCCGCGTTTGTAGAGCGATTCGTGAAGCGAACTGCTGAACAGTCCGACGATCATGCCGCGCCCGAGCACCAGAATGAAAACCAGCAAGGTCGCGAAGCGCTCCAGCGGCGTGCCGGTGGGCATGCTGATCGGCTTGTCGGTCAGAAGAAACAGGATGGTCAGGCCGGCGGCCGCCGTCGTCCATCCGATGATGGTCTGGCGCGGCGAGGAGCGCAGGGCACCGAATGTGTAAACGAGGAAAATCGAGCAGAGGAACAGGCCGCCCACTTCCGGCGCGAAGTAGATGAACGCCAGCATGATCGCCAGGCTGACGCTGGTTTGCTGCAGGATGAAGTAGTGATCCCGAAACCGGTCGTTGATCCGGGCTTCGGAGATGGCGATGAAGGTGGCGACGGACAGCAGCCCGCAGGCGGCGTAAGCGGATGCGATGGCGAAACTGGTCGTGCCTGCATAGGCGTAGATCAGCAGGACCGCGGCGTCGATCATGTAGCTGACGCCGGTCATGTCGAGCAACTGCCGCCGCTGCCGTGCGCGGCGGGCCAGAATTTCCGGTGGCAATTCGCCCTCGACGGCCGAATGCTTCCAGTTAAAGCGGCCTGACAGGGAAACAGGAGCCGATGACATGACGCCGCGCATGAACTCGCCGATGAGGGAATGCAATGCGGGAGTGTAGGGGGCAAAGCCTTTAGGTTTGGTATCATTGCGAGGCGCTGGGGCCGGATCAGTCCCGACTCGCCCGGATTGTTTGCCGGTCAGCCGCCATGGTTGGGATTTGGTAAATTGATACCATATTCGTCATGGAAGCCGGGCGACTTGCCCTTGTTCATGATTCAGGGGCATTTTGCGGTCCTCAATCCGGACAATTCGGGAAATCGCGAAGATTTTTACCGATTTGATCGAACCCCTTTCCTGTCGCGTGCGACCAACCTTGCGAGACGGCCATTGAGTGCAACCCACGCGACATCAGATGAAGTCCTGATCGGTCGCATCGCCCAAGGTGACCGGCTCGCCATGCAGGTGCTTTACGGAAGGCACCATGTACGGGTGTTTCGCTTCTCGCTGCGCCTCGTGAAGAACGAGGCCATCGCGGAAGACCTCATCAGCGAGGTTTTCCTCGATGTGTGGCGGCAGGCCGGCAAGTTTGAAGGCCGGTCCACCGTTTCTACGTGGCTCTTGGCGATCACAAGGTTCAAGGCCCTGTCCGCCCTCCGCAAGAGGAAGGACGCGGAACTGGATGACGAGGCGGCTGCGGCGATCGAGGATACGTCCGACAATCCCGAAGTCGCCGTCGCCAAGATGGATACAAGCAACGCTTTGCGGAATTGCCTCACCGCACTTTCGCCAGAGCATCGGGAGATTGTCGATCTCGTCTACTACCACGAGAAGTCCGTGGAAGAGGTGGCCGAAATCGTGGGTATCCCGGAGAACACGGTGAAGACGCGCCTGTTTTATGCGCGAAAGAAACTGGCCGAACTGCTCAAGGCAGCCGGCATTGAACGAGGTTGGCCATGACCCCCGCGAGCAAGACTGCCATGAGCAAGCAACCCGACCGTGAACCGACGGAGATCGAGGCTCTGCTGCCGTTCCATGCCGCAGGCACGCTCAATCTGCGTGACGCACGGCGTGTCGATGAGGCGCTGGCGAGCAATCCCGATCTGGCGCGGCAATATGCCGTGATCCAGGACGAATATGCTGAAACCATCCTGCTGAACGAAAGCCTCGGCGCTCCTTCGGCGCGGGCGATGCAGAAACTGTTCGCCGCCATTGATGCGGAGCCCGCGCGCAAAAGCGTCTCCTTCAATCCCCTGATGCGGATTGCCGGATTCTTCTCCAGCCTGTCGCCGCGCACCCTGGCTTATGCAGGCGTGGCCGGCGCGGTGCTGGTTCTGTTGCAGGCCGGCGTGATCGGCACTGTCCTGGTGAAGGATCGCGCTCCGGGCAACTTCCAGACGGCGGCGTTTCCTGCGCAGTCGACGGGAGGAACCTTCGGCCTGATCCGCTTTGCGCCCGACGCCAAGGCTGACGACATCACCCAGTTGCTGCACACCTACAACGCCTCCATCGTTTCGGGGCCGAAGTCCGGTGTGTTCCGCGTCCGGTTCGGCGACAAGGCCTTGTCGAAAGAGGAAGCGGCGCAGCTTATGACGCGCCTGCAGGGCGAAAAGATTGTCAGCCTCGTGGTGAGTGCTGACTGATCGTGACGGCCGCGGCGCTGAAGAAGCTCGCGGCCAGCTTTGGGGACATTCCGAACGGCGTGCGGCGTCGGCGCCGCCCATGGATTTGCGAGGACCTCATGACCAAGACAGCCCTGGGCAAACGATCCTTGATCCAACCAAAGCGCGGGATGCGGTGGCTCCGGTTCGTTGTTGCCTTTGCAGCAGCGACGACGCTGGCTGCGCCCGAGGCATTCGCGCAATACAGCAGCATGAACATGCGCACCAGCCCCAGCATCAATGTCGGGCCGCGCATCACTATCAATCCGACGATACGGCCCCATATCGGATATGACGGCTATGATCGCGTCCGACCGCGGCCCCGGCCATACATCGTACGCCAGTACGATGACGGCCCGCCGGCGGATTATTACGACGAGCCGCCGCCGAAATTCCGCAAGAAGCAGCCAACCAAAAACGCCGGAAAGAAGTCCGGCCCGGTTGCCGCCGACAATACTTACGTCGCGAAGGAAGTGCTGATCGAGGTCGCGGGCAACCCGACCGATGCGCAGGCTGACGAGCTTGCGCGGCGTCATCGCCTGACGCGCGTGCAATCCCAGAATTTTGCCCTGACCAACAGCACTTTCTTCCGCTGGCGGATCAATGACAAACGCTCCGTTGACGCTGTGGTGCGTGAGCTTGTTGCAAGCGGCAACGTCAAGGCCGCGCAGCGCAACAACATCTTCAAACTTCAGCAGGCTGCTTCGCCCGCGTCTGCAAAATCCGAAGGCGATCCGCTTCAATATGCGCTCGGCAAGATGCGGCTCACGGAGGCCCATGCGCTGTCGGTCGGCGCGGATGTGACGGTCGCCGTGATCGATTCCGGAATCGACGTGACCCATCCCGAACTGGCGGGCGTCATTACCGGCACCTTCGACGCTTTGAACAATGGCGAGGGGCCGCATCCTCATGGCACCAGCATCGCCGGCGTGATCGCGGCACATGCCCGGCTGATGGGGACAGCCCCGTCGTCTCACCTGCTGGCCATCCGCGCTTTCGGCGCGCAAAAAGGCGGCGCGGAAAGCACCTCGTTCCTGATTCTGAAAAGCCTCGACTACGCACTCGCCAAGAATGCGCAGGTCATCAATATGAGTTTTGCGGGACCGCACGATCCGGCGATCGAGCGCGGACTCGCGGTTGCCGCCGCCAAGGGCGTAGTCCTGGTCGCGGCTGCGGGAAATGCCGGGGCGAAATCACCGCCGCTTTATCCTGCAGCCGACAGTAACGTGATCGCGGTGTCGGCCACCGATCAGTCCGATCAACTGTTCGCCCAGTCGAACCGCGGCAAATATGTCGCGATCTCCGCGCCGGGCGTGGACATTCTGTCGCCTGCGCCGGACGGCAAGTATCAGATGTCGTCTGGGACTTCGCTGTCGGCCGCCTATGTCAGCGGCGTGATCGCGCTCATGATCGCGCGTAATCCGCAGATGTCGTCGTCCGACGTTCGCGCCACACTGATGTCGACGGCGCGCGATCTCGGACCCAAGGGCCGTGACGACCAGTTCGGAGCCGGGCAGGCGGATGCCTTCGGTGCGGTTTCAGCCGTCGTGCCCGCACCGGTGGCTGCGGCCTCCGATGATTCATCCAAGCGATAACAATAGCAGGCGCCTGTCGGCGGACGTATTGCTGAATGGAAATTTTCGATGAAACGCTTATGGGCGGCGGCGGCCGTATGGGTGCTGTCTTCCGGTTTGCTCCATGCGCAGTCTCTTGAGGATAAGATCGGATCAGCGCTTCAGGCCAGGCAGCCGCTGACGCGCAGCCTGGCCGTGACGCCCGATCCCAAGGCGGACGCAGAAAAGCAGGTCATCAAGCGCCTGCAGGTGCGATCCATCAGTGTCGAACCCGCTTCGCGGCCTGACGCCGACGAGCGCGCGCGGATCGCCGAGATCGCGCGCGACAAGCCCGCCATCGACCTGGAAATCCTGTTTGAACATAATTCGGCGGAGATCAGCCCGAAGGCCGTTCCTGCTCTTGTCGCGCTTGGCAACGCGCTGTCGCGGCAGGACCTGAAGGGCTTGGTCTTCCTCATCAATGGACATACCGATGCAGCGGGAAGCGCGGACTACAATCAAGCGCTCTCGCAGCGCCGCGCCAATGCGGTGCGCCGCATGTTGATCGAACACTACAAACTTGCACCGGATACCCTGATCGCGGTTGGCTTCGGTAAGGAACAGTTGAAGACCCCGGCCAAACCACTGGGCGAGGAAAATCGCCGTGTGCAGATCGTGAACACCACCGTGCGGGCAACCGCAGGACAATGACTGCCTGAACCTGTCCGGCATTCAAAGCGACCAATTTCCGGCGTCGATCGCCATATAGACCGTTTCAAGGGGACATGTTCAATGAGCGGATTTCCGGCAACAGCTTTGCGGGCATTCGGCATCGCGATCGCAACGGGATTTGTCCTTGGCACCGCCGGGCCGTCACTTGCTCAGGACGCCAAGCCCCCGGCTTCCGCTTCGGTGGGCGCAATCGCGCCGCCCGCAGATCCGGTCGCCAGGGCTGCGTTCGATGTGCTCGATGCGCATTGCGCGCGCTGTCATCAGACCGGCAAGCTGGTGGACCGAGAGCGTCCGGCAAAGAATTTCGGGAACATCCTCAAACTCGACGAGATGGCCGCCAATCCGCATTACATCCTGCCGGGCAATCCGCTGGGGTCGAAACTGTTCCGGCAGATTGTCGACAAGGAGATGCCTTACGATATCTATTACGAAGGCTCGTCGCATAAACCGCCATCCGAAGCCGATCTCAAGGCGCTGGAAACCTGGGTGAGCGCGCTCGGAACAAAAGCTGTCGCCAGTTGCGAGACCCACAAGTTCATCACGCCGGATGACATGGTGGCCTTCATGGTCGCCGATCTTGAGAAGCAGCGTCCGCAGCGCCGGGCGACGACGCGCTATCTGACCCTGACCCATCTCACCAACATCTGCGCCGATCCGGCTGCGATGAAAGTCTACCAGCAGGGCGCGGTGAAGTTTCTCAATTCACTCAGCCGTTCCTCCGATGTGGTGAAGCTCGAAACCATTGATCCGGAGGGCAGCATCCTGCGCTTCAACCTTCTCGATCTCGGCTGGAAGCCGGCGGACTGGGACAATGTGATCGCGGTCTATCCCTACAACGCGGTGCCGGACACCGAATTCAGCCGCGCGCTCGCCTCCGGCGCCGGGACGCCGATGCCTTATGTGCGCGCCGACTGGTTTGTGTTCACCGCGTCGCAGCCGCCGCTCTATGACGTGCTGCTGCAACTGCCGAATACGTTCCAGCAGCTCGCGCGGGAACAGGGCGTCGATGTCGAAGCGAACATCCGTAACTTCGTCGCGCAGCGCGCGGCGTTTCAGCGCTCCGGCGTCAGCCAGAACAACCGGCTGATCGAGCGCCATCCCTCGCGCAACGGCTTTTTCTGGACGTCCTACGATTTCGCAGGCAACCGTGACCGGCAGAGCCTGTTCAGCTTCCCGCTGGGACCGGCCGGCCCGAATGCGTTCCATCATGATGGCGGCGAAACCATCTACAGTCTGCCGAACGGTTTTCAGGCCTACTATCTGAACACCGCGAAGGGCGACCGGCTCGACAAGGGACCGACCGCCATCGTGCGCGATCCGTCGCGGAAGGATTTCTCCGTGACCAACGGCATCTCTTGCATGGGCTGTCACGACCAGGGCATGCGCAAGGCCAAGGATGATGTGCGTGAACTGGTCCTGCAGGGACGCGCATTCCCGAAGGATGTTCGCGATGCGGTGGAGGGACTGTATCCGCCGCATGACAAGATGGACGCGCTGATCGAGGACGACGCCAGGCGATTTGCCGATGCGATGAAGCGCGCCGGCCTCGATCCGGCGCTGAAGCTCAACGGTATCGAGATGATTAACGCGCTGGCCAAACGCTATGAGGACGATCTCGACCTGACATTGGCCGCCGCTGAACTCGGATTGAAGAAGTCCGAATTCAACGAAGGCGTCGCGGATGTCGAGCAGAAGTTCAAGCCGCTGGTTCGCCGTCTGGCGCAGGGTGCCGTGCCGCGCGACCAGTTCGAGGTGTCGTTCCGCGGCATCGCGCCGGATCTGACCGATCTGAAGCTCGTCAGCATCCGTAATGCGCGCCCGGTTCAACCCATGCCGCAACAGGTCCGCAACAGCGACGATTTGTCTTTGACCTCGGATCGTGACAGTTACCGGCTTGGCGATACACCGGTCTTCACCATCGTCTCGCCGCGCGACTGCTTTCTGACGCTGACCGACATCGACGAGCGTGGGGAAGGGACAGTGCTGCTGCCCAACAGCTTCCAGCGTGACAACTTCATCAAGGCCGGTGTACCGGTCCAGTTCCCCGGCATTGGTGCGCCATTTCAGTTCCGGATGAAGGACAAGGGCATGGAAACCGTGACGGCTGTTTGCGCCACGCAGGCAAGCGGCGGAGATCGCATTCAGCACGACTTCAACAAGAACCAGTTCACGCCGGTCCCGAATTATACGCAGACGCTGGCACGCTCGATCGCGGTGGAGCCTGTCAGGCCGGGCACACCTGCGGTTGCGGGCACAACCAACACGGGCGCAGCCGCCGTCTCCAGCCGCGAGCCGCCGCCGGCAGGATCGCGAACCTCGCTGCGCGCCGCGATCAGGCTTCAGGTGCGTTAACGGATGCGCAGTCGTGGCTGGCGGTTTGTCTGTCAGTCACGAAAGTTGCATGTATCTGTGGGAGAGGTTGAGATATCTCTCGTTTTCGTCAGAGAGAGTTGAGCGATTCGTTTGCGTCTGCGTGATTTTCCAACGTGCTTTTCAGTAGTCTTTCCGGACTTCAAATGGCCAATTCCGGCAATGCCGAACAGGGGCGAAGTGTCGTGGTGCGCTGGCGCATGCTGGCGGAGCGTCGGCTCAATTACCTGATCACCCTGTATGAGACCGGACGCTGGAAGGTCTATTACGCCGAACCGGAATTCCTGAAAATCGTTCAGGAGGCGCGCGCAGCGCTCAAGACCTGGGAGCAACTGGCTCCGCCGGATCCCGTTCAGGACAAACCGGTCGAGGTCGCGATCGCGCAGGCGGAGAATGCTGCCATCCTGCCATCGCCGTTCACACAGGTGCCGTCAGCGAATGGCGTTGAGGCCAAGGACGATCTGCGGAAAGCGTGAACTGCTTTCCTTGCCAAGGTCGCCTGTGGCGGGTTTGGCGTGATCAAGCCCGACAATCGCGGAGCCGCGCGATCCCGAGATCAGATTGTTGCTGACCAGCGCGGTCCCGGCGCCCGGCACCACGGACACGCCGATCCCGACGAAAGCGTTGCGCACCACATTGCCGGTGATGGTCACATCGCGCAGGTATTTTCCCCAACCCGCCATGATGCCGAACGAGGGCGCGTTCTCGATGACATTCCCGGTGACGGCGGCGTCCGCTTCCACGACGATTCCGATTCCGGCGTCGTCATCCGGCGCGGTTCCGATTGGACGTTTCGGCAGGATGTTGCGGATCACGTTGCCGTGGACCGTCACCATGCGGCCGCCTTCATTGAAATTCGCGACCGACACACCGACCGCGCAGATATCGACGGTGTTGTTGGCGATCACCGCGCCCTCGAACGCGAATTCCGAATAGAGCGCGACTTCGCGCACGTTGCTGACGCTGTTGCCGGTGATCTGGATGTTCGACGCCGAATTGCCGCGCACGGCCGAATAGTCGCAGTTGCGGATGCGGTTGCCGCTGACAATGACATTTCCGGCGCGGAAAGCGTTGATGGCGTTGCCGTGCTGGCCGGAGCCGCCGGGACCGGCCTTGATGTCGTCGATGCGGTTGTTCACCACAATGGTGCCGTCATCGCCGATGGTGTGGCGCAGGATCTCGATGCCGTTGTCGGACGCATCCTGAATTGTGTTCTGCGCGACGAGCAACCCCAGCGCATCGAAGGATGTGAACGCCGTGTTCGCGGTCTTGCGGATGGCGTTGCCGCTGACTTCGCCCGCGATGCTCTCGAACCAGATGCCATATCCGCCGCTGCCGGAAATATCGCAATCCTGAATACGGACATCGAGGCCGTTCTGAAGGTGCACCAGTCCGCGCCGTTCCGCGAGCTTGATGCCTGCGCCGTCGAGGGTGAGACCGGTGAGGGCGATGCCACTGGCACCTTCGCTTCCGATCAGCGATGCGCCGCCGGAGAACTGCAGGACAGTCGCGCCGCGCACGCCGACGAGTTGCGCGCCATTCGGCAACGTCAGCGCGCCGGTGCGATACAGTCCCGGCGGCAGGGCAAGTGGCATCTGCGCGTTGGCGGCTTCGTTGATGGCGCGCTGCAGGGCGCGCGTCTGATCGTCCGGACTATTCGGGCGCACGCCGTGGTGAGTGGCATCGCGCCCGAGCGCCGATGTCAGCGGAGCCGCGCGCGCTGGGACCGGCGCGGCGGCCATAGCGCCCGCCGCACCGGCGGTGGCGCTGATCAGATTGCGGCGGCTGATGTCCATGGCGTGGCCCGGCTGGTCGTGGTGTGTCCAAGACCTAATCCAGGAATGCTTTGAACAGTGCTCGTGCGCGGCGGTTTGCCCACGATTGTCGATGGTAGGGTTAATGGAATGGAGCCAAAACGGCGCTCAGACCGGGGTGTTGTGCGGCGTGAACAGCCGGCCTTTTTCCACAATGAGCACGACTGCCAGGGCGACCAGCGAACTGAGCAGCGCGCCGGTCGCGAGCGGGATCAGGGTGCCGTTGTAAGACTGGCCGATGGCCGCGCCGACCGCGATTCCGATCAGTGTGGTGACCGATCCGAACAGCGAGGAGGCGGTTCCGGCGATATGGCCCTGCGGCTCCATCGCCAGCGCGGAGAAGTTGGAGAACATCAAGCCGAAGGTGAACAGGCTGGCGGTGGAGAGGATCATCATCAGCCAGAGCGGAAGCGCACCCGCGAGGGCTGCGGCCAGCATCGCAATGGCGACGACAAGCTGGCCGACGAGGGCGCTGTGCGAAATCTTGCGCATGCCATAGCGCCCGACGATGCGCGAATTCACAAAGCCCGCCACGGCGATGCCGATGGCGATGGCGGCGAATGCCAGCGGGAAATAGTGTCCGAGGCCGTAGATTTCCGTGAAGATCTGCTGCGATGACAGAACGTAGCCGAACAGGATTCCCTGCACGCTGCCCGCGGCGAGGGCATAGCCGAATGTCTGACGGTTCCGGATTGTCTGCAGAAAGTTATTCGCCACTTCGCCGGCGGCGAGCGATTTGCGCTCGGTCAGCGGCAGCGTTTCCGGCAAGCGCATGACGATCCAGCCCAGCGTCAGAACGCCATACACAAGCAGGACGATGAAGATGCCATGCCATTCCGCGGCCAGCATGATGGCCTGACCGAACGACGGCGCAATCACTGGAACGGAGATGAAGATCATCATGGCCAGCGACATCACGCTCGCCATGCGGCGCCCGCTGTAGCAGTCGCGCACGATGGATGTGGCGATCACGCGGGCGGCAGCGGTGCTGAGGCCCTGCAGGCCGCGCGCGAGCAGCAGCGTTTCAAATGAGGGTGCAATAATCGCGAGCAGGCTGGCGACACCGTAGATGACAAGGCCGCCGATCAGGATCGGCCGCCGTCCGAAGCGATCCGCCAGTGGTCCGATGACGAACTGGCCCGCGCCGAAACCGGTGAGGAAGACCGAGAGCACCGCCTGCGCGTGATTGATGTTGCTGAGATTGAATGCCTTGGCGACATCCGGCAGGCCGGGCAGCATCAGGTCCATGGCCAGCGGGTTCAGCGCCATGATCGCCGCGACTATGGCGACGAATTCGCGGAAGCCCATCGGGCGATGGGTCGAGGAAACCCAGGCGTTGGCGCTGGTATCGGTCATGAACGGTATCTCACGGTGCTGAGACCCTGTTTACGCGCTCATATTGCGCCGCACAATTCAGCTTCCGGTATGGCTGCCAGACGGTTTTGCGGCCAAAAGCCGGATTGCCTGCTGTCGCGCCAGACGTGCCGTTTCCAGCAGCAGGGCCTCGCCCGCATCGGCCAGTTCCTCAAAGGTCATCCGTCCGGGCGCAGGGCGTTCGGCGGGACGCCGGGGCACCAGCGGAACATGGATGAAGGACGCGAGGCGGGGGCCATCTTGATGATAGGTCGCTTCGATCGCGCGCCAGCTCAAATAATTGCAGAGATAATATCCCGCGCTGAGAGAGAGGCGCGCATCCACGCCAGTCAGTTGCGCGGCGCGCAGCAGCCGGAGCGTGTGCGGCCCGAAGCGCCGTGTGGACTCCGAATTCGTCACTATGGTGCGGCTTCGCACCTGTGTGTGCGCGGCATCAGGCCAGATCTGGGTGATGGTGTTGCGGGCGCGGGTTTCGATCCGGACAAACGACGTACGTGTCGCAAGCCCGAACATCAGCAACGCATCGGGGCGGTGCGTTTCAATCAGGATGGGAAGCTGCCGATCCACCGCGCTGTAGGTCACCGGGAAAATGTGACCGATCCGCGCAATGGAATCGAACGCAGGACGGCGCAGGCGCAGTAGTCTTTCGACAAGTTTTTCAGTTGGATTGTAAGGCGCGCCCGGAAAGGGCTGAAAGCCGGTGATGAGAATGCGCGGCGCGCGGCTCATCGCTGCTCTAAGAGCGCCGCGACTGTTTCGGCGGCGACGGTCGGCGTCATCTCGCCATTGGCAACAGCGGTTTCGGTTTGCTTCACCCTGACGCGGATCGCCGGATCGGAACGCAGGCGTGCATGAAGACGGTCCTCAAGGATCGTCCACATCCATTTGACCTGCTGCTGTCGGCGCCGCTTCTCGAACTCGCCCGATGCGATCATGGCTGTCCGATGGGCCACGACCTTTTCCCACACCGCGTCGATGCCGTCGCCGGTGAGAGCGGAGTAGGTCAGCACGGGCGGAAACCAGTGCTCCGAGCGCGGCGCGAGGATGTGGAGCGCGGCGTTGTATTCGGCGGCGGCGGCCTTCGCGCGTTTGAGATTGTCGCCGTCGGCCTTGTTGACGGCGATCATATCCGCGAGTTCGACAAGACCTTTCTTGATGCCCTGCAGTTCGTCTCCGGCGCCCGGCAGCATCAGCGCCAGAAAGAAATCGGTCATGTCGCACACGGCGGTTTCCGATTGTCCGATGCCGACCGTTTCCACCAGCACCACGTCAAAGCCCGCGGCCTCGCACAGGAGCATCGCCTCGCGCGTCTTGGCCGCGACACCGCCGAGGGTGCCGGACGACGGCGAGGGGCGGATGAAGGCATCGGCTTCCGCGGACAGCCGCGCCATCCGCGTCTTGTCGCCGAGGATCGAGCCGCCGGTCCGCGCCGACGACGGATCGACCGCCAGCACCGCGACCTTGTGGCCCTTGCCGATCAGCGCCATGCCGAGAGCGTCGATGGTGGTCGACTTGCCGACGCCCGGCGAGCCGGTGATGCCGACACGGATCGCGTTTCCGGTCAGCGGCAGCAATTCCTGAACCAGATCGCGTGCCTGCGCCTGATGATCGGCGCGGCGGCTTTCGATCAGCGTAATCGCGCGCGCCAGCGCGGCGCGATCACCGGAGCGGATACACGTCGCTAGGGAGGTAACGGAGGCGGCCTTTGTGGTCGTCAATGCGAATTACACTTGTTCATAGAAGATATGGGGATCGCTTCTGGCGGCGAACCAACTTTCATCGATTTCATCGATCCGAAGTTTACGGCAAATGTCTTTCGGCGAATAGCATCGCAATTTTATATCCAACGATTTGGCCACTTGGTTGCATGGACCAATAAAGTCTCCATCCAGCGTAACGAATCCGTCTAGACCAAAACGGTGCGCAATCACGAAGTGACAACAATCGCGGGATTGATCTTGCTTCATCTTTGCTTTCAGCTTCAAGAGAAGCGGCTCTTCGAGTTGCTTTTCTAGAAATATCAAAAAGTGCCGAAATGTTTCGGGATTGGCATCCATAACAACGCTGCCGAAACCCAGATTCAGTTCGATTTCCCTGAGATGGAATAATTCGCAGATGTCCCTTCCGGCCCAATCGATTGGTGGGGGAACATTCCACCTTTCAAAATCCAGCAAGGAGTACGTGAAGAATTCTAAACCCATCTCGCTCCCTTTGATTGCAAGGGATGGTATAAACGGAATATTCTCACGTAAAAATCGGCCAACGTCCGGAAAGGCTGGACCGTAGTCAATGACGTTATGTCTCGTGGTTACGGGACCCCACGTTATTGTTTTCTGATCAATAACGCGCGCCAACGAAGCGGCCGCCGTCCGCGGGACATTAACATCAATCAGTAGGCGCTTACTCACTCCGCCGCCGCGCTCGCATGCCCCAGCCGGACGTTCAGCTTGTTGATCAGTTCCTCGGCGGCGTCGGCGATCACGGTGCCCGGCGGGAAGATCGCCTCGGCGCCGGACTTGTAGAGCGCGTCGTAATCCTGCGGCGGGATGACGCCGCCGACAATGATCATGATGTCTTCACGGCCACGCTTCCTGAGCGCTTCCTTGAGTTCCGGAACGGCGGTGAGATGCGCTGCGGCCAGCGACGACAGGCCGAGCATATGCACGTCGTTCTCGACGGCCTGACGCGCGGCTTCATCGGCGGTAGCAAACAGAGGTCCAATGTCAACGTCAAAGCCGACATCAGCGAAGGCCGAGGCTATCACTTTCTGTCCGCGGTCATGACCGTCTTGGCCGATCTTGGCGACCAGAATACGCGGGCGGCGGCCTTCCGCGTCCTCGAACGCGTCGATCAGCGCGGCAAGTTTTTCGACCCGGTCGGACATGGTGGCGGCCTCGCGCTTGTAAACGCCGGTGATGGATTTGATTTCGGCACGGTGACGGCCGAACACCTTTTCCATCGCATCGGAAATTTCGCCGACGGTGGCCTTGGCGCGCGCGGCATCAATGGCCAGCGCCAGCAGGTTGCCGTTGCCTTCATTGGCCGAGCGGGTGAGCGCCGCAAGCGCAGCATCGACCTCAGTCTGTTTGCGCTCGGAGCGCAGGCGCGACAGCTTGTCGATCTGAAGGCGGCGCACGGTGGAATTCTCCACCTTGAGCACGTCGATGGCGGCTTCGTTCTCGGGCCGGTACTTGTTGACGCCGATCACGGACTGCTTGCCCGCGTCGATGCGCGCCTGCGTCTTGGCGGACGCTTCCTCGATGCGCAGCTTCGGCACACCGGCCTCGATGGCCTTGGCCATGCCGCCGAGTTCCTCGACCTCCTGAATGTGCGCCCACGCCTTGGCGGCGAGATCGTGAGTCAGCCGCTCGACATAGAACGAGCCGCCCCACGGATCGACAATGCGGGTGGTGCCGCTTTCCTGCTGCAGGAAAAGCTGGGTGTTGCGCGCGATGCGTGCGGAGAAGTCGGTCGGCAGGGCCAGCGCTTCATCCAGCGCATTGGTGTGTAGCGATTGGGTGTGTCCCTGCGTCGCGGCTATGGCTTCCACATTGGTGCGGACGACGTTGTTGAACACGTCCTGCGCGGTGAGCGACCAGCCCGAGGTTTGCGAATGGGTGCGCAGCGACAGCGAACGCGCATCCTTCGGGTTGAACGGCTTCATGAGCTTGGCCCAGAGCAGACGGGCGGCGCGCATCTTGGCGACTTCCATGAAGAAGTTCATGCCGATGGCCCAGAAGAACGACAGGCGCGGCGCGAATTTGTCGATGTCGAGGCCAGCCGCCATGCCGGCACGGACATATTCGACGCCGTCCGCGAGCGTATAGGCCAGTTCAAGGTCCTGGGTCGCGCCGGCTTCCTGCATATGGTAGCCGGAAATCGAAATCGAATTGAATTTCGGCATCTTCTGCGAGGTGTAGGCGAAGATGTCCGAGATGATCCGCATCGAGGGCGAGGGCGGGTAGATGTAGGTGTTGCGCACCATGAACTCTTTCAGAATGTCATTCTGAATGGTGCCCGACAGTTTCTCCGGCGGAACGCCCTGTTCTTCGGCGGCGACGACGAACAGCGCGAGGATCGGCAGCACCGCGCCGTTCATGGTCATCGACACGCTCATCTGGTCGAGGGGAATCCCTGCGAACAGCGTGCGCATATCGTAGATGGAGTCGATGGCGACACCCGCCATGCCGACGTCGCCGGAGACGCGTGGATGATCGGAGTCATAGCCGCGATGGGTGGCGAGATCGAACGCGACCGAAAGACCCTTCTGGCCAGCCGCAAGGTTGCGCCGATAGAAAGCGTTGGAATCTTCCGCCGTCGAGAAACCGGCGTACTGGCGAACAGTCCACGGCTGATTGACATACATGGTCGGATAGGGGCCGCGGAGGAACGGCGCGATGCCGGGCCATGTATCAAGGAAGTCGATGCCGTTGAGATCGGCTTCGCTATAGCTCGGTTTGACGAGAAGCCCCTCGGGCGTGAGCCACGGCTGCGCGCTGCTCTCGCTGGCCTTTACGGCAGCAGGCTCAAACGCAACGTCGGCGAAATTCGGAATGCGGGTCATTCTGTTGTCTCGGGTTTGCGCGCAAATGAAGCGGTGATTGCGCGGCTCATGTATTATGATCCGGATGCTGGTGGCTGACAATGCTGCCAGCCTCGGCAGAACCCCATGATTCGACGGTGGTTTTGCCCGGCAGGTTGTGCAAATTCATGGCCCAGGCGAGCTTGGACTCGATGCCGATCTGGTAGGTCGGAATCACGCGATCCGGACGGTCGAAAGCGCCGGTCAGAAGCTCGATCACCGAGCCGTTCAGCTTGCGATAGCTGAGTGGCGTTCCGCATTCCTTACAGAAATCGCGCTCGGCCACCGACGACGAGCGATAGGTTCCCGGCGTGCCGCGCGTCCATGCGAAGTCGCCATGCGGAATTTCCACGAAGGCGGCGAACGGCCCGGCCACGGCCTTCTGGCACATCCGGCAGTGGCAGACACTGATCCGGCCCGGACTGCTGTATGACGCAAAGCGTACCGCGCCGCATTGGCAACCGCCGGTAAGAACAGGAGCGCGTTCCTTCATGACATCCACCTAAAGCAGTTGATAGGCAGCTTTCAGTGTCGAAAGGGCGTCGCCGCCGGCGGCGATGAAGCCGGTCACGCCCGCTTCGCGCAGCGCCGGTTCCAGATCGCCGGGGCGTCCAGCCAGATAGATATGCCTTGCGCCTGCGCCGTGAAGGGCCTGCGCGGCCGCAATGGCCTGCGCCGCGTAGACTTTGTCGGACGAACACAGGCAAACGAGCTTCGCGCCGGATGCTTTGAACGCCGCGGCGAGCGTAGCCGGATCGGCGAAGCCGTCATTGCCGAGCGCTTCAATGCCGCCGGTCTCGAAGAAGCTCTTGGTGAAGGTGGCGCGTGCGGTGAAATCCGCAGGCGTACCGAGATTGGCGAGAAACACCGCCGGACGCTTGCCGGTTTTGGCCAGCATGGCGTCGGAGCGATCACGCAGTTCCTCAAACGGTGCGGCGAGGCGGATCGGCGAGAGCGCGTCGAAGCTCATCACCACGTCGTCCGTCCACGGCAAAGCCGCGGGCTTTGCGTCGAGAACCGCCGGCTTTTTCTCATTCAGATTCGGGAATTCGCTGGCGCCGGTGAGAATGTCCTTGCGCTTCGCGATATTGACGTCGCGCGCCGCACGCACGGCGGCGACCTTCGGCTGAATGATATTCTTTTCAAGCGCAGCGAATGCACCGCCTGCTTTTTCGATCTCCTGAAACAGCGACCATGCGGCTTCGCAGAGCTGTTTCGTCAGCGTCTCGATACCGCCCGAGCCTGCAGCCGGGTCCGACACCTTGTCGAGGTTGGATTCCTCCAGCAGCACAAGCTGGGTGTTGCGGGCGATGCGCCGGGCGAACGCGTCCGGCAATCCAAGTGCCAGCGTATGCGGCAGCACGCTGACGCTGTTGACGCCGCCAAGGCCCGCCGAGAACGCCGCGATGGTCGCGCGCAGCATGTTCACGTCGGGATCGCGCTGGGTCAGCATCCGCCATGAGGTTTCCGCCACGACGAACAGCGGCTCGGGCGCGAGGCCACAGCTTTGCTCGATGCGCGCCCAGAGCAGGCGCAGCGCGCGGAATTTCGCCATGGTCAGGAACTGGTCGGCATCGGCGCTGAGGCGAGCATAGATCATGCGCCGTGCATCTTCGAGCGGAATGCCTGCATCTTCCAGCGCGCGCAGATAGGCGACGCCGACCGCGAGGACATAAGCCAGTTCCTGCGCTTCCGAGCCGCCGGCGTCATGGATCACGCGGCCATCGGCCGGAGCGAAGGGGCCGCGAAAGCCGAGCTTCGCAAGCTGGGCGATCTTGCCGCCGAAGACTTTCGCGATCGACTGCCACGGGCCGTGGCTGCTGCCGCGCACACCGCCGCCGCCAATCGGATCGAGGCCGAAGCGCACCTTCACGGCAGAGGGTGCGATCTTGCGTTCCGCGAGCAACTCGGCGAGGTGCTGCCCCATGTCGCGCGACTGAGGGCCGATCTCGAGTTCGATATCAATTCCGGCGTCGAGATAGACGCCATCGAGCGCGCGCCTCAGCGCGTCCTTCGTCGGCGGCAGACCATAGCCGCGCGCGGCATTGGCGCCCGCGAACACAATGGTGAGTCCCGTCGCGCCGTTCTCAAGATCATGCAGCGCCTGCGCGTTGGCGATGGCTGCATCCGGATGGTCCACCCGCTGCATGATCGCCCAAGGCGCGCCGGCGGCGCGGGCAGGGATCGCCGCCGCGTTGCGGGCGCGCTCGTAGATCGGGTCGATCCGCAGCCCGTCGTAGGTCTTGCCGACAAGTCTCTCGAACGAAGTGCCCTTCAGGACGCCGTCGGCGAGCTTCCGCCAGTCGTCACGAGAGGCGGGAGGAAATTCGGACGCGAGCGGCAGGGTGTCGGTTTCGGTGGACATTCAGGGGGTTAGCTCCCGGAGCGTTATCTGGTTGCCCGGAAAATGCCATGTGGCGGCGCGCAAGCCAAATGGTTGTTTCGGGCGTTTACTGCAGATCAGGCAGGCGTTTGATGCCATCGGCCGAGAGGCTGGCGAGGGCCTGGCGCGGGGTCTGTCCCGCAATCGGCCGGTCGGGCGCGATCTCGGCGAGCGGCACCAGCACGAAGGCGCGCTCGAACAGGCGCGGATGCGGCAAGGTCAGTTCCGGTTTGTCGAGACGGACGTCATCATAGGCGATGATGTCGAGGTCGAGCGTTCGCGGACCCCAGCGCCGCTCAGTGGCCCGGTCGCGGCCGAACTTCTTCTCGATCTTGTGCAGCGTAAACAGCAGCGCATGCGGATCGAGCGATGTCTCTATTTCGATGCAGGCGTTGATAAACGGCTCCTGCTGCTCGTCGCCCCAAGGGGGCGTCATGTAATCCGACGAGCGGGCGACCAAAGCGGCCTGTGTCATGCCGCAAATATTGGCGATGGCCTTGGTGAAGGTCGCGCGCACATCGCCGATATTGCCGCCAAGAGCGATCAGGACACTGGCCATATTAACTCAGGTCCGGTTGCGGGTGATGACAACGCCAACATCGTCGAAGATCGCGGCGATGGGCGCGTGCGGCTTGTGAACCGTGACCTTGACCGCACTGACGCGGGTGAAGGCGGCCAGAACCGCCTCTGCCACCGCGCCGGCTGCGCGCTCCAGAAGGTAATAGTTATGTCCCTTGAAGGCCGCGCTCGCGGTGGAGACCACATCCGAATAGGACACCGTGTCGGCGAGCTTGTCGGTCCGCGAAGACTCTGCAAGGTCGATCGACAGTTCAAGGTCGATCACAAACCGCTGGCCGACTTCCGCTTCATGATCCATCACACCGTGCCGGGCGTGGATCAGAAGCCCTTTGATGAAGATAATGTCGCTCATCGTTTGTCCTCGATTGCCGATGCGACGCGCAGGGCCTGCACCGTGTCCGCAACGTCATGCGCGCGGATGATGTTTGCGCCGCGCTGCGCCGCCAAAAGATGCGCAGCAAGGGAGCCGCCGAGCCGCTGATCCGGCTCGGAGGGAATGACCGATGCGATGAAGCGCTTTCGCGATGCGCCGACCAGTAAGGGAAGACCGAACCGGCTCAGTGCATCGAGCCGCGCCAGCGCCGTCATGCTCTGTTCCGGTGTTTTGCCAAAGCCGATGCCCGGATCGAGAACGATGTTTCCTTGCGGAATGTTCGCTCTGGCGGCGATATCGAGCGAGCGCGCGAAAAACGTCACCATGTCCGCGACAATATCAAGCGCCGGATCGACGCTGTCGCGGTTGTGCATCACGATCACCGGCGCATTGCGATCAGCGATGACGCGCGCCATGTCCGGATCGCGCTGCAGGCCCCAGACATCGTTGGCGATGGCTGCGCCATTCGCGAGCGCCCAGGCCGCGACCGTGGCCTTCATGGTGTCGATGGAAACCGGGATGCCCAGAGCGGTCACCGCCGGAAGGATGTGACGCAACCGCTGCAGTTCTTCGTCCGCGGAGACCGGCTGCGAGCCATAGGGGCGGGTGGATTCGGCGCCGATATCGAGGATGCCGGCACCTTCGGCGATCATGCGTCTTGCCTGAGCCAGCGCAGCGTCGGGAGAAACGAACTTGCCGCCGTCGGAAAACGAATCCGGGGTGATATTGAGCACGCCCATGACCACGGGAACGGGGCCTGCGAACAGGTCCCGCAGCACCGGATGAAGCTGCGCGGCAGCCGGATCTGACATTCGGGACGGAGCGGCCATCATGCGGTGGCTTTGCGCGGTCCCCGCGGTCAAGTCAAGCGATGGTGGATGGGGATGTCGCCCAAGGATGCTCGAATTGGCAGGTGGGCTGCGGTTTCAGTAGGAAATTTTCAGCGGCAGCTTGCGGGCGCGCTGTATCAGTTCGGCGACCGATTTGTCCGAGGGCAGAACCTGCACCAGCTTCCGTTTATCGTTGGCTTCCTTCATGGCCTGCGCCAGGCGCTGCGGATTGCGTTGCACGAACTCGCGGACGGTCACAACGCCAGCGGCGCGCAACAGTTCGGCCTTGGCCTTGCCCATGCCCTTGATGCGCATGCAGTCGGCGATATTGGCCCATGCCAGCAACTGCTGCTCGCTGAGGCCGGTCCTGGCGGCCAACGCCTTCCGGCCCTTGGGCGTGCTGGCGCTTTCGAGCAGCGCAGCCGTGGTGCGAATGCCCTCGGCCTTGAGCCTGGCCTGGGCGTGCGGACCCAGTCCGTCAATGTTCGAGAGGGGATACGCTGCAAATGAATTGGACATGGGACTCGAATGCAAAAATTGAATGTTATGCGAACTGGGACAGGCCCGGGGTTTCGGCAATAATCGCACGCATTCCGTCCGCACCGATTTTGTCGCGGCCGAGCCTGAAAAGTTCACGGGCAAGGCTTTGAATCTCGCTCATTCCCAAACCCATGCCCATCAGCCGCGCGCCAAGAGCCATGATGCCGCCGCCAAGCATGCTGGCGAGACCACCCGATCCCGCCGCCGCGATTGCAGTTTCCGCGCCCGGAATTTGCTCGATCAGCGAACGAACCTGCTCCGGTGGTCCTTCCTTGCGAAGGAACCCGAGGATGGCGCCAACGGCTTTTTCGGCGACAGCCTTGTCAACTCCGGCTTTTGCAGCCAGATCGCCAATGAACTCGTCCATGAAATTGCCCCGTGCCCACCGGTTTCATACCGGCTGATTGTTGTGATTTTATCTTGAGCGGGTGCGCCGCAAATTACAAGCGACAGAGCTTTTTCAACACGCTGTTTGGATGCAATCCATTGTGAAGTGTTGCAACGGTGCAAGAGTCGTTGCCGATTCCACCGCTATTTGCGGGAGAAAGATGCAACAATCCGGTTCGTGCGGCGCGAAGACAGGCTCTGATGCGAGTTCGTTTCAACTAAACGGTATGTCAGGAGCGGAATTCACTCCGCTTCAGCAATCGAGCGCGACATATATAGCGTCCGTTCCCGTGCAGGCGGTATCTGTTCATGTTCGCTGATGCATCGCGCGGGTTGACCGGCGGGTTCCAGACTGCAAGATCACGCATCTTGCGCCGCGATTTGGCGGCGGCACAATCCAGCCGGGATGAGGCGAGAGATGGCAAAGAAGGTGTCCAGAAAAACCTCCGACAAGGCCGCTGCGCCGCCGTCAGCAGCACCGGCCGGTGCCGGAAGCATGGCCTCCGCCGATACCGGCACGGCGATCTTTGTCGGCAAGGGTGAGCAGCCCGCATTTCTGACGCTCGGGCTTGCGAACCGGCACGGACTGGCGACCGGTGCGACCGGAACGGGCAAGACGGTCACCCTGCAGGTCCTGGCCGAAGGCTTCGCGCGCGCCGGCGTGCCGGTGTTCGCCGCCGACATCAAGGGCGATCTGTCTGGAATCGCCGAGGTGGGCGAGCCCAAGGACTTCATTCTCAGCCGCGCCAAGGCGATGGGCCTGCAGTTTCAGCCGGATCAGTTCTCGACCGTCTTCTGGGACGTGTTCGGCGAGCAGGGCCATCCGGTCCGCGCCACCGTCACTGAAATGGGACCGCTGCTGCTGTCGCAGATGCTGCAGCTCAACGATGTGCAGGAAGGCGTTCTCAATGTCGCCTTCCGGGTTGCCGACGAACACGGTCTCGCGCTGGTCGATATGAAGGACCTGCGCGCCCTGCTGGACGCCATCGTGCCCGGCTCGGCCAAGGACGACGATCTCGATCCGCTGCAGGACATCCGCAAGGCGGCGCAATCCTTCGGCAATGTCAGCAAGGCGACCGTCGGCACCATCCAGCGCCAGTTGCTGGTGCTGGAAAATCAGGGTGGGGCCAAGTTCTTCGGCGAACCTGCGCTGCAACTGAAGGATTTCATGCGGACCGACTCCAGCGGCCACGGCATGATCAACATCCTTGTCGCCGACAAGTTGATGTCGAGCCCGAAACTGTATTCCACATTCCTGCTCTGGATGCTGTCGGAACTGTTCGAGGAACTGCCCGAAGTCGGCGATCCGGCCAAGCCCAAGCTGGTGTTCTTCTTCGACGAGGCGCACCTGCTGTTCGACGATGCGCCAAAGGCCCTGATGGACAAGATCGAACAGGTCGTCCGCCTGATCCGCTCCAAGGGCGTCGGCGTCTATTTCGTGACCCAGAATCCGATCGACGTTCCGGACAAGATTCTCGCCCAGCTCGGCAACCGCGTGCAGCATGCGCTCCGCGCGTTCACGCCGCGCGATCAGAAGGCGGTGCAGGCCGCAGCGCAGACCTTCCGGCCCAATCCCGATCTCGACACCGCGCAGGTCATCACGGAACTGGGCAAGGGTGAGGCGCTGGTTTCGTTTCTCGAAGGCAACGGCACGCCGTCGATGGTCGAGCGCGTCATGATCCGTCCGCCGACGGCACGGATCGGGCCGATCACGCCGGACGAACGCAAGGCGATCATGAATGCGAGCCCGGTGAAGGGGAAATACGACACCGCCATCGACGCCGACTCGGCGTTCGAGATTTTGCAGAAGCGCTTGTCGAACACCGCGGCGCCCGTCGGCACGCCCGGCGCCGATGGCGCACCCGGTGAAGGTGGCGGCGTCCTCGGCCAGATCGGTTCGATCGTCGGCACCGTCTTCGGCACCAGCACGCCGCGCGGAAAGCTGTCCACCGGGCAGGTCATCGCGCGCAGCGTGACGCGGTCGGTGACCAACAAGGTCGCCGGAGATGTCGCCGCCAGCATCGGAAAATCGGTCGGCGGCTCGCTCGGCGGTTCGATTGGCCGCTCCATCGTGCGCAACGTGCTTGGCAGCCTGTTGCGGCGCTAGGCGCAGTCACGCGAGCCATTGATCTGAGGAATACGATATGTCCGCTACACCGCAACTCGCCGCCGTTCTCGACCGTATCGACAAGGATTTCGACAACAGCCTCGAACGGCTGTTCACTTTGCTGCGGATCAAGTCGATCTCCGCCGATCCGGCTTTCATCGAGGATTGCAGGAAGGCCGCGGATCATCTGGCGGCAGATATTGCCTCCATCGGCTTCACAACAGACGTGCGCCCGACTGCTGGACATCCGGCGGTTGTCGGCAAGAGCAACGGCAAGGCCGGCGCGCATGTGCTGTTCTACGGTCACTATGACGTGCAGCCGGTGGACCCGCTCGATCTGTGGCACCGCCCGCCGTTCGAGCCCGTCGTCACCGACCATGCCGACGGCCGGAAGATCATCGTCGCGCGCGGGGCGGAAGACGACAAGGGCCAGTTGATGACCTTTGTCGAGGCTTGCCGCGCCTGGAAGAACGTCACCGGATCGTTGCCGCTGAACGTCACCATCCTGATCGAGGGCGAGGAGGAGATCGGCTCGAAGAATTTCGGTCCGTTCCTCGACAAGAACAAGAAAGACCTCGCCGCCGATTTCGTGCTGGTCTGCGACACCGGCATGTGGGACCAGAACACGCCGGCGATCACCACCTCGCTGCGCGGCCTCGTCTACGACGAGGTGAGGATCAAGGCGGCGAACCGCGATCTGCATTCCGGTATTTTTGGCGGCGGCGCGCAGAACCCGATCCGCGTGCTGACCCGCATTCTGGGCGGCATTCACGACGACAACGGCCACATCACCATTCCGGGCTTCTATGACGGTGTGAAGGACTTGCCGCCGGATATCCTGGCGCAGTGGAAGGGACTCAATCTATCTCCCGAAACCTTCCTGAAGCCGATCGGACTTTCAGTGCCTGCCGGTGAAAAGGACCGGCTGCTGATCGAGCAGGTGTCGTCGCGTCCGACCTGCGATATCAACGGCATTGTCGGCGGCTACACCGGCGAAGGCTCCAAGACCGTGATCCCGGCGGCAGCCTCGGCCAAGGTGTCGTTCCGTCTGGTGGAGGGACAGGACCCCGAAAAGATCCGCAAGGCGTTCCGCGATTTTGTCACTTCGCGTCTGCCGGCTGACTGCACAGCCGAATTCATCGACCACGCCGGCGCGCCGGCCATCGCGCTGGATTGGGGCATGAAGCCGCTGGCGGCGGCGAAGCGCGCGCTGACCGATGAATGGGGCAAGGACGCGCTCCTGATCGGCTCCGGCGCCTCGATTCCGATTGTCGCCGATTTCAAGAAAACGCTCGGTCTCGATACGGTGCTGATCGGCTTCGGCCTTGAAGACGACAACATCCATTCGCCGAACGAGAAGTATGACCTCAAGAGCTTCCACAAAGGCATCCGCTCGTGGGCGCGCATTCTTGCGGCGTTCGCGGATGCGCCGCGCTGAACGACCAGTCGTGTCTCGCAGCATTTAAGATTGTCATCACCGGGCATAGCCGTTCGCAGAACGGCGTCGCTTCCGCTCGCCTATGTGCCGGTGATCCCTCAACCAGTCGTCCCGGCGCAGGCCGGGACCCATAACCACCGCGTGTGGTGGTGACAGTGAAAGCCGCTCCAACGTCTGTCCTGAGCCGATGAATCAGGGAGTGTGGGTCCCGGCCTTCGCCGGGACGACGATTGAAGTGGTGCGGCGGCGCGCGCCACGTCAGGTTTCCGATTCAAATTTCAAACAGCCACTTTCATTTGCGCACGCATCATCGTTCCCGCGCGTCGCGCGAGGTGAGCTATTAGTTGTGCCCCTCATCAATGAGGGGCGTGGCGCGCCGAAAGGCGCAATGGTGTTGTTTCGCTTCCTTGGCGAAGGAAGCGCGTCGCCTCTCGGCGCGCCGCAGACAAGTTCGCGCAGTCTGCGCAAGCTCGACTGCTATTTCGCGGCGATTTTGGGCGAGGGGAGCGCTCTTCCGGGACAGGACGGACGCTTTCACGCCCCGATCCGGCGGCTTTCGCCGCGTTCGTGCCTGTCCGCGTCCAGCCATTGAAGGCAGAGCCACGTAGTTGGCCCGGGCGCTGACCCCAGCCTCCCGGGCGACGTGTGTGCGAGACACGCGCGCAGGCGCCGCATCCTGCTCCGCTCTCAAGACGCCTCTAGACAGCGCCCCTCGTGAACAGGATGAAAAGAATATATTCCTAGATTGAAAAATGTCAAGCGGCATCGCCAGGGGCCGATTGCCCGACGCCGTCATTCCGGGGCGCGCGCAGCGCGAGCCCGGAATCCACAGCCACTTTCAGGATTCGAGGGAGGATGGATTCCGGGTCTGCGCCAAGCGGCGCATCCCGGAATGACAAGCAGAGACATCGCGTCATCCTGAGGCGCACAAGGGCGCGCACCTCAGGATGACACAACCGATCCCCGGTTTCGGCGGACGATGTTGGCGCAGGGCGACATCCACCCCAAACGCAAAAACGCCGCCCGGAATTGGGCGGCGTTTGAATTCTCCGTCAGTGTAGAGGCTGACGGATCAAATCTATGTCCGGAGCCGATCCTGTCAAGTCTTGTAGCTGGGGTCGAGCCGGTCGAGCTTGCGCAGCAGCGGCGGCCAGACCAGCCTGGTCGAACGCATGTCCGAGCGATCCGGATCGCTCACCAGCTTCTCGTTCTTCTCGATCACGAGTTTTTCCACCGGATAGGCGGTCGGCCCGAGCATCCGGGTGCGGACCTGCATCGTGCAGGCGCGCTCGAGATGATACATGCGCTCGAACGCCGAGGCGACAGAGCGTCCGACTGTCAGCGTGCCGTGATTGCGCAGCAGGAGATGGTTCTTGGTGCCGAGGTCGCGCTGGATGCGCGGACGCTCATCGTGATCGAGGGCGATGCCTTCATAGTCATGATAGGCGAGGTCGCCGGTGACGAGCTGCGCGGTCTGGTTCAGCGGCAACAGGCCCTCCATGCAGCTTGCGACCGCCGTGCCATCCGCGGTGTGGAGATGCAACACGCAGCCCGCATCCTCGCGGACTTCATGAATCGCGGAGTGGATGGTGAAGCCCGCCGGGTTGATGCTGTATTCGCTCTCGCTCAACTGGTTGCCGTCGAGATCAATCTTCACAAGACTCGATGCGGTGATTTCGTCGAACATCAAACCGTAGGGATTGATGAGGAAGTGATGCTCGCCGCCGGGAACACGGGCCGAGATGTGGGTGTCGACAAGGTCGTCCCAGCCATAGAGGGCGACAAGGCGATAGCAGGCCGCGAGATTGACGCGCTGCTCCCATTCGCCGGGGACCATTGTGGACTGAACTTCCTTGAGACGTGCTTCGGCCGGTGACATGGCGTTTTCTCCCGCAATTATTTTGTCGCGGGAGCCTAGACCCGTGGCCGGGCCGCCGCAACATGCGGCCTCCGCAGGGGCGGCATGTGGTGAGCGGCAGCCAGCGATGGATCAGGGCGCGGGAATAGCGAGCAGGCTGGCGATGCTCTTGCCGCGGATATCGTAGACCCGGGCGAACACCACGTCGTCACGCTTGATTTCGACGACAACCGGGGCGTTGAGGCCCTTGCAGTAGAATTCGCCGAGGGTCATCGCGAAATCGGCGGCGTGGCTGTCCCAGCCGATCACGAAATCCGGGCCGAGCGCGACCTGCGCCGGGCGTTGCGGCCCGCAGACCGCGACCCGCCACTTGCGGTTTCTCGGCGCTGACTCCTGCCGCGCGTCGAGTTCCTCCCGCAGCCCTTCGGACGCCTGCTTCAAGGCAAGGCCCCAATAGTCGAGCATGTAGCGGTCGTCGGCGCCGCGAACAGTCCCGGCGATGTGATTGAAGTGCGTGTACTGGTACGGGTGCAGCCGGATCATTTCATTGAGCGGCAGCGTCAGCCCGAGCACGAAAATCGCGGCGAAGGCGGCCTGTGCGGGACGGCCCTGCCGTTGCAGCCACCCAACGATCGTCGCGAAGGCGACGCCGGCCAGAACGGCCATCGGCGGAATGACGAAGATGAAATGGCGGATGCCGTTGTAGAGGGCAGGGCGCTTCACCATCGCGATGATCAGCGGAAGCATCGCGGCCAGCACCAGCATCAGCAGAATGGTTTTGCGCCGCGCATCCACGTCGGGGCGAACGACGGCAACGAGCGTGCCGGCAACCCCTGCGGCGAGCAGGCCGAGCAGGACCTCCGGAAGCTGCAGCGCGAACAGCGTCGGCAGATATGACCACGGCATATCGGGTACCGACACGATGGCGCCGTCGAAAAGTTCTTTCCACGGCTTCTCGAAGAAGTGCGAGAAGTAGGACAGCGCATGGAACGGATTGGCCGGATCAATGATCGACCATGGCCAGACCAGGCCCATGATGAGATAGCCGAGCAACACGCCGGGCAGCAGCACGTAGACGACATGGCCGAGGCGGCGGACGGTTTCGCGCAGGCCGTGGGCGCGGAGGTCGGACATCCAGAGCGGCAGAAAACCGATCGCGGCATAAACCAGCGCCAGCCCGCCGAGAATGCGCGAGCCGACCGACAGCCCCGCGCCGATACCGATGATCAGGATCGTATGCGGTTTCGGCGATGGATATTCCTGGGCCAGCCGCACCAGGCCCAGCATCAGAATGATCATCGCCACGGCGAAGGGTGCATCCTTCGGATTCATGAACATGTGCCCGTAAAAAATCGGACACAGGGCAAGCAGCACCGTTGCCGCGACGCCGGCGACCGGACCACCGACGCGCCGCGCCAGCCGCCATGTCACGGCGATGCCGATCACGCCGACGATGGCGCCGAGCAGGCGCCGTGTCGCGAACAGGTCAAGCGGGAGGATCTTGTGCAGCAGCGCCGCGGCCATGTCGAAGCCGCCGCCATACATGTAGAGATTGGCGAACGACAGCGCGCCGGTGTCGGTGAAGCCGCTGCCGAACATCTTCAGCAGAAGGTCGGCATATTCGGCGTGCGTGTAGTCATCCCAGCCGAGGCCATAATCCTTGAACGTCAGTCCCGCGATGACCGAGACGACCGCCAGCACGGCGAGCGCAAGATCGTCACAGGTTCGCTCGACCGAGCGCCCGGCAGACGTGTACAGCGCCGATGTTGTGATGGATGACATGTCAGCTATTGAATCCGGCGTTCCCCGGCCTGCTGCTGCTGCATTCCGGGCAGGCGGTCCCGGGAACTTGTATACCAGTTCGGTGTTCAGGTAATCGCCAATTGTGGCGCATTTTCCCAAATTGCGATGCAACATTAGGACAAGGTAAAATTATCTTCGCGCCATAATTCCTTTTAGCCGGCCGAATGTGAATGGCGCCTGAGCGGCGCGGCCATCTTAAGGCCATCGGCAATTACCGATTGGTAATGCTTCAACTTGAAACTATTATGGAACTCACCTTGTTGAGTCCGCTTCTACTTGCGCGGGTCTGGAGCTTGCAATGATTGCGCTGTTGATCGGCGGAACGGTCGTCCTCTGCATCGGCCTTTTGACGGTCGTTTTTGGCATCCCGATCAAGGAATTCAGCCTTGGCAGCACGATGATCCTGGCTGGATCCGTGGTGTCTTGCGCAGGCTTGCTGCTGATGGGGCTGTATGCGCTCGGCCGGGAGATTCGGACTCTGACGCGGCGGCTCGAAGCCGGGCTACCGGCACCGTCGGCGGTCATGCCGCGCGAATCTCTGCCTCGTGAGCCTTTGTCGTCTCGCGAGACGTTGTCCCGCGAGCCCGTGGCCGAAGCCGAGGCCGCACCTGCCGTTGTTCGTCCGCCGCGAATGCAGCCGGAGTTGCAGCCGGTTCCCCGTCCGCGGCCGCCGAGGGAAGATACGCTCTTTACCCGCGACCAGCCCGCTGACGCGCCGCGCGATGAGGATGATTTCGGGGCCAGGGATGCGCACAACCGCGCGCCGGAGCCGTCCGCCTGGGAAGACCATCCGGTTACGCGCAGCCGTCCCGTCACGCCGTCCGCCGAACCGTTCGATGCGCCGCAGCCTGAACCCGCACCGCGTCAGCGCCGCAACATCATGTTTTCATCGTCCCGGCGCGACAAGAGCCGCGATCTTCAGCCGCGCGAGGATGCGCCAGCGGATGACAGCCTAAACCGACCTGCAGCCGAGGAGCCGCAACAGAGCGAGACCGACACCGCTGCACCCGATCCGTTCGACCGGGCGTGGCCGCAGCCGAGCAGAACGCGGCACGAGTCACGACAGGATCCATCCCCGCTTTCTGGCGGTCGGCCATCGCCTGAGCCTGCTGCGGAGGACACACCGGAACCTGCGCGTGAGCGGTTTCAGTTTCCACGCCGTGCCGACACGTCATCGGTGACGATCGTGAAATCGGGCGTGGTCGATTCGATGGCTTATTCGCTTTATTCCGATGGCTCCATCGAAGCGCAGATGCCCGAGGGCATGGTGCGGTTTGCCTCCATCGACGAACTGCGCGCGCATCTGGACCAGCGAAACTGATCCGGATTCCGGCAGGCCATTTCAATCGAATACGACGCTGACCTGCCCGGTTCGTCTTGTCAGGCGGGCAGTATATATTTCATAGTCGCAAGTATAGACGGCGGCGACTCTGCCGCGAGGCCGTTCGTTGCTTGAAGCACGCCGGTTTTAACTGAAACTGCGTCTGGAAAGACACCATCATGAGCGAGTCCGGTCCCAAGGGATTTGTCGATCTGACCGCGTCGATCGTCTCGGCCTATGTCAGCAACAACCCGACCACCGCTTCGGAAATTCCGGCGCTGATCAGCCAGATCCATGCGGCGCTGGTGCGGGTGTCCAACGGCGCGGCCGAGGCTCCGCCCGAGCCGGCCAAGCCCGCCGTGTCGGTGAAGAAGTCCATGACGTCGGACTATCTGGTGTGCCTTGAGGATGGAAAGCGGTTCAAGTCGCTCAAGCGGCACCTGCGGACCCAGTACAACATGAGTCCGGAGCAGTACCGCGAGAAATGGGGCCTTCCGGCGGATTACCCCATGGTGGCGCCGAACTATGCCGTCGCCCGCTCGCAACTTGCGAAGAAGATGGGGCTTGGCCAGCAGCGCCGCCGCCGCAAATAGCGCGAAAACGACTCGCCACAGCCTAGGAATAATTCCATATTTACTGTTGCGTCATGTTCCAAATCTAGGTATATATTCCTAGTGAGGTGACCATGCGCAATCGGACCAAGCCTGCTTTCGCACTTTCCCGTCCGCCGCGAACCGGCGGCGCGATGTCCACCGGCGGAGGCGCGCGATGAAGCGTCAGCGCCGTCCAACGGACTCCGTCAAAACGCCCCTGCCAGCCGATCGCAGCGATGCGATTGACCGGTTTCGCGCGCAGCATTTCGACCTGACGATGCAGAACCTCATGACCGAATCCGGCGTGGCGCAGGTTCTGGTCAACGACAGCGAAAGTCCGCTGGCGTGGCTCGCGCGCCGCAAGGGACGCGATGGCCGCGCCATGATCGGGCCCGACCAGTTCATCGCGGGCGAGCGTCTGCGCGCCGACTTCACGCGCGCTCACATGACGCCGCGTGTGACGTCGAACTGGACCGGCGTCGCGGGAACGAAAGGCTCGGGCGGCGGCGCCGGCGAGATGACGGACCTCATCATTGCATCGCGTCAGCGCGTACGCCTCGCACTGGAGGCCTGCGGCCCCGAATTTTCAGGGCTGCTGCTCGATGTATGCTGTTTCTTGCGCGGTCTGGAAGACGTGGAGCGCGAGCGCGGCTGGCCGTCCCGTTCGGCGAAGGTGGTGCTGCAACTCGCGCTCGACCGGCTGGCGCGTCACTATGGTTTGCGCAGCGATGCGAAAGGCGCCGGCGCGGCCATCCGGACGTGGCTGGCGGAGGATGCGAACTTCACGCCGTAAAGATTCAGGATGCCGAAGCCAGCGTCTCGCGGGCGTCGTTCCTGATCCGCTCCACCATGGAGCGCAAACCGTTGGAACGCTGCGGCGTCAGGTGCTCGCGAAACCCGAGTTCGTCGAAGATCGCGATCGGATCGCTGTCCAGAATCTGCTGCGGCGTTTTTCCGGATTGGATGACAAGCAGGATCGCGATCAGGCCGCGCACGATATGCGCGTCGCTGTCGCCCTTGAAATTCAGTACAGGTTCGCCGCCACTGCGGTCGATCTCGCGCGACAGCCAGACCTGGCTGGCGCAGCCTGACACCTTGTTCTGCGCGGAATGCTCGGCCTCGGACATCGGCGCCAGTGTGCGGCCAAGCTCGATGACATAGCGGTAGCGGTCGTCCCACTCGTCGAGCAGTTCAAAATTGTCCCGGATGTCGTCGATGGTCATGCTGTCCGCAAGCTCGTGTCAGATGTGGGCACGAGCCATATATGAGAACGCGGGGCCTCGATAGCCATAAGTTCCGGTCAGTTCGGCTGGAAAAACCGGCCCGGAACAGCTTACGGCACGGGCGCCTGCCATTCGATGGCGAGATCGTCCTGGGTCAGCGTCTGGCGTGCGAAGATCACGGTATCCGCATCGGCGGGCTGCGGATCGTCCGGCGCGCCGATGGAGCCGGTATGATCCGGTGCTTTCTTCGCGGTTTTCTCTGCGGGCTCCGGCGCCTTCTTCTCGTTCTTTTCCGCCTTGTCGGTGATGAACTGATAGACCTTGCGGGCGCCGGACTGCGCGCGTTCGCCGATCACGGTCGCCGCCTGTCCGCCCACGGTGCAGGCCGCGGGCTGCCGCGTGCAGAACTGGCTCATGTCCGATACGGCCGCGGTCGCAGCCGAAATGGCGTCCGACGCGCCGATCTGCGGACCCTTGTCCTGATCGGGCGACTTGTCGGTCGGCAGCAGCACGAGCACAAGCCCGAGCCAGAATGCCATGCGAAGAAGGAAGAACATCACACACCCCGTCGATCGCTTCACGGAGTTGCTTCACCGGAATGAAGCGCTCCGCCCCGTTGCGATTGATCTCGCAATCATCGCCTGTCGTATCAGACACGGATAAATCCCCGGTTCGCACGCTGCGTAAAATTTGAATGGTTTGATTTGGCGTAAATTTTCGATTGATACGCCGTCAATGCGCTGGCATGCGTCCGCCGCGCATGCACGATTTTGAAACCATGGCGGCGGGCGGCGGAAACTTCGTGTTCACCATTCGGGCCGAATGAAAACGCGGATTTGGCGCGAAATGGCGCATTCAGCCCGTGTCGTTCGCAATCGGTCCGGCGCCTTAGCGTTCGCTTAAGTTCGCTCTGACACGATCCGGCGAACAAAAACGGGGGCGTTCCGGCTGTCGAGACGATGACCGGCCGAACGGTGAGAACAACGTGAGATTGTCCGGTATCATACGCGATCATCTCGACTCGCTGCTGCATCCATCAGCGCGGCGGGATCTGATGACCAAGGCCCGTCACCGCGCCTTCATTGCCCCGCGGCTGCTGGGCGGCCTTGCCGCGCTCGCATCGCTTCCTCTTTATCTTGCGCTGCGCGGTGCGCCGCAGGAAGTCGAGGTCATGGTGTTCGCGTGGCTGATCGCGCCCATCCTCATCTCTTATTATCTGTCTCGCACCGGTCACTACGAGCGCGCGCATATCCTGTCGTCGATGGCGCTTGCCGCCGTGGTGATGGCGGTCTGCATCAATACCGGAGGCATTTCCTCATTCGCCGCGATCTGGCTCGTGGCCGTTCCGCTCGATGCGGCGCTGTCCGCATCGCGGCGCGCGGTCGCCATCGCGGTGGTGCTGGCGCTGGGCTGCGCGCTCGGACTGGTGATGATCGAGGCCTTCGGCGTGCTGCCGGCATCTCAGATCCCGGCGGAGTACGGTTCGCTGTTCGAGGCACTGGGAATTGCGACCGCGACGATCTACGCATCGGCGCTGGCGTTCAGCGCGGAATCCCTGGCGCAGATGAGCCGGGCTCTGCTGACGGTGGAGGAAGAGCGCTACCGCCTCCTTGCCCATAACATCAGCGATGTGATCTCGCGGCACAGCCGCAACGGCGCGATCCGCTTCATCTCGCCCGCGGCGGAGGCCTTGCTGGGAACGCCGGCGGCGCTGCTGCTGGAGCATGGACTGTTCGACCGCGTTCACGTCGCGGACCGTCCCGCCTATCTGACGGCTCTCTCCGAGGCCGCACGCAGCGGTGACGAGCGCAGCGTCGAATTCCGGGTGCGGCGGGATATTCAGGAGCGCACGCAGACGGCAGATTTCATCTGGATCGAAATGCGGTGCCGTCCGATCGACGCGGCGTCCCGCTCCGCGGCCGATCCCGGTGTCGAGGTGGTCTCCGTGATGCGCGACGTCACCGAGCGCAAGATTCAGGAGCAGGCGCTGGAAGCAGCGCATATGGAAGCGGAGCGGGCAAGCGCGTCGAAATCGCGTTTCCTGGCCACCATGAGCCACGAACTGCGCACGCCGCTAAATGCGATTATCGGCTTCTCGGAAATGATCGTTCGCGAAAACGAAATGATGATCGACGCCGCGCGCCGTCAGGAATACGCCAAGCTGATCAACGAATCCGGCCTGCATCTGCTGTCGGTGGTCAACGGCATTCTCGACATGTCGAAGATGGAAAGCGGCAACTTCGAGATCGTGCCGGAACTGTTTTCGCCGCGCGAATCCCTGATCGGCTGCTGCAACCTGATGGTTTTGAAAGCGCGCGAGAACGGCATTGATCTGGTCACGCGCGCGCCGGCCGACCTGCCGCAGATCACCGGCGATCCGCGGGCCTTCAAGCAGATGATCCTGAATTTGCTCTCCAACGCCATCAAGTTCTCCGAACGCGGCGGCGCGGTCACCGTGACCGGCGCGGTCGAGGGATCGCGCCTCGTGGTGCGTGTGATCGACAGTGGCGTCGGCATCGGCGCGGACGACCTGAAGCGGATCGGCGATCCGTTCTTCCAGGCCGGAAAGACCTATCAGCGCCGTCATGAAGGCACCGGACTGGGCCTCTCCATCGTCAAGAGCCTCGTTGCGATGCATGGCGGCGAGATGAACGTCGAGAGCCAGATCGACGTCGGCACCACCGTGACGGTCGCGCTGCCGATGGTGTTCACGCCACCCGCCGAGAAGCCCAGCAACATCACGACCCTTGCGCCGCCGCGCGCCGAACCTCAAGACTATCAGGTGAAGAAAAGTGCCTAGACAGATCGCAGACGACGATGAGAAGCCACGCCGCCGCCGCCGTGCGGCCGCTGTTGCGGTCGATGCCGAGCCGGAGTCGGAACGCGGATTGATCATGCGCGTGCTGCTGCACAGCCCGAAGGATACGCTCGCGGCAACCGCTGCGCTCGCTGCTGTGATCGCCATCGTCACCAATGCGATGTTCCTGCAGGCGGGCCGTCATCCGTCCCCGATGTTCAGCACCGCTGCTGTGTCCTCGCTGCCTGTAGCGCTTGCACCCACACCGGCGCCGTTGCCGCGCGTGCGTCCGGCGGAGGCCGAGCCGCGTGTCGCCGATAAGCCTGTTGAACCCGTGAAGCAGGCGATGACGTCGGCCGCGCCCCGGCCGCCGGCCCCTGTCCATGCCGCGAAAACCGATCCGGTGGGAGATCTGATCGCCTCGCAACGGCGCATCGCGGCGGTCCAGCGCGCGCTGACAGAGTTCGGCTACGGTCAGCTCAAGCCGACCGGTGTGATTGGAACCGACACCCAGGCTGCGATCCAGAAATTCGAGCGTGACCGCAAGATGCCGGTCACGGGCCAGTTGTCGGATCGCCTGATTCATGGCCTGACGGTTCTCACCGGCCGCCCGCTCGAATAGGCCGACTAATCGCGCGGTCCATACCACCAGTGGATCGACTGGCGCGGACGATGTCCCTCCTTGTGCGGAGGCAGGGTCAACCCGCGCCAAAATCCAGCCAGCACGAAAAGACACAGCGCTGTGCCGAGGATGTAGGGTAGGATATGGAGCACTGCCGCGAACATGGCGGTCTCGATTCTGTTGACTCGTCTGTCCTTGGTCTCTCCCTGCGCCTGATCGGTTCAAGCTGATGTCCCGCCTGAAATCATCCATCTGGGTCGCGGGCTATTTGCGGCGGTGTCAGGGCGAAGGCATGTTCGGCGCCGTCCGGCGGCGCGGCGCCGAGGAGGCGGGGGCGGTGTTCGTGAAAATCGCGCTGATGGACGGCACGGCGCTGCTGTTCGTGCCGGCGCCGCAAACCGCCTACGATGACAGCAGGCCCGTCGAGCGCGTGTTCATCCAGTCACCATCACAGGCGGTGGACGAAGCAACCATCGAGGCAAGACTCGCCAAGGAAATCAATTTCGATCCGGATGTCTGGATTGTCGAGATCGAGGACCGGGCAGGGCGGCACTTCCTCGATCTGGCGAAGGGCTAGCCGCGCGATCTGTCGCGTGCCGGCAGTTGTGTGCCCGGCTGAACCACGGGCCGCGATTGCGCTGGCGTCTGGCGGGCGCGCTGGCGCTCGTCGTCGTAAAGCGCAGGACGATATTTTGCGCGGGTGACAGCCAGCGCCGAGCCACGCCATGCCGCCAGCATGATCAGCGCCGTCCGCAGGTCGATCACTTCATAGAGCCGTGCCAGCCGGTAGACGTCCATCACCGAGGCGCCCAGCGCGGGATTCAGGAACAGCAGCACCCGCTGATAGGACTCGCCCGGCATGCCGAGGGCCTTGAGCGCGCAGGCGAGCGGCTCGCCGCCTGCCTCGTTGACGATCTGGGACGCGACCTTCGACGTGAGGATCAGCGAATCCGCGAGTTCGGCGACAAAGCCGGCGGTGTCGGCGGCAAAGGCGGCCTGCTCCAGAGTGGTGACGGCGCGGGCGGCGCGCTTGGGATCCACCGGGGTCGATGGCTTCAGCGGCGTCGCGGTCAGGCCGCGCAGCATCTGGGCCCGATGGATGCCGTCCGCGCCGAGAAACATCTCGATCAGCTTTGCCGCGTCGTCCGGCTGCATCGACATGATCGGCGAGGAGGCTGCCGGGGCAATCGGGGCCTCAGGCTCCGAGACGATTTCCAGATCGGCCGCCGGATCAAGCTCGAACGTCTCCTCAGGCCGCGACCGCGCTTCGGTCCGCCGCGTCAGTTGCAGCTTCCAGGCGATTTCGCGCGGCGTATTCGGATAGATCGCAAGGCGGGCGCGCACGGCGGCGCGCGTGGCGTCATCCACTTCGTCGATCAGGCGGGACGCGAGTTCTCCGAATTGCCGCTCTTCGTCGCGGGTATGGTTCGGGGTCTGGACATAGAGGTCCGTCAGCACACGCAGCAGCGTCGGGCGGATGTCGACGCCCTCGCGCCGGGACAGCGTCATCAGGCCATCGAAGCCGTGAAACATCGGGAGATTGGTCATGCCGGATACGCGCGTTGGATCGTGTTCCAACGTTATCCGGAGCCTGTTAATGAGCCGTTAACCATGCTCACTCTTAATGACCGTGCGCCGCCGATCCTTGGGGGAAAGCCGGGCGGCCAGGAGAGATCGAACATGGGCACCATCGTTGAATTTCCGGCCGATGCCGCGGCGCGCCGCGCAGGCCTGGACGTGAACGTGGCCCCGCGCGAGGGAACGGCGACCATCCTGATCCTCCCCGCCATCCGGATCGAGCGTTACGCTGACGAAACCAGCGACGGGATCGGGCCGGGCGAGGGAACGGCTCCGGGCCGCCGCCGCAAGCGCCGGGCGCGTTCCTGAGGGCAGTCAGTTTTGTCCGGCAAGATTAAGCCGGACCGGCAACGCAGAAACACCGGACCGCGATGTGCAATCCGCTTTACATCCTGCCATTCGTCGCCAGCCTTGCCTGCCCGAGCGATGATTTCGGCCGCACCCGCGAGACGTTCTATCACGAGGACATGCACAAGTGGGTCGGTGCTGAGGCGACCGCGAGCATGGGCGGCCAGCCATCGCAATTTGCGCTGACCGATCTGGAGCGCTCGCTGCGCGATCTCGCCTATTACTTCATCGAGCCGCCGCATTCGCATCCGGCATGGAAGGCCGTATTCGGCGACTACAAGAAAATTCCGGCGCCATGGAGCCAGAAGGCGGTCTTCGACCACACGCTGTATGGCCGGCGCATGATCGACGAGCCGCATCGCTCGCAGGCCGCGGCCTACGGCGGATTGATTGAGGACATCCGCAACGACGGGGTGATGCTCGATCAGTTCATTCCCGTCGCGATGCAGGTCAACGATCTCGACATCAAGCGCAACAAGGCGCTGGGGATCGTCTCCGAACTCTCGCCGCGCGAATATGCCGATGCGCAGGCGCGTATGCGTGAAAACGTTCTGGTGGTTCAGTGGGTGCAACTGTGCCTGCAGCCGCGTGTCGCGTCCTACCGGTGGGCGCTGGATCGTTTGGTCATCCACGCCCCCGACGCCATGGCGGCTGATGCCGACCGTCTGATCGTCGGCTTGTCCCGGCGTGCGTCGGATGCCTGGATCAAGGCGACGCCGGTGGTGGGCCGTGCGCTCCGGGTCGGCGGATAAGTTTCTCCGGTTCCATCCGTTCAATCTGCGACCTTCGGTCACGGCATTCCGGCATGCGGCGCAGAGTCGCGTTGTCTCGGTTCCCGATCGGCTGTTTTGTTGTCCGAACGGTTGTGATTTGTCGCGGGATGAAATGGGGGATGGAATGACAGGTTCCCCAATCACCAGAATGTTTCTGTTCGGCAGAAACTTCGGGTCTCTGATCGCGCTGACACTTGCCGTTGCAGTGCCTGCGTTTTTTATCGTCCATGCGCTTGAAACGCATCTGGTCCTGCCCGCACTCAGCGTGCTGTTCTTCGGAATGGCGGCGCTGGCCGCGATCATGGCCTTTTCGGTCAGATCCAAAAAGGACACAGAGACTCTCAATCTCTGGGATGTTGCCGGCGGTCTTGTCATCACCGGCTGCGCCGCGTCAGTGATGGGCGAGCCGGAGCAGGTCGCACAATTGTTCGAGCATCTGTTCGAGCGCTCTCGTCACGATCAGTAACTTGTCACGATCAGCAAGGAGATATCCGGAATATTAAGACCAGGCCGGGCCCCTCTGGCAGCTTTTGAAGCTGCGATGTCGGACTGGAATTCACTTGGAGTGGCCCCTTGGATACGCGGCAACGTCCGCTCGTGATGCACTGACTTGAGCGAGTTGGTGGGTGACAGGCGGCGAAGACCCGCAATCGCCTGTGACAGGAGGCCGCTCTTCCTCAGCAAAAAGGGAAGCCCGGCTTATGTTTGAATTCCTTACCCCAGAAATACTGACCGCACTCTTTCAGGTCATCCTCATTGATCTTGTTCTTGCCGGCGACAATGCCATCGTCATCGGTCTCGCCGCTGCCGGCCTGCCAAAAGAACAGCGCAACAAAGCCATCCTGATCGGAATCGTCGCCGCCACGGTGCTTCGCATCGTGTTCGCGGGCCTTACGACACAACTCCTCGCCATTGTAGGCCTGCTGCTTGCGGGCGGCATCCTGCTGCTGTGGGTCTGCTGGAAGATGTGGCGCGAATTGCGCGCCGGCGCCGGGCACGAAGAGAATGCCGTGACGGATAACGGGCCGGCGGTTGAAGGCGCGCCGACCAAGACGCTGGCCCAGGCCACCTGGCAAATCATCGTCGCCGACGTGTCGATGTCACTCGACAACGTGCTGGCTGTCGCGGGCGCGGCGCGCGAACATCCGGTCGTTCTGGTGTTCGGACTTGCGCTGTCGATCGCGATGATGGGCGTCGCCGCATCGTTTATCGCAAAACTGCTGCAGAAGCACCGCTGGATCGCCTATGTCGGTCTTGCCGTTATCCTCTATGTCGCGGGCGAGATGATCTATCGCGGCGCGCTGGAGATATGGCCGCATTTGAATGGCGTGAAGTGATTCAGAAAACGCCGCCCGCAGTTTTGATTGCGGGCGGCGTTTTCGCGTTCAGGCGACCTTGACCAGATTGTGCACCGGCAACGGTCCGCCGGGAAACTGGACCAGTTGTCCACCCACGGCGAGCGCCCCAAGATCAATGCCGAAGAAGCCGAGTTGGTCGATCAGCGCTGCGACTTCCGCCTTCGCGGTGTTGTCATCACCGGAATAGAAGAGGACGCGCTTGCCGCCGTCGGCTTGCGGGCCGCTCGCAAGCACGTGCGGTTGCAGGTGATTGAAAGCCTTGACTACGCGTGCGCCCGGTACAAGTCCGGCGAAGACTTCGCTCGAGACCCGGCCATTCAGGTCGACGGGCTTGAACAGCGGCGCTTCAATCGGATTGTTGGCGTCGATCACGATGCGGCCGTTCCAGTCGGGCAGGCCGGCTAGGGCAGCCGACAGCTTCGACCAGTTAACCGCGACGAGAACGATGTCCTTGCTCGCGGCTTCCGTCACCGTGCCGGCCCTGATGGAGGGGCCGATCGCGCGAGCGAGATCCTTGAGCGAGGCAGGGCCGCGGCTGTTGGCGATGGTGGCTTCAATTCCCGCGCTGGCAAGCCTGCGCGCGAAGGCTGAGCCGATCGAGCCCGATCCGATAATTCCGATTGTCGTGGTCATGATGTGTTCCTTTCAGATTTGGATGGGGATGAATTCAGGCGGTGAAGCCGCCGTCGGCGACCAGGTCAGCTCCGGTGATGAAAGCGGCTTCGGGGCTCGCGAGATATGCGACGGCGCTGGCGATTTCTTCCGGCTGGCCATAACGACCGATTGCCATGCCGGGGCCGATGATCTGCGACACCGGACCGTCGGCTGGATTCATATCTGTATCGGTCGGACCGGGATGAACGGTATTGACCGTGATTCCGCGCGGACCGAGATCACGAACGAGGCTGCGATTGAAGCCGCTGACAGCACCCTTTGTCAGCGTGTAGACCGAGGCGGTAGGAAAGGCCGCGTAGCGCGCCATTGATGAGCCGATGTGAATGATGCGGCCACCGCTCTTCATGTGACGAACGGATTCCTGCGTTGCGACGAACACGCCCGTGACGTTGACCGCGATCATGCGCTGGTAGTCCTCGAAGGCGACGCCCTCGATCGGACCGTTGATGGCGATGCCTGCATTGTTGACCAGGATGTCGATGCTGCCGAACGTCTCGACCGTCGTGGTGATCGCGGCGCGGACGGCGGCGGGATCGCCCGCATCGGCCTGGATCGCGATTGCACGCCCGCCCGTGGACTCGATAGCCTTCACTACCTCGCTGGCCTTCTCAGGGGACGCGCTGAAGGTGATGGCGACGGCGGCGCCGTCCGCCGCCAGCCGCTTGGCGATCGCAGCGCCAATCGAACGCGATCCGCCGGTGACGAGGGCAACCTTGCCGTTCAGTTTCGATGCTTGTGACATGGTTCGATCCTTTCAATGATCGGAGAGAGTTGGGGGTGAACTAGGGGCTGATCTGGCGCATCAGTGCGCCGATGTCGGTGACGCCCCAGTGATCGGTGATCTGGCCGTCGCGGACGCGCATGATGTCGATGACCTCGAAGGTGATGTCGCGGCCGGTCGGGGCGACGCCGTTGAATTCGCCGAGGTGTTTGCCGTGATAGGTCTTGTGCGTTGTCACGAGATCGCCTTCGGCAATCTGCCGGTGAATGACGGCGCGGAAGCCGGGGAAGGCCTTGCGAAACGTAAGGTAGATGGTGCGGGTGCCCTCGCGGTCGCTGGCGAATCCCGGGAACGCGGTCCTGTCGGCGTAGCTTGCCGCAAACAGCTTCTCGAAGTTCGCGAAATTGCCGTCGCGCTGCACCTCCTCGATGACCGTGCGCACCACGGCCTTGTTGGCTTCGAGATGCGTGCCGGTGTTCTGGGCAAAAGCCTGGGTGACGCTGCCGGCGAGGGCGAGGGCGATCAGAACGCCGCGGCGGGTGGAGGAGACTGGCTGGGACATCGGGTGGCTCCGTCTGGCTGGTGACGGACCCGATATCGCCGGTTTATTGGCATACGATTAGCCGGTAATTATTATATTTATTTTCAAGTAATCGTATAGAATGGCGGTATGGAAACGCTGGCCAATCTCGAATCCTTCGTTCAAAGCGCCGAAAATGGGGGATTTTCTGCCGCAGCCCGTCGTCTGGCGCTGACGCCGGCTGCGGTCAGCCGGAACGTCGCGATGCTGGAGCGGAATCTTGGAATCCGCCTGTTCCAGCGCAGCACGCGCAAGCTCACGCTGACCGAGGCCGGTGAGCGTTTCCTGCTGGAGATCCGCGGCAATCTCGAAGGTCTTCAGGCTGCCATCGCCGGAGCGGCGACGGATCACGGCGAGCCTGCGGGCGTGCTCAAGGTCAGCCTCAGTCCGACGTTCGGCACCGAGTATATTCTGCCGCTGCTGCCGGCGTTCCTCGCGCGCTATCCGCGCGTCCGTGTCGACTGGCAATTCGACAACCGGCAGATCGACCTGATCGCCGAGAATTTCGATGCGGCGATCGGCGGCGGCATCGAGCTTGCGCCGGGCGTTATTTCAAGGCCGCTCGCGCCCGCGCACATCATCGCGGTGGCATCGCCGGCCTATCTGAAAGGCCGCACGCTGCCGCCAGACCCCTCGGGACTTGCCGCGTTCGATAGCATCGTGATGCGTTCCGCGCGGACCGGGCGCGTGCGCCGCTGGACCATGCGCAATGCCGCGGGTTCGGAAACCGAAGTGCAGTTGCCCGGTACGATCGTGTTCAACGATCCCGCCGCGATGTGCCGCGCCGCGCTGCTCGGTCTCGGCGTGACGCTGATCGCAGTGCCGGATGCCCTCCACCATCTCGAAAGCGGCGCGCTGGTGCGCGTCGTGCCGCAATGGTACGCGGATGCAGGCTCGATCTCGGTCTATTATGCGACCCGTACGCTGCTGCCGGCGAAGACGCGCGCGTTTGTCGATTTCGTCGCTGAAGCCTTCCGCCGCGAGCGTCTCGCCGAACGGTTCGCGGGGAGCATCGGCTAGCGACCTATCGTTTGGCTTGCGGCGTATCCGTTGCGGGTTGTACACGGCAATTCGCGGCGGCGAGCGACGCCTGCGCCTGCGCCATCAGTCCCGGTTCGGCGGCGAGGGCCTTCAGGAGGATCAGTCCTGTTGTCGTGGGCGAGTCGATGATCAGCCGGTCGGCGGAGGTGACGTCTTCGTCTTCCGGCAGTTCAGCGTGCTGCGCGGCCGTCATCAGGTCGAGTTCAATCACGCGCCGTCCGGCGGAGCGGTCGTTGATCGCATAGTAGGCCACATCGTTGCGGGTGTAGAACGACACCGACGTGTAGGCCTGGCTCACCGGAACGGTCAGCTTGATCGGACCGGTCGAGAGATCGTAGCGGCAGGCGGCGCTAGCGAACGCAGGATCCATGAACGGCATCGGCGCGTTGCCGGGCTCCGCGGTGGGCAGGGCGGTGACGGCATTCAGTTTGGTGATCGGCGCAAGGCGCGAATAGGCGTCGAGGGTGGCGACGCGCGGAAGCACGAGCACGCTGACCAGATGCACGACCCCGCCAAGCAGCACGCCGCCGACGATTGCGAACAGCCAGCGGATCATGGGCAGCCCACCGTCATGATCGAAGGCATCGGCGCATCCTTCTGCGTGCGGGTGCCGACGCCAACCGGGGTGTCGTAGAGCCGCAGCGCCAGCATGTAGCGGTCGAGGCCGCCGGTCGGCAGCCAGTTTCCGGCGCGCGAGCGCGATGTCAGGCGAAGCTCGAAGCTGCCGTCCGATGCGCGGACGATTTCCTGGCTGGTGAAACCGTAGCGCTGCAGCGAATTGGCGACAAGGCGGCCCTTGAGATCGTAAATCGTCAGGGTCCAGAATCGCGCCGCGGGTGTGACGCCCTTCACCACGACATCGCAGCGTCCATCGAGTTTGCGTCCGGTGTCGTCCGTGGCCGTCGTGAACATCACGCCGTCGCCGGTCCCGACCGGCAGCTCACCGCTGCGCGCCACCGAGGCACGCGAATAGGGGTCGATGTCGCTCGTTCCGGTTTTCGGGCGCGCGGTCCACGGGCCGATCTTGATCGTCCCTACATTGACGCCGCGCGTCGCCGTCATCCACGTCGTGCCGAGGCCGACGGTGGTCGCGATGATCAGTGTGACAAGAGTGATGAGGATCAGCCGCACGGCAGGAGCGTTCTCATGGGCGGTCAGTTCTTCCGCGACGGCGGAGGTGCTGCCGGCGTTTCCGAGGTGGCCGCCGCAAAACTGTCCGGGAAGGCCACGCTGGAGGGCGATGCAGGCTTGCCCGTGCTGTTCGACGATGTCTTGCCCGGCGGCGTGACGGTCTTCGCGGCATCGTCGAGCAGTTTTTCGACCCGCACGAGAATGCCGGCGCCGCGCCGGGTCAGGATCGGCGGCGGACCGGGGTTGATTTCGGGGGCCCTGGCATTGGCATTGGCCGCGGTGTGCGCATCAGGGGACAGCCGTTTGCCGGGACCGATGCCCGGAATGTCCCTGATCTCGACGCCCTGATGCGCGACCACCATGATGTCATGCCATGTCTGGGCGGGAAGCGAGCCGCCGGTCATGCGGTTGGTGGATGAGTAATCGTCGTTGCCGTACCACACGGCCATGGTGAAGTTGCCGGTATAGCCGACGAACCATGCGTCCCTGAATGCGTTGGTGGTGCCGGTCTTGCCGGCGGCCGGAATGCCGTCGAGCCGCGCGCGGCGCGCGGTGCCTTCGTCGACCACATGGCTCATCATCTCGGCCATGTCGGCGGCGACGGAGGCCGGAATCGCCTGCACCGGCTTCTTGCCGTCACGATCCCAGCGCCAGACCAGATCGCCGGAGCCGGTGCGCACTTCAAGCACCGCATGCGGTTTCACCGCGCGGCCTTTGTTGGGGAAGGTGGCGTAGGCGACGGCATGTTCGACCACGCTCACTTCCGTCGAGCCGATCGGCAGTGACGGCGTGTCGATGAGGGGAGCGGTGATGCCCATTTTGCGCGCGGTTTCGACGATCTTGGCGCGTCCCGCGCGGGGGCCGGCCTTGCCGCCCATGGTGATCGACAGCTTGACCGGAACGACGTTGATCGAGCGCGTGATCGCCTGTGTCAGCGTCACCGAGCCGGAATAGGAACGGCCGTAGTTCTGCGGACACCAGTTGCCGATGCAGACCGGCCCGTCGACCACAATGGACTTCGGCGTGAAACCGTTCATCAGCGCGGTGGCGTAGACATAGGGCTTGAAGGACGAGCCGGGCTGGCGCATCGCATCGACCGCGCGGTTGAACTGGCTGGCGCCGTAGTCGCGGCCGCCGACCATGGCGCGGACGCCGCCGTCGAGATCGGCCAGCACCACGGCGGCCTGCGTCGCGTGATAGTCGCGGCCGAACTGCCGCAACTGGTTCTCGACGGTTTCCTCCGCCGCGTGCTGCACATTCATGTCGATCGCGGTGCGGACCACGAACACGCGCTCGGTGTAGGACTTCGGGAAGGTCTGGACCAGCTTGCGCATCTCGTCGAAGGCATAGTCGAGATAGTAGTTCGGCGAATTCTCATCCCGGCGGTCGACGGCGTTGGCGGGGTTGCGGCGGGCGCCGAACACCTGACCTTCGGTCATGAAGCCGGCGTCCACGAGATTGTCGAGCACGACGTTGGCGCGCGCGCGGGCCGCGGGCAGGTTGATGTGCGGGGCATATTTGGTCGGCGCCTTGAACAGGCCAGCCAGCATCGCCGCTTCGGCAAGGTTCACGTCGCGCGCCGACTTGTTGAAATAGAAGTGCGCCGCGCCATCGACGCCGAAGGTGCCGCCGCCCATATAGGCGCGATCGAGATAGAGCTTGAGAATTTCGTTCTTGGTGAGGCGGGTTTCCAGCCAGATGGCGAGGAACGCTTCTTTCACCTTGCGCTCGATGGTGCGCTCGTTGTTGAGAAACAGGTTCTTGGCGAGCTGCTGGGTGATCGAGGAGCCGCCCTGACGCACGCCGCCGGCCTGCGCGTTGGTGACCAGCGCGCGCGCGGTGCCCGCGATGTCGATGCCGAAGTGATCGTAGAAACGGCGATCCTCGGTGGCGAGCGTCGCCTTGATCAGGTTGTCGGGAAAGTCCTCAAGCGGAATCGAGTCGTTATGCTTGATGCCGCGGTTGCCGATGGGGTTGCCATAGCGGTCGAGGAAGGTCACCGCGAGATCGGATTTCTTCAGCCAGTCGTCATCGGCGGTTTCGCGGAAGGCGGGGATCGCCAGCGCCAGCATGAGAACCATGCCGGCCAGACCGATGGTCGCGCCCTCGGAGAGGGGTTCGATGAAAACCCAGCGCTTCCAGCGGCCGACATAGAAGCGATCCATGAACGTGGAATAACGCTCCCACAGTTCGCGCACGCCGACAGCGGAATTGAACAGCGAGGAATCGATCCGCGCGTCGAGGTCCAGCAGAAAATGCCGGAACCGCTTCTTCCACTCGCTGGGTACGATCTGGCGCACCGGAACCCTTGAAACAATGAAAAGCGCTGGTCAGACGATGCTGATCAATTTGCGGCATCCGCAAGGCGGCCAAAGCGACGAATTTGCCGTCAGGGAATCCGCCATCTTCTAGCCGACCGGGAACCATAAACCAATGGCCGCGCTGGATTTTTAATGATTGCGGTGAACGCTGCCCACGGCTTTGCCGTCAGGTGGTGCAAGGTTGTACCTTGCCGCTTGCGCCGGTGCCCCGAAGGCCCATAAAGCGTTTGCAGGACTGCCGAATCCTCACAGGTTTATCGCCATGACAGCCCGGCCCAGGCGGCCTTCGACCCAAAGCGAATCTTTCTGGAAAACCAAGACGTTGGAGGAGATGTCCGACAGCGAATGGGAAAGCCTGTGCGATGGCTGCGCGCGCTGCTGCCTGGAGAAGCTGGAAGACGAGGATACGGGCAAAATCTACTTCACCCATATTTCCTGCACGCTGCTGGATGCCGGGCTGTGTGCCTGCAAGGACTATCCCAACCGCTCGGCCAAGGTGTCCGACTGCGTGCGGCTGACGCCGGAGAACGTCCGGACGTTGAACTGGCTGCCGCCGAGTTGTGGTTACAAGCTGGTGGCCGAGGGCCGCGACCTCTACTGGTGGCATCCTCTGGTGTCCGGCGATCCGAACACGGTCCACGAAGCCGGAGTGTCGGTTCAGGGCCGGGTGTGGGGCACCGAAGACGAGGTCGCTGTCGCCGATCTTGAAGACCATATCGTGCGCTGGCCCGGCGTGATCCCCAAGCGCGCGCGGCTGAAGAAACGTCCGGCCAAGTAGACCAAGTAGGCTTTTCCGACTCCGGATAACGCGCGCGTGATGGTCTTTCCGCGCGATGCACCCATGCGCCCTTGCTGGTTATGAAGCGAAAGGAAACAGGATAAGTCTGGCGTCATCCCGTGCATTTTGCGTGCAGGCCCTGCGGCCTGACCCGTCGTCAGACATCTTCCGGATTGTATCCCGACTCATGACCGAGACACATCGACAGCGCGGCGATGCCGACGAAGCGCAGGCGCTGGATATTCCTGACGACATCGCCAATCTCGCCACCGAGGTCATCGACCTCACCGAAGCGCCGCCGATCGTGCCCGCGCCGCCGCTCTCCAAGAGCGAAGTGCGGACCATCCTGCTGAGCCTGATGCTCACGATGTTCCTGACCGCGCTCGATCAGACCATCGTCGCCACAGCGCTGCCGACCATCGGCCGCCAGTTCGGCGACGTCGGCAATCTGTCCTGGGTCATCACCGCCTATCTGTTGTCGGCAACGGCGGTCGCGCCGGTTTACGGTACGCTGAGCGACATCTACGGGCGGCGCGCGATGATCATCGCCTCGCTCGCGCTGTTCCTGATCGGCTCGGTGCTGTGCGCGATCGCGCCAAACATTCTGACGCTGATCCTTGCACGCGCGCTTCAGGGCATCGGCGGCGGCGGCATCCTGCCGCTGGTGCAGATCGTGATCTCCGACGTGGTGACGCCACGCGAGCGCGGCCAGTATCAGGCTTACTTCTCCTCGGTGTGGGTGGCTGCCGGAATCGGTGGCCCTGTGCTCGGCGGATTGTTCGCCGAACATCTGCACTGGTCGGTGATCTTCTGGATCAATCTTCCGCTCGGCGCGCTGTCGCTGGCGCTGCTGCTGCCGAAGATGAAAAAGATTCCGGTCTTCCATCGCCGGCGCAAGGTGGACTGGCTCGGCGGCATTCTGCTGATGGCCTCCGCCGTGATCGTGATGCTGGTGCTGACATGGGGCGGCAACCGCTTTGCATGGGCCTCGCCGCTGATCATCGCGATGATCGGCTCCGCCGTATTCCTCGGCGCATCGTTCGTCTGGCACGCACGCCGCGCGCCGGAGCCGTTTCTTCCCATTCCGTTGCTCTCGGGTTCGGTCGTGCCGTTCGCGATGGCGGCGGGCGGCTGCGCCATCGGCACCATGATCGGCCTCACGGTGCATATGCCGCTTTATTACGAAGTCGTGTACGGCCTCACCGCGAGCGAAGCGGGGATCGCGCTGATCCCGCTGGTCGCAGTCTCGGTGCTAGGCGCATGGGCTGCGGGCCGCGCGATGATGTACACGAAACACTACAAGCGTGCGGCCATCGGCGGTGTAACGCTCGCGGCCTGTGCAGCGACTGCGCTTGCATTCGCGACTCCGCTGCCGCTGTGGCAACTGCTGGCGGCGCTATCGCTGATGGCGATGGGTCTCGGCACGGTGTTTCCCGTCAGCGTGGTGTCGATTCAAAACGCTGTGCCGCGTCCGCAGGTCGGCACCGCAACCGGCGCGATGAATTTCTTCCGCTCGCTGATGGCGTCATTCACGGTCGCTGTGTTCACCGCGATTTTGCTGATGGTGCTCGGCGGCAATCTGACCATCGGTGCCGAGCACAAGATCGGCGGCGCGCACGCCATTGCCGCGAGCGACATGATCGTCGCGTTCCGTTATGTGTTCGGTGCCGCCGCTGTGTTGCTGGCGACGTCCGCGACGCTGGTGATCCTGATGGAAGAACGCCCGCTCGCCGGGCCGCAGCAGGCACCCGCCGAGATGGCGGAATAGGGCGCTTTCGCCCAAAAGGGCGAAACGGTGCCAAACTCCGTTCCATAAGGCGGGCGGCGATCACTCGCGCATGTTGCGCTCGTCGTCACGGCGTGATGCAATCTCCCGAGCGGAGAGACTGCAATGCTGAATGCCGCCTGGCTGATCCTTCATCTGATGGCGAGTGCCGCGCCGGTGCCGGACAGCGTGTCGGCAACACCCGCAGGGATAAGCTGCACCTACCAGGCTTGCATGGCGAAATGCGGCCGGCTCAACGGCGCGATCTGCAACAGCTACTGCGAGACCAAAATCCCGCAGCGGGTTGCGATGGGTGTTTGCGCCTCGAAGGGATCGCGCGGCGGCTGATTTACAGTCAGCTCCCTGTGTCTCTCGCGACACCTCTCCCCTCGGAGGCGTCCATTTTAGGAAATAAATCCTTGACAGCGCGGCGCTATCGAGGTAGGGTTCTCGCATGCTCCAGAATTGTATTTCCGGCGGTCCCGTTGAGGGCCGGAACGTCATTGACGTCTGCGGACCGGGTTCCTATCTTATGCAAAATTGCAGAAAATAGGATCATGACTGCAAAACCGCAAAATAGCCCTGAGATCGTTCCGGCCAGCCGCCACAGCCTCGCGCTGGAAGGTTTTTTCAGCATCATGGCGCGCTGGGGTGTCGCCAATGGCGATGCGCGGCGCATCCTCGGCAATCCCGCCGAGCGCACGTTCTTCCAGTGGAAGAGCGGCAAGGCCGCGCGCCTGCCGGACGATACGCTGCGGCGGATCGGTTATGTCGCGGGCATCTGGAAGGCGCTGCAGATTGTCTATTCGGATGCGGCGCTGGCCGATGGCTGGGTGCTGCGGCCCAACCGCGCCTTCGCGGGGCAGACACCTCTCGCACGCATGACCGCAGGCGACGTCACCGACCTCGCCGCCGTGCGCGCCTATGTCGATGCGGCGCGTTCGCCGTGGTCGTGAAGGCTGGTGTTGAAACCACGCGGCTGCGCTGGCGGCAGGCGTGGCGGATCATCGCCTCACGCTATCCGCCGATCGCGCTGTTCGAGCGCGTGTCGGATAATCCCGCGGTGTGGGACGTGCTGATCGAACTCGAACAGGCGACCAATCCGCGCGTGCGCGATGAGGCGGGGGAGATCGCGCTGGTGCCGCCGGAGCGCCGGGTCTCGGGGCCGAATGCCTCCTGGGTGATGGCGCCGTTCACGCATATCAACCGCGACGGGTCGCGGTTTTCGGATGGAAGCTACGGCGTCTATTACGCCGCGCGCTCGCTGCAGACCGCGATCAGGGAAACCGGCTATCACTTCGCGCGCTTCGCCGCGGATTCGGGCGATCCGCCGCGCCGCGAGGACATGCGCGTGCTGCTCGGAAGCGTGAGCGCGACGCTGCATGATGTTTCAAAGCTGGGCGAGAAATCGAAGCGAAAGGTTCTCGATCCGCAAAGCTACGCGTATAGCCGTCCGTTCGCGGCAGGGCTGCGCGAGCAGGGCAGCGATGGCCTTGTCTATCCGAGCGTGCGCGATGACGGCGGTTTATGCATCGCAGCGTTCTGGCCGGATGTCGCCGGCGTGCCGGTGCAGGAACGGCACCTGCAATATGAATGGGATGGCGCGCGGTTCAGCCGCTGGTTCGATTATAGGGAGGAGAGGTGGGTGAACGCGGAGGAGACTCGCCCGCGCGCATCTCCGCGCTCATCGCCCGCAGATTGAGGGCATGGACCGCATCGGTCAGTTCCTCATCGGCGAAGATGGCAAACAGCCGGCTTAACGTCCTGGCACAGTCGCGTGGGCCGGATTCGATGTAATCGGCCAGAACGCCCTGTGCCCGCAGCACTGCATCGAGAACATGTTCCTGAGAAGTCATGGCCGGACCTCCGATGTGAGGCGGCAACGGCCCTGGACGAATTCTGTTCCTGTTCAGGATGCTGAAAGCCGCCCCCATCGGGCAGACAGGTTCGTTTCGCCGGAAAAGTTATCTCAAAGGCCAGATAATTATCTAAAAGGCGAGCTACGCAGACGGCCTCGTTCCTTGGGAACCCGCATCGCCGAAGCGCGTGAGTTGCGCGGCCCGCTTTTCCAGAAGTTCTGCAACGAACTCCGAGACTTCATCGCGGACCCGGCGCTCCTGCTCGGGCGTCATTTCCTTGTGCTTTTTTGCAAAGGCCTTCATCACGCGATCGACGGTCTGCTTCACGATATACCTCGATGGTGTAGCTCGTTTCGGCTGGGAAAACGTGGCACGTCTGCTTTGGTTCCTTGAGCCGGTGAACCTCCGCGGGCTTCATGCATTAACCCCGCGTCGCCGGTTTCTTCAGGGACAGGGAGGCTTCATGGGACGCGCTCCGAGACAAACGGTGCTGGTCGTCGAAGGCGATCAGCTCCAGCGGGAACTCGTCAGTGTGATCTTCGAGGAAAGCGACATGCATGTCATCGCATGCATGAGCGCGGAAGCGGCCGCTGCCGTGCTCGAAAAGGTTGGCGAGGATCTGACGCTGATGTTCGCTGACGCGGACATCGACGGCGACATGACCGGCGTCGATCTTGCAAAAATCGCGACGTCGCGGTTCCCGAATCTCGACGTCATCATCACCTCCGGCGACGATGTGGAAGATCACGTCCCGGACAATGTCGTGTTCATGCAAAAGCCCTGGCTGCCGCTGGAGCTGTTGCGGCAGGCGGAAATATCAAGGCAGCGGCATGCGGTGCATTGAACGTTCAGCCCGCTTCGCCTGTCATGGCCGCTGTAATATCGAACAAGGCGCCGGGAAACCTCACCGGCACCTTGCCGGGGCCGACGAAGCATGAGCCCTCGGCATAAACCCAGATGATCCGGCCTTGATTGACGACGCGATAAGTGGATTTGAAACGTCCGCCCTCGCGAGCCGCCCGACAGACGGATGCACTGAAAGAGGTGACGTCGTCGGGGTGAATGGCCTTCATATAGTCTTCGAGGGGAAGTCCGGTCACGGAGGCTTTCGGATTGACATCAAACAGCCGCGCCGCGGGCGGATCGACATAGGCCTTGTCGTTGGTGACGTCCCAGTCCCACATTCCGACCAGCTCGCCCTTGCCGGGGCATTCTGTTATCAGGGGTTCTGAAGTTCGATCGTAGGCTTCCGCAGCCGCCATCCGCATCAGATAGTCAAGCGTGCGATAGTCTCGATCCTTGGCGAACTCAGCGATTTCGAGACAAAGATCACCGAGCGGTTTTCCCCGTCTTGTGTCCGGCGGACGCGGCCGCACGACGGGTGAAACAGAATGAGAAGGGTGATATGAAGTCTTTGAAAGTATCTTTGTCATATGCCACCAATTTGACTGTTGAAATGTCAAAGGTCAGGCATCGTTTTTTTGAAGGACAACCCTTTTCGCACCTCTCTCCGTCATTCCAGATGCTGATCGCGGAGATTGAATCGATGCAGGTTCCGGAACCGATTTTTTGGCAACAAACTCCCGACGTAATTGCCCCTGTGCAAACTCAATCATGATTCGTGAAGCGCGCGAAGATGCAGGATGCCGCAGTCCTGCTTTCTCGATTTGAGCGGCGCAAACGCGACTGAACATTCGTTTGCTCTTGATGGAATTCCGATCACAAATGTACTAGGAAAATAATCCTTGACACCGTGACGCTCGCGCAGTAGGGTTTCGGCATGCTCCGGAGTTGTGCCCGAGGCGCGGATGGAGCGACAAAGCCGGGACAGACGCGGCCTATCGGCGGAGGAACTGCGGCTGTCATGGTGCGTTGCCAGTCATGTTGTGCGCGGTTGATCGCGCGATCAAATGAATGAGGACGCCATGGCAAAAGTCGAGCATGCGGACGGTCATCGCCGGATCGTCGAAACACCGACCGAGGCACGACAGGCGGAACCGGGGCCTTCGGTTCTGGCGCTGCTGACAGTCAGCACCATCGCCGCGGTGTTTGTGCTGGCGATTGTCTGGTTCGTGTTCTTCCGGACGTAGAACTGCCTGTCATCCTTCGAGGCTCGCGCAAAAGCGCTCGCACCTCAGGATGACGGCCCGAGTATGTTTAGCCGTCACCCTGAGGTGCACGCATCGCGCGCCTCGAAGGGCGACGGCTTTGTTGTATGCCTCGCAAGGATACCAGCAAACCATGCCGAAGAAGCCGTCCTCCGCACCGCCGAAGAAGCGGGTGGTGAGAAAGGTTGCGCGCAAAACCGCTGTGAGGAAGCCAGCGAGAAAGACAGCGAAGAAGGCAACCGCCAGAAAGACTGTCACCAGAACGACGACGACATCGGCGACGGCTCCGCCGCAGACGAAAAAGCGCACCCGCACCAAGGTTCTCAACGAGCATCCCGGCAATCTGGTGGTGGATGCGTCCGATTATGCCGCCATCGAGGCGATTGATCGGAAGAAGGCGAAGGCGGATCAGGCCGCGCGTATGCGCAAGCGCAGCGCGGCGGATCGCGCGGCGATGCCGGAGGCCGGCGAAACGCCCGCAGGCTCCATGATCGAGCGCGTGAGCAACGCTATCGAGCGTGAACTGACCAAGATCGAACGCCTGGTCGGCAATCCCGAGCGGCTTGTGCCGGCCTATCGCATCGAAGCCGAAAGCCGCGCCCGCGTGCTGGCCTCGCTGGCGCGCACCCTGAAGGAAGTGATGCGGCTGCGCGAGCAGGAGCGCGGAGCGGGCGACGACAACGCGAAGGCCGACGACGATGCCATGCCCCGGGATCTCGACGAATTCCGCCGCGAGCTTTCGCGACGCCTGGAAGGGATGGTCGCCGCAGCAGCGCCGGTTCCTGCTGGAGGGGATGAGCCGGGCTGAAATGGAGCTGGTGCTCTCGCGCTGGGATGTTTTCGCCCACGAGCATCAGATGCCGCCGGCTCTCGCGCCGAACGGCCAGCCGTGGCTGACCTGGCTTTTGATCGGCGGGCGCGGCGCGGGCAAGACGCGCGCGGGCGCCGAATGGGTGAAAGCGCAGGCGCTTGGCCTTGCGCCGCTGGCCGATGCCCCGGTGTCGCATATCGCGCTGGTGGGCGAGACCGAGCACGATGTGCGTGAGGTCATGATCGAAGGCGTGTCGGGGCTGCTCGCGGTTCATCGCCGCGACGAGCGCCCGGCATGGACTCCGTCGCGGCGGCGGCTGGAATGGAGCAATGGTGCGGTGGCCTATGCGTTTTCGGCGGAGGACCCGGAAAGCCTGCGCGGTCCGCAGTTCGGGTGCGCGTGGTCCGACGAGATGGCGAAATGGCGCTATGCGCAGGCGGCATTCGACATGCTGCAGTTCGGTCTGCGTCTCGGCCATCAGCCACGGCAGTTGATTACGACGACGCCGCGGCCGACCGCGCTGATCAAGCGGCTGATGCTGGAGCCGGCCAGTGTGGTGACGCGCGCGGGCACGCAGGCCAACGCCTATCATCTCGCGCCGACGTTTCTGAAAGGCGTGCTGGCGCGCTACAAGGATACGCGGCTCGGGCGGCAGGAACTCGACGGCGAGATCATCGAGGATCGGCCCGATGCGCTGTGGCCGCGCGCGCTGATCGAGAATTGCCGCGTGAGCGAGGCGCCGCCGCTGGCGCGCATCGTGGTCGCGGTCGATCCGCCGGCATCGAGCGGGAAGCGCGCCGACGCCTGCGGCATTGTCGCGGCGGGCATCACGGGCGAGGGCGCGATCTATGTGCTCGCCGACGAGACGGTGTCGCAGGCATCGCCCGCGGTGTGGGCGGCGAAGGCGATTGCGCTGTGGCGGCGGCTGGAGGCCGATGCGCTGGTCGCGGAAGTGAACCAGGGTGGCGAGATGGTGAAGAGCGTTATCAACGAGGTGGACGCGAGTGTGCCGGTGGTTTCTGTGCGCGCGCATCGCGGAAAATATCTGCGCGCCGAACCTGTCGCCACGCTTTATGAGCAGGGACGGGTGAAGCATGCGGGGACGTTTTCGGCGCTGGAAGATGAAATGTGCGACTTCGGGCCGGGCGGTTTGACGTCGGGACGCTCGCCGGACCGGCTCGATGCGCTGGTCTGGGCGATCGCGTCGCTGACGTTCACGTCAAGAGCGCAGCCGCGGGTGCGGGGGTTGTGAACCAGATTGCGATGCCGATTTCCCTCTCCCCTTGTGGGAGAGGGTGCTGAGCGGCGTCAGCCGCGAGGCGGGTGAGGGGTATGTCGCGCCGTACCCCTCACCCGGCTCAGCTTCGCTTCGCTCAACTTCGCCACCCTCTCCCACAAGGGGAGAGGGGAAAGGAAAGTCATGCTCAACTTCAAAAATCTTTTCCGCGTCCCTGAAGCGAAAGCCTCGCGCACAGCGCAGGTGCTGGCGTTCGAGAGCGGCGGGCGGGCGCGGTGGACGCCGCGCGATTATGCGGCGCTGGCGCGGGAGGGTTATCTCGCCAACGCCATCGTGCACCGCGCGGTGCGGCTGATCGCGGAGAACGCGGCGTCGTGCGGGTTCCTCCTGTATGAGGGCGCGCAGGAACGCGAGGCGCATCCGTTGTCGCGGCTCCTGAGCAGGCCGAACGCGCGGCAGGACGGCGCGACATTTTTTGAAGCGCTCTATGCGCATATGCTGCTCGCCGGCAACGCCTATGTCGAGGCGGTCGCGCTGGGCGACGAGGTGCGCGAGCTTTATACCTTGCGGCCGGATCGCATGAAGGTTGTGCCCGGGGATGACGGCTGGGCGGAAGCGTATGAATACGGCGTCGCGGGGCGCAGCGTGCGTTTCGATCAAATCGCCTCAAGCGTGCCGCCGATCCTGCATCTGACCTTCTTTCATCCGCTCGATGATCATTACGGGCTGGCGCCGGTCGAGGCCGCGGCGGTCGCGGTGGATACCCACAACGCCAGTTCGCAATGGAACAAGGCGCTGCTCGACAACGCCGCGCGTCCGTCCGGCGCGCTGGTTTATTCCGGGCCGGAAGGCGCGGTGCTGTCCGATCAGCAATTCGACCGGCTCAAGCGCGAACTCACCGACACGTATCAGGGCGCGGTGAACGCCGGGCGTCCGCTGCTGCTCGAAGGCGGGCTCGACTGGAAGGCGATGTCGCTGACGCCGAAGGACATGGATTTTCTCGAGGCGAAGAATTCCGCCGCGCGCGAGATCGCGCTCGCCTTCGGCGTGCCGCCGATGCTGCTCGGCATTCCCGGCGACAACACTTATGCGAATTTCCAGGAAGCCAATCGCGTGTTCTGGCGGCAGACGGTGCTGCCGCTGGCCTCGCGTGTCGGCAGCGCCATCGCGCACTGGCTGTCGCCGCAGTTCGGCGAGAGCCTGCGCATTGTGGTGGATACCGACCGCATCGACGCGCTGGCGTCCGATCGCGCGGCGCTGTGGGACCGCATCGCCAATGCGCCGTTCCTGACGCTGAACGAGAAGCGCGAGGCGGCTGGCTACGCGCCTGTCGAGGACGGGAACCGGCTGGCGTAGCCGCGCCAAACGATCCTTGTGGAATCGCACGCGGGCCACTATCTTCAATCTATCGTCAACAACGAAAGGAGGTGGTCCAGTGTCTCATTCCAAGCGCTGTCACCTCGCTGAGGCCGCCCGCTAAGTTCATTTGAACTTCGGACAGGGCGGTTCTCTCCGCCTGGTTCAGCGAGATTCGGAAAAGAAGGCGCGTCGAGCATTTTTGTTCGGCGCGTCTTTTTTGTTGGCCAGAATCCTTGTTGGCGCGTCATCCCGAGGTGCGGGCAGCGCAGGCAAATTCATGCAGCCTGCGTAAACTTGCTGCGCGGGCTTTGCGGGATGACACGCCGCCGCCCTTCGAGGCCGCGCAAGCTGCGCGGCACCTCAGGGTGACGGGAAAGCAATCACCATGTCCGACCTGATCCGCATCTTCACCGAGCGCGGCGATCTTGCGCATCTGGCGCTGCTGCTGTGGGCGCTGGCGGCGAGCGCCGCGTTCCTGCTGACGTTGCGCGAACTGGCCGCGGCGTCGCGGCGCTTCGATGAATTCATCCGCCAGCTCGCGCGCTTCAACCGCAAGGCGACAGGCCGGCGCAGTCTCTCTCATTTCATCAGCGAGGATTGATTTATGGATACGTTGCATACGGTGCTGCGCGCGATACAGCCGGAGAAGAAGTCGTCGCCGGATCATCTGACGGTGTTTCGCGAGTTTCTCGCGCATCTCGATCGCATCCAGCACAAGGCGCCGGTGAAGCCGGTGTCGAAGTCTCCGCGCGCAAAGCCCGCACGGCGGAAGAGCCCGAAGCGCGGGAAGTAGATTGTGCGAGATGCGCGCAGTTATTCTCGATGTCGTCCCGGCGAAGGCCGGGACCCATACTCCCTAAGCCATCTTTTTTGCCGCGACGCTTGTGACGCCTTCCGGCGATCAACCGGCCACCCAATGGTTATGGGTCCCGGCGTTCGCCGGGACGACACTGAATCTTAATCGCGCTTGTTATCGCGAAGTAGCTCTCAAAATTTCACGCCTCTCCACCCACGCGCCGTTCGCGAGGATGCCCATGCACGCGCCGATGTCATCGACTTCCCGCATCTCGCTCACGGGCGACGGCAATGTGGAAGGCTACGCCAGCCTGTTCGGCGAGATCGACCAGGCGCGGGACATGGTGATGCCCGGCGCGTTTGCGAAAACGCTGGCGCAGCGCGGCCTGCGGAAAATCCCGATGCTGTTTCAGCACGACCCCGCCGAACCGGTCGGCATCTGGCTCGACCTGCATGAGGACTTTCGGGGCTTGTGGGCGCGAGGCCGCCTGATCCCCGATGTCGCGCGCGGGCGCGAACTGTTCGCGCTGGTGGAGCAGGGCGCCATCGACGGCCTCTCCATCGGCTATCGTACCGTGCGCGGCCAGATCGACCCGAAGACGCGCGTGCGCAAACTCTATCAGGTCGATCTTTGGGAAGTGTCCATCGTCACCTTTCCGCTGCTCGCGGGTGCGCGGGTGAGGGCGGTGAAAGGGACGCCGCCGCGGCGGAGCCCGTCGCGCTTTCGCCATCATGCGGAGGCGCGTCGATGATCCGTCATGGCGATCTCTACAACATGCATCAGCATGCGCGCTTCATGCCGCCAGATGCGGCGCGCTACATTCGTCCGGATGTTTCGCGTTGGCTGACGCCGCCGCATCCCGATGAGCAAAAATACAGCCCCGATCAACCGCGGGACGAGCGCGGGCGGTGGACGGATGGCGACGGTACTCAAGATAGCAAGGGCGCACCTCTGATTCAGGATATTCTTGCAAGAGCGGAAAAACTTGATCGAACAGGTAGTCCGGCAGACTATGCGAAGTGCGTCAATCTGTGCTTCCCAATTCTGGAGCGTTTTTCCCGGCCAGGGAGCGATCGAAATTATTGGGATTTTCAGAAATGTATGAATGCTTGTCTTGGCATCAATCGCTAAATCGGGGTGGTCGAAGATGGATATCGAGACGGCAAGATACACGGTTCGCACAGCTTTCAGGGTGTCGCGAGATTTGCAGGAGACGATGCGTCTTCTAAAAGAAAGCTGCAGTCCGGAAGATTACAAGGAATATGCGTTCGACATCGCCAAGGCGATAGACGCCGTAAGCGTGGCACTGCTTAATAAAGCCATCAAGGCTTATCCCGAACTTGAGCTGGAGATCGAAGAAGGAATAGCTGCTACGGGACAATATCTCTAGCCGTTCCTATAACCCGTAATCTCTCATTCAGTGCTTTCGCCGCCCGTCCGGGCGGCGTTTTTGTTTGTGCATTTCACTTAGAACCCGATCCTAACCAAGGAGAACCTTATGGACTACGACATCAATGACACCGCGCCGGAGCATAAGTCCGGTATCTCGTCCGCCGCGCGCGGCGAGCACGACGCCATCATGGCGATGTTCGAGGAGTTCAAGGCCTCGAACGACGAGCGGCTTGCAGCCACGGCTCGACGCGCCGATGTGCTGCTCGACGAGAAGGTGGACCGCATCAACAGCGCGCTCGACGCGCAGATGAAGCGGATCGACGATCTTGCGCTGAAATCAGCGCGTCCCGCGCTGGAATCAAGCCGCCGCGAAACCAGCCGCTCGCGCTTTGCGGACGCGTCGGCCCGCGAACACAAGAACGCGTTCGACGCCTACGTGCGCCAGGGCGAGAGCGGGGCGCTGCGCGCGCTGGAGACCAAGGCGCTGTCCGCCGGCTCCAACGCCGACGGCGGTTATCTCGTGCCCACCGAACTGGAACACGAGATCGGCGCGCGGCTGGCGGTGATTTCGCCGATCCGCGCCATCTCGTCGGTGCGCGAGATCTCCGGCAATGTCTACAAGAAGCCGTTCATGACCGCGGGCCCCGCCACCGGCTGGGTCGGCGAGACGGACGCGCGCACGCAGACCACGTCGCCCACGCTCGATGCCCTGAGCTTCCCGGCGATGGAGCTTTACGCCATGCCGGCGGCGACGGCGACGCTGCTCGATGACTCGGCGGTGAATATCGACGAGTGGATCGCCTCCGAGGTCGAACTGACCTTCGCGGTGCAGGAGGGCGCGGCCTTCGTCAACGGCGACGGCAGCAACAAGCCGAAGGGCTTTCTCAATTATACGGCGGTGGCCAACAGCTCATGGACCTGGGGCAATCTCGGCTATGTCGCCAGCGGCAGCGCGGGCGCGTTTCCCGGCTCCAATCCGTCGGACGTGCTGGTCGATACCATCTACGCGCTGAAGGCGGGTTATCGCCAGAACGGCACCTTCGTGATGAACCGCAAGACGCAGGCCGCGATCCGCAAGTTCAAGGACTCGGGCGGGGCGTATCTGTGGCAGCCGCCGGCGCAGGCGGGCGGGCGCGCCTCGCTGATGACATTCCCGCTGGTCGAGGCCGAGGACATGCCGGACATCGGCGCGAACTCGCTCTCCATCGCGTTCGGCGATTTCCGCCGCGGCTACCTGATCGTGGATCGTGTGGGCGTGCGCGTGCTGCGCGATCCTTATTCCGCCAAGCCCTATGTGCTGTTCTACACCACCAAGCGCGTCGGCGGCGGCGTCCAGGACTTCGACGCGATCAAGCTGGTCAAGTTCGCGGCGAGCTGAGGGCCGTTGCGATCTTTTCTCCCTCGCCCCGCTCTTGCGGGAGGGTTGGGGTGAGGGGCCCTTAAAGCATTGCCCCTCACCCGGAGACGCCGCGTCGCTCTGTCTCCGACCTCTTCCCGCAGGCGGGGAGAGGTGAACGCGGTACAGCGCGTGTTGCAGCTTTCTCTTTCATTTTTTCTTCCGATCGGGACCACTTCGCATGTCTGCGCGCGAGGACGCTCATGCACGCCATCAGCAAAAGCGATGGCTGCGGCCCGACGCACATCGCTGGGTACGTTCGGATGTCGTGCGGTTTCTGGTGCCCGGTGCGGCAGCCAGCGTCTATTCCGATGTCGAGCGCAAATACAGCCCGAACCAGCCGCGCGTGCCGGCGGGGAGCGGGCGTGAGAGCGGACGATGGACGGATGGAAACAGCGGCGGGATGGGCGGCGGGACCGCTTCGCCGACGGCAATGATCGACTTCGGTAGTTTACCGAACTTCAGCGACCTTTTCTCGTTGTTTCAGATCGCACCAACTGAGACGGATAACAGTGACTACACGCAGCTTGCGGGTGATGTGCCGGAGGGGAATGAATCTGGTACTAGTCAGAATCATGTCGCGCCAGAAATTCCTAAGGAAAGGCCCGATAGCAGTTCTGATCGAAAGAAAGTGCGTATCCCCGTTCTGAAGCATTACGACATTTCTGGCTGGTATAGTAAGCCAAATCTGGATTTTGGAGGTTTAACCCCTCGAGATTATCTAAGAGACAAAGGCGCGGCGGAGCGCAGGCAGGTGGGGTTGGACGCGTTGATTCGATTTGGGGTTTTGAAGCCATGAACCGCGAAAAAGCACTTCAAGATGTTTCGCTCGAGGAACTTGTTCAGCGTTTTGTTGTGCTCGCGCTGAATGAGTACGAAGCGGTGAATTCTAATCAAACAAGTAAGTACAGACGTCTTTATGAGCAAATGAGCGCTGTAACAAATGAACTTAGATCGCGCGCCGGCGATCAGCGTCGCGCGTTGACTGCGCTTTATACGCATCCGAATGTGCAGGTTCGGCTTGCTGCTGCTCGCGCCACACTAGCTCTGAATTATACCGAGGCGCGAAGCGTGGTTCAGGCAATTGCCGATAGTGGCGTATTTCCTCAGGCGGGCGACGCGGGAATGACGCTCTCGAATCTCGACAGAGGAGTTTTCAGGCCGTCTTGAGATGTTCGGGGCAGGCCGAAGCGGAATACGGGCCACGGGGCGCTTCAATCCCGGATTTCGCTGTGCTTCATCCGGGCTACGCTTTCTGAGCGCCGAGAGCAGCAGAAGACCTGGGCGGAGTACTTTGGTTTCTCTCGGAGTCAGATTGATGATCCGTCAAATGTGGTTAGTATTCCGAGGCTGAAGCACTACCAGATCACGGGGTGGTACGGCACCCGAAATCCGGACTATGGCTGGTTGTCGCCGCGCGAGTATCTGTCGGACAAGAACTGGGAAGAGCGACAAAGGGTCGGACGTGACGCGCTGATTCTGTTCAGGGTTCTCAAGCCATGAAGAAAGTTGATCTTTCCAATGTAACCAGTGACGATCTCGTCCAGCTTTTTGCCGAGAATACGCGCGAGCAGGACAAGGCACTGCTTCTCGGTCAGATTGCAAAATACAATCGACTCTTTGCACGTATGAAAGAGATTCATGATGAGTTGAAGTCGCGTCCCGGAGATCAACGCAGAATGCTCATTAAATTGTTTGAATTCCCCAATATGCAGGTTCGACTGCAGGCCGCCAAACTGACAAAAGAAGTCGCTCCGCTTGAGGCGCGGGCGCAACTCCAAGCGATCGTCGATTCCAAATGGTTTCCCCAAGCGGGGGATGCCGGGATGTCTCTCAGCATCATGGACGGAGATATAAAACTTAAGCCCGACAAATGATCGCGGAGGAGGATGTATGAAAAACTCACTCGGTTTGGGATCGCTTCTCGTTGCCGTATTAGGTCTTCTTGTTGCCACCCCCGCCGCCGCCCGCGGCGCGGCGCCGAGCATCATGAATTCGCCGGGCTATCAGCGGGCGCTGGAGGAATCGCGCAGGCGCTATCGGCAGGAGGCCCAGCCGCAGGCGCGGCCGCAGCCGGTCCATCGCAAGAAGAAGCGGCATCGCGGCCATCACCACTGAACGGACGGGCGCCAGCGCTTACGGCACCGCGCCGACACCGATGCCGCCGCCGAAGCGGATGCAACTGTCCGAGCCCGGCATGCGCACAAAGCCTGGGCCGAATTCAGGGCAGCCGGCCGGCTGACGGCGCGCTGAAGGTTGCTTGAGAGGCTGATCCTGCGTCCGGGCCTGATGACGAGGGCGCGGCGTCTTCGTCTCGCCCTGCTGCGCCTGGGCCGCCGCGATCAACGCAATGCAGGCAGCCACGCTGACAATCGCTTTGCAGGCGTGAATGGACAATGGATGCATCGCGTTCTCGCAACTGTTGCCGAAGAAAATACCGGACAGAAAACTGGCGGCTTGTCCGCTGCTTGTCAGGGAGCAGGGAACTTGACGATTGTTACTGAATCGCCGCGCCCCAGCTTCGGGCCGTCTTCACGATCCAGTCTCTATATAATGTCAGGGGTGTGACGCCAGTGAGGCCGCCGCAGCCGGCCGCGTTGTTCGCAGCGGTCGACCAGCTCACCACGCCGGTGATGACGCTCAGGCCGTTCTGATCCTCGAACGCCGGTGCGCCGGAATCCCCTGTGCAGGCGCCCATGCCCGCGCTTTTGTTCTGGGTTTGCGGATCGACCAGACGCACCTGCAACGTGCCGGGCTGGCCGGTCACGGCGAGCGGCGCGGCGCGGACTGTGCCGACGCCCGCATCGCGCCCGGCAACCGTGGAGCCGATGCCGACGACCGTGAAGCGTGACGCCGGTGTGAAGGGGATGCGCGGCACGCCGACAGGCGCGGCGGATTTTCCGGGCATCGGAGCGGGAAGGCGCAGCAGCGCGACGTCCGCCGTGGCGCGATGGGCGGCGATAGATTGCGCGTTGTAGCGCGGATGAACCGCGACCTGCTGCGGCGCGATCAGCGTGGGCGGCTTTGAGGAATAGTCGATCACGCGATTGGCTGTGCCTGGCGCGATGCAATGCGCGGCGGTGAGAACGATGTTCGGCGCGATCATCGTGCCGGTGCAGACACCGCCGCCTGCCGCGACGACCGTGACGATGGATTGCGCCACGCTGCCGCTCGGCGCGGAGCGGCTGCCGGTGATGGCGTGCGACGGCGTTGTAATGGCCGAAGAAATAATGAGGGCGGCGCAAAGGCGTGACAGCGGGATCATCCGCAAGGATGAGCCTCGCCGCACATGCTTTGTCAACCGCTGTTGCCTGATCGACCGAACACAGGGGTTTCACCATGCCTGCATATCTCGTTACCGCGCCGGCGGCCGAGCCGCTGTCGCTCGCCGATGCCAAGGCCTTCCTGCGCGTGGAGCACGGCGACGACGATGCGATCATCACAGCGCTGGTTTCGGCGGCGCGCCATCATGTCGAGGCGCTGGCGCGATGCGCGCTGATCACGCAGACCTGGCGGCTGGTGCTGGACCGCTGGCCGGATGGCGGGCGGATCGTGCCGCGCATCGGTCCGCTGCGCGTACTCGCGGCGGCGCGCGTGTTCAACGCGGCGGGTGAAGCGAGCGAGATCGACCCCGAAATTTTCGCGGTTGATCGCGCGGCAGGCGCGCTGGCCGCGCCGTCGTGGTCGCTGCCGGTGCCAGGGCGAAGCACGGCGGGAATCGAGCTGGATATCGAGGTGGGGTATGGCGCGGCCGGGGATGTTCCGCAGCGCCTGCTGCAGGCGATCCGCATGCTGGTGGCGCACTGGTACGAGAACCGCGGTCTGATCGCCATCGGCTCCAGTGTCGCGATGATGCCTGCCAGCGTCAACGCCATGATCGCCTCCCATCGGGTGCTCTCGCTATGATTGATCCCGGACAGTTGAAAACGCGCCTTGTGGTTCAGCAGCCCATCGAGACGCCCGACGATCAGGGCGGCGTTGTCCGCACCTGGAGCGCATTCGCAACCGTGTGGGCACAGGTGACGCCGCTCGCGGCGCGCCGCGATGTCGAGGCGGATGCCGATGGCGCGACCCAAAGCTATCGCATCGTCCTGCGCAGTCATCTTTCCCTGACCTTGCAGAATCGCTTCAGCGACGGCGCGCGGATCTACCGGATCGCCGCGATCCGCGAGAGCGACGACCGCCGCCTGATCGAAATCGACGCCGACGTGCGGATGGGGTGAGGCGTTAACGTCATCCTGAGGTGCGAACCGCACCTGCGGTGAGCCTCGAAGGATGACGAGCAAGATGCCCATCCTTCGAGGCGCGCGAGCGCGCACCTCAGGATGACGACATCGTATGAGGGAAGATCATATCCATGACCACAGCCAACGTGGCGCTGCGCGCCGCGATCCATGAGGCGTTGCTGGCCGACAGCGCGCTGACCTCGGCACTCGGCGGCGGCAGGGTTTATGACGAGCCGCCGCGCGACGCGGAGTTTCCTTACGTGACGCTGGGCGAGGCCCGGCTGACCGATGCATCATCCGACGGCGGGCAGACGCAGGAGCATCAGCTCACCTTGCATGCCTGGTCGCGCAAGGGCGGTCATCGCGAGGCGCATGTGATCGCGGGCGCGCTGTTGCAGGCGCTTGACGACGCGCCGCTGTCACCCGACGGGCACCGGCTGGTCAACCTGCGTTTTTCCATCGCCGACATCCGCCGTGAAAGCGACGGCCGCACCTATCACGCGCTGGTGCGGTTTCGCGCGGTGACGGAGCCGCTGGAATAATTTCTCCGTCAAGGCCGGGCATGACGATTGTGGGCCGTGGCGACATCGCATCAACCTCTGAAGGAGAACACAATGGCCGCCCAGAAAGGCAAGGACCTGCTGCTCAAGATGAGCGATGGCGCAAGTTTCGTCACCGTCGCCGGGCTGCGCAGCCGCCGCATCGCGTTCAACGCCGAGGTGGTCGATGTCACGCACGCCGAGTCGACCGAGCGATGGCGCGAGCTTCTCGCCGGCGCGGGCGTCAAGCGCGCGTCGGTCTCGGGCAGGGGCTTGTTCAAGGATGCCGCGTCCGATGCGATGGTGCGTCAGGCGTTCTTCGATGGTGTCCTGAAAGCCTGTCAGGTCGTTGTGCCTGACTTCGGCGCCATCGAAGGCCTGTTCCAGATTTCAAGTCTGGAGTTCTCCGGCGAGCACAATGGCGAAGTGACGTTCGACCTGACGCTGGAGTCCGCCGGCGCGCTGACGTTTACGGCGGCATAGCTTGTGTCCCGGGCGCGATGCAGCGTGCAGCGCTGCTTCGCAGAACCGGGATCGCTGCGCGATGTCGTCCCCGCGAAGGCGGGGACCCATACTCCCTGGATTATCGGGTGAAGAGTGATGTTGGAGCAATCTTCCATAGCCACCATAACATGTGGTGGCTATGGGTCCCCGCCTTCGCGGGGACGACGCTGAATAAGTCGCCTCGTTTCCGCTTTCATGAGGATCCCAATGCCAAACACCTATCGCGGAGAAATCGCCGCCGAACTCGGCGGCAAACAGCGCACGCTGGTGCTGACGCTCGGCGCGCTCGCCGAACTGGAATCCGCCTTCGGCGCGGCGGATCTGGTCGCGCTGGCCGAACGGTTCGGCAGCGGGCGGCTGTCGGCGCGCGACCTGATGCGCATCATCGGCGCGGGATTGCGCGGCGCGGGCGAGAGCGTGACTGACGCGGAGGTGGCCGCGATGTCCGCCGATGGTGGGGCTGCGGGCTATGTGCGCATCGCGGCCGATCTGATCGCCGCGACATTCGACGATGCGCCGATCCGGGAGGCGCGATGAAGCCGTTTCCGTGGGAACAAGCGATCGGCTTCGGCCTCGGCGTGCTGCGCCTTCCGCCGGAGCAGTTCTGGCGGATGACGCCGCGTGAACTCGCCTGCGCGGTGGCGGCCGTGCGCGGCCCCGTCAGCGCGCCGATGGACCGCGCCGGCCTCGACGCATTGATACAGGCATTTCCTGACAGGCAGGAGAGAGCACGATGACGATTGATTCATCCGGTGACGATGTCTCGCTGACGCTCGGATCGCTCAACTCGCGGACACGGGAACTGACCGCCGGCGCACTGTCGTTCTCGCGGGCGATGACCGGCGCGTTCACGGCATCGGTCGTCGGCGGCCGGCAGTTCGACGACGTGCTGAAGTCGCTGACGTTGCGGCTGTCCGACATGGCGGTGCGGCTCGCCTTCAAGCCGCTGGAAAAGAGCATCGCGGGCGGATTGTCGAGCCTGCTCTCCGGCCTCGCGGGCACGGGAGCATCGGCGGGCCTCTCGCTCACGGCGGCAGGCGGCGCGGTGAAGCCGTTCGCCAGCGGCGGCGTGATCGGCACGCCGACCTACTTTCCGCTGATGCAGGGCGGCGTCGGTCTTGCCGGAGAGGCGGGACCGGAGGCGATCATGCCGCTGTCGCGCGGACCGGACGGAAAGCTCGGCGTGGCGGCACGCGGCGGCGGCAACAACATCACCATCCAGATTGCGACGCCGGACCTTGAGAGTTTCCGCCGCTCCGAAAGCTATATCACCGGCCAGATCGCCCGCGCCGTCTCGCGCGGGCAGCGGAGTTTGTAGCAATTCCGTCATCCTGAGGTGCGAGGCGGTTTCGCCGAGCCTCGAAGGATGACGAAGACTTGCCGCGCATCCTTCGAGGCTCACCGCTAGCGCGGTTCGCACCTCAGGATGACGCGGATCTATGTCCCGGTGGATCAGATCATGCCTGCCAGTTTTCACGAAATCCTGTTTCCGCTCGACATCGCGCTGAAAAGCGCGGGCGGTCCGGAGCGGCGGACCGACATCGTCACCTTCGGCTCGGGCCGCGAGGAGCGCAACGCCCGCTGGGCGCATTCGCGCCGCCGCTTCGATGCCGGTTATGGCGTCAAAACGCTCGACGCCCTGCAGCAGGTGGTCGCGTTCTTTGAGGAGCGGCGCGGGCAGCTCTATGGCTTCCGCTGGCGCGACCGGCTCGATCATTCCTCCGCCGCGCCGGCGTCCGATATCTCGCCGCTCGACCAGGCCCTGGGCACGGGGGATGGCACGCGCGCCGCATTCCAACTGACCAAGACCTACGGCAGCACCCATGCGCCTTACACGCGCATCATCGCCAAGCCGGTACCGGGCAGCGTGCGCGTCGCCGTCGCGGGGAGCGAAGTCGCGTCAGGCGCGGCGTTCACCTGCGACAGCACGACCGGCATCGTCACCTTTCTTGCCGGACACATTCCCGCAAGCGGCGCGGCGGTGACAGCGGGCTTTCAGTTCGATGTGCCGGTGCGCTTCGACACCGATTATCTCGAGGTCGATCTTTCGGCCTTCGCCGCGGGCGCGATTCCGAAAATCCCGCTGGTGGAGATCCGGCCATGAGGGACATTCCATCGGCGCTGCAGGCAAAGCTCGATTCCGGCGTCACGACGCTGGCCCATTGCTGGAAGCTGATCCGGCGCGACGGCGTGGTGCAGGGGTTCACCGATCACGACGACGATCTCGTGATTGATGGCGTGACTTTTCGTGCGGGGACGGGTTTCACCTCATCCGAGGCGGCCAGCCGTTTCGATCTGTCGGTGGATGGCGCGGAAATCGCAGGCGCGCTGGCGGACGACGCGCTCAACGAAAGCGATCTCGCCGCAGGCCGCTACGATGCCGCAAGTGTCGAGACCTGGCTGGTGGACTGGAGCGAGGTCTCGCTGCGCGTTCTGATGGCGCGCTCGACACTCGGCGAGGTGAAGCGCGAGGGGCAGGCGTTCAGCGCCGAACTGCGCGGGCTGGCGGACCGGCTGTCGCAGCAGAGCGGGCGCCTGTTCACGGCGCGCTGCAGCGCCGATCTCGGCGATGCCCACTGCAAATTCGATCTCGTCACGGCGGGCCTGCAAGGCGAGGGCAATGTGGAGTCCATCGAATCCACGTCCACGATCATCGCGGCTGGCCTCGATACTTTCACCGAGGGCGTTTTCAGCGGCGGCAAGCTGACCTGGGCATCCGGCGCCAATGACGGCCTGTCGGTCGAGATCAAGGAGCATCGCATGGCGTCCGGTCATGCGCGGCTGTCGCTGTGGCAGGCGATGCCGGAAGTCATTGCAACCGGGGATACGTTCGCGGTTTCGGCGGGATGCGACAAGCGCTTCGCCACCTGCCGCGACCGCTTTGCAAACGCCGCCAACTTCCGCGGCTTCCCCCACATTCCGGGCAACGATTTTGTCATCGCTTCTCCCGATGCAGGGGCGGGAAATGATGGTGGGTCGATGGCTGGGTGAGGTAAAAATTCAAAGTAGCGTTCTACTTCCAAAGACGCCATGCTATTTGTAGGGTGCTCTCATATTCGGATACGATTGCGTGATTTTTGAGAAGCCGATGACACATGATGAAGCTGGCTGTTTGACGTGGTGGAAACTTGGTATCGTATTGCTGAGCGTATCCGCATTCGCCTTTTGCCTCACACAGCTTGCTTATATCGAGTTTACTGGAGTTCGATTTAACGGAGTCGATGAGACGGCTGACAATACGTCAATGAGTCTGTTTTTTCTGGGGTTGCGCGTCTTCCCTTGGGTTTTAGGAGCAGGAATTGTTCTGGCGATTCCGCTTTGGCTGGTACCTTACGTAGTACACGGCTTTATCGAATGGAAATTAGGACGTTCGGTGCCGGTGCGACGATGGGTTCTAACACTTCTTATTTTTGTTGTTGCCGCACTCTGGATATCCGGTCTTCTGGCCCTTCTGTCTTGGTTCGCAAATCCGCTTTTGCTGGCGACTTGGTTTCTTTTTCTATTCAGTTCTCGAAGCGTAACTTTTGGCGTTGCTGTGCTGACTGCTATTTTGATGATTAGCTATCTAAATGTCGCTCCATTGCCGATTGGCTGGAAAGACGCCCCAATTCATATCAAAAGTTTTTCCGTCGGTTACTGGGCTTGGTTAGCGAGCGCAGTGGTTATGATTGCAGCGTCGTTCCCATACAAGGCGACCATGCATCTCTATCGCACAGTTACCCTCACCAGAACGTAGCAGGTAGCTTCTTCCTTTCGTCGGCAGGAGGCGCAACGCCAATGGGAACACTGGTGAACAAAACGATTCTGTCTCGCGCTGCCATCGTCGCCGAAGCGCGCACATGGATCGGCACGCGCTATCGCCATCAGGGTTCGCTGAAAGGCGTGGGCTGCGATTGTCTCGGCCTCGTGCGAGGGGTCTGGCGCAATTGCGTCGGCTCGGAGCCGGAGATGCCGCCGCCTTATGCGCCGGACTGGGCGGAAGCGTCAGGTGCGGAGACGCTGGCCGAGGCGGCGCTGCGGCATCTCGTGCCGGTGACGCGCGACGAAATCGGCGGCGGAGATGTGCTGCTGTTTCGCTGGCGCGAGGGCTTCGTCGCCAAGCACGCGGCGATTGCGACGGGTGAAGGCACCATGATCCACGCCCATGACGGCGCTGCGGTTTGCGAGGTCGCGCTCTCGCCCTGGTGGCAGCGGCGGCTGGCGTTCGCATTTCGTTTTCCGGATGTAGACGAATAGCAACCCGTCATTCGACGCAAATTGAAATCTGCGTCGTCCCGGCGAAGGCCGGGACCCAGCGCCGGTGGCCGAATTTCATCCAGTGTGAAGATAACCTCATGGCAGCTCTCGTTCTCTCGGTCGCTGGCGGTGCCGCTGGCGCGGTGTTCGGTCCCGCAGGCGCGATTGCGGGTCGGATCGCCGGCGCGCTGATCGGTAACGTCGTCGATCATACGCTGTTCGCGCAGGATCGCAGCGTGCAGGGGCCGCGGCTGGCCGATCTCGATGTGATGGCCTCCACCGAAGGCGCGCCGATCCCGCGCGTCTATGGCCGCGCACGTCTGTCGGGGCAGGTGATCTGGGCGACACGGCTGGAGGAAGTCGTCTCCACCCGCACCGAGGGCGGCAGCGCCGGAGGCAAAGGCTTCGGCGGCGGCGGAAGCGGCAGCGTCACCACGACGACATACTCTTATTATGCGAACATCGCGGTCGGGCTTTGCGAGGGCGAGATCGGCCATGTCGGCCGCATCTGGGCCGACGGCAAGCTGCTCGATACGTCGAACCTCAATGTGCGCGTTCATCGCGGCAGCGAGGACCAGGCGGCGGATGGGTTGATTGTCGCGAAGGAGGGCGCGGCCAATGCGCCGGCCTATCGCGGTCTCGCCTACATCGTGTTCGAGCGGCTGCCGCTGGCGGATTTCGGCAACCGGATTCCGCAAATGTCCTTCGAGATCGTGCGGCCCATCGGCAGGCTCGAACAGATGACCCGCGCGGTGACGCTGATCCCCGGCGCGACGGAATTCGGCTACGAGACATCGCCGGTGGTGCGCGTGCTTGGCCCCGGTCAATCCGCGCCGGAGAATCGCCATGTCACCAGCGCGGCGGCGAACGTCATCGCCTCGCTCGACGATCTGCAGGCGACATGCCCCAATCTCGAACGTGTCGCCATTGTCGTGGCCTGGTTCGGCAACGATTTGCGCGCGGGCAATTGCCTGGTGCAGCCGCGCGTCGACAACGCGATCAAGGTCACGTCCGGCGGGACGTGGTCTGTCGCCGGATTGAGCCGGGGAAGCGCCGCTGTTGTCTCGACAGTGGACGGCCGCCCGGCCTATGGCGGCACGCCGTCCGACGACAGCGTGCGGCATCTGATCGCGGAACTGAAAGCGCGCGGCCTCAAGGTCACGCTCTATCCGTTTCTGATGATGGATATTCCGGAAGGCAACGCGCTGACCGATCCGTGGACCGGCGCGGCGTCGCAGCCGCCGTATCCCTGGCGCGGACGGATCACCTGCAGCCCCGCGCCGGGTGTCGGCGGATCGCCCGACGGCACGGCGACCGCCGCAACGCAGATTGCGAGCTTCTTTTCCGCCGGTGGCACCAGCGGCTGGAACTATCGCCGCATGATCCTGCATTACGCAAATCTGGCGCAAGCGTGCGGCGGCGTCGATGCGTTCCTGATCGGATCGGAACTGAAGGCGCTGACGCGCGTTCGCTCCGCATCCGGTGTCTACCCGGCAGTGCAGGCGCTGACGACATTGGCCTCGGATGTAAAGGCTGTCGTCGGCGCAGGCACTGTCGTGACCTATGGCGCGGACTGGACGGAATACGGATCGCATGTCATCGGCGATGAAGTGCGTTTCCCGCTCGATCCGCTATGGGCGTCGTCCGCCATGGATGCCGTCGGCATCGACTACTATGCGCCGCTGTCGGACTGGCGCGACGATGCGGATCATCTCGATGCGCCGCTGGCCGCGACCATCCATGATCGCGATTATCTCGCGTCGAACCTGAACGGCGGCGAAGCTTATGAGTGGTATTACGCCGACGACACCGCGCGCGCGGCGCAGGATCGCACGCCGATCACTGACGGTCTCGGCAAGCCTTGGATCTATCGTGCGAAGGATGTGTGGAACTGGTGGGCGAACCCGCATGTCGAGCGCGTGGGCGGCGCCGAACTCGGCAGCGCGACGGCGTGGACACCGCAAAGCAAGCCGGTCTGGCTGACGGAGCTTGGCTGTCCTGCCGTGGACAAGGGCGCGAACCAGCCGAGTGCGTTTCCCGATGCGCACTCGGTCGAAGGCACATTTCCGCATTTCTCGAACGGCCAGCGCGACGACCTGATCCAGCGCCGCTATCTCGAAACCATTATCGCGGCGTTCGATCCGGACTTCGGCGCGGATGAACTGAATCCGGTCTCGCCGGTCTATGGCGGGCGGATGATCGACGTTTCCGGTTTGCATCTGTGGACCTGGGACGCGCGGCCTTATCCGGTGTTTCCGGCGGCGACCGATGTCTGGAGCGACGGGCCGAACTGGCAAACCGGGCACTGGCTGACTGGGCGGTTAGGTGCCGCGCCGCTCGACGCGCTGGTCGGCGCGATCCTCACCGATGCGGACGTGACGGACGCACGCACCGACCGCCTGCGCGAGAGTTGCGACGGCTATGTGATCGACCGGCCGATGTCGCCGCGCGCGGCGATTGATCCGCTGGCGGCGGCCTACAGCTTCGATGCGACGGTCGCGGGCGGCGAACTGACGTTCGTCCAGCGCGGCGCGGCGCCGGTCGCGGAAATCGTGGAAGACGATCTGGCCGATAACCGCAAGGACCCGCTGGCGCGGCTGACGCGAACGCAGGAGACCGAACTGCCGCGCGAGGTCTCATTCGGTTTCACCGACGGCGCGGCGGACTATCGCCGGTCCGCGGTGACATCGCGGCGGCTGGTGGGCGGCTCGAACCGCGCGCTGCATTCCGATTTTGCGCTGGTGACGGACGATGCTTCGGCAACACGGCGGGCCGAAATATGGCTGCAGGATCTATGGGCAGGGCGCGAAAGCGTCGCGCTGTCGCTCGGCATGAAGGCGCTGGCGCTGATGCCGGGCGATGTGATCGGCGTCACCATCAATGCGCGGCGGCGGTTGTTCGAGATTTCCGAACTGGTCGATACCACCTCGCGGCAGATCAAGGCGCGCAGCATCGACCCGGAGGTCTTCTCCGTGCCGCTGCTCGCGCCGCGCGTGAAGCCGCCGGCGATCCCGCCTGCGTTAGGTCCGGTGCAGGCGCTGGTGCTCGATTTGCCGAGCCTCGATGCGTCGGAGCCGCCGGTGCTGACACGGCTGGCGGTGTTCGCCGATCCCTGGCCGGGATCGGTGAGCGTGTGGCGATCGACCGATGGCCTCAGCTTCGCGCAGACGGCGACGGCCTTTGCGCCGTCGCTCATCGGCGAGACGCTGGACGCGCTGCCCGCAGGCCCGACGGGCTGCTGGGATCGCGGCAGCCAGGCGCGCGTGATGCTTTATGGCGGCGCGCTCGCCTCTGTCACCGAGGCGCGTGTGCTGGGCGGGGCGAATGTCGCCGCGGTGCTCAACGCTGAAGGGGCGTGGGAGATATTGCAGTTCGCGAACGCTGAACTGGTTGACGAGAAAACATACCGGCTCTCGCAATTGTTGCGCGGGCAGGCGGGGAGTGACCATGCGATTGCCGATCCGCTCCCGGCCGGTTCGCCGTTCGTGTTGCTGGATGATCATCTGGTCACCATCGCGCGTGGACTGGATGCGCTGGATCGCGCCATCAACCTGCGCATTGTCGCGACGGGGCGCAGCCATGACGATCCCTCGGCGCTGTCGCTCACAGTCACGCCGCAGGCGACGGCGCTGATGCCGCTGTCTCCGGTGCATGTCACAGCCTCGCGCGAAGCGGGCGGCATCCGGGTATCGTGGATCAGGCGAACGCGGCGCGACGGCGATAACTGGAGCGTCGAAGTGCCGCTCGGCGAAGACACCGAGGCCTACACGCTGGACATTCTCTCGGGCGCGTCCGTGGTGCGGAGCATTTCAAGCACTACGCCATCTGCACTCTATGTGAGCGCCGACGAGCTTGCCGACTTCGGAACACCGCTGACAGTGCTGCATGGCCGTGTCTCGCAGATGTCCAGCACGGTCGGGCGCGGGCATCCGCACGAATTCACCCTCACACTCTGAGCGATCATGACAGATACATCCCATCTCGGGCTGCCCTTCATCGACGGCAGCCAGGCGCAGAAGCATGTCACGCACAATGAAGCACTGCGGATTCTGGATTCCGTGGTGCAGATCGGCGTGCTCGATACGGACCGGACAACGCCGCCGTCGTCGCCCGCGGAGGGCGATCGTCATATTGTCGCGAGCGGCGCAACCGGCGCGTGGGCGGGGCACGCGGATGCCGTCGTCGTCCGCGAAGACGGCGCGTGGCGGTTTTTCAACCCGAAAGCCGGGTGGTGCGCCTGGTCGGACGCGGATGGTGTGTTGCTTGTCTATGACGGCACATCATGGACCGAAGCGACCGGCAGCGGCGGCATGTCCGGCAGCGTCGCGCTGCTCGGCGTCAACGACACCGCGAGCGCGCCGAACCTGCTCACCGTGAAGTCGAATGCGGCGCTGTTCGATGCCATCGCCGTCGCCGATAGCGGCAGCGGCGACATGCGCCTGCAGATTTCAAAGGAAGCCGGCGCAAACACGGCATCGGTGGTGTTCTCCGACGCGTTTTCGGGACGCGCCGAATTCGGCCTGATCGGATCGGACGATTTCAAGCTCAAGGTCTCGAGCGACGGCACGACCTTTGTTGAGGCGCTGACCATCGACAGGAGTTCTGGCAACGCCGCGTTTCCGCGCGGCCTTGCGCTGACCGGCGTGATCTCTCCGCCGCAAATCACGTCCAGCCAGAATGACTTCGCGCCAACGGGTTTTGCTTCCGCGAGCATCCTCAATCTGTCGTCGGATGCGCAGCGCACTATCTCCGGTCTGGCCGGCGGCGCGGAAGGCCGCGTCGTCGTGCTGCTCAACACCGGCAGCCAGACCATCGTGTTGCTCAACGAGAGCGCATCGTCAACCGCCGCCAATCGCTTCACAGCCGGAGGCGATCTTGCCGTCGGCGCGAAGCAGGCGGTGCTGTTGCGCTACGACGGAACGGCCGCGCGCTGGTCCGCGCTCACGCGGCCATGCGGACGCGAGACGCTTGCCGCGAACCGCATCTACTATGTGCGCAGCGACGGCAGCAACGGTAACGACGGGCTGTCCAATTCATCGGGCGGCGCGTTTCTCACCATCCAGAAGGCGATTGATGTCATCGCCGGGCTGGACTGCTCGATCCATGACGTGAGCATCGCCGTCGGCGCGGGCACCTATGGCCCGTTTGTTCTCAAGAGCTTTGTCGGCTCCGGCAAGGTCACGATCACGGGCGACACAACGACGCCCGCGAATGTCGTTCTGGCCTCGACGGCGGCGGATGGCATCGGCGGCAGCAATGTCATGGGACGGTACAAGGTTGAAGGCTTCAGGTTCACCAACGCGACCTCGGGATCGCACGTCAAGCTCTTCAATACGTATCTTGAACTCGGCGCCAACGAGTACGGCGCGGCCGTCACCGCGCATGTCTGGATCGAGCAGAACGCCTATGTCGAGTTCACGGCAAACTACACGATCTCCGGCGGGGCAACGCGCCACCTGTTCGCGACGACGGGCGGGATATTCGTCTGTTCGTCAAAGACCGTGACGATCACAGGAACGCCGGCGTTTTCCTCGGCGTTCGTTGTCGGCTCGCGGACCGGCGTTTTCAATCTGCCTGGCAACACCTATTCCGGCCCGGCGACCGGCTCGCGCTACATCGTCAGCTTCAATGCGATTATCGACGTCGCAAACGGAGGGGCGAGCTATCTTCCGGGGAACGCGGCCGGGTCCACGGCTTCCGGCGGGCAGTATGCGTAGCGGCAAAAGCCGCCGCGAATAACAATCTGAAGACTCCAGCCCGTCTCCCAGGCTGCTTTCCAATGGAGAATCCAGCATGACGCTCGCTTTGCTGCGCGACCGTTTTTTCGCGTCCGTCGATTGGTGCGCCACGCAGGTCTCGGCAAGGCCGAGGACCGTGCTGGCGATCTGGCTTGCATCGCTCGTATTTGCCGCGTGGGTGTTTTGAGATGGCGGTATCGTCTTACGATGCCGCGCTGACGCGGCTGCTGCATGACGAGGGCGGCTACACCGATCATCCGTCCGATCCCGGCGGGCCGACCAATTTCGGCATCACGCTCGCGGATGCACGCCGTTACTGGAAGGGCAACGCTACGGCGGATGACGTTCGCGCGCTGCCGCAGAGCGTCGCGCGGAAAATCTACCGCGAGCACTACTGGAACGCGCTGCGCTGTGACGAACTCCCGGCCGGCGTCGATTACGCGGTGTTTGACTACGGCGTGAACTCCGGCATCGGCCGTGCAGGCAAGGTGCTGCGGCGAATCCTGAAGCTGTCTGACCGGACCAGCGTGGTCAGCGATGATGTCGTTGCAAGCGCGCGGGCATGCGCCGCGCGTGACGTGATTGTCGCGCTCTGCGCGGAACGGCTCGCGTTTCTGAAATCGCTGAAGACGTTTCCGGTGTTCGGGCGCGGCTGGACCGCGCGGGTCAACGGCGTGCGCGCCGCGGCGCTGGCGATGGCGGAGAGCCGTGCACTCGCGCCAGCCGCAGGTGATGCCTCGCCGGGCAAGGCCGTTGTGCCTGCGACAGGTCCGGCGGTGACCGCGTCCACCGGCGCGGTGATCGCGGCTGGTGCGGCGAGCGCGGCCATCACCTCGCGGCTTCAGGTGGCGTTGATGGTCGCGGCGGCGGCGGCGCTGGCGGCTCTTGTGATTTTTTTCGTCTGGCGCTGGCGGCATCGGGCCGAGCAGGAAGCGGCGACGCCTGTTTCACCTCTCCCCGGCGGGGAGAGGTCGCGAACGTAGTGAGCGGGTGAGGGGGTTCGGATTCTCACTCTGACATCCAGTGCCCCTCACCCCCACCGGGGAGAGGGAGCGCATCGTGCTCGTGATCATGTTTCGACCAGGCTTCGCTCGGATTGGTGGAGGAAACATCCAATGGATTGGGGTGATATCGCAAAGCAGGTGATCGGCCTCGGCGCGCCGATTCTCGGCACGGCGCTCGGTGGCCCGCTCGGCGGCGCGGCGGGTCACATTCTGGCGGAAGCGGTCGGCGCGACAGATGTGACGCCCGACGCGGTCGGCAAGGCGCTGGCCACCGGCGGCGCAGGCCAGATCGTGCGAGCGGAGAACACCTGGGCGGAAGCTGTGCGCGCCGAAGCCGATGCGGTGCGCGGGTCGGTCGCTGAAACGCAGGCGACGATCCGCGCCGAGCTTGGCAGCGAAGACATGCTGCAGCGGCTGTGGCGCCCGCTTTACGCGCTGGAACTGACGCTGGAATGCGGCGCGTTGTGGACGGTGCTGGTCCACGAATTCTGGACCGGCGACATGACGGCGATCAACGCCCTGATCGGCGCGACCGGCCTTCTGGTCAGCTATTGGGGGTTCCGGTTCGGCGTGCTAGGCGTCTACATGAGCGGGCGGACCCGGGAAAAGGTCTGCGCCGCCACCGGCCAGAATGACCCGGGCCTTCTCGGAAAGCTGGTCAAGGCGGTGGCGAAGAAGTGAGAATGGAGAAAAAGTAATCTCCGGCGCGGCTTCGTTCATGGAGCATTCACCGCCGCACCGTTCATGTTAGGCTATTGCAAGCCTGCCACTGGAGACGACGTTGCGCCTTCTTGTTGTTGAAGACGATCCCGATCTCAACCGCCAGCTCACGACCGCCCTGTCTGACGCAGGCTATGTCGTCGACCGTGCCTTCGACGGCGAGGAGGGACACTTCCTTGGCGACAGCGAGCCATACGACGCCGTGGTGCTCGATATCGGTCTGCCGAAGATGGACGGCATTTCCGTGCTCGAAGCCTGGCGGCGCAACAAGCGCACCATGCCGGTGCTGATCCTGACCGCGCGCGACCGCTGGAGTGACAAGGTGCAGGGTTTCGACGCCGGCGCTGACGACTATGTCGCCAAGCCTTTTCACCTTGAGGAAGTGCTGGCGCGCATCCGCGCGCTGCTGCGGCGGAGTGCCGGACACGCGCAGTCCGAGCTGACCTGCGGGCCGGTGATGCTCGATACGCGTACCAACCGCGTCAGCGTCAACGGCAATCCGATCAAGATGACGTCGCATGAGTACCGGCTGCTGGCCTATCTCATGCACCATTCCGGCCGCGTGGTGTCGCGCACCGAACTGGTCGAGCATCTCTACGATCAGGACTTCGACCGCGACAGCAACACCATCGAGGTGTTTGTCGGACGCATCCGCAAGAAACTGGATGTCGATATCATCCAGACGGTGCGCGGCCTCGGCTATCTGCTGACGCCGCCGGTGGCGGATACGAAGCCTTCCGCAACCGACGCGCGGTAGGCTATGGTCGGGCGGATCGGCGTGTCGCTTCGCGCCGTGTTGTGACGCGCAGCGCGCCTGAGGATTGTTTTTGAATCGGCATCCAAAATCCCTCGCGACACGCCTGTTCCTGTCGGCGACGGCCTGGGTGGTGCTGATCCTTGTCATCACCGGCATCGTGCTGTCCACAGTGTACAAGCGCTCGACCGAGCGCGCGTTCGACCGCCGGCTCAATTTCTATCTGCGCACGCTGATCGCCGAAGTCGCGCAGCCCGACGATCCGAACGACAAGAGCGACAAGTCCGATAAATCCGACAGGTCGGTGCAGTCGCTCGGCGAGCCGCTGTTCGAGTTGCCTTTGTCCGGCTGGTACTGGCGGCTCGCGCGCACCGATGGCGACAAGCCGGAGGTCCGCGCCTCGCGTTCGCTGTGGGACGCTTCGCTCCCCAAACTGGAAGACGAGGGAATCGAACTCGATCAGTCCGGCGTGCGCCTTGGCTATGTCGCGGGTCCCGAGAACCAGCGTTTGCGCATGGTGGAGCGGCCGGTCGATCTCGGCACCGAAGGCAAGTATCTCGCGACGGTCGCGGGCGACGCCGCCGAGATCGAGGATGAAACCTGGGCGTTCAACACCTATCTCGCCGTGACGTTCGCCGCGTTGTCGGTCGGGCTGCTGCTCACCACCATCTTTCAGGTGCGGTTCGGCCTTGCGCCGCTCAAGCGGATTTCCAGTTCGCTCGCGGCCATCCGTTCAGGGCAGGCCGAACGGCTGGAAGGCGAGTTTCCCGAAGAGATCGCGCCGCTGGCGCGAGAGACCAACGCGCTGCTCGACGCCAACCGCGCCATCGTCGAGCGCTCGCGCACCCATGTCGGCAATCTGGCGCATGCGATCAAGACGCCGCTCTCGGTCATCGTCAACGAGGCGGGCGCCAATCGAGGCGATCCGTTCGCGGCCAAGGTGCTGGAACAGGCCGGCATCATGCGCGATCAGGTCGCGCATCATCTGGAGCGCGCACGCATCGCAGCGCGCGTCACGGTGATCGGCACCGTGACGGACGTCGGTCCTGTGGTGGAGGCGCTGGCGCGGACGATGGAGAAGATCCATCGCGACCGGGACATTCTGATCGACTGCGTAATCCAGCCGGGTGCGAAATTCCGCGGCGAGCGGCAGGATTTCGAGGAGATGATCGGCAACCTGGTCGACAACGCCTGCAAGTGGGCCAACCAGAAGGTTTTCATCGAGGTGCTGCAGGAACTGACGCCCGGCGGCGCGCTCGATCCCACGCTGCGCATCGTTGTCGATGACGATGGCCCCGGCCTGTCACCGGAGCAGCGGACGCAGGTGGCGCGGCGCGGCCAGCGCCTCGATGAGACCAAGCCTGGCTCCGGTCTCGGTCTGTCCATCGTCACCGATCTGGCTGCTCTGTACGGCGGCAGCCTCACCCTCGGCGCGGCGCCGATCGGCGGATTGCGCGCGGAACTGGCGCTGCCTGGGGTGTGAAAATTCTTCTCAAATCAACGTGTTAATGCGACATGCTCTGTTTTAACGCGCAGAAGCGGCTAACCTGGGCTTAAGGCGTTGTCTGTCATATTGCAGGGTGCGCTTGTCACGACAGGATAGGGCTGCTTTGATGGCTGGCATTCCTCTTGAGGGCACCACAAACATGGGACATCTCATTGTCGTTCGAGCGACTTGGGATAGCGATGCTGAAGTCTGGACAGCAGAGAGCACCGATCTGCCCGGCCTCGTCACCGAAGCATCGAGTCTCGACGAGCTTGATGCAAAGTTGCCCGGGCTTATTCGCGATCTTCTGGACGTCAATGATGCCGATGACGGGTTCGACGTTCCGGTGGAAGTGATCGCCACGTTCTCGCGGCGGGTCAGGGTCGGCGCCAAGGCTGCATGAAGAGCCTCACGCCAGAGCTGAAAAAACTCCTGACTGAAGCAAACTGTTCTTTTGTCCGGCAGGGCCGAGGCGATCACGAAATCTGGGAAAGTCCGATTTCGGGGATTCGATTCACGGTAGATAGCAACATCAAGTCGCGTCACACTGCCAACGCGGTTCTGAAGCAGGCTGGGCTTCCGAAGCATTTCTGAGCGCTAATAGCTCAATTGCATATGGTGGTTTAAGGTACAGCCCCGCCGCTCTCTCGCCCCATTCGTCCGTTCCAACGGCGGCCCGCCGGACGATCATCGTCCAGCGTGTACGGGGACGACGACATGCACTTTCCAAAAACAGCCATTTTCCTCAGCGCCGCGCTGGCGCTCGGCGGATGCGCCGCTGACAGCGGGCCGAAGGAGAATTCGGGAACCGTGCTCGGCGCGGTGAGTGGCGCGTTGATCGGCTCGGCCATCGGCGGGGGAACCGGCGAGCGCGTCGGCGCGGCCATGGCGGGCGCGGCGATCGGCGGCCTGATCGGCAACCGGATCGGCGCGTCGATGGACGAGCAGGATCGCCAGTATGCCTATGAGGCGGAGATGACCGCGCTCGACCGCGGGACGCCCGGCGCGCCGGTGGACTGGCGCAATCCCGACACCGGCCGCTACGGCAACATCGTGCCAGGCCCGGCCTATACAAAGCGCGGCATGCGCTGCCGTGGCTTCAGCCACACCGTCTATATCAATGGCCAGCCGATGGTGGAGCGCGGGACGGCCTGCCGCAATCCCGACGGCACCTGGACGGCGGTCGGCTGATCGCAACACATCGCCGCAAATTTACAGCTTCACGCATCGCCGCCCGGTTCGTCATCCGACGCACCGGGCGGCTTTTTGATTCATGCCCTTACGCAGCCACGCGGCTCATCAACTGGTCGATCGCGATTGCGATGTCGTCGGCGTGTGTCTCCAGCGCAAAGTGCCCGGTGTCGAGCAGTTGCACGGTGGCATCGGGGTTGTCGCGCCGATAGGCCTGCGCGCCGGGCGGAATAAAGAACGGATCGTTCTTGCCCCAGATCGCGAGCGTCGGCGGTTTGGCCGCGCGGAAGTAGGCCTGAAACGCCGGATAGAGTTTGACGTTCGACGCATAGTCCAGAAACAGGTCGAGCTGGATGTCGGCGATGCCGGGCCGCTCGAGCAGCGCCTGATCGAGCATGTAGGATTCCGGGGCGATGCTTTCGGGATTGCTCACGCCGGCAATGTATTGTCCGCGGGTGCCTTCGAGTGTGAGAAAGCCGCGAAGGGCATCCCGGTTCGCGGGGGTCGGGTCCTGCCAGTAGCGCTGGATCGGATTCCACGCCTCGCTGAGGCCGTCTTCATAGGCGTTGCCGTTTTGCGAGATGATGGCCGAGATGCGCTCGGGATGAGCGAGAGCGAGGCGGAAACCCACCGGCGCACCGTAGTCGAACACGTAGATCGCGTAGCGGGTCAGGCCCAGCGCATCGACGAACGCGCCGACTGTCTTGGCCAGCGAGTCGAACGTGTAGCGGTAGTTGCGGGCGGGCGGCACGGCGGTGAAACCGAAGCCCGGCAGATCGGGCGCGATGACGCGATACTTCCGGGCGAGTTGCGGGATCAAATCCCGGAACATGTGGGAGGAGGTCGGGAAACCGTGCAGCAGCAGGATCACCGGCGCGTCGGCTTGGCCGGCCTCGCGATAGAACAGGCTGACGCCGTCAGCCTCGATGGTCCGGACGGCGATGCGGGGAATGGATTGGAGTGAGGTGGCGGTCATGGGGTCTTGTCCTCTGTAACTGTTAATTTGTATTTTGATGGTTACAAAGGATGGGCGTAACTTGTCAAATGATATTTTGAAGGTTACGTTGAGGGCGTCGTTGAGGAGAGATCATGACCCCAAACGCTCCGGACCAGCCGGCCACGGCATGGCCGTCTGTCGCCGCCGATCATCCGGCGCTGGACCTGCTGAACACCGTTGCCCAGCTTGACGGAAATCCAGTCGATTCATGGACTTCCGACGAGGATGTCGCGCGATGGCTGATCCGCTCGGGCTGGTATGAGGAGGGCGCGATCGCTGCTGTGCCGACACGTGGACTTCTGAAATCCGCGCGGGCATTGCGCGAGGCGATCCGGGTGATGGTCAGCACCCGCAAGAACGGCGGCCGGGTCGATCCCGGGCCGCTCAACGATTTCCTTGCAAAGGCTCCAAGTCATTCTGAACTGGTCTGCGAGGATGCAGGCCTCCGCCTCGAGCGAAAGCGCGATGTGAAATCCGCTGAGCAGTTGCTCGCTCCCGTTGCGGAATCCGCCGCGGAGCTTCTGGCGGCCGGGGATTTCGGACTGATCCGCAAGTGTGAGGACCAGACCTGCACCATGTGGTTCTATGACCGGACCAAATCTCACCGCCGCAGGTGGTGCAGCATGGCCCTGTGCGGCAACCGCCATAAGGTTGCGGCCTTTCGTCAGCGCAAGCAGGGGTGAACGGGCAAGGAAGCCCCCAAAGCCCTGTTCCTCAACGTGAAATTAACGACGTCCCGGCTATGACACCCGGTGGACACCCGCGGGGTGTCACCGAGGGATGAGCGTTTGGGCCGCGCATGAGCCAATCGTCGATCGAGCGATTGAGAGAGTATCTGGGGCAGCTTCCGCCGAAGGCGCAGGCGCTGCTGATGCGCGAGTTCGAGCGGGCCATCGAGCGCGGTGACGATGTCGCCGTCGCGAACTTCGTGCTCGAGCAATTGCGCATGATCGTGCGCGCGCCGAGCGAGGACATGACCCCGCGCACGGACGATCCGATGCGGCTGGTGTTCCGGCCGCTGGAGCCGTTCCTCGTCGAGAACATTCCCCATGTCAGGCCCGGCCAGATCAGGCGCTCGTCGCTGGCTCCGGTCTGGATGTGGCTCGGCCGCGAGGGCAATCCCGATGCCGTCCGTACGTTTGAGGCGGCGCTCGCGCAGGCCACCGGCACCCCCGAGATCAACGCTGCGGTTCGCGCCGTTCAGGCGGCTGCTTCAGAGGCCATCGCCAACGTCACCGGCGCGCTCTCCATCGGAGATCGGCAGCGGACGCTGGGCCGTCTCGGTGCGCCGAGCGTGGTCGAGGACATCGGGCCGATCGGCGCCGTGCTCGCCGCCAGCGAGGCGCTCGACAAACTCAGCAACAAGCTCACCGGACATATCCGTGTGTTCGGCGACTCTCAGGTCGCCTCGGCCATGGCCGCATTGAACCAGCCGGCGCTGCAGACACCGCTGGTGCTGCCGTTCGCCATCGCGATGGTGATGCAGCGGCTGGCGGCCCCCTGGCAAATCGTGCGGCTGGGCATCGCCGTCGCTGCGTCCGATGACGAAATCCGCGTCGCAGGCACGCCGTTCGGCGTCACCGTCACCATGGCGATCCACGACCTGTCGCGGATTGCGTCCGAACTGCGCAACGACATCAAGCGCGGGCATTTCCAGGATACGTCCAGCCATCTCAAGACGCTGCATGACGGTGTTCGTGGCTTGCGGACCGAGCTCGATATCCGTTCGGACTCCACCTGGGGCAGGCAGCTCGCCGCGATCCGTTCCGAAATCTCCAATTCGCTGCAGTCCGAAATCGACAGCGTTCCGGGCCGCGTGCGCCGCCTGTTGCGGCAGGGGCCGGACAAGGACGTCACATCCGCGAACCGGATTGATCCGGATGACGTGGAGGAGACCGCGTCGCTGATCGACTTTGTCGCAATCTGCCGCAACTACGCCAGCGAGCTTGCGATCAACGAAGTGTCGCTGCGCGCCCATACCGAACTGCAGCATTATGTCGAGAAGGCCACCGAAACGCTGGTGGAGTCGCTGCGCACGCCAGATCCGAAGGTCCGTGCCTTCCGCAAGATGCAGATGGACGCCGCGATCCGGTTCTGCGAGGTGATGTTCGGCCCGGACTACGCCTCGCTGATGAGCAAGGCCGCCGAGATGGCCAAGCCCGTCGAGCGCAAGGCGGCCGAAACCGGAAAGCCCGGCAAGCAGACCCGCGCCGGTTGATCTGGCGCAAGGCAGCCCGGCGGCTCCGGCTTCCTGCACTTCCATGGCCTTACCAAACTGATACATTAAACGGCGATTTCGGCGAAACACCATGCGTGAGGCCGATTTCATTCGGTTGCGCCTGAAACGGCTGGAGTAACACCAGTGCCAATTTTCCTCGACCGACACGATCTCTCGGGCCTGACAGCTTCCGATATCGCTGAGGCCCATCGAAAAGACCTGGAAGTGCAAGATCGGTACGGAGTTCGTTTCCTGACATATTGGTTTGATGAAACGCGGGGTACGGGCTTTTGTCTCATCGACGCGCCGGATATCCAAACTGCGATGCGGGTTCATGACGAAGCTCACGGCGAAGTGGCGAAGGACGTGATCGAAGTCGACCTCTCCGCTGTCCAAGCGTTTCTGGGGAGGGTGTCCGATCCGGAACCGAGCGGCGTGGAAAACAAAGCCATTTTCGACTCGGCCTTGCGGGCCATTATGTTCACCGACATCGTCGGCTCCACCAGCATGACGGAGCGTCTTGGGGATGCCCGATCTGTGGAGATGGTTCGGGCACATGACGCGCTGGTTCGCCGTGCGTTGAAGGACAATGACGGGCAGGTGGTCAAGCACACCGGCGATGGCATCATGGCATCCTTCAGCGATGCTGGTGCCTCTGTGCAATGCGCCCGCGCCATCCAGCAAGCGTTTGAGGCCTTCAACCTGGCAAGCAGGGAGAAGATTCAAGTGCGAATTGGTATCGACGTCGGAGAACCGATTGCGGACAGCAACGACCTTTTTGGTGCGACCGTTCAGTTAGCTGCTCGTTTGTGTCAGTTGGCCGAGCCGGATGCCATTCTTGTATCAAGCGCCATCCAGGATCACATCCCGGATCGCTTGCCTGTCACGAACATTGGTCCCCACCATCTCAAAGGTTTCCAGCAGCCTGTTGATGTGTACCGGATCGAATGGCGTTAGCTGTCGGAGCGCGATTGCCGCTCGTTCTGAGGACCCGGCAAGCAGACCCGCGCCGGTTGATCTGGCGCAAGGCTGTCCGGTGCCGGTACGGCTCTATTGCTCCATAGCGAGTCCCGCCGAATGGACCGATTTCGGCCCCAAAACGCATTGAATCCGTGACGGAAATGTCAATTGCGCCCATCCGCCAGCCATGGTGTAACCCGCGCGGGGACGACCGTTTGTAACGGTTCTACTTTTGCCGGGAACCCTTTGAAATGACTCTCTGGTTCGTGCTTGCGCTGATGACGGCCGCCGCGGTCTTTGCCGTGCTGTGGCCGCTGGGCCAGCGCGGCGCGCCGGCGCGCGAAGGCAGCGAGAGCGTGGTCTACAAGGACCAGCTTGCGGAGGTTCAGCGCGATGCGGAGGCGGGACTGATCGGGACCGGCGAGGCGGACGCCGCGCGGGTGGAAATCAGCCGCCGGCTGCTGGCTGCGTCCGAGGTGGAGGCGGGTGCGTTACCGCCGTCGAGCCTCTGGTTCCGCCGCGTGGTTGCGTTGATCGCGCTGGCCGCGCTGCCGCTGACGGCTGTCGGCCTTTACGCGACATTCGGCTCACCGTCGCTCGGCGATTTTCCGCTGGCGGAGCGCGGCCGCGCGGCGGTGGCCACCGCCTCGATGGACAAACTTATTTCTCAAGTCGAAACTCATCTTGAGAAGAATCCGACCGACGGGCGCGGCTGGGAGGTGCTTGCACCGGTGCTGGCGCGGATCGGCCGCTATGACGACGCGGCGCGCGCCTGGCGCAACGCCATCACCTATAACGGCGAAAGCGCCTCGCGCCGCGCCGACCTCGGCGAAGCCATGGCCGCGTCCAGTGGCGGCGTGGTGACCGCGGCGGCCAAAGCCGAATTCGACCGCGCCCTTACTCTCGATCCGAATGAAGTGAAGGCGCGCTACTTCCTTGGCGTGGCGGCTCAACAGGATGGCCGCAAGGACGACGCGGTGAAGATCTGGCGCGACATGCTTGCGTCCGCGCCGGCGGATGCGCCATGGCGTCCGCTGGTGCAGGAGGCGCTAGTGCGCGCGGGCGTGGCCGCGCCGAAGCTCTCGGACGACACCATCGCCGCCGCCAAAGACATGAGCGAAGGCGACCGCAACACCATGATCCGCGGCATGGTGGATCGCCTTGCGACACGGCTGAAGGACAACGGCAACGACGTGGAAGGCTGGTTGCGGCTGGTGCGCGCCTATATGGTTCTCGGCGAGCGCGACAAGGCGCAGGCGGCGCTCGGAGAGGCGCGGCAGGCTGTCGGCGGCGACGCCGCGCGGCTCCAGATTCTGAACGACGGCCTCAAGAGCCTTGGACTGGATGGATAGATGAGCATGACGCCGAAAAGTGTGAAGCGGTTCTCGGATGACGTCATGCTCGAAGAGGACAAAGCATGACGCGCAAGCAGCGGCGACTGACATTGATTGGAGGTGCGCTGGTGGTGCTGGCGATCGCGGCCGCGCTGGTGCTCAACGCGCTGCGCGACTCCATCGTTTTCTTTTCGACGCCGACCATGGCGGCGGAAAAGCAGATCAAGCCCGGCCAGCGGTTTCGCCTCGGCGGCATGGTGCGCGAGGGATCGCTGGTGCGCGGCGAGCAGCTTCGCGTGAAGTTTGATGTCACCGACGGAAACTCAACACTGCCCGTGGCCTACCAGGGGATTCTGCCAGACCTGTTCCGCGAGGGGCAGGGGGTCATTACTGAAGGTTCGCTCGATAGCAGCGGCGTGTTCAAGGCCGACACGGTGCTGGCCAAGCATGACGAAACCTACATGCCCAAAGCCATCGCCGACGAGTTGAAGAAGACCGGCCACTGGAAGGACGATTACGACAAGAAAGCGACATCGACCTCGGCGCAGGGGGCGGCGAAGTGATCGCGGAAGCGGGACATTATGCATTGGTGCTGGCGCTGGTTCTGGCGCTGATCCAGTCGGTGGTTCCGGTGATCGGCGCACGGCTGCGCGACCCTGCGATGATGAATGTCGCGCGCTCCACCGCGCTGACGCAGTTCGCGTTCACCGCGGCCTCCTTCGCCGCGCTGACCTGGCTGCATGTGACGTCGGACTTCTCGGTCGTGAACGTGTTCGAGAATTCCCATTCGCTGAAACCGATGATCTACAAGATCACCGGCGTGTGGGGAAACCACGAAGGCTCCATGCTGCTGTGGGTGCTGATCCTGGCGCTGTTCGGCGCGATGGTGGCAGCCTTCGGCAACAACCTGCCGCGCTCGCTGCGCGCCCATGTGCTGGCGGTGCAGGGCTGGATCGGTGCCGCGTTTTATCTTTTCGTTCTCGCCACCTCGAATCCGTTCGCGCGGATCGCCAATCCGCCGATGGAAGGCCGCGACCTCAATCCCATCCTGCAGGACATCGGCCTCGCGGTTCATCCGCCGATGCTTTACCTCGGCTATGTCGGCTTCTCGATTTCGTTCGCCTTCGCCGTCGCGGCCCTGATCGAGGGCCGCATCGACGCGGCCTGGGCGCGCTGGGTACGGCCGTGGACGCTGACGGCATGGATATTCCTCACCCTCGGCATCGCGATGGGCTCGTACTGGGCCTATTACGAACTCGGCTGGGGCGGCTGGTGGTTCTGGGACCCGGTGGAGAACGCCTCGCTGATGCCGTGGCTCGCGGGCACCGCGCTGCTGCATTCCGCGGTGGTGATGGAAAAGCGCGATGCGCTGAAAATCTGGACCGTGCTGCTGGCGATCCTGACCTTTTCGCTGTCCCTGCTCGGCACCTTCCTCGTGCGCTCGGGCGTGCTGACCTCGGTGCATACCTTCGCCAGCGATCCGGCGCGCGGCGTGTTTATCCTGATGATCCTGTGCCTGTTCATCGGCGGCAGTCTCAGCCTTTATGCATGGCGTGCGTCGTCGCTGAAGCAGGGCGGGCTGTTCGCGCCTATCTCGCGCGAGGGCGCGCTGGTGCTCAACAACCTGCTGCTGACCACAGCCTGCGCGACGGTGTTCGTCGGCACGCTGTATCCGCTGGCGCTGGAGGTTCTCACCGGCGACAAGATTTCTGTCGGGGCGCCGTTCTTCAATCTCACCTTCGCACCGCTGTTCCTGCCGCTGATGATCGCGGTGCCGTTCGGCCCGCTCCTGGCATGGAAGCGCGGCGATCTCGTCGCTGCCGCGCAACGCCTGACAGCGGCGGGCATTGTCGCGCTGGTCACCATCGCGGTGCTGTGGGCGTGGACCAAAGGCGGCGGCGCATTCGCGCCGCTGATGATCGGCGTCGCGGCATTCGTCGTGCTCGGCGCGCTGACCGACATCGTGGAGCGCACCCAACTGTTCCGTGCGCCGCTCACCACATCGCTGCATCGTGCGCGGGGTCTGCCGCGTTCGGCCTGGGGCGCGGCGTTCGCCCATGCGGGGCTTGGCGTCGCACTGATCGGAATCGTCTGCGAGACGACATGGAATAGCGAGAATATCTCCTCCATGAAGCCGCAGGACGTCGTCACGGTCGGCGGCTATCAGGTGCGGCTCGATGACGTGACGCAGCAGCAGGGACCGAACTATCGCGAGGCGGTCTCGCATTTCACGGTCATGGAGGACGGCAAGACCATCGGCGTGCTGACCCCATCAAAACGAAATTTTGCAACCCGCCAGATGTCGACCACGGAAGCCGCATTGCTGACGCGCGGCGCAAGCCAGATCTACATCTCTCTCGGGGATGCGCATGCCGACGGGTCGGTCGCGGTGCGAATCTATCACAAACCGCTGGTGCTGCTGATCTGGTTCGGCCCGGTGATCATGGCGTTCGGCGGATTGCTGTCGCTGACGGATCGCCGTCTGCGCGTCGGCGCGCCGAAGCCTGCGAAGGCAGGCAGGAAGACCGGCGCATTGCAGGCGGCGGAGTAGGGATGTTGCGCGCGAACGCAAACATATTTGCGATGTCGTCCCCGCCTTCGCGGGGACGACATCGGGGGTGGGGTGAGCGCCTGCGCGTCAGCTTGGTAGTTCTCGGACTCGTAATCGCCATCGCATCTCCCGCCTTCGCCGTGCAGCCCGACGAGATCATGGCCGATCCGGCGCAGGAAGCGCGGGCGCGCAATCTGTCGCGCGAACTGCGCTGCATGGTTTGCCAGAACCAGTCGATCGACGATTCCGATGCGCCGCTGGCGCGCGACCTTCGCCTGCTGGTGCGCGAGCGGATCGCAGCCGGCAACACCGACGCGCAGGTGATGGATTTTCTTGTGGCGCGCTACGGCGAATTCGTGCTGCTCAAGCCGCGCGTGGAAGGTCATACGCTGTTGCTCTGGCTCGTTCCGCCGCTGGTATTGGCGGGCGGCGCGCTGGCGTTGTGGCTCGGCAACCGCCGCCGCAACCGCGCGGGAGCAGGCGAGGAGGGTGCGTCATTCCAACTCACCCCCGAGGAAGAAGCGCGGCTGGAAAAGCTGATCGCGAACGAGGAATCTGCGGAAAAGCAGGTTTAACGAGCTCTTTTTCGAGCCGATTCCGGCGGACTGCCAGGCGCGGGGCAGAACCGTTTTTGAGTCTTGTTTTTATTACAAAACATTAATTCCGCCGTCAGTGCGCGGTAAGGCTGCGCGCCCCATCTTCCAGAACACAGGTGTGCACACGCACCGCGAGATTCAAAACCGCTTCGCTGCTTCCTTCCTGGAGATTGTTTATGACCGACCGCCCCACCGATCTTTCCAAACTGCCGTCCTACGTCGCCCCGCGCCATTCCGTTTTTTCCGCGCGCAAGTTCGCGCTGATGGCGTCGGTCGTCGCGGGCCTCGGCGTTGCCGCCTACGGCCTCAGCCCGGCTAACAACTTCGACGTGCTGACCACGACCGCGCATGCGCAGGTGAACAAGGATGTCCGTCAGGTTCAGCAGCCTGTCGGCTTCGCCGATATCGTCGAGCGCGTGAAGCCTTCCGTGATTTCGGTTCGCGTCCGGATCGGCGAGAAGGCGACCACCGGCGAAAACGTGAGCCCGGAAGATAATCCGTTCCCGCCGAACTCGCCGATGGAGCGCTTCTTCCGCCGCTTTGGCGGTCCGGATGGATTCCCCGGCGGCCGTGGCCGCGGCGGCCGCGGTGGCGGCCAGATGACCGGGCAGGGCTCAGGCTTCTTCATCTCGGCTGACGGTTATGCCGTGACCAACAACCATGTCGTCGATGGCGCCGACAAGGTCGAGGTGACGACCGACGATGGCAAGGTTCACACCGCGAAGGTGATCGGCACCGATCCGCGCACCGACCTCGCGCTCATCAAGGTCGATGGCATCAGCAACTTCCCTTACGCAAAGCTCTCCGAAGGCACGCCGCGCATCGGCGACTGGGTGCTCGCGGTCGGCAATCCGTTCGGCCTCGGCGGTACCGTGACCGCGGGCATCGTCTCCGCGCGGGGCCGCGACATCGGCAACGGTCCATATGATGACTTCATCCAGATCGACGCGCCGGTGAACAAGGGCAACTCCGGCGGTCCGACCTTCGACACCGAAGGCAATGTGGTCGGCGTGAATACCGCGATCTACTCGCCGTCGGGCGGCAGTGTCGGCATCGCCTTCGCGATCCCCGCATCGACCGTCAAGAGCGTTGTCCAGCAGCTCAAGGACAAGGGCTCGGTCAGCCGCGGCTGGATCGGTGTCCAGATCCAGCAGGTGACGCCGGAGATCGCCGACAGCCTCGGCCTGAAGAAGACCGAAGGCGCGCTGGTCGCCGAGCCGCAGCCCAATGGTCCGGCTGCGAAGGCGGGCGTGCAGTCCGGTGACGTGATTACCCGGGTGAACGACCAGCCGGTGAAGGATGCGCGCGAACTCGCCCGCACCATCGGCGGCATGGCGCCGGGTCAGACTGTCAAGCTGGTCGTGGTCCACAAGGGCCAGGACAAGATCCTCAGCATGACGCTGGGCGAACTGCCGAACACCAAGGCCGCGAATGCCGATAGCGATCGCAATGACAACAGCAGGTCGAACCGTGGCAACGTCACCGTGCCGAACCTCGGCCTGACCCTGGCTCCGGCCAACAGTGTGGCCGGCGCGGGCAAGGAGGGCGTGGTCGTGACCGACGTCGATCCGAACAGCCCGTCGGCGGATCGCGGCTTCAAGGAAGGCGATGTCATTCTCGAGGTCGCGGGCAAGCTGGTGTCCAACCCGGCTGAAGTCCGCGAGGCGATCACCACCGCGCGTAACGAGAACAAGAACAGCGTTCTGGTTCGCGTGAAGTCCGGCGACTCGTCGCGCTTCGTGGCGCTGCCGGTGGCCAAGGGCTGAGGCATGGTCCCGAAAAGTGGGTACCGGCTTTCGGATCGGATCACGCCCACTTTGAATCAAGCGCCCGCACATGCGGGCGAGGAATGGGGAGTTGTCGCCGGCTCGTAGCCCCCGCCGACGGCTCCTCCCCGGGGACGGGCCAAAAGCCCGTCCCTTGAGTTGCCTTCGATGGAAAACGCCCCCCTCCGTCGAAGGTGGCGCGATCGCACTCCAGTCGGTCGTGCAATGGCGGGCGGCGAGGTCTCCCCAGCTTCGCCGCCCGCTTTCCTCCGTTTGATCGCAGGGGCTGGCGGCCGCAGGCACGTCATTCGCTGCCTTGCAAGAGGACGATCATCGCGCCATGGTGACACAAAGCGCCGCTGCCCGGACCCAGACTGAATCGAAAATGCGACTGCTCATCGTTGAAGACGACCGCGAGTCGGCGGACTACCTCGTGAAAGCGTTTCGCGAGGTCGGGCATATTGCCGACCATGCGAGCGACGGCGAGGAGGGCCTCGCGCTGGCGGAGTCCGGCGAATATGATGTGCTCGTGATCGACCGCATGCTGCCCAGGCGCGACGGGCTCTCGATCATCGGCGCCCTGCGCGGCAAGGGCAACCATACCCCGGCACTGATCCTGTCGGCGCTCGGCCAGGTCGATGATCGCATCAAGGGGCTGCGCGCAGGCGGCGACGATTATCTGCCGAAACCCTATTCCTTCGCCGAACTGCTGGCGCGCGTCGAGGTGCTGTCGCGCCGGCATGGCGGCCCGTCCGAGGAGACGACCTATCGCGTCGGCGATCTCGAACTCGACCGGCTGTCGCATCAGGTCAAGCGCGGCGCGACGGAGATCACGCTTCAGCCGCGCGAATTCCGGCTGCTCGAATACCTGATGAAGCATGCCGGGCAGGTTGTGACGCGTACGATGCTGCTCGAGAATGTGTGGGACTATCACTTCGATCCGCAGACCAACGTGATCGACGTGCATATTTCGCGCCTGCGCTCCAAGATCGACAAGGGGCAGGACAGGCCGCTGCTGCACACCATTCGCGGCGCCGGATACATGATTCGTGACGGCATTCGGTAAACTGATCCGCACCACCGCGTTCCGGTTGACGCTGGTCTACCTGTTCCTGTTTGCGCTGTTCGCTGCATCGCTGCTGGGTTATTTCGCGTGGAATACCCGGCGGATGATTACCGAGCAGATCACCGACACCGTCAATTCCGAGCTGAGCGAACTGTCCGACCGGTATGCCAAGGCCGGGCTGCGCGGTCTTGTGGCCACGATCGAGGGCCGCGCGCTGCGTCCGGGCGCCAATCTTTATCTTGTCACCACGCCGCAGGGGCAGGGTGTCGCGGGCAATGTCTCATCGCTGGAACCCGGCGTGATGGATCATCCCGGCTGGGCCGAGACGTTCTACAAGCGGCTTGAGGAAACCGACACCAAGAGTCACTACGCGCTGGTAAAGGTCGCGCAACTGTCCGGCGGTTTCCGGATTCTGGTGGGCCGCGATCTTGAGGAGCGGCGGCGGATATTCGGTATCGTCGCCAAGGCGGCCCAATGGTCGGTGATCATCGTGGTCGTGCTCGGCCTCGCCGGCGGCGTGTTCGTGGCGCGGCGCGTGCTGCGCCGGATCGACGCCATGACCGGCACAACGCAGCGGATCATGGCGGGCGATCTGTCCGGGCGATTGCCGGTGGGCCGCAGCGGTGACGAGATCGACCGGCTGGCGGAAAACCTCAACGCCATGCTGGAGCGCATCGAGGCGCTGATGGCGGGACTGAAGGAAGTCTCCGACAATATCGCCCATGATCTCAAAACGCCGTTGACGCGGCTGCGCAACCGCGCCGAGGAGGCGCTGGCGAAGTCCAGCAACGAGGGCGAATACCGTGCGGCGCTGGAGAGGACCATCGACGAGTCCGACGGCCTGATCCGGACCTTCAACGCGCTGCTAATGATCGCGCGCGCGGAATCCGGTCAGGCCCGCGACAACATGACCGACTTCGACGCTGCGGAGGTGGCCCACGGCATCCAAGAACTTTATGAGCCGCTGGCCGAGGACAAGGGGTTGACGCTGGAGGTGGCAGCAGATGCCGCGACCGTTCATGGCAACCGCGAACTGATCAGCCAGGCGCTGGCCAATCTGGTCGAGAACGCCATCAAATATGGCCAGCCGGTGGTTCCCAGCCCGGATGGCGTGGCAAAATCCGCCGATATCCTGATCGAAGCCCATCGGGATGGGGACAGTGTTCTTCTCAGTGTCACGGATCACGGACCGGGCATTCCTGAGGCCGACCGCCAGCGCGCGGTCGAACGCTTTGTCCGCCTGGAGGCCAGCCGGACCCAGCCCGGGTCCGGGCTCGGTTTGAGTCTGGCATCGGCCGTCGCGACGTTGCATGGTGGCAGCCTGCGACTCGCGGACAGCCAGCCGGGGCTGCGCGTGACGCTTGTGATCCCGAGCCGGGGCGTGGAACAAAAGGCAGTATGAGTTTAGCTGAGATGGGCGGTGTGGACCGGCCCACCCTGGCGGCCCGTTTCGTGGCCGGACCGAAGCTGTTTGCGCCCGAAGACGCGCAGCGGCGTCTCGCGGACTGGCTGGGCGATATCGCGCCCGATGACGCCGCCGCGCTCAAGGCCATGTCCGATTCCTCGTCCCAGGCGAAAGCGATTCTCGAAGGCATCGCTGAGGCCTCTCCCTATTTGTTCGACCTGATGCGCGCGGACGCAGGCCGCACCGTGCGCCTGCTGCGGTCCGACCCCGACAGCCATCTGGCGGCGCTGATCGACAAGACCGTTGCCGATGTTGCCGCCGCGTCCGATGAAGCCGAGGTGATGTCGGCGCTGCGGCGCATGAAATCCGAAGCGGCGCTTCTGATCGCCCTGTGCGACATCGGCGGCGTCTGGCCGGTGATGCGGGTCACGCGCGGTCTGACCGATGTGGCTGTCACCTCCGTTCAGTGCGCCATCCGCTTCCTGCTCAAGCAGGAAGCGGCGCGGGGACGGCTGTTGCCGCCGGACGCGGAACATCCCGAAGCCGGCAGCGGCCTCGTCGTGCTGGCCATGGGCAAGATGGGCGCGGGCGAACTCAATTACTCCAGCGATATCGACCTGATCGTCTTTTATGAGCTGGAGGCGCCGACGCTGGCGGAGGGCATCGAGCCGTCGCCGTTCTTCGTGAAGATCGCGCAGGGCCTGTCGCGGCTGCTGCAATCGCGCACGGTCGACGGCTATGTGTTCCGCGTCGATCTGCGGCTGCGGCCCGATCCGGCGTCCACGCCGGTGGCGATCTCGATCGCGGCGGCGCTGCATTACTATGAGCGCGAGGGCCGGACCTGGGAACGCGCCGCCATGATCAAGGCCCTGCCGTGCGCTGGCGATCTGAAGGCGGGCGAGGGACTGCTTGCCGAGATTGCGCCCTTCGTTTGGCGCAAGCATCTGGACTTTGCCGCGCTCACCGACGTCCATGACATGAAGCGGCAGATGCAGACCTACCGCGGCCAGAACGAGATTTCCGTCGAAGGCCATAACGTCAAGGTCGGCCGCGGCGGCATCCGCGAGATTGAGTTCTTCGCACAAACCCAGCAATTGATCGCGGGCGGGCGGCATCCCGAACTGCGTGTGCGGCCGACGCTCGAAACCCTCAACATTCTGGCGAACAACAACTGGATCACCTTCGAGGCGCGCGACGAACTGACATCGGCCTACGAATTCCTCCGGCGGGTGGAGCATCGCCTGCAGATGGTCGCCGACGAGCAGACCCACGCCCTGCCGGATGATATCGAGGCGGTCGAGCGTTTCGCGCGTTTCTTCGGATATGACGACCGCGCCTCGTTCGCCAAGGATTTGCTGGCGCATCTCAACTGCGTGCAGAACCATTATGGCCGCCTGTTCGAGGGCGATCCGACCGGCACCGAGAAACTTCCCGATATTGATTACGGCAAGGGGCCGGACGACAACCGGCTGCTCGAGCATCTGCTGACACTCGGATTCAAGAAGCCGAAGATGGTGGCGGAAACCCTTCAGCGCTGGTTGAGCGGCGAGTATCGCGTGTTCCGCGTGGAGACGACGCATCAGGCGTTCAAGGAATTCGTGCCGGACCTGATCCGGGGCCTGTCGCGCGCGGAGGAGCCGGATGACGCCGTGATGGCGTTCGACCGCTTCCTGCAGGCGCTGCAGCGCGGCGGACGGCTGATCTCGCTCTTGAGTCAAAACAAGGATCTGGTCGCACTCGTTGCACTTGTGCTTGGCGCCGCGCCGCGCCTGAGCGACATGCTGGCGCGGCAACCGCAGATCATGGACGGCCTGATTGACCCGCGCTTCTTCGGTGCGATGCCCGATCAGAACGAATTGTCCGCACGCCTTGCGGCCACGCTGGCCGATGCGAATTCCTACGAGGAGTTTCTCGACCGTCTGCGGCTGTTCGGGCAGGAGAGCCTGTTCCTGATCGGCACGCGCATTCTGTCCGGCACGGTGTCGGCACAGCATGCAAGCGTCGCCTTCGCGGACGTGGCCGAAGGTATCGCGCACACCGTGCATGGCCTGGTGATGGACCAGTTCGCGGAGCAGCACGGCCGGATCAAGGATCAGGAAACCGCCATCGTCGCGATGGGCAAGCTCGGCAGCCGCGAGATGACGGCGTCATCCGATCTTGATCTCATTCTGATTTATGATTTCGATCACGACGCACCGGACTCGGACGGCGCGCGGTCGCTGCACGGCTCGCAGTATTTTGCGCGGCTGACCCAGCGTCTGATCAGCGCGTTCACCACCCGCACCAATTACGGCGTGCTTTACGACGTCGATATGCGGCTGCGCCCGTCGGGACGCGCGGGCCCATTGGCCTCACGGATCGACTCTTTCGCCGAATACCAGGAGCACGAAGCGTGGACCTGGGAGCACATGGCGCTGACGCGCGCGCGCGTGATCTCGGCGTCTCCCGCCTTCAAGGCGCGGATCGAGGCGGTCATCCGCGAGGTTCTGACGCGCAGGCGCGAGACCACGATCATTGCCAACGATGTGCTGGAAATGCGCCGTGCCATCGCCGAGGAAAAGGGCGAGAGCGATATCTGGGACATCAAGAACGCCGCCGGCGGCATGGTCGATATTGAGTTTATCGCGCAATATCTGCAACTGATCCACGCGGCGGAGAAGCCGGATATTCTCGATGTCAGCACGGTGCAGGTGCTGGATAACGCGGCGCGGCTCGGGGTGTTGTCGCAGTCCGACGCGGATATTCTTCGCGCGGCGTCACGCCTGTATCACGACCTGACCCAGATCATCCGTCTGTGCGTGACCGAGAAATTCAAGCCGGAAACAGCCGGGGAGGATCTGCTGCGGGTGCTGACGCGGGCTGGCGACGCACCCGACTTCTCGTCGCTTGAGGCGCGTGTCCGGGAGACGCAGAGCGACGTACGCGAGGTTTTCCTGCGGCTGCTGGAAAGGGCAACTCGGCAATAATGCTGGGTGCGGGCTGCTCGCTGTGTCCGCACGGCAGCGTCACGCAGACAATGGTACCCACACCGAGCTTCGAGCGCAATTTCATCGAGCCGCCATGCAGGTTGGCCAGCGATTTGGCGATGGCGAGGCCGAGGCCCGAGCCATGATAGCTCTTGGTCAACTGGCTTTCGACCTGCTCGAACGGCCGCCCGAGTTTCGCCAGCGATTGCGGCGCGATGCCGATGCCGCTGTCCACGATGGTGAGCATCACCGAGCCGTTCAGCACGCGGCTGCGAACGGTGATCTTTCCGCCGTCCGGCGTGAACTTCACCGCATTCGACAGCAGGTTCACCGCGATCTGCTTCATGGCGCGGCGGTCCGCGACGATCGGGATCGCGCCACGAATGTCGGCGGTGACGATCAGATCCTTGTTCTCAGCGCGGCCTGACACCACGCGCAGGGATTCGGTGAGGGTTTGGGACAGATCGAGCGGCTCATAGTCGAGCTTCATGCGCCCGGCTTCGATCTTCGACATGTCGAGGATGTCGTTGATCACGTCCAGCAGGTAGTTCCCGCTGGTCATGATGTCGTGGCAGTACTCTTGATACTTTTCGGAGCCGAGCGCGCCGAACATTCCGCTGCCCATCACCTCGGAGAATCCGATGATCGCGTTGAGCGGGGTGCGCAGTTCGTGGCTCATGTTGGCCAGGAACTTCGATTTGGTCTGGTTGGCTTCCTCGGCGCGGGTTTTCTCGTCGGCGTACTTTTGAGCCAGTTCGGCGAGCAGTTGCGCCTGACTTTCGAGTTCCGCCTGTGAGCGCTTGAGGTCGATGACGTTGGCGGTGAGCCGCAGGTCGTTATCGACCAGTTTCTGTTCGTGGAGCTTGATCTGGGTGATGTCGGTGCCGACCGACACATAGCCGCCATCCTTGGTGCGGCGTTCGCTGATATTGAGCCAGCTTCCGTCCTCGAGTTGCGCCTCAAAGGTGCGGGCGCCGGGTTCTTCCGAGTTCGGAAGCCGGGTGCGGATTTCCGGCATGCTGCCGACCTTGATGACGGTTTCGTAGGGCGTGCCGGGTTTGACGGCGGTGTCGGGGAGCTTGTGCAGGCGTTTGAAGTGCGAATTGCAGAGGACCAAGCGGTTGTCGGCATCCCAGAGCACGAAGGCTTCCGGGATGGTCTCGATGGCGTCGCGCAGCCGCAGATCGGCCTCGGCGCTGCGTTCGGCGAGATTCTTCTGTTCGGTCATGTCCACCGCGATGCCGATCAGATGCGCGCTGCCGCCGTTCTGACCCTGGCTGAGTTCGCAGCGCACCCGCAGCCAGATCCAGTGGCCGTTGGCGTGACGCATCCGGAACGTCTGGTCGATATGATCGAGTTTCCCGGAGACGAGATGGTCGGCGATGGAGAACAGGTCGATATCGTCGGACATCACCAGCGCGTTGACTTCGCCGAAGGTCAGAAGGTCGCTGCGGCTTTCCAGCCCCAGCAGTTCAAACATTGATTGCGACCAGAAGATGCGGCCGCGCGAAAGGTCCCAGTCCCACAGGCCGCAGCGGCCGCGATTGAGCGCCGTGTCGATCCGTGCGCGAACCGCGTCGTTGATGAGATCGCCTTCGCGGGCGCGGGTGGATTGCCAGTGAAACGCGAAGCCGAGGATCAGGACCACAAAGCCGGTGGTGGCTGACAGCGTGATCTGCAGCGCCGCGTCGGATCGCCAGGGCGATTCCGTCTGCTCCTGAACCACGATGACCTGGCCCGGCAAGGATTTCAGCGAGCGCTGGGTGGCGAGCGCGCGCGGGCCGCCCGGCAGATCGACCTCGATGACATTGGTCTGGCCGAGAGAGCCCAGTTGCGTCGTCGCGCTCAGGACATCGAGGATGCGGCTTGCGCTATCGACCGGCGCGTCGATGGGGGCGTGCGCGATGATGCGCTGTTCGGGGCTGGTCACGATGATATGGCGGCCGGCGGCGGCGCCCCAGGCGGGGACCAAGCCGGGCAACAGGCTCTGAAGCCGCTCGGCCGACGCCGCGCGATCCTGACGGGCAGGGGGCGCGCGGTCGAGACGTTCCGCCAGCAGGTCAGCCAGCGCTGAAAGATCGCGTTTCATCGAGGCATGCTTCTGCCGGGTCTGGTCGATGACCTGAACGAAAGCGCCGATGCAGATGGTGATCAGGAAGGCGATGATCAGGGTGGGAACGGCGCGCCGCAACGCTGGCTCCGCAATCAGCAGCCGGTGGTAAGCCGGCTTCGCGATCGACTGTGCCATTCCTTTGATGGAATCGGATTGGACACACGTGGTCGCTGCGTGCGAACGCGCCATTCCTTGCCCCTCGAACTTTATTATCTGCACCCCGTTCGGGAGGTTTTCCCCAACCCTCCGAATCAATGTGATTTGAATCCACTTTTCGCAGCGTGTCGAGAGTCAACGAATCGTTAATGCGAAATAAATGTTGTCCCAAGGAAGTTTTGACTCGTTTTTGTGCGCGATGCTGAGTCCGAAACGGGAACGAGGTGTGCGTAAGACGCGCAAATGAGTCATCGCGTGATCATGCAAATGAAAATGTCGTCCCCGCGAATGCGGGGACCCATAACCACCACGGTGTGCATGGTGAAGTTGTGGTCTGCTATTTTCGCCGAAACATTCACGTCCGGGAGTATGGGTCCCCGCCTTCGCGGGGACGACGTCCGATGTTTGGACGCTGATTATGCCCAGTACTTACCGCTCAGGTTCGGCGTGGCTGATGACGCGCTTGACGGTCGGAAACGCGCGGCGCAGGGCACGCTCGATCTCGTCCACCTTGTGATGAACCTCAATCACGCTCATCGACGGCACGGCGCGACAATGAAAATTGACGATTTCGCCGGCCTCGGTGTCGCGGACGCGCACATTGTGGACGTCGTGAATCGCCCCGCCATCCGCGGCATATTGCGCCAGAGCATGCTGGATCGCCTCGACGCGCGCCGGAGCGGCGTCAGTGCCTTGCGGCAATTCGGGTTCGAGCGGTTCGATATGGGTATCGACTTCGACGTCGGCGCCGAATTCGTCGCGAATGGCGTGTTCGAGGCCGTGCGCGATGTCATGGGCCTGGTGCAGCGGCATATCGCCATCGACCTCAAGATCAATGCTCACGGTCAGCTTGTCGCCGAGATCGTGAACCGTCACATGATGAATGGCGAGGGCTGAGTTACGGGCGATCACCATGATCCGGTCGCGCACGCTCTCGTTGCTGCGTGCCACGGGCACCGCCGTGAAGGTCAGATCGGCGTCGTGAAGCACATTGAGGACGGCGTCCTGCGCCTTTCGCTTGATGCCGTCGATCCGGTCGATCGGATAGGTGCGGGGCACCTGCACGGTGGCATCGACGAAATGCCGCGCGCCGACCATCCGCACCCGCAGCCGTTCGACATCGACCACGCCGGGAATGGCGCGGATCGCGTCTTCGGCCTTCTCGGCTGCGCCGTCCGGCGCGCGGTCCACCAGTGTTTCGATAGTCGACTTGCCGAGCCGCAATCCCAGAATCGAAATCAGCACCGCGACGGCGATGGCCGCCGCGGCGTCGCCCCAGGCGTAGCCGAAGGCCGCGAGCCCGAGGCCGATGATGACGGCGAACGAGCCCAGCACGTCGGACGCGAAATGCAGGGCATCGGCTTCCAGCGCCTGGCTCCTGGTTTCCATCGCGGTTTTGTGGAGCGCCCGTGCGCGCCAGAAGTTGACCGCGATGTCCACGATCAGCACCACGAAGGGCAATGCGGTCAGCGTCGGCGGAGCGGCGCCTTCGCGGAGGCGGCTGTAGGATTCGACGACGATGCCTCCGGCGAGGATGTAGAGCAGGGCGATCACGCCCAGCGCCGACAGGCTTTCGAGCTTGCCGTGACCATAGTGGTGTTCAGCGTCGGCGGGCTTGTCCGACACCCGCACCACGATCCATGTGACGATGGTGGCGATCAGGTCGATCGAGGAGTGCAGCGCCTCGGAGATCAAGGCGATACTGCCAATAGCCACGCCCACGGCGAACTTGATCGCGGCCATGCTTGCGCTGGCGGCAATCGAAATGGCGGCGACCTGTTGCTTGACTGCGCTCATGAATCCTCGATGCGCGGGTCTTGTCATGGCCGTGCCGCGAACGTCAACGGATGAGTTCGCGACTTAAAATGCGTATCATTCGCAGGACGGCATAAACAGGGTTTTCCGGCCTCGGGACGGTGGATGGGGCGGTCCTGCGATGATCGGAAGCAGGCTCCCGGTTTGCCGCTCCACCGGAAAAGTTGGCGTGCGGCGGCCGCCACCGACAATCGAAGCAGCGTCATCGGTGGCGAGTGCCGATACTTTTGTAAGGCGGCAGCCGCCAAATTCTGTCACAGCTTGAGTCGCGCGATTCGCAGATGCAGCTTGTGGATCGTTCCACCATGCGGAGAAACGATGGTTCTGCGGATCGCTCTTCTGTTGATCGTCTGGCTCTTGATGGTGCCGATCGCGCGGGCACAGGACCCCACATCCGCCGTTCCTGCGCGTGACCTTGTAGTGGGGGTGAAAGATGCACCACCTTTTGCGCTGAAGGGTGCCGACGGCACATGGCTGGGCCTCAGCATCGAGCTTTGGCGTCAGATCGCGAAGTCGCAGAACCTGCAGTATCGTTTCGTCGAAGCGAAGGACATGCCCGATCTGATCGAGCAGACGGCCACGGGAAAATTCGATGTTGCCGTCGGCGCGATCACCACGACGGTCGATCGGGAAAAGATTCTCGATTTCACGCAAGCCTATTATTCGACAGGGACGGGTATCGCCGTTCCAGTCGTCAGCGTGATGAACTGGGGCACGCTGCGGCGCGCATTGACCTCGTTCAATTTTCTGCAGGCCATCGTCGCCTTGATCGGGCTCACCCTCGGTGCGGGGATTCTGGTCTGGCTGCTGGAGCGGCGGCAGAACGAGTATTTCGGCGGCAGCATCACCAAGGGCATCAGTTCAAGCGTATGGTGGTCGACCCTTGCGATGACGCAGCGTTCGTCCGCCGAGAAGGGTCCGCAAACCATTCTTGGCCGCCTTGTCGCGACGGTCTGGCTTGTCGTGTCGGTGATCACAATTGCGGTGTTCACCGCCGGCGTGACTTCTGTGCTCACCACATCGCAGATTCAGGGCACGATCTCCGGCGTTTCCGATCTGACCTCGGTGCGGGTCGGAACCGTGAAAGGCACGTCGTCCGAAGGCGATCTGATCCGGCGCAAACTCAAGTTCACGTCCTACGAGACCCTCGGTGAGGGCCTGAAGGCGCTGCGCGCCGGACGGCTGGATGCGTTTGTCTACGACAAGCCGCTTCTGACATGGGCCGTCCGTCAGGGTTTTGCCTCGCGCCTCAAGGTCCTCGATGTTGTGATCGAACAGCAAAGCTACGCCTTCGCGCTGCCTTCCGACAGCCCGCTGCGCAAGCCGCTTTCGATCGAAATCCTGCACACCATCCAGAGTGACGAATGGACCGACGCGCGGGTGCGCTATCTCGGAGAGGAGTCGATGGGGTTGCGCTGATCGGGTGGACTGTTCACGCGGTTGTGTTGGTCATTCGGCCATATTGCCACACCGTGCATATGCCGCATGCAGCGCCGCCAGTGCAGGCAGGTGGTTTGTCGGTTAGATAGAACGCATCGTATCTCCCGCGAACCGCCGTCAGGATACTTCGCGAAATGGATGCAGTTTCTGCGAAGCTACCCCCCGTGACTGACGGGCTTCCGCCGGAGCGCAGGCGATGGGCTATTCTGGCGATATTCACGGCGCTGGCGATGGCGGCGCTCGATACCGCGATCGCCAACATCGCGCTTCCGGCCATCGCCGCGGATCTCAACACGACGCCGGCGGACGTGATCTGGGTCGTGAACGTCTATCAGATAGCGATGGTGGCAACCTTGCTGCCATTGGCGGCGCTCGGTGAAATCATCGGACATCAGCGCATCTACCTGTGGGGCTTGCTGCTGTTCACCGTCGCGTCACTGGCCTGCGCGCTGGCGTGGTCATTGCCGTCGCTGCTGGTCGCCCGCGTGCTGCAGGGACTGGGAGGGGCGGCGGTGATGAGCGTCAACACGGCGCTGGTCCGCTTTGTCTATCCGTCGAAACTGCACGGGCGAGGATTTGGCAACAACGCGCTGGTCGTCGCGACAGCCTACACACTCGGGCCGGCGCTTGCCTCCGGCATTCTCGCGGTGGCGTCCTGGCAGTGGCTGTTTGCGATCAATATCCCGTTCGGTGTGGCCGCCATTCTGGTCGGGATGAAGACGCTGCCGGCGACGCCGCGCGCAGCGCACGCTTTCGATGTTCCGGGCGCATTGCTGACGTCGATCAGCCTCTGTCTTTTCATTGTCGGAATCGGCAGCGCTGCGCACAAGGCGCCTGCTGCGCTGGTCGGTCTTGAGCTCGCGGGCGCGGTGATCTTCGGCGCGCTGCTGATCCGCCGGCAGGCGGAACATCCCGCGCCGATGTTGCCGATCGACCTGTTTCGCAGGCCGATGTTCTCCCTGTCGGTCGCGACGGCCGTGTGTTCGTTCGCCGTGCAGGGTCTCGCGTTCGTCTCGCTGCCCTTCTATTTCGAGGACGTGCTGCACCGGACTCAAGTTGAGACCGGCTTTTTCATGACACCGTGGTCGATCGTGGTGGCCATCATGGCGCCGATCGCAGGACGGCTGTCCGACCGTCATCCCGTCGGTATTCTGGGTGGCTTCGGCCTCCTGTTGCTCGGTGTCGGCATGGCGCTGCTGGCGATGCTGCCGCCATCGCCGAGCGTGCTCGATATTGTCTGGCGCATGGCGATCTGCGGCTGCGGCTTCGGCTTCTTCCAGTCGCCGAATATGAAAGCCATCATGAGCAGCGCGCCGGCCGGGCGCAGCGGCAGCGCGAGCGGCATTGTCGCCACCGCGCGCCTGATCGGGCAAACCATAGGCGCCGCGCTGGCGGCGCTGTGCTTCGCCATCGCCGACCGGGAGGGCGCGACACTGGCGCTCGCACTCGGGGCGGGCTTCGGCGCGCTTGGCTGCGTCATGAGCTTCCTGCGCCTCAGGGTGCGTTGACGCTCACGTTTTTCCGTCTTACCGGTTATTCAAAGAACAATCGCCAAGGGGAGAGCCATGTCGGATCAGCCGGTGCTTCTGAAAGTCGATGGGCCGATCGCCCGCATCGTTTTCAACCGTCCCAAAGTCCTGAACGCCTTGAGCGTCGCCGCGGCGGATGCGTTCCTCGCCGCCTGCAAGAGCGTCGCCGCCGATTCCGGAAATCGCGTTGTCGTCATCGCCGGTGAGGGCCGGGCCTTCATGGCAGGCGGCGATATTTCCGCGTTCGAGGGACCGGCGGAGGAGGTGCGGGTACGTGTGCCGACGATCATGGAGCCGCTGCACGAGGGCCTCGAAATTCTGGCCGGGCTGCCGCAGCCGGTGATCGCAAGTCTGCAGGGCGCGGTCGCGGGAGCAGGCATGAGCATTGCGCTGTCGACCGATCTTGCCATCGCTGCGGACAACGCCATTTTCACGCTGGCCTATTCCAAACTCGGCACCAGTCCCGATGGATCGTCGTCGTGGACGCTGCCGCGGCTGGTGGGCCTGCGCAAGGCGATGGAGATCGCGCTGCTCTCGGACGTCTACGACGCGCAGGAGGCGCTTCGTCTCGGTCTGGTCAACCGCGTGGTACCCGCTGCCGATCTCGCCAGCGAAACTGACAAGCTGGCGCGCCGCCTCGCCGAGGGACCGACATTCGCATTCGGTCAGACCAAAAGACTTTTGCGCGGATCGCTTGACAACTCACTGCACGATCAGCTTGCGGCTGAAGCACGCGGCTTCGGCGCCTGCATCGGCACCGCCGATTTTGCGGAAGGTGTCGGCGCGTTCCTCGGCAAGCGCCAGCCCACATTCAAGGGCAAATAGCTTTTTGCAGAGTGGCCGTTTCTACGCGGCCGGGGAGGCCGCTGCGGCAGGCTTTTGCGGCTGTCCGATCAGAACTCTGGTCAGCCAGCGGCGGGCCGGATTCTCGACCGTCGCGTAGGATATCCGGCCGACCATCAGCACAAACAACGAAGCTGCCGCGACCAGCAGGAGCTGCGGTCCAAGGCCGATGGTCTTTGAAATCTGCGAGATCAGGATCATCCCGACCGCATAGTGATAGAGATAGACCGAATAGCTGCACTCGCCGATCCAGACGAGAGGGCGAATCTCGAGAGAGCCAACCGCCGCCGGTCTTGTCGACAGCAGCCAGAACAGCCCCAGAAAGAGGAGCGCGGCGGTGCTGGCGATGACGGGGTCGCGTCCGATCACCGCGTAGTTGATGCTGATCCTCGCGATCATCGCATACATGACGGCGAGCATAACAAGAGCAACGGCCTTGGTGAGGCGTTCCTTGTACAATTCATAGAATACAGCGCCGGCGGCAAACCACGGCATGTAATCCGGAATGAACAGCGCGTCGAAAACGCCGTTATATCCCGGCATCACACGCCGGAGCAGGGCGCGAGCGACGTAAATCACGACGGTGAAGATGACGAGATTGCGCGCCAGCCTGTCCCGCGCGAACAGCCAGAACAGGATCGCGGCGATCATGTAGAACCTGATTTCGACAACCAGCGACCAGTAGACGCCGGTGACGAAATCGACTTTCGGAAACAGGCCCGACCAGAGCGCTGTCGGCGTCAGCGTCAGCGAGGGAAGAAAGTTCGGCCAGAACTGGCGGCGGGTGAGGGCGAACGGGGCGTCCGACCAGTTCAGAAGGAAGAACGTGAGAATGGCCGAGACGATCAGCGCCGGCCAGATACGGACAAATCTGCGGATAACGAAATCGAGTACGGACCGCGAGGACTCGAGGGTCATCGCGATCACGAAGCCGGAGATGATGAAGAACAACTCCACTCCCATATATCCATACTTGAAGATCAGCGTGTTGCTGAACGTCTCGCCATAGGGATACAGGGTCGATTTGTAGTAGAACGATTCAAGGTGATAGAAATAGTGAAAGCCCATCACCAGAAGGATGGCGACACCGCGCAAGCCGTCCAGAGCGTGAAGTCGGTGACTGGCCATGATGACGCTTTCCGCTCGGGGCGCGATATCCTTCACCGCCGATTTTCGTCAAGCATCCGGTTTTGTCAATTTTCGCAGTCAGCTCGCACGCGCAACCGTTTCCGGCGGCGTTCGCGTTTCCGATTGTGACAATGCGCGAAGGTTCAGGGATTCGCCGCGCATCTGTGAGAGCGTTTCCTGTGCGCGGTCCCGATCTTCTTCGAGCAGTCTTCCAAGACTTGCAACCGCTGCGTCGGGGTCGCGCCGCCGGATGGCTTCGAGCGTTGATGTCATCAGGTCCGTCGCCAGCCGCCGCAAATCGCGCGTCTGGTAGTCGAGCGGATTTTGCCAGATCGTCGTCCAGACGGTCTGGTTGGCGAGGTCGGTGAGCAATTCGACAAGAAGTTCGTTGCCCGAGCCACGCGCGACAGTTTTCACCGCGCGCGTCGTGACCCGTGCGAACGCCATCGGGTCCCCGGTTTCGACCATCGCTTCCAGCTCAGCGCAGCGCCGCGCCAGTGTTTCGACATAACTTTCGATCGGCGCGGTTGCCATCGCGCGTGCAGCCAGCAGCGACAGCGCCATGCGCACGTTGAAGAGGTCGGCGATTGATTTCAGCGAGAGGGGGCGCACATACGCGCCGCGGCGTGGCAGCAGTTCGACAAGGCGTCGTCGCTCGAGAATCCGGATCGCCTCGCGGATCGGGCCGCGGCTGACGCCAAAGTCCCGCGCAAGGTCGAGTTCGACCAGACGTTCTCCGGCCTTGCGGCGGCCGGCGACAATTTCAGCGCCGAGTTCTTCGGCGACCTGGTCGGAGATTGTTCGCGCCGCGAACGTGCGCTCGGTGGCCTCGTCATCCCTGGCGGACATCGGCTCCCGAAAGGCTGCTGCCATGGCTTCATTCCCTATCAAAGGGTTCGGATACCGAACCGGATGGTGGGATAGTATGCAAAAAGTCAATTGTTGACAATCGACAAATGATGATCTTTGATCACAAGGCATCACCGGCGAGGTGGACGTGAGCTTTTCGCCGGAAAATCGCCTCCCAAAGCCCGGAATTCCGGCTTGGGCCAAGGGCGGATGACCAGTACCCGGCAAAAAGACCGGGCAAGCAGGGAAGGGAATGAGATGACCGCACCATGCGTGACATGGGCCCTTGTGCTTCCGTCGATCGGGATGGACGGCCGCGATTGCCTCCCGGCGCGCGAAAACCGCTTCCGTCTGTCGTTTTGTTTGATTGACGAATGACCGGCGTGGCTGACTTGTCCGAACCCGTGGCCCAGACAGCGCGCGCCCCTTCCGCGTCGCGTTTGCTCGACGTGCGCGGCCTTTCACTGTCGTTCGCGACAGCGGAGGGCGAGTTGCCGATCACCAAAAATGTAAGTTTCTCGATCAAGCCGGGTGAGCGGGTCGGAATTGTCGGTGAGAGCGGTTGCGGCAAGACAGTGACCGGCCTCTCGCTGCTGCGGCTGTTGCCGCCGCAATCCGCGCGGGTGAAGGGAGAGATCCTGTTCGAGGGCACCGATCTCGCAGGCCTGTCGCCTCGGCAGATGCGTGCGGTGCGCGGCCGCGACATCGCGATGATCTTTCAGGAGCCGATGAGCGCGCTCGATCCGGTCTTCACGGTCGGCGACCAGATCAGCGAAGCATATCGGGCGCACTTCCCCGCCAGCCGCGCGGAAGGGCGCGAGCGTGCCATCGCGGCGCTGGCGGAAGTCGGCATTCCGGCGCCGGAGCGGCGTTGCGACGAATATCCGCATCAACTGTCCGGCGGCATGCGTCAGCGCGTGATGATTGCGATGGCGCTGATCTGCAAACCCAAACTCCTGATCGCGGACGAGCCGACCACGGCGCTCGACGTCACGGTGCAGGCCCAGATCACCGACCTGTTGCGCTCCCTGAGCGAACGGACCGGGACTGCGCTCATCTTCATCACCCATGATCTTGGCGTGGTGGCCGAAGTCTGCACCCGCATGATCACGATGTATGCGGGCGAGGTCGTCGAGGATGCACCGGTCGATGATGCATTGTTGCGCCCCCGTCACCCGTACACCTCCGGCCTGTTGCGGTCCTTGCCGGGACTCAGTCAACGCCGCGGCGTGCTGCCGTCGATTCCCGGCCGCGTGCCATCGCCCAATGGCATGCCCGCCGGTTGCCGGTTCCGTCCGCGCTGCGCGCATGCTGCACCTAGCTGCGAGCGCGAACAGCCGATGATCGAGGTTGAGACAGGCCGGATGGCGCGCTGCTGGCGCGCGCCGGAGCTTGTTCTGCCGGGAGCGGTGAACTGATGGCCGAAATCAATTCCTCAGCGAAAGACATTCTGGCGGTGCGCGATCTGCGCATTCTTTTCCCGACGCGCGACGGCCGCGACACGGTCAAGGCCATCGACGGCATGAACTTTACGGTTCGCGCCGGCGAAACTTTCGGGGTGATCGGTGAATCCGGCTCGGGCAAGACAACGCTCGGGCGCGCGCTGGTGTCTCTTATCGCGCCGACGGACGGCGAGATTCTGCATGATGGAACAAACCCGGCTTCACTTAGGACAGGGGAATTCAGAAAGCATCGGCGCGATTACCAGATCATTTTCCAAGACCCCAACGCGGCGCTCAACCCGCGCATGACCATTATCGACAGCGTGATCGAACCGCTGGAGGTCATGCGCGAAGGTAACGATGCATCTCGCCGCAAGCGCGGCATCGCGGCGCTCGAGCGCGTGGGGCTTTCGCCGGAGACCGCCGGACGCTATCCGCACCAGCTTTCCGGCGGCCAGAAACAGCGCGTCAATATCGCGCGGGTGCTGACGTTACGTCCCAAGGTCATTGTCTGTGACGAGGTCGTGGCCGCGCTGGATGTTTCCATCCGCGGCGACGTGCTCAATCTTTTCACGGACCTGCAGCGCGAATTCGGGCTGACCTACGTTTTCATCACCCACGATATTTCCGTGGTTTCCCATGTCTCCGATCGTGTCGCCGTCACCTATCTCGGCAAGTTGATGGAGCTTGGTCCAACCGAGGACGTGATCGAGCATCCGCTGCATCCCTACACACGGGCGCTGCTGTCGGCAGAACCGATCCCGCTGCCCTCAAGCATGCGTGTCGACAAGCGCATCATTCTCGAAGGCGAGATTCCAAGCCCTGTGGCTCCGCCATCGGGCTGCCGCTTTCGCACCCGCTGTCCGTCGGTCCAACAGCGATGTGCCGCTGAAGTGCCGGCGTGGCGCGAACTGAAACCCGGACACATGGTCGCCTGTCACTTCGCGTCGGCAGAAGGGCCGCCGCCGGACAATCAAGATGCGCCAGTCGCGCAACAACAACAGGAGGAAGCGAATGAAGAAGTCTGATCACATGATTGGCGCCTTGCACCGCCGTGAAATGCTGGCGCTGATGGGCGGCGCGGCCGCCGCCGGTACATTCGGGCTGCCGGCGTTTGCCGAGGCTCAGAAGAAGGGCGGCATCCTGAAAGTTGCCGCACCCGCCAATCCGTCATCGCTCGATCCGGCGACCGGTGGCGCCGGCTCCGACCACAGCATTCTCTGGACCATGTACGATACGCTGGTCGAATGGGACTATGACACGCTCAAGCCGAAGCCCGGCCTTGCCAAATGGAAATACCCGGACCCCAAGACGCTGGTGTTCGACATCCAGAGCGGCATCAAGTTTCACGACGGCACGCCGCTCGATGCGGAGGCCGTGAAATTCAACATCGACCGCAGCCGGCAGGATCAGCGCTCGAACGTCAAGGCTGACCTCACCAGCGTGGAGAGCGTCGAGGTGACCGGCCCGCTGCAGGTGACCCTGAAGCTCAAGAATGCGGACAGCGCGTTGCCCGCGATCTTCTCCGACCGCGCCGGCATGATGGTGTCGCCGACCAACATCAAGGCGCTGGGCAACGACACCGACCGCAAGCCGGTCGGGGCGGGACCCTGGAAATTCGTGCGCTGGGCTGACAACGAGGCCATCGTCGTCACCCGTAACGACAGCTACTGGCGTCCGGGCCGTCCTTATCTCGACGGCATCGAGTTCAACATCATTCCCGAACTCGCAACCGCGCTGCGCTCGGTGGTCGCGGGGCAGAACGACATGTCCTTCGCGCTTCCTGCGCGTCTCAAGCCGGTGATCGACCGCGCCAAGAATCTCACCACGGTGACGTCGCCGACGCTGTACTGCGTGCAGGTGTATATCAACACCGCCCGCGCTCCGCTGGATAACGTCAAGGTCCGGCAGGCGATCAACTTCGCGCTGGATCGCGATGCTTTCGTCAAGGCCACCATGAACGGTCTCGGCGAGCCCGCGAGGATGACGCTGCCGAGCACGCACTGGGCTTATGACAAGTCGATTGCCGGTCTCTATCCCCACGATCCCGACAAGGCCCGCAAGCTGCTGGCCGAAGCGGGTTTCAAGGATGGTCTCGATCTGACCATCGGTGGTTACATGGATCAGGATTCTGTTCGCCGGGGCGAGGTGATCCAGGACCAGCTCGGCAAGGCCGGCATCCGCCTCAAGTTCACCCGCGGAACCATCGCGGAAATCAGCGCGCAGTTCTTCGGTACGGAGAAGAAATTCGATCTCCTCGTCTCGGCCTGGACCGGGCGTCCCGATCCGAGCATGACCTATGCGCTCGGTTTCGATAAGGGCGCTTACTACAATGCGGGCCGGCTCGCTGCGCCTGAATTGTCGGCCCTGATCCAGGAAAGCCGCGAAAGCGAGGACCTCGCCAAGCGCGCGGCGGTGTTCGCCAAGATCCAGCGCTTCACCATGGAGAATGCGCTGTCTGCTCCGCTCGCATTCCAGTTCGAGATCGACGCGCTGTCCGAGAAGGTGAAGGGCTTCAAGCCGAACCTGCTCGGCAAACCGAAGTTCGAGAACATCTCGCTGGGATAACGCTCGCAACCGGCGCCGTTGCGGAACGCGCGGCGCCGGTCATTCGACACTCGCAAACCGGTTTGTCATGATCACCGCCGCAAAGCTCAGGATTATCGGCCGCCGTCTTCTGCAGACGTTGCCGGTGGTCGTGCTCTCGACCTTCATTGTTTTCGGCCTGCTCAAGCTGGTGCCCGGCGATGTCGCCGTAACCCTGGCGGGTGACAACGCCTCCGAGCAGCGGATCGCGGAAATCCGGGAAATCTACGGTCTAGACCGGCCGTTCTTCGTTCAATACGGCGCGTGGCTCTGGAAGGCCGCGCACGGCGATCTTTCAAATTCGCTGATTTCAAGCGAGGCCGTCCTCACTTCGATCCAGCGATGCCTGCCGCACACCTTGCTGATTGTCGCGCTTGCTCTTGTCCTTGCGCTGCTGATCGGAATCCCGCTCGGGATCGCTGCGGCAAGCAGGCCCGGTTCGTGGATCGACAGCTTTGTCATGGCTGTCGCGTCGCTTGGCGTCGCGGTGCCGAATTTTTGGCTCGGCATGTTGCTGGTGGCGTTCTTCGCGCTCGACTTGAACTGGCTCCCGGCCACGGGCGCTGTCGCCCTGTCGCAAGACCCGGTGGCGGCATTGCGTCACGCGATTCTGCCGGCGCTGGCGCTGGCGTCCGGTGGTATCGCGGAAGTCGCGCGGCAACTCCGCTCGTCGCTGGTCGAAATCCTCTCGTCCCAGCAGGTGCGTACGCTTCATGCCAAGGGCCTGCCGCCATCCTCGATCCTGTGGCGGCATGGTTTGAAGAACGTCAGCGTCAATCTTTTGACGGTGGTGAGCCTGCTGGCAAACCGTTTGCTGGCGGCGACGGTCGTGGTCGAGGCTGTGTTCGCGATTCCCGGCATGGGGAGCCTGATCGTCAACGCCGCGATGAACCGTGACTTTCCGGTGGTGCAGGGCGTGGTCTTCGTGATGGTGCTGATCGTGGTCACGCTCAATCTGCTCACGGATATTCTCTACAGCGTTCTCGATCCGAGGATTTCGTGAAGATGACGGATACGGTCTTTGTCGCTGAACGCAAGCCGAGCTGGTTCGCAGGTTTCTGGCACTGGTTCCGCTCCGATCTGCGCGGTGCGTTGAGCCTGTCGTTCCTCGTCGCGCTCATCGTGATCTCGATCCTCGGTCCATGGATATCGCCTTATTCGCCAACAACGCAGAATCTCGACGCCGCCTTGTCGCCGATGACGGCGCAACACTGGCTCGGCGCTGACGATCTTGGGCGCGATACGTTGAGCCGCCTGATCTATGGCGGCATGGCATCGCTCTATGCGAGTTTCCTTGCGGTCGCGATAGCGGTGGCGATCGGTGTGCCCATCGGTGTGCTTGCGGGTTATCTCGGCGGCTGGGTCGACGAGGCCATCAGCCGTGTGGTCGACAGCTTTCTGTCGTTTCCGGCCATCGTGCTGGCGATTGCGGTCACGGGCGCGCTCGGCATCGGTCTCACCAACGGCATGATCTCGGTCGGTATCGTATTCGCGCCGCAACTGGCGCGGCTGGTGCGCGCCCGTACGCTCGTGGTGCGCAACGAGCTTTATGTGGACGCCGCGCGCTGCTTCGGCGTATCCACGGGCCGCATCCTGTGGCGGCATGTTCTGCCGAATGCGATTCAGCCTGTGATCGTGCAGGTCACGCTGCTGCTCGCCGCCGCGCTGCTGGCCGAAGCCAGCCTCAGCTTTCTCGGCCTCGGCATTCAGCCGCCGGACCCGAGCTGGGGCGCGATGCTGGCGCGGGCCTATCAGAACATGGAGATCGCGCCAGAGCAGATGTATCCGCCGGGACTGGCGATTCTGTTCACCGCGCTGGCTTTCAACACGCTGGGCGAGTCGATGCGCGTCGCGCTCGATCCGACCATGAAGCGCCGCTGAGATTTGATTCAAGACCAAGAAGGACGACGGACATGGCCACGGGCCTCACTGAAAAGGATTATCTGAAACAGCTTCATGCCCTGTGGGACAAGAACTGGCCGAAGAGCATCTCGCGCAAGCCGCATTACCCGCATGGCGAAGTGGCTCTGACCGAATACCTGCGCGCCTGGGCGAAGGATCGGCCGCAGCGGCCCGCGGTGATTTTCTACGGCCATGTAACGACCTACGCCGATCTCGACCAGCAGAGCGATCGCTTTGCCGCGCTGTTGCAGTCGAAGGGCGTGCGGAAAGGTGATCGCGTCGCGGTGTTCCTGCCGAACTGTCCGCAGTTTCACATCGTGTTCTTCGGTATTCTGAAACTCGGCGCGGTCCATGTGCCGGTCAGCCCGCTTTCGCGCGCATTTGAACTCGCCTATGAACTGAACGATACCGATGCGGAGGTCATCGTCGCACTCGATCAGTTGGCGGCGACGGTCGAGCAGGTGAGGGGCGAAACCAGGCTGCGCGAGGTCATTGTCACCAGCTTCGCGGATGTTGTCCCGGCAAATCCCGCAATTCCTGTTCCGGATTCGATCATGGGCGCGCGCGTCACGGTTCCTGGCGCGACCGACCTGCTGCCCGCGCTGGCCGCGATGCCGGCTCCGACGCCGCTGCCGCCTGCCGGTCTCGATGACGTCGCCGCGCTGAACTACACGGGCGGCACGACCGGCATGCCGAAAGGCTGTGTCCATACGCAGCGCGATATGGTCTACACCGCCGCCGCCAATCAGGGCATTTCGGTGGTATCCAACGAGGACAGCATCTTCCTGTCGTTCTTTCCGGAATTCTGGATCGCCGGTGAGAACTTCGGTCTGATCTTCCCGCTGTTTACTGGCGCGACGCTGGTTCTTCTCGCGCGCTGGGACGCCGTCAGCACGCTTGCGGCTATCGACAAGTACAAGGTGAACATCACAGCGATGCCGGTGGATGGTGCCGTCGAGCTGATGGATCACCCGCGCTTCAAGGAATTCGACCTGTCGTCTCTGACACAGGTGCGTGTGGTATCGTTCGTCAAGAAACTCAATCCGGATTACCGCAAGCGCTGGAAGGATCTGACGGGTACGATCCTGACCGAAGCGGCCTACGGCATGACGGAAACGCACACGTCCAACACCTTCACCGCCGGATTCCAGGATGGTGACTTCGACCTGATCTCGCAGCCGATCTTTGTCGGGCTTCCGGTCCCGGGAGCGGAATTCAAGATCACGGATTTTCAGACCGGTGAACTTGTGCCGCTTGGCGGCGAAGGTGAAATCCGGGTTCGTACACCATCGCTGCTCAAGAGTTACTGGAACAAGCCCGAGGCCACAGCGGAATCTCTGGTTGATGGCTGGCTGCGCACCGGCGACATCGGATGCATCGACACCGACGGGTTCATTCACTTCCTCGGCCGCCGCAAGGAGATGCTGAAGGTGAAAGGCATGAGCGTGTTTCCGCCGGAAATCGAGGCGCTGCTCGGCCAGCATCCTGCCGTGCTCGGGTCCGGTGTTGTCGGGCGCGACGATCCGGACAAGGGACAGGTGCCGGTGGCATTCATCCAGCTCAAGCCGGAAGTAATCGGCAAGGTGAAGCCGGAGGACATCCGTGCGTGGTGTGCCGAGCGGATGGCTGTTTACAAGGTACCGGAGGTGCGGATCATCGACGCGCTGCCGATGACCGCGACCGGCAAGGTCAAGAAGCAGGAACTGAACGCATCCTGAACTGATCGCCGAAAATCAATCCGGCGCGGCGATCTCGCATCGCGCCGGACCGACGTTGTTCCCTGACGGAGAGTGTTATGTCCTTTCGCAAGCTGCTGATCGCCAACCGCGGCGAGATCGCCATCCGCATCGCGCGCGCCGCCGCGGATGCAGGCATCGCTACGGTCGCGATCTATCCCGCGGATGATGCGCTGTCGCTGCATGTGCGCGCCGCTGACAAAGCCTGCGAAATTCCAGGGCGCGGCGCTCGGGCCTATCTCGATATCGAAAGCGTGGTCACTGCCGCGAAGTCCAGCGGATGCGATGCGCTGCATCCCGGTTACGGTTTTCTCAGCGAGAACGCGGTGCTGGCGCGGCGCTGCGCCGAGGAAGGGATTGTCTTCGTCGGTCCGTCGCCTGCCGCGCTCGAATTGTTTGGCGACAAGGTGGCTGCGAAGGCGCTGGCGAAACGCTGCAATGTCCCGGTCATCGAAGGCACGGTCGGTCCGACCACGCTGGACGAAGCGAAGGCGTTCTTTGCATCGCTAGGCAAGGGCGGCGCGGTCATGGTCAAGGCCATGGCCGGTGGGGGCGGACGCGGGATGCGCGCGGTCGAGAAGGCTGAGGATCTTGAAGCGGCCTATACGCGCTGCCAGTCGGAAGCGAAGGCCGCGTTTGGCAGCGATGGCGTTTACGTCGAGCGGCTGATCCGCAAGGCTCGCCATATCGAGGTGCAGATCATCGGCGATCGCCACGGCGCGATCAGCCATCTATGGGAGCGTGAATGCACCATCCAGCGCCGCAACCAGAAACTGATCGAGGTCGCGCCAAGCCCGTCTCTGAGCGATAGCCTGCGTGCCCGCATTGTCGAGGCGGCCCGGCAACTCGCAGGCGCTGCCAGCTATGACAGCCTTGGTACGTTTGAGTTTCTGGTCGATGGCGAGGCGGGCGAGGGCGACGGTGCCTTTGCCTTCATCGAGGCCAATCCGCGCCTGCAGGTCGAACACACGGTCACGGAAGAAGTGCTCGGTGTTGATCTGGTAAAATCGCAACTCGCGGTCGCGGACGGCGCGACGCTCGGCTCGCTGGGACTGGCGCAATCCTCGGTGCCAACTCCGCGCGGTTTTGCGATGCAGCTTCGCATCAACATGGAAGTGATGGACGCAAGCGGCGCGACCAAGCCGACGGGTGGCGTGCTGGGTGTTTTTGAACCGCCGTCGGGACCCGGGGTGCGTGTCGATACATTCGGCTATGCGGGTTACAAAACCAGCGCGGCTTTTGACTCACTGCTTGCGAAGGTGATTGTCCACACTCCGTCGCCTCAATGGCAGGATGTGGTGACGAAAGCCGCGCGCACACTGCGCGAGTTCCGCATCGAGGGTGTGGCGACCAACATACCTTTCCTTCAGGCGATGCTGGCCAATCGGGATTTCATCGCCAACGAGATCAGCACGAATTTTGTCGATACCAATGTTGCCGCGCTTGTAACAGCGGCCAGCGCGACAGCGGCGCCCCTGTTCTTTACCTCGGCGAGCGCCGACGTGGGGGTTGCCGCCGCGCGAAGCGAGAGTGCAGGCGTTGCGCCCGCCGGGTCCGTGCCAGTTGCCGCGCCCTTGCAGGGCACGGTGGTTGCGATTCCAGTCGCGGAAGGCGACGTCGTACATCCCGGCCAGCAGCTCGCGATCATCGAATCCATGAAGATGGAGCATCTGGTCACAGCGCAGCAGGGCGGCAAGGTCACCCGTATCGCGGTCAGCGACGGCACTACGTTGATGCAGGGCGAGCCCATTCTCTACATCGAGCCAGTGGAGATGGATCAGCAAGTGGTGACCGAAGAAGCGGAGATCGACCTCGACTACATCCGTCCCGATCTTGCCGAGATGCTGGCGCGCCAGGGCAATACGCTGGATGAAAACCGGCCTCAGTCAGTCGATCGCCGCCGCAAGACCAATCAGCGGACGGCGCGTGAGAACATCGCGCAACTGGTCGATGAGGGATCGTTCATGGAATACGGCTCGCTGGCGATCGCCGCCCAGCGCCGCCGCCGTCCTGTCGATGATCTCATCAAGAACACGCCTGCGGATGGCCTCGTCGCGGGTGTCGCGACGGTCAACGCCGCCAAGGTGGGCGAGGACAACGCGCGCTGCATGGTGATCTCTTATGACTACACCGTGCTCGCCGGTACCCAGGGCCACATGAACCACAAGAAGATCGACCGCATGCTGACGCTCGCCGAGCAATGGCGCATGCCGCTGGTGTTCTACGCCGAGGGCGGCGGCGGGCGGCCCGGCGACACCGACCGGCTCGGCATGACGGGTCTCGATGGACCGTCCTTCGTGCAGTTCGCCCGCCTGTCCGGACATGTGCCGGTGGTCGGTGTCGTCTCGGGTTATTGCTTTGCGGGCAACGCGGCGATGCTCGGTTGCTGCGACGTCATTATCGCTACGGAGAATGCCTCGATCGGCATGGGCGGGCCGGCGATGATCGAGGGCGGCGGCCTTGGCGTCTATCATCCCGCCGAAGTCGGGCCGGTGTCGTTCCAGTCGCCGAACGGCGTCGTCGACATTCTTGTCAAAGACGAGGAAGAGGCGACCACGGCCGCGCAAAAGTATCTTTCCTATTTCCAGGGCCCGGTTGCGAACTGGAAGGCCCCGGACCAGCGCCTGCTGCGCCGCGCGATTCCGGAAAACCGGTTGCGCGTCTATGACATCCGTTCGGTGATCGAACTGATCGCCGATGAAGATTCCGTCCTCGAAATCCGGCGCGACTTTGGCGTCGGCATGATCACCGCGTTTATCCGGATCGAAGGCAAGCCGTTCGGCCTGATCGCGAATAATCCGAAGCATCTCGGTGGCGCCATCGACGCTAATGCTGGTGATAAAGCCGCGCGCTTCATGCAGCTTTGTGACGCCTATGACATTCCGATTGTGTCGCTGTGCGACACGCCGGGCTTCATGGTTGGACCGGAGGCGGAGAAAACCGCCATCGTGCGGCATGTCGCGCGCATGTTCGTCACTGGCGCCAGCATGACGGTGCCGCTGTTCGGCGTCGTGCTTCGCAAGGGTTACGGCCTTGGTGCGCAGTCTATGATCGGCGGCGGATTCCACGCCTCGTTCTTCACGGCGGCCTGGCCGACCGGCGAGTTCGGCGGAATGGGGCTTGAGGGATACGTGCGGCTCGGCTTCCGCAAGGAAATGGAAGCGATCGCCGATCCGGCGGAGCGGGAGACCTATTACAAGAACAAGGTCGCGGAGCTTTATGCCAACGGCAAGGCGGTCTCGATCGCGTCGGTGTTTGAGATCGACAATGTGATTGATCCGGCGGAAACCCGAACGTGGATCATGGCGGGCCTTCGTTCGGTGCCCAAGCCTGCGCCGCGCGAGCACCGCAAGCGTCCGTGTATCGACACCTGGTAAAGTGCCTGCGGGGGGACGGATCTCCTAGTGATGTCCGTCCTCGGTGTCGGGGCGCTTCTGATCGTGAGGCCGCTCGAAAAAGTCCTTGGTCAGGACGGCCACTTCGGTTCTGTTTCTGGCGCGGAGCTTTCGCATGATATGGCGAAGGTGAACCTTGACGGTGTGTTCGCTCATCCCGAGTTCGTAAGCGATCTGCTTGTTCGCCATTCCCTGACAAAGCGCTTCGACCACCATCATTTGCCGCTCGGTCAGGATATCTCCGGTCTTGGCCGATGTTTCCCTGCCGCGGTCCATCGCGAGGCTGCTCACGGGGACAAATGTGCCGCCGGCTTCGACCAGCCGCACAGCTTCGACCGCGACATTGAACGACAGGCTCGTCGGGATGTATCCGCGTGCACCGCCCTTGAGGGCGAGAACGACATAATTCACGTCGTCGATATCCGAGACAATGACGACCGGGGTATCTGTCGCGGCTGTCTCCAACTGAAGCTCGGAGACGCTCGACACATCGGCGCCGTCGACAAAGAATACGATGATCGAGGGGTTCAACGCCGTGCCGGCCTGGGATGCCTTCCATGCATAGATATTCGCAAAGGCGATGATGTTGTGACTCCTGTAGGAGACTTCGAGACAGCGAACGAAACAATCCCTGAAAAATGCGCGCGGATGAATAACGACGATGCCCGGCCTGTCTGCGATGTTGCTCTCGCTGGCGCCGTTAACACGCTTGATGTCGTTCGGTCTGGCCGGAGTATGGATGCTCGCGGGAGCGCGGGGAGGTGAGCCCGTGTCGTCTGCTCCAGTTTCCCGACGATACTTTCCTTTGGCGAGGTTCGCTTCATCGGATAGAAGATGCGAATGATGGCGGTTTTTTTTCAATCCAGACAGCGCGGAAAAGTGTGTCCGAATTGATAACTCGGATGCCGCGTCAGTTCGTTCGAGAAAACTGGCAGCAAAACTGCGGGGAGATGCTTGCTCAGAAAATAAATTCGAGGCGGGCCGCTTCTTGCGCAATGAAAGCAAATGGCCGGTGATACTCATAACTCACCCCTACTGATAATCGTGTCTGTGACATTTCTCCGTTCGTATGCATTCCAATTTCATGTTCAAATTTTTTTAGAACTTTAGGACACTCTGCACTTATTGCAAGCCTGTGACGATCGAAGCCGTTTCTGCGTTGCGGGATGTCAGGTTCCGACGATGGAACAAGCGTGGGAATAGTCCGGCTATCTCGGTGTTGCTGCTTCGACGGCGTCACTGTGATCGAACACATGTGCGTCAAACAGCCTTTCCCAAAGGGAAGAGAGGTCGTCTCGCTCCGACCAGGAAATGGCAGCATTGATGCCCAAATCGAACTGTCGCTGTCGCCATACAAACGCCGAGCCATCCATCAGAAGAGAGGCAAATCCCGCGGCGTTGTGGCAGCCGTTTTCAAAATCGCGATTGTGCGAAGCGCTAAGCAGCAGGATGTCTTCACCAACCAGGCGATAGCTGATCCCCGTGATGTCCTCCCAGGCTCTTGTCTGCACAAGGCAGAGAGCTTGACCCTCGATATTCCCGGTCTCCATCTTTGCGATGATGGTGGTCAGCATGACAATGAAGCCGATAAGGTACGGGCTCTCCCATGCAGCATCGGGTATCGCGCCGAGGCGGTGGCGGCTTCTTGCGACCATAGGGGAAATAACTGCGCAGGCGGCCTTTCGGGCTCTGCGAGTTTTAAAAAGATCGAGAACCCAGCGCAGCATGGTGCCGCTCCCTGTGGCCGATCCTGTGAAGTAAATATACGCGGCGCCCTTGTGTTAGTCGGGAACCTGCCCGATCATACATCCTGGATGCGCGTTGCTCCAGATCAGCTCGGGAGTCAGCCGGACACATGGCCGCAAGCCAGCTTCCGCCAAAACCGGATTTTGAGGCGTTGGCCGCTTCTGCGCCCGCGACGGCCGATCGCCGCACCATGATCCTCGCCCTGATCGGAAACCTGGTCTCAAGCTGGTCGAATAACGAAAGCCTTTTTATCTATGTTCTGATGATCTTGCTGAAGACCGATCAGGCTTCCGCGGCGCTCACATTCGCAACGCTGAATACCACCAGAGCACGGCTGGACTTGATCCAGCGGCTGGCGAAAATCATGATCAAAGATAAGGCCCTCGATCGTTCATTGTCGAAAATCATCGACAGGTTCAATGAGACAACACACGTCCGTAACGAGTTCAACCACTGCATGTATATCGTGGATTCCGGCGGGCAGATCACTCATACGCAGTCGATGCGGATCGTGCAGACCAGGAGCAGCCTTCAGTTCGGTGAAATGAAGCCGATGGACGAAGCCCGGCTGAAGGGCATGGTCAAGACCATCAAGGAAATGACCCGCATCAACCGGGATATCTGGGATCTTTTGCCGCGGCTTGAGAGCCATCTTCAGCCCGCGGCGCACCGGATCGACGGCCGCTGATCTTCCGTTCACGACAACAGTGGATAACGTATGAAGGCGCTTTCCTTGTCGTGGGCGGCGCGGCGGAAAATGCTATCGTTCGGACAGGTGACAAATGACTCCCGTGTCGGGAATCTGTCATTTTTCCGGTTGTAAATCCCAAATCGCTGTCGCTTTCTGCGAGTCAAGCTACTCGATAGCATTATCGCGTCTCTCGCATGACGTATGTTCGTTTCCGAAAGAGGCGGAGAGCGGTTCGCGGGCTAACGCCTTATGGCTACGCGCGATGCTCGAATGTGCGGCTATTCCCCGACTGCGACATGGACAAGGCTGACGATGCGGAGTTTCGCAAATCATTGCGGAAGGTTCGCGTCAACCGCATCGCAGCGCATTGATCATCGCAGACGCAGAAGATCAGCGATTTTCGAGGCGACGAGATGCTCCTTATCTGACAGGAGTCCGTCATGGGTCATCATTATCAGCCGAAGCCGAAGAAGAACGACCAAGACCAGAAGCAGGATCAGGATCAAGACCAGAAGCAGGCCAATTTGCAGGCACAGCTTCAGGGTCAAGGCCAGCTTCAAGGGCAGGGCCAGGCCCAGCTTGCTGTTCAGTCGCTTGATTCCAAGAGCGACAACGACAACGAGAACGACAATGACAACAAGAACAGCAACAGCAACGACAACAAGCTGGACAACGATGTCGACAACAAGGTCAGCAACAAGACCGAAAACAGCATCGACAACAGCCTCGACAACAAGGTCGAGAACAAGGTCGAGAACACGATCGACAACAAGGTCAACGTCGATGTGGACGTCAAGGTCGATCTCGACCTCAGCGCCGACGGCCTCAGCAGCCCGGTGATCGACCTGTCATGCCTCAGCGACGTGCATGGCTCGGTCATCATGCCGGACGTGGTGAATCAGAAGCTCGACGGCAATGGCAACCAGTTCAACCTCGACCAGGTCAACAACCTTGTCGACAATGACACGTTGTGCGATCCGAGGGTGTCCTTCAAGGGTGGCGAAGGCGACCATGGCTTCTCGATGGATGCCAAGATCGAAGGTGGCGACGTCAAGATGGATTCGAAGATCGGAGACATCGCGGGCAACAGCGCGACGGGCGCGATCGCAAGTGCCGATGCGGCCCTGACGCAGGACGCCTTCAATCAGACAATCACGCAGGGTGCGAACATCCAGTTCAACAGCATCACGATGAATGTCGCCGGCGACGACTGGTCCGACGAACACAATCTGGGCTGATCCCAAATATTCCCCCGCGCGGCCAACGCCGCGCGGGCTTTTCCATGACGTTCCTCGCAATGAAACGATGTCCCGCCGCAGATCGTCCGCGGAGCCGTCGTTTGCGTGAGCCTGACACAGGAGGCTCCCATGGTGCCCGGCGGCGTAACCGAAGTGGTTTGGCATTTCGCGGGATACCTGCAGATCATCAACGATATCGCGCGGGATCGTATTGATTACGATCCCTACCGGCTCAAAAGCGCACAAGACGACTATACGACGCCTCGTCCAAATTATGAGAGCAATCCGGGTTTCGATCCCCTCGAGACCCAGGGGCTGAAGGTCCCGGCTCTGCTGCCCTTCGAGGAATTCCAGAATCCCTCTCTCTATGCTCTGAAATCCTTGAGCAAGGCGCTGCCGGAGCCGGATTCCAACTACGGCGACCCGGATGCGTTGTCGAGACTTCTGGCGCCTCGCGGTGTCGGGGGAGGCGGAGGAGGAATCGAGTTCAAGATCACGGTCCAGTATCAGGAGGGCGGCCAGCAGACGGAACTGGACATCAAGCAGCATAACTTCATGCTCGATGACGACATCGTGCTGGTGACGCCGAATGACGACTGCCTGGCTTGCGATGTCGCGCCTGTCGCGGCTTATGTCGAGCAGATCGCGGAGCATAGTCAGGCCATCGTTGAGGAGATGGCGAGCGAGGCTAACGGTCAAATCCCCGGTGAATGGTCGATTCCCCAGAACGGAAGCGGCGTTACCGAATTCATCAAAATTTATAATGAAAATCAGATATCTCAGGACGGCCTGCCGGGTCCGCATTCGGTCGATCCGGGCTACTATCTGAATGGCGAGCTCCAGACGCCGGCGCCTGAATCGCCGGCTGAAACTCCACTCCCTGAATCCGCGCCTGAGCCGGATTTCGGCAACGGTTTGGGACAGTGGGCGGAGACAGGAGCGAACGATAGCTGGAATGCGACCTTGATCGTCGATCTGAGCGAATCCGGCCGCTCGATGATCGTGATGGGCGACTATTTCAAGACAAACGCGATCTTCCAGACCAATTCGCTCATAGACCGCGACCATATCACCATGAGCGGCGGCGATGCGCTTCCTGTTTCCGACGGAAGCAATGTGACCGACAACATTGCCGACTTCATCCAGCAGCCAGGAATCTACACTGACCTGAAAGTGACCTTTGCCGGACCGCACTGGAATGTCGATGTCGTGGAAGGAAACTACTACAGCGTCAACACCATTGTGCAGATGAACTATCTGTCGGACAACGACATCATTGTTCAGAAGAGTGCCGATTCGCACTATGAGCTGTATTCCGGTGGAAACGAGCAGGGCAATCTGACAGAACTGTTCGACGGGTCGATTCACTACGACCTGATCATCGTCGCCGGCGCGTATCACGGCATGAACGTGATCTTCCAGAACAACATCCTGTTGAATGACGATTTCATCAAGATGTTTGGTGGCGGCCTCGAAGCATCTCAATCCGCAACGTCAGGACTCAACGAACTTACCAACAAGGCAACCATCGAGAATATCGGCGACGATAACTTTCAGCCTATGGATAACGGACTGAACAGTGTCGTGACGGCGATCAGCGGCGGCGTCACGACCCTCGATCCGTCCTACGGAAGATTCGTCGACGGATCCGGCGGCGAGTTCAACGTGCTTTATGTCAAGGGTGACTACTACGACATCAATGCGGTCTGGCAAACAAACGTCATCACCGACGTCAATATTGTGATGCAGTTTCTCGATCCGCCTTCAGAGGCAGCCCTTGCCCGGGACGCCGACGGCGCAGAGACGCAGTCGGTCATGGCGGGAGAAAACCTGCTGACCAACGATGCTGCCATCGTCGATGTCGGGGCCACCAATACGTATGTCAACGGCCAGATTTACGGCGACACCATCCTTGTTCAGGCCAATCTCTTGCCGACCGATAAAGACGAGGCGCTGACGCACGATGCGCAGGCGCTGGTTCCGGAACTCGTGGCGTTCGTGAACGAAAGCCAGAACGAGGCGCCGCCGGTTCAGCCGGTTATGGTCGCGCCGCCACATGACGATGCGATCGCAAACGTGTTGCACTGAACCGTCACGAACGAATGAAAATGCATATCGGATTGAGCCGGGACGCTGGTGGAGGCCGGGGGAATGACGCGCGACAACGATAACGAATTCGGCGACGAAGATACTGGATCTTCAGAATTGTCCGATGGCGACGGAGCCAGCTTGCAGAGTGCCGAGGTTGTTCCTTTTCCGCCGCGGGCCGATGAAAGTCGCAACACTCATCCTGTTACGTCGAGCCCGGCGGAGCCGGCGAAAAATCAGGCCATTGTTGCTCACGCGGTCCAGCAGGTTTTGCGCTCCGCCGAAAGCTCAGTCAGACATTCCGAAACATCCCTGTTGCAGGAAACGTCCAAGGATACGCCGCATCATCAGGCCGAGGAGCGGAATGCCAGCGGAACTGCGGCGACCGGGAAACCTGATGTTCCTGCAGTCGCGACGGGAGGCGGAGGCGGTGATCCTCCGCAGCGTGGAGGAGGTGGTGGCGGCGGTGGCGGTTCTCCGCCCTTGCACAAGCGATCAAGCGACAGCGAATTTCGCGACGTACTGGGCAAAGGGTTGTCCAACGCGCGGCGCAACCTTGTAACGGTCGGAATCTTCTCGGTTGCCGTCAATCTCCTTGTGCTCGCGATTCCGGTCTACCTGTTCAACATGTCGGATCGGGTCATGACCAGCCGGAGCACCGACACCCTTGTAATGCTGTCGATGATCGTCGTCGTCGCCATCGGTGCACATGTCCTGATGGACATGATGCGCCGCATTATTCTTATGCGTATCGCTGTCGAGGTCGAGGCCAAGCTGGGTGGTCCCGTCCTGAGTGCCGCAGCGAAGGCTGCTCAGAACGGATCGAGCCGCGAGTTTCAGACCCTGGCCGATCTCCAGCATCTTCGCTCCTTCATCACCGGTCCCGTGCTTCTGACGATGTTCGATGCGCCGGTCGCTCCGGTGTATTTCGCGGTCGTTTTTCTGATCCATCCGCAGCTCGGGTTGATCGTGCTCTCGGCAGGTCTGTGTCTGATGACGGTCGCCTTGATCAACCAGCGGATCACCGCCGTTCCATTCACTCGGGCCAACGCATTCGGAACCCGCGCAAACCTTCAGGCGGAGTCGATGGCGCGTAACGCCCAGGTTATCAACGCGATGGGAATGATTCCGGAAGGCGTGCGCGTCTGGGGGCATGAGACGGTCGAGTCCCTCAAGGCACAGGTCGCCGGCCAGGATCTCAACATCATCATGACGGGCGTCTCCAAGTTTCTGCGCCTGTGCACGCAGATCGCCATCCTTGGCTGGGGCGCGTGGCTGGCCCTTGAAAGCCAGTTGACCAGCGGCATGATCATCGCGGCGTCGATCGTCGCAAGCCGGGCGCTGGCGCCGATGGAAGGCACGATCGAAGGCTGGCGCGGCTTTGTGCAGGCGCGATCCGCTTACGGAAGAGTCAAAAGCCTTCTGCAGAATTCACCGCTGAATCTCGACAGGTTGCGGCTGCCGAGGCCGCAGGGCCACCTGAGCGTGGAGCGGATCCTTTACGTTCCGCCGCCAACCAAGAAGGTCATTCTCAACGGCATCAGCTTTCAGCTCGAACCCGGGGAGTCGCTGGCCATTGTCGGAGACTCCGGCACGGGGAAGACCATGCTCGCGCGTATGCTGGTCGGTTCGATCATTCCGACCGCTGGCAACGTGCGGCTCGACATGATGGATCTTCGCAACTGGGATACGCGGCAGTTTGGTGAGAGCGTCGGCTATCTCCCCCAGGACGTTCAACTGTTTCCGGCCTCGATCAAGGCGAACATCGCGCGAATGCGTGAGGATGCGATCGACGAAGACATTTTCGACGCGGCGGAGACCGCCGACGTGCACGAGATGATATCGAGCTTCGCTCAGGGCTATGAGACCATCGTCGGCATGGACGGCAGTCCGTTGTCGGGAGGGCAGCGGCAACGGATCGGGCTGGCTCGTGCTTTTTACGGCAATCCGCGCCTGATGGTTCTCGATGAACCGAATTCCAATCTCGACGCGAACGGAGAGCGGGCGCTTGCCAAGGCTCTCGTTCGGGCAAAGGAAAAACGGATCACGGTCGTGACCATCACGCAGCGGGCGGCGCTGCTGATGAGCGTCGACAAGATCATGATTCTGCATAACGGCGCCATCAAGGCATTCGGCAGCCGCGAAGAGATCATCCCGATCATCACCGGGCGGAAGCCGGGCGGTGGTCCCGGAGACGGACCACCCGTGCTGAACGCATGACACGAGATGCCGGCACCGGCCGGCTCTCGCCGATATTAGAGGTGCAGGATGACTGAAAAGGACATCAAAGCGCAATCGCCAGCCGGTCAGGGCGTCTGGTATGAGACCTTGCCCCGGTCGACCCGGTTTCCAACGATTGCCGGTGCGCTGGTTATGGCCACCATGGTGATGGGGTTTGGCGTGTGGGGCAACACAGCCCCGATCGCGGGTGCTGTGGTTGCCTCCGGCGTGTTTGTCGCGACCGGGCAGAACAAGATCATCCAGCATCTCGAAGGCGGCGTTATCCGCAACATCTATGTGCGCGAGGGAGACAAGGTCGATCAGGGCCAGATCCTTGTTGAACTGGACAGCACGACGCCGAGCGCGGAACTACGCCGCCTGTTTCTACGCCGGACGCGGTTGATCGCGATTGACTCGAGATTGCAATCCGAGATGCGCGAGGACACCGAAATCAACTTTCCGGAGGAGTTGCTGAAGGACGCCGATAAGCAGGAGGTGCGTGAAATCATCGAGAGCCAGAAACTCACCTTCACCGCGCGCCGGAACAACATGAACAGCGACATTGCGGGAATCAACGAAGGGATCAATGCGCTCAACGAGAGAATTCAGGGATCGCAGGTGCAACTCGAAGGCGTCCGCCGCCAGATCACGTTTATTCAGGAAGAGGTCGAGACAAAGCAGTATCTGCTTCAGACCGGCCTGGTCCGCAAGCCGGAGCTTTTGGTGCTTCAGCGTACACAGGCCAACCTTGAGGGCGAGGTCGGCCGGATCATGGGCGATATCGGCGATGCGAAGGAGCGCATCGCCAAGGCTGTCGAGCAGATCAATGGCGTGCGCAAAACCGCGATCAAGACCGCGGTCGAGCAGATGCACGAGGTTCGTGGTGAACTGGTCGACGTGCGCGAGCGGATGCTCACGGCCAAGGGCGTGCTGGATCGCATTCACATCACGGCGCCCGTCAGCGGGGTCGTTGTCAAGCTCAGATACCACACGCAAGGCGGTGTCATCGAGGCCGGTAAGAACATCATGGAAATCCTGCCGCTCAAGGATGAACTGATCATCGAGGCGCGTGTTCGTCCGCAGGACATCGACAGTGTCAAGCATGGACAACACGCCACCGTACGATTGACGGCGCTTAATCAGCGCATCACGCCGATGGTCTCCGGTGAAGTGATCTATCTTTCGGCCGATACGCTCGCGGATGAGCGAAAATCGCAGCAGGTCGGCCCCACCGACATCTACATTATCCGCGTCAAGCTGGACAACGCGGAGGCCGCGGCCATTCACGGGTTCAGTCCGACGCCTGGCATGCCGGCGGAGGTTTACGTGAAAACTTCGGAGCGGACGTTCTTTCAGTATGTCGTCAAGCCGATCCACGACAGCATGCTGCGTGCCTTCCGGGAGCGTTGAGCTGATCGAGGAAATGTTTTGAGAGGTGAGCTTTAGCGCCACGTAGAGATATAGTTCGCAAGCGAGGCCATATTATGCGTGTTGATGTCATCAGTACCTTGACCGATTTCGGAAAGCTCGAAAGCAACTGGAATGCGCTTTATGATGCGGATCCGGATGCCCAGGTGTTTATCTCGTGGAAATGGCTTTCCGGGTGGCTGACGCAGATTTCGAGCCCATGGTTCGTCCTGGCGGCGAGGCCGGACAACCGGCCGGATGCGCCTTATGTCGCCTTCCTGCCGATGCGAATTCAAACAAAATCGGAGAACGGCCTCATTCACAACGAACTGAACATGGCCGGCAATTTTACGGCCGATTATACCGGGTTTCTATGTGAGCCGGGGGCGGAGCATCTCGCCATTCCGGCATTCGTTCGTCATGTGAAGCAGCTCAACTGGTCCCGCCTGAATTTCGAGAACTTCCGCATTTCAGAGCCTCGCATGCGGCTGTTCCTCGCTCATTTTCCCAAAGCGAACTTTCAGACAAGCGAGATCAGCCGCGTCGGAAAGACGGACGGAATTGACAATGCCCTGTGCCCCTTCGCGGTGCTGCCGCCAAGCTGGGATGGCTATCTCGAAGGGTTGAGCACCAATACGCGGCAGAAGATCAGGCGGTTGCTCCGGATGGTGGATGCGTCGGAGGAGTATCGCATCACTGTCTCGACACCCGAGACCATCGAACGCGATCTCAATACGCTGCTGCAGTTCTGGGAGATCAAGTGGAAGCCAAGGAAGGGTGACCTCGTTCATACGCTGGTGCGATCGAACCGGGCGATGCTGACCCGAAGTTTCAGGTCGGGTTTGCTTTACCTGCCGACGCTCTGGCAGGGCGAGCGTCCGCTCGCGGCGCTCGCCACGCTCATGGACATGCGCAAGCGCTCCTTTTTGTTCTACATCACCGGGCGGGATGAAACTTTCGATGGTCCGCCGCCCGGCGTCATTCTTCATGCCCACAGCATTCGTCATGCCATCGCTAACGGGATCACCGAGTATGACTTTCTCCGCGGCAACGAGACCTACAAGTATTCGTTCGGCGTGAAAGAGCGGCGGATCCGCTGCACAGTCGTGGCGACGAGGAACGGGTTGAACCTCGGCGGCAAGGTCGATCCGCGCACAATTCCGGATGTGCTGGACGAGGCGACCAAGTTCCATCAGCAGGGGAAACTGATCGAGGCTGAACGCGGATACCGCGATGTTCTGCAGGTTCAGCCCAAAAATGCGGACGCCCTCCACCGGCTTGGCCAGCTCTTCACGACGAGGGGTGATCATGCCGGCGCGAAGCGTCATTACAAGATGCTGACCACAATCAGGCCGGAAGCCTACAAGGCATGGCTGTGTCTGGCGCAATCGTGCAAGGCCCTGGATCAACACCTCGAGGCAGCGAACGCCTATCGCGAGGTTCTGCGGCTGAAGCCGGATTTGCCGGAGGTCTTCAGCGATCTCGCACGAGTTCTGATCAAGCTGAACCGGATGGCCGAGGTCAACGCAGCGCTGGTCGCGGCTCTCGGGACACAGGAACGCGCTCCGCAGAAGAACGGCACCGTGCAGGCGAAGCGGGTCATGAACCGTTCAATTGCGCGGGACGAGGCAGTCACAATGTAGCCCGTCGGCCCGGGAGGTGCTGGCATGAGCAACGTGATAGTCCAGGCTATCAACGCCGATAGCTTCGCCTTTTCTGACAGAAGCGCGCCCGACATTGCCGCGGCACATGCGGCAGCCATTGTCAGTCCGGAGCTATTGTTTTCTGGCGAGTATGCCCGCATCGGCCTCGATCTGGTGCTGTCGTCACAGCAGGAAAGCATTGTTGTTTCCGAGTACTTCAGGGGCGAAACGCGCGGGGTGCTGATGTCGCCCGAAGGCGCATCCATCTCCGGGCGCGTCGTCGAAGCCATGACCGCGCGAACCCAGTATGCGCAGGCTGATCAGATCGCCGGCGCCGTTCCCGCCGTCGGCAATGTCGCCAAGATCAGCGGGATAGCCGTCGTCACGCGCAACGGCGTGCCCGTCGAGCTGAAGCAGGGCGACAGGCTGCTCAAGGGCGACATCGTGCAGACTGGAGCCGAGACCACGCTCGGCATCAGTTTCGTCGACGGGACGGCGCTCGGCCTTGCGTCCAATGCGCGAATTGTTCTCGACGAGATGACTTACGATCCCAACGGATTGTCAAATTCTTCGCTGATGAGTCTGATCCAGGGAACGATGACGCTGGTTGCCGGGCACACGGCGAAGTACGGCAACATGCGGGTTGAAACGCCGGTTGCCACCATGGGCATTCGGGGCACCGCCATTATGGTGGAAATCGCCGCGGACAATGGGCCGAGCAAGTTTTCCGTTCTGAAGGAGCCGGATGGCAAGACCGGTGCGTTTCATCTCTATGACAAGGAAACCGGCGACCTTCTTAAAATTGTATCGCAGGCAGGACTCGTCACCGTCGTCACGCCTCTTGGCGTCGGCCAGCCGGTGTCGGCTGTCGATCAACTGAAGACGCTTGCCGAGGTTCAGGCCGAGAAGAACCTCATTCAGCAGGTCTTTCAGATTTTCTATCCCAACTATCATCCGGACGCCGGTGGCGGCGACAGGACCGGCTCCAGCGTGAATCCGCTCGCGAACCCGGCGCGAGGTTTCGCCGCGTTGGGAGGCGATTCCGGTGTTCCCGCGCTGATGGCGCTTGCTGCGGGCGCGATGCTCGCTCCGGCGGCCGCGGCGACACCCGAGACGATATTCTATCCGCAGGAAACGCCAGTGGTGCGAGCCGTCGCAGTGGCCGACGTGGTGGATGTTCAGGCCTCGCAGGGACCGGTGGCGAGAAATTTCGCCATCAGCGATCAGGTCACGGTTACCCTCGACGGGCAGGTGATCGGAGAGGCGGCCGGGCGTTATGTGCCGGGAACGGGCACGTTGCGCGGCGTCGAAGGCACGGTGCCTGTGCCTCAGGGCGTCAATCTCGCAAATCTTGTGCATGTCGATCCGGCAACCGGTGTCGTGACCTATGACGCAAGCCAGTTCGCGTTTCTCGGCGTGGGTGAGGCCGCGATCTATACCATCGGGTTCGAGAGCCGCCCGGGATCGGACGCCATACCGGAAACGCTGACGTTGACCATCAACGGCCTGAACGATGCACCGACCGTCGCGCATCCAATCGCGGATCAGCGCATCAAGGAGGGTTGCCGGTTCGAGTATGTCATACCGGCCTGTGTATTTTCCGACCTCGATGCCAATGACACGCTCACCTATCGCGCGGTTCTTGCGAATGGCGATCCGCTTCCGAACTGGCTGACATTCGATCCTGTGACGATGACGTTTTCGGGAACACCGCCGAAGGGAGAGGAATGCGTGATTCATATTAAGGTCATCGCAACCGACGAACATAACGCAACGGCGGTCGACCAGTTCAATCTTGTGATCGCGGACAGTCACCACCACCACCATCATCATGATCACTGGTTTGGAAATGACGGGTTTGAGTTCTCGGCAAGCGGAACGGGTGAGGATTCCGTCATTGTCACTGATCATCAAGGCGCTGCGAGAATAAGCGCGGTTGTGACCGAGGATCACGACAATCAGTCAGGCGTGCGAAAGGCGTCAATGTCTGATTGCAGCGAAAAATGTTCGCACGATCCAGTCCTGTCATGGGGCAAAGGGGCTGCGAAATGGAGCGGATCATCGTCCGGCGAACACGTTGCCGTGTCGAACAAAACCTATGACAGCGGTTCAAGCGATGTTCGGACGACAAACTCCGCTCATGTGTCCGCTTCGCCTGAATTCGATAGCGGGCGTTCCTCCGCGGCTGATGTGCAAACACTTCCGAGGGACTTCGCCGATTATTCAAGCCAGACCGGTATGCCGCATCAAAGTCATGGCTTCTTCGCAAAAGGAGGAATGTCGTTCTCCTGGAGCTATAGCTTCGAGCGCCACGATGCCGGCCCCGGTGCCGAAAATTTCACATTTCGCCTCGATGCCGCGCATGAGCAAAACCACGGCTCCAGCCTCGATCTGATAGGGCGCGGAAATTCCCGCTCCGGGGATACGACCGACGTCGCGGCCCTGATCCAGGCCGTGACAGGTTTTGACACCTTTGCCGCCCAAGACGGACAGGGAACGAGAGTCAGTTCGTCCGTGGAGATTCACACCCACCAGAGCGACTTTCATCTGGTTTGACAGATTACAGGCTGAAAGCGGTCCGGAATGCCCTTCCGTTGACGCGAAACTTGCCTTAAAGCACGGCCGAAACTCGATAGTTCCGGACGCTGCATACCCATGATTCGCCTCGACAATATCAGCAAGCAGAATGGCCATCAGATTCTCTTTATTGAAGCCTCCGCCGCGCTTCAGAAGGGCGAAAAAGTCGGACTGGTCGGCCCGAATGGCGCAGGCAAGACCACCCTGTTCCGTATGATTACGGGCCGCGAACTGCCGGACGAGGGGCAGGTCGCGGTCGATCGCGGCGTGACCATCGGCTATTTCAGCCAGGATGTCGGCGAGATGTCCGGGCGCAGCGCCGTGTCGGAAGTGATGGACGGCGCGGGGCCGGTGAGCGCGGTCGCGGCCGAGTTGAAAGAACTGGAAGCGGCGATGGCCGATCCGGATCGCGCCGACGAGATGGACGCGATCATCGAGCAGTATGGCGAAGTGCAACACCGGTTCGAGGAACTCGACGGCTATGCGCTCGAGGGCCGGGCGCGGGAGGTTCTTGCCGGCCTGAGCTTCAGTCAGGAGATGATGGACGGCGATGTCGGCGCTCTATCGGGCGGCTGGAAGATGCGCGTGGCGCTGGCCCGCATTCTTCTGATGCGGCCCGATGTGATGCTGCTCGACGAGCCGAGCAACCATCTCGACCTTGAAAGCCTGATCTGGCTTGAGGAATTCCTGAAGGGATATGAGGGCGTGTTGCTGATGACCTCGCATGATCGCGAGTTCATGAACCGCATCGTCACCAAGATCGTCGAGATCGACGGCGGCGGACTGACGACCTACTCCGGAAATTACGAGTTCTACGAGCAGCAGCGCGCGGTCAGCGAGAAACAGCAGCAGGCGCAGTTCGAGCGCCAGCAGGCGATGCTCGCGAAGGAAATCAAGTTCATCGAGCGGTTCAAGGCGCGGGCGTCCCATGCGGCGCAGGTGCAGAGCCGCGTGAAGAAGCTGGACAAGATCGAGCGGGTCGAGCCGCCGAAGCGCCGCCAGACGGTCGCGTTCGATTTTCTGCCGGCGCCGCGCTCCGGCGAGGATGTTGTCAGCCTGAAGAATGTTCACAAGGGCTATGGCAGCCGCAGTATCTACGAGGGCCTCGATTTCCAGATTCGCCGCCGCGAGCGCTGGTGTGTGATGGGAATCAACGGCGCCGGAAAATCCACACTGTTGAAGCTGATCGCGGGATCGGCGGAGCCGGATGATGGCTCGGTCGCGCTGGGCAGCAGCGTGAAGATGGGATACTTCGCCCAGCATGCGATGGATCTGCTCGATGGCGAACGCACGGTGTTCGAGGAGCTTGAATATTCATTTCCGCAGGCGGGGCAGGGCTCGCTGCGCGCGCTTGCCGGCTGCTTCGGCTTCTCGGGCGATGACGTGGAGAAGAAGTGTCGCGTGCTGTCTGGCGGCGAGAAGGCGCGGCTGGTGATGGCGAAGATGCTGTTCGATCCTCCGAATTTCCTGGTGCTGGACGAGCCGACCAACCATCTCGACATGGCGACGAAGGAAATGCTGATTGCCGCGCTGTCGGAGTTTGAAGGCACCATGCTGTTCGTGTCGCATGACCGGCACTTTCTGGCCGCGCTCTCGAACCGCGTGCTCGAACTCACGCCGGACGGCATTCATCAATATGGCGGCGGCTATACGGAATATGTGGCGCGTACCGGCCACGAGGCTCCGGGCCTGCGGAGCTGACCGCTACCGTGTCTGCAACGCCAGTGGCGGCTCCGGCGGGCGTATCAGCGCAAAGGCGATCTGAACGATGCCGGCGGTCAGGCCGATGGTGACGCCCGCCTGCCACGCCAGCGTGTACGAGCCGAGCGAGTCATAGATCAGGCCGCCGCCGAGTGCGCCGAGAAAGCTGCCAAGCTGATGACTCATGAAGGCGAGGCCGGCGATCATCGCCTGCCACTTCAAGCCGAACATCTCGACGATCGCCCCCGCGACGAGCGGCCCGACGCCGAGCCACAGAAATCCCATCAATGCGGCGAATATCAGCGTGGTCGTGGGCGTCGGCGCCTGCATGAAGTACCACGCCAGAATGACCGAGCGCGAGAAGTAGATTCCGCCCAGCAGCGCGAGCTTGTTCCACTTGCCGCCCGCCCAGCCAAAGAACAGGCTTCCGATCACATTGAATCCACCGATGACGCCGAGCGTTTGCGCGCTCAACATCGGGTCCATGCCGCAGATGGCGAGATAGGTCGGCAGGTGCGTCGTGAGAAAGACAAGCTGCATTCCGCAGACGAAATACGCCATCGTCATCACGATAAATGAGGCATTTCCGAGCGCGTGGCCGATGACCGTCTTCGCGGGAACGCTGTCAAGATCCATGGACGACGCCGGCGGAAGCGGGATCTTGTCCACCTTTCCCGCGAACCACGTCGCGGGGATCAGCGCCAGCGAGAGAACGATGAATCCTGCAACACCGAAGCGCCAGCCATATTCCTGGTTTAGCGCCTGACCGAGCGGCGCAGCGATCAGCGCACCGAGCGAACCCGCGGCCGATACAATGCCGAGCACCAGACTGCGCGACGACGCCGGAACGGAGCGGGCCGCGACGGCCATGCTGACCGACGAGGCGATGCAGGACAGCGAAGTTCCGATCAGCACGCCGGCACCGATCATGATGCTGAGAAAGCCCTGGGCGGCTGCCATGAGGACGAGGCCGGCAATGTAAAGACCGGCGCCGGTCAGCACCACGGGCCGGAATCCGTAGCGCGCGGCACAGGCCCCGGCGATCGGCTGCGTGAATCCCCAGGCCAGATTCTGAATCGCGATCGCCACCGTGAACTGGGAGATCGAGATGGCGATGTCCTGCGTCAACGGCTGCATGAAGATGCCGAGACTTTGCCTGATGCCCATGCTGAGGGTCAGCATCAGGGACGCGCCGATCAAAATAGGGAAAGCCGGGCGAAGCGCTCGCAGCGACGTCATGAGATGGCGTTTCCTCTATTGCTTGTTTTTTTTCGCATCCGGTTCGGCGGCTGCCTCTCTGGATTGAAGCCGGAACATGATACTGTCAACCGGCGTTGAAGCAGAGCAGACATCGTCTCGCGCGGCATGAGCTGGCTGAGCGCGTTTTGAAATCCTGGCCGCGTGGCGTACAAGGCCGATCACCGGCATAGCTTGTCGTGACTTGCTCAGAACAGGTAACTTGCGGCGGAGGCGGCGGTCTCATGCGTCTTCTGGATCGCGGTATAAGCAATTGAAATATAATCATATTTTCTCCGTGGCGCCCATGATGGACTGGACCGATACTCATTGTCGGGCCTTCCATCGTCTGCTGTCGCGCCGGGCGCGGCTCTACACCGAGATGCTGACGACCGGCGCCGTCATCCATGGCGACCGTCAGCGGCTGCTTGGCTTCGATGCGAGCGAGCATCCCGTCGCGCTTCAGCTCGGCGGCTCGAATCCGCGCGATCTCGCTGAAAGCGCGCGGATCGGCGAGGGCTTCGGTTACGACGAGATCAATCTCAATGTCGGCTGTCCGTCGGATCGCGTGAAGGATGGTCGTTTCGGCGCGTGCCTGATGGCCGAGCCGCAACTGGTCGCGGAATGCGTGACCGCGATGAAGCAGGCCGTTAAAATTCCGGTGACCGTGAAGTGCCGCATCGGCATCGACGATCAGTACCCGGAAGCGGCGCTGGATACGTTAAGCCGGGCCGTGATCGCCGCAGGCGCCGACGCGCTGGTGGTTCACGCGCGCAAGGCGTGGCTCAACGGATTGTCTCCGAAAGAGAACCGCGATATCCCGCCGCTCGACTACAATCGCGTTTACCGGCTAAAAAAAGCCCTGCCGGATGTTCCGGTCATCATCAACGGCGGTATTCCGACCGTCGCGGTAGCGAAGGAGCATCTGGCGCATGTCGATGGCGCGATGCTGGGGCGCGCGGCCTATCACGAGCCATGGCGTCTGCTCAGTGTCGATCCCGAATTGTTTGGCGAGCCGTCGCCCCACGCGACCATGCACGAGGCAATCGAAGCGCTGATGCCTTACATCGAGCGCCAGCTTGCTTCCGGAACGCGGCTTCATTCCATCACGCGGCATCTGGTCGGCGCGTTTCACGGTGTGCCGGGCGCGCGCGCCTTCCGCCGTTATCTCGCGGAAAACTGCACCAGGGCAGGAGCAGGGACGGATTCGCTTCGCGCTGCCCTTGATCTGGTTGATCCGCATGCGCCTGCGTCGATGGCAGCCTGAAGTCCGTTACGGATAGCCGCGCAGCATCAGCTTGTCGGGGCGGACTTCCCAGCTTTCCAGCCGGTTGAGGAAGCTCATGCCGAGCAGGTTGGATTTCATCTGGCCGCGCGGCACCACAAGCGCAGGCACCGAGCGTTCCACCAGCTTGCCGACCGACAGCCGGTCCAGCGTCAGGCGGGCCGCGCGAACCCGTCCCCCGGCAGTTTCGACATCCACGCTGTAGTCGAGCAGTTCCAGCGGCAGGCCCGCGGCCTTCGCGGTCTCATAAGTCAGCACCACGGAGGTCGCCCCGGTGTCGATCACCATTGGCGTGCTGATGCCGTTGATTTTCGCCTTCAATGAAAATTCGCCACCGTCGCTGCGAGCTATCTCTACGGCGCGGACCGGCTTGGACTTCACGGTGTGATCGGTGACGCGGATCAGCGCGCCCTTCACACTGGCGAACGCAACCGGATTGGACATCGACAGCAGGATGGCGACAGCCGACACCACCAGGACAACGATCAAGAATCCGCGTATCATGCGGCACCTGTCATATGGGCAGATATCGGTGTCGTCAGGCGCGTGAGCGCGGCGCGGGGGTAGGCAGACCGGCGTCCAGCATGCGCTGATGCAGCGTCGCCATCACCGCCAGCCGTTCGCTGTTGTCCATCTTGTGCCAGCGCGCGATTTCGGGAAGCGAGCGTCCGCAACCCAGGCAGAGCTTGGCCTTCGGGTCGATAAAGCACACCGCGATGCAGGGTGTCTCTTGCTTCGATATCGTATCTTGAGTCATGGGCGGTAGTGATCGTCATTTTTATCGCTCGCGCAAGACATACTAGATGCCGGTTCCCGCATTCATGATCGGCTTGTAGCGGGGACGGCTCTTGTCGCCGGTCAATCCTTCCGGCGGGCGATCCGGTTGCAGCGGCGGGGAATCGTCCCGCATCGGGGCGAGGGCAGTCATGACGCGCTCGGGCGGATAGGTGACGATGACTTCGGTGCCGACGCGCAGGGTCGATTTGAGCGTGAAGGTGCCGCCATGCATGTCGATCAGGCTCTTGGCGATCGGAAGGCCGAGGCCCGCGCCCTGTTCGGCGGACTTGATCGAGTTCGATCCCTGACCGAACGATGCCAGCACCACCGGGATTTCATCCTCGGCGATGCCGGAGCCGGTGTCCTTGACGCTGAGATACTGTCCGCCGGATGCCGTCCAGCCGACCTTGAGCCAAATTTCGCCGCCCGGCGGCGTGAACTTGATCGAGTTCGATAGCAGATTGAGCACGACTTGCCGCGTGGCGCGCTCGTCGCCCCACAGCTTCGGCATGTCCTGCTCGAACACTTCGTGGATGGTGATGCCGCGGCTGGAGGCGCGCAGTTTCAGCAGGTGATGGCAGTCCGCCACGATATGAACCAGCGAGATAGGTTCTTCGTTCAGTTCGTAACGTCCGGCCTCGATGCGCGACAGATCGAGAATTTCGTTGATGAGGTTCAGCAGATGCACGCCGGAGTTGTGAATGTCCGACGAGTAGTCCTTATAGACCTCGACGGCGTGGGGGCCGAAAATTTCGCTCTTCATCACTTCGGAAAATCCGAGAATGGCATTGAGCGGCGTCCGCAGTTCGTGGCTCATCTGCGCAAGGAAGCGCGACTTCGAGACGTTGGCGGATTCCGCACGATGGCGTGCCTCGTCCGAGATCGCCTTGGCCTGTTCGAGTTCGCCGATCAGCGCGTCCTTTTCGGCGCGCGCCTCCAGCGTGGCGAGGGTCGTGGAATGCAGGCGATGCGCGAGCAGCGCAAAATAGCCTTCCGCGGTGATGGCAAGAGCGGCGAGGATATAATCGTCAAACGTACCGCGCAGAACGAAGTTGAGCGCAATCGCCGCCGAGACCGGCACCGTCGCCGCGAAAGCCGCGATCGGCAGGCTCGCCGCCAGCATGCTGGACACTGCGATGACCAGCAGCATCACGAACAGCATCAGCGTATTGGAGACGACGTCGATGCCTGCCGGATGAACCAGAACGACCGTCCACGCCAATCCGTAGAGCAGATCCAGCCCGACGAAGCGCAGCCGCCATTTGCGCGTCGTAGCCGGTGTTGAGGACGTGATCGCAAGAAACTTGGAGCAGAACCGGATGACCACGCCATGGATGGTCAGAATGACGGCGGTCCAGACAATGGCTGCGAGCGGCGGAACCCAGAAGCTCGTCAGAATGCCGGTGGAGACCACCAGCAGCACGACGACAAGCGAGGCCGAGATGCGCGTCTGCGCATACTGGCGAAGCAGTTCGTGATCGAAGGCCGGCCGTGTTCCGCTGGTCGATGTCAGGCGATCGCGTGCTTCGCGCACGCGCTGCGAGGCCGCCCGGCGATTCCGCGCCGGCATTTCCGCCGATGGCGCGGAAAGCTCCTTCTTGTCGGCGGTTTCACTCATATTTACGCGACAAATCCCGAACAAATGCGAATGGCGCGCCTGAACGCGCGCAAGTTTCTGCCCGCTATTTTTGGCGCTAAATCATTAAGAGCTGGCTTAAAGGTCAATTTAATCGGGTTAAGAAAGTATGAATCCGGGTAATCCTGTACAGCGCTGTCCACATCTGACGCAGCCGCAAACGAAAAGGCGGCGCAGAATACCCGCACCGCCTTCTGATCCGTCCTGATGGGATGAGTTTAGCGCTGCAGTCGCGCCAGCAGGCTCGACGTATCCCAGCGTTTGCCGCCCATCTTTTCGACTTCCGAATAGAAGTTGTCGACCAGCGCGGTCACGGGGAGACTCGCACCATTGCGGCGGGCCTCGGCCAGACAGATCGACAAGTCCTTGCGCATCCATTCGACGGCAAATCCGAAATCGAACTTGCCTTCGTTCATGGTCTTGTAGCGGTTCTCCATCTGCCAGGACTGCGCCGCGCCTTTCGAGATGGTGTCGATCACCGCTTCGACATCGAGTCCGGCGCGCTTGGCGAAGTGGATGCCCTCCGACAGACCCTCGACAAGGCCGGCGATGCAAATCTGGTTGACCATCTTCGTGAGCTGGCCCGAGCCCGCGGGGCCGAGCAGCTTGCACATCCGCGCGTATGAGGCGATCACCGGCTCCGCCTTCTTGTAGGGAGCCTCAGCGCCGCCGCACATCACGGTGAGCACGCCGTTCTCGGCGCCGGCCTGGCCGCCCGAGACCGGGGCGTCGATGAACTGAAAACCGCGCTTGCCGGCGTCCGCGTCGAGCTGCCGCGCGACTTCGGCTGAAGCGGTGGTGTGATCGACAAAAATCGCGCCGGACTTCATGGCAGCGAATGCGCCGTCAGCGCCGATGGTCACAGCGCGCAGGTCGTCGTCATTGCCGACGCAGGCCATCACGAAATCCTGACCTTCGGCGGCGGCTTTCGGCGTCGACGCGGCGCGGCCGCCGAATTTCTCGGCCCATGCCTTGGATTTGGCGGCGGTGCGATTGTAGACGGTGACCTCGTGGCCGCCTTTGGTAGCCAGATGTCCCGCCATCGGGAAACCCATGACGCCGAGGCCGAGAAATGCGACTTTTGCCATGTCTTGCTCTTCTGATTGGTGGAGAGTTTGGCCGGATTTTCCAGCAGGTGGGATGGCAATAGCTATGCGAAGGAAGGATCGCCTTGCAAGGCCGTTGACGGGGTACGTGACGCGCGTATGAAGGCCTCGCAGGCGGTGGTCCCCGGATCCGCATGCCGGGAGATGTGTTGTGGCAGTCGATAAAACTCAGGTTCTTTCCGCCCTTCGCGCGGTCTCATCGCCGAGCGGCGTTCCGCTCACCGAGGCGAAGGTGCTGTCCGAAATCACCGCCTCGGATGGCAAGGTGTTTTTTTCGATCAACGTCGATGCGGCCGAGGCGAGGGCCTGGGAAGATATCCGTGCCCGGGCAGAGGCGGCGGTGCGGGCGATACCGGGCGTGACCAGCGCGATGGTGGCGCTGACAGCCGAGCGCAAGCCCGGCGCGGCCCCGGCGGCGCATCAGCACTCTCATGGCGTGAAGCCGGTGGCCCAGCACAGGCCACACGGCGGGCCTGCGGATTCTCCGATGGGCCAGCAGGCGGCTATTCCGGGGATCGGCTCCATTATAGCGGTGGCATCCGGCAAGGGCGGCGTCGGCAAATCCACCACGGCGCTCAATCTGGCGCTCGCGCTGCGCGATCTCGGTCTTCGCGTGGGCCTGCTGGATGCGGACATTTACGGGCCGTCGGTGCCACGCCTGACCGGCGTCCGCGAGAAGCCGACCGTCAATGACGCCAGGAAAATGATTCCGATCAAGCGGTTCGGAATGCCGCTGATGTCCATCGGATTCCTGGTCGAGGAGCAGACCGCGATGGTCTGGCGCGGGCCGATGGTGATGTCGGCGATCCGGCAGATGCTTTGGGACGTCGCATGGGGTGAACTGGACGTTCTGGTGGTGGACATGCCGCCGGGGACGGGAGACGCACAATTGACGCTGGCCCAGCAGGTGCCGCTCAGAGGCGCAGTCATCGTGTCCACGCCTCAGGATCTGGCTCTGATTGATGCCCGGCGCGGGATCGCCATGTTCGAGAAGGTCAACGTGCCGACCCTCGGTATCATCGAGAACATGAGCTATTTCCAGTGCCCCGAATGCGGGACGCGCTCCGACATTTTCGGACATGGCGGCGCCCGGCATGAGGCTGAACGGCAGAAGGTGCCGTTTCTGGGCGAAATACCGCTCCACATGGCGATTCGCACCTCATCGGATGCCGGTACCCCGGTGGTCGAGAGCGAGCCGGAGGGCGTCCATGCCGGAATTTACCGGTCCATTGCCGCGGATATCAAAAAGCAGCTCGCCGTTGTTTCGGCCTCCGCCTAGGCTCTGTTCCGGCAGGTCACGCGCCAGTCCGAGCCTCTATTCGACTTTGGTTGAATGGGCTCCGCAAGCCGCGTTACGGATTTTCCGCGGAACGACTTCCGTGCTAGAGACCGCCCCCAGAGGGATTTCAAAAAGAAACGCCCCCCATAAGGAGATGCCGCATGAAGCGTCGTGATTTTCTGAAAGTAACCGCAGCCGGAGCAGCCGCAACCGCCGTTGCCTCGCCGGCTATTGCCCAGTCGTCGCCCGAGGTGAAGTGGCGCCTGACCTCCAGCTTCCCGAAGTCGCTGGATACCATCTACGGCGGCGCCGAGCAGCTCTCGAAGTACGTCGCTGAAATGACCGACAACAAATTCCAGATTCAGGTGTTCGCCGCCGGTGAAGTCGTTCCCGGCTTGCAGGCGCTGGACGCGACCTCGAACGGCACGGTCGAAATGTGCCACACCGTTTCGTACTACTATGTCGGCAAGGATCCGACCTTCGCGATCTTCGCGTCGGTGCCGTTCGGCCTCAACACCCGCATGCAGAATTCGTGGCTCGAACAGGGCGGCGGAAAAGAGATCGCCAACGAGTTCTACAAAAAGCATGGCGTGATCGGCATGGCTTGCGGCAACACCGGCACCCAGATGGGCGGCTGGTTCCGCAAGGAGATCAAGACTGTCGCCGATCTTCAGGGCTTGAAAATGCGCATCGGCGGCATCGCGGGCCAGGTTCTCGCCAAGGTCGGCGTTGTCCCGCAGCAGCTCGCCGGCGGCGACATCTATCCGTCGCTTGAAAAGGGCACCATCGACGCCGCCGAATGGGTCGGTCCGTACGACGACGAGAAGCTCGGCTTCAACAAGGTTGCGAAGTTCTACTACTATCCGGGCTTCTGGGAAGGCGGACCGACGGTTCATGCATTTACCAACCTGGAGAAGTTCAACGCTTTGCCGAAGAACTATCAGGCGATCCTGACCAACGCGGCGGCTCACACCAATGCCTGGATGCCCGCACGTTACGACATGCAGAATCCCGGCGCCCTGAAGCGCCTCGTGGCCAGCGGCACGCAGCTTCGTCCGTTCACCAACGAAGTGCTCGATGCCTGCCTCAAGGCGACCAACGAGCTCTGGGCCGAAATCTCCGCCAAGAACGCCGACTTCAAGAAAGCGATCGACGCGATGCAGGCCTACCGTTCGGATCAGTACCTGTGGTGGCAGGTTGCCGAATACACCAACGACAGCTTCATGATCCGCTCGCGCACCCGCGGCTGATCAAGTCAAGCCAGACCTGAACAGGCCCGGCCTCCGCAAGGAGGCCGGGCCTTTCTTTTGCAGTGCGGTCAGGGAAATCGTCATGGATATTGGGAACAAGTTGTTCCATGCTCCCGCTCCAAAGCCCCGAAAAGAGGGTGAAAACGCACAAATCACATTCAGGGAGTTATTCATGAAACGTCGCGAGTTTATCAAGATTGCGGGTATCGGCGCAGCCGGGGCCGCGGTTGCTTCACCCGCCATCGCCCAGTCGATGCCCGAAATCAAATGGCGCCTGACATCCAGCTTTCCAAAATCTCTCGACACGATTTACGGCGCCGCTGAGGTGTTCTCGAAAGCCGTCGCTGAAGCCACCGACAACAGGTTTCAGATTCAGGTTTTTGCCGCCGGTGAAATCGTCCCCGGACTTCAGGCGCTGGATGCAGCGTCGAATGGCACCGTGGAAATGGCTCATACCGCCACGTACTATTACATCGGCAAGGATCCCACCTTCGCGATCGGGACGGCTGTGCCGTTCGGGCTGAACAGCCGCATGCAAACGGCATGGTTGCAGGTGGGCGGTGGCGCCGAACTCTTCAACGAGTTTCTGAAACCCCACAACGTCGTCGGGCTTCTGGCCGGCAACACCGGGTGTCAGATGGGCGGCTGGTACCGCAAGGAGCTGAAGGACACGGGCGACCTCAGCGGCCTGAAGATGCGTATCGGCGGATTCGCCGGGCAGGTGCTGACCAAGCTCGGCGTCGTCCCGCAGCAGGTGGCCGGCGGCGACATCTATCCGTCTCTGGAAAAGGGCACCATCGACGCCGCCGAATGGGTCGGTCCGTACGATGACGAGAAGCTCGGCTTCCAGAAGGTTGCGAAGTACTACTACTATCCAGGCTGGTGGGAGGGCGGGCCTTCGCTGCACAACCTCGTCAATCTGGCGAAATGGGAAGCGCTGCCGGCGGGCTACAAGTCGATCCTCAAGACGGCATCGTCGCTCGCCAACGAAACCATGCAGGCTCGCTACGATGCGTATAATCCGCCCGCTCTCAAGCGGCTGGTTGCCGGTGGCACGCAACTGCGTCCGTTCCCGTCGTCGATTATGGACGCATCGCTGAAAGCCGCCAACGAGGTTTATAAGGAAACCTCGGCGAAGAACGCGAACTTCAAGAAGCTCTACGAAGCGATGGCGGCGTTCCGCAGCGATCAGTACACTTGGTGGCAGGTGGCGGAATACAGCTTCGACAGCTTCCAGATCCGGTCGCGCACGCTAACCTGATCGGGTCGCTTCGGCGGAAAAACAAAACCCGGCCTCGCAAAGGCCGGGTTTTTTGTGAGCCGCGCTCGCCGCCTATTTGCTGCCGGCGGGCGGACCAAAATCGAGAGCAGGCATTTCCTGCTGCTGAATCTGGATGTCGACCTTGCTGGGGTCGATCGTCGAGGCCGCGCCCTTGTAGTGCATGACCATGGCCGGGAAGGCGATGACAAGACCGACCATGATCACCTGAATGATCACGAAGGGTACCGATCCCCAATAGATTTGCCCCGTGGTCACCGGCTCCATGCGCTTGCCGCTGACACGATCGGTATAGGCCTCCTTCGGAGCGACGGAGCGCAGGTAGAACAGCGCGAAACCGAACGGCGGATGCATGAATGACGTCTGCATGTTTACGCCGAGGATGACGCCGAACCAGATCAGGTCGATCCCGAGTTTTTCGGCTGCCGGACCAAGCAGCGGTATGACGATGAACGCCAGCTCGAAGAAGTCGAGGAAGAAGGCGAGAATGAAGACGAAGGCGTTGACGAAAATCAGGAAGCCGGTCTGGCCGCCCGGCAGCGAGACCAGCAGTTCTTCGACCCAGCGGTGACCATCGACGCCATAGAAGGTGAGGGAGAAAACGCGCGCGCCGACCAGGATGAAGATCACGAAGGCGGAGAGCTTGGCGGTGGATTCGGCGGCCTGCCGCGTCAGATCGAAATTCAGCCGGCGCTTCATCATCGCCAGAATCATCGCGCCTGCTGCGCCCATCGCGCCGCCTTCCGTCGGCGTCGCGACGCCGATGAAGATCGTGCCGAGCACAAGGAAGATCAGGCCGAGCGGCGGCACCATCACGAACACGACCTGTTCGGCCAGCTTCGACAGCAGCTTGAGGCCGGTGAGGCGGTTGATGACCGCGAGCACGAAGGACATCGCCACGACGATCGACATGGTGAGGACGACATAGTCCGCGCCGGCTTTCACTTCGGTGAAGCGCATTATCTCAAGGGCGATCGCCGTTGCACCGATCAGCACGATGAACAGCGACAGCGTCATGGTGCGAATGATGCCGATGAACGGCTTGAAGAACAGTCCGGTGAGAATTACGAACCAGAACCCGTGAAGAACCAGCGGATTTTCGGATACTTTGTTGAAGACGGGTGACGTCCAGTCAAACAGGCCGAGCTTCACCACGAAGAAATAGGCCGTTGCAGCAGCCGAAATCGCCGCCAGCGGCAGTATGACCGGATGTTTGGCAGTTTCGGGTTCGCGAAGTGTCTGAGCTTCGAGCGGAAGTCCGGGTGTTGCACTCGGGAAGAACGTCGCGACCAGGAAGATATAGCTGGCATAGAGGATCGACAGCACGATGCCAGGAATAAAGGCGCCTTCGTACATGTCACCGACCGAACGGCCGAGCTGGTCAGCCATCACGATCAGGACAAGCGATGGGGGAATGATCTGCGCCAGAGTGCCGGATGCCGCGATCACACCGGTGGCGACGCGGCGATCGTAGCCGTAACGCAGCATGATAGGCAGCGAGATCAGGCCCATCGAGATCACGGATGCCGCGACGACACCCGTCGTGGCGGCCAGCAGCGCGCCGACGAAAATGACCGCATAGGCTATGCCGCCGCGGATGCTGCCGAACAGTTGCCCGATGGTTTCGAGCAAATCCTCCGCCATGCCCGATCGTTCGAGGATCAGCCCCATAAACGTGAAAAACGGGATCGCGAGCAGCGTCTCGTTATTCATGACGCCGTAGACACGTTCGGGCAGAGCCTGCAGGAAGTCCGGCCGGAACAGTCCGAGTTCGATGCCGATGAAGGCGAACAGCAGGCCGTTGGCTGCGAGCGAAAACGCGACCGGATATCCCAGAAGGAGGAACATCACCAGCGACGCGAACATGATCGGCGCCATGTAGTGGATGAACATAGCCGCCATCAGAAATCTCTCTCGTTAAACGATGATGTGACCGCCGGGCGGGTCATTGTTTTTCAGGCGTGATCGCTTGCGCGAGCTTGAGAGCCTCAAGCTCGGCAATCTCGTGCGCGCTCATGGCATGCGCGTTCGGATCGGGCAGGAGACCCTTCATCACCGCGGCGCGTTTGATGATCTCGGACACCGCCTGCACGAGCAGGAGTGTGAGGCCGATCATGATCAGCGACTTGGCAGGCCATTGCGGCAGGCCGCCAGCGCTGAACGACTGTTCGTTCTGCTGATAGGAGACGAGGAAGAAGGGAATCGAAGTCCAGATCAGGATGACGCAGAACGGCACGAGGAAGAAAACGTGCCCGATCATGTCGATCCAGCTTCGGACCTTCAGGGGCAGGGTGTGATTGATGATGTCGATCTTGATGTGTTCGCTGTTGAGCAGTGTCCAAGGGGCGCAGAGCAGAAATACAACGCTGAATAGAACCCACTGCAATTCAAGGTAGGCGTTCGACGAGACGTCGAACACCTTGCGGACGACGGCGTTGACCGCCGAAATCATCACGGCGAGCACGATCAGCCAGGAGACCCATCGGCCGACGAACGTATTGAATGCGTCGATCGCGCGGCTCAATTTGAGAAGCGATTGCAAACCCCATCCTCCCGAATATGCCCCTGCGTTACTTGGCTTTGCCGGGACCGGGAAGGTGGCGGCATGCCGGCTTTTCCAGCCGAAGGGCGCATAAAGCTCGCTGACAAAATCAGCGTGTCACGCCGCCGTCAATTGGAAGTTTGTTGATTCCAAGGCAGATTTTTGGGGTCCGGACATTTGTGCCAATCAAACCGGCAATGCGGGAAACAATCGTGTTTTACCTAGCCGCCGGTCACACTCATGTGCCGGCTGACGCTTGGCCGATTGTGGCGGCGGTCGATGACAAAGTCGTGCCCCTTCGGCTTGAGGCCGATCGCGCGGTCAATCGCGGCTGACAGGAGCGCATCTTCGCTTGAGGCGCGGAGCGGTTTGCGCAAATCGGAAGCATCTTCCTGGCCGAGGCAGGTGTGGAGTGTTCCCGTACAGGTGATGCGGACCCGGTTGCAGGATTCGCAGAAATTATGGGTCATCGGTGTGATGAAGCCAAGCCGCCCGCCGGTCTCGCTAACGCGGACATAGCGTGCCGGACCGCCGGTATTATCGGGAAGATCGGTCAGGGTGTAACGCGTGGCGAGGCGGGCCCGGAGCAACGACAGCGGCAGGTATTGATCAATACGCCCTTCACCGATTTCGCCCATGGGCATCACCTCGATCAGGGTGAGGTCCATGTCCTTACGATGGGCCCACTCCATGAGCGAGGGGATTTCCTCCTCGTTCATGTTCTTCAGCGCCACGGCGTTGATTTTGACCCTGAGGCCCGCGTCCTGTGCGGCCTCGATGCCGCGCAGGACTTTATCAAGGTCTCCCCAACGGGTGATCGCGCGGAATTTTCCGGCGTCGAGCGTGTCGAGCGAGACGTTGATCCGCCGGACGCCGTGGGCCTTGAGGTCAGACGCAAATCGCTCGAGCTGCGAGCCGTTTGTCGTCAGTGTGAGTTCATCCAGTGCGCCGCTGTCGAGGTGGCGGGAGAGGGACTGCACCAGCGATATGACATTACGGCGGACCAGCGGCTCGCCGCCCGTGAGCCGCAGCTTGCGCACGCCTTTGGAAATAAAGGCCGAGCACAGCCGGTCGAGTTCCTCGAGGGTGAGAAGATCGGACTTCGGCAGGAAGGTCATGTCTTCCGACATGCAATAGAAGCAGCGCAAGTCGCAGCGATCGGTGACAGACACACGCAGGTAACTGATCGACCGTCCGAACGGATCAATCATGGACGAAGTCGCCGGGATGACGGTGGAACTGGAAACAGGTCCGTTCATGTCGCGCCTTGGTCTTGCTCGCCCGAGCCGGATACGCCGGCTGTGGCTTGCCAGACCTTAATCTAGGCACGAAGCTGCACCGATACAATCCAATCTGTCCCCAAACCCTGCGTTAGCGGCCGGGAGGCGGCGGGAACGGTGAGTCGGCAGGTTCAGCCGGAGCTGCAGCAGCAGGCGCGGGCTTCGGCTTCTTGGGCTTGGCAACATGCCTGACCGCTCGCTTGGGCGGAGGAGCGATCTGCAATTCCGCATAGACCGGATTGGGATCGACAGCGCTCGACGCCGGGCTCGCCGGGTCGCGGATGACCTGAACGGGTACAGTCTCGGGCTGATACTTCGGGAGCGTGAACGTTACCGTGAAGTCGCTTTCGATAGGCACGGCGACCGCGCACGGTGTTTTGCAGGTCTGACCGGTCGAGGTGCGTGCCTCTGCTCCGGCGGGGAGCGATTCCATCTGCACCGTTACCATCGGCGGCGCCGACTTGAGCATTTCGGGCATGGAAAAAGATGAGCAGCCTGCGAGGCCAAGGCTCGCCGCAACGACAACGATGATACGCATGGTGCATCCGTCTTGTGATGCGGTGGTAGCCGCATAGTCCCCGCGCGGACCTTAGAAGTGTCGTATGCCACGCGCAACGGGGCGCGCCGGATTCGTTAAGTGAAGGTTAACGCGGCGCGCGAAACGATTGCTAGAAATTATATTATATTTCAAAGGCTTAAATGGGCGGAAGTAACGTTTCGACCGCCCCGGGCAACTCGCGCATGTGACCAATGACGACATCAGGCTTCAGTTCCGCGATCGGAGTTTCAGTATAGCCGAAGGTCACTCCGATCACCGGGACACCGGCGCGCCGCGCCACGCCGACGTCCGGACCGGAGTCGCCAACCATGATGGCCTGCGACATGTCCCCGCCGGCTTGCGCGACGGTTTGACGAAAAATGGTGGGATCGGGTTTCGCCACGCCAAAGGTATCGGCACCGCAGATCGCGGCAAAGCGGCCGGTCATCTCCAACTGTGCGAGCAGGAGCTTTGAGAGACCTTCCAGCTTGTTGGTGCAGACAGCGAACCGGAAGCCCCGGTCCTCAAGCGTGTCGAGCGCCGCGTGCAGACCCTCGAACGGACGCGAAGCGTCGGCGATGTGATCCTTGTAGTAGTCGATAAAATCCGCCGTCAGCCGATCCAGTTCCGCCACGCTGACCGTGCGGCCGTCCACTTCCAGCCCGCGTTCGATCAGTTTGCGCGCGCCAGCTCCGATCATGTTGCGGGCGGACGCCACCGGCACGAGCGGCAGACCCTCACGCTGAAGAACGAAGTTCAACGCTCCGACGAGGTCGGGGGCGGTATCGACGAGAGTGCCGTCGAGGTCGAAGACAATGAGGGGGGGCTTGGCCATGCCGGATCGCTACCGGGCAAGATGGGATCAGGCAAGCCCCGCCGTCGAATTGGTCTTATGTCGGCTCATTTTAACTGTTTTTCGCCAGCAAGGCGGGTATCCACCGCTGCGAAAACCGCGCTATATGCCTCGCGTTCCCACGGGAACGGAACATCGAGGGCCATGATGTCGATGGACGATTTGAAGCGGCAGGCGGCGGCGCGCGCGCTTGAACAGGTGCAGGACGGTATGAAACTGGGGCTCGGCACCGGTTCGACCGCGAAGCACTTTGTTGAATTGCTGGGCGAGCGCGTCAAGGCAGGCCTGAAGGTTGTCGGCGTTCCGACCTCGGAAGCGACCCGGGCGGACGCCGAGCGCTGCGGTGTGCCGCTGACCACGCTGGAGGACGTCGATCGCCTTGATCTCACGGTGGACGGGGCCGATGAGGTCGACCCTCAGCTTGAATTGATCAAGGGCGGCGGAGGCGCACTGCTGCGCGAAAAGATCGTCGCGGCGGCGTCCGACCGGATGATCGTCATCGCCGACGACTCAAAGTGGGTTGACGCGCTCGGCCGCTTTCCGCTGCCGATTGAGGTCATTCCGTTTGGTCTCGGTGCGACGCGCCGCGCCATCGAGGCGGCCTTCGCGCAAAATGGCGTTTCCGGGCCCATGGATGCGCGCAAGACAAAAGACGGCCACGTTTTCGTCACCGATGGCGGCCACTGGATTATCGACGCCAGGCTCGGCCGAATCCCGGACCCGCCGAAGCTGGCGGCGTCACTGAATTCGATTCCGGGGGTTGTCGAGCACGGCCTGTTTATTGGTCTCGCGCACACGGTCGTGCTTGCCGGAGCGCAAGGTATTCGCGTTGTTGAACGGCCCTAGGGTTACTGGGCGCCGCAATCGAGGAGAATTGACATGAAGAAGTTTTCGCATGTGTTGCTCGCGGTCGGCGCCGCGCTTGTCCTGACGATGGGCAGCGCGATGGCGCAGGCTCCGAAGCCGCCGTCCCCGGCCGCCATCGGCTATGCCAAGGAAATCCTGGCGTCCAAGAATGTCAGCGCGATCTATCAGGGTGCGGTGCCCGGTCTCGTGCAACGGACCAAGGACGTGCTCCTGCAGTCCAACCTGAACTACCAGAAGGACCTCAACGAAGTTGCAGTCGTGGTCGCGAAGGAATTGGCCGGCCGCGAAAAGGAGATTGGCGAGGAAATGGCCCGCATCTACGCCAGCTCGTTTACCGAGCAGGAGCTGAAGGAGCTTGCTGCGTTCTACAAGTCGCCGCTCGGCGTCAAGGTCATCGCGCAGGAGCCTGTGGCATTCACCACTGCGCGCCAATATATGGATCAGTGGGCGCAGAAGTTCGGCGAGGAAATCAATGCGAAATTCCGTGCCGAGATGAAGAAGCGCGGCAAGGACATTTAAGCGATCGGACACTCCATGGCGGACCGGGACGTTGACCTGTTTGTGATCGGCGGCGGATCGGGCGGCGTTCGCGCTGCCCGCATCGCGGCCGGCTACGGCGCGAGCGTTCTGGTCGCCGAGGAATACCGGATGGGCGGCACCTGCGTGATCCGCGGGTGCGTCCCCAAGAAGCTGATGGTCTATGCGTCCCATGTCCGGCATGAACTGGACGATGCGGCCGGCTTCGGCTGGAGCATTCCGGAGGCCACCTTCGACTGGTCCACGCTGATTGCCAACAAGGACAAGGAAATCGCGCGGCTTGAAGCGGCGTATACGTTCAACGTCGAAAAGGCTGGCGCAAAAATCATCAAGGCGCGGGCCTCCTTCGAGGATGCGCATACGCTTCGCCTGTCGACCGGTGAAACCGTCAATGCGAAGTATGTGCTGATCGCCACAGGCGGCACGCCAAATCACGGCGCGCCGATCCCGGGCATCGAGCATGTGATTTCGTCCAACGAGGTGTTTCACCTCAAGACGTTTCCCAAGCGTATCGTAATCCAGGGTGGCGGTTACATCGCGCTCGAGTTCGCCTGCATCTTCGCCGGGCTTGGCGCCGACGTCACCGTGATCTATCGCGGCGAGAATATCCTGCGCGGGTTCGACGAGGACGTGCGCAAGCATGTCCGCAGCGAAATGGAGAAGTCCGGCATCACGATTCTGACCGGCTGCATTGTCACGAAGGTCGAAAAACATGGCGAAGGTTTCACCGCCCATCTGTCGAACGGATCGAGCGTCGCCGGCGATCAGGTGATGTTCGCCGTCGGCCGCCATCCGAATGTCAAAGGTCTCGGACTGGAGAAGGCCGGCGTCGCGCTCAATCCGGTCAATGGCGGCATCGCGGTCAACGAGTTCTCGCAGACCAGCGTCCCGAACATCTATGCGGTCGGTGACGTCACTCACCGGATCAATCTCACGCCGGTCGCCATCCGCGAAGGGCATGCCTTCGCCGACACCGTATTCGGCAATCGGCCGGTGAGCGTCGACCATGCCGACATCCCGACGGCGGTCTTCACACAGCCCGAAGTCGGCACCGTGGGACTGACCGAGGCCGAAGCGAGGGCGCAGTACACCCATGTCGATATCTACAAGACCGATTTCCGCTCATTGAAATCCACGATGTCGGGCAGCCAGTCCCGCGTGATGATGAAGCTGATCGTCGACGCCTCGACCGATCGCATCCTTGGGTGCCATATCGTCGGGCCGGAGGCGGGCGAACTCATTCAGGTCGTCGGCATCGCCGTGAAGATGAAGGCCACCAAGGCGGATTTCGACGCCACCATGGCCGTTCACCCGACCGCCGCCGAAGAACTGGTGACCTTGCGCACGCCAAGCGCCCGCCACGTCCGGGAGGCCGCGGAATAGCGGGGCGGGCCGATCCGCGCCGGGGCGGCCCGGCCGGCGGGCGCCATAATGCTGGCCTCACAGTCCTGTTTGCCCGGCAAGTGCCTGATCCGGCGTGCTGATTTGCAACTGGCAAGACCGTACCCACCTGTGTATAACCCGGCGCATTGTAGGATTGCCGTTTCCTGAGGAGTTTCAGTCATGTCCGAGCGGTGGACGCCCGATAGCTGGCGCAAGAAGCCAGTCATGCAGGTGCCGGAATATCCCGATGCGAAAGCATTGGCTGATGTCGAGGCGCAGCTTGCGACGTTTCCGCCGCTGGTTTTTGCAGGTGAGGCGCGCAACCTGAAGAAGGCGCTTGCCCGAGTCGCAAACGGCGAGGCTTTTCTCCTGCAGGGCGGCGATTGCGCCGAGAGCTTTGCCGAGCACGGCGCCAACAACATCCGCGATTTCTTCCGCGTGCTGCTGCAGATGGCGGTGGTGCTGACCTATGCCGGCGCGCTGCCGGTGGTGAAGGTCGGCCGCATCGCCGGCCAGTTCGCCAAGCCGCGTTCATCGCCGATGGAAAAGCAGGGCGATATCGAACTGCCGAGCTATCGCGGCGACATCGTCAACGACACCGCGTTCACCAAGGAAGCGCGCACGCCCGATCCGCAGCGCCAGTTGATGGCGTACCGCCAGTCGGCGGCGACGCTGAACCTGCTGCGCGCATTCGCGACCGGCGGCTTCGCCAATCTCGGTAGCGTGCATCAGTGGATGCTTGGCTTCCTAAAGGACTCGCCGCAGTCGCGCCGTTACAAGGAACTGGCTGACCGGATTTCCGAGGCGCTGAATTTCATGCGCGCCTGCGGCCTCGATCTGGAAAGCCATCCGGAACTCCGTTCGACCGATTTCTACACCAGCCACGAGGCTCTGCTGCTCGGTTACGAGCAGGCCTTCACGCGCGTCGATTCCACCACCGGCGACTGGTACGCGACCACGGGTCATATGATCTGGATCGGCGACCGCACGCGGCAGCTCGATCACGGTCACATCGAGTATTTCCGTGGCATCAAGAACCCGATCGGCCTGAAGTGCGGCCCGTCGCTGAAGCCGGACGAACTTCTCAAGCTGATCGACGTGCTCAATCCTGACAATGAACCCGGCCGTCTCACGCTGATCAACCGCTTCGGTTCGGACAAGGTCGATGCGCATCTGCCGCAGCTCATCCGTGCGGTGAAGCGGGAAGGGCGTTCGGTGGTCTGGTCGTGCGATCCGATGCACGGCAACACCATCACGTCGACATCCGGCTACAAGACCCGGCCGTTCGACCGGGTGCTGTCGGAGGTGAAGTCGTTCTTCACCATCCACGCAGCCGAAGGCACCCATGCCGGCGGCGTCCATCTGGAAATGACCGGACAGGATGTCACCGAATGCATCGGCGGCGCGCGTGCGATCACCGACGAGGATCTCAACGACCGCTATCACACGGTTTGCGATCCGCGCCTCAACGCCGAGCAGTCCATCGACATGGCTTTCCTGATCGCCGAACTCCTCAAGCAGGAGCGTGCGGGCAAAGTGAAGCCGATGCCGGCCGTCGCGGGATTCTGATGCTCCGCAAGGTGCTGTCGCGGATGTGGAGCGCTACAATCAACAGCCGGAACGGACTGGCCTTTGCCTTCCGTTCCGAGCAGGCCTTCCGTGAAGAGGTCGTCGCGCTTGTTATCGCCGTCCCGCTGGCGTTTCTGGTCGGCGTTTCGCCGGAACGCAAAGTCCAGTTGATCTGCATCGTGCTGCTGTTGATGGTGGTTGAATTGCTGAATACCGCCATCGAGAAACTGGCCGATCGCCTGACCACGGACCATGACAAGCAGATTGGCCGTGTGAAGGACATGGGGTCGGCGGCCGTCGGCGTCACGCTGCTGATCGCCGGAGCGGTCTGGCTGTTCGCCATCGCCGAGCGCATAGGTCTCATCTGAATTGTGCTCATATTGAGCAATTGCGGATATCCCGCCGGGCGGGCTAAATGAGGTCATGACCAAATCCCAGCTCACGATCACGCTCGCCCAGCTCAATCCCGTCGTTGGCGATGTCACGGGCAATGCGGCAAAGGCCCGCGCCGCCCGGAAGCAGGCGAAGGCAGACGGCGCCGATCTGCTGGTTCTCTCCGAGCTTTTTATCGCGGGCTATCCGCCGGAAGATCTCGTGCTCAAGCCGGCCTTTCAGGCGGCCTGTCGCGCGGAGATCGAGACGCTGGCGCGGGAAACCGCCGATGGCGGCCCGGCTGTGCTGATCGGCACGCCGTGGGTCGAGGACGGCAAGCTCTACAACGCCTGCGCCCTGCTGGATGACGGGCGGATCGCGGCGCTGCGCTTCAAGGCCAATCTGCCGAACTATGGCGTGTTTGACGAAAAGCGCGTGTTCGCGCGCGGGCCTGCCGCAGGACCTGTGACAATCCGTGGCGTGCGGGTCGGCGTTCCCATCTGTGAAGACACCTGGATGGAGGAGTCCGAGGAATACGAGAACGTCGTCGAATGTCTCGCAGAGACCGGGGCGGAAATCCTGATCGTTCCGAACGGCTCGCCCTATACCCGCGAGAAGAACGACATGCGGCTGTCGGTATCGGTCGCGCGTGTCGCGGAAAGTGGGCTGCCGCTGGTTTATCTCAATCAGGTCGGCGGGCAGGACGAACTGGTGTTCGACGGCTCGTCATTCGGCCTGAATGCGGACCGCTCGCTGGCGTTCCAACTGCCGGGCTTTGAAGAAAACACCACAACACTTCGCCTCACCAAGGGTGGAGGCGGCTGGACCTGCAAGGGGCCGGTGACGGCTGTCCTCGATGGCGACAAGGGCGACTACGCGGCCTGCGTCCTAGGCCTGCGTGACTATGTCGGCAAGGCCGGTTTTCCCGGTGTGCTGCTCGGGGTTTCAGGCGGCATCGATTCTGCGTTGTGCGCCGCCATCGCGGTGGATGCGCTCGGCGCGGACAAGGTACGCGGCGTGATGCTGCCATTCCGGTTCACCGCGCAGGAATCGCTCGACGATGCGGCGAAACTGACCAAGCAACTCGGCATCCAGTACGACGTGCTGCCGATCGCGGCGGCGGTTCATGGTTTCGAGGATATTCTCAAGCCGGTCTTCGAGGGCCGCGAGCGCGACGTCACCGAGGAAAACCTGCAGGCGCGCACCCGCGGCGTGCTGCTGATGGCGATTTCCAACAAGTTCGGCTCGATGGTGGTGACCACCGGCAACAAGTCCGAAATGTCGGTCGGCTATGCCACGCTCTACGGCGACATGAACGGCGGCTACAATCCGATCAAGGACATCTACAAGACGGAAGTGTTCCGGCTGTCGACCTTGCGCAATTCATGGAAGCCGGAAGGTGCGCTGGGTCCGTCCGGCGAAGTCATTCCGCCGAACATCATTACGCGCCCGCCGACGGCGGAATTGCGCGAGAACCAGACTGATCAGGATTCGCTGCCGCCGTATGATATTCTGGACGGCATTCTTGAGAGGCTGGTGGAGCGCGAAGAGTCCGTCGCGTCGATTGTGGCTGAAGGCTTCGACTACGACACGGTCACCCGCATCGCGCGCCTCCTCAACATCGCTGAATACAAACGCCGGCAGGCCGCGCCGGGCGTGAAGGTGACGCGGAAGAATTTCGGCCGCGACCGCCGCTATCCGATCATCAACAAGTTTCGCGATACCGGAAAGGCGTTGCCCGCGCCGGATCATGCGCTGGTGACGCGATCCAGCCGCGGTTCGGCGGAAGCCTTTGAAGGGTGAAGCGCTTTAGCGCGCCGGAATGAAGGTCGGTCCGACCGAGCGGATCGGCTTGTCGCCGTTGGTGGACGATGACGATGCTGGTGGTGTGCCGGTTGGCAGGGCCTGCGCGTTCGGCGGGGTCGCGACGGAGCCCGCTTTCTTCTGTGCCGCAGGCACGCCCTTCGGCTGCGACATCCGCTTCGAGCTTTCGTCGGTGACGATGATGTCGCCCTGCTGCGCGGCCGCCGCCTTGTCGTCGATATTCTTCAGCGCGTCCGACCAGGTCTGGCCGACGGCCTTGCAACTGCAGGACTTGTCGAATGACTGACGATACTTGAAGGCATTGGGCGATTGGGCGTAAGGCTGGCCGCTCATCGAGACCGCCTGATTCATGTCCTCGCCGGGATTGCGATAGGTATACAGCGTGGCGTCCGCCGCCGGGCATAGCGCCTTGCAGGTTCGTTCGTCGTCGGCAAAACGGCCGGGCACCGTGGCGAAGGAAATCGGGAAGTAAAAGCCGTCGCAGCTTCGCGCGCAGACCGTGCGATAGGTGCCGGAGGCCGCACCGTTGTCCATCGGCGCGGCGCCGTTATTGTTATTGCCGCCAAACAGATTGTCGAGGAATCCGCCGCCGCCGCTGTTGCGCAACTGGGCAGCGTATTGCGGACCGCAATTGTTCTGCGCCAGCGCCATCAGCACCGAGCGGCGCTGGTTTTCACGTTCCGAGTTTCCGAAGCCGCCGCCGCGCAGCCGCTCGAGGTTGCTCGTGATCTGGTCGAGATTGGAGCGCATCTGCTGGATGCGGGTATTGATCGGGCCGCACTGGGCCGACTGGCCGGTGAACAGCGAGAAAAAGCCCGAGCTGTCGCAGCCCTGACGCTTGGCCTGATCCTGAACCCGCTCCAGTTCGGCCTGTTGCCGGCTCTGGGCTTCGGCATACCGCTGGATCTGTTCGGCCTTGGCGCTGTCGCCGCCGCCACCATCAATGGCGGACAACTGGCCGACCAGCCGCTGGCAGATCGGATTGGCTCCGGGCTGGCCGCCGGGAGGCGGGGGAAAGCCCTGCTGCGCGGCCGCGCCATAAGTCATCATCGCCGCGCCCATGAGCGCCACGCTGGCAAAGGTCCATCGCAAGAACAAGGAATTCGGCAAGCCGTCACGATCCCACATGATCTGACCGCGACGCGGCCGACGGAGGCTCACATACTCGCTTCCGGCGGCAAGGTCACGTCGATTCAGCCTGCAGATAAGTCAGAGAATCGTGACGAAAAGAAGCCCCGGGAGGGGGCCTTTCTGTCAGCGCTGACAGGTAATTGCGATGAATTCGCTGCTGGAACGGCCGGTGGACGCGGGAATCGCGCCCGTCACTTCATCGGGATCGACACGGCGGTAGCCGGTGGCCTGCGCGAACTCGCGGGACTGGCAATAAGCTCGCGCGGCATGGGCGCCGCACTTCTCGCCCTTGGCCAGGCATTCGTCGACGCCGTAGCCGTCGGACTGGTTGGCGACGATAAAAACGCGGCTATCGGCGCGGGTTTCAGACGCAACAATCACGCAAACACAGGCAATCAATGTGAACAGAAATCGCATAGCGGCACCGGTTTGGGAGAAGCAAAGGCGCCTCCATCAATAAGCCGGAAGGGTTAAGAATGATTAAGGACGGCGATTCCGTGGCAAGCGGCCCTCTGAATGCCGAAATCCCCCGGGTGTGACCTTGACTCGGTCCCCTTGGCTGGACCATTGTGCGGCCCATGAACGGTTCGGTCTCCATTATCGGCATTTGCCGCGAGATTATTAGCTAGCGATTCGCTGGCTGGAGCCGTCTTTTCTCGATCGAGATCATGGGACGACCCGGCCGCAAGGCAGGGAATGTATTTCCATGGAGCTGAAGCTCTACGACACGCTGACCAAGGATAAGCGGCCGTTCCGGCCGCTCGATCCCAAAGACGTGCGTATGTATGTGTGCGGGCCGACGGTCTATGACTTCGCCCATATCGGCAATGCGCGGCCGGTCATCGTGTTCGATGTGCTGTTCCGCCTTCTGCGTCACGTCTATGGCGCGGATCACGTCAAATATGTCCGCAACATCACGGACGTGGACGACAAGATCAACGATCGCGCCGCGCGGGATTATCCGGGATTGCCCCTCAACGAAGCGATCCGCAAGGTCACCGAGCAGACCGAAAAGCAGTTTCATGAAGACGTCGATGCGCTCGGCTGCCTGCGGCCGACCGTGGAGCCGCGCGCGACTGAACACATCGCCGAGATGGGCGCGATCATTGAAAAGCTGATCGCGGGCGGCAACGCCTATGTCGAGCAGGACCATGTGCTGTTCAAGGTCGCGTCCGATCCGAACTACGGCAAGCTGGCGCTGCGCTCGCTCGATGAAATGCTCGCGGGTGCGCGGGTCGATGTCGCGCCCTACAAGCACGACGCGATGGATTTCGTGCTGTGGAAGCCCTCGAAGCCGGGCGAGCCGTCTTGGCCGTCGCCGGGCGGTATCGCTGCACAAGGGCGTCCGGGCTGGCACATCGAATGCTCTGCGATGGCGTGGAAACATCTCGGCGAGCAGTTCGACATTCATGGCGGCGGCATCGACCTGGTGTTTCCGCATCATGAGAACGAACTGGCGCAATCGTGCTGCGCCTTCCACAAGGACCGCATGGCCAATGTCTGGATGCATAACGGCTTCCTGCAGGTCGAAGGCGAGAAAATGTCGAAGAGCCTCGGCAACTTCGTCACGATCAGGGAATTGCTGACCGGTTGGCGCGGCCGCTCGTGGCCGGGCGATGCGCTGCGGTTTGCGATGATGCAGACACATTATCGCTCACCGATCGACTGGTCGCTGGCTGCGTGTGACAATGCTTTCAACACCCTGAAGGACTTTTTTAGCGTGGCGGCTGCTGCAGGATCGGGCGAGGTGCCTGCGTCCATCGTGGACGCGCTGGCCGACGATCTGAATACGTCCAAGGCGGTGGCGGAACTGCACGCCTTGCGCAAACAGGTTCGCAGCGCAGGTGATGAAGCCTCGGTTGCGCTGGGCAATGCGCTTGCGTTCCTGGGTCTCGACGCCTCGCGGTTCGCTGCGTGGGTCTCAGTGGCCGACGCCAAGGCTGTGTCGAAAGCGGGCAATGTCGATGAACTGATCGAGACTCGTCTCGCCGCCCGCGCGCGCAAGGACTTCAAGGAATCCGATCGTATCCGTGACGAACTTGCGGCGCGAGGCATCGTGCTCAAGGACGGCAAGGACGCGAACGGCAATCCCGTGACCACGTGGGAGATCGCGCGATGACCAGGCCGGACACGCCGTTTCCGAAACACCGCTACTATTACATCGCGCTCAAGTGGGTTCTGATTGCCGCTGCCGTCGCGCTGGCGCTCAAACTGGTCAACGTCTGGTAAGCTCATGGGACAGTCCATGCCCAAAGTCGGCCTGCGGCCATTCCTCTCCGAGGACACGCCGGTGCTCGCGGCGATCTTTGTCGCGAGCATCGAAGAACTGGCCGAGGACGATTATTCTGATGCGCAGCGCGAGGCTTGGGCCAGTGCCGCCGAGGACGAAGCCGGGTTCGGCAAGCGTCTGGCCAATCAGCTTACACTCGTTGCCACGATTGGCGGCTCGCCCGTCGGTTTTGTGTCGCTGAAGGGCAAGGATCATCTCGATCTGCTTTATGTTCTGCCAGCTTTCGCACGGCAGGGCGTTGCCACGGCCCTGTGTGATGCGCTCGAGAAATTGGCCGCGGCGCGCGGCGCGACGGCGCTGACCGTGGAAGCCAGCGATACGGCGGAGCCGTTTTTCGCCCGGCGCGGCTACGCGGGCCAGCAGCGCAACACGGTGTCGATCGGCGATGAGTGGCTTGCCAATACGACGATGAAGAAATCACTGGGCGGCGACACGCCGCGCGGCCAAATGCCAGGAACACCATCATGAGCCGCGAACGCCTCTATCTGTTCGACACCACCCTGCGCGACGGCGCGCAAACCAACGGCGTCGATTTCACGCTGCACGACAAGCAGATCATCGCCAACATGCTCGACGATCTCGGCATCGACTATGTCGAGGGCGGCTACCCCGGCGCAAATCCGTCTGACACCGAGTTCTTCGCGAGCAAGCCGAAGTTCGATCATGCCAAGTTCACGGCGTTCGGCATGACCCGGCGAGCGGGCCGCTCCGTATCGAACGATCCGGGTGTCGCAGGGCTGCTCGAAGCCAAGGCGGATGCGATCTGCTTCGTGGCGAAGTCGTCCGAGTATCAGGTGCGCGTGGCGCTGGAGACCACCAACGAGGAAAATCTCGCCTCGATCCGAGACAGCGTGAGCGCTGCGAAAGCAGCCGGTCGTGAGGTCATGCTGGATTGCGAGCACTTCTTCGATGGCTACAAGGAGAATCCGCAGTTCGCGCTCGCCTGCGCCAAGGCGGCTTATGACTCCGGCGCGCGCTGGGTCGTGCTATGCGACACCAACGGCGGCACCATGCCCAACGAGATCGAAGCCATCGTCGGCGAGGTGGTCAAACACATCCCCGGCGATCACGTCGGCATCCACACCCACAACGACACCGAGCAGGCGGTGGCGAACTCGCTGGCCGCGGTGCGCGCGGGCGCGAGGCAGATCCAGGGCACGTTGAATGGCCTCGGTGAGCGCTGCGGCAATGCCAATCTCTGTTCGCTGATCCCGACGCTGAAGCTGAAGAAAGAATTCGCCGACAGGTTCGAGATTGGTGTCTCGGATGAAAAACTCGCGACACTGGTCCATGCCTCGCGGGCGCTGGACGATATCCTCAACCGCGCGCCGGACCGCCATGCGCCGTATGTCGGCGAGAGCGCGTTCGTCACCAAGACAGGCATCCATGCCTCGGCGGTGCTGAAGGACCCGCAGACCTATGAGCACATCGCGCCGGAAGCGGTTGGCAATCATCGCAAGGTGCTGGTGTCCGATCAGGCCGGGCGCTCCAACGTCATCGCAGAACTGGAGCGCGCCGGGATTCCGTTCGACAAGAACGATCCGAAGCTGACGCGGCTGGTCGAGGAGATGAAGGAGAAAGAGGCGGCAGGCTACGCCTACGAATCCGCCAATGCCTCGTTCGATCTGCTGGCGCGCCGCACGCTCGGCAAGGTGCCGGATTATTTCAAGGTCGTGCAATTCGATGTGAATGTCGAGCAGCGCTATAACGCGCTGGCCCAGCGGGTCACGGTCGCCATGGCGGTCGTGAAGGTCGATGTCGCCGGCGAAACCCTGATCTCTGCGGCGGAAGGCAACGGCCCGGTTAACGCGCTGGACGTCGCCTTGCGCAAGGACCTCGGCAAGTATCAGAAATACATCGAGGGCCTGAAGCTGGTCGATTACCGCGTGCGTATCCTTAATGGCGGCACGGAAGCGGTGACGCGCGTTCTGATCGAAAGCGAGGATGAGGCGGGTGAACGCTGGACCACGGTCGGCGTCTCACCCAACATCATAGACGCATCGTTTCAGGCGCTGATGGATTCGGTGGTTTACAAGCTGGTGAAGTCAAACGCGCCGGCGTAGCGGGAAGGGTGGCTCATGATTGATCACGTCTCGGTGGGAGTGGCTGATCTTGAGCGGGCTGCCAGATTTTATGAGGCGGCTTTCGCGCCGCTGGGACTGACCCGTCTGGTCACCCGTCCGGCGACCGTGGGATTCGGGAAGACCTATCCGGAATTCTGGATCAATCTGCGTGCCGGCATGGCGAAGGTGCCGCCGGAAAGCGGGACCCATATTTGCCTGCGCGCGAAGACGACCGAAGAGATCGTGGCATTTTATCTTGCCGCGCTGAGGGCCGGCGGCACCGACGACGGCCCGCCGGGCATTCGCCCTCATGATCGCGTCAAGTATTTCGCGGCGTTCGTTGCCGATCCTGATGGCAACCGGATCGAGGTGGTGACGTTTCCCAGGTAGCCGGACGAGCACCCGGTTTGCTCGTCAGCCCCGTGACGTCAAAGGTATCCGTACACGTCCGATTAACCGGCCCGTGGAATTCTTTGCCGCGAAATGACCCGGGCGAAGGGGCGATTCGCCGCCTTCCCATTGGATGCCCCAATGAAAAAGCATTTCACGATTGCACGATCCATTGTCCTTTTCGGCATTGTCACGGCCCTCAGCTTATCAGCAGCCATCGGTACAAGCCTCTACGCACTCAGTCAGCTCAAGGTTGGCGGACCGCTCTATGAGCGCATCATTCTCGGCAAGGACCTGGTCGCCGATATCCTGCCGCCGCCGGAATATGTGATCGAGTCGTACCTTGAAGCGACGCTGGCGCTGCGCAACCCAGAGGGTGTCGATACCCATGGCAAGCGGTTGCGGCAGCTCAAGAAGGAGTATGAGGACAGGCGCGAATACTGGCTGAAGACGGACCTGGATCCCGCGGTCAAAAGCCGGTTGACCGAGGTGTCCCATCGCGAAGTCCAGAAATTCTGGATAGCCATCGAAAGCGGTTTGCTTCCGGCGCTCGCCAGGAACGATACGGCGGCTGCGACGAAGGCCTATTCCGACGTCAGCGCGGCTTATTCCGCCCATCGTCAGGTGATCGACGAGATCGTCAAACTCGCCAACGAAGGCAACGCCGCCACCGAGGTCGCAGCGACCAGGCGCGTTGACGGCATGACCCTGGTGCTGTGGGGCGTGTCGGTGCTGGTGTTTCTGATTATCGGCGGCGGGATTATCGGTGTCGGCGTGGGTGTGATCCGGCCGATCATCGGGATGACCGGGTCTATGCGGAAGCTCGCCGATGGCGATCTGGACAGCGATATTCCCGGCGTCAACCGGACCGACGAAGTCGGCGCCATGGGGCGGGCAGTTCTGGTGTTCCGGGAGAACATGATCCGGGCGAAAGAGCTTGCGGCGAAGGATGCCGAAGCTGTAGCCGAACGAGTTGCTCGCGCCGCCCATGTCAGCGATCTGGCGCAGAATTTCGATGCGACCGTCTCGGGAATGCTCGACAGGTTCATGCAGGCGTCGACTGGCCTGCAAACCACACTGTCGTCCATGAAGGTGATGGCGGACCAGACCACAAATCAGGCGGTCAGCGCTGCGTCCACCGCCCAGCAGACATCGGCGAACGTGCAGACCGTCGCGGCGGCATCGGAAGAGCTTGCCAATTCCGTTACCGAGATCGGCCGGCAGGTCACCCAGTCAGCCCGGATGGCGCAGAACGCCGTCGATGAAGCAGGGCGCACCGACGTGACCATCCAGACGCTGTCCGGTGAAGCCGCCAAGATCGGAGATGTTGTGGAGTTGATCAACGAGATCGCCAGCCAGACCAATCTGCTCGCGCTCAACGCCACCATTGAAGCCGCGCGTGCGGGCGACGCAGGCCGGGGATTTGCCGTGGTCGCCGCCGAGGTCAAAAGCCTCGCCGAACAAACGGCGAAGGCGACCGATCAAATCGGCGTTCAGGTCGCTTCGATCCAGAGTTCGTCGGCGGAAGCCGTTAATGCCGTGCAGCAGATCGGCAAGGTCATCGGCGAGATGAACGCGATCGCCACGTCCATCGCGAGCGCGGTCGAAGAACAGGCCGCGGCCACCAAGGAAATCGCCCGCAACATCCAGCAGGCGGCGATAGGCACAAACGACATCTCGAAAAACGTGGCAGATGTGCAGGATATCGCAGGTAACACCGGAACTGCGACGGATCAGGTGATCGTCGCATCACAGGAGTTATCCGAGCAATCGAATGCGATGCGCGGCGAGGTCGTCGCCTTCCTGGCGGACATCAAGGCCGCATAGCCCGGAAGCGGAAATCCGATAGGATGCGGCGATCAGAGCCGCCGCGCCACTTCCGGCTCGAGCTGCTTGTCGGCTTCGGATGTCTTCGCCGCTTCCGCGCGCAGCTTCGGGAGAATATCCTCGACTCGCTCGGCGGTCAGGACATCGACCCACAGATTGGCGCGGATGAATTCCGTCTGCTTCATGTGATCAATCAGCACGAGCAGGGGATTCCAGAACCCGTCGATATTGGCGAGCAGGATCGGCTTGCTGTGGCGGCCGAGCTGTGACCAGGTCATTTGCTCGACGAGTTCTTCCAGGGTGCCGACGCCGCCGGGGAAGGCGACGAACGCATCGGAATGCTCGAACATGAGCTGCTTGCGCTCGTGCATGTCCTTGGTGACGATGACTTCCTGCGCGTCCGTCAGCACATGCTCGCGCCGGGTCAGGAAGGTCGGGATGATGCCGGTGACCTTGCCGCCGCCGGCGAGGGCGCCCGCCGCGACCGCGCCCATCAGGCCGATGGAGCCGCCGCCATAGACCAGACCGACGCCGTTTTCGGCGAGGGTTCTGCCAAAGGCCGTGGCCGCGTTGACGAATTCGGGATTGGTACCGGGACCGGAACCGCAATAGACGCAGACGTTCTTAATCGTATTCATAGTCGTTATGTGGCGATTTCCTGCGACATCTTCAAGACGCGCGTTTCGCAGTGCAGGGTAGAAAGGTCTCGAAAGCCCTCATTTTGGGGGAAAGAATCGGCCGGAAAGGGTGCGAAAGCACCCCAAACGCTCTATATGACGGGACATGATCACACTCCCGAACAGGCGCCGCGAGCGCCGCGCGGTTTCGCAACGCAAGGCGGCTGACGTTTAATGGCCGACCTTCAACCTGCTGCGCCTGATGATGTCTCGAATGATGTCGCGCCGCCAACACCCGCCGATCTGAAAGCCGAGAAAGCGACGCTGTTCGGAACGCTTGCGCATCTGTGGCCGTATATCTGGCCGGGCGATCGCGCCGATCTGAAGATGCGCGTGGTCTGGTCGATGGTGCTGCTGCTGATCGCCAAGGTGGCGACGCTGTTTGTGCCGTTCACCTTCAAATGGGCGGTGGATGCGTTGACAGGCGCGGATACGGCGCCGGTCGAATCCTCGAACTGGATGCTGTGGCTGATCGCATCGCCGCTCATCATGACGCTCAGTTACGGTGCGGTCCGCATCGTCATGATGGTGCTGACCCAGTGGCGGGATGGCCTGTTCGCGAAGGTCGCGATGCATGCCGTGCGCAAGCTGGCCTATCTCACTTTCGTCCACATGCATGAGCTGTCGCTGCGGTTTCATTTGGAACGCAAGACCGGCGGGCTGACGCGCGTTCTGGAGCGGGGACGCACCGGCATCGAGACCATGGTGCGCATGGTGATTCTGCAACTCGCGCCGACCATCGTCGAACTGGCGCTGATGATGGGCGTGCTGCTGTGGCAATTCGACTGGCGTTACGTGCTGGTGACGTTCATCACGGTCGTCGTCTATATGGCCTTCACCTACTATGCGACCGAATGGCGGATCGACATCCGCAGACGCATGAACGAGTCCGATACCGAGGCCAACACCAAGGCGATCGACTCGCTTCTGAACTATGAAACGGTGAAGTATTTCGGTGCCGAGGCACGCGAGGCGTTGCGCTACGACAAATCAGTAGAGCGCTATGAGAAGGCCAGCGTGCATACCTATACATCGCTCGCGGTGCTCAACACCGGACAGGCGGTGATTTTCACCATCGGCCTCACCGCGACGATGATGATGTGTGTGGCCGGTATTCGCAACGGCACCAACACCGTCGGCGATTTCGTCATGATCAACGCCATGATGATCCAGCTTTATCAGCCGCTGAATTTCATGGGCATGGTCTATCGCGAGATCAAGCAGGCGATCATCGACATTGAAAAGATGTTCGGCGTTCTGTCGCGCAATCCGGAGGTGAAGGATATTCCGGGTGCGCAGCCGCTGAAGATTTCAGCCGGCGCGGTTCGTTTCGAGGATGTGCGGTTTGCCTACGATCCGGAGCGTCCGATTCTGAAGGGCCTTTCTTTCGAGGTGCCGGCGGGCAAGACCGTCGCCATCGTCGGTCCCTCCGGAGCGGGCAAATCGACCATCTCCCGGCTGCTGTTCCGGTTGTACGATGTGAGCGGCGGCAAAATCACCATCGACGGCCAGAACATTCGCGATGTGACGCAAGCCTCGCTGCGGGCCGCGATCGGGATGGTGCCGCAGGACACCGTGCTGTTCAACGACACCATCCGTTACAACATTCGCTATGGCCGCTGGGATGCGAGCGATGCCGAAGTCGAAGCCGCGGCGTCGATGGCGCAGATCGACAACTTCATTCGCATGTCGCCGCACGGCTATGAGACCGAAGTCGGAGAGCGCGGCCTGAAATTGTCGGGCGGCGAGAAACAGCGTGTCGCGATTGCGCGGACGATTCTGAAGGGGCCGCCGATCCTGGTTCTGGACGAAGCGACATCGGCGCTGGACAGCCACACCGAACGGGAAATCCAGGAGCAGCTCGAGAAGGTCGCGCGCGGCCGGACGTCGCTGGTGATCGCGCACCGGCTGTCCACCATCGTCGGCGCGGACGAAATTATCGTGCTGGATCAGGGTCGCATCTCCGAGCGCGGCACACACGCCCAGCTTCTGGCGGCGAATGGCCTTTACGCGAGCATGTGGAACAGGCAACGTGAGGCGCAGGAAGCGCGGGAAAAGCTGGCCATGATGGCCGACGATAACATCGCGCCCAATCGCGAGCCGCCGCCGGTCGACGATCCGCTGTCCGCGCCGGAAGCCGCAGAGTAGTTTTGATTTCACCCAACACAGGTTTTTCAAGTCATGTCCGTCGTGAAGTCCATCCGCGATCAAGTTCCTCCGATTCATCCGGAGGGCTATCCCTTCATCGGCGCCTTCGCCTTCGCCAGCCTGATCCTGTTCTGGATCTGGACGCCGCTCGGCTGGATCGGCTGCGGACTGACTGTGTGGTGCGCGCTGTTTTTCCGCGATCCGGTGCGGGTGACGCCGGTGCGGGAGGGCGTCGTCGTGTCGCCCGCGGACGGCCGGGTGTCGATGGTGGTGCAGGCTGTGCCGCCCGCCGAGCTGGGGCTGGGCGACAAGCCGCTGCCGCGCATCTCAATCTTCATGAGCGTGTTCAATTGCCATGTGAACCGCAGCCCGGTGGCGGGCCGTGTTGATCGCATCGCTTATCGTCCAGGCAAGTTTCTGAATGCCGATCTCGACAAGGCCAGCGACGACAACGAGCGCAATTCGCTGGTCATCTCGACCCCGGCCGGGCGGATCGGTGTGATCCAGATCGCGGGTCTGGTGGCGCGCCGTATTGTCTGCTTCGTGAAGGAGGGACAGGTGTTGGGAGCGGGCGAGCGGTTCGGGTTGATCCGGTTTGGCTCCCGGCTCGATGTCTTCCTGCCCGAAGGCGCCAAGGCCCTGGTCTCCGAAGGTCAGACCGCGATCGCGGGCGAGACGGTGCTGGCCGATTTCAAGATCGGCGATGGCGGGCGGAGCTACCGGCTGGATTAACCACGCGCCAGGCGGGCTTTTCGCCACAATGGTGAAGCAGGGTGGGGACTGTTATATAAGGTCCTGTCTAACAAGGTCCTATGGCCATGCTTCCCGACCCCCGAACGCCCGACCTGCGCCGCCGCCGGTTTCGCCAGATTCCGATCCGGATGCTGGTGCCCAACGTCATTACGTTGCTGGCGATCTGCGCCGGTCTGACCGCGATCCGGCTGTCCATCGAGGGCCGTAACGAACTGGCGCTTGGCGCCATCGTGTTCGCGGCGATCCTCGATGGCATCGACGGCCGCGTGGCGCGGATGATCAAGGGACAGTCCCGCTTCGGCGCCGAACTCGACAGCCTTGCGGATTTCGTCAACTTCGGTGTCGCGCCGGCGCTCATTCTGTATTTCTGGCAGTTGCACGATCTGAAGAACGTCGGCTGGATTGCGGCGATGATCTTCGCCATCAGCGGCGGACTGCGGCTGGCGCGTTTCAACGCCACCATGGACGATCCCAACAAGCCTGCTTTTGCCGGAAACTATTTCACCGGCGTGCCGGCTCCGCTGGGCGCTCTTTGCGTGTTGTTGCCGATGTATCTGGTGTTTATCGGCGCACCGCAGTTGCCTGCGCCGATAACGGCGGCGTTCACCCTGTCGATCGCATTTCTGATGGTTTCACGTCTTCCGGTTTTTTCCGGCAAGATGCTCGGCGGCAGGATCGCGCCGGATATGGTGCTGCCCGTCGTCGTGCTCGTGGTGTTGTTTATCGCGGTCCTGATCAGCTACCCATGGCACCTGCTGACCTTCGGTTCGATCATCTATCTTCTCAGCCTTCCGATTGGATGGTCGTCGTACCGGGCGCATGAGCGTCGCGCGCGAGAAGCCGCAGGGGCAACCGCGACCGGGAACGCCGAACCGGCGGCAAAGCCCGAATTCAATGTGGCAGTCCAGCCGGCCGAAGACGAGCGCCCGCCGCGCTTGAACTGATCCATGCCGGGCGCATGGGCGCCCTGATGGTTAACGAATTCCTGAAAATTGCATCGGACGGATGCCCAACGCGGCTCAAGCCACGCGGGAATCGCTACCATTTGACCGTCTTGAGGACGCGCGGTCCGATTTATCCCCTGCAGCGGGCATCAATTCGATAACCTTTACCCGACCTTAATGGCCCGACCCTAGTGTTCCAGATGCGCGCTCAGAATGGGCCGCGCCGTTGGTTGCGTTGGAGTCGGTCATGGATATCGCTACCGGAGCCGGATTGCTCGCGGGCATTATCGTTCTTTGTACGCTTATCCTGATGGGCGGCGATTTCCGGATGTTCTACGACATCCACGCCGTCATTATCATTTTCGGCGGCTCGTTCGCCGCCACACTGATCCGCTTTCCCTTTTCCGCGATCATCCACGGCATGCCGCTCGGTGCCAAGTTCGCCTTCACGATGAGCCGTCTGACCGCGCGTGATCTCGTCGATGAACTGGCGCGTATCGCGGAAGTCGCCCGCAAGCAGGGGCCGGTCGGTCTTGAAAAGATCGAGGCCGACGATCCGTTCCTGGCCAAGGGCATTCGCTATATCGCGGACGGTTACGACCTTGAGTTCATCCGCGACAATCTCGAGCGCGATCGTGACAACTTCCTGATGCACCTCAACGAAGGCTCCAAGATCTATCGCGCGATCGGCGATTGCGCGCCGGCATTCGGCATGATCGGAACCTTGCTCGGCATGGTGCAGATGTTTTCCAACATGTCTGACCCATCAAAGCTCGGCCCGTTCATGGCGGTGGCGCTGCTGGCGACGCTCTACGGCGCGCTTGTGGCGAACCTGATCTGTCTTCCCATCGCCGACAAGCTGCACGTCAAGCTGCTGGATGAGGAAACCAACCGCACCCTGATCATCGACGGAATCCTGATGATCCGCGATGCGAAGTCGCCGACGCTCGTTCGCGAGATGCTGCTGGCCTATCTGCCCGAGAAACACCGCCACGAAGAGGGCGAGCCTGTTCCTGCATAACGGCTGAAACGGATTCGACGGGATGGCCAAGAAGAAAAAAGAAGAGGCGCATGGCGGTCACGGCTGGTTCGTGACCTTTGCCGACCTGATGGCGCTGCTCTTGAGCTTCTTCGTCATGCTCGTGGCGTTCTCCAACCAGGATTCCAACAAGCTGAAGATCGTCGCCGGATCAATGCGCGAGGCGTTCGGCATCCAGACTCATTCCCGCTTTTCCGGCGTTATCGAGTCCGACGGACTTCCGACGCGGCCGCGGCTCAAGCACACGACACACGTTCCGCCGGAGGAGCCCACCAACAATCCGACCCCGGATCAGGAAGACCAGTTCAAGATCGCCGGCGCACGCATGAAAACGGATCGCGAGTTCGCGCTCGCGTCGGCTTCGCTGCGTCAGGCGCTGCAGGACCTGCCGGAAATCTCAGAACTGTCCAAGCACATCATGTTCGAGGAGACCAAGCAGGGTCTGAACCTCGAGATCGTGGATCAGGACGGCCGTTCAATGTTTGCCGACGGCTCGAAACAGCCGCTGGAGCGGACCCGCCGCCTGCTCCAGAAACTTGCGACGCCGCTGAAGGCGACGCCGCTGCGGGTGGCAATTGTGGGACATACCTCCGCTGGCTTAGTCCCGTCGCGATCGGGATATGACGGGTTCGATCTGTCTGCCGACCGGGCCAACGTGGTTCGCCAGATCCTCGAGCGGGAAGGGCTGCCGACCTCCCACATCTTTTCTGTCGCTGGGAAGGCCGATACCCAGCCGCTGTTTCCGGACGATCCCTCGCTCGCCGCAAACCGGCGTGTGACCATCACATTGATGAGGGAAGATCCGCCACTACCTCCCAACCTCAAGCCATGAATTGAGGCGTATAATAATACCTTTCGCGCGATGTTTCTGGGGTTCCATGCCGGTGTCGCAGTAGACATCGGATGGCAGTGATATAAGAAGCGCCACTCTCGTGTGATCCCGGCCTGCCGGGATCAAAGACATTGTCAGGGCGTTTCTTTCGATCATGGCTGCAAGCGATTTACCCGCCGATACGCCCCAAGAGGTGCCGGTAACCACCGGCTTTTGGGCTCTCACCCTCGGAAGCATCGGCGTTGTGTTCGGCGACATCGGCACGTCGCCGCTCTATGCCTTTCGCGAAGCCGTCCACAATGCGTCGGGGGGCGGGCCGGTGTCCCGCGAGATTGTGCTCGGCGTCCTGTCGCTGATCCTGTGGTCGCTGATCATCGTTGTGACGATCAAGTATGTTCTCCTGTTGCTGCGTGCCGACAACAACGGCGAAGGCGGGACGCTCTCGCTGATGGCGCTGGGTCAGCGTGCACTGGGGCGGCGAAGCTGGCTGCTTCTGGCGCTGGGCGTCATCGGCGGCTCGATGTTCCTGGGCGACGCCATGATCACGCCGGCGATTTCGGTGCTCTCCGCGGTCGAAGGCTTGAAGATCGCAGCGCCCGCGCTGGAGCATGTGGTTGTCCCGGTCGCCATCGCCATCCTGATCTGCCTTTTCGCGGTCCAGAGCAGGGGCACGGCCATGGTGGCCAGCGCCTTTGGTCCTGTGATGATTCTCTGGTTTCTGACGCTCGGCGTCATGGGCTTGATGCACATCAGCGACGATCCCGGCATTGTGCATGCGATCAACCCGATTTTCGCGGTCGAGTTTCTGCTCACCCATGGCGTGATCGGACTGGTGATTCTCGGTGCTGTCTTTCTCGCCGTGACCGGCGGCGAAGCGCTGTACGCCGACCTCGGCCATTTCGGCCGCAAGCCGATCCAGACCGCCTGGTTCTATTTCGTGCTGCCGTGCCTTCTGCTCAATTACTTCGGACAGGGCGCGCTGGTTCTGTCCCATCCCGAAGCCATCGAGAATCCGTTCTACCGCATGGTGCCGGACAAGGTGCTGGTGCCGTTGATCTGTCTTGCGACGGCCGCCACGGTGATCGCCAGCCAGGCTGTAATCACCGGCGCGTTCTCGCTGGTGCGGCAGGCGATTCAGCTTGGCCTGCTGCCACGGTTTGAGGTTCGCTACACCTCCGAGACCCATGCCGGCCAAATCTATCTGCCACGCGTCAACATCATGCTGCTGATCGGCGTGCTGCTGCTGGTCGGTCTGTTCAGGACTTCGAGCGGTCTGGCGTCTGCCTATGGCATCGCCGTATCCACCACGATGGTCTGCGACGGCATCATGTGCTTCGTGGTGATCTGGAAGCTCTGGAACTGGCGCGCTGCGACGGCGGCGGCGTTGATCCTGCCGCTGGTGGTGATCGACCTGACCTTCCTGACGGCGAACCTTTTGAAACTTTTGCAGGGCGCGTGGGTGCCGGTGCTGTTCGGAATCATGATGGCCGGCCTGATCTGGACCTGGCGCCGGGGTGCCGCGATTCTGGTCAACAAGACCCGGCGCACCGAAGTCCCGCTGCTCGATCTGATCAAGAGCCTTGAGAAGCGCCCGCCGCATATCGTCAAGGGCACGGCGGTGTTCCTCACCAGCGATCCCGAATATGTCCCGACTGCGTTGCTCCACAATCTCAAGCACAACAAGGTCCTGCACGAACACAATGTGATCCTGACCATACACACGGCCGAGACGCCACGTGTCGATCTGGCCGACCGGGTCAAGATGGAGACGGTCAGCGACAAGTTCTCGACCGTCCGGCTGTCCTTCGGCTTCATGGAATCGCCGAACGTGCCCAAGGCGCTGGCCGTCGCGCGCAAGCTCGGCTGGCAGTTCGACATCATGTCCACCTCGTTCTTCGTGTCGCGGCGCTCGCTGAAGCCCGCCGCGCAATCCGGCATGCCCAAGTGGCAGGATCACCTGTTCATCGCCATGAGCCGCTCGGCGAACGACGCCACGGACTACTTCCAGATTCCGACGGGCCGGGTGGTGGAAGTCGGCACGCAGGTCACGATTTGACCGCGCAGGCCTTTGCTTGCGCTTGATTTTCCTACCGCAAAAAGACAGGTTGTGCCCGGTTCGCGCATGATCTTGGGGCGCGGGCCTGCGTTTCTGACATCTGCTCGGAGCGCGTCCAGATGGAGGTCGATGTGTCTCAGGCTGACAAAGTCCACGATTTGACGGCGGAAGAGGTTGCCGCTGGAATCGAGCAGGGGAAATATCTTCTGATCGACGTCCGCGAACCAAATGAAGTTGCAGCCGAGGCCTACCCGGACGCTCTGGTTCTTCCGCTCTCGACCTTCAATCCGGACGAAATTCCTGATCCGCAGGGCAAGACGGTGGTTTTCGCCTGCCGCTCCGGCAAGCGTTCGGTTACCGCATCGCTGGCCGCGCAGGCCGCGGGCAAGCCCTATGACTCGCATCTCGCGGGCGGGATGCTGGGATGGAAGGCAGCCGGGCTGCCGTCGAAGACCGGCGGCTGATTGCCGTGAACCCGATTTTCGCGGACCTGCCGAACACCATTTTCGACGTCATGTCGCAGGCCGCGCGTGATCTCAACGCCATCAATCTCGGTCAGGGTTTTCCGGAAGACCCGGGGCCGCTCGACGTCCGGCAGAAGGCAGCCGACGCGGTCTTGAACGGCTACAATCAATACCCCTCGATGATGGGCATCCCGGAACTGCGGCAGGCCATCGCCACCCACTACGCGCACTGGCATGGCCTGCAGCTCGATCCCATGAGCGAGGTGATGGTGACGTCCGGTGCCACGGAAGCGCTCACAGGCTCGATCCTCGGTCTGGTGCAGCCGGGCGACGAAGTGCTGCTGTTCCAGCCGATGTACGATTCCTATGTGCCGATCATCCGGCTGGCCGGCGGCATTCCGAAGTTCCTGCGCCTGGAGCCGCCGCACTGGCGTCTGCCGGAGGAGGCGATCCGTGCCGCGATCACGCCGAAGACGCGCTACGTGATGCTCAACAATCCGCTCAATCCCGCGGCGGTGGTCTATCCGCGCGAAGACCTCGAAATGCTCGGACGGATCTGTCAGGAGCACAACCTGATCGCGATCTGCGATGAGGTCTGGGAGCACGTCGTGTTCGACGGGCGGGAGCATATTCCGCTGATCACGATTCCGGGCATGCGGGACCGCACAGTAAAGATCGGGTCGGCCGGTAAGATTTTTGGACTGACCGGCTGGAAGATCGGGTTTGTCTGCGCCGCGCCGCACATCCTGCGCGTGCTCGCGAAAGCACATCAGTTCATCACCTTTACCACCGCACCGAACCTTCAGGTCGCCGTGGCCTATGGCCTCGGCAAGCCGGACGACTATTTTCATCAGATGCGGGCAGAGCTGGCGCGCAGCCGTGATCGCCTGAGCAAGGGGCTGTCCGGGCTTGGCTTCCCGGTGCTGCAGTCGCAGGGGACATACTTTCTCAACGTCGATCTCGCGCCGCTTGGCCTGAATGAAAGCGATGTCGCGTTCTGCAAGCGCATCGTGCACGAGCACAAGGTGGCCGCGATTCCCGTCTCGGCCTTTTACGAAGAGAACCATGTGACGTCGGTCGTGCGGTTTTGTTTCTCGAAGAGCGACGCCACGCTCGACACGGCGCTGGAGCGCCTGACGCACGTCCTTCACGGTTGAGGAGAAAACCGGTGTCTGTTGACATGAAAAGGGGGCTGGCCATCGCGGCGGCCGTTGCAGGCATTCTTTCGGCCTCGATGCCGTTCGCGCAGGCGCAGCAGCGCAGCGTTAATTTCTATAACTGGTCGAACTATATGGCCCCCGGTGTTCTGGAGGAATTCACCAAGGAAACCGGCATCAAGGTCACCTACGACACATTCGATGCCAACGAGACCGTGGAGACGCGCCTTCTCGCAGGCAAGTCCGGTTACGATGTCGTGGTGCCGACAGCGTACTTCCTGCAGCGTCAGATTGCGGCCAACATTTTCCAGAAGCTCGACAAGTCGAAGCTGCCCAATCTCGCCAATGCCTGGCCCGAGGTGACCGGGCGCCTCGCGACCTACGATCCGGGCAACGCTTTCGCCGCCAACTACATGTGGGGCACAACCGGCATAGGCTACAACGTCAAGAAGGCGCGGGAAATTCTCGGGCCGGAGGCGAAGCTCGACTCGTGGTCCGCCGTGTTCGTTCCGGAGAATCTTGCCAAGTTCAAGGATTGCGGCATTCACATGCTCGATTCCGCCGATGACATCCTGCCGGCGGCGCTGAACTATCTCGGTCTCGATCCGAATTCGACCAAACAGGCCGATCTGGAAAAAGCCGCGGAGCTTGTCAGCAAGGTGCGGCCTTATGTGCGCAAGTTTCACTCGTCCGAATATCTGAACGCGCTCGCCACCGGCGAAATCTGTTTCGTGGTCGGATGGTCGGGCGACATCAAGCAGGCGCAGAGCCGCGCCGCTGAAGCCAGGAATGGCGTCGAGATCGGATATACGATCCCGAAAGAGGGCGCGCAGATGTTCTTCGACAATTTCGCCATCCCGGCGGATGCGAAAAACGTCGCCGAGGCCCACGAACTGATCAACTATCTTTACCGGCCGGATGTTGCTGCCAAGAACTCGGACTACCTGTCCTATGCCAACGGCAACCTCGCCAGCCAGAAGCTGATCGACCCGAAGATCATCAATGACAAGACGATCTATCCGGACGATGCGACGCTGAAGCGCCTCTTCGTGATCACCGCGCGCGATCCCGCGACCCAGCGCATCATCAATCGCCTCTGGACGCGGGTGAAGACGGGGCGCTGAAGAACGAGCTCTAAATTCTTTAAGCCGTCATGGCCGGGCTTGTCCCGGCCATCTACGTCTTGAGATATTAAAGAAGATGTGGATGCCCGGCAGCCGGGCATGACGGAGTTGCCAAGCGTTTTGTCATCACCGCCAGCGGCGATGCAGCCAGAGCCATTGCTCGGGATGTTCGCGGACCCATCCCTCGATCACGCTGTTGATGGCTTGCGTGGTGCCTTGCACGTCGATCTTGCCGTCGGCATCGCGCACCGGCTTCACCTCGTCCGACATCTCGATGCGGAAGCGATGATTCGGAAGGCGCATGATCCGGACGCCGTGAATCGGAACTTCGATCTGCCGGGCAAGACGCGCGAGGAGCGGGTTGGCTTTCGTCTTGCGTCCAAAGAATGTGACATCAACGCCTCGCCCGAAATGCTGATCCACCAGCATGCCGACATGGACACCATTCTGCAGCGCCTGCGCCAGCCGGAGCGGCGCATCGTGCGTGGTCGCGACCATCGTGCCCATGTTGACGGCGCGGATATCCTGAACCGCGCGGTCAACAGCGGCGATGTTCGGACGGCGGAACAGCACGGCGGATTCGAGACCGTAAGCCGGAGCAGCGAGGGCGGGCAGTTCCCAGTTTGCAAGATGTGAGGCGAAAATCAGCGCACCCTTGCCGTCATCGCGCAGCGCCACGAATTTCTCGATGCTGCCGGGAGCCGGCTCGATGCGTCCGCTCTCCCAGTTGTCGGGATTGAGATCCCACAGATGGTCGATATGCGCGAATTCCGCGCCGACGCGGCCGAGATTTTCCCAGACGCCCATCAGGATATTGTCGATCTCGGCTGGTGACTTTTCCGGAAAAGCCGCCGTCAGGTTGGCGCGGCCGATCTTGTGCTCGCGCAGCCACGGACCCACGGTGCGTGTCACCGAGCCGAAGAAATTGGCGGTCTTGTCGGGATCGAAATAGCGGGTCGCGCGCAGCAGGCTGACCGCAATCGCGCCGACCATAGCGTCCGTCACGGGTTTGAACGCATCACGCAGGATCGCTCGGGTGCGGAGAAGCAGGCGGCGCATCAGAAGGTCACGACGATCTTGCCGAACACCTGCCGGCTTTCCATCCGCTTCAACGCCGTTTCCACGTCGCTGATCGGGACTTCAGTATCAATCACGGGCTTCATGCCTTGCGCCATCTTGTCGAGGCTGTCGGCGATGTTCCTGATGGTCGCGCCGAACGATCCAAAGATGCGGTATTGCTGCTGAAACAGTTGCATCAGATTGATCGTGGTGGTGGGGCCGGAGGTCGAGCCGCAGGTCACCAGCCGTCCGCCGCGCTTCATGCACAGCAGCGAGCCGTTGAAGGTGTCCGCGCCGACGTGCTCGAACACCACGTCGACACCTTTCTTTCTGGTGATCTTGCGCGTTTCGCCTTCAAAGCGGTCCTTGCGGTAGTTGATGACATGATCGGCACCGAGCTTTTTCACGCCTTCGATCTTTGAGTCATCGCCGACAGTGGTGATGACAGTGCAGCCGATCGCTTTTGCCATCATGATCGCCACGGTGCCGATGCCGGAGCCGCCGGCATGAACCAGCACCGTTTCGCCGGGCAGCAGTCTGGCGTTGTCGAACAGCATGTGCTGAACGGTCGAATAGGCAATCGGCGCGCAGGCTGCGTCACGGTCCGAGACACCATCCGGAACGGGAATGACCAGCCGCTCATCAAGGTTCATCAGTTCGCGCGCGAAGCCGTCGACATGAAAACCCATGATGCCTGCGACATTTTCGCAGAGGTTGTCGCGGCCAGCCCGGCATGCCGGGCAGGTGCCGCAGGTCAGAGCGCCATACATGACGACCTTCTGACCCGGCTTGAAGCGAGTCACGCCTTCGCCCGTAGCCGCGATTTCGCCGGAGGCTTCCGCGCCAACCACGAGCGGCAACTTGCGCTTGGCGAAAGCCATGCCACGATAACCCCAAACGTCGATATGGTTGAGGGCGACAGCCTTGATGCGTATCTGCACCTCGCCCGCGCCGGGCGGCGGGGGAGGCGGTGCATCCGCGACCACGAGCTGGCGGTCGGCAACGAGGGTGAGCGCGCGCATCAAGGCGTCCTGGAAGGCTGATTTTTCTTGCAGAATTGGACGTCGGTATCGCCGGTTCGGCGCAGGCCGTCAACCGCCGAACCCCTTGCCGCGAGCCGTCAGACCGGCTCGCGGGTGAGGATCAGGGAAGCGTTCTGACCGCCGAATCCGAACGAGTTCGACATCACCCCGGTCACGCGCGCGTCGCGCGCCTTGTTGGGCACCACATCGAACGGAATGGCCGGATCCGGTACATCGTAGTTGATGGTCGGCGGGATGCGCTGGTTTTCCAGCGTAAGCAGGGAGACCACGGCTTCCACGGCGCCTGCTGCCGACAGTGTGTGTCCGATCATCGACTTGTTGGATGAGACGGGAATCTGCTGCGCGCGCTCACCGAACACCGTGGAGATGCCGAGATATTCCATCTTGTCGTTTTCCGGCGTGCTGGTGCCGTGGGCATTGATGTAGTCGATCTGCTCGATTCCCATGCCCGCGTCGGACAGCGCATTCTTCACGCAACCGACAATCGGCTTGCCGTCAGGGCTCGAGCGTGTGCGATGGAAGGAGTCGGCCAACTCGCCACATCCCGCGACGACGCCGAGAATTTTAGCGCCGCGCGCGGTTGCGGACTCGAGACTTTCCAGCACGAGCGCGCCTGCGCCTTCGGCCATCACAAAGCCGTCGCGGTTCTTCGAGAACGGGCGTGCAGCCGCCTGCGGCGGATCGTTATGGGTCGAGAGCGCCGACAGAAGCGAGAAACGGATCAGCGCTTCCGCGTTGACCGAGCCGTCCGTTGCCACGCAGAGCGCGGCATCGGTCTCGCCGCGGCGGATCGCTTCGACACCGAGCTGGATCGCGGTTGCGCCCGAGGCGCAGGCCGTCGACAGCGAAATCGGAGAGCCCTTGGTTCCAAACGTCTCGATCAGGTGATCGGCGACGGAGCCGAACAGGAAGCGGCGATGCAGACCGGTAAAGCGGCCATTGCCGCTGGCCTTGAGCAGCGCGTCGTAGTCGATGCCTGCGTTAAGTCCTGTTGCGCGTGCGATGTCGTTGCGCGGCTCCCATTCGAGTTCGATGGGAGCGACCGCGAGAAACAGCGGGCCGGGGAAGTCGCCCTTGCTGCCGATTCCGGATTGCGCAACGGCTTCCTCGACGGCCACATCGGCCAGCCTCTCCGAAAGCGATGTCGAAGAGAACGGCTCGACCGGGATGAAGTCGACGGTTCCGGCGATTGTCGTCTTGAGGCCGTCGGTCGGAAAGCGGGTGATGGTGCGGATACCCGATTCACCTGCGGTCAGTTTCGCCCAGTTGTCGGCCTTGCCGGCGCCGAGAGAGGTTACGACGCCCATGCCGGTGACAACAACAATAGGCCGTCCAAATTTGTCGCGAGTCGCCATCGTGTGTTTCCCCGCCTAAACGGCTTCGACCAGCGCCATGCCTTCGCCGCGCCAGTGACCGGCCCCGATCACAACAATCTGGGATGGCGCCGTGGTCATTTCAATCTCGACGCCGCTTTTATCGTTTGCCGGGAACAGGCCGCCGCGGGAGAGCGAGAGGGCGGCCAGCGCGAGGCCGAGCGGAAACTGCGCTTCGACTACATGACCGAAGGCGGTGCCGGTGCTGCGCACGGGATTGTCCCGATGCTTTTCAAGGAATGCGCGCTCCTCGCCGGTTACGGGCGCCGCGCCGGTCGCGCCGGTGATGATCGCAGCGTTCGCGCCCGGCTTCAGTTTCGACCACAGGCCATCGAGCGATGCGGTGACATCGCCAGCGATTTTGCGCCGCGCATGATCGGAGACGACGTTGACGAGCTTTGCGTAGGGCCTGGCGCCGCGGGCCTGTGCGTGTTCCTTGGATTCGATCACAAGAAACACACCGCCGGACCCGAGCGCGAAGCCGTTGTCGCGCTCCCAGACCGGCTTGAACTTGTCTTTCAGGTTGAAATCGCCGAACTCGTAGAGCATCAGCATTTCCTTGCGCTCGCTGTTCTGTGCAGCGCCCACAAGGGCAATGTCGCTCTGGCCGGAGGCGATCCGCGCCAGTGCGATCCGCGCGGCATCGAAACCGGCGGCTTCCTCGCCCATGAATGTACGGGACGATCCGGTCACGCCATGGACGATGGAGATGTTTCCGGCGAGCAGGTTGGACAACTGCGCCAGAAACAGCGTCGGCCGCAGATCGTTCATCAGCCGCTCGTTGAACAGCGCAGGATTCGCGTTGCCCTGGATGTTCGCGTTGACGATCGAGGAGTCGACGGCAAGGTCACGTTCACCGCCGCCTGCGGCGACGATCATGTCCATGCGGGAAAGAATCTCGGCATTGCCTTTGACGCCTGCGGAATCGAGGGCAAGGCCGGCAGCATAGGTGCCGATGCGCTGCCATGCTTCCATCTGACGCTGATCGCCCTTCTTTGGGATCTGCGCGTCGAAACTCAGCTTCGTCATCGGGTGGACGATGTAGGGCGCGAACGTCGTTTCATCGACATTCACCGTCTTGGCCTGCAGCGCGGCCCAATGTGCATCCAGTCCTTCGCCAAGCGAGGTCGCAAGGCCGATGCCCGTGATCCAGGCTTCACGCGATCCGGAAGTTTCAGCCATGAGTGACCTGTTCGGGAAAGCCGATCCGCTTGGCCATCGCTTCCATGTGGACGCGCAAATCGGGATGCGGAAACGGAGTGTGGCGGAAGGTCAGTGTCGCGTTGCACTTCATCTTGCCGTCAACGCGGACCTTGGCGTCGGTCACGGCGAAGCCGGAACCGTCATGAACGAGGCTGGCGTCAATCGTCAGCAATTCGCCGGGCTTCACGAAGTCGCGCATCTTGGCTTCCTTGACGCTGGCCAGGAAGGGCATGCGCTCGAACTTCAAAAGCGCGATCAGAAGCCAGCCCGAGGTCTGAGCCATGGCTTCGGTCAGAAGCACGCCGGGCATCAGCGGATAGCCGGGGAAGTGCCCCTCGAAGACCGGGCTGGTTTGCGGAACCTGCGACTCGACACAAATGGTCCGCTTACCGATGTCGAGATCGGTAATGCGGTCCACCATCTGGAAGTATTCGAGCTGCATGGCCGGGCGCGTCAGGCGCCCTTGGCGGCGACCAGTTCGTCGATGCGCGCGCTGAGGTTCTTAAGAACAAAGTACTGCTCGGTCGTCGCCTTGCCGTCGTTGACCTCCTGGGTCCACTTTTCCAGCGGGAGCTTGATACCGAAGGCCTTGTCGATGGCGAAAGCGATGTCGAGGAAGTCGAGGCTGTCGATGCCAAGATCGTCGATGGCGTGGCTTTCCGGAGTGATCGTGTCGCGGGGAATGTCGCACGTTTCCGCAATGATCGTGGCGACCTGATCGAATGTAGACGACATGCTAAACCTTTGAGATTTTTGAGAAAATGCCACTTTTTGGCGTGGTCGCGGGCTTGGAACAGATGCCACGACCCTCTCAGGACGGGTTGAATCCCCGTATAACGGAGCGGTGAGGCGAGTTCAATGGCGCAGCGGGACCGGAGGGGAACCGGTTTTCGAGGCTAGTTGTAGCGAATCAGATCGACCTTCTGAGCCGAAATATGGGCGCAGTCGCGCCGGCCCATCAGCACGCAGTCCTGGGCGTTGCGCAGATCGGCAAGGGTTACCGCCAGCCAGACACCGAGGCCGGTCAGGAGGGCCGTAAAGGCAATCGCGGCGGCATTGGCGACCATGCGTTGCCGGTAATCGTCACGGCTCTCACGCGGCATTTCATAGCGGGACAGGTCAGGCGCGAGATGTCCCGCACGCTGAAGCGCGGGCAGCGGAGTGTGGGTGCGGGGGCGATATTTCAGTATGCGATGCTCGCCTTCAATCATCGGCAACAGTCCCAAATCAGCACGCGCAGGGCGGTTTTCCCGCCACGTTTCTTCGGCGATACGATAGCCCCGCAATATCAAAAAGGATAGGCGGAACGAAATCTATCGGCTGGACCTGCGGCGCGAGCAGGGGGCGATTAGTCTTGCGCGTTTTGGTCAGGCTCGCCGCGGAGAATCCGATGCACGGCGCGCTCGATAGGGCCGCCGAGCGCAAGGAGCAGCAGCGCGATGACGAGAGCGACAAGGACCAGCCGCCACAGTCCGAGGCCGCATACAATTCCGATACAGGCCGTGAACCAGACGCAGGCGGCGCTGGTGAGGCCCTTCACCTTCGACTGTTCTGCGTGGACGATTACGCCCGCGCCGAGAAATCCGATTCCGGTCAGCAGCCCCTGGATGACCCGGCTTGTTCCGTCGGACAGCCGCCCGGCTTCCAGCGCCGCGGGGCTTGCGAGCAGCACGACAGTTGCGGTGGCAAGGCCGACGAGGCCCAGCGTGCGAAGGCCGATCGGCTTGCCGTGCAGATCCCGGTTCAGGCCAATAACTCCCGACGCCAGCGTCGCAACGCCGAGCCGCAGGATGATGTCCCACCAGTCAAGCACGTTAACCGGCCTCCCTGCCGCGGGGTGCGCTTATGCTTTCGGTACGCGGCCCATCATATAGAACTCGTCGTTCGGCCGCATCTCGGTGATGCTCGCCATGCGGTTCGACAGCGCGAAAAACGCGGCGATCGCCGCGATATCCCAGATATCGTCGTCGCTGAAGCCGTGGCCATGCAAGGTGTCGAAATCCTGCTGCGAGGTCTTTTGCGCCTCAAGGCAAACCTTGATGGCGAAATCCAGCATGGCGCGCTGGCGCGGTGTGATATCCGCCTTGCGGTAGTTGTTGGCGATCTGATCCGCGATCAGCGGGTTCTTCGCGCGAATGCGCAGGACGGCTCCATGCGAGACGACGCAGTAGTGACATTGATTGGCGGCGCTGGTCGCGGTCACGATCATTTCGCGCTCGGTCTTGCTGAGGCCGCCGTCCTTCTCCATCAGCGCGTCGTTGTAGGCAAAGAACGCGCGAAACTCGTCAGGCCGATACGCCAGCGCGAGAAACACGTTCGGCACGAAGCCCGATTTCTCCTGCACGCCGAGAATCCGGGTGCGGATGTCGTCCGGCAGCGTATCGAGTGCGGGAACAGGGAAGCGGCTGATGGGCGGTGTTGTCATGGCGGTGTCCAGTGCAGGCAACGGAATGTCTGCATGGACCATAATCGAGGATGGCGCCGGCGCAAGCGTTCGCCTGCGCAACGCAGGGCTACGTCTGCCTTAGCGCAGCGGCTTCTTCAGAAGCGAGAAGCGGTCCGGATCGAGACCGAGCGAAGGTTGCAGCAGTGGCGCTTCCGGAACGCGCGGAATGGGCCGATCCATACCGGGGCTGCGATCAAATGTCGGATCGTTCGGCGTTTCGCGGTGTGAGGTCGCACCGCGCCAGCGCTCCAGCACGGAACTGACGAAATTGATGTCATGACCGCCGAATGTCGAGGGTGTCGTCGCGATGGTTGCCTCGCTCCGGGGCAACTGATGCGCGGGGACCTCCTTGAAGCGAAGCCGTGTCGGCAACGCAACGCCTTCACCGAAGGCCAGCACCTCGCGGGTGCCGAGCGATGGCACGAACGACAGCAGGTTGGCTGCCGCGTCTGAGACGGCGGAGCGCAATAAGGCCTGGTCGCGGTCGTTGGCGAGCCGCATCGCGAACAGTGTGTTGCACTGGGAAATGATCGTTGCGTCCAGCTCCGCCGGACGCTGCGTGATCAGCGCCAGATGGACGCCATACTTGCGGCCTTCCTTGGCGATGCGGGACACGGCCTTGCGCGTCGGGCCGAAGCCGACGCCACGGTCGGCGGATGCATAACGGTGCGCTTCCTCGCAGACGAAGAGAAGTGGCGAGGCGCCATCGCTCCATAGCCCGAAATCGAAGGCCATGCGGCACAGGACCGAAACGACGGAATCGACGACTTCGGCGGGAAAGCCGGCGAGCTGCATCACGGTCATAGGACGGCCATTCGCCGGCATACGGAACAGATGACTGATCACTTCCGCCATCGTGTCGCCGCCGACATTGGCGTTCTCGAACATGAAGGCGTAGCGCGGATCGTTCTTCACGGTCTCGATGCGCGTGATCAGCTTGTGATAGACGATGCGCGATGAGCGGTTTTCAAGTTTCCCCATGCGCTCGTCGATCAGCGAGATCAGATCGACCAGCCGATAGGGGACAGGCGTATCGGCGGTGTAACCGACGGTTTTCGGGTCAATGCGCTTCAGGCCGACGCGATCTGTGTTCTGGTATTGGATGTAGGTCGCCTTCGCCACCGGAATCAGTTCGACGAGGACCTCAAGTTCTTCAGGAACGCCCGGACGTCCGCCGAAGATCACGTCGACGAACTCCTCGAAATTGAACAGCCAAAATGGCAGCTTCAGATTGCGGGGGTTGAGCACCAGCGATTTGTCGCCGAAGCAACGGCCATACTCGTTATGCACGTCGAGCAGGAACACCCGCAGGTTCGGCCGAACGCGCAGCACTTCGTTGAGCAGCAGCGACACGCCGCTGGATTTGCCGACGCCGGTGGAGCCGAGCACGGCGAAATGCTTGCTCAGCATTTCCTCGACATCGACATAGGCGATAACTGACGGATCCTGCTGCAATGTGCCGACGTTGATCTGCTCCGCTTTCGACGGAGCGTAGACTGTGCGCAATTGCTGGTTGGTCAGGACGTCCACCAGATCGCCGATGGTCGGATAGCTGGTGACGCCGCGCTGGAAACGGCCGGTGGGACCGGCGGCGATTTCACCAAGCAGGTCGACAGATGCAATCGCGATGTAGTTGTCGGTGGTCGGCAGGTTTTCCCGGCTGACCTCGGTAATCATCGCGACAATGATGGTCGTAGCAGTGCGGATGCCGAAGAACTGGCCGACGGTGGCGCGCACATTGGAATCGTTGATCTGGCTTGTCGTCATCAGACCGACCCGTGCCTGCGAACCGCGCACCGAGATGACACGTCCGAGTGAGGCGGGCTGAGCAGGGGTCAACATGGGGCGATCTGGCCTGTCGTGAAGGGCGGATTTTCCTCGACTGTACAAAGGCTTGTTGCAGGAATTGTTAAACAGCCTGGCGGCTTTGCGTGCATCCGTTGCGCCGGCCGGCACACCGGAGCGCGCGCCGGGGCCGCTAAGACCCGATGATTCAAGGGGTATTTTTATATTGGATCGCGGCCGCCGGAATTTGCACCGGTCAGGAATTAAGCGTCTGTTTACCTTGCATTGTTGATGGCGGCGCTGCGCGAAGGCGCGATGCGGTTCTGTCCGGGTGGACTTGTTCGTCTGACCGATGGCCCGCTCGGCTTGGCGCGGAGCGGGCCATTTTCATTAGAGCGCAGGCTCTTCATGCTCGGGATGATGGCCGGTGCCGCACAGCGAGCCGTGGGCGCAATCGCATCCGCTGCCGCAGTCGCTATCGACGCGGCAATACCGGGCTGCGCAGGTCGCGGCCATGTCTTTCTGTGGCAGCAATTTTTGCACACGGCTCTCCGCAGTTACAGGAACGGTGTAGGGCGCAAACAAGACCGGACTCGCATTCTTGGGCGGGAAAATCTGTTGTGTTCCTGCCGTCGCAGGAAGAACAAAGGCCAGGCAGACGGTGGCAATAATCGCAAATATTCGCTTCACAATAGCCTCCCTCAAATCACCGGCGGACTACCGGCTTTTTTGAGTATGAGGCAATATAATACCTCGCGCCAGCCTTTGACTGCGTCGGCCGGTCAGCGTTCTCTGGCCGCCACGCCAAGGTCCTGTTGTAGTTGACTAGATCAGGCGACAGCGCCATAAGGGCGAACCGCGAACGGGATTGGCGGATCGCTTGACCGCGATTCATAAAACCACTTTCTAAGTGGCTGAAATCCTTTGGGGAATGGTGTAACGGTAGCACAACAGACTCTGACTCTGTTTGTCTAGGTTCGAATCCTAGTTCCCCAGCCAACCAGTCCGGATTTCAGAGAATATCCTTCTCAGGCACAAGAAAAGCCCGCGAAATGCGGGCTTCTTTAACGTCGACAAGTCTCCCGGTTTCCAGTTGTCGAACTTTTGCAGCGAGAATTCCCGAAAGTCTCCGCCCATCCATTAGAAAATTCCCGTTTTTTAGAGACTTGCCTTGGAGACCGGAGAGTAATTCCACTGCACGGTCGAGCGACCAGTCCAGTTCGCACATCCGCTCTCTTGTCAGTGCTCGTACGAGACGCGCAGTCTCCGAAACAAAGCACGGGGCGAGGCGCGCCCCCCGGGTGGGGCTTTTTGGCGAGGTCGCAAAGCGACGGGCCCTGAATTTGCCCCGGTTGTTGACTCAATGGCCTTAGAAAGGAGGAATGTTATGACCAACTTTTTGGTCTGCCCGGCCAAAGCTCAATAGCGCGAGCGTTCACGGCCTCCGGGCTAGCGGATGATAGATGACCGCCAAGGCCAAGGGCGAAAGCCCCGTGTTACGAGACCCCTCATGCGTTGAAACCCTCAGCCGCGATCGATTCAAGGGTCTTCATTCGCGTACGCTGTTCTATCCCAGCTAGGCGCACCCGCACTAGTAGGCGCGTGGGCTGAAAATGTACGAAGCCCGCAAGGCGCCTTGCGGGCTTCGTTTTTTATTGCACAGCGCTGGGCCACTTGATGTCGAGCCCCGCAAAACTGTCTCCGACGAGAAGCTGGCAGGGCTTACCTTTATGCATGATGGTGAGGCACGGTCGATTGTGGATCAGCTCGAACTCGGCCTTGAAATACAAGCTATTGTAGTCGCTTGTCCCAAACGCGTTAATGACCTGGGCGTTTTCGCGAGTGAAGAACTGCAAAAACTCTCTGATGCGGCCTTTAAACTTCTCTACGCCGGCATCAACCCCTTCCATGATCGCGACGCCAGCGCGGCGCTGCTCCGCTGATATTGAAGTGACAAACTCCAATGTGGCTTCTTGTGATGGGATGCAGTGAACCGACGCTAGCTGTCGGATAATCATGTCCAGGTCTTTTACCGGCGTGTAGTCGATGATGAGGACAAGTGATCCGCTTAAAAGCCCGAAGTCGTGTTCGCGGGTCTCGATCCTTCCGCGCTTGCCAAATCCTGCAGGGCCAACGTAATCGCTCTCATCTTCATCCTCACCGCCTCGTATGATCTGTGAGAGCATTAGGCGATCACTGTACTGATGCTTCGTACTCCGCAGCATCGCGTGAACAAGTGGATGATTTTTACGAAACTTCCGATAAAGCCGCTGAGCCTCGATAGCTGCTGGTTTCAGGCTTTCGAGCGCTGCCATCCTGGCATCGACCAATGGCAAGCATTCGAGGAGGTAGTCGTCCTCGTAATCGCGCCTCTGCCGGAATTTGTAGTCGCGCTCGGCATTTGCTGCCGTCACCTTATCGGCGCAACAGTGGCCGATAACGGCGCAGGCCTGAAGTTTCGGAAGATAGACGAGATGACCGGCGAGAAATCTATTCGACGTGCACATGGGGCAGGGAGCGTGGTCGCCCTCTGGCCGCTTCTTGCCGTCAATTTCGATCGGCCTGATGATCCGAAATTCTTCGGTCTTGGCAATTTGGTTTCGGAAGAGAGACGGCATCGTCTCAGGCTGTCCGGTCTCCTTAATATGGAGAACAACGGTCTCTACGAATTGCCCGCTGGGCCAGTCGCGAATCGGACGAAAAGGTAGAACTGGTTTCGAAGACTTACTCTTTACGCCACGCGAACCATCCTGGTTCTTGGCCATAAGTGCCCCTCTGAGAACGAACCCAGAAACCTTGTTTTGTTCTTGGTTTTGAAGTCCCCGAAGTTCCCTTGTTTATGCCACTATATATAGGGTCCATTCGCAGTTTTTCAAGGTTAGGCCCGCCATATTTTGTATTATGGAACAATTTCAGTGGGTTAGCTGAGCGCCCGCCTACCAAGTTTTCGTCAGCTCGTACAAGACCATTCCAGCCCCTTGCACGATTGGAAGGGGGTGACCTGCACCCCTGAAACGCCCTCGATTTTGAGTTAGGATTTCTGTTCTCCAGCCAGGAGACAGACGATGCGTAAGAGCAGGTTTACCGAAGAGCAGATTATCAAGGTCTTGAAGGAGCATGCCG
>JBFWQX010000005.1:0-282647 GCA_050249215.1 Afipia sp.
CAACACCAACCGACCGCATACGAGCCTCAACGGGCTCACACCAAGCGAGTTTGCCAACCGTTCAAACAGGGACGAAAACCAGAACAGAGTCTACTTATAAACGAGGGCAATCAGGGGTGCAGGTCACAATGGTTGGAAGTTTTTTCTGGCCGCTTCGAAGCCAAACATCGAGAGCGTTATCTATTAGCTCGCATAAGCCGGTTTTCAGATCATAGTCGCTTATTATTGACCAAAACATCCGCTTCTCGGGTGTTCCGTCGATCGGACCAATTTCTGTCTTTATTCGCGCGCCATCCATGTAAGGCCCCCCGACCCAAATGCTCGCATAACGAGCATCCAATCACGGGAACCTTCACTCTCGCAAGAGACGCGGCATGCTGCGCTGCGATAGGGCTTATAATGGAATGTTGTCGTGCTTCTTCATCGGCACGTCGACGTGCTTGTCCTTGAGCATCGCCAGCGCGCGGGCGATGCGCTTGCGGGTCGAGTGCGGCATGATCACGTCGTCGATATAGCCGCGCTCGGCGGCGACGAACGGTGACAGGAAGCGGTCTTCGTATTCCTTGGTGCGCGCGGCGATCTTTTCCGCGTCGCCGATGTCCTGACGGAAGATGATCTCCACCGCGCCCTTCGCGCCCATCACCGCGATCTGCGCCGTCGGCCAGGCGTAATTCATGTCGGCGCCGATTTCCTTCGAGGCCATCACGTCGAACGCACCGCCATAGGCCTTCCGCGTGATCACCGTCACCAGCGGCACCGTGCACTGGCTGTAGGCGAACAACAATTTCGCGCCGTGCTTGATCAGGCCGCCGTATTCCTGCGCGGTTCCGGGTAAGAAGCCCGGCACGTCCACGAAGGTGACGATCGGAATGTTGAAGGCATCGCAGAAACGGACAAAGCGCGCGGCCTTGCGCGAGGCGTCAGAGTCCAGCACGCCCGCCAGCACCATCGGCTGGTTGGCGACGAAGCCCACCGTCTTGCCCGCGATGCGGCCGAAGCCGGTGACGATGTTGCGCGCGAAAGTCTCGGCCAGTTCAAAGAAATCGCCCTCGTCCACAACCTTCAGGATCAGTTCCTTGATGTCGTAGGGCTGGTTCGGATTTTCCGGCACCAGCGTGTCGAGCGAGTCTTCCGTGCGCTCGATGTCATCGAAGCTCGGCCATTCCGGCACGCCCGCGGTGTTGTTGCTGGGCAGGAAGTCCAGCAGCCGGCGCATCTGCAGGATAGTCTCGACGTCGTCGTTGAACGCGCCGTCGGCGATGGAGGATTTGGTGGCGTGCACGCTCGCGCCGCCGAGTTCTTCCGCCGTCACCACTTCGTTGGTCACGGTCTTCACGACATCGGGGCCGGTGACGAACATGTAGCTGGTGTTCTTCACCATGAAGATGAAGTCGGTCATCGCCGGCGAATAGACGTCGCCGCCCGCGCACGGGCCCATGATGACGCTGATCTGCGGGATGACGCCCGAGGCCTGCACATTGCGGCGGAACACATAGGAATAGCCGGCCAGCGCCGCGACACCTTCCTGAATGCGCGCCCCGCCTGCGTCATAGAGGCCGATGATCGGCGCGCGCGCCTTCAGCGCCATGTCCTGCAGCTTGGTGATCTTGAGCGCGTGGGTCTCGGACAGCGAACCGCCGAACACGGTGAAGTCTTTCGCGAACACAAACGTCTTGCGGCCGTTCACGGTGCCCCAGCCGGTGACCACGCCGTCGCCGGGGACCTTGGTCTTCTCCATGCCGAACTCGACCGAGCGATGCTCGACGAACATGTCGAATTCCTCGAACGAGCCTTTGTCCAGCAACAGCTCGATGCGCTCGCGGGCGGTCAGCTTGCCGCGGGCGTGCTGCGCCTCGATGCGCTTGTCGCCGCCGCCCTTCTTGGCTCCGGCGCGGCGTTGATCGAGTGCTTCGAGGATATGCTTCATGGATGTCGCCCCGGTGTCTGGTTGATGGCGGCGGGCGCCGCCCCGATTGGCCGCCGTTCTAGCACGCTGTCCGGGCGGGGGAAAATGGCCCGGCCGCCCCGAAAATGGCGGGTCTGGCAGCCCTGCGCGGCGTGCTAAAAGGCGGTTCGCAAAGAGGATTCGCTGGCATGACCGACACCACGACCACACCCGCCACAGGCGGCGCGACCGGCGGGGTCCGCACCCTGCTGCGGCTGGAGGGCCTGGCGCTGGCCGTGGCCTGCATGGTTTTCTACAGCTACTTCGAGGGTTCGTGGTGGATGTTCGCCATCCTGCTGCTGGCGCCGGACCTGAGCTTCCTCGGCTATCTCGGCGGCCCGCGCGCGGGCGCGGCGGCCTACAACATCGCCCATGCCGCGATCCTGCCGATGCTGCTCGGGATCTTCGCGATGGTCACGTCGTCCGCGCTGGCGATGCACCTGTCGCTGATCTGGTGCGCCCATATCGGCTTCGACCGCGCGCTCGGCTACGGCCTGAAATACGACGCGGGGTTCTCATTCACGCATCTGGGGCGGATCGGGAAAGCCACGAGGTAAAAGACGTGGATGGCCGGGACATAGGCGAGCGGAAGCGACGCCGTTCTTCGAACGGCTATGCCCGGCCATGACGACAATTCAATCGCGCACCTTACGCCTTCGGCGGGCGGCTTGGCACAAAGTAGCTCGACTTGTGCACCACCTTGCCATCGCGCAGCGTAATGACATCGACCAGCTCCATCACCACAGGCGTGCCGTCCGGCTTCGTGGCCGTGAGGATCGATTCCGAGACAAAATGATTGTCGCTGCCATAAAGCGCGACCGGCTCGAATTTGATGCCCGGCAATCCCGAAATGTCCTTGCCGAACTGCTCGGCGACGGACTCCTTGCCTTTGTAGACCTTCGGGCTGCCATGGCGCTGGTAGCTGGTGTCGTCGGCGTGAAACGCCATGATCGCCGCGACATCGTGCGCATTCCACGCGGCATTGTAACGGGTGGCAAGATCTTTCCAGGCCGCTGACATTCGAGCTCTCTCCCTGATATTATGATTGGTGACAGACTAATGTCCGATCCGTCTGGAGGGAAGCGATTGCTTCAATCCCGGTACAATTCAGCTCCCTCTCCCGTGGGGAGAGGGTTGGGGTGAGGGCGTAGAATCTATCGAGAGAGTGTACCCCCTCACTCGGATCGCTTACGCGATCCGACCTCTCCCCACGGGAGAGGTGAAGAACAGACCTTCCGTCAAATGGCTCCCATGTCCGCAAGGCACAGTTGCGCGATTTTCATCCGGGCCGCCGAATGCTTCGGCTCGGTGACATCGAGATTGAGCGCGAACACGGTCTGCGCGCTGCCCTTCTCGGCCCAGCCGACCAGCCAGCCCACCGCAACGCCCTTGCGATCCGCCATGCTCTTGTCGGTGATCCCGATCAGACCGGTCTTGGCCCGGATGACGCTGTCGCCCGCCTTGGTCACCGGCAGGATGTCCGCGGCCAGCTCCTGTGCGCGCTTCGAGACCGGCAGCGCGCGCCGGCGCAGCCTGTCGGCGAAGGCGACCTGCTCCAGCGGCGATATGCGAAGGTCCCCCGTCAGCCAGAACCGGTCGATACCGCCGCCGATGTTGCGGTTGCCGTATTCAAACGCATCGACATATTTCTGCATCCGCTCCGCGCCGATGCGCCGTGCGATCTGCTGATAGACCGGAACGGCGGACACGGCGATGGCCGAGCGCAGCGTGTGATCCTTGTTCCACTCCTTGATCTCGCGCGTCACGCCGTCCCACTTGAACACGTCCTTGTCCGGATCGGCGACAACGCCGGTTTCCAGCGCGATAACCGAGTTGGGAATCTTGAAGGTGGAGGCCGGAAGGATCGCCTCCCGCGCGCGGGAATGATCGCTGGCAATCAGATGCTGGTCGTCCGCGCGGAATGCCGCAAAGGCCCCGGCGGTGCCTTCACCGGCAAAATGCTTCTGGAGGGTTTTGCGGACCTCGTAACGGGGAACGACATCCGCGAAAGCGCGGACGGGAATGACAGCGGCACCGGCGGCGAGCGACAGGACATGGCGGCGATTGAACATAATCATCTCATCCGAATTGGCGGCGCCAATTGCGCGGCGCATCGTGGTGAAATGATGACAGCGGAATCCCGCCACCGAGCGCGATCTCTCAGCACGTCGTCCCGGCGAAGGCCGGGATGACTCCTGGTATGGAGTGCGCGCATGCAATCAAATCACATCTGGGGCAGATCAGCGCAGCCGCCCCGTCAGGCGCATGACGAAAATCAGGACTTCCGCCACCGCCTTGTAGAGCTCGGCGGGAATCTCGTCCCCGAGCTCGACATTGGAGAGCGCGCCCGCGAGCACTTCATTCTCCTGAATGGGAATGTCGTTCTCTCTCGCGATCTCGATGATCTTCTCGCCGACCGTGCCCTTGCCCTTGGCGACAACGCGCGGCGCGCCCTTCTTGTCATAATGAAGGGCGACGGCCAGGCGGCTTTTGGTGTCGATGCTCACAGCGCGCGATCCAGAAAATGACCGGCCGGCGGCGGCGCGGCCTTGGGCGGCGCGCCCTCGCCGATCACGATATCGCCGGGCTCGAGCGCCGCTTCCCGCAGCGCATGCGACAGTTGAGGTGCGTTGATGCGCAACTGCGCGGCGGTCGCGGGCCGCTCGGCCCACATCCGCACCGAGGCTCGCCCGCTGCTCAACGACACCAGCGCATGCACCGGACCGCTCGGCTCGACATCGAGCGAAAAGCGCGCGCGCCAGACCCGGCTGGCCGCTTCCGCCTCAACGCCCGCGCCATCGCGCGAAATCTCGAACTGCGCCACGGCGGTGCCCTGCGGCGTCACGAACGGAATTTCAAAATTCCAGCGCGGCACCATTGGGTCGTTGCGCAGGCCGGGCGTATCCACCGGCAATGACGCGGCCTGCAGCAATGTCTGGCGCGCGAGCGCGGCGTCGGTGTCTTCGATCAAGCGATGCGCCATGGTTGCCGGTGCATCGTCCGGTGCGAGTGATGGCATCGCGATCGACTGCGCGCTCGGCTCGGAGCCGCGAAATGGCGGCGGCGGCACATTGGTGCGCGCGATCTCGTCGCCGTCCATCGGCATCCGGAAGACACCTGCCTGTCCCTCCGCGTTGAGCAGCCTTGCCACCTCATCCTGAACGCCTTTCGGGAAGGCCTGCAGCACTTCCTGCAGCGCGGTCAGTCCGGCGCTGGCGGCGGCCGCGCGGTTCGCCGCCGTCGGCAGCGGCTCGTTCGGCGCATAGATGCGGACCTTGCCGTCGAGTTCGGCGGCGTCCTCCGCGATGCGCGCGGCAGCCTGCGGCAGGAGAATATCGCCGTCCATGCCGGGCGAGAGCGGCGGCGCGCCGGCTTGCGGCACGCTCAATGGCTGCGGCTGCGCCGTGGTGTCCGGCGCAGGCATGTTGCCGAGCCACGATGAGACTGTCTGGCGGAACACGATCAGCGCGGCCTTGAGATCGGGACCATTCGCGCTCTGCGCTGACGCCAGGCCCTGTTCGAGAAAAAGACCTGATGTCTGGAACGCGGTTTTCAGCGCAGGGCCGGTGAGATTTTCGGTCAGCGGCGTGCGCTGTGCCAGCAGTTGCGCGGCGGCCTGCTGCAATGTCGGCGGCACCAGCGGCGAGGACGCGGCAACGCCGAGATTGGCGAACAGCGGCGACAGACTCCCCTGCTTTGTGGCGGCGCTCTGCACCGCCGCCGACACCGCAAGCGCTTCGAGATTTGTCAGCACACGCCCCGAGGCCGCCGCCTGCACCGGAACGTCGGCTTTCGGCACGCTGACCGTGTCGGTCTTCGCAGCCGTATTCGTTGCGGGCGATGGCGTGCCCTCGCCCGGCACGATCTGCAGCCGCACGCCCTGCGGCGTCTGCGACACCGCAAGCTGCAACGTCTGGCCCGGCTGCAACGGCACTTCGGACAGCACTTCAATGGTGAGATTGGCGATCGCGATGCGCACCAGATTGGCATCGAGTTGCTTCAGCACGGTCGCGTCGATCACCGTGCCCGGCTGCAACGCAACCGCCGCCGTGGGCTGAGCGGCAACAACCGGAAAGACGGGATTGATGGCGATCGACATGCGGGGAAATCCTCTGGCGAGGACCTTAACCCGGCGTCGTAAACGTCTTGTTAACCGAACCCGCTGCGGTGCGACCGATGTGCTTACATGTCGTCCCGGCGAAAGCCGGGATTCGTCATCCTGAGGTGCGAGCCGCTTGTTTGCGGCGAGCCTCGAAGGATGGCGTGCAAAGCAGTCTGTCACCCTTCGAGGCTAGGCGGCTCCGCCGCCTTCGCACCTCAGGGTGACGGCGCCGTGCGTGCGGAGTTCAACTCAGGCGAGCGCCTTCAGCACCCGCACGGCGGCCTCGAAATCCCTGAACTTCGAGGCGCGGCGGGCGGCGGCCTCCTCGTCCGCGCCCCACTTCTCGCTGTTCCAGTCCTCATCCACATGGGCCGCGGCCCAGACCTGCGATCCATCCAGCACCCGATGCTGGAGCGCCAGCGCCAGCAGCGCCGAACCGGTGATGGTGGTGACCACATGAAAGGCGCCGACCGGCCATGCCGCCGACGGGAAGGCCTTGCGTGCCGCGGCGACGGCGGTCTCCGGCTGGCGCACATGCACCACGCCCTCGCCGAGAATGAAATGCGCGCCGAGCGTATCGGCGGCCCACCGGAGCACCGGGTCCCAGTGCTCCGCCTGCCGCGCGACCAGCGCTTCGGGAAACCCGGCGCGATAGAACAGCAGATCGGTTTCAAGATATTTCGCGGCATCATCGGCGACGGCCTGCACGTTTCCGGCCACGCCGTCGATCACGCTGTTGGCGAGGCGCGTCAGCGGCATCGACATCGGGTCGATGTTTTCGCCCTGCGCATCCCACTCCGCCGCGATGGCGCCGGCGAGATCGCGGGTCGGCGCGGCCAGCAGGTTCTTGCCCGGCGTGCGCACCTGCTTGCCGTCGAGCGTCACGCCGAAACCGTCCGGTCCCTCGCTCACACCCGCGCTGGTGTAGAATTTCTTGCGCAGCGGCGTGCGCGACGACTTCTGCGACGCCTCGCGCGGGTCCGGCGACAGCTTGCCTTCAATGTCATCGAACAGTTCGCGCATGCGTTAGCTTTCTCATTTTGGGCATGGCCTTGTCCGAAAACCGGTGCCCACTTTTCGGGGCCATGCCTACTGATTGGCGCACTGGCGGGAATACGCCGCGCGCTGGTTTGGATTCATGCCCCATGCCGCGCCGTCATCGAGGCAGCGCGCGACACGCTCGCTGAACGACGGGCGGCGGCTGCGTTTCAGCACCGGCTCCGGCGGCGTGTCCTGCGTCACGCGGCCCGGCGTCGTGTTCTGCAAGGCAAAGGGCGGCGGCGAATTCATCTGCGGCACTTTCGGCACCACGATCGGCGGCGGCGGCGGTGCCGGCGGCGCGGTCGGAAACGGAATCACCGGCTGGTTGTTGATGCCGCCCGGCGGATAGATCTGCGCATGGGCCGATGATGTGACGCACAGAACGGCTAGCAAGACGGCGACGGCTCTGGTTGCCCTCATCGCATTCAACCTCTCGTTCGTCATGCCCGGATTTATTCCGGACATCCACGTCTTACTTGGAAGAAAGAAACAAAGACATGGATAGCAGGGACACAAGGGCGTTCACGCCCGTCTTCGACGGGCTATGCCCGGCCATGACGTGCTCAATAACCTATATCGTACCGTCAGACAGGCTGGGCAAGTGCCGATCACTCCTCCGGCGCGTTTTCGATCGGATCGAAGCGGTCGCCTTCGAGACCGAGCAGGTTCCATGATTGCAACATGTGCGGCGGCAAGGGCGCGGTGACGTCGATGAAACCGCCGCGCGGATGCGGGATCACGATACGGCGCGCCAGAAGATGCAGCCGCTTCTGGATACCGCCGGGCAACTGCCAGTTTTCCTTGTTGAAGTATTTCGGATCGCCGACGATGGCGTGGTCGATATGCGCCATGTGCGCGCGCAACTGGTGAGTGCGTCCGGTGACGGGCTTCAGCGACACCCAGGCCAGCTTCTGCGCCGAGGCTTCGACCACCGCATAATAGGTCACCGCATGGGCCGCGCCTTCTTCACCATGCTCCGCGACGCGCATGATGGAATCTTCCTCGCTCTCTTCTTTCGCGAGATATGTCGAGATGCGGCCCTGCTTCGGCTTCGGCACGCCCGCCACCAGCGCCCAGTAAATCTTGCGCGCGGAGCGATGGCGGAATGAACCGGTCAGCGCGCTGGCGGCAAAGCGCGTCTTGGCGATCAGCAAACAGCCGGAGGTTTCGCGGTCGAGGCGATGCACCAGACGCGGCTTCTGCCCCTTGGCGTCACGCATCACCTCCAGCATCTGGTCGACATGCCTGGTCATGCCCGAGCCGCCCTGCACGGCAAGGCCCGCGGGCTTGTTCAGCACCATCAGATCCTCGTCCTCGAACAGGATCATCTTGCGCAGTTCTTCGAGTGTGCGTGTCGCCGCTTCCGATAACTCCCCGCCCGCCTTCGGCGCATCGAGCTTCAGCGGCGGAATGCGCACGCTCTGGCCTTCCTCAAGCCGGTCCTTGCTGTCGGCGCGCTTGCCGTTCACGCGCAGCTCGCCTTTGCGGACGATGCGCTGGATGTGGGAGAACGACAGGCCGGGAAAACGGTGCTCAAGGAACCGATCCACGCGCATGTTGTTTTCGTCGGCGGTGACCACGACGGTCTGCACCTTGGTCGGCAATGGCGGCGGCGCGGCCTTTGCTTTCACGGCGTCATCCTGAGGTGCGCGCTCCTTGCGTGCCTCGAAGGATGATGCCCTCGCCCCTCGCGGCAAGGTGTTGCCTCGCACCTCAGTATGACGGCTGTTTTCAAATTTCTCGGACTTTCCGGACGCGCGCTGCGCCGGCCCGCGCTTGTCCGACGCCTTCTTGCCAGGGGCCGGCTTGCCGACGCGCTTGCCGCCCTTGCGGTCCTCGCGGACGGATTTCTTTTCCAGCGGTTTCCTGAAACGGCGGCTCATGATGATCTGTCTTTTCTCAGCTTGGCCCAGTAATCGAGCCGCTTGCGAATCTCGCGTTCAAAGCCCCGGTCCGGCGGATCGTAGAACGTCTGGCGGCCGAGCGCTTCCGGAAAGTAGTCCTGCCCCGAAAAGGCATCGGGCATGTCGTGGTCATATTGATAGCCGGACCCGTAGCCTTCGGCCTGCATCAGCTTCGTGGGCGAATTGAGGATGTGCTTCGGCGGCAGCAGCGAGCCGCCCTCCTTCGCCGTGCGCATCGCGGCCTTGTAGGCCATATAGCCTGCGTTGGATTTCGGCGCGGTGGCGAGATAGATCACCGCCTGCGCGATGGCGAGTTCGCCTTCGGGACTTCCGAGGAAGTCATAGGCGTCCTTGGCGGCGTTGCAGATCACCAGCGCCTGCGGATCGGCCAGGCCGATGTCCTCCACCGCCATGCGCACCACACGCCGCGCGAGAAACAGCGGGTCCTCGCCTGCATCCAGCATCCGCGCGAGATAATACAGCGCGGCATCGGGATCGGAGCCGCGCACGGATTTATGCAGCGCGGAGATCAGGTTGTAGTGGCCGTCGGCGGACTTGTCGTAGATCGGCGCGCGGCGCTGCAGAATCTCCTGCAACTGGGCGGCATTGAAAACCTCATCGGCACGCGCGGCGCGCCAGACCTCTTCCGCCAGCGTCAGCGCGGCGCGTCCGTCACCGTCCGCCATCCGCACCAGCACGGCGCGCGCTTCCGCATCCAGCGGCAGCTTCCTGCCCTGCACGTCTTCCGCGCGCGCATAGAGTTTTTCGACAGCGTCCGCGTCGAGCGACTGGAACACCAGCACGCGCGCGCGCGACAGAAGCGCCGCGTTCAGTTCAAACGACGGATTTTCCGTGGTGGCGCCGACCAGCACCACCGTGCCGTCTTCCATCACGGGCAAAAATGAATCCTGCTGCGCGCGGTTGAAGCGATGCACCTCGTCCACGAACAACAGCGTGCCCTTGCCCATCTCGCGGCGGGCGCGCGCGGCATCGAAAACTTTCTTCAGGTCAGCGACGCCGGAGAACACGGCGGAGATCTGCTCGAACTCAAGTTCGGTCGCATCCGCCAACAATCGCGCCACCGTGGTCTTGCCGGTGCCGGGCGGCCCCCAGAAGATCAGCGAGCCGAGCGTGCGGGTTTCCAGCATACGCGTCAGCGCGCCGTCCGGCCCCAGGATATGATCCTGCCCGACCACATCGCCCAAGGTCCTCGGCCGCAGCTTCTCAGGCAGCGGACGCGGGGCGTCCTGCTCCAGGCCGGCGGCGGCGAAGAGATTGGGGGATGACTGTGGTCGCTTGGCGTTCATAGGGCAAGTTCTTCTCCCTCTCCCCGTTTACGGGGAGAGGGTTGGGGTGAGGGGCAGTTCGGCAACAAGCAAAAGCCCCTCACCCGGATTGCTGCGCAATCCGACCTCTCCCCGTAAGAACGGGGCGAGGTTAGGAGAAGCGCGCGGATCATCATCCACCCAGCACAACGTTCAACTGCTGGCCGCCGCGGATCACCGTGATGCGCCAGAGCCGCGAGCCTTCGCTTGCGAGCTTCTCAAGGTCGCGGGTGTGAGTCAGCTTGTGGCCGTTCACGACGACGATGATATCGCCCTTCTTGAAGCCGACATTCGCGGCAATGGCGTTATCCGGCAGGTCGGTGACAACGATGCCCTCGACGCTGGAGTCGAGCTTGAGTTCATCGGCCAGCGCCGGCGAGATGTTGGCGACCTTCGCGCCCTGGAACGGCGAGCGCGACTTGATGGTGATCTCGTCGCGGCCGGTGTCCGGCGCGGTTTCCAGCGCGATGGACAGTTTCACCGGCTTGCCGCCGCGCAGCACGTCCACCTGCGCGGTGCCGCCAAGCGGACGGGTCGCGAAGCGATAGTCAAACGCATTCGGATCGTCGACGGTCTGGCCGTCGATCGCCACGATCAGGTCCGACAGTTTGAGGCCCGCCTTCGCCGACGGACTTCCATTCGTGACGTTCGCGACCAGCGCGCCGGTCGGGCGCTTCAAGCCGAGCGTTTCGGCGATCTCCGGCGTCACCGCCTGCAGGCGCGCGCCGAGCCACGGACGCTTCACGGCGGTGCCGCCGCCCTTGGCGGACGCGACAACCACGCGCACCATGTTGGCCGGAATCGCAAAGCCGATGCCCTGCGAGCCGCCGGAGCGCGAGAAGATCGCGGTGTTCACGCCGACCAGCTTGCCGGTCATGTCCACCAGCGCGCCGCCCGAATTGCCGGGGTTGATCGCCGCATCGGTCTGGATGAAGAACTGATAGTCGGTGATGCCGACCTGCGTGCGCGCCAGCGCCGAGATGATGCCGTGGGTGACGGTCTGGCCGACGCCGAACGGATTGCCGATGGCGATCACCACGTCGCCGACCAGCGCGTCGTCGGAATTGGCGAAATCGAGGATCGGGAATTTTTCCTTCACATCTTTCAGGCGCAGCACCGCAAGGTCGGTGCGGCTGTCTTTCAGCACGATCTCCGCCTCGAATTCGCGCTTGTCGGACAGCGACACCTTCACCTGATCCGCGCCCTCGATAACGTGATTGTTGGTGACCACGAGACCCGAGGCATCGACCATCACGCCCGAGCCGAGCGAACGCTGCATCTGTTCGGGCTGATTGCCCGGAACGCCGAAGAAGCGGCGGAACATGGGGTCGTCCAGCAGCGGATTCCTCGGCACCGCCTTGGCGGCATAGACGTTCACCACCGCGGGCTGAACGCGCTGAACGATCGGCGCGTAGGACATCCGAAGCTGGGCCTGCGAACCCGGGACGACGCGATCCTGCGCCAGCGCAGGCGCGGCGAGAATGGACGAGATGGTGAGCGCAATGCATGTGGTTGTTCGCAAGTCCGCAACAACCTTGCCGCGAGCCCAATTTGCGGACTTGCGAACTGAAACCACATGCAGACTATAATTTTCTAGTGTCCTTTCGAATCCGAAGTTCGCAACAGAGTGTGCTGCATGATGAAGCGAACTTCGGATTCGGGACACTAGAGTGCGAACGACGGTCATGAAAACAATCCTGAACCTGATGCCAAAAGATGAAACCGTTTGAACGATGCCTAAGCGGGTTGCGGTTCCCGCGACGAACGCGAAGTCGTATCCTTTTGTGATCTTGCCTTCCCCGCTCCCGCGGCTTTCGCCTGTGATGCCGCATCGAGCCGGGCGCGGTTGTCGTCGCCCCATGCCTTCAGCGCGTCGATCACCGGGCGAAGCCGCTGTCCCGTTTCAGACAATTCATAATCCACCCGCGGCGGAACCTCCGCATACACCTTGCGGATGACGAGGTCATCCTCCTCAAGGGCGCGAAGCTGTTTGGTCAGCATCCGCTGGGTGATGTTGGGCAGCCGTTTGCGCAATTCGCCGAAGCGCAGCCGGCCTTCCTGCAAGTGGTAGAGGATGACCCCCTTCCACTTGCCGTCGATCAGATCAAGGGTGACCTCCACCGAACAGCCGGGCGCGCAGCCGAAATCCTGTCGTTTCATGTGACAAATCCTCGCGCGTACTCCGCAAAAGTGGGCACCGGTTTTGCGATCAGAGTACGCGCAAACTATTGAAGAGACGCATTTTCTAACGGCAAACCGGTTCCCACTTTGCCTGAAAATGCGTCAGTATCCGAACGGTGACTATATCCCTGAAATGACAGTACTTGCAAATCCGGCGTAACCGCGACACCTAGGTCACGGGACCGGAAGGGTCCAGATGGAGCAAGAGCAATGAAAGCTGTGGGTTACAGGAAGTCGCTGCCGATTGATGCACCGGATGCGCTGTTCGATTTTGAAACCGGTACGCCGGAGCCGCGCGGGCGCGACATCCGTGTCGCGGTGAAGGCGATTTCCGCCAATCCGGTGGACTACAAGGTCCGCAAGCGCGCCGAGCCGAAGGACGGCGACGTGAAGATCCTCGGATTCGACGCTGCGGGTATCGTGGATGCGATCGGGCCGGACGTGACGCTGTTCAAACCGGGCGACGAGGTCTGGTATGCAGGCTCGATCCAGCGCCAGGGCACCAACTCGGAATTCCATCTGGTGGACGAGCGCATCGTCGGGCGCAAGCCGAAGACGCTCTCCTTCGCGCAGGCCGCCGCCCTGCCCCTGACCTCGATCACCGCCTGGGAATTGCTGTTCGACCGCCTCGGCGTCGCACCGGGCAAGAGCGTCGATCCGCGCACGCTGCTGATCGTCGGCGGCGCCGGCGGTGTCGGCTCGATCCTGATCCAGCTCGCGCGCCGTCTCACCGGCCTGACCGTGGTCGCCACCGCCTCGCGTCCCGAATCCCGCAAATGGTGCCTCGACCTCGGCGCGCATCATGTCATCGACCACTCAAAGCCGATGAAGGAGCAGATCGACGCGCTGAAGGCGCCGCCGGTCGCGCTGATCGCGGCGCTCACCAACACCGATCAGCACTTCGCCGCGCTGGCGGACATCATCGCGCCGCAGGGCAAGCTCGGACTGATCGACGATCCGGCCTCGCTCAGCGTCAATCTGCTGAAGGGCAAGGCGGCGTCGCTGCATTGGGAGTCGATGTTCACCCGCTCGTCATTTCAGACCGACGACATGATCGCGCAGCACAACCTGCTCGACGACGTCGCCAGCCTGATCGACAACGGCGTGCTGCGCACCACCCTCGACAAGGTGCTGGGCAAGATCAACGCGGCCAATCTCAAGCAGGCGCACGCGCTGCTGGAAGGCGGACGCGCGACCGGCAAGCTGGTGCTGGAAGGCTGGTAACGCGCCGGACTGGTCTTCTGAAATTAAAAACCTCCGGCAGGGCATTGCCGGAGGTTCGGAAGGTTCTATGGAGAAAACTGGTCTGGCGCGAAACCGGGCGGCGGATACCGCCGCTGCGCCATGATTGGACCATGCCCGAGATACCTTATTTAGTCAAACAATCGGACCGCATGGCTCCTCTCACGATTGCGTGTGGGTCCATGATTTTACTCACCTGAGTTTGCGGGCTTGTGTGGTTCCTGCGCAGCACGCGCGCGGTTCATTTTTACAGCTTCCAAAGAAAAACCCCGGCAGTTTCCCGCCGGGGTTTCTTGTTCACGTCAACGTCAGGCGATTACCAGGTGCGGCGAACGCGGAAGTTGCCGGACAGGACGCCCTGATCCTTGAACTCGTACAAGCCAGCCGGCTTGAACGCACCGGCATTGCCCGCTGCCGCAGCAATCGCAGAACCCGTGTTGCTCTGGTCGATCGTCGTGTAGAGAACTTCGCCGGAGAACGTCAGGTTGCGGACCGGAGTCCAGGCCGTACGCGAACCGACCTGCCAGATATTGAAGTCCGGGTTACATGTGCTGCCTGCGCTATAGAACGCAGCAGTGTTGGTGCAGATGATCGTGCTGGCGTTGGTGTTGTAATCAACATTCGTGTAGCTGCCGAACACGCTGGTCTGCCACTGCTTGCTCCAGTTATGCTCGAAGCCACCCTGAATGCCCCAGACCTTGGTCTTCTCGATCGAGCCGTTGGTGGTGTAGACGCCGTCGAACAACGACGCCACAGCGAACGACTGATAGAAGGCCGGGCTGGACGTTCCCGAGTTGTTGAACGAGTCGAAGCTGTTGCCGGTGGTGCCGCCGATCGCATACTTCGGAGCGCCATCCGTATAGATCGCGCTGATCGACAGCTTGTCGCCAGCGCCTGTCGGCAGGTTCTTCAACTGAAGACCGCCCTGGATGGCGAAGCCCCATTCATCGCTCGGATGGCCGGTTGGCTCGCTCGTGCCGTAGTAGTTGGCATGGATATTGTGCAGACCGCCGGACAACTGGGCGGTGAAAGCCGCCTGATCGATGCGGAGGTTACCGACGATATCCGGCGAGACGTTGCCGCCGTTTGCATCGGTATACGCGCCGGTGAAGAACTGGGTCACGGTCGACGCAGTTGCTCCGTTGAAGATCGGCGCGCGATTGATCCGGCGATTGTCTTCGATGCCGACCTGAGCCGACACGCCGTTACCGAACTGCCAAGTGTAGGCAATTTGGTTGATGCCGGTGGCGTTATCGTAGCCTCCGATCAGGTAGGAGCTGTTGATGCCAACAGGCGATCCGCCCCAAGGCGTCTGGAAGGCCGAAATCGCCTTACCGAGGGTGAAGCCGGCGAACTGGATGAAGCCGAAGTCCATGGTCAGAACGCCAGACGATGGGCCGTCGCCAGTGGTGTGCTGGAAGTTGCTCGACCAGTAGGTGCGGACAACGCCGTATTCGGTGGCGGTGCGGGTGTCGATGTTCAGGCTGGTGCGGGCACGGGTGGTGAAGCGGTCCGACGTGCGGTTCTGCAGGCCGAGATTGTTGCCGTTATCCCAAGCCGGCTTGTCGTGAACGCCAGCGTTGACGTTGGCGTCCAACTGGACGTAGCCGCCCAGCTTGATGCAGGTGTCGGTGCCGGGGATATAGTAGAAACCCGCTCCATACAGGGAGCAGATCTTCACGTACTGGACCGCTTTTGCCTTGACGGGAAGATCAGCCGCCTGTGCGCCTGTGGCGGCAACCAGCGCGGCTGCCGAGCCCAGGATAAGGCTCTTAATCTTGCTCATAAAACCTCCAAAAATGATCAACTGAGGAAAGGTCCGCTTCCCGTGGCCGTGGCCACCCCAATCAGCCCCTGATCCCCGCTTGCCGCCGCTGGCCCTTCTGACGGGACAGCCGGCGAGTCACCCGATGCTCTCGGCTGACGGGGCGACAATGCCTGCATCCATCAGTTGATTACAATAATTGATTTACTCATGCTTTTATTTGGCCGCGATCATGTGGTTTCCCCGCAACATCATGTCAGCGGGATGACAAAAGCGGCGATTGCAAAGGCATCACGGGTGACATAATTTTGCGCATTCGAGCGAAAAGGCAGTATTGAATGGCTGGCAGACTTCCCGCCAAGAAAATTTCATCTCATCGTCATACTGCGAGCCCGCGCGGCGGCGTTCATGACCCGCGTCCGATGGGACCGGACGACGCACTGGTGCGCCAGTTCATCTGGGACGTTATTTCAATCAACACGCATCTTGAGGAAATCCGTTCCAACTGGGCGCGCATGCTGGACATCACCTGCCCGCAATGGCTGATCCTCATGGCGGTCAACGATCTCGACCAGGGCAAGGGAATTTCAGTGCGCGAGGTTTCGACCAAGCTGCATGTCGATCCCTCCTTCGTGACGACCCAGACCAAGAGCCTCGAGAAGCACGGATTCATGCGTCGCGTCGCATCGAAAGAAGACGCGCGCGTGGTGCTGATGTCGCTCACCGACAAGGCGCACAAGCAGATCGCAAACCTTTATTCGCAGCAGGTCGTCGCCGACAATCTGGTCTTTTCGGATTTCTCGACGCAGACCTTCCGCGACCTCACCGACAAGCTCTCGACACTCAAGGAACGGCTTGCAAAGGCCGCGCAGATGATCGCCGCGAACGGCTGACGGTCAAGCGGCCGCTTGTGCCGGCACGGCGGCAAGACGGGCGGCGATCCAGTCGAACACGAATTCGGCCCCGAGCGTCGGGTTATCGGATTGCCCGTGCGCCGCGGCGGTTTCCGCCGCTGAGAAAATCTTCAGCGTGACGTCCGCCCCCTCCTCGCGCAGCGCCGCGGACAACGCCGCCGCATGTCGGGTATCGAGCCAGTCGTGCTCGCCGAACGTCATCAGGATCGGGCACTTGATGCTGGTGAGACCGCCGTGGCGCCGCAGCCGGCGAATTTCCTGCGCGACCGCGTCATGCCCGTCGTGACCGGACATCCACTGGGTCGCCGTCACGTTCTGGTGCATGTCCCAGATTCCGGCGTCGCAGACAGCCGCTGCAAACCTGTCATCGAGATTCGCCGCACGCGAGGCGTAGGCGGCGCCAAGCCCGTCTCCGAAGATCGCGATGCGTCGTTCGTCGATGTCGCCGCGCGCGATCAGATAATCCACGCAGCAACTGATCGCGGTCTCGATTTCGTAACGCACAAGGCCCTTGATCCGCGGTGCGGCGCCCTGCCCCGGCAGATCGGCGAGCAGCAGCGACAGGCCGCGCGCATGCGCCTGACGCATCAGGGTGTGCAGATGCTCGTCCTTGAAGTGCCCCGATCCGCCGACGCAGATCACAACCGGAGCCCTGGCGGGCGCGCCGGGCGCGGGAAGGAAATAGGCTTCGACAAAGCCGTCATCGAAACAAGGAATGCGGACCAGTTCACCGCCCGGCGGCTGATGCGAGACCACAAGCCACGAACAGACCCGCATCCGCTCAAGCGCATCCGCGCGGCGGCCATCATCCAGCTTGAGGAAGATTTCGGAGGCCCGGTAATAGTTCGACGCGCGGAGCCAATTGCCGAGCGCCGAATGCAGATGCCCTGCCTCAAGCGCGGCGTCGCCCCTTGCCTTGCTGCTGTCCGCGACCGCCGTCCAGGCCAGATACCAGCTCTCGTCATCGCCGGGCACGATACGGCTGGCCGTCAGGAAACATTCGGAAACCGTGCTGCCGCCCTCCTGCGCCGAACCGAGCACGCGCATGAACTGGAGGCTGTAGTCCTCGTTGTCAGGCCACTGCATCCAGCCACCGGGCTCGAATCGCGGTGGCGGGAGATCGGCGGGTCGATCGTTCAAAAGTGCGGTCCACACGGTGAGGTTCAGCCAGTCATCGAGAGCTGCGCCATATCCGTTCGATCTAGAGCGAAAACTGCCGCCAACAAGGCGAACGGATCTGCTGCATTGCAGCCATGAGCATGACCGCACAAATACGACAGACGCGTTACAGTGATGTGACAACCGCCGGGTTCGTCCCGTTCGGACATGCGACACGACGTCTCGGGAGAAAATTATTCCCGAAAGCCTCGCACAAGTGCCAAGGCACTTCTGCCCCGCCCGCTATGCGATGGTCTGGATGATCCCGCCTTCGGCCCGCAAGGCAGCTCCGTTCGTCGCGGACGCTTCACGCGAACTGACATAGACCACCATGTTGGCAATCTCGTCGACGGTGGCGAATCGCTGGATCAGCGACGTCCCGCGATGCTGCTTGACGAACTGCGAGGCCGCCTCATCCACCGACTGGCCGCTCCGCTTCGCCAGATCCTTCACGAAGGTCTCGACGCCCTCGGACATCGTCGGGCCGGGCAGCACCGAATTGACCGTGACATTGGTGCCCCTGGTCAACTCGGCAAGACCGCGCGAGATCGCAAGCTGCGCGGTTTTCGACATGCCGTAGTGGATCATCTCGGTGGGAATGTTCACCCCCGATTCCGACGAGATGAATACGATGCGGCCCCAGTTGCGCTTGAGCATGCCGGGCATGTAGGCGCGCGACAGGCGCACACCCGACATCACATTGACCTCGAAAAAGCGGGTCCAGTCCGCGTCGGGAATCTCGAAAAAGTCCTTCGGCTCGAAGATGCCGGCATTGTTGATGAGAATGTCTGTCTCCGGCACCGCCGCGACCAGCTTCGCGCACCCCTCCGCGCTGGAGACATCGGCGCCGACGCCGCGCGCCCTGGCGCCCGGGATTGCCTGGACGATCGCCGCGGCGGCCGCATCGGCCTTCGCCTGGCTGCGCCCGTTGACCACCACGCTCGCCCCGCTCCCCGCAAGGCCGCGAGCGATGGCGAGGCCAATGCCTCCGGTCGATCCGGTGATGACAGCGGTCGTTCCTGAAAGATCTATTTTCATGTGTTTGCTCCTGTCAGGTTCAGGTTAAGTGCAACGGTGCCTACCGGCCAGTCTCCGGTCCTGTCCGCCGGTTCATGGCATCGTGTCCCGGCAGGAAACAATGCGGCGGCAACACGCGCAGGACAACACGTTTGCCGCAGGGGCACAGGCGTCAGGATTGAGCGGAGTTAGCCGATGCCCGGCAACAGCCGGCGAATTTCGGCCTGCAGTTCAGGAATTGCCTGCGCGTCGCCTGACAGATGGCGCAGCAGGCACTTCTGAAACAGTCCGTCGAACAGGGCATAGAGCGCTTCCGGCGAAATTGCCGGAGTCTTGCGGCCAAGCTGGGCGTAGCGAGACACGACGCGCCACATCATGTCCTCGAGGCTCTTGTCGATTGCCTTCACATCCTCGCGAAAGGCGTCCTCGAACAGGGCCTGGGCGCGCAGATCATACCAGAGCCGGTGCATATGCGCTTCGGTGCGGATGGTCTCGGCGAGCTTGTCGAGAAATCCGTCGAGCAGTTCGCCCCTGCTCTTCGCGGTCGCTGTGATCTGATCGTAGCGGGTGACGCATTTGGCCTTGTAATACCGCACGCTGCAGCAGATCAGATCGAACTTGTCGCTGAAATAGTAGTGCAGAACGCCGTGGGTGAATTCGGACTTCTGCGCAATCTCGCGCAAGCTGGTGCGCGCATAGCCAAGCTCGGCGAGCGTGGCGAGCGCGGCCTCCGCCAGTTCGATACGGCGCGCGTTGAATTTATCCACGGGAACGCGGCCGCCGCGTCGCGCCGCAGTGTCCGTCCGCGCTCCGATCTCCGCCAACCGCGCCGCCATTCCGAACCGTTTCACCTCTTCGAGTCACCGGCGCACCGATTATGCACGGGCCGGCGGAAAAATCCCGATTCCACCCAAAACGAATACTTGACAATCGTCAAGATTCTATTGGACGTTTGTCAAAATAAAATTGGCCAATCGTCAAGATTTTGGGCGATTGCGGCGGAACCTCCGGCCCCTCGGTGCCGGCCTCCCCGCAGCGATTTCAATCTCTCAGGCGATGAGCCGTTAACGAGGGAGGAAGTTGTCCATGAGCGGAAAGAGTCTGGCTGGCCGAAAGGCACTGGTGACCGGCGGGGCGCGCGGCATCGGGGAAGCAATCGCGACAGCGCTCGCAAATGCGGGTGCATCCATCATGATTACCGACGTCCTGACGGATCTCGGGAAAACTACCGCGGCAAACATCGCCAAAACCGGCGTGAAGACGGGGTTTCACGCGCTCGATGTCACCGACGACGCGCAATGGGAAAAGGCCGTCGCCGCGACCGTCGCTGAACTCGGCGGCTACGACATCCTCATCAACAACGCCGGCATCGAGATCACCTCGCTTCTGATCGACGTGAAGGCCGAGGACATGCGCAAGATGTGCGACGTGAACATCGTCGGCACCGGCCTCGGGATGAAGCACGCATTCCGCGCCATGCGCCCGGGCGGCGCGGCGGGCAAAGGTGGCGCTGTGGTCAACATCTCATCGGTCGCAGCCACCATCGCCTACCCTGCCATCGCCGGTTACTCCGGCACCAAATCCGCTGTCGACCGCATGACCCGTGTCGGTGCGATGGAGGCCGGAAAGCTGGGCTATGGCGTGCGCGTGAACTGTCTTTATCCCGGTCTCGCGCCGACGGAGATGGGCCTGAAGCTGGCGAACGACATCGCGGCGCTCGGTCTTGCCGCCGACGTCAACGCCGCGGTCGCCTCGGTGATCGAACAGACCCCGCTCGGCCGTCTCGCCGAGGTCGGCGACATCGCGGATGCCGCCGTGTTCCTCTGCTCCAACGAGGCGCGCTTCATTACCGGCATTGGCCTGCCGGTTGAAGGCGGCATGGGCACCTGAGCCCGCCATCGGCCTCAGGCTGACAACAACAACGCAACGATGAAGGCCGTCTGCCCTCGTCGTCGCCCAACATCATGCACAACAGGGAGGAATTCACATGAGCGACAAGCGACCCGTCGTCGTCTATGGCGTGTCCGGATATACCGGCCGTCTCGTCTGCGAGTATCTGCGCGAGTATAACGTCCCGTTCATCGCCGCCGGCCGCGACAAGGCCAAGGTTCAGGCCGTCGTCGACAAAATTCCCGGCATCGAGACCGCCGACTACGAAGTCGTCGAGGTCGAGCACACGGTCGAGGCGCTGACAAAGCTGTTCAAGGGCGCCCGCGTCGTCAGCAACATGGTCGGCCCGTTCATCAAGTACGGCAGCGAAGTGGTGGAAGCCTGCCTTGCCGCAGGTTGCCACTACAGCGACACGACCGGCGAACAGGACTGGGTGATGCATGCGCAGAAGACCTGGGGCGACAAGTTCGCCGCCAAAGGCCTGCTGCTCGCACCCAACATCGCGCAGATGTACACGACCGGCGAGATTGCCGCGAACATCTGCCTCGAAACGCCCGGCCTCGACACACTCGACATTCTCGTGTTCTGGAAAGGTTTTCCCACCTACGCCTCGACACAGACGATCTTCACCATCCTCAAGGCCAACTGGTATTACCTCGAGCAGAACAAATACGTCGAATGGGACGTCACCGCCCGCGCCGACGTTGTGGTGCCGGGACAGCACGAGACGGCGATTGCCGTGCCCTGGGGCGGCACCGCGCATCCGGTCTGGTTCAAGAACGACCCGCGGGTGCAGAGCTGCCGCGTGCTCGGCGGCGTTCTCGCACGCCCCGTGATGGAAGGCGTGGTGCAGACCACGCAGATGGTGAAGGAACAGATCAAGCCGCTGCCGCCGGACCAGCAGGAGAAAGCGCTGGCCGACATCGCCGCGACGGTGCAGGCCGCGATGCCGCCGCGCGAAAACCCGCGCGTCAACACCTCGATCGACTCGGTCTATGCGTCAGGTCCGCTGGGACGTGCGCATTGCGTCATTCACGGCAACTGCAACTACAAGCAGACCGGAATGCTGCAGGCCTATGCCGCCTACTCGCTGTTGCAGACCCCGCCCCGCAAGGTCGGCTTCGCATCGGGCTGTCAGGCGTTCGGCCACCGCGAACTGCTGGGCCAGTTGCGCAGCTTCGGGCTGGTGATGAACCCGATCCTCACCGTGCACACCTGAGAACCGCAAACAACGAAGGCGGCGCCATCTGCGCCGCCTTTATCACTCGCGATGAGTGTCTTCACCTCCCGCCTGCCCGCTCCAGGATCGCGGCCATTTCGCTATAGCCGCGGTGGCGAGCGTGAACGAGCGGCGTCACGCCCTCGCGATCAGCGATGTTGACGTCGGCACCGGCGTCTACCAGCAGCTTGACGATGCCGGTGTGAACCTTGCCGCCATCGCTGAGGATCACGGCCTCGATCAGCGCGGTCCAGCCAAGCCGATTGATGTGGTCGATCTTGATCTTTGTGCCGAGCAGGATTTTTACCGTTTCGGGATGGCCATGATGCGCGGCCGGGATCAGCGCGGTGCCGCCGTAGCGATTGGTGCTGGCAAGGTCAGCACCCGCCGCAAGCGCCATCTTGAGGATTTCGTTGCGGCCTTCCGCCCCCGCATAGAGAAACGGCGTATCCGAAATCGAATCCTTCGCGTTGACGTCGGCGCCCGCCGCGATCAGGAGACGCGCCACCTCAATGTGATTGCCATGAGTGGCGAGCAGCAGCGGGGTGCGGCCGTCGCGGTCGCGTGCATCGACACTCGCGCCCGCAGACAGCAACGCCGTGACCTGCGCGGCATCTCCGCGCGCGGCCGCGGTCAGAAGATCCAAACCCGAATTGGCATGAGACATGGCAACAGCTCCCGCGGTCGCGGCCATGGCGATGCACACGGCCAAAACAAAACGAGCGGCGCGATGCGCCGCTCGTTTGATCTCTGCAGATATTTGAACGATCACGCTGCTTCGGACGAAGCCGCTTCCTGCACCGGACCCGAATCCTGGCCCTTGGCATCGACGTCGCGGTCGACGAACTCGATCACGGCCATCGGCGCGTTGTCGCCGTAGCGGAAACCGGCCTTGATGATGCGGGTGTAGCCGCCCTGACGATCCTTGTAACGGGGCGCCAGAACGTCGAACAGCTTCTTGACCTGATCGTGGTCGCGCATTTCGCCGATCGCCTGACGGCGCAGGGCGAGGCCGCCCTTCTTGCCGAGGGTGACCAGCTTCTCGACGATCGGGCGAAGTTCCTTCGCCTTCGGGAGCGTGGTGACGATCTGCTCGTGCTTGATCAGCGCGGCGCACATGTTGGCGAACATCGCCTTGCGATGTTCCGCGGTGCGGTTGAGCTTCCGATGAACCTTGCCGTGACGCATGATGATAGTCCTCTATTTCAGTTGCCGCGACGGTTCGTCGGACATGTTGCTCAGGTGGGCTGCCTGCGTTCGCCCAAGAGAGCGAATGGCGAATAGTGAGTAGCGAATAGAAAGTGATCTTACCCGCTACCGTCTTTTTCTATTCGCTATTCGCTACTCCCTATTCGCTCAGTAGTGATCCTCAAAGCGCTTGGCCAGCTCGTCGATGTTCTCCGGCGGCCAGCCGGGCACTTCCATGCCGAGGTGCAGACCCATCTGGGCCAGCACTTCCTTGATTTCGTTCAGCGACTTGCGGCCGAAGTTCGGGGTGCGGAGCATTTCCGCTTCCGACTTCTGCACGAGGTCGCCGATGTAGACGATGTTGTCGTTCTTCAGGCAGTTCGCCGAACGCACCGACAGTTCGAGCTCGTCCACCTTCTTGAGGAACGCAGGGTTGAAGGCGAGATCCGGAATGATCTCGGCGGCAACCTCCTTGCGGGGCTCCTCGAAGTTCACGAACACGTTGAGCTGATCCTGCAGGATGCGCGCCGAGTAAGCGAGCGCATCGTCCGGCGAGATCGCGCCGTTGGTCTCGATGGTCAGCGTCAGCTTGTCGTAGTCGAGGATCTGGCCTTCGCGGGTGTTCTCAACCTTGTAGGACACCTTGCGGACCGGCGAGAACAGGCTGTCCACCGGGATCAGGCCGATCGGCGCATCTTCCGGGCGGTTGCGCTCGGCGGCGACATAACCCTTGCCGGTGTTGACGGTGAATTCCATGCGGATTTCAGCGCCCTCGTCCAGCGTGCAGAGCTGCAGCTCCGGATTCAGCACGACGACATCGCCGACGGTCTGGATGTCGCCGGCGGTGACGACGCCGGGGCCGGACTTCTTCACGACCATGCGCTTGGGGCCTTCGCCCTGCATCTTGATCGAGATGTCCTTCACGTTCAGCACGATGTCGGTCACGTCCTCGCGCACACCGGCAATCGAGGAGAACTCGTGCAGCACGCCGTCGATGTGAACCGACTGCACGGCAGCACCCTGCAGCGACGACAGCAGCACACGGCGCAGCGCGTTGCCGAGCGTCTGGCCGAAACCGCGCTCGAGAGGTTCAGCGATGACGGTTGCGAAACGGGTCGGGTCCGAACCGGGCGTCACGTTGAGCTTGTTCGGACGAATGAGTTCTTGCCAATTTTTCTGGATCGTCACTTGTTCACCCATGCCATCAAAATCACTGGCGTTGGAGGTTTTGCGGCGCGGGCACCGTTGTCAAACGATGGCCGCGTCATCGCATCTCAAAAACAACGCGGGCGTCGAACGCCCGCGGCAGTCCAAACAATCAGACGCGCCGGCGCTTGCGCGGGCGGCAACCATTGTGCGGGATCGTGGTCACGTCGCGGATCGAGGTGACGGTGAAGCCCGCGGCCTGCAGCGCGCGCAGCGCCGATTCACGACCCGAACCGGGGCCTGCGACTTCGACTTCCAGCGTGCGCATGCCGTGTTCCTGCGCCTTCTTCGACACGTCTTCGGCAGCAACCTGCGCCGCATACGGAGTCGACTTGCGCGATCCCTTGAAGCCCATCGTTCCGGCCGACGACCAGGCAATGGTGTTGCCCTGCGCGTCGGTGATGGTGATGGTGGTGTTGTTGAACGACGAATTTACGTGCGCGATGCCGGATGCGATGTTCTTGCGTTCACGGCGACGTACGCGGGTAGCATCTTTAGCCATTGTAGTTCCTTTTTATGATCTCAACGCCGCCGTAACGCCAGCGGCTACACCTCTGAAAGCGAGTAGCGAATGGTGAGTAGCGAGTAGAAGAATCTATTCGCTATTCGCTACTCCCTACTCGCAGTCTTATTTCTTCTTGCCGGCGATCGCCTTGGCCGGACCCTTGCGCGTGCGCGCATTGGTGTGGGTGCGCTGGCCGCGCACCGGAAGGCCGCGGCGATGACGCAGGCCGCGATAGCAGCCGAGGTCCATCAGGCGCTTGATGTTCATGCCGACTTCACGGCGAAGATCGCCCTCCACGAGGAAATCGCGGTCGATCATTTCGCGGATCTGAAGCACTTCAGCGTCGGTGAGCTGCGAGACGCGGCGCTCGGCCGGAATCTTGAGCTGCTCGACGATGGTCGCGGCATTCTTCTGGCCGATGCCATGAATGTACTGAAGCGCGATCAGCACGCGCTTGTTGGTCGGAATGTTGACGCCTGCAATACGGGCCACGGTCTTCGCTCCTGTCGCCGTCCATCACGGACCGGCTTGTCTCGTTGATCTCTTTGCGTCGGGCGGGTGTTCACAAACGCGAACACGACGCCCTCCCCATTTTCTTTCGGGGCCCGGCATCGTCTGAACGTATCCGACTGGATGCGGGCTTATTAATGTATTCAGCGCCGTTTCGTCAACCGTTTGACGGCCTTAGCGCCCTTTTTCGTGGCCTTTTTGGCCACTTTCCGGGTCTTCGCGGTTCGGGTTCCCGCCGCCCGGCTTTTGGCCTTCACAGCGGTCTTTTTCCGGCCCTTCACGGCCTTCCCGGCCGGTTTGGAGGCCTTTTTGGCCTTCCGGGCCGCCGGCTTGACGGTCTTTTTGGCAGCCTTCCTGGTCGCCTTTTTGGCTGCCTTCTTCGCAGCCGTGGTTCCCTTGGCCTTGCCGGCAGGCTTGCTCGCCTTGGCCGGCTTGCGGGCGGCGGCCTTCTTCTCGGCCCTGGCGGCCGAATCGGCTTCCAGAGCAGCCAGCACGCGGTTGATCGCGGCGGTCACCTGCTCGATGGTCATCATCCCATCGACGGTGATGAGCTTGCGCTTCTCCGAGTAATAATGAACCAGCGGCTCGGTCTGGGCGCGGTAGCTGGCGAGGCGCTTCGAGAGCACTTCCGGCGTGTCGTCGATCCGGACCTCCTCGCCGCGTTCGCGCATCTGCGCCACGCGGGTCTCGACCCGCTCGAGCAGCGCGCTTTCATTCACGCGCAGCTCAACCACGGCGTCGAGCTTGAGATGCTTCTTCTTGAGCAGTTCGTCGAGCGCGGCGGCCTGCGGCACGGTGCGCGGAAAGCCGTCGAGAATGAAGCCCTTCTTCGCGTCGGCTTCCTCGATGCGGTCGGCGATGATTCCGACCACGACCTCATCGGGGACCAGCGCGCCGCTGGCCATGATGTCCTTCGCCTTGAGGCCGATCGGCGTTCCGGCCGCCACAGCGGCACGCAGCATCTCTCCGGTGGAGAGCTGAACGATGCCGTGCTTGTGAACCAGTCGTTGCGCCTGCGTTCCCTTGCCCGCCCCCGGCGGCCCGAGAAGAATCAACCTCATTTACGGCGGCCCCTCAATTTCGATTTACGAATCAGCCCTTCATACTGGTGCGCCAGCAGATAGCCCTGCACCTGAGCCACCGTGTCCATCGTCACGCTGACAACGATCAGCAACGATGTGCCGCCGAGATAAAACGGCACGGATGCGTAAGAGATCAGGATTTCAGGCACCAGACAGACGATCGCCAGATAAATCGCGCCGACCACGGTGATGCGTGACAGCACGTAGTCGATGTATTCGGCGGTGCGCTCGCCCGGACGGATGCCCGGAATGAAACCGCCGTGCTTCTTCAGATTGTCCGCGGTCTCGGTCGGGTTGAACACGATCGCGGTGTAGAAGAACGCGAAGAACACGATGAGGCCGAGATACAGCACAAGGAACAGCGGGCGGCCGTGCGCGAGCTGCGTGGTCAGCCACTGGAACCATTCCGGCCCCTTGCCCGCGTTGAACTGCGCGATGGTGGTCGGCAGCAGCAGCAGCGACGACGCGAAGATCGGCGGAATGACGCCCGCGGTATTGAGCTTGAGCGGCAAATGCGAGGACTGGCCCTCGAACATCTTGTTGCCGACCTGACGCTTCGGATACTGGATCAGCAGCCGGCGCTGCGCGCGCTCGACAAACACGATCAGCGCGATCACCGCGACGGCCATGATGATGATCGCAAGAATGAGGACCGTCGACAGCGCGCCCTGGCGGCCGAGTTCGAGCGTTCCCGCGATCGCCGACGGCAGTTCGGCGACGATACCGGCCATGATGATCAGCGAGATGCCGTTGCCGATGCCGCGCGAGGTGATCTGCTCGCCGAGCCACATCAGGAACATGGTGCCGCCGACCAGCGTGATGGTGGTGGACAGACGGAAGAACATGCCCGGATCGGAGACGACATTGCCCGCGCCTTCAAGGCCGACGGCGATGCCATAAGCCTGGAACGTCGCGAGCACCACGGTCAGATAGCGGGTGTACTGATTGATGATCTTGCGGCCCGACTCGCCCTCCTTCTTGAGGGCTTCGAGCTGCGGCGACACGGTGGTCAGAAGCTGAAGAATGATCGACGCCGAAATGTACGGCATGATGTTCAGCGCGAAGATGGCCATGCGGTTGATGCCGCCGCCGGCGAACATGTTGAACATGCCGAGAATGCCGCCGGCCTGCGACTTGAAAATCTGGCTCCAGACATTCGGGTCGATGCCGGGCAGCGGCACATAGGTGCCCAGCCGATAAACAAGCAGCGCACCCAGTGTGAACCAGATGCGCTTCTTGAGCTCGTCAGCCTTTGCAAATGCCGAGAAGTTGAGGTTTGCCGCAAGTTGTTCCGCTGCAGAGGCCATGTTTGATCCCGGTTCCTTCAACGCATCAGGCCGGGCTCATTCCCGGCCCTCCCCGCCTTGTTCTTTGAAACATCAAAGAGGTAAAGACGTGGATGCCCGGCACAAGGCCGGGCGTGACGGAATTTTACGAGGCCTTCCTGTTCGGCTTCTTGGCCGCAGCCTTCTGCGCGGCGGCATCCTTCGCCGGCGCCAGAATCTTCACCGAACCGCCGGCCTTCTCGACCGCCGCAATGGCGGACTTGGTCGCGCCGTACACCTCGACGGTCAGCTTCGACTTGAGTTCGCCGCGGCCGAGGAGACGCACGCCGTCCTTCGAGCGGCGCAGAATGCCCGACTTCACCAGCGCTTCCGCATTCACGGTCGCGCCCGCGTCCAGCTTCTTCGCGTCGATGGCTTCCTGCAGACGGTCGAGATTGACCTCCGTCAGGTCGAGCGCGAAAATGTTGTTGAAGCCACGCTTCGGCAGACGGCGATGCAGCGGCATCTGGCCGCCTTCAAAGCCCTTGATGCGCACGCCCGAGCGCGCGGTCTGGCCCTTGCCGCCGCGACCTGCCTGCTTGCCCTTGCCGGAGCCAATGCCACGGCCAACGCGCATGCGCTTCTTGCGCGAGCCGGCGTTGTCGGCGATTTCATTGAGCTTCATTTCTCTCTTCCCTCTGTCTTCCGTCGTCCTGAGGTGCGAGGGCGAAGCCCGAGCCTCGAAGGGCGGCGTTGTCATCCTTCGAGGGCCGAGGACGGCCGCCTCAGGATGACGTGAACTTACTTCTCGTCGACGACGCGAACGAGGTGCCTGACCTTGTTGATCATGCCGCGAACCTCAGGAGAATCCTGCAGCTCGGCGACGCGGCCGATCTTGTTGAGACGCAGACCGATCAGGGTCTCGCGCTGCGAGCTGTGGCGGCGGATCGGGCTGCCGGTCTGCTCGACCTTGATGGTTTTCGTTGCGGCCTTGGCCATGGTCTAACTCCAAAACGTCTTTATCAGACTGGCATGAACTGATCCGAAACCGTGCTCCGGATCAGGCCCTGATTATTCCGCGACAGCTTCCGCGTCACCGCCGACACGGCGGGACTGCAACGTGGACACCTTGATGTTGCGGCGGTTGGCGACCGAGCGCGGCGAATCCTGATGCTTCAGCGCGTCGAAGGTCGCGCGAACCATGTTGTAGGGATTCGACGAGCCGATCGACTTCGCCACCACGTCCTGGATGCCCAGGGTCTCGAAGACGGCGCGCATCGGGCCGCCCGCGATGATGCCGGTACCGGCAGGAGCGGCGCGCAGGTAAACGCGGCCGGCGCCGTGACGGCCAGCGATGTCGTGATGCAGCGTACGGCCCTCGCGCAGCGCGACGCGCGTCAGGTTGCGCTTCGCCGACTCGGTCGCCTTGCGGATCGCTTCCGGCACTTCGCGCGCCTTGCCGTGGCCGAACCCGACCCGGCCCTTCTGATCGCCGATGACGACCAGAGCCGCAAAACCGAAGCGCTTGCCGCCCTTGACGACCTTCGCCACACGATTGATGTGGACGAGCTTGTCGACGAACTCGCTGTCGCGCTCTTCCCGATCCCGACCGCCCCGCTCGCGTCCACCGCGTTCGCGTTCACCTGCCATGGTGTTTTCCAATCCTTGCGAGGCTCGCGCCTCTGACCCTGTATCCGTTCAAACCAAATTCAAAAGCCGAGCCTAGAAGCTCAAGCCGCTTTCCCGCGCGGCGTCGCCGAGCGCCTTGACGCGGCCGTGGTAGAGATAACCGCCACGGTCGAACACCACTTCCTTGACGCCGTTCTTCACGGCGCGCTCGGCGAGCAGCTTGCCCACGGCCTTCGCCGCGTCGATGTCCGCGCCGGTCTTGCCGGTGTCGCGCATGGCCTTCTCCAGCGACGAAGCGGAGGCGAGAGTCTCGCCCTTCACGTCGTCGATGACCTGAGCGTAGATGTGCTTCGACGAGCGGAACACCGACAGGCGCGGACGTCCATTCGCGGTCCGGCGCAGCGCGAGACGAACGCGCTGCTTGCGCCGGGCATTCGTGACCTTGAGTTTCGACATGACCGGCTCCGTTACTTCTTCTTGCCTTCCTTGCGGAAGATGAATTCATCGGCGTACTTCACGCCCTTGCCCTTGTAGGGCTCCGGCGGACGGTAGCTGCGGATCTCGGCGGCGACCTGGCCGACGCGCTGGCTGTCGTTGCCGGCAACGGTGATTTCGGTCGGCTTCGGCACGGCGATCTGGATCCCTTCCGGAATCGCGTAGATCACGTCGTGGCTGTAGCCGAGCGAGAGCTGCAGGTTCTTGCCCTGCAGCGCGGCGCGGTAACCGACGCCGGTGATTTCCAGCTTCTTCTCGAAGCCCTTGGTGACGCCTTCGACCAGATTCGCGATCTGGGCGCGAGCGGTGCCATACAGCGAACGCGCGCGCTTGGTCTCGAAGCGCGGCGCAACGGTGATCGCGCCGTCCTTCATCTCGACCGAAACGTCGTCATGCACGACAAACTGAAGCGCGCCCTTCGGGCCCTTCATCTTGACGGTCTGCCCTTCAACATTCGCGGTGACGCCGGAGGCGATCGCGACGGGCCTTTTGCCTACGCGGGACATTGATCTTCCTTCCTTAGAACACCGTGAAGAGAACTTCGCCGCCCACATTCGCGTCACGCGCGTCGTGGTCAGCCATGATTCCCTTCGGCGTCGACAGAACCGAAATGCCAAGGCCGTTGCGGACACGCGGCAGGTTCTTCACCGAAGCGTAGACCCGGCGGCCCGGCTTCGACACGCGCTCGATCTCCTTGATGACCGGCTCGCCGTCGAAGTACTTCAGCTCGATTTCCAGCTCGTTGTGACCGCCGGCATGCTCGACCGCCGCATAGCCGCGGATGTAACCCTCGGCCTTCAGCACTTCGAGCACGTTGGCGCGCATCTTCGAGCCCGGGGTCGAAACCTTGGACTTGTTGCGCATCTGCGCGTTGCGGATGCGGGTGATGAGATCGCTGATCGGATCGTGCGTTGACATGTCTCCGCCTCCCCTTACCAGCTCGACTTCACGAGACCCGGAATCAGGCCCTTCGAGCCGAATTCACGGAGCGCGATGCGGCTCATCTTGTTCTTGCGATACACCGCGCGCGAACGGCCGCTGACTTCGCAGCGGTTGCGGATGCGGGTCGCCGATGAGTTGCGCGGCATCTCGGCGAGCTTGATCGTCGCCGCGAAACGCTCTTCCATCGGCTTGGTCTTGTCGGCGATGATCGCCTTCAGACGGGCGCGCTTGGGAGCAGCGTTCTTCGTCATCTTCTGACGCCGGTTATTCTTTTCGACAGAACTCTTCTTAGCCATCGAGTAGTCTCCATACCTTTCCGCGTTTGAGGCGCTGACTAATTCAGCGGCTCACTGCCGGAACGGAAAATTGAATGCGGTCAGCAACGCCCGCGCCTCGTCGTCCGTGGCGGCGGTGGTGCAGATCGTAATGTCCATGCCCCAGGTCTCGCCCGACTTGTCGTAGTCGATTTCCGGGAACACGATGTGCTCCTTGAGGCCGAGCGAGTAGTTGCCCATGCCGTCGAAGCTCTTCGGATTGAGGCCGCGGAAGTCGCGGACGCGAGGCAGCGCGATGTTCACAAGACGATCGACGAAATCGTACATGCGGGACTTGCGCAGCGTGACCTTGGCGCCGATGGCCTGGCCTTCACGCAGCTTGAAGGTCGCGATCGCCTTGCGCGAATGCGTGACAACCGGCTTCTGGCCGGCGATCAGCGCGAGATCGGCGGCAGCCAGCTCGACCTTCTTGCGGTCGTTGACGGCTTCGCCGATGCCCATGTTGAGCACGACCTTCTCAAGCACCGGAACCTGCAGCGCGTTGGTGTAGCCGAACTGCTCAACCAGCTTGCCGCGGATTTCCTTGTCAAACTGCGCGCGCAGGCGCGGAATGTATGCGGTCTCAGCCATTGATCTCTGCTCCCGAGCGCTTCTCAACGCGCACCTTGGTGCCGTCCTTCTGGACCTTGAAGCCGACGCGGGTCGGCTTGCCGTCCTTGCCGACGAGCGCGATGTTGGACAGGTGGATCGGCGACTCCTTGGTGATGATGCCGCCTTCCTGGGCCTGGGTCTGCTTCTGGTGACGCTTCACCAGGTTGACGCCGCGCACCAGCGCACGGTTCTCGGTGGGGCGCACCTCGAACACCTCACCGGTCCGGCCCTTGTCGCGGCCCGACAGCACGATGACCTTGTCACCCTTGCGAATCTTGGCAGCCATTACAGCACCTCCGGCGCAAGCGAGATGATCTTCATGTGGTTCTTGGCGCGAAGCTCGCGCGGCACCGGCCCGAAGATACGGGTGCCGACCGGCTCGGACTGGTTGTTGATCAACACAGCCGCGTTGCGGTCGAAGCGGATGACGGAACCGTCAGCCCGGCGGATGTCCTTGGCGACGCGAACGACGACCGCCTTCATGACGTCGCCCTTCTTCACCTTGCCGCGTGGAATGGCTTCCTTGATCGAGACGACGATGATGTCGCCCACCGTTGCATAGCGGCGCTTGGAACCTCCAAGAACCTTGATGCACATGACACGGCGCGCGCCGGAATTATCGGCCACGTCGAGGTTGGTCTGCATCTGAATCATTGATGCACCTCGTCCTCTTTCTGATGCGCTATTTGCGCTTTAAGCTGTTTTCTTGGCGTCGCTCTGGACAACCGTCCAGCGCTTCAACTTCGAGAGTGGTTTGCTTTCTTCGATCCAGACCGTGTCGCCTGCCTTGAACTGGTTGTTCTCGTCATGCGCGTGGTAGTTCTTGGACCGGCGAATGGTCTTCTTGTAGATCGGGTGGGTGAAGCGGCGGTCGACACGCACGACAACGGTCTTGTCCTGCTTGTCGCTGACGACGACGCCCTGGAGAGTACGCTTCGGCATCTTTCGCCCCTTACTTCTTGCCGTCGCGCTTCTGCGCGGCGATGGTCTTGATGCGTGCGATATCGCGGCGAGCTTCACGCAGGCGCGAGGTGTTCTCGAGCTGCCCGGTGGCGCGCTGGAAGCGCAGGTTGAACCGCTCCTTCTTCAGATTGAGGACGGCTTCGTCCATCTGATCGGGGCTCATCGCGCGAATGTCTTCGACTTTCAGTTCGGCCATGGTCCTTACTCCGCAATGCGCGCGACGAAGCGCGTCTTGATCGGCAGCTTGGCGGCGGCAAGCTCGAGAGCTTCCTTCGCGGTCTGATGGGTCACGCCGTCGATCTCGAACATGATGCGGCCCGGCTTGACGCGCGCCACCCACAATTCCGGAGCGCCCTTGCCCGAGCCCATGCGGACTTCGGCAGGCTTCTTCGACACCGGCACGTCCGGGAACACGCGGATCCAGACGCGGCCGGCACGCTTCATGTGACGGGTCAGCGCGCGGCGGGCGGCTTCGATCTGGCGCGCGGTGATGCGCTCCGGCGCCATCGCCTTCAGGCCGAACTGGCCGAAAGACAACGTCGCGCCCGACGAGGCGACGCCGTGGATACGGCCCTTATGCGCCTTTCGGAACTTTGTCTTCTTTGGTTGCATCATGGCTTACGCCCTCAAACCTTCTCGTAAAAATCAATCAGGCCGCATCGCGACGGGACGGACGCCCGCTGTCGCCTTCGGCCATACGCTTGTCCTGGGCCATCGGATCGTGCTCGAGGATTTCGCCCTTGAAGATCCAGACCTTGACGCCGCAAGTACCGAACGTGGTGAACGCGGTGGCGACACCGTAGTCCACATCGGCGCGCAGCGTGTGCAGCGGCACGCGGCCTTCACGATACCATTCCATGCGCGCGATTTCGGCGCCGCCGAGACGGCCCGAGCAGTTGATGCGGATGCCTTCGGCACCCAGACGCATCGCCGACTGAACGGCGCGCTTCATGGCGCGGCGGAACGCAACGCGGCGCTCGAGCTGCTGCGCGATCGACTCGGCAACCAGGGTCGCGTCGAGTTCCGGCTTGCGGATTTCGACGATGTTGATCACGACATCGGAGTCGGTGATGTCGGCGACCTTCTTCTTCAGCTTGTCGATGTCGGCGCCCTTCTTGCCGATCACCACGCCCGGACGGGCCGAGTAGATTGACACGCGGCACTTCTTGTGCGGGCGCTCGATCACGATACGCGCGACAGCGGCCTGCTTCAGTTCCTTCATCAGCACTTCGCGGATGCGGATGTCCTCGTGGAGGAGCTTCGCATACTCGTTCTTGCCGGCGAACCAACGGGAATCCCAGGTCCGGTTGATACCCAGACGCAGCCCGATTGGATTGATCTTTTGACCCATCGTTTTCTCCTGCGCCTTTAAGCGCTCGCCTCGGCCTCGACCTGACGAACGACGATCGTCAGTTGCGAGAACGGCTTGTAAACACGACCCGAACGGCCACGGCCGCGCGGTGCGAAACGCTTCATCACGATGCCGTTGCCAACATGCGCCTCGGCGACGACGAGCGCGTCGACATCGAGATCATGGTTGTTTTCGGCGTTCGCGATCGCGGATTCCAGGCACTTCTTGACGTCGCCGGCGATCCGCTTGCGCGAGAACTGCAGGTCGGCGAGCGCAGACGACGCCTTCTTGCCGCGGATCAACTGCGCAACAAGGTTCAGCTTCTGCGGCGAGACGCGAAGCATGCGGGCTACCGCCTTGGCCTCGTTGTCCGGGAGAGCCCGTTCGCGCTTTGGTTTGCTCATGACTAAGTCCTCAAGCCCTTACTTCTTGGCTTTCTTGTCGCCCGAATGGCCGTGGAAGGTACGGGTCGGCGAAAACTCGCCGAACTTGTGACCGACCATTTCCTCGTTCACCGCGACCGGAACATGCTTCTGACCGTTGTAGACGCCGAAGGTGAGTCCCACGAACTGCGGGAGGATCGTCGAGCGGCGGCTCCAGATCTTGATAACGTCGTGACGGCCGCTCGAACGCGCTGCATCTGCCTTCTTGAGCAGAGAGCCTTCAACGAACGGGCCTTTCCAGACTGAACGAACCATGTCCGGCGTTTCCTTACTTCTTCCGCTTGTGGCGGCTGATGAGAATGAACTTGTTGGTCGACTTGTTGGTGCGGGTCTTCTTGCCCTTGGTCGGCTTGCCCCACGGAGTGACCGGGTGACGGCCGCCCGAGGTGCGGCCTTCACCGCCGCCGTGCGGATGGTCGACCGGGTTCATGACAACGCCGCGGTTGTGCGGGCGACGGCCCATCCAGCGCTTGCGGCCTGCCTTGCCGATCGAGATGTTCATGTGATCCGGGTTCGACACCGCACCGATGGTCGCGGTGCAGCGGCCGTGAACCAGGCGCTGTTCGCCCGAGTTCAGACGGATGATCACGAAGTCATGGTCGCGGCCGACGATCTGGGCGTAGGTGCCCGCGGAACGGGCGATCTGGCCGCCCTTCCCGATCTTCAGCTCGACGTTGTGCACGATGGTGCCGACCGGCATGTTGCCCAGCGGCATGACGTTGCCCGGCTTCACGTCGACGTAAGCGCCGGCGACAACGGTGTCGCCCACGGCCAGACGCTGCGGCGCGAGGATGTAAGCCTGGGTGCCGTCTTCGTACTTGATCAGCGCGATGAAGGCGGTGCGGTTCGGATCGTACTCAAGACGCTCGACCTTGGCCGGAACGTCGACCTTGGTGCGCTTGAAGTCGACGATGCGGTAGGCCTTCTTGTGGCCGCCGCCGCGGAAACGCACGGTGATGCGGCCGGTATTGCCGCGTCCGCCGGACGAGTTCTTGCCTTCGGTCAGAGCCTTGACCGGCTTGCCCTTGTAGAGCGCCGAACGATCGACCATCACCAACTGGCGCTGGCCCGGCGTCGTGGGGTTGAATGTTTTCAATGCCATCGTCGTTCGCCTTACAGCCCGGTGGTCACGTCGATGCGGTGGCCCTCTTCAAGGGTCACGACAGCGCGCTTGGTGTCCGACTGAGAACCGAACTGGCCGCGGAAGACTTTCATCTTGCCCTTGCGAACCAGCGTGTTGACGCTCTTCACCTTGACGTCGAACAGCTTCTCAATCGCGTCCTTGATCTGCGGCTTGGTCGCCTTGGCGGCGACCTTGAACACAACCTTGTTGTGCTCCGAAGCCACGGTCGCCTTTTCGGTGATCACCGGGGCGACGATGATGTCGTAATGACGCGCATCATGAGTGGTCATTTGAAGCGCGCCTCCAACGCATCGAGAGCGGCCTTGGTCAGAACGAGCTTCTGACGGCGCAGAATGTCATAGACGTTGATGCCCTGAATCGGCAGCACGTCGATGTGCGGAATGTTGCGCGCGGCCTGCGCGAAACCGGTGTTCACCTCGGCGCCGTCAACGATCAGCGCGTTGGTGATTTCGAGGCCCGAGAAGTGGCCGAGCAGCGCCTTGGTCTTGGCGTCCTTGAGATCGGCGTTCTCGATCACGATCAGACCGCCGTCCTTCGCCTTCGCCGACAGGGCGTGCTTGAGGCCGAGCGCGCGGACCTTCTTCGGCAGATCGTGCGCATGGGAGCGGACGACCGGACCGAAGGCACGGCCGCCGCCGCGGAACTGCGGAACGCGGGCCGAACCGTGACGAGCACCGCCGGTGCCCTTCTGCTTGTACATCTTCTTGCCGGTGCGCCAGACTTCCGCACGGCCCTTGGCCTTGTGCGTGCCGGCCTGACGCTTGGCGAGCTGCCAGTTCACGACGCGCTGGATCAGATCCTTGCGCGGCTCGAGACCGAAAATCTCGTCCGAGAGCTGGACGGAGCCAACCGCCTTGCCTTCAAGGGTTGTGACCTTCAATTCCATCACGCACCCTCCCCAGCCGGAGCCGCTTCGGCAGCAGCATCGGTTTCGCCAGCCAGCTTGAACTTGCCCGGCTTCGGCGCATCCTTCGGCAACGCCTTCTTCACCGCGTCGCGCACGGTGATCCAGCCGCCCTTGGAGCCCGGAACAGCGCCTTCGATCAGCAACAGGCCGCGCGCCACGTCCGTCTGGACGACGCGCAGGTTCAGCGTGGTGATGCGATCGACGCCCATATGGCCGGGCATCTTCTTGTTTTTGAAGGTCTTGCCCGGGTCCTGACGGCCACCGGTCGAACCGATCGAGCGGTGCGAGACCGAGACGCCGTGCGTTGCGCGCAGACCGCCGAAATTCCAGCGCTTCATGCCGCCCGCGAAGCCCTTACCGACCGAGGTGCCGGTGACGTCGACGAATTGACCGACAACGAAGTGATCGGCCTGGATCTCCGCGCCGACCGGGATCAGCGAGTCTTCCGACACGCGGAATTCCGCGACCTTGCGCTTCGGCTCGACCTTGGCGACGGCGAACTGGCCGCGCTCCGCCTTCGGCAGATAGACGCTCTTGCGCGAGCCCGAACCGAGCTGCAGCGCGACGTATCCATTCTTCTCGGTCGTGCGATGGCCAACAACCTGGCAATTGCCCAACTTGAGCACGGTCACAGGGATATGTTCACCGGTCTCAGTAAAGACCCGTGTCATCCCGACCTTTTGTGCGATCACTCCGGAGCGCATCGGCGTGCTTCCTGTTCTTTCTGTCCCGAGGGACTAGCTAATCTACTTTGCGAGCATGACCCGGTCCGAAAACCGGCGCCCACTTTTCGGGGTCATGCTCAGAGCTTGATCTCGACGTCGACACCTGCGGCGAGGTCGAGCTTCATCAGCGCGTCCACGGTCTGCGGGGTCGGATCGACGATATCGAGAAGGCGCTTGTGAGTGCGCATCTCGAACTGCTCGCGGCTCTTCTTGTCGACGTGCGGCGAACGGTTGACGGTGAACTTCTCGATGCGGGTCGGCAGCGGAATGGGTCCGCGAACCTGGGCACCGGTGCGTTTTGCCGTGTTCACGATCTCGCGGGTCGACGTATCGAGAATCCGATGGTCGAACGCCTTGAGACGGATGCGAATATTCTGGCCGTTCATTGCCGAGTTCCTAGCGAATAGTGAGTAGCGAATTGCGAGTAGTGAGGAGTGGCGGGCGGCAGCTATTCGCTACTCGCCACTCCCTATTCGCTAACTTACTCGATGATGCTGGAGACGACGCCCGAACCGACGGTGCGGCCGCCTTCACGGATCGCGAAGCGGAGCTTCTCTTCCATCGCGATCGGCACGATCAGGTGCACTTCCATCGCGATGTTGTCGCCCGGCATCACCATTTCCGTGCCTTCCGGCAGGTGCACGACACCGGTCACGTCGGTGGTGCGGAAGTAGAACTGCGGACGGTAGTTGGTGAAGAACGGAGTGTGACGGCCGCCCTCTTCCTTGGTGAGGATGTAAGCCTCAGCCTTGAACTTGGTGTGCGGCTTGACCGAACCCGGCTTGCAGAGAATCTGGCCGCGCTCGACTTCTTCGCGCTTGGTGCCGCGGAGCAGCGCACCGATGTTGTCGCCAGCCTGGCCCTGATCGAGCAGCTTGCGGAACATTTCAACGCCGGTGACGATGGTCTTCTGGGTTTCACGCAGACCGACGATTTCGATTTCCTCGCCGACCTTGATGATGCCGCGCTCGACGCGGCCGGTGACGACGGTGCCACGGCCCGAGATCGAGAACACGTCTTCGACCGGCATCAGGAACGGCTGGTCAACCGGGCGGGCCGGCTGCGGAATGAACTCGTCGACAGCCTTCATCAGTTCGATGACGGCGTCGTGGCCGAGCTTCGGCTCCTTGTTTTCGAGCGCGCAGAGCGCCGAACCGCGGATGATCGGAATGTCGTCGCCCGGGAAGTTGTACTTCGAGAGCAGTTCACGGACTTCCATCTCGACGAGTTCGAGCAGTTCCGGATCGTCGACCATGTCGCACTTGTTCAGGAACACGACGATCGCAGGAACGCCGACCTGGCGGGCGAGCAGGATGTGCTCGCGGGTCTGCGGCATCGGGCCGTCAGCAGCGGACACGACGAGGATCGCGCCGTCCATCTGGGCAGCGCCGGTGATCATGTTCTTCACGTAGTCGGCGTGGCCGGGGCAGTCGACGTGCGCGTAGTGGCGGTTCGGGGTCTCATACTCGACGTGAGCGGTCGAGATGGTGATGCCGCGCGCCTTCTCTTCCGGCGCCTTGTCGATCTGGTCGTAAGCGGTGAACGTCGCGCCGCCGGCTTCAGCGAGAACCTTGGTGATCGCCGCGGTCAGCGACGTCTTGCCATGGTCGACGTGACCGATGGTGCCGATGTTACAGTGCGGTTTGGTACGTTCAAATTTAGCTTTAGCCATGACGTTCTCCGTTCAACTTTGACTCGCGTCAAAGAAATCAAGCAAATTTTTTCTGGACTTCTGCCGACACGTTGGCCGGCGCTTCAGCGTAGTGATCGAACTGCATCGTGAAGGTCGCGCGGCCCTGGCTCATCGAGCGCAGGTTGTTCACGTAACCGAACATGTTCATGAGCGGCACCATCGCGTTGATCACGTTGGCGTTGCCGCGCATGTCCTGACCCTGGATCTGGCCACGGCGGGAGTTGAGATCGCCGATCACCGAACCCGTGTAGTCCTCAGGGGTCACCACCTCGACCTTCATGATCGGCTCGAGGAGGACCGACTTGCCCTTCTGCAGCGCTTCGCGGAATGCAGCACGCGAGGCGATTTCAAAGGCCAGCGCCGACGAGTCGACGTCGTGGTACTTGCCGTCGACCAGCGAGACCTTGACGTCCACCACCGGGAACCCGGCGACAACGCCCGAGTTCATGACGCTGTTGAGACCCTTTTCAACGCCGGGGATGTATTCCTTCGGAACCGCACCACCGACGATCTTCGATTCAAACACGAAGCCGGCGCCCGGCTCGTTCGGCTCGACCACAAGCGACACTTCAGCGAACTGACCGGTACCGCCGGTCTGCTTCTTGTGGGTGTACTTGACGTCGGCCGGCTTGGTGATCTTCTCGCGGAACGCAACCTGCGGCGCGCCGATGTTGGCGTCGACCTTGTAGGTGCGCTTGAGAATGTCGACCTTGATGTCGAGATGGAGTTCGCCCATGCCCTTGAGAATGGTCTGGCCGGACTCGTGATCGGTCGACACGCGGAAAGACGGATCTTCCGCGGCGAGCTTCGCCAGCGCGACGCCCAGCTTTTCCTGGTCGGCCTTCGACTTCGGCTCGATCGCGATTTCGATGACCGGCTCCGGGAATTCCATCTTTTCAAGGATGACCGGATGATCCGGGTCGCACAGCGTGTCGCCGGTGCGGGCTTCCTTGAGGCCGGCCAGCGCGACGATATCGCCGGCATAGGCTTCCTTGATGTCTTCACGGTTGTTCGCATGCATCAGCAGCATGCGGCCGATACGTTCCTTCTTCTCGCGGGTCGAGTTCACGACGCCGGTGCCGCTCTGGAGAATGCCAGAGTAGATGCGGCAGAAGGTGATGGTGCCGACGAACGGGTCGTCCATGATCTTGAACGCGAGCAGAGCCAGCGGCTCCTTGTCGTCCGCCTTGCGCTCGACTTCGTTGCCGTCCTCGTCGGTGCCCTTGATCGCAGGCACGTCGACCGGCGACGGCAGGTAGTCGACGACGGCGTCGAGCAGCGGCTGCACGCCCTTGTTCTTGAAGGCCGAGCCGCAGAGCACGGGATAGAACGCTCCGGTCAGAACCGCCTTGCGGATCAGACGCTTGAGAGTCGCCTCGTCCGGCTCGTTGCCGTCGAGGTAAGCAGCCATGGCGTCGTCGTCGAGCTCGACGGCGGCTTCGATCATCTTCTCGCGGTATTCCTTGGCCTTCTCGACCAGGTCAGCCGGAATCTCCTGATCCTCGAACTTCGCGCCCAGCGCTTCGTCAGCCCAGACGACAGCCTTCATGCGAACGAGATCGACCAAACCCTTGAAGTTGTTTTCAGCACCGATCGGGAGCTGAATCGCAACCGGCTTCGCGCCGAGGCGGTCGATGATGTCCTGCAGGCACTTGTAGAAGTCAGCGCCGGTCTTATCCATCTTGTTGGCGAAGACGATGCGCGGAACCTTGTACTTGTCGCCCTGACGCCAGACGGTTTCGGTCTGCGGCTCGACGCCCTGATTGGAGTCGAGAACGCAAACGGCGCCGTCTAGCACGCGCAGCGAACGCTCGACTTCGATGGTGAAGTCGACGTGGCCGGGGGTGTCGATGATGTTCAGGCGCTTGCCGTTCCAGAACGCGGTGGTCGCAGCCGAGGTGATCGTGATGCCACGCTCCTGCTCCTGCTCCATCCAGTCCATCGTCGCGGCACCTTCGTGCACTTCGCCGATCTTGTGGCTCTTGCCGGTGTAATAGAGGATGCGCTCGGTCGTCGTCGTCTTACCGGCGTCGATGTGCGCCATGATACCGAAATTACGGTAATCCTCGATGGCATGTTGGCGGGGCATGGGCTGTCCTTAATGTCCGTTCGTTTCGCCGTTACCAGCGATAGTGCGAGAAGGCACGGTTGGCTTCCGCCATCTTGTGCACGTCTTCACGCTTCTTGACTGCGTTGCCACGGTTGTTCGATGCGTCGAGCAGCTCGGCGGAGAGCCGTTCGGTCATCGTCTTCTCGTTGCGGCCGCGGGCAGCCGTGATGAGCCAGCGAATGCCGAGCGCCTGACGGCGGGTCGAACGCACTTCGACCGGCACCTGGTAGGTCGCGCCACCGACGCGGCGCGAGCGCACTTCGATGGTCGGCATGACGTTTTCCAGCGCCTGCTCGAACACGGCGAGCGGGCCCTGCTTGGTCTTCTGCTCGATCAGGTCGAAAGCACCGTAAACGATGTTTTCGGCGGCGGACTTCTTGCCGTCGTACATGATCGAGTTCATGAACTTGGTGACGATGATGTTCCCGAACTTCGGATCCGGGTTCACTTCGCGCTTTTCGGCAGAATGGCGACGAGACATTGATTCCGCTCCTGCTTACTTCGGACGCTTCGCGCCGTACTTGGAACGGCGCTGCTTGCGGTTCTTGACGCCCTGCGTATCGAGGACGCCGCGGAGGATGTGGTAGCGCACGCCCGGCAAGTCCTTGACGCGGCCGCCGCGGATCATGACCACCGAGTGCTCCTGAAGGTTGTGGCCTTCACCCGGAATGTAGCCGATGACCTCGAAGCCGTTGGTCAGACGCACCTTGGCGACCTTACGAAGCGCGGAGTTCGGCTTCTTCGGAGTCGTCGTATAGACGCGCGTGCAAACGCCACGCTTCTGCGGCGACTGCTGCAGCGCTGGCACCTTCTTGCGCGACTTCTGCGCTTCGCGTGGATTCGCGATCAGCTGGTTGATCGTCGGCATCGTTCGCCTTCACCCTTGTTCGCGCGAAACCTTGCCGGCTTCGCAAATTCGTTCGGAGCAACCGCCCCACTCGCTTCACGTCGGCAGCAACCCGGTCATCCCATCGGCACGGGTTCAAGACCCACGCGCAAAACGAAATCGCGCCACCCATCCATCGCTGAATGGAAAGCGCTTGACCGCCACAGAGGATCGCAACCGAAACCGCGATCATGCATCCGAGACTGAACTCTGAAGGCGCGCGCATACGCGGTCGCCCGAGAGATCAATGTTGTCCTGGCATTGCCTGGCTAGTGCCGACAGCGTTTGAGCGACATCCGTCGAGGTTGGTGCCGATCCATTCCCGGACAAGGTCGCGGGGCTGAAAAGGTGATCCGTTCCGACGCAGGGAAGCTCACCGCCTGTCGTGAAGTGGCCGGGTTTTATAAGCCACGCACACCCAAGTCAAGACTAATCAACATGCGAAAAGAGCAAGCGGCAGAGCCACTTCTTGCACACGGGATGAAACCGGACGGGCTCCGATCGTGACATCCGGCGCGAATCTTTTCGGCATGAAATCCGGCCGATTCTGGCCCGGTTGCGGCGGGCGGCGCGGCCCGCTAAACGCCGCCGCCCACGTTTGAGGGCGATAGCAGACAGCCAGCAACCCAGCCCCTCCATCGCAGGAGCAGAGAAATATACTTATGTATCAATACCTTGTATGAATTATCCGATACACCGGATTCACGGCGTCGGCGCCAGCCGCCGCTTGCCGGACAGAACGGACACCGCCCGGAGCCAGTCCCGGACATCCCGCAGGCGTTCATAGCCATACTGGCGGGCCGCCTCGATGCCGAACGCCAGCGAGCGCTTGGGCCTGACGTCCACCACCATGTCGACCATGGCTTTCCGTCCCGTCCAGATCTGGGCCATGAAACTGTCCTGCGCCGAGCACGAATCGATGGCCTGCACATCGGTGGCGGTGAAGAGCTGTTCGGTCATTTTATCGACCACCAGCACGCCGGGCGAGTATCTGGCGAATTCGCCGTCAAAGGCGATCTTCCAGGTGAAGGCGGTGGTCCCGCAATAAAGCAGCACCTGGGCGGCGATGGTCCGGCCGTCGAGCCGCAACACGGCGACCGTGGCATTGCCTTCAGCGGCAAGGTCCCCGATCAGCCGCCGGGTGAACGCGGTGTCGCGCTCGCTGCAGAGGATCGCGGTGCCCTTTTCGCCCTTCCAGCTTCGCTTTTCGAGAACCAGAAATTCCTCAAAGGCCACCCGGGTGGCCTCCGCGTTGCGCGCGTTGACCAGTTCGAGCTTGCCCAGCGCCGACAGCCGGTTCCAGTCCTGCCGCAGCTTCTTCCGGGTCGAGCCCGACGTCTTGACACCCTTCGCCCGGGTCACCGCCGGCCTCAGGCTCTGGGTGAGCACAAGATGCGCAAGATCTTGGTCGGCAATGGTCTTCTGGATCGCGGCATAAGCCTGCGAATCCGCATCCATCTCCTTGAGGCTGACCACATGGGGCAGTTTGGGGTTCTTGCAGATCGCGGCGAAGAACGCCGGCATGACCTCCATCGCAAAAGCGGGATCGACCACCGGCGTGGAAAGGAAGGCATAGTTGTAGGGCCGCGCCTCGAGCATCGGCGGCCAGAACGGAATGACGTTGCGATGCTGCAGGGCCCACAGCCCGACCAGCCGCGCGGACTCGACGCCCTCCTCCCACGCCAGCAGCACGGTCACCATCGCGAACATGGTGTCGAGCGCCGCCTTGAGCGCGGTCGGATTCATGAAGGCGTTGCCCGGCGCGCGGCGAATGAGATCATTCCACGCCGCTGTGAGGTCCTGACCCGGCTTTGCGACTGTCACTGAAATCATAGCGGCAAAACCTGCGTCGAAGCGTCGAGAAACCGCATTCGCGCGGAGCCGAATTGAGGGTGCATGACTGCGATCCAACCCATATCTACCTACCCCCAAGTTTCATTCATGCTGCGGCGGCCCGCCGCAGGCAAGTCGCAATCATTTAAATCGTTAATAGACGTGTTTTCGCAGCATTAACCCAAGCAGCCGTTCACCACGTTTGCTTCAAGGTTTAGTCGAGTTTGCAGCCGCAATGCTAAGTAGCTGAAAAGAGGCGCAACATGCGGCACACGGACATCGCCATCGTCGGCGGCGGACTTGCGGGATCGACGGCCGCAGCCATGCTCGGCCGCGCCGGCATCTCCACTATCCTGATCGACCCTCACAAAATTTATCCGCCCGATTTCCGCTGCGAAAAGCTCGGCGGCTATCAGCTCGACCTGTTGCGCAAGACCGGCATCGCCGATCCGGTGCTGGCGGCGACCACCCTCGATGGCAACGCCTGGACCGCGCGGCTGGGACGCCTGCTGGACAAGAAGCCCAGCGACCAGCACGGCATCATCTACGACGACCTCGTCAACACGGTCCGCCGGCAGATTCCGCAGGGTGTCGAATTCATCGAAGACAAGGTGACGGCGGTCGCGACCAGTTCTGATCGCCAGACCGTGACGCTCTCGAGCGGCGAAACAATTTTCGCGCGGCTGATCGTGCTGGCGAACGGACTGAACATCGGCCTGCGCCACGCCCTCGGCATCGCGCGCGAAGTTATCAGCCCGTGCCATTCCATCACCGTCGGCTTCAATGTCGTGCCCGTGGGCCGCGACACATTCGGGTTTCCAGCGCTGACCTACTTCACCGAAAGTTCCGCGGCACAGATGTCGTACCTGACGCTGTTTCCGATCGGGTCCGCCATGCGCGCCAATCTGATGGTCTATCGCAGGATGGACGATCCGTGGTTGCGGCGGATGCGCCAGACGCCGGAACAAGCCATTCACGAATTGATGCCGAACCTTCGCGCCCTCTCCGGCGAGTTCAAGGTCGACGGCGTGATCAAGATTCGCCCGGCGGATCTTTACGTCACCAAGGGACACCGGCAGGCCGGCATCGTGCTGGTCGGCGACGCCTTCTGCACTTCATGCCCTGCGGCAGGCACAGGCACCGGCAAGGTGTTCATGGACGTGCAGCGGCTGTGTAACGCCTATATCCCGGTGTGGCTTGCCAGCGGCGGCATGGGCGCGGACAAGATTTCACAATTCTACGACGATCCGGAGAAGTGCGCGAACGACGCGTCGTCACAGCGTCAGGCCTACGACCTGCGTTCGATCTCCATCGACACCGGACTGTCATGGCATGTGCGGCGCCGGGTTCGCTTCCTGCACCGTGCGGCGCTCGGCGCAACGCGCCATCTGCGCGAAACGCTCTCGGTCCGGCGCACGGCGCAGACGTAACAGTTGCTCAAATCAGCGCAGTTCCATCGTTCAGCCCACCTCTCCCGTGGGGAAAGGTCGACTTCGCGACAGCGAAGTCGGGTGAGGGCGTAGAATCTCTCGAGAGATTTAGAGCCCCTCACCCCACCCCTCTCCCCAACGGGGAGAGGGAGCAGATCGCGGCCACCGCGATATTTCAATCAGCCGCATAACGCGCGATCATTCGTCATCATCATCGTCGTCATCGTCATCGTCCTCTGCCGGATGGTGCGACTGATGAAGTTGGTCGTCCCAGAGCTTGCGGTACATGCCGTTCGCCTTGAGCAATTCGGCATGCGGGCCGCGCTCAACGGCCTTGCCGTTACTGACGACAATGATTTCATCCATGTCCACCACCGATGTCAGGCGATGGGTCGAGAAGATCATGGTGCGGCCCTTGGCGACCTTGAGCAGCGTGCGGTTGATCGCCGCTTCCGTGGTCTGGTCGAGCGCCGACGTCGCCTCATCGAGCAGCAGGACGGACGGATTGCGCACAATGGCGCGCGCAATCGCGATGCGCTGGCGCTGGCCGCCGGACAGCGTATCGCCGCGCTCACCCACCACGGTGTCGTATTTCTGCGGCAGGGTCATGATGTAGCGGTGAATCTCGGCCTTCTTCGCCGCCTCCTCGACTTCCTTGTCGGTCGCGCCGTCCTTGCCGAGCCGGATGTTCTCGCGGATCGACATGTTGAACAGCATGTTCTCCTGGAACACCACCGCCATGCTGCCGCGCAGCGAATCCCGCGTCACCTTGCGGATATCGACGCCGTCGATGCTGACCCTACCCTCATTCGGCTCATACAGCCGCAGGATGAGATTGAGCAGCGTGCTCTTGCCCGAGCCGCTCGGTCCGACAACAGCGATGTTCTTGCCTGCCCCGAGCTTCAGCGACAGGCCATCGAGAACCGGATTCTCGCTGCCCTCATATTTGAAAACCACGCGCTCGAACGCGATGTTGTCGGTGATGCGCGGCAGGTCCGGCGCGCCGGGGCGGTCGGCGCCGCGCGGCGGCTCGTCGAGCAGCTCTTCCATGTGGCGCACGGCGGCCGCGGCCTGGATCGCCACCGGAATGAAGTGCATCAGATGGGCGATGTTGTAGGAAATTTCCCAGAACGCGCTCTCGAACGTGACGAATGTGCCGATGGATATCTTGCCGATGGTCGCAAGGTAAGCGCCGATCGCCAGCACGATCAGATGCAGCAGCAGGACCGACACGGTGACGGTGCGCTCCACCATGGTGGACAGGAAGGTCGCGTCCGCCATCGAGCGGCGCGCGGCGTTGTTGCGGAAGGTGAACCAGCCGAACGCCTTGCGCTGCAGGCCGAACGCCTTCACCACCATCTGCGCGGCGACGTTCTCCTGCACCACGCCGAGGATCGCGGATTCGTTGACCTTCTGCTCGTAGTTCGCCTGCACCGCTTTCGGAGTAAGGATACGTGGTCCGATCAGGGTGATCGGGAAAATCAGCAGCGCCACGGCGGCGAGTTGCCAGTTCAGCCAGATCATCAGGCCGATGCCCGCGATCAGTTCGAGGAACGGCAGCGCCGCGCTGTTGGCGAAATGCTTGACCGAGGATTCGTAGCCGGCCATGTCGACGGAAAAGCGCGACAGGATTTCGCCGCGCTTGGTGCGCCCGAAAAACGCCGCCGGCAGGCTCTGGACATGCTGGAACATCCGGGCGCGGACATCGGAGATCACCGATGCGGCCAGCCGCGCATCCCAGCGCTCGTACCAGACCGCGACGATGGACGTGATGATGCCGGCGACCGCGAGGACCGTCAGGATGGTGTAAAGCGCCTGGAAATCCTCCTCGCCGAGCGCGTCGTCGATCAGATATTTCAGGCTGAGCGGCATGATGACGTTGAACAACGTCTCGATGAAAAGACCGATGGCGACGAAACTCAGCCACGTCCTGTAGTTGCGCAGGTGCGGCCAGGTGAACCGCCAGAGGGTCGCGAACGCGCCCGCCGCCTCGCTCGCGGTATAAACGACAAGGTCCTCGTCATCGTCGTCGTCGTCATCGTCGATGTCTTCGGGATCGGGCGACGGCAGCGGAATCTCGGTCGGCACGGCGAGGCGCACGGCTTCATCATCGAGCGGCCTGCCCGACTCTGGCTTGTCAGTCTCCGAACCGGGTGGCTTGCTTGCCATCTCAACCGTCGCTGCACGGCCGGACGGCCGCAATCACCTGTGACAGCGGCCTGATGGCCGCCATTGTTAGCGATTAGTCGTCGTCGGCAATCTTGTCAAAGAACGAGTAGCGCAGGCTGTCCGCGTCCGCGTACCAGTCGCCCGGCCCCTTGTTGGCCTTGAGCGTCGCGTCCCAGACGGCGTCGGTGGTGTCGCGCCGATGCATGGACAGGTCGAAGCCGTTGCTGAAGAACAGCTCGGACCATTCCCACCAGGTGCCCAGTTTCTTGACACCGCGCAGCAGGTCGTAGCGGTCGATCAGGCCCGGCATCATGTCGCTGGTGACCGATCCGAACACAAAGCCGGTCTTCACCACGCGGTTGAGTTCGCGCACCGCGCGCTTCACCTGCTTTTCCGGAACATGGCAGAGGCTGGTCTCGAAAACGAAATCGAACTCCTCGGCCTTGAACGGCAGCCTGGTCAGCGAGCCGAGCTTGTTGTACTTGCGCAGCGCCTTCGGCGTCTTGCCGTGGATGTAGCGGTTGTTCTCGACGCCCCAGGCGTCGATGCCGCGCTCGCGCAGCGCCCCGACCAGTTCGCCGCTCGCCGAGCCCGCGACCAGCAGCTTGTAGCCCTTGGCCCGGTTCCAGACGATCTTGATGAGATTCATCAAATAGTCCGGATCGGTGAACTTGTTCCACACCTCGGCGTAAGGCCCGGTGTTGCGGTAATTGTCGAAATAGGCGCGGTCGATCTTGTCGGACGGGACATGGCCGCTCTCGCCGCGCTCATAGCGCAGCTTGATCATCTGGGTGAGGATGATGTCGGTGGCGGCGTCCGACGAGTCCAGCAGGCCGTTCAGCGTGGAGTCGAACAGATAGTCGCCGACCACGACAAAGCCCGGATGGTCGGTCGGCTCGGGATGATGGTTGGTCATCACATCGCGCGCGGGCAGCCCGCCCGGTATGCAGTTCACCGATGACAGCCAGCGATGAGTCTTGCCCTCGAGGAAGTGCGCCCGCGCATCACCGAACGATTTCGGCAGCGACTTGATCGCCGCGTCGATCAGCTCCTTGTCGCTGAGATTGGCGAAGGCCAGCGCGTCGGACCCGGGGATCAGCCAGTTCAGCACGCCATGGCGGCCGACATCGTGCCGCGCGCCCTCGACATAAACGCAGCAGCCTCCGAACGCTTCGGACATCCACCAAGCGCCCGGAACCTTGTCGCCCCAGAACGGCTCATCGAACAGGATGGAAACGCGCAGGTAATGCGCGGGCCGGTCGAAGTAAGCGATGTGCTTGATCATCGAGTGGCGCAGCAATTCGCCATCCCAGTTCATGGTGGTGAGCCATGAATGCGGCAGGCACATCACCACGAGATCATGCTCCTTGGTGATCGGCCCCTTCCCGTTCATCATGTTGATGGCGTAGCGGCCGGAATTCGCCTTGCCGACTTTCAGCACGCGATGGTTCAACTGGATGTCGGCGTCGATCTCGCTCCTGAGGCTGTGGATCAACTGCTCGTTGCCGTTCTGGATCGAGTAGAGGCCGATATAGCCGTCCACATCCATCACGAAGTTCTTCAGCGCGTTCAGGCCGTTGGTGTTGTGCGGTTCGGTCGCGATGTCGGAGCGCGCCATCACCTTGAGGAAGCGTTTGGCGACCGGGTCCGCGACTTCGCGGTCCAGCAGTTCCTCGGCGCTGATATAGGCCCATGGATGTTCGTTGTCGTGCGCGCCGACGCCTTCGTAATACTCGGTCGGCGACACCATTTTGGCGCACAGCTTGCGAAAATCCTCGATGGCCTTCGCGGTCTGCGGCCCGTACTTGCGGCGCATGCCGGTGACATCATTCAGCAATTCGCCGTCAAGCTGCACCTGCTCGGCGTCCATCGGGATGGTCTGCAGGCCGAAATGCTGGATCAGTTCCCGCAGCGGGTCCGGGCCGGTCATGGAGTAGTCGTAAATCTCGGCGACCCCGGCCTCGTACATGGCGGGCGCGGTATCGAAGGTCTTGGTCAGGATCTTGCCGCCGAGCCGGTCGGACGCCTCATAGATCGTGATGCGGCAGAGAGCCCCAAGTTTCTTCTTGAGGTACCACGCACTCATAAGCCCGCCTGGGCCGCCGCCGACTATCGCCAGATCGAGCATGTTGTCCTTCGCCCCTCGCCGGCGTTCTTCTTAAATACCGCCGGTCTAACTCACCCTAAACAAATGCGTTTTTCATCTGAAGGGAAGATGAACAAACCACGATCCGGAGCTAAAAAGACCGGTACGGCGGCAAGAAGATGCGGTTTCCAGCAGTTCCAGGCGCCCGGAGGCGTCATCAGGCGCATGCCCGCGCCGCCGCAAGGCTTGGTTATTTCGCCCAGCGAAATCCGGCGAAAGAAAAACGGGCCGGCAAAGCCGGCCCGCGAGATGGTGCTGATTATCCTGAGCCACGGACACCAAAATCATCACCGCGAGGCGATCATGTCCTATGGCTGAAAACTATCGTTCCGTTTGAATGCCCTGCCCCGAAATCACTGGACTTCTCGGATGGTCACAGAATGGCCACAGACTAGAAAGCTGGGCGGCCAAGTCACATCCCCCAAATGGGTGAAGTTGCCCATATCGCAACCTATGAGGTCAATTTTTCCACCGAACTCGGCTTATTCGGCAACACATTACTCATGTTGTTCCGGGTTGCGTGATGGCGAGCCTTACTTGATCACGAGCCTCGCCATCATCGCCGCCAGTTCGCTCTGGCGCGAGACGCCGACTTTCGAGAATACCCGCTTCAGCACCGAGCGGGCGGTTTCCTCCGCGATACCGAGCCTCTCCGCGGCATCCTTCGGCGACAGGCCGGACCCGACCAGCGCCGCGATCCTGGCCTCGCCGAGCGTCACGCCCAGAACATCGCGGATCAGCGACGGATCAGGAATGCCATCGGCGGTCGGATTCATCAAAAGGACGATGGCGCGGGCGCGCGCCAGAAAGCCGCTCCCGGAATTCTGCGCGGGGATCGGCAGGACATACAGCGCCAGCGGCCGGTTCGCGCTTTGGCGATGAACCAGAATGGGCCTGGTTTCCTGCGCAACCAGAATGCGGTTGCCATCCAGCGCGTTCCGGATCGCGTTGACCGCCTCCTCGCTCGCCGCCGGATTTGTCAGCACAAGCCGATCGTTCACGACGTTCAGGCCGTCTCCGAGCAGCGCCTGCGACGCCGCGTTGGACGCCACCACCCTCCCCATCGCATCCAGCGCGAAGACGCCGATTCCGATCCGGGCCATCGCCGTGCCCATGCCGGAATTCATCGCCCTGGCATCCATCAGGTGAATGCTCAGGCGCAGCGATGTCTCGATATGGGGCGCGAGCCGCTCCAGAAACTCCAGTTCGTCGTCAGAGTATTCCGGACGGCCCATCGCCCGCTGCACACTGAGCGCTACCTCGATATGCGGGTCCGGCGAAACCGTCGCCGCCGCGAAATACCGCAAACCATGCCGGCGCAAGAAATCCGCATAGAACGGATGGGTTTCCATATCCTCATCCGTCATCAGGTCGCGGTCGGTGATGACGTCGCGCTTGAAGAAATAGCCGCGCTCGCGGGCACGGATCGCCCGCAGATCGCGGTCGCTCCAGCCCTGTGCGTAATCGGCGCTGACATGCTTGAGAGACGGTGACTCAATCACACCGAAGCTGCCGTCGTCGCGTCCATAAATAAGGATCGCCCCGACATCGTCGAAGCAGTTCGCGATGAATTCGAGGGTCAATGGCCACCTCGAGGGGTCAGCCGCAGCGGCATAAATGGCCTCGATTGCCGCAATGAGGCGGTCATGCTTGCTCAAACGGTCCCCGCAATATCGTAAGACCCACTGTCAAGAACCAGTAGAGTAACATCTTGCTCCTCAGGCAGGAGCCGAGGGAAATCACTTAGTCCTGAACACGCAAAGGCGTCGAATAATCCGCAAAGCCTAACAAAAAGGCCGCCCGTTGGGGCGGCCTCTTTCAATCATGGCTGATACGCCAGACAGGCGCGATCTCACTCCGCCGGCGGCAGGGCCAGCGGCTCGGCTTCCGGAGCAGCCGGCGTAATCGCCGCCTGCTTCTCGCGCTCGTCGAGGATCATCTTGTCGCGCTTGGTTGCGACTTCGCGGATCTTCGCCATCGAGGCGCCGGTGCCGGCCGGGATCAGGCGGCCAACAATGACGTTTTCCTTGAGGCCTTCGAGCGGGTCCACCTTGCCGTTGACGGCAGCTTCGGTGAGCACGCGCGTGGTCTCCTGGAACGACGCCGCCGAGAAGAACGAGCGGGTCTGCAGCGAGGCCTTGGTGATGCCGAGCAGCACAGGGTTTCCGGTCGCGGGCTTCTTGCCCTCGTCCTTCGCCTTGGCGTTGAGCGCGTCGAATTCGATCTTGTCGACCTGCTCGCCCGAGATCATGTCGGTCTCACCCTGATCGGTGACTTCGATCTTCTGCAGCATCTGACGGACAATCACTTCGATGTGCTTGTCGTTGATGAGCACGCCCTGCAACCGGTAAACTTCCTGGATTTCGTTGACCAGATAGGCAGCGAGTTCCTCGATGCCCTTGATCGCCAGGATGTCGTGCGGCGCCGGATTGCCTTCGACGATGAAATCGCCCTTTTCGACGATATCGCCGTCCTGCAGATGGATGTGCTTGCCCTTCGGAATGAGGTACTCGCGGGTCTCCTCATTCTTGTCGAGCGGCTCGATCGAAATGCGGCGCTTGTTCTTGTAGTCGCGGCCGAAGCGGATCGTGCCGCCGATTTCGGCGATGATCGCAGCATCCTTCGGCTTGCGAGCCTCGAACAGTTCCGCAACGCGCGGCAGACCGCCGGTGATGTCGCGGGTCTTGGCGCTTTCGGTCGAGACACGGGCGAGAATGTCGCCGGCCTTGACCTTGGCGTTCACGTCCACCGACAGAATGGCGTCGACCGAGAGCATGTAGCGGGCGTCGCCGCCACGCGCCAGCTTCAGCACCTTGCCGTCCTTGCCCTTGATGACGATCGCCGGACGCAGATCAGCACCGCGGCCGGTCGTGCGCCAGTCGATGACCACGCGCTTGGCGATACCGGTGGACTCGTCGAGCGTTTCCGAGATCGACTGGCCTTCGACCAGATCCTCGAAACCGATCGTGCCTTCCACTTCGGTAAGAATGGGACGTGAATACGGATCCCACTCAGCGATGCGCTGGCCGCGCTTGATCTGATCGCCTTCGTCGACGCGCATGCGCGCGCCGTACTGAATGCGATGCGTCGCGCGCTCGGTGCCGTCGGCATCGACCACCGCGACGACCATGTTGCGGACCATCGCAACATTGAAGCCTTCGCTGTTGGTCGCGATCGCCCGGTTCTTGATGACGATCTTGCCGTCGAAGTTCGACTCGATGAACGACTGCTCGTTGATCTGCGCCGCACCGCCGATGTGGAACGTGCGCATGGTGAGCTGCGTGCCCGGCTCGCCGATCGACTGCGCGGCGATAACGCCGACAGCCTCGCCGTGGTTGACGGGCGTGCCGCGGGCGAGATCGCGCCCGTAGCACTTGCCGCAGATGCCGTTGACCAGTTCGCAGGTCAGCGCCGAGCGGATCTTCACTTCCTGGATGCCGGCATGGTGGATGGCGTCGACATCCGACTCCTCCATCAAGGTGTTACGCTTGATGATGACCTTGTTGGTGGCCGGATCGCGGATATCGTCGCACGCCGTGCGGCCAAGGATGCGCGAACCGAGCGAGGCAACGACCGTGCCCGCGTCGATGATGGCGCGCATCTTGATGCCCAGCTTGGTGCCGCAATCGTCCGCATTGATGATGCAGTCCTGCGCCACGTCCACCAGACGGCGGGTGAGATAGCCCGAGTTCGCGGTCTTCAACGCCGTATCCGCGAGGCCCTTGCGGGCGCCGTGGGTGGAGTTGAAGTACTCCATAACGGTGAGGCCTTCCTTGAAATTCGACACGATCGGCGTTTCGATGATCGAGCCGTCCGGCTTGGCCATCAGGCCGCGCATGCCGGCGAGCTGACGCATCTGGGCCGGCGAACCGCGCGCGCCCGAGTGAGCCATCATGTAGATCGAGTTGATCTGGGAATCCTCGCCCTTCGCGTTCTTCTTGACGGACGAAATTTCCTTCATCATCTGCTCGGCGATCTTCTCCGAGGCTTTTGCCCAGGCGTCGACCACCTTGTTGTACTTCTCGCCCTGAGTGATCAGGCCGTCGTTGTACTGCTGCTCGAAATCCTTCGCCATCGTCTTGGTGTCGTCGACGATCTTCCACTTGCCGCCAGGCACGACCATGTCGTCCTTGCCGAACGAAATGCCCGCCTTGAAGGCGTTGTAGAAGCCGAGCGCCATGATGCGGTCGCAGAAGATCACAGTCTCCTTCTGGCCGCAGTGACGGTACACCTGATCAATCACGCCCGAGATTTCGCGCTTGGTCATCAGCTTGTTGATGGTGTCGAACGGCACCTTGCCGTGCTTCGGCAGGACCTGACCCAGCATGACGCGGCCGGCGGTGGTGTCGTAGATCTTCGAGATCGGCTTGCCTTCCTCGTCGACACCCGTCCACCGGTACTTGATCTTGGTGTGCAGGTGGATGACCTTCGAGAACAGCGCGTGCTCGATCTCCGCCATGTCGCGATAGACCTTGCCCTCGCCCTGCAGGCCCTCACGCATGATCGATAGGTAATACAGGCCGAGCACGATGTCCTGCGACGGCACGATGATCGGCTGGCCGTTCGCCGGATGCAGGATGTTGTTGGTCGACATCATCAGCACGCGCGCTTCCAACTGCGCTTCGAGCGACAGCGGGACGTGCACGGCCATCTGGTCGCCGTCGAAGTCGGCGTTGAACGCGGCGCAGACCAGCGGATGAAGCTGGATCGCCTTGCCTTCGATCAGCACAGGCTCGAAGGCCTGAATGCCGAGACGATGCAGCGTCGGCGCGCGGTTCAGCAGCACCGGATGCTCGCGAATGACCTCGTCGAGGATGTCCCAAACCTCGGGACGCTCCTTCTCGACGAGCTTCTTCGCCTGCTTCACGGTGGTGGACAGGCCCTTGGCGTCGAGCCGCGAGTAGATGAACGGCTTGAACAGTTCGAGCGCCATCTTCTTCGGCAGGCCGCACTGATGCAGGCGCAGTTCGGGACCGACCACGATGACCGAGCGGCCCGAGTAGTCGACGCGCTTGCCGAGCAGGTTCTGACGGAAGCGGCCCTGCTTGCCCTTGAGCATGTCGGCGAGCGACTTCAGCGGGCGCTTGTTGGCGCCCGTGATGACACGGCCGCGGCGGCCGTTGTCGAACAGCGCGTCCACAGCTTCCTGCAGCATGCGCTTTTCGTTGCGGATGATGATGTCCGGCGCGCGCAGCTCCATCAGCCGCTTCAGGCGGTTGTTGCGGTTGATGACGCGGCGATACAGGTCGTTGAGGTCGGAGGTCGCGAAGCGGCCGCCGTCGAGCGGCACCAGCGGACGCAGGTCCGGCGGAATCACCGGCACCACGGTCATGATCATCCACTCCGGCTTATTGCCGGACACGCGGAAGGCTTCGACGATCTTGAGGCGCTTGGCGAGCTTCTTGTGCTTGATGTCGGATTCTGTTTCCGCCATTTCAGCACGAAGCTGGCCCTCGAGCTTCTCAAGCTCGAGACCCTTCAGCAGTTCACGGATCGCTTCGGCGCCGATCATGGCGGTGAAGCTGTCCTGGCCGTACTCGTCCTGCGCGCGCAGATACTCTTCTTCCGACAGCAACTGACGGTCCTTGAGCGCGGTCAGACCCGGCTCGAGAACGACGTAGTACTCAAAATAGAGAATGCGCTCGAGATCCTTCAGCGTCATGTCGAGCAGAAGGCCGATACGCGACGGCAGCGACTTCAGGAACCAGATGTGCGCCACGGGAGCAGCGAGTTCGATGTGGCCCATGCGCTCGCGACGGACACGCGACAGTGTGACTTCGACCGAGCACTTTTCGCAGATGATGCCCTTGTACTTCATGCGCTTGTACTTGCCGCAAAGACACTCGTAGTCCTTGATCGGCCCGAAGATGCGCGCGCAGAACAGGCCGTCACGCTCCGGCTTGAACGTGCGGTAGTTGATGGTTTCCGGCTTCTTGATCTCGCCGTAGGACCACGACAGAATCTTCTCTGGGCTCGCGATCGAAATCCGGATCTGGTCGAAGACCTGCGCCGGAGTCGTCGGATTGAAGAGATTCATAATTTCTTGGTTCATTGAGTTCTCCTTCGGAGAAGGCGAGTAGCGAATAGGGAGTAGCGAGTCGTTTTCGTTTCTCGCTAGCCTCTACTGCTATTCGCTATTCGCCACTCACTATTTCGCTATTCCCTACTCGCTACTCGCCGATGCGCAGCCAAAGGCCGCGCATCATTCAGCCGCTTCGGACGTTGGCGCCGGGCCCATCTTGGAATTGTGCAGGTCGACGTTGAGGCCGAGCGAGCGCATTTCCTTGACCAGCACGTTGAACGACTCCGGAATACCCGCTTCAAACGTGTCGTCGCCGCGCACGATGGCCTCGTACACCTTGGTACGGCCGGCCACGTCGTCCGACTTCACGGTCAGCATTTCCTGGAGCGTGTATGCCGCGCCGTAAGCCTCGAGCGCCCACACTTCCATTTCGCCGAAACGCTGTCCGCCGAACTGCGCCTTGCCGCCCAGCGGCTGCTGGGTGACGAGCGAGTACGGGCCGATCGAACGCGCGTGGATCTTGTCGTCCACGAGATGGTGCAGCTTGAGCATGTAGATGTAGCCCACCGTCACGTTGCGATCGAACTGATCGCCGGTCCGTCCGTCGTACACCGTCGACTGACCCGACTTGTTCTGTCCAGCCAGCTCCAGCATCTGCTCGATGTCGGCTTCCTTGGCGCCGTCGAACACCGGAGTTGCGATCGGAACGCCGGCGCGCAGGTTGCGGCCGAGTTCCATCAGTTCCTGGTCGTTCAGCGTCTTGATGACGTCGTCATCGCCGTAGACTTCCTTCAGCGTCGACTTCAGCGGCTTGATGTCCGACTTGCCGTGACCGTAGTACGCATCGACCGCCTGCCCGATCCGCTTGCCGAGGCCTGCGCAGGCCCAGCCGAGATGCGTTTCGAGAATCTGACCGACGTTCATGCGCGAAGGCACGCCCAGCGGGTTCAGCACGATGTCCGCATGGGTGCCGTCCTCGAGGAACGGCATGTCTTCGATCGGAACGATCTTCGACACCACGCCCTTGTTGCCGTGACGGCCGGCCATCTTGTCGCCCGGCTGAATCTTGCGCTTCACCGCGACGAAGACCTTGACCATCTTCATCACGCCCGGAGGCAATTCGTCACCACGCTGCAGCTTCTCGACCTTGTCGAGGAAGCGCTGTTCAAGGCCCTTCTTCGATTCGTCGTACTGCTTATGCATGGCTTCGATTTCAGCCATCAGCTTGTCGTTCGGCGAAGCGAACTGCCACCACTGCGACTTCGGATACTCCTCGAGCACCGCACGGGTGATCTTGGTGTCCTTCTTGAAGCCCTTCGGGCCGGCAATGCCCTGACGGTTCTCAAGCAGGTCTGCCAGACGGCCGTAGACGTTACGGTCGAGGATCGCCTGTTCGTCGTCGCGGTCCTTGGCCAGACGCTCGATCTCTTCCCGCTCGATCGCCAGCGCACGTTCGTCCTTGTCGACGCCGTGGCGGTTGAACACGCGGACTTCCACGATCGTGCCCTGCACGCCCGGAGGAACGCGCAAGCTGGTGTCGCGAACGTCGGAGGCCTTTTCGCCGAAGATGGCGCGCAGAAGTTTTTCTTCCGGCGTCATCGGGCTTTCGCCCTTCGGGGTGATCTTGCCGCAGAGGATGTCGCCGGCGCGGACTTCAGCGCCGATATACACGATGCCCGCTTCGTCGAGGTTCTTCAGCGCTTCTTCCGAGACGTTCGGAATGTCGCGGGTGATTTCCTCAGGTCCGAGCTTGGTGTCGCGGGCCATGACTTCAAACTCCTCGATGTGGATCGAGGTGAAGACGTCGTCCTTCACAATCCGCTCGGAGAGCAGGATCGAGTCTTCAAAGTTGTAGCCGTTCCACGGCATGAACGCGACGAGCACGTTGCGGCCGAGCGCGAGCTCGCCGAGATCGGTCGACGGACCGTCGGCGATGATGTCGCCCTTGCGCACCTGATCGCCCACCTTCACCAGCGGACGCTGGTTGATGCAGGTCGACTGGTTCGAGCGCTGGTACTTCATCAGGCGGTAGATATCGACGCCCGACTTGGTCGGATCGAGATCTTCCGTGGCGCGGATGACGATACGGGTCGCGTCGATCTGGTCGATCACGCCGGTGCGGCGGGCCGCGATCGCAGCGCCCGAGTCGCGCGCCACGACGCCTTCCATGCCGGTGCCGACGAACGGCGCTTCGGCGCGCACCAGAGGCACAGCCTGACGCTGCATGTTCGAGCCCATCAGCGCGCGGTTGGCGTCGTCGTTCTCAAGGAACGGGATCAGGGCTGCTGCGACCGAAACGAGCTGCTTCGGCGACACGTCCATGTAATCGACCTTGTCCGGCGACAACTGCAGAACTTCGCCGGCGTGACGGCAGATCACGAGGTCGTCGGTGAAACGGCCCTTGTTGTCGAGCGGCACGTTGGCCTGCGCGACATAGTGACGGCCCTCCTCCATCGCGGAGAGATAGACCACGTCGTCGGTGACGCGGCCATCCTTCACCTTGCGATAAGGCGTTTCGACGAAGCCGTACTTGTTCACGCGCGCGAAGGTCGCGAGCGAGTTGATCAGACCGATGTTCGGACCTTCCGGCGTCTCGATCGGGCAGATACGGCCATAGTGGGTCGGATGCACGTCGCGGACTTCAAAGCCGGCACGCTCACGGGTCAGACCGCCCGGTCCAAGCGCCGACAGACGGCGCTTGTGGGTGATTTCCGACAGCGGGTTGGTCTGGTCCATGAACTGCGAGAGCTGCGACGAGCCGAAGAACTCACGCACGGCGGCAGCGGCAGGCTTCGCGTTGATCAGGTCCTGCGGCATGACGGTGTCGATATCCACCGACGACATGCGCTCCTTGATCGCGCGCTCCATGCGCAGCAGGCCGATGCGGTACTGGTTCTCCATCAACTCACCGACCGAACGCACACGGCGGTTGCCGAGATGGTCGATGTCGTCGATTTCGCCCTTGCCGTCGCGCAGATCGACCAGCGTCTTGATGACGGCCAGGATGTCTTCCTTGCGCAGAGTGCGCATGGTGTCCGGCGCGTCGAGTTCGAGACGCATGTTCATCTTGACGCGGCCGACGGCCGACAGGTCATAGCGCTCCGCGTCGAAGAACAGCGACTGGAACATGGCCTGCGCGGAATCGAGCGTCGGCGGCTCACCCGGACGCATCACGCGGTAGATGTCGAACAGCGCGTCTTCGCGCGTCATGTTCTTGTCGGCGGAAAGCGTGTTGCGGATGTAGGGGCCGACATTGACATGGTCGATGTCGAGGATCGGCAGTTCCTTGTAACCCTGCTCGTTCAGCGCCTTCAGCAGCTTCTCGGTGATTTCCTCGCCCGCTTCGGCGTAGATTTCACCGGTTTTCGGGTTCACGAGGTCCTCGGCCAGATACATGCCGACGAGTTCCTCGTCGGACATGCGCAGCGCCTTGAGGCCCTTCTCGGCGAGCTGGCGGGCAGCGCGCACGGTGAGCTTCTTGCCGGCTTCGAGCACGACCTTGCCGGTGTCGGCGTCGATGAGGTCGGCCGCGGTCGAGTAGCCGCGGAAACGGCTGGCGTCGAACGGCACGCGCCAGCCTTCCTTGGCGCGCTTGTAGAGAATCTTCTTGTAGAAGGTCGACAGGATTTCCTCGCCGTCGAGACCGAGGGCGAACATCAGCGACGTCACCGGAATCTTGCGGCGGCGGTCGATACGCGCGAACACAATGTCCTTGGCGTCGAACTCGATATCGAGCCAGGAACCGCGATACGGGATCACGCGCGCGGCAAACAGCAGCTTGCCCGACGAATGGGTCTTGCCCTTGTCGTGATCAAAGAACACGCCCGGCGAACGGTGCATCTGCGAGACGATCACGCGCTCGGTGCCGTTGACGACGAAGGTGCCGTTCATGGTCATGAGCGGAATGTCGCCCATGTAAACGTCCTGCTCCTTGATGTCCTTGACGGACTTCGCGCCGGTTTCCTCGTCGATATCGAACACGATCAGGCGCAGCGTCACCTTGAGCGGCGCAGCGAAGGTCATGCCGCGCTGGCGGCACTCATCGACGTCATACTTCGGCTGCTCAAATTCGTAGCGGACGAATTCGAGCTGCGAGGTGCCCGAGAAATCGTTGATCGGGAACACCGAGCGGAACACCGCCTGCAGGCCTTCATCGAGGCGCCCGCCGGCAGGTTCGTCGACCATCAGGAACTGGTCATAGGACGCCTTCTGAACCTCGATGAGGTTCGGCATCTCGGCGACTTCCTTGATGTGTCCGAAGAACTTGCGAACGCGTTTGCGACCAGTGAAAGTTTGCTGCGACTGCGCCATCGTGGCCTCTCATTTTCGCCGCCCAAGCCTTCCCAACATGGGTCCGCTGGCGGCATCTTCCGGGTCGCGACGGGCATCGCCCCCGGGTTGAATTTCAAATCGCCCGGACATCCTGCGAAGAAAGGCAGACTGCCAGGTCTCACCGCATCCAAGCCTCAGGACGCCGGGACAATCCCGCTCCGAATCTCAAGACGCAAAATGACGCGCGGGGCGCTGGTGGCGCCCTGCCCGTCTGAACAAACTCTACGGCCTGCTAAAGCCCGAAATCTCTCGTCTCCCGACGTCCCGCCTTGAACTCGTTCCGGGTTTCAAAGGGCGATCCGTCCTTTCGTGCCTCCGCCTATATAGGCGGCAATCGCGGCGATTCGAGGGGGTCAATCGACGAACCGACGCTTATTAGAGTGTCCGGCCGGCCCGAAGGACCGGCCAGACGTATCGACTTACTTGAGTTCGACCTTGGCGCCAGCCTTCTCGAGCTGGGCCTTGATCTTCTCGGCTTCGTCCTTGGCAACGCCGTCCTTGAGCGGCTTCGGCGCGCCTTCGACGAGGTCCTTGGCTTCCTTGAGGCCCAGGCCGGTGATGGCGCGGACTTCCTTGATGACTTCGATCTTCTTGTCGCCGGCCGCGGCCAGAACGACGGTGAAGTCGGTCTTTTCTTCAGCAGCAGCGGCGGCACCGCCACCAGCGCCCGGAGCAGCAGCAACCGCAACAGCGGCAGCAGCCGAAACGCCCCACTTCTCTTCGAGGAGCTTCGCCAGTTCAGCAGCCTCGAGAACCGTGAGGCTCGAGAGGTCGTCCACGATCTTTTGCAAATCAGCCATTTTAACTTTCCTTCAGCGTATCAGTTCGAACCAGTTGAGATGGAGAATGGCGTCACGCCGCTTCACCCTTTGAGGCATAGGCCTGAACCACGCGCGCGACCTTGGCGGCCGGAGCGTTGGCGAGCTGTGCGAGCTTGGTTGCCGGAGCCACAAGGAGGCCGACAATCTTGCCGCGCAGTTCATCAAGCGACGGCAGCGAGGCAAGCGCCTTCACAGCGTCGGGATTCAGGACAGTGGTTCCCATCGCGCCGCCAAGGATGACGAACTTGTCGTTCGTCTTGGCGAACTCGATGGCAACCTTCGGTGCTGCTACCGGATCGTTAGAAGTCGCGATCACGGTCGGTCCCTTCAGGAGGGAGCCGATGGAAACAACATCCGTGCCTTCAAGAGCAATTTTGGCGAGACGGTTCTTCGAGACCTTCACCGAGGCGCCAGCCTGCTTCATCTGCGTCCGCAGAGTCTGCATCTGGGCAACGGTCAGGCCGGAATAATGAGCAACGACCGCGACGCCCGTGGTCTTGAAGACCCCGTTCAGCGTTTCGACCGCCTCTTTTTTTGCCGCTCGTTCCACAGCAAGCTCTTTCCGGTTGGCGGTCCGCTTGAGACAGAACCGCCGGGTTGCACCGATCGTCCTGCCCGCTAGCCTCGAGATAGTCATCTCTCAACACGTCGGGCACGACGACATTTCGGAAGCCTGCCCTCTCGCCCTGGCCTGCCTTGCGGCACACCGGAACGAGGTGTCGAGGTTCGAACCAAATCCGCAGCCACCGCCGAATCGGGGTGGGTCACGAAATCCGGTTTTCACCCGTCTGTGCAGGAGATTAAGCGAAGCCGTTCATAAAGAGCGGCAGGGCACCTGCAGTCTTGGACAGGATGGAGCGCCCTTGGCTTTTGGCCGCCGACGGCTCCCGCCCATTTTCATCAATCGAGACAAGGGTTTCCGTTCCTCTGAACAATCCATGCGGAATGAGCGACGAGGAATGGTCTCCTATTGGTTCGATTTTCGGAAAACGAGCACGGACGCGCCAGCAAGAGCCAGCACGCCCGGAAAGGATTGTTTAACGGGTCAGGATCGCGTTGCCAAGGGGATTCTGGGTTCCATAAGCATTTTTCGGGCCAGAAGCCGCCTACCGCACCGGAACATAGATCGTCTGAGGCATAAACGTCGCGATCCCATGCACCTTCTGAAACACAAGTCGCCCATTCTCAACGTGATACGAACAACCCGCACGTCCCTTGTTCTCTTGACCAAAGAGACCTGTATTGGTCGTCCGTGCCGCCAATACGACCAAGCCTTCCTTTGGAAATGCATAGTCTTGGTTAGTAACCCTGACAGCCGCGTACCCGTCCAATTTAAAGGGGCTTACGATCGTCAAGTTGGGGAACGCCTTCAAAACCTTATCGGAGCAATCTGACGCGATAGCAGGAGTGACTAGATGTTGATTAGCTTCAGCATCGCGGTAGACAGCCTTGGTCGCCGGTAACATACAACCTGACAACAAAACGCAACAAACCAGCGCCGCGCAAAACAGCCAAGCTCTTCCAAAAACACGCACTTATTGATCTCCCCAGACCCGGGGAGACAATCCCGTAACTTAAAGGCGAGTGCAAGGGAGCGTCACCCTCTCCCGCTGCTCGCCGGAATTTTCGGACAGGTCGCCCCTGCAGCGGCCCAAGCCTTGATGAGGTCGCCGAATTCCTTCTGGGTGCCCGGCGCCGGGGTCCGATTCCCGCCCGGCGACCAGGCCCAGCCGACCAGCGTGTCTTCAGCCATGTGCTTCACAAGCGCATCCATGTCCTTGCCGTCGTTGCGCTTCGGGTCCTTGATCTGTTCGCAGATCTGGCCGAGCGATTTGCCCTGCCATGCCATCTCCAGCGGCGCGAGATGCCACTGCGGGTGACCAGGCACATTGGCGGGATCGAAGTTCTTCTCATGATGGCAGGTGTTGCAGGCCAAACCCGCCGCTGCGCCCATGCCGCCCTCACCGCGCACCACCAGCGGCTGATGCGGTCTCATCTTGTCCGTCTGCGTCGGGCGCTCCGTCGCCGGATGACAGTTCATGCAGCGCGGCGACATGATCACCTTGCCGGCCTCCTCGAACAGCGCCACCGCGCGCTCGTTCGGATTCTTGATATCCGCGAAGCTCGATGCCGGCTTCAGCTTGACCGGATTGACCGGAGGCTCCATCGCCGCATCGGCCTCGCCGCGAAATGCGGGACCGGCGACGGCCAGCAACGTCACCGCGAAGGCGCCCGCGCCGAGCGCCAGAAATCCTTGCCTGATCATCTTCATGCCGATGCCCCCGGGACAATCGGCAACTGCCGCGGACGGGTCTGACCGAGTTTCGCCATCGCATTGGCGACCGCCGGCCCGATCGGCGGCACGCCCGGCTCGCCGACGCCGGTCGGCTTCTCGCTCGACTTCACGACGGTCACTTCGATCGCGGGCATCTCGTTGATGCGCAGCGAGCGATAGGCATCGAAGTTGCCCGGCACCACACGCCCGCCTTCCATCGGCACATCCGCATAGAGAATGTGGCCGAGACCGAAGCCGATGCCGCCCTCCATCTGCGCGCGGATGATGTCCGGATTGACCGCGACACCGCAGTCCACCGCGCACCAGACCTTGTGCACTTTCGGGCCTTCATCGCCCATCGACAATTCGACGATCTGCGCGACGAAGGTGTTGAAGCTCTCGACCACCGCAACGCCGCGCGCGCGCCCCGGCTCCAGCTTCGCATTCTTCCAGTCCGCGAGTTCCGCGACGGCGCGCAGCACACCGGCGTGGCGCGGCTTCTTGCTCATCATCTCAAGGCGGCCCTCGACGGGATCCTTGCCTGCCGCTTCGAGCAACTCATCGACGAAGGCTTCGACGGCATAACCCGTGTGGGTGTGCCCAACGGAGCGCCACCACAGCACCGGCACGCCGACATCGACCTGATGCAGGTCGCACTTGAAGTTGGCGACGTCATAGGGGATTTCGTTCGAGCCTTCATAGGCCGTGGAGTCGAGGCCATCCTTGAAAGTCATCGCCTCGAACGGCGAGCCCTTCATGATCGACTGGCCGACGATGGTGTCGCTCCACGCCTGAATCTTTCCGTCACGCACCACGCCGCGCATACGATGGATGCTGAACGGGCGATAGTATCCGCCGCGCATGTCGTCTTCGCGGGTCCAGACCAGCTTGATCGGCTTGCCGGGACCAATGGCTTTGGCGACCTCCGCAAGTTCAGCGGCGACATGCACCGTCTGCTGCGCGCGCCGTCCGAAGCTGCCGCCGGCGAGAATGGTCTTGAGCGAGACCTTCTCCATCGGCACGCCGAGAATCTTCGCGATGGTCGCGTGATCCGGTGTGGGAAACTGGCTGCCGTAGCGTGACGTAACCGTATCGCCCTTCCAGTGGATGAAGGCGTTCAGCGGCTCCATCGCCGCATGGGCCAGATAGGGAAACGCGAACTCCGCTTCGATCAACCGGGCGCCCGGCTTTGAAACCTCGGCTTCAAAATCGCCTTCCGTCTTTACCGTCTTGCCCGGCGTTTTCGACAGGGTGCGGAATTCGGTCAGCAGTTCCTGCGTGCCGCGTTTCTCGGCCTTGCTGTCGTCCCATGTGATCTTGAGGAGATCGCGCGCGGTCTTCGCGGGCCAAAAACCCTTTGCGTAAACGGCAACACCGGTCGGCACCTGCTTCACATCGACAACGCCCGGCACGGCCTTCGCCGCCACCGCGTCGAACGACGCCACCGTCGCACCGAACTGCGGAGCACGCGCGATCACAACAGTGAGCATGTCCGGTTCGTTGATGTCGAGCGTGTATTCAGCCGTACCGTTTGTTTTCTCGGCACTGTCGAGGCGCTTGACCACGCCTTCCTTGCCGATGAATTTGAACTGCGACGGGTCCTTCAGTTTCGGACTGGCAGGCACCGGCATCTGGTTCGCCTTTTCGGCGAATTCGCCGAAGCGGCCCTGCTTGCCTGATGCATGCTTGATCACGCCGTTCTCGACGGTGATCTCCGCGGCCGGTACGTTCCATTCCTTGGCGGCCGCAGCCACCAGCATCTCGCGCGCGGCGGCGCCGACCTGACGCATCTGGATGTAGGAGTTGGCGATGGCGGTCGATCCGCCGGTGCCTTGAACGCCGAAAAACAGATTCTTGTACAGTACGGGATTCGACGGCGCATGATCGGCGCGCATCTGCGACCAGTCCGCATCGAGTTCTTCAGCGACCAGTGTCGCCATGCCGGTGAAAGGTCCCTGCCCGAACTCGATGTGCTTGCAGAGCACAGTCACCGTATTGTCCGGCTTGATAATAAGGAACGTGTTCGGAGTGATATTCGGCGGCGTCGCAGCAGGCGCCTGTGCAAAGGCCTTGCCGCCTCGCGCGACATAAACTCCGATGGCCAGCCCTGCGCCCGCCTTCAGCAGCGAGCGGCGCGAAAGGCTCGACGCCTTTTTGATTTCGTGGGTGACATGAATATTCATGACTCAGCCCTCCAGCGACTTGGCCGCGTCGTGAATCGCGGCGCGGATGCGGACATAAGTTGCGCAACGGCAGATGTTGCCATTCATCGCAAGGTCGATGTCCTCGTCGGTGGGCTTCGGATTAAGCGTGAGCAGCGATGCCGCGCTCATCACCTGCCCGGACTGGCAATAGCCGCATTGCGGCACGTCGAGCGCCACCCACGCCTTTTGCACAGCTTCGGCCTCGCGGCCCTTGATCCCCTCGATGGTGGTGATCTCGCTGGCGCCGACAGCGGACACAGGCAGCGAGCATGAACGCATCGGCTGTCCGTCCACATGCACGGTGCATGCGCCGCATTGCGCGACACCGCAGCCGTACTTGGTGCCCATCAATCCCGCGCCGTCGCGGATCGCCCAGAGAAGAGGAGTTTGCGGGTCGACATCCACACGATGTTCGCCGCCGTTGATTTTCAGCGTAAAGGCCGCCATGGCCGCATTCCTTCTGATTTCCGATGACGTCAGAAGGCGGCAGACTACATTCGACTCGTTCTAATCAGCAATCAAACTAATGTGCGCCGCAGCGCTGAATATTTTTTGCCGCGTGCGGAACGAAGCCTCGCAATTTGCGTTTCGGCTTCCCATATAAGTCAGCGTTCCCGACGCGAATGATGACAGTTTTATTTTCCGGTTCTTACCCCACCGAATAGCGAAGCTGTTTGCCTGAAAAAAAGGCATCGAGGTTCGCCATCACACAGTCCTGCATGGCGATGTGCGACTCGATGGTGTGGCCGCCGATATGTGGCGTCAGCACAACATTCGGCAATTTCGTCAGCGCATCCGGCGCGTGCGGCTCTTTTTCGTACACATCGAGACCCGCGCCAGCGATGGCGTTGCTCTCAAGCGCTGCGACCAGCGCCTTCTGGTCGATCACCGAGCCGCGCGAGATATTCACAATGGTCCCTTGAGGACCGAGCTTCTTCAGAATATCCGCGTTGACCGCGTGCTGCGTGTCCGCGCCCGCGCGTACCGCCACCATGAGAATGTCGGACCATTCGGCCAATGCCTCAAGCGTCGGGTAATAGGCGTAAGGCACATCGTGCCTGCTGCGGCTGTGGTACGCGACCTCGGTCTCGAACGCCGCGCAGCGCGCCGCGATCTTGCGGCCGATCTCGCCCATGCCATACACACCGATCTTGCGCCCGGTCATGCCCGGACCCGGCCGCATCGACGGCGACGGCTGCGCGCCGGACCATCCACCGCTGCGCACATACTCATCCGCCGGAATGAGACGCCGCGTCGTGGCCAGCATCAGTGTCACCGCAAGATCGGCGACGGAGGCCGCATTGGCCGCAGGTGAGTGACCGACAGCGATGTTGCGCTTTTTCGTCTCGGCGAAATCCACGCCGTCATAGCCCGTCCCGTAGCAGATGATCGCACCCAACGATGGCAGCGAGTCCAGCACCGCCGGCGGGATCGCCTGTCCGCCCGCCGTGATCATGGCGCGGATCGGCTTGAGCTGTTCGGCGCTGAAGGTCTCGATCGGCGGCCTGCCCTTGCCGTCGAGCAGATCGTAGCGCTCGCCGATACGCACCATCTGCGCCTTGGGAAACCGGGAGTAGATCAGGACTTGATGGGACATTGCATTTCCACTTGCATCACGGCCGGGCAAAAGCGCGAAGCGCGTCTTCATGACACCCCAGCCATCCACGTCTTAATTGGATATTTCCAGAAAGGAAGACGTGGATGCCCGGCACATAGGCGTATTTAGAACGCCGTTCTGCGACCGGCTATGGCCGGGCATGACAATGAGACATGAGCGCTCCAACAAAAAGGCGGAGCGATTTTCATCGCCCCGCCTTTCAAACATTCACATCAGATCGCGATCAGGAGGTCAGGCTGCCCGGCTCGACCTTCACGCCCGGACCCATCGTCGATGAGACCGCAACGCGCTGGACGTAGGTGCCCTTGGAGCCGGCGGGCTTCGCCTTGACGACGGCATCCGCGAGCGCCTTGACGTTCTGGATCAGCTTCTCTTCCGAGAAGGAGGCCTTGCCGATACCGGCCTGCACGATGCCGGCCTTCTCGACGCGGAACTCGACCGAACCGCCCTTGGCGCCCTTCACGGCGGACGCGACGTCCATGGTCACGGTGCCGATCTTCGGGTTCGGCATCATGCCACGCGGGCCGAGCACCTTACCGAGACGGCCGACCAGCGGCATCATGTCCGGCGTGGCGATACAACGATCGAAGTCGATGTTGCCGCCCTGCACCTTCTCAACGAGGTCTTCAGCGCCGACAACGTCAGCACCCGCAGCCTTGGCTTCCTCAGCCTTGGCGCCGCGCGCGAACACGCCGACGCGCAGGGTGCGGCCGGTGCCGTTCGGCAGCGTGACAACGCCACGGACCATCTGGTCGGCGTGACGCGGATCGACGCCGAGGTTGATGGCGATCTCGATGGTTTCGTCGAACTTCGCCGAAGCGCGTTCCTTCACCATCTTGATGGCTTCGTCGAGCTTGTAGAGATGCTCGCGGTCGATTCCCTCACGGGCCTTCGCAAGTTTCTTGCCAACAGCCATGATCGTTACCCCGCCACCTGGAGACCCATCGAACGGGCAGAGCCCTCGACCATCTTCATGGCCGCTTCGACGGTATCGCAATTGAGATCCTTCATCTTCTTCTCGGCGATCTCGCGCACCTGCGCCTTGGTCACCTTGCCTGCGACGTCGCGGCCCGGCGCCTTCGAGCCGGACTGGATCTTCGCTGCCTGCTTGAGGAAGTAGGACATCGGCGGGGTCTTCATTTCAAAGGTGAACGACCGGTCCGCATAGATGGTGATGACCACCGGGATCGGAGTGTTCTTTTCTTCCTTCTGCGTCTGCGCGTTGAACGCCTTGCAGAATTCCATGATGTTGAGACCGCGCTGACCAAGCGCGGGGCCGATCGGTGGCGACGGGTTCGCCGCACCGGCCGGCACCTGAAGTTTCAGGTATCCGGTCACTTTCTTTGCCATGCTTTACTCCTTCAAACGGTCCGGGCCATTCCGGACCTTCTTAGGGACCGTGGTTCGGTTCGACAGGCGGCTGGCGACCGGCTGTCTCCTCCCACGGGTCTTCTTCCCCCTCTCCCCATACTTATGGGGAGAGGGTCGGGGTGTGGGGCAACTCGATTAAAGAGCCCCTCACCCGACCGCTACGCGGTCGACCTCTCCCCGCATGCGGGGAGAGGTAAAACAGATCAGGCGCCGACTTTCTCGACCTGACCGAATTCCAGTTCGACCGGCGTCGCACGTCCGAAGATCGACACCGCGACCTTCACGCGCGACCGCGCCTCGTCGATTTCCTCGACCACGCCGGAGAACGAGGCGAACGGGCCATCGGCCACGCGCACATTCTCGCCGATCTCGAACGACACCGACGCCTTCGGGCGCTCCACACCTTCCTGCACCTGATGCAGGATGCGCATCGCCTCGGCTTCCGAGATCGGCATCGGCTTGTTTTCCGCGCCGAGGAAGCCGGTCACCTTCGGCGTGTTCTTGATGAGATGGAACGCCTCGTCGGTGAGGTTCATCTTCACCAGCACGTAGCCCGGGAAGAACTTGCGCTCGGCGTCGATCTTGCGGCCGCGGCGCACTTCCGTGACCTTCTCGGTCGGAACCAGCACCTGCTCGAACAGGTCTTCCAGTCCGCGCTGCTTGGCCTGCTCGCGAATGGACTCAGCGACCTTTTTCTCGAAGTTGGAATAGGCGTGAACGATGTACCAGCGCATGCTCATGTTTCAGTTCCGCGCTCAGGCCTGAATGCCAAGAATAAACGTCACCAGAAGGCGAATAATCTGGTCGGCGACGAAGAAGAACACCGAGGACACCGCGACCATGATGAACACCATGATCGTGGTGATCGTGGTCTCGCGGCGGGTCGGCCAGGTGACCTTCGCGGTCTCCGTGCGCACTTCCTGCAGGAATTTGAACGGGCTGAAAGCCATCGTCAGTGGTCCGCATCCTTGAGTCCGGGAACGCCCGGACGCGATCAATCATGTCTGGAATCCGGACCAGTCCTCGCACGCCAATGTTTCTTGCGCCCAATCCTTTTTTGAAGGATGAGCCGCCAAGAAAGCCAGGAGCGGGCTCGGTTGTCCGGGGATTTCAATGCCGCGCCGGATATCCGTTGAACGGGCCGGCAGCAGGTGCCGTTATCTACTGTGGGACGGCCCGGAGGTCAAGGCACCGGCAGCGGACCGATCCCTGAAAACCGGGCCACCGGAAGCCCGGAACATGGGTAAAAACAGCCACTTCGCCGCTGTCGAAGCCTGGCAACGGCTACGCTGTCAATTGCGGCCACCCGAATGGGCGGCGCGGACAGATCGGGCTTTAAGGAAGTAATCGGGATCGAATCTACCGACTGGCAGGGGCGGCAGGACTCGAACCTGCGACCCTCGGTTTTGGAGACCGATGCTCTACCAACTGAGCTACACCCCTGTATGGCGCCTCTATAGCGAACCATTTTCGCGCCGTCACGTCCCCTTCGGACGATTTCTCGCCAATTTCCCCGCCGACGGATTTGAAGATTCCCTGCTGTTCCGTGTCGTCCGGAGCGGCGATGGAACCCGGTTTGCGGTGATTGCCGCATCAAAGCCTGCCGCGTACATTCAAGAAAAGCTCAACCGGTGGGGAAACAGACGGTTTGCCGCTTCGCAATGCCATACGCCGCCTGTCGCTGACCCACCGGCTGCTGGCGCTCACCCTCGTTGCGTCCCTGCCCGGTCTTGCGGCTGTCAGTTATGGCGCATTCGATTTGCGCAACACCCGGTACGCTGAGGCGCGCGCGCTGGCGCTGCGCAACGCCGAAGTCGTCGTCTCCGAGGTCGACCAGATTTTCGATGGCATCCGGGGCGCGATGCGCGCCGTCGCGGAGACGGATGAAGTCAGCCGTCTCAACAGCACCGCATGCACGGACTATGTCGTCCGCGTGCGCCCCAGTATCGCGCCGCTGACCTCGCTTCTGGTCGTCGGTCTTGACGGCAACATCCGATGCTTCAGCGAGCCGAGTCTCGCCTCGCCCAATCTGGCGGACCGCGACTATTTTCGCGAAGCGGTCAACAGCAAGAAATTCGCGATCGGGACTTTCATCGCCAGCAAGGTTTCGGACCGCAATGTCATCCCGATGGCGCTGCCGATCATCCGCGATAGAAAAGTCGAAGGCGCGATTGTTGCCGGACTGAATGTGGAATGGCTCGGGCAGCAATTGCAGCAGCGCGGCGTGCAAAGCGGCGGCGCTGTGCTGATCGCGGACCGCAACGGCATCGTTGTGTCTCGCGAGCCAGACAGCGAGAAGTTCGTCGGCAGGAAACTCGACGACAGCCTGGGGCGGATCGGTGGATCGCAACCCGGAAGCGCCGAGATAACCGGCGTCGATGGCGTTCAACGCATCATCGGCTACGTCCCCGCCTCCCTGACCCCGTTCGGGCTTTATGTCAGCAGCGGTATCTCGCGCAGCGAAGCTCTCGCCCCCATCGACCGCGCGGTGCGCAACAGCATCGCGCTGTTCGCGCTGGGAAGCGCCATCGCATTCCTTCTGGCCTGGCTCGTCGGCGAAAGCATCATCCGCCGACCGCTGATGCGCATGGTGGCGACAGCGGAAGCATGGCGGCGCGGTCATGACGCCGCGCGCACCGGCATTGTCGGGCGCAATGATGAAATCGGCGTCCTGGGGCAGACCTTCGACCGGCTGATGGACGAAAACGCGATGCGCGAAGAAGCGCGCGCCACCGCCGAGGAGCGGCGCGAAATCCTCGTTCACGAACTCGCGCACCGGGTGAAGAACACCCTCGCCACCGTGCAGTCGATCGCCTCCCTGAGCTTTCGTCACAGTCAGGGGCCGGAGGCGCTGCGCCAGTTTCACGAGCGGCTGCAGGCGCTGGTGCGCGGCCACGATCTCCTGACCCGCAAGAACTGGCAGCATGCGCAGCTTTCAGAAATCGCGGAAGCGGCCATCGCGCCGCTGCAGGAAGAGCGCGGACACCGTTTCGCGATCTCGGGTCCGCCGGTTGATCTGCCGCCGACCACAGCGGTGCCGATGGCGATGGTCCTGCACGAACTGTGCACCAACGCGATGAAGTACGGCGCGCTGTCCAATGACAACGGCCGTGTCACCATCGGGTGGACCGCGCAGCCCGGTGACGCGGGCACGGTTGTCAGCCTGATCTGGAGCGAAAGCGGCGGGCCAGCCGTGACACCGCCAGCGGAAGACGGGTTCGGCACGCGGCTGATTTCAAACCTGAGCCGGCAACTCGGCGGCGACTGCACTTTCCGCTATCCGCCGTCGGGGCTGGTCTTCCACCTCAGCATGGTCGCGCCCGCTTTCGAGCCGCGGGACTGACGGCTGATTTCCGCGCCCTTTCGATGATGCGGCACGCGACGGCGTTTGTCTGGCGAACAACGCGGGAAGCCGCGCGGCTTCGCGCGATTCCGCGCGTCCTTAACCCGGTGTTGATTCAAAGTTCCTAAGGTGCGGCAGACAAAATTTCCTCAGAATTTCTTGGAGACATGATGCGCAAGCTCTGGTCGGTTTCTGCCCGGATAATGATCGCAATTTCGCTGGTGGCCGCGGCCTCCTGCGCCGGTTTGGCGGCGTTCGGCCTCTGGCGGCAGAACACCGCGATCGACCTCGCCCTTCACCGCGAACTGGAGGCCGATTACGCCAACATAATCGGCGCGATGGATTCAGACACCCGCGCCGTTCAGGCGGTGGCCAACTCCGTTGCGAACATGTCCGAGTTGAAGCCTCTGATCCGCGCGCAGGACCGCGCCGGCATCATCGCGCTGCTCGACAAGACCCTGAAAGACATCAAGCCACTCGGCATCGAGTTGATTACCATCCAGATACCGCCCGGGATCGCCCTCGCCCGGGTCCACAATCCGAAAGCCTTCGGTGATGACGTGACCGCGCGGCGCAAGATGATCGTGCAGTCCTTCGCGACCAAGAAGCCGATCGGCGGCGTCGAGGCCGGACGCGACGTTCTCAACATCTTCGGCGCCACCCCGGTCATGGACGGCGACACCCTGCTCGGCACCGTCGACGTCGGCGCGCCTTTCGGCACCACTTTCGTGAACTCGATGAAGTCGCGTTTCGGAGTCGATGTCGCGATCCATCAGATCAACGGCGACAAGATCCTGACCCTCGCATCGACCGTGAAGGATGCAACCGTCTCGCCCGCGACGCTGAAGCGGGCGCTGGCCGGCGAATCCATCTTCCTGACAAAATCGCTCAACGGCCAGCCGACCGCGACCACCTTCGGCCCGCTCAAGAACTTCTCCGGCCAGCCCGTCGCGGTTGTCGAAATCATCCGCAATACGAAGGATTATGAGGCGCTCGCCGCCAATTCCGCCATGTGGCTTGCGGCGGGCGCGGTAGCCGCCGTGCTGATCGCCATCCTCATTGCCGCCTGGGTGGGCCGTGGCCTCGCGCGTCCGATCGTGGCGCTGCAGGCCGCCATGCGCGCGATCACCTCGGGCCAGCATGATGTGGTGGTGCCGGGCGCGGATCGGCGCGATGAGATCGGCTCGATGGCCGGTGCGGTGGAAGTGTTCAAGGACAGCCTGATCGAGACCGGCCGCCTGCGCGCCGCGCAGGAAGATCAGCGCATTGCCTCGGAAGCCGAGCGCCGCAACGCGGTGCTCGCCCTTGCCGAGCGCTTTGAATCCGGCGTCGGCGGTATCGTGAATGCCGTGGGTGCGGCGTCGACCGAACTGCGCAGCACTGCCGAGAACATGGCGCGCACCGCCGAGGAAGCCACGCAGCAGACCGCGACGGTTGCCGAAGCCTCCGAAGAAGCGTCGGCGAACGCACAGGCTGTCGCCGCGGCCATCGAAGAACTCAACGCCTCGATCAGCGAGATCGCCCAGCAGGTCAATGAATCCGCGCAGGTCGCTGGTCATGCCGCCAAACAGGCCAACGACACCAACAACGAAGTTCAGGGACTGGCCATGGCCGCCCAGAAGATCGGCGATGTGGTCAAGCTGATCAGCGAAATCGCCGAGCAAACCAACCTGCTCGCGCTCAACGCCACCATCGAAGCGGCGCGCGCGGGCGAAGCCGGACGCGGATTTGCAGTGGTCGCATCGGAAGTGAAGGCGCTGGCGAGCCAGACATCGAAGGCGACCGACGAAATCTCCGCGCAGGTCGGCTCGATCCAGTCCGCGACCCGGACCTCGGTCGAAGCCATCGACGGCATCACCCGCACCATCAGCAAGGTCAACGAGATTGCGAGCGCTATCGCGTCCGCTGTCGAGGAGCAAGGCGCGGCGACTCGCGAGATCGCTCACAACGTGTCGCAGGCCGCCAAGGGCACGGGGGAAGTTTCGGCGAACATCGTCGGCGTCCGCGATGCCGCCCGCGAAACCGGCGTTGCCGCGGATCAGGTGGTCTCGTCTGCCGCCGAATTGTCGCTGAACGGCGAAACGCTGAAAGCGCAGGTCGACGCCTTCCTGCGCGAAGTGCGCGCGGCGTAAGCCAACCTTCCAATCAAAAGTGAAAAGCCGCCCATCGGGCGGCTTTTTTGTTGAGTGCAGCCAGACTATCTAGCCCGCGCCTTTCATGATCTTGAACACGCCGCTCGCCATCACGACGCAGCGGCCATCCGCCGTCAGTTCCGTGTTCAGGAAAATCAGCGTGCGGGTGCTGCGCACCACGCGCGGGGTCGAGATCAACAACTCGCCGATCTTCGCCGCGTCGATGAAATGCGTATCCATCTGGATCGTCACCACGGCGCTGGCGCCGCTGCCCTGACGCGCAGCCATGCCGAGCGAACGGTCCGCCAGCGTCATCAGCAGCCCGCCCTGAACGAAGCCGCGCCGGTTCTTGTGCTTGGGCTGCGCGGCAATGGCGTACTCGCCGGTCGCGTCGTTCGGGCGATGCCAGAGCGGCCCGACGAGGTTGAGAAACCCGTCGTCCTCGACAATCGTCCAGCCGTCTTTTGCCAGCTTTCTGGCGCCTGCATCAGTCATAAAGTCGCCTGCCTCACTGTCATTCCCGCCCCCCGGCCCCGCGGTTCGTGCCGGGCGGTATTGCGCCCGCGCGCCCTGTTCAATCGCAGATTTTTGTATCAATCTGCCGTGCGACGCTGCCGGTTCAACCATGTCCGGCACTGATGCGAAACAAGAAAAAGCCGGAGGCAACATGAACGTTCACGCCACCCCTAGCGCCGCGAAAGCGACACCCGCCCTTCCCTCCGCCAAGCCGGAGGCCATCGGCCTGTCATCAGCTCGTCTTCAGGCGATGCGCGATGCATTTCAGCGCGAAATCGACAAGGGCACCACACCCGGCGTGGTGTCGATGGTGGCGCGGCGCGGCCAGATCGGCTGGTTCGAGGCGCAGGGCAAGCAAGATCCCGCCGGCAGCGCGGCGATGGCCAAAGACAGCATCTTCCGCATTTTCTCGATGACCAAGCCGCTGGTGTCGCTCGGCATCATGACGCTGGTCGAGGACGGGCACATTCTGCTGAACGACCCGCTGTCCAAATACATTCCGGAATTCGCCGGCCAGAAGGTCGGCATCGAGCGAAACGGCGCGCTGGAATTCGCGCTGCCGGTGCGGCCGATCACCATTCAGGACCTGCTGCGCCACACCTCCGGCATCTCGTATGAGATCACCGGCAACGGCATGGTGCAGCGGATGTACATCAAGGCCAAGCCGTTCCGCCGCGACATCACCAACGAAGAACACGCCAGGCTGATCGCGAGCCTGCCGCTGATGTGCCAGCCCGGCGCGGAATGGAATTACAGCCGCTCCACCGACATTCTGGGCCGTGTCATCGAAATCGTGTCCGGCAAGCCGCTCAGTGCGTTCCTGAGCGAGCGCATTCTCGCTCCGCTCCAGATGAACGAAACCGCGTTTCACACAGCGCAGGAAAACAAATCGCGCATCGCGCAGCCGTTCGCCACCGATCCATGGACCGGCGACAAGGTGATGCTGTTCGATCCGCTGGAAATTCCGAAGATGGAATCCGGCGGCGGCGGGCTGGTCTCCACCGCGATGGATTATGCCCGCTTCTGCCAGATGCTGCTGAACGGCGGCGCGCTGGATGGCAACCGTGTGATCGGCCGCAAGACGCTGACCTTCATGGCGTCGAACCACCTTGCGCCAAACGTCAAGGTCGAGTCGCATCTCCTGCCGCCCGGCCACGGCTTCGGTCTCGGCTTCGCCGTGCGCACCGATGAGGGCATGGCGCCGTTCGCAGGCTCCGTCGGCCAGTATTTCTGGAGCGGCATGGCGGGCACGTTCTTCTGGATCGACCCGAAGGAAGAGCTGTTCGCAGTGTTCCTCTCGCAGGGCCCCGGCCAGCGCGAATACTTCCGCACGCTTGTGCGCAGCCTCGTCTACGCGGCGGTGGAGTGAAGCAGGCTTTCGCAACACACACGATGTCATCACCGGGCTTGTCCCGGTGATCCACGTCTTTTGTCATCAAGATCATCAAGACGTGGATGGCCGGAACAAGTCCGGCCATGACGATCTTGCTATTTGACGGGACGCTGCCCTGCTTCAGGATCAGCTAATCGTCGCGCCGCCGTCGATCACGACGGTCTGGCCGGTCATGAAGTTGCCGGCCGCCGACCCCATGAACACCGCAGCGCCGGCGATTTCATCCGGGATACCGATGCGCAGCCGCGGCGAGCGCGCGGTCGAGGCCTTCAGGTTATCCGGATTATCCCACAGCGCCTTGGCGAAATCGGTCTTGATCAGGCCGGGCGCGATGCAGTTCACGCGGACATTGTGCGGGCCGTATTCGCAGGCGAGATTGCGCGCGAGCTGCATGTCGGCCGCCTTCGAGATCGCGTAGGCGCCGAGAATGGTCGATCCCTTCAGGCCGCCGATGGATGAGACGATGATGATCGAACCGTCCTTGCGCTCGATCATCTGCGGCACGACCATGCTGATCAGCCAGTTGTTGGCGACGATGTTGTTGCCGAGGATCTTGCTGAACTGGTCGTCGGAGATTCCCGCGAGCGGCCCGTAGTAAGGATTCGACGCCGCATTGCAGACCAGCACGTCGATCCTGCCGAACGCCTTGTTGGCTTCATCGACCAGGTTCTGCAGATTTTCCTTGCTCGAAATGTTCGCGGCAACCGCGATGGCCTTGCCCTTGCCGTACTTGTCGTTGATTTCCTTCGCCACCGCATCGCACTGGTCCTGCTTGCGCGACGAAATCACAACCCGCGCGCCATGCTCCACCATGCGCTCGGCGATGGCGCGGCCGATGCCCTTGGTTGAGCCGGTGATGACGGCATTCTTTCCGGTCATGTCGAACAAGGTCATGCGCTTCTCTCCTGAGATCTGTGTTTGTTATCCGAGCTTGTTGGTGACTTCCGGCCCCGCGGGCTGATGCATGGCATCGTGCGTATGGCTGGCGATCCACGGCTGCTGGTTGATCATCGGCACGCGCCAGCCGCTGTGGCCATCGCTCGTCAGAAAATCGAGCCGCGTGACCGAGCAGTTGTCGATGGTGAAGGCGAAGCCCGCGCCCGCCTCAAGGCCGAGCGCATGCGCGATCGCCGCCTTGATCGGTCCGCCATGCGAGACACAGACAATATCACGGCCTGAATGTTCGGTGCTGATGCGGCGGATCGCAGCCACGGTACGGTTGGACAGATCGTTGAAACTCTCGCCGCCCGGCGCGCGCTCATGCGCGGGCGCGAACCAGTAACTCGCGATGGACGCCGGACGCGCGGCGAAGAACGCGGCGCGGTTCATGCCCTGCCATTCGCCGAGATCCTGTTCGGCGAAGGCCTTGTCCTGAAACATCTGGTCGGGTTTCGGAAACCCCGCCTCCCAGATCGCCGCTGCGGTCTGGTGCGTGCGCTTCAGGTTGCTGGAAAACCAGAGCGCGTCGCGCGGCAGGAATTTCGCGACACCCTCAAAGACAACGGTGTCGCTGCAATCGCAGCCGATATCGTACTGGCCGTAGATGTTGCCGCCGTCCTCGCGCACCGGCGCATGGCGCACCCACCACCAGCGCGTGGATGTCACCCCCGCCGGGACAGCGTGTTGTGCGACAAACGGCTTGGCGGGAGCACTCGACATCGCGTTGCCTCAGATCGGCTTGCCGGCATACGGCATCGACGCGGTGAGACCACCATCGACCGGGAATGCCTGTCCGTTGACATAGGACGCTTCGTCGCTGGCGAGGAACAGGCCCATCGCCGCCAGTTCGTGCGGCTGGCCCGGACGCTTGAGCGGATTGAGCTGGCCGATCTTGCCTTCGGTGCCGCGTTCCTTCGCGCCGTCGAAAATCGGCTTGGTCATGCCGGTCTCGATCAGGCCGGGGCACACCGCGTTGATGCGGACATTGGTACCCGAGAGCGAGTAAGCCGTGGTCTGCACCAGGCTGATGACACCCGCCTTGCTTGCCGCATAGGGATGGCCGCTGGCGTTGGCCTTGAGGCCCGCAACCGATGCCGTGCAGACGATCGAGCCATGGCCCTGCTTCACCATGTGCGGGATCGAATGCTTCACCGCAAGGAACGGTCCGATCAGGTTCACGCGCAGGACTTCCTGCCAATGTTCCGGCGTCTGGTCCGCCAGCGGCACGAGGCCGCCGCCGATGCCGGCATTGGCCCAGATCACATCCAGCTTGCCGTAGGCCGAGAGCGCCTTGGCGATGAAACCCTTGACGTCGTTCTCAACGCCGGCGTCGGCGATCACAGCCTCAGCCGTGCCGCCGGCCTTGCGCACCTGCTCGACGGTCTCCTTGACGCCCTCGGTCCTGTCGACGGCGATCAACTTTGCGCCTTCCCTGGTAAACAGCAGCGACGCTGCGCGGCCGATGCCGCTGCCTGCGCCGGTGATGATGACGGACTTGCCCTCGAGGCGACCCATGACGTTCTCCTAGTTATCTCAAATACAATTCATCTAAGGATAAGCACTAACCACCGTAGAGCGCATGATCTAGTCGAACCGAGTTGGCACATTCTATGAGCAGCACAACATCCTTTTTCATAGTCGAAGGTGCAATGCCCGCTACCGCATACCACTTGCTCGGATCGTAGTTGCGTTCACGCTCTCCACGAAAAACATAACATCCATCGCAACCAACCTTCAGTTTGGCGAGATACTCATCAGTCAAGCCATCTTGACGAAGATTGGCGATGAACTGACGGGATACTTCTGATGAGAAAAACGTAGCAATAGCACCACGGGCTTCTTGCTCTGATTTAACCATCTGCGCGCATCGCGAAGAACATCCGGCAGGATTGCTCCACATAAACAATCCTAAAACCGCTATTGAACCGAGCACAATCCAGCTAGAGCGCTGAAATCTGCGATTAAAACGATTCTGTGCGCACCCACTCATGAATCAGCGCGTCAGCTCGCGCCGGCCTTCTGGGCGTAGGCCCATGCGGCCTGCGCCAGCGGAATGCGGCGGGAGGCCGACTCCTGCGCCTTCGCGTTGGCCGCGGTGCCATCGACAATGCGCTTGGCTATGCCCTGCACGATGCCCGCGAGGCGGAACAGGTTGTAAGAGAAGTACCAGTTGAGATTTTCGATGGGCGGAACGCCCGCCGCCTTGCAGTAGATATCTTCCGCTTCCTTCATGTTCGGAATGTTGAGGCCGCGGAAATCGGCGCCATCGAGTCCCGGCATGGTCCACTGCATCAGGAGATAGGCGAAGTCGGCCATCGGATCGCCGAGCGTCGACAGCTCCCAGTCCAGCACGGCCTTCACCTGCGGCTTGTCGGCATGGAAAATCATGTTGTCGAGGCGATAGTCGCCATGGACGACGGAGACACGCGCCTGATGCGGCACCGTCTTGGGCAGCCACTCGATCAGGCGATCCATTTCCGGGATCGGATCGGTTTCCGAAGCGCGGTACTGCTTGGTCCAGCGGTCGACCTGCCGCGCGAAATAATTGCCGGGCTTGCCGAAGTCGCCCAGCCCGATCTTCTCCGGATCGTAACTGTGCAGCTTCGCCAGCGTCTCGATCTTCGAGGTGAAGACCGCATGACGTTCCTTGGGCTCGAGGCTAGGCAGCGTGGGATTCCAGAACACGCGCCCTTCTTCCATCGACATGATGTAGAAGGCCGCGCCGATCACCGCATCGTCCATGCACAGCGCGTAGGCGCGCGCGACCGGAAAGCCCTGCGCATGCAGGGCCGCGATCACCTTGAACTCGCGATCGACCGCGTGCGCCGACGGCAGCAATTTGCCGAACGGCTTGCGCCGCATCACGTAAGAGGTCTTGGGTGTGTCGAGGCGATAGGTCGGGTTCGACTGGCCGCCCTTGAACTGCGAGACCGTCAGCGGCCCTGCAAATCCCTCAACATGCGACCCCATCCATTCGGCGAGATTCGCCTCGTTGACGCGGTGACGCTCCTCGACCGGCTTGGTGCCGGAAAAATCAGCGTCGTCTCTCACACCCAGACCCATGCGATTTCCAATCTTTTCTCACTTGAAGCGCGACCCGTTCAGGTCGAACGGATCGCGCCCCAGATTTTCAAGTTTTGGCCGCGTGTCCGTGACGAAACGGTTCCCGTCTCGTCACAGAGAGCGTTACTGATTGGAATACTTCCGAAGCTCAAGCCGTGCAATGGCCCGGTTGTGAACCTCGTCCGGACCGTCCGCCAGACGCAACGTGCGGATGCCGGCATAGGACTTCGCCAGACCGGCTTCGTCCGACACGCCAGCCGCACCGAAGGCCTGGATCGCGTCGTCGATGATCTTGAGCGCGATATTCGGAGCCGCGACCTTGATCATCGCGATTTCGAGCTGCGCGGTCTTGTTGCCGACCTTGTCCATCATGTCCGCTGCCTTGAGGCAGAGCAGACGGGTCATTTCGATGTTGGTGCGCGCTTCGCCGATGCGCTGTTCCCACACCGACTGCTCGATGATCTTCTTGCCAAACGCTGTGCGCGACGACAGGCGCTTGACCATCTTCTCAAGCGCTTCTTCGGCGGCGCCGATGGTGCGCATGCAGTGATGGATGCGGCCCGGTCCGAGACGGCCCTGCGCGATCTCGAAGCCGCGGCCTTCGCCGAGCAGGATGTTGCTGACGGGAACGCGGACGTTCTCGAGCAGAATCTGCGCATGGCCGTGCGGCGCGTCGTCGAAACCGAACACCGGCAGCATCTTCTCGATCGTGATGCCGGGGGTGTCGAGCGGGACGAGAATCTGCGACTGCTGCTGATGGCGCGGCGCGTTGACGTCGGTCTTGCCCATCAGGATCGCGATCTTGCAGCGCGGGTCGCCTGCGCCCGACGACCACCACTTGCGGCCGTTGATGACATAATGATCGCCATCGCGCTTGATGCTGGTTTCGATGTTGGTCGCGTCGGAGGACGCCACCGCAGGCTCGGTCATCAGGAACGCCGAGCGGATTTCACCTTCCATCAGCGGCTTCAGCCACTGGCGCTTCTGCTCCTTGGTGCCGTACCGCATGAACACTTCCATGTTGCCGGTATCGGGCGCCGAACAGTTGAACACTTCGGAGGCCCAGTAGAAGTGGCCCATCTGTTCTGCGAGCAGCGCGTATTCGAGATTGGTCAGACCGGCGCCACGGAATTCGTCGTCTTCATGCTCGTTCGGCGGCATGAACATGTTCCAGAGACCCTCGGCCTTCGCCTTCTTCTTCAGGTCTTCGAGGATCGGGATCACTTTCCAGCGATCACCCTTCGCATCCTGCTCCTTGTAGATCGGGGCGGCGGGACGAACGTGCTTGTCCATGAACGAAATAACGCGATTGCGCCATTCGGTCTGGCGCGCGGACATTGTGAAATCCATAGGACGGTCCTCTCCTGTTGTTAACGATGGTCTTGCAACACTCGCGACCGGCTGTCCACACGGCGATGAAGGTCAGCAGTACTGACGTTCCATGATCGTTATGTGGATGTCTTGCCGCGCTGCAATCTTGCTGCTAGGTTGATTTCATACATTTGTTTGAATGGCAAGCGGCCGATCAAACAAATGTATGATTTTGTTCCGCAGCGCGAAATTGCACACGCGCTTTTGCATGGCACCTCTTCTTAACTTCCAGAGATGGCTTCGATGTCGAGCGACCAGACCAAGACCGCCATTTTGACCGCCGCAGAAATGCTCTGGGCCGAACGCAGCTTCGGCGAGGTGACGATGCGCGACATCGTGGCCGCAGCCGGCGTGAATCTCGCGGCGGTGAATTATCATTTCGGCTCCAAGGACGAGTTGCTTGCCGATCTGTTCGTCAGCCGCACCACCGTGCTGAATCGCGAACGGTTTGCCGAACTCAAGGCTGCGGAGCTTGAAGGCGGCGGCCGCGCGAGCGTCGAAGCTATTCTGCGCGCGCTGGTCAGCCCGCCGCTGCGCTGGTGTCTCAGCCCCGATCAGCAGCGCTCCGCCGCGGCGCGTTTCATGACACGCGCCTCGGTCGAAACCGTTCCGCCGATCAAGAAGATCGTCGATCGTGAATTCAGACATTTGCAGAGATTTGCGACAGCCTTGCGTCTCGCCCTGCCCCATCGCGATGAAGTCGATATTTACTGGGGCCTGCATTTCGCGCTGGCGATGATCCGCCAGACCGTCACCGACAGCGAGAGGCTGAAGAAACTGTCAGGCGGGCTGTGCGATCTCAATGATGTCGATGACATCATCCGGCGGATCGTATCGACGGCGCACGACGCGCTTGTCGGCGGCACCGGCGTTCCGACCCCGCTGCCCGCCCGCGCCTCCGGCTCGCGCAAGTCCTGACGGCGGCAGGCCCGCCACAGACCCGTCAAACGAAAACGAGGTGCGACGGAAACCCGGCGCACCTCGTATTGTCATGCACGTCGCCTGAGCGCGTGCGCGTGTCTTAGTACGGGCAGACAACCCGGCCCCAGCGCGGGCTCCAATAGCAGCCCGGAGCGATGAAGCCATACCCGCGGCCACGGCCACGGTACCACCCACGGCCACGGCCGCGCCCGCGAGCCCAGCCGCCGCCACGGCCGCGCCCACGGCCTCGGCCTCGGGCTTCCGCCGAAGTCGACGTCGCGGTCGCCGCGACAAACGACGAACCGATGAAACTGATCGAATAGACCAGCACCAGCGCCGCTGCCGCCAGGGCACGCTTCAGAAAGTTGGAACGTGTCTTGATCTCAGTCATTAAGGGCACCTCCATTCCGGAAACGCTACGGAGCACTTCCGCGGATTAAACTCACGAGCCTGCGTCCCGTTCAGGCACGTTCGGAAAATAGATCGTCAAAAACAAGACGTCTTACGATTCATCCGGCAGCAGATTAGGGTCATTGGGCGGCGCCGGTCAATGCACTCCACCCCCTCGATTGGCGTTAACCTGCAAAGTCTCGCCATGTCTCAATGCTTTTCTCCAGATTGCAAAGCCTTTGCTGAACCGGTGTTCATCATGCTGAACGAAATAATCTCGCAATTGCGAGACAACTTTGAACCATCCGGACAATTGTGATCACAAACCGTTTAAGCCCGCCCGCGTTCCGAAAGTCGGTCCATGCCAAAAAAACACACATACGTCCTCGGCCTTAATACCTACGACCATGACGTGAGCGCCTGCCTGCTCCGGGACGGCGAGATCGCCTATGCGATCGCCAAGGAACGCATCACCCGTGAGAAACATGCCAGCGGCTTTTATAAAGACGTCATCGACTACTGCCTCGATGCCGAGGGCATCACGCTGGATGACGTCGATCTGGTGGTCCGCAATTGCTACATCCTCCCGGTGCCTGAAATGGAAGACCGGCTGCTGTATCAGGACATGCCGGGATTTCTTCCGGAATACGAACGGGCCGACGCCAAAAGCCATCCCTACTTCCATTCGCAATCCGACAAGGTGGTGTCGATCTCGCACCACCTCGCCCACGCCTATAGCGCCTTCGCCGTGTCTCCCTTCGAGGATGGCGTGGTGATGATCGTCGACGGCGTCGGCAGCTACCGCGCCGACGTCAACGAGGCGTTTCCGGAGAGCGACACCGCGACGCCGCTCGCGCGCGAGTCCGAGAGCTACTACAAGTTCGCCGGCACCACGCTCGAATGTCTCAAGAAGGTCTGGATGGAGCCGGATCGCGGCTTCCTCAGCGACGAATTCTACAACATGCCCGGCCTCGGTGCGCTTTACAGCCGCGCCTCGACCTACATCTTCGGCGACTGGAACAAGTGCGGCGAACTGATGGGCCTCGCGCCTTACGGGCGTCACGGCAATGTCAGATCGCTGATGTCCATCAAGGACAACGTCCTCACCGTTCCGCGCTGGACGTCTGAACTGAACAAGCCCTACATCATGGACACCGGCCAGAAGTGGGAAACCAGCCCGCTGATGAAGCACTGGGAAGACCTCGCCTGGCGCGTGCAGGACGACACCGAGAAAGTGTTGCTCGCCCGCGCCGCGTGGCTGCGCGAAACCACGGGCGCGAAAAATCTCTGCATCGCGGGCGGTGTCGCGCTCAACTGCGTCGCCAACGGCCGCGTGGCCCGCGAATCCGGCTTCGAGAATGTCTGGATTCAGCCGGCCGCGGGCGACGACGGCATCGCCATCGGCTGCGCCTATTACGGCTGGATCGAAATTCTCAAGCAGAAGCGCAATTTCGTGATGGAGCACGCCTATGTCGGGCGGCGTTATTCCGATGATGAAATCACGCAGGCGGCGAGCAAGCCGCTGGTGCGGATTCAGACGACTCAAGTGAAGAGCGACAACATCGCCCGCGACACCGCGAAACTGCTGGCCGATCAGAAGGTGATCGGCTGGTTTCAGGATCGCTCCGAATTCGGCCCGCGCGCGCTCGGCAACCGCAGCCTGATCGCCGATCCGCGCAAGCCCGAGATGAAGGACATCCTCAACAGCCGGGTGAAACACCGCCAGCCGTTCCGCCCGTTCGCGCCGATTGTGCTTTACGAACGCGCCAAGGAAATTTTTGAAGGCGAGGAAGACTCGCCCTTCATGCTGATCGCCAAGAACGTCCGCCCCGAATGGCGCGACAAAATCCCGGCCATCGTCCATGTCGACGGCACCGCGCGGGTGCAGACGGTGCGCGAGGCGACCAATCCGATGCTCTACAAGCTGCTGAAAGAGTTCGATGCGCTGACCGGCGTGCCGGTGCTCATCAACACCTCGTTCAACGTGAAAGGCGAGCCGATCATCGAAACGCCGCGCGATGCCGTGATCTGCTTCCTGACCACCGGCGTCGATCACCTCGTGATGCACGATCTGCTGGTGTCGAAGAATGCGATGCACCGGTTCGTGGGGCCGCTGGTGAACACCTACACCGATGTCGCGACCATGGTGATGTCGAACATGAAGCCGGCATGACGTTGGCCCTTTGTGCTTTGCGATAACTCACAGCCGGCGGAGGTACCGATTGCGCCCGGCGAATTCCGTCCTAGTATGATGGGGCTGAGCCGTCTGCCGACAGGCCGGGTGCGTCATGACGATCGAGAAATGCATCAACGACTACGATGCCTCCGAGGTCATTTTCGAGGAAGGATCGAGCGGTCGCGAGCTGTTCGTCGTCCTCGAAGGCAAGGTCGATATCGTCAAGACGGGGACCGCAGGCCGGACCGCCATCGCCTCGCTCGGCAAGGGCGAATTCTTCGGCGAGATGGCCGTGATCGACGGCTCCGCGCGGTCGGCCACCGCCATCGCCGCCGCCGACGGCACCCGCGTGATGCGGATCAATCACGCCCGCTTTGTCTATCTCGTGAGCCAGCAGCCCGCCTTCGCGCTGATGGTCATGGATGCCTTGAGCAAGCGGCTGCGCGCGTCCAACGCAGCGAACTTCAGGACACCCGCGTCATGAGCGATCACAAGCCATCGCCCTTTCCGGTGCTGCTCAACAACGACGTCTGTTCTCTGATTCAGGCCGCCGAGGATGTCTACCAGATCCGGTTCAAGAACCGCGCCGCCAATGCCTATCTGGTTCGCGGCAGCAAGCGGACCGTCATGATCGACGTCGGCCTGTCATCGAACTACCCGTATCTTCTGGGCTGTCTCGCGCATCTGGGCGTGAACCCCGCAGATATCGACATGGTGGTCCTGAGCCATGAGCACCTCGACCACATCGGCGCCGCGTACCATTTCAAGGGGCGGACGATTATTGCCGCGCACCGCCTCGCCGCCAACAAGATCATGCTGCGCGATGACTTCTCGATGCTGCGCAAGATGTTCAACGAGCCGGATGTGCCGATCGACATCGACATCTGGCTCGAGGAAGGCAACCTGATCGACCTCGGCAACTTCCGGCTGACGGTGATGTATACGCCGGGCCATACATCCGCGTGCATCAGCCTGTTCGATCAGGACAAGGGCCTGCTGTTCGCCGCCGATACCCTGATGCCCGGTGGCGTGATGGGCGGTGTGTTCGGATCGGGCAGCATCAGCGACTACATCCAGTCGCTGGAACGGCTGCGCGGACTGGACTCGAAGATTTTGCTGTCAGGACATGGCCGCCTGTCGGATACGCCCCATGACGACGTGCGGATCGCGCTGCAGCGCTCCCACGCCCTGCTCTCCGACACCGCACAACTGTTCGACGCGCTCGATGCGCGCTCGAACTTCGAGCCGATCATGCAGTCGGTGCGCGATCTCAACAAGCTGGACGATTCGTGAAGATGCGCGTTCGTCGCAGACAATCTGAAGCAGCCTCGGAGGACATCATTTCATGATCCACGCTGATCGCGTCGCCGGTCTGGCCATCGCTGGCCTTATCATCGCGGGTTGCTGGTCGGGATCGCAGGCGGCCACACCGCCGCGCGCCGGTCTTTGCAATCCGTCCGCTGCCGAGGCCCTGACGGGGAAGAACAGAATTTCGGATCGCAGGGCGAAGCGGCTCACCGGCGCCACGATTGTCCGCCAGATCAGGCCCGGACAAGGCGTGACCATGGATTACCGGCGCGAGCGCATCACCATCGAAACCGACCCGAAGACACGCAAGATCGTCCGCGCCTTTTGCGGGTGAAAAGCGGCAGATGGCGGGTGAGAATCGGCAGATGGAATGTCTGACAAAGCGGCTGGAGCGGGTGAAGGGAATCGAACCCTCGTATTCAGCTTGGAAGGCTGCTGCTCTACCATTGAGCTACACCCGCAGCGCGGCGAGCACTAGCATGGCCGTCCCGCCGCCTCAACCATGATTGAGTTGAAGCCGGGCCGCCGCGGAACCATATTTCCGCAGGAATGTTCTGGTTATCAACCAACTCCAACCGGGAGAACGTCTATGCGCAACGCAGTTATCGCCGCTCTGGCCCTCGCGGGCGCGGCCATCCTCGGCACCGGATCGGCGGAAGCCCGGGACTACCGCTATTGTCTGGTCGAAGGATGGGCGGCCGGGCCAGGCACCTGCTATTACAACACCTACGCCCAGTGCATGGCGAGCGCGTCGGGACGGCGGGCTTATTGCCAGGTCAATCCGGTCTTCGCCTTCGCCGAACAGGGCCGCTACGCTGATCCCGGCTACCGCGCGGTGAAGCCGCGCAAGGTTCGCCGCCACCACCGGCACTATCACTGAGTCCGATCGCGCCCTGCGCGGTCAGCAAGGCCGCCCGTCGGGAACAGCGACGCCCAATAAAAGATCGCCCGGAATTCATTTCCGGGCGATTTTTCAAAGATGGTGGGGGAAGAAGGACTCGAACCTTCGAAGCCATACGGCGGCTGATTTACAGTCAGCTCCCTTTGCCACTCGGGACACTCCCCCGCTCGACATCATCCGACACCTTCGCCCACCCGAACGGGGCGGTGGAACGGCCATGGATGACGGTAAAAAGCGTGCCCGTGAACGGGCGCCCGGTCGGCGCGTTTATGGGCGAAGCGGCGGGGTAAAGTCAACCAATGTGGGGAAGAATATGACAGGCCGTTGCGGCCCGGCCTTAAGCCGAAAATTGCCATTATTCCAATCCCGTGGGACAAGGCCGCATGAGCGATCGCGACCGGACATCACGTTTTGGCGGGCCAAAAGGCGGCGGGCGCGGCAAGGACCGCGACCGGAACCCGCCTGGTAAGCCCCATCAGGGAAGGCCCGAAGGACGGTCTCAGGGCGGCGGACGTCCATCCTGGCGCGACCGGGACGCCAAGGGCGGCCGAGGGCATGGCAAAGGGCATGGCAAAGGCGAAGGCCCGGTGATTCTGTACGGCTGGCACAGCGTCACCATGGCGCTGGCCAACCCGAAACGCCGCATCCGCAAGCTGTTCGTCACCGAGAATGCAGAACGGCGTCTGGCCGACGAAAAGATCGACACCCGCGTGCCACCGGAACTGGTCCATCCGGGGGACATCGACCGTCGGCTTGGTCCCGATGCTGTCCATCAGGGCTTGCTGCTTGAAGCCGATCCCCTGCCCGGTCTGCATCTCGACGAGCTTCCGCAGGATGGCGTGGTGCTGGTGCTCGACCAGATCACCGATCCACACAATGTCGGCGCGATCCTGCGCTCGGCCGCGGCCTTCGGCGCCAAAGCCATCGTCACCACCGGGCGGCACAGTCCCGAAGCCACCGGCGTGCTGGCGAAGTCCGCCTCCGGCGCGCTTGAACTTGTGCCGATCGTCGAAGTGCCGAACCTGCATCGGGCGCTGAACGAGATGAACGATGCGGGATTCCTCACCGTCGGCCTCGACAGCGAGGGCCAGGGCGATCTTGCCGCCGTGCCGCTCCGCGCGCCGCTGGCGCTGGTGCTGGGTGCGGAAGGCAAGGGCCTGCGCCAGCTCACCCGCGAAACCTGCGCCGTGGTCGCGCGCATGGATATGCCCGGCGCGATCAAGAGCCTCAACGTGTCGAACGCCGCCGTGCTGGCGCTTTACATCGGCACCAGCCGTCTCGGCCTGATGGGCTGAATCGAAACGCCCGGCTGCGTGATGCAGACGGGCGTTCAAATCTCGATCCAGATTCAGATCAATATTTGTAGCGCAGCGGCTTCACGCGATGACCGTAGTGACCGTGATGACGGTGCGCGTGGTGATGCCTGACGCCATGATATGCGCGGTAATGCGCATGGCGATAGCCGCGATAGGCGTGGCGGCGCGCGAAGCGATAGCTGGTGACCGCCGGTCCCTGCACTGCCGCGCCGTCATAATAATGGCTGGTGGCGTTGCCATACGGGCCGCCATCGTAGCCGTAGCGGTAAGGCCGTCCGTAATAGCGCGAGCCGACCACGGCGCGCTCCTGATAGGTCGGCACCGGCGCGAAAGCGCCCGGACCGGTATAGGTCGGGCCCTGATTGACCCAGTAATACTGGGGGCTGGCGTAGCGCTGATAGAAATCCGGGCGCGCCAGACGCTCACGCACGCCGCAAGCGCCGTAACCATAGCCGCATCCGTAGTTATAGGCGTAATAGCCGTAGCTGCCGCATGGATCGGTCACCGCGCATGCCTGCGCGGGTGCCGCCGTCGCCATCGTCGCGGCGAACGCCACGCCCACAATCAATCCTGCAATCGTCTGACGCATTACTCTCTCCTGTTAAACGCTTTTGTTTGGTCTCGTTATTGTTTCAGATCGGGCCGGAAACCATTCGGCCGGTAGCTCGGCTTGAAACCATTGGGCCGGTAGCCGTGATCACGCGGCGCTTCGATGATGGCCGGCGGATATTCGGGAACGTCATAGTACTGCTGCGGCGCCGGGGGCGCGGACTGGGCCGACCAGGAGCGCTGATAGCTTTCGGCTGGCTGCGGCAGCGCGCGGTTCGCGGGCGGCTCGATCTCGAGACGGCCGTAACCCGGCTGGCGACCCGCCGTCGGATAATAATGTCCGACCTCGCGTCCGGCGTAGCTGTCCCAACCGCCATAGACACGCGGTGCATTCTTGAAATTCCTGGCAAGACCCCATTCGCCCTCGACGACCGAATACGAGACATCGCGGCCATTGAGGATGACGGGCACACCGGCCCGGCCCGGGATCACGACCAGCGGACCGGTGTCGGCCGCCGCCGCCGCCGCCGTTCCGATCAGTATCGCCAGAGCCAAGATCGCGCGCATGGATGATGCCTTTGTTGCGGCACCACTCTAGTCCTGCAGGCGATAACAGGGGTTAAAGGCGCGGCCCAATCGTCCGGTAAGCCTAACGCGCAAGCATACCCACTCGTTCAATTGCGAACGATTTCAGAAAGATTCCGGGACATGAAAGGTTAACGGCCAGGCCGCCGCGCCGCCATTTGAGGAAATCCAGAATTCCCTCGATCATCAGTTAACCGGACATGACGGCGCCAACAGTAAGCAGCCTGCTGATCTTCGCGCCGTTGGCAAAACAGCAAACGGCGTACGATCCGGATCCCGGCTGCCTTGTCTGATCTTATGTCCGTGGAAAAACTGGTGCCGGCGGAGAGGATTGAACTCCCGACCTTCGGTTTACAAAACCGCTGCACTACCGCTGTGCTACGCCGGCCCGGAGGGAACAGCTATCAGCGCGGCGGCTTCGGGACAAGACCGCAAAACACCCGGCATCCGCTTGTTCCGGCCTGAACCCGCACAACTCCCGCCGCGACCAACCAGCAGAGCCTTGCTCCGCGGGAGAGTGAGGGCCAAGCAAAGGACGATCCGTCATGACTGAATGGCTGCTGGGCTCGCTGCTGGTGCTGATCCTGCTGATCAAGCTGCTTGAGTATTTCGATCTGTTTGATGTGGCCGAACTTCTGTCGAGCGCCGTGCGGCTGGTCGGCGCGCTGTTTTTCGGGATCGCCAGCATCATCGTCTGGGCGTCGCGCAAGCTGCTCGGCAAGTCGGGGGGACAAACCGAAGCAAACTAGCATTCGCGTTGCATGGCCCCGTGATTTGCGCCACCAATAGACGGACTATCGGCGCGGGAGATTTCGTATTGCAGGAACACGGCGGGTTTCGCACGCACCACAAATACATGATCGCGGCGATCGGCGTGATCGCTGTCCTGGCCTTCCTCTACAACCTCGGGATTTTCGACGTCTGGACGGTGGAACAGGCCGCGAAATAACGCCTCGGGCTGGCAAATAGTCCGTAAAATCAGCCAAAACACGCGAAAACGCCTGTGAATTGCGTGGACAAATTCCTTTGCCCCGGAACGGTCACGGTGCTGTCACCGTTCCCGACGCAGGTGAAACCCGAGCCAGGCAAATGGAACGAGGATGATCATGACTTTCGCCAAGCCGCATGATGACCGTTATGAAAATGCCCTTGATGACGTCATCGCACAATGCGGCGGTGACACGCGCGGAGCGCTGATGGCTCTCCTCGTTGCAAACGAATATCTCGAAGCGCAGTTGAACAACCTTCATGCCGCGATCGAAAGCGGAGAGGTTCCGTTGCGCTCGGAAAAGGCGGCGAACACGGTGCTCCACTGACGCCATGGTATTCGCCACAGTTCCCGGAACATAAGCGAGCGGTTTGGGTTCTTCCGTTTCAATTGGTTGATTGAAAGGAGAATCCGATGATCAAGACATATGTGGCGACAGCTCTGCTCGGAACCGCACTGGCCGGCGGTGCCGCATTCGCACAGACTGCAACCCCAGCTTCGCCTGCTCCCGCGGCCGCGCCTGCTGTGTCGGCTCCGATGGATCAGTCGAGCCTGAAGGGCAATAACTGGCGCGCCTCGAAACTCGTCGGTCTCGCCGTCTACAACGACGCCAACGAGAAACTCGGCGACATCAGCGAAATCCTTCTCGACAAGACCGGCAAGATCAACGCCGTGGTGATCGGCGTCGGCGGATTCCTCGGGGTCGGTCAGCACGACATCGCGGTCGGCTTCGACAAGCTGAAGTGGGTCGATGAGCCGGTGCGCTCGGCCTCGGCGGACAAGATGCCGGGATCGTCGGGCACCGCGACAACGGCACGCCCGTCAACCACCACCGGAGCGGCTGGCAGCAGCATGTCGGCATCGACCAAGAATGAATGGTATCCGGATCACGCGGTGATGAGCGGCACCAAGGAGCAGCTCAAGGCCATGCCCGAATTCAAATATACCGAGAGCAAGAAGTAACTCGGTCGGTAACTGACTGGATCATACTGACTGGATAATCTTGTCCACTCACGAGGGCGGCTGAATCGGTTCTCCGATTCGGCCGCTTTGCATTTGCAATGGCGCGCGCCTGGCGCGCCGAACAGCTCAAAGGTAGGCGCTGAGGCACCATGCGTTGAGCGTCGCCGCAACGGCCAGGGTGAAAACCAGAATCGTGTTCACGGCCAAATGCTCCCCAAAAGACTGTCTGAGAATCGTCTGGATCATGTTCGGATTTGACCGCCTGCTCCCCCAAGAGTCTCGCGCTTTGTTTTTTGCGGGCCCCCTTGCCAGAAATAGCTTTCCGAGTCCGATTCTCTCTGGTTTGGCCTCCCGGTTGTGCGGCGCAGTGTTGTCTTGCGCCGATTAACACGCACAATGCGCCCGCACGGTCTCCCGCCAAGGCGATCATCGACGCGATCATCGCCGCCGGCCGCGCCCAAAAACGACAAATCAACGATTCAGCTCATTGAATCGATGTCCGGAGAAGAAACGAATGTCATCCAAATCGGCCGCCAAGAGTCCTGCGAAGAGTCCTGCAAAGAATCTGATGAGCGAATTTCCGCCGGCGCGGGAGAATCTTGTGACGCTCGCCAACTGGCGCACCCAGCCTTACAGCGACTGGAGCTTTCACAACGTCCGCCGCGTGCTGCCCACGGCGAATATCAAGGCATCGAAACATCCCGCGCCACTCGAAAGCGCGCTGACCGAACTCGGCCGTATCGGCTTCGAGGGCAACAACGGCCCGACCATCCTGCGCGAGGCGCTGCGCACGACCAACACCAAGGGTTTTGTGGTCCTGCATCGCGGACGGCTTGCCGCGGAGTGGTACGCGGGCGGTATGGATGGCTTCACGCCACACATCGTGTTCTCGGTCAGCAAGTCGATCTGCGGCGCGCTCGGCGGCATTCTCGCCGACAAGGGCTTTCTCAACCCGAACCGCCCGGTGACGGATTACGTGCCGGAAGTCTCGTCATCGGTGTATGGCGGCTGTTCGGTCCGGCATCTGCTCGACATGTCGGTCGGCATCTCGTTCACCGAGGACTATGTCGATCCGGATGGCGACGTCGCGCGCTACCGCCGCGCCGTGGGCTGGGATGTGATCAAGCCCGGCCAGGACGCGATGCAACTGCGCGACTACCTCGCCACGCAAAAGCCCGACGGCAAGCCCCACGGCCACACCTTCCACTATGTCTCGACCAACACCGACATGCTCGGCTGGGTCTATGAGCGCGCGGCGGGCCGCGCCCTCTCCGATCTGCTCGGCGAGTATCTCTGGACGCCGATGGGCGCGGAAAGCGATGCCTGTATCACCGTCGATGCGGAAGGCGCGATGCGCGCCGCGGGCGGCATCTGCGCCGCACCGCGCGACCTCGCCCGCTTCGGCGAGATGATCCGGCAGCGCGGTGTCGCAGGCGGACGGCAGGTGGTGCCCGGCTGGTGGATCGACGACATCAACGACAACGGCGATCCCGAAGCCTGGGCGCGCGGCGAATTCGCCGAGATGTTTCCGGACGCCGCCTATCGCAGCAAGTTCTACCAGATCGACCGCAAGCGAAAGACGCTGTGCTGCATCGGCATCCACGGCCAGTGGATCTATATCGACCCGATCAGCGAACTGGTGATCGTGCGCGTGGCGTCAGAGCCGGTCCCGCTCGAGGTCGAGAACTATCGTGCCTGGCGGCGGGGCTTTGAAGCCATCGTCCGGCACTTTTCGTAAAGCTGCGCGATCCCATCGGACTATCGCACCGTCTTCGCTCATTCCCGTGAAAGCGGGAATCCAGTTCTTCAAAAACCGGGTCCCCGCTTTCGCGGGGACGACCGGGAGTGAAATTTGATTTAGTCACTGTCAGTGCGCGTCACCGCGTCAGCTTTTCCAGTTCGGGAAACGCGGCGTACGTTGCGCCCGCGCACAGCTCTCCCGCCTCTTCGACGATACGATCGAGCCGCCCGTCGATATACACGCCAGCGCGATCTTTCGCGCCGGCATAGCGTCCGCCCGGGCCGCGCGCGTTGAAACGCACGCACACCACATAGCGCCGCCGCCCCCCGACTTCCTTTTGCATCGGCTCTGAAATGCGCGCCTCGCGCACACCCGACGGATCATTCAGATAGGTCCGCAGCAGCGCGAGCAGTTCAGGGCGGTAATTCGCGGGATAAGGCTGGTTCTCGATGCCGCGGTCCGCCGTGTAGGACAGGCCGTCATTGCTGCCGCCCGTCGAGAAGCAGCCGCTCAGCCCGAGCGCCAGCAGGAGCACCGCCACGCGCGTTCCATATGTCACCAATTTGCAACGCATTCCGATGAAGTCCGTGACCTGAGCCATGCCCCCGGGTTTCTTGCACATTGTGTCATTGACAAGGCAACCCCGCGCCGTTTGATTGCAATCACGGCACAGGTGCCAGCGCAAGCTGGCCAATAGGGAATTCGGTGCCGCCGCGCGATCTGCGCGGCCATTCCGAAGCTGCCCCCGCAACTGTCAGCGGTGAGCCGTTGTCCATGAGGCCACTGAGCAAAGGCTTTTCAGCCGCGCTTGGGAAGGCGGACAACGGCGGCGATCCGCGAGCCAGGAGACCTGCCTGTACCGGTCATCCTTCCGTCGCACGGGGCGTGCGAAGGGGCGGCCTTTCCGCAGCGGTGACGTGACGTAACCGTTGCGGAGGTTCGGCCGATGGCCAGATTCCTCGGGTATCACAATCCGGCGGCGCCTTGCGCGATGTCCGGTCATACCTGCGCTTTCACCGCGCCTCCGCGATCACATCATCGGCGGGGCACTATCGTGACAACTGTTTCCAAATCTTTCCTTCCGGCGGCAACGCTTGGACTTTCGTTCGCAGCAGCCTGCCTCGCAGGCACCGCGCTTGTGACCCCTGCTCTGGCGCAGGACGCGGCCAACCTTCCGGATATCAATGTCAACGCCACCCGCCTGTCTGGCACCGGCGGCCATGCGGGCAGCAACACGGGGGCTGCTGCGAACTCCATCGGCATCGTCGGCGCATCGACCACAATCATCACGTCGGAAGACATCGCGCGCGCGCCGAACCAGACGATTCAGGACGTGCTGGCAACCATTCCCGGCGTCCAGCTTCAAAATCTTTATGGCGGGGTCAACGGCGTCAACAGCACGGTCGATGTGCGGGGCTTCGGTGCATTTGCAAGCGCAAATACCCTCATCCTTATCAATGGTCGCCGCATCAACGATCTCGACCTCGCAGGCGTCGATCTGTCTACGATCCCGCTTCCGTCCATCGAACGCATTGAAGTTACGAAGGGTAATAGCGGCGCGGTCCTGTACGGTGACAACGCGATTGGTGGCGTCATCAATATCATCACAAAAACTGGCGCGGGAGCCGGAAAGCCCGTTCAGATGCGTGTTGAGGGTGGTGTAGGCTCCTTCAACACAAGTCAGGGGAATGTATCGGTCACCACCAACCAAGGCCCATGGTCATCGGCTACATTTGCGAACGTCTTCAAGTCGGATGGCTATCGTGTCAACAACAAGACCGACCAGCGTAATGCTGTTGGTGAAATCCGTTATACGACATCTGATTTTAGCGCATTCCTGAATCTATCGGGCGATGATCAACATATCGGATTGCCGGGAGGCCGCCTGGTTACACCGACCACCAATCTTCTGGTGACCGATCGCCGAGGCGCTGCGACACCTTTCGACTTCGGCGACAAACAAGGTGCCAATTTAACGACTGGTTTCACCAAGACCCTCTGGAACGGCGCAGAGCTGATCGTTGATGGCGGTGTACGTCACAAGCTGCAACAAGGATCGTTCTTCGGAACATTCGCCGATAACTATGTCGATAGCGTTCTGACCACATGGTCAATTACACCGCGCTTGAGCATCAAGAACGACATCTTCGGCCTGCGCTCGAACATCCTCACCGGCATTGATTATTACGACGCAAAATACAATTCAGACCGCAGCAAATCCAATGGTCTGCCGCCAATTCATGCCTACGACCTCTCGCAGCGGACCGTGGCTGGTTACTGGCAACAAACCATCGGCGTTCTGCCAACTACCGACTTTTCCTATGGCGCGCGCATTCAGAACATGAGTCTTGGTGCAACGGACCGTTACGACCCGACAGCCCCCACTCAACCGTTCTATTCCAGCGCACAGGATGCTCCGCTAAACACAAACGAAACCCAGTATGCACTCCATGTGGGACTTGAGCATCGCTTTACCGACAGCTTTGCCGTGTTCGGCCGTGCGGCGCGCGCCTTCCGCACGCCAAACGTGGATGAGCGTATCGGAGCGGGACCGCATCTCGACCCGTTCTTCAATCCCATCCCGAGCAACTTCGCCCTGAAAACCCAGACGTCATACGACGTCGAAGGCGGTATTCGCATTCGCGCTGGCCGGTTTGAGCTTCAGTCCAGCATCTATGACATGCACCTGAAGAACGAAATTCACTTCAATCCGTTCCTCGGATACAATCTAAATCTCGATCCAACTCACCGCTATGGCAGCGAAACGAGCTTCTCGCTGGCCGTAACTGATACCTTCCGCCTGCGCGGCGGCATTGCCTATACACGTGCTGTATTCGAAGAAGGCCAATTCACCGGCAACGATGTTCCGCTCGTCTCGAAGGTCAGCGGCAACTTCGGAGCGACATGGGATGTCTGGCAAAAATATGCTGTCATCGACGCAAATGTTCGCTTTTGGGGCGCAAGAAGAATGGACAACGACCAGCGCAACAATCAGGCGCTGATCCCGGCGAACGCAACGCTCGATCTGAAGGTGAGCGGACAATACGACCGGTTCTTCTGGTCGGCGTCCGTCATCAACGTCTTCGATACGCTCTATTACGACTACGCCATCGCAAGTCAGTTCACGAGCGGTAACTACAGCGCCTATCCCCTGCCCGGTCGTGTTTACCTACTCAAGGCCGGCATGACGTTCTGATCGTCACCCTCTGCCCCAAAACAGCCCGGCCTGCATTCATCTTGCGACGAATGCAGGCCGTTCTTCTTTCCGTGGACCGCTTCGATGCGGGGGCTATGCAATAACGGCCACGGAAATAGCCGTCGCGATCAGATATGACGATGCTTCTTCACGATCACGACCTTGTGGCTGTGGCCGTGACGATGATGGTTCATCATGTGGTGGCGGTGATGGCGATGCTTCTTCACCACGACCACCTGCGCATGGGCCTTCGCAACCGAGGGCTTGACGATGACGATCCTGGTCACCGGGCCGCGCTCGGTCTTGATGACGGTCGCGGCCATGGCAGGCGCGGCAAGCATCGAACCGGCGATCAGGGCGGCAGAAACGATCTTCAACATGAAACTCTCCTGTGTCATGCGATCGGGCGCTGGGCCGGTCGGTTGGCCGGTTTGCCGATCGTCGCAATCACGCTAGGTCTCGCGTGCTGAACTCAGTCTGAAGCGGTTTCGGGGTTTCCGTTCATCTGCATGACAGTTTGGTTATATACGGGAGGACGCATCCCGGATTAATCGCCACCGGATTTATGGCGGTAAAGCGCGGGAATGTTTGAACCTGGCGGGTGTTCAACACGTACAAAGGATATAGGATCACTTTTCCGGATCATCGGGAGGCTTTGGTATGACCAACTTGACCATCAGGCAGATTTCTCTGGCGCTTCTTGTTTCGGCTTGCATTGCGGCGCCCTCGGCCGTTCAGGCCGCGCCGTCCGATACGCCCTCGCCGCCTCCGGCGTCCGACACCAAATCGCAGCCCAAGGACAAGAAAAAGGGCGAGAAGAAATCATCGCTGGACAGCCCGGCCTTCCTGCAGGGCTATCGCACCGCTTACGCCACCATCTATGAGCGTGGCGAATACGCCGCCGCGATCGGCCAGCTCAAGGCGCTGGGTCAGGACGACCGCGCCGACGTCGCCAACCTGATCGGTTATTCCTATCGCAAGCTCGGCAACTATCAGCTCGCCAGCGTCTGGTATGAGCGCGCGCTGAAAGCCGATCCGAACCACGTCCGCACCTGGCAGTATTACGGTCTCTGGCAGGTCGAACAGGGCAACCGCGAGCAGGCGAAGCATCACCTTGCGAAGATCGAAGCGATCGCCGGCCGCGACAGCTCCGAATATCAGTCGCTCGCCGCCGCGCTGACCACCGGCCGGACGTCTTACTGACCGGATCACGGTTAACCCGCCCGGTTAACCACCCCAATCCAGCCCCGCGAACAGGCCAATGGCCGCGCGGGGCTGTTTTGCGTGGCCGCTTCGCGCCTCGACAAGCCCCTGAAACCTCGTATAGACGAAACCCGCGCGCCGCCGCTTTCGGCACGCCTTGAGGGCTGACATGACGACGCCAGGGAATCATCAGGGGAAGTACGGGCGGATAGCCTTCGTGGCCGGTCCCAGCACGGAAGCCCAGCAGGCTCTCGCCCAGCTCGTCGCCGCCTATGGCAACCATCCGTCCGACAAGGCCGATGTGGTCGTCGCGCTCGGCGGCGACGGCCTGATGCTGCAGACGCTGCACCGGCATATGCGCTCGGGCATTCCGATCTACGGCATGCACCGCGGCACCGTCGGATTTCTGATGAACGAGTTCAGCCCGCACGGACTGATCGACCGGCTCGACGCCGCGAAGGTCACGGTCATCAATCCGCTGCTGATGCGCGCCACCGACATTCACGGCAAGGTCCACATTCATCACGCCATCAATGAGGTCTCGCTGTTCCGGCAGACCCATCAGGCCGCGCGGCTGCGCATCCTCGTCGATGAGCACGAGCGCATGGCCGAATTGATCGCCGATGGAATCATGGTGGCCACCCCTGCGGGCTCGACCGCCTATAATCTGTCCGCGCAAGGCCCGATCCTGCCGATCAATGCAGCGCTGTTCGCGCTGACGCCGATCAGCCCGTTCCGCCCGCGCCGCTGGCGCGGCGCGCTGCTGCCGAATACAGCCTTCGTGGTTTTCGAGGTTCTGGAATCCGACAAGCGCCCCGTCGCCGCCGTCGCCGATCACGACGAAGCGCGCGATGTGCAGCGGGTCGAGATCATCGCGGACAAGACCATCTCGATCCGCATGCTGTTCGACCCCGGCCACAGCCTCGAAGAGCGCATTCTCAGCGAACAATTCGGGTTCTGAGCCTCCCTCCGATACCGCCGCCCAGCCGGTTTGGATAACCATTCGTTAAGCGCGCCTGCATATAGTTAATGCGAGGTGTACCCTGCTCCCGGGTCGCCATCTCGGGCTGCGCATGGTCATCATCGACTTCAACAAGCTGCGGTTTCTGGTGTGCGACGACAACGCGCACATGCGGCGCATTCTGCGCACGCTGCTGCATTCGTTCGGCGCGCGTGAAGTCTATGAAGCGGAAGACGGCGCGACCGCGCTCGAAATGTATTCCCATTATGTGCCGGACATCGTCATCACCGACTGGTCGATGCCGATTTTCGACGGACTTGAACTCGCGCAGATGATCCGGCAGCCGGACGGCGTGGGCAATCCCTACGCGCCGATCATCATGCTCACCGGCCATTCGGAAAAGCGCCGCGTCATGGTGGCGCGCGATGCCGGCGTCACCGAATTCCTGGCCAAGCCGATTTCGGCCAAGGGGCTGTATCAGCGCATTCTCACCGTCGTGGCCAATCCACGGCCTTTCATCAAGACCAAGCATTATTTCGGACCCGATCGCCGCCGCAACGCCAACGCCGCCTATATCGGGGTCGAGCGCCGCAACGGCGGACGCGCCGAGGTGATGCAGCAGCCATCGCTGCTCGATAAAGTCCGTTCCGGGAATTAGGAAAAACCATGGCTCCCCGCAAACCGCCCGCCGACATCAAGGTCGAGACCTTCGCGGACCATCAGGTCATCTCGCAGCCCAACCCGCTGCGCAAGATGGTGCGGTATGCCGAGGAGAACGAAGTGGACGATCCGGTCGCGCGCGCCGAAAAGGCGCTGGCGGGCCTGTCCGGCGAGTTCGACGACTGGATGCGGATCGAATGCGACCGGCTCTCCAACGCGCATGCGGCGATGCAGCGCGACGGGCTGAACGCCGAGAACCGCGAGGAATTGTTCCGCGCCGCCCATGACATCAAGGGCGACGCCGCGACATTCGGTTATCCCACCGCCGCGGCCGCCGCCGAAAGCCTGTGCCGGATCATCGAACATGCGCCGGATCTGGCGCAGGTGCCAGGCGATCTGATCCTGCATCATGTGAACGCCATTCAGGCGATCTATCGCGAACAGTCGAAGATCAGTGCCGTCGGCATGGCGGATGAACTGAGCAGGAAGCTGCGCGGCGTGGCGGACGAATATCTGATCCACGTCAATCGCGACCGGCCCGAACATCTCGAAGCGATCATGTCGCCGAGCATTGTGCCGGAAGGGTGAATTCCCCCGGCGTTGTCCCGGCTGAGGCCGGACTCATCTCGTCCAATAGCGCGTCATCCTGAGGTGCGAGCCGCGTTTGCGGCGAGCCTCGAAGGATGCGCGGCACGAAACGCGACTCCGCCATCGTCCTCCGAGGCTCGCAAGCGCTCACACCTCAGGATGACGGCTCAAGCCGCTGGATTTCGGCTGTTCTGAAAAGCCTACGCCGCGATCCGCCGTTCGTAGTAATAATTGCGATTAAAGCGGTCGTATCCGTCAAACCGATCCATCGCCGCATCGACATAGGCCTGTACAGACCCATCGTCACGCCGAGGATAGTCCTCCGCCAGCGCATCGTCGTGATAGAGCGGATCGGAATTCACCACCGCATAGGCTTCACGCGCCGTATACTCGTCCGCAGCATAGTCGTCGATATAGCGGGCGGTTTCGACACTGTCGCTATACCTAACTTGCGTTTCATACGCATCGTGAGTGTCTTCGGTGTCGTAGGTATCGTAGGTATCGTAGGTATCGTAGACCTTTGACGTCTCATAAGCATCGTCGGCGTCATGCGCATCGGCCGCGTTGCCAGCCTGATAGGCCTCGTAGCAGCCGGCCTCTTCCACCGCCTGGGCACTCAGCGCGCCGACAAAATCATCCGCGGCAAGATCGTCGCAGAACAGGCGCGCTTCTTCCCGTGCGGATTCCGTCGCAAAGCGGCGCAGCAGCAGCAACAGCGGCTCCGCAACCGTCTCCGAGGTTTCGCACTGGGTCAGCACGCGCTCGACCATGCGGCGGCGAAGGCGGGTCGCGCCGCCCACCGTGCCGATGAAGCCGATCTCGCTGGAGGCTTCCAGCGCGACGCGGAAGGCGCGATGGGTGGAGACCGGAAGTCCCGCTTTCGTAAGCAGCGCGTTCAAACCGGCACCGCCGCGATCGTGCACGATGGCAGCTACGCGGCTGGAAGGAAGCCCGGACAAATCGGCCAGCGCCGCCTCGAACAGTTCGATATGGCCCGACAGCAAGGCGCGCAGGATCAATCCGGTGTTCAACTGGCCGATGGACCGCAAATGGCTGACGAGCGCGGCCAGATCGCCGCCGCAGGTCTGCGCGGCGACGTTGACCGTGGAGCGCTCCATCGCCTCGTCGGCAATACGGCGGGCGCGGTCCGGCGCAAGCCAGTCGCGCGCGGTCACCATTTTCGTCAGCGTGTCGGAGAGCTTCTGCGCAAGCCCCAGGCGCACCGGCGCAGGCAGATCATCCACGGTCAGCAACGCTTCGCGAATGGCGGCGAGATGCCCGTGACGTTCGGCGATGCGCGCCACGGAAAACGGCGCGAGCTGCGCGGCGCGGTTTTCCAGCAGTTCGAGCGTGGATGCGGGACAGCCGACTTCCGCGATCGCCGCGCAGATCGACGGCGGCAGATCGAAGCGGCGCGCGATGGCGCACTGGGTTTCGGAATTCCCGATGGCAACGATGTCCACCAGATCGGAATCCAGCAACAGCGGCGAATGTTCGAGAATGGGGATCGCGACGGAAGCCTGATCGGCCGCAAGCGCGGCGATGATCGCGGGCGGCGCGTCCAGCGCGTGCGCGAAAACTTCGGACATCGCCTGCCGCACCAGCGGCGAGGCGTCGTCAAGGAGCATCAGCAGCGCGCCCTCGGCGGCTGCGCGATCATCCTCGGACAAGTCCGACTGAAGCCAGGCGCGCGCCAGACATCGCGTTGCCTCTGCGCGCTCCCCTGCGGGAGCGGTCCGAACCCAGGGAATAAACTGCCGAACGATCATGGGTGTTCCGGCTTACGCAACATGCCAAGGCACCGCGACGCGACGCCACTGTCAGAAACCGTAAACCATGACACTTAAGAAAACGTTCACCATAAACGGCTGCGTTTGTTGAGGTTTCATTAACCGGCGGCGACGCGCCGGATCAGGTCGGCGATGGCTGCGCGATACGCCTGCGCATTTTCGCCCGCATCAATCGCAAGCGCCGCGCGGTCAAACGCTGCCGACAACAGATCGGCGAGCGCCGCGAGTGGCGGCCCGCGTACATCCATGGCTGCTTCCAAACCCTCACGGAGCGTGCGCGTGGCATTCTCGTCGTCGAGCTTCTTCATCTCCGCAAGACCGAGAACGGACGGACCTTCGATCAGCAGCAGGCGGGTGCGGCCCTGCACACGCATCGCGTCGAGATAGGCCATGCTGCCCTTCAGCAGCGCATCGACAGGCTGCAATCCATCGGGCGCTTCGTGTTCGATTGCGGCGGCAACGGCGATCGCCTCGTCCGTCACAACGGTCCGGAACAGCGCCCGCTTGTCCTCGAAATGGTGATAGAGCGCGCCGCGCGTGATACCCGCGGCGGCGACGATTTCCGGGGTCGAGGTATCCGCGTAGCCCTTGTTCACGAACAGCGCCCTCGCCGCCTGCACCAGGGCGGCGCGGGTCTTCTCCGTCCGGTCGCGATTGGAGCGCGGCACATCCTTCAGTTCACTATCTTGCATACATACAGCCTGTATGTTATTTATCGACAAACATACAGACTGTATGTTGATCTGTAAAGGATGACCACCATGAAAATCACCAGCTACTACCCTGTCATCATGACCGGCGCCGTCGCCGCCACGGCGGATTTCTACACGGCGCATTTCGGCTTCGAGGAGACCTTCAGCAGCGACTGGTACGTTCACCTGCGCTCGAAAGCCGATCCCTCGGTCAATCTCGCAATCCTCGACGGCAGCCATGAAACGATCCCCGAGGCGGGGCGTGGCCGGGTCTCCGGTCTGCTGCTGAACTTCGAGGTCGAAGATCCTGATGCGATGTACGCGAGGGCGCAGGCCGCGGGCCTCCCCATCCTGATCCCGCTCCGCGACGAGGCCTTCGGCCAGCGCCACTTCATCACGTCGGACCCCAATGGCGTGCTGATCGACGTCATCAAACCAATCCCGCCGAGCGCGGAATTCGCGGAACTTTACGCGAAGGATGCGCTGCCGACCTGAGTCGGATCAACGGCCTGCGAGTCGCAGTTGAATCAGACCCTCAGCCCTGAAACGCACTCCAGAACATCGACAGGCCCGCCACCAGCATCAAGGCTTCCATCAGATGATGGAAGCCTGCGGCGTTGATGCGCATCACGACACGCTTGGCGATGAATGCGCCCGCGAAGAGCGACGATCCGGCAATCAGCCCTTTGAAGATGATATCGGGCGGCAAGGCGTCGAGGCGCTGAAAGGTGATCGCCTTGCTGATGTAGACGGCGAGCGACACCGCCGCTTCGGTTCCGAGCAGCGGACCTCTGATGAGGCCGTAGGAGACGAAAATCGGGACGGTCATCGGTCCCGTCGAAGCCACGATGCCGGTGAGGTAACCCATCGCCGCCCCGATGATCGCGAGCGACCACAGCGGCAGCGTGAACTGGCGCGCATGCATCCAGCGGCGGAACGGAATCATCAGGATGAAAAACACGCCAATGGCGATGTCGACATAGCCGGACGGCAGCGCGAGCAGTGTCCTCGCACCAAGGGCGGCAGCCGGGATGCCGGGAAGCGAATAAACGACCACCGCCCGCCAGTCGATGTCGCGCCACCATGCCAGGATGCGCGCCATGTTCGCCATGATGGCCGCGATGGCCATGATGGGGACCGCCTGCTTCGGGCCGAACGAATAGGCCAGCACAGGCAGCAGCATGATCGACGTGCCGGTCCCGACAATGCCGCCGAGAACACCGGCAATCAGGCCGACCATGAGGATGAAGGCGTAAATCAAGGGCAGGCCTTGTACGGCGAGGCATAAACGAACGACTTGTCCAGATTGTCATTGCCGGGCTCGACCCGGCAATCCATCATTTGGAAAACTCTTTTGAGGATGGATGCGCGGGTCAAGCCCACGCATGACGATCGAGGATGTTCGGCTATCCGCTGAACACGCCGGTCGAATCGCTGAACAGGCCGAGGCCCTGCGGCGCATCGGTGTTCGCCTTGTTGCCCGCTGGCAGCGGGTTGGTCAGCGCGGTGTTGTTGCCCCAGAGTTCGCGCACCGCGTTCGACACCGGCTCGGGACGGTCGCCGGTCTGATAAAGCGAGCGGAACACCGGCTGCGCGGGCGTCTGCAGCGACGCGACCTGGCTCGTCGCCGCCTCGGCTGGCGCGCGGACCTGCGGGAAACTCGAAAGATAGGCGGCGTTATCGGCCGGCGCCGGTCCACTCGCCATGCGCGATGCCGGCGGCACCCCTGCCGCAGCCATGGCGGTGCGCGCGGTCGGGGAATTCGCCGCCGCCTCATAGCGCGAGGTCAGCACCGAATAGACCTGCGAGACGCTACGCGCGCTGCCGTCACGGTTGTAGAAAATTGAGCGGTTGGCGGCGGCGGCGCTCGGAAACATCGCTGGCCCCGACAGGCCGGGGCTGTCCTCCGCCCTGGTAATCAGCCTGGACGCGCCGCTGACGCCCATGAAATGCGCCATGTAGAGTTCGCTGTCGGTCGGGCGGCGGCCGATCATACCGGTCAGCTTGAAGCTGTTGGATTGAGTCAGCACGCCTGCCATGGCGGCGTTCAGGGCGGGGTCGTCACGCAGCTTGAGGATTTCCTCGCGCGTACTTGAATCCGCAACGGAATAACGGCCCGAGTCGGATTTCGTGATCGCATCGGCATACTTGCCATAGCCGAAAGCGCTGCCCGCCTCTTTCACCGTGCCGAGCCAGGTCTGCTCGATGAACTGATAAAGCCCGCGCGCGGAGGACGTGGACGCCTGTGCCTTGGGATTAAGATTGGATTCGATCTTCGCCGCCGAGATCAGATACTCGAAGCTCGCACCGGTCGCGCTGGCGGCATTCCTGATCGAGCCCGCGATCTGCGCGCGTGCGGACTCCAGCCCCGAACCGATGGTGGTTGAATCGACAGCCATGATGGTGCCCGCTCCCCAGGAACCCTCATGACCGTGCCGTATTGATGGTTAACAAGGAGTTAACGCAATTAACCGGCGCAGATTCGCGCCTCGCGTGTGGGTGCCATGCGGCGCCTACATGCCCGAAGGTCCGCGCCTTGCATTGTCCTGAGCATGATCAGCGCACTCAGCATACCCGGCGCGACATGGGCCTTTCTCGGGGTTATCGCTGGCCTGCTGGTGAGCTCGACCGCTCTGTTCTGGAGCATCGAGGACCAGCGCGCCAAGCGGCGAATTCCTAAGGACTGACCGGTCCGGCTGCGGTCTAGCGATAGACCTTGGCGGGATCGAACACCTTGTCAGCGTCCACGAAGTTCAGCTTCGTTTCGCCGCCCTCTCCGGTGACGGCGCGGTAGAAGCATGAACGACGTCCCGTGTGGCAGGCCGCGCCCGCCTGTTCGACCCGAATCCAGACTGCGTCCTGATCGCAGTCCATCCGCATCTCGATTACGCGCTGGGTGTGGCCCGAGCTTTCGCCCTTCTTCCAGAGCTTCCTGCGCGAGCGGCTGTAGTACCACGCCTCGCCCGTCGCGATGGTCTTGCGCAGCGCCTCGTCGTTCATGTGCGCGACCATCAGCACGTCGCCCGATCTGGCATCGGTGGCAACGCAGGTCACAAGGCCGGAGGAATCGAATTTGGGCTGAAAATCCAGCCCTTCCTCGCGGTCGTGATCGTGGGTCGAAGAAGGAACAGACACGTTTGTCTCTCTCGTCATTGCGAGCCAACGGGTCCGCGCAAGCGCGCCCCGATGATAAACTCCGCGAAGCAATCCATCTTGATATGCAGAAAGCTGGATTGCTTCGTCGCTTGCGCTCCTCGCAATGACGAAGAAAACAGCTCAGGCGAATTATACGCCACGGACCATGTTGAGGAAACGGGCCTGCTCCTCGGGATTGTCCTGGAAAATCCCGGTGAAGCGGCTCGTGAGGGTCAGCGCGCCCTTCTTGGCGATGCCGCGCACCGACATGCAGGTGTGCTCGGCTTCCATCACCACCGCCACGCCGCGCGGCTTGAGGATGGCGTTGATCGCACCGGCCACCTGCGCGGTGAGATGCTCCTGGGTCTGCAGGCGATGCGCGAAGGCATCGACCAGACGCGCCAGCTTCGACAGGCCCACCACGCGATCCACCGGCGCGTAGGCGATGTGCGCCTTGCCGTAGAACGGCATGACATGATGCTCGCAATGGGAATGGAAGCTGATGTCGCGCATCAGCACGAAATCGTCGTAGCCGGCGGTCTCGCCAAAGGTGCGGTCGAGAATTTCAGCCGGGCACTGCGCATAGCCCTGAAACAGTTCGTCATAGGCTTCGATCATGCGGCGCGGCGTGTCCAGCAGGCCTTCGCGGCTGGTGTTCTCGCCGATATAGGCCAGCAGCGTCTTCGCCGCCGCTTCAGCTTCGGCGCGCGACGGGCGGACCACGCCCGGGTCGATGGCCGACGCCATATAATCCGAGGCAGGGATTTCGGATTTGTCCGCCGGCTTGCCGCTGCGGATCGGCTTGATGATCGCGTCCATTTCGTCTCCGTTCGACCGGCCCTGCGTCGTGATGGAGGGCCGGAGTGTCACCGGTCAGCCGCAGCAGCCCTGTCGATGGGCCACCGGACGCCTTCCGCGCATGATCGCAGCAAATCGGGGGAAATACCGTCTATATTTCCCTGCATCGCTGGAATGCAGGCGGTTTATTCCTGCATTCAAGCCATTATATAGGCTGTGGACCCTGACCGCCAAGGGCAAGGGTCTTATGCAAGGGCCAATTCGACCGCCATGCTGAACGACATTTACAATCAGAAAATCATCGAGTTGGCGGGGAATATTCCGCGCTTGGGGCGCCTTCCCGATCCCGACGCCTCGGCCACCGCCCACTCCAAGCTGTGCGGCTCCACCGTGAAAATCGACCTCAAAATGCGGGACGGCGTGGTCAGCGATTTCGCCCATGACGTGAAGGCCTGCGCGCTCGGCCAGGCCTCCTCCTCCATCATGGCCCGCCATGTGATCGGCTCCAACGCCACCGAACTGCGCGAACTGCGCGAAACGGTGCGCAGGATGCTGAAGGAAAACGGTGCGCCGCCGGAAGGCAAATGGGCGGATGTCGCGTTGCTCGAGCCGGTGCGGGACTACAAGGCGCGCCACGCCTCGACCATGCTGACCTTCGACGCCGTGGTGGATGCGATCGGCCAGATCGAGGCAAAGCCGCGGCTCCCGCCCAGGCCTGACCTGAACAAATAAGCGCATACAAACAATCTCTCCCCGTCATGGCCGGGCTTGTCCCGGCCGTCCACGTCTTGATAAGCCGCGAAAAAGGATAGACGTGGATGCCCCGCGACAAGCGCGGGCAAACGACATGTGTCTTACTTCCGCTCCGCCGCAGGCGTTGCCGCGCCGCCGGTCGGGACATGGGCCTCGGCCGTCCGCGTGCCGGGCGCAAGGCGGGTATCCTTGTTCTGAACATCCGAGATCAGAGACACCTCCGGCGCACTCACCACGCGATCCTGCGCTTTCGGCGCGGCGCTGCCCACAACTTCATCGGAGGGCCGCTTGGCATCCGCCATCGTGTTCACCGTGACAAGATTGGTCAGGCGCAGTTCATCGGCGGTGAGCTGATGCAGCGCTTCCCAGGGCGGCACGCTGAGCGCGAGTGACAAGAGGTCGCCGGTGCCGCCCATGTCGAAGGTGTATTTGGCCAGACGTCCGATGTCGCGTTCGACGATCATCAGATCGTCGGCGGAGTATGTCGCGGCCTTCGCGTCGTCGGCGCGGTCGCCCATCCAGATCTGATGCACACGCACGCGCGCGCCTTCAGGCACCGTGCGCGTGTTGCCCGACAGCAGCAGGAATGCGCACATCGATTCACAATAGGCATCGGGAAGAATGTCGCGCCGCTCGTCGCTCGCGATCACAAGACCGACCGTGGTGCGCAGGCCGAGCGTGCGCCAGCGCCGTCCGAGCGCGATAGCGTCCAGCACCGAGCCGCCGCTGGAATCGAGCACGACAAGGCTGCCCTTGAGATTGCGGCCTTTGGCAAACTCCTCGAACTTCGCCGGCGTGTCGGAGGTGATGACGCCGACGGCGCCGATCCAGCCCGCGCAATCGCGGGCGCACGAGGCCTGCGCGTCGTGCCACATGAAGTTCATCGGGAGTTTGCGTTCTTCGAGGGTCGCGGATGCGCCAACGGTGCCGCCGAGCGTGGCCGAGCCAGGCAGAGCAAGACAGATCGCGGTGGCGCAAACTCGCGCCAAGCCGCTCCAATTCAGCGACCTCACGGCGTTCAACGTGGTTCCTTCCCCGCCCCAATCGACAACGGCATCGGCCCCGATCCGCACGGCGATTCCGTCACACGGATGTTATGGAAAACGTACTCGGGGTTGGGATTCGCGTCCATGCGACTTTTGCTGCGATGCCGTCAAAATCATGCGATAGTCCGGCCGGTGTGGCGCGAAAGACAACATGTTGCGGTTCCCTGCGCGGGAACTCATCATCAGAGCGCTGGCAATTCCATCATTCGCCGGAAAATCCGGCATGGTGCGAACCGTGATCGTCAAGGCGTTTTCACAAGTCAGTTTCACAAGGCAGTTCCATGAAACACTCCGTGCCATGCTCCCACTGTGCCGGCGACCTGCAAAGGCTGCCGCGCAATGCCGGGCGTGGACTGATCTGGATCTATCGCCACACACTCTCACCGCTGGTCGGCTTCAACTGCCGCCACCTGCCGACATGTTCCGTGTACGGGGACGAAGCCATCGGGCGTTTCGGCCTGTGGGCCGGCGGCTGGATGACACTGGCGCGGCTGCTGCGCTGCCAACCATGGGGCACGTCGGGCATCGACAACGTGCCGGGCGATGTTCCGGCCGATGCGCGCTGGTATCTGCCATGGCGTTACGCGCGCTGGCGCGGCGTCAACGACGGAACTGCAAAGACCGCATCATCGCCGTGACAGGATCACAGTGATCACCGCGCACACAAGGAAGCCGACGCCGACATAGCCGACGGCGTGATACATCTCGCGCGCGAACAGGAAGCCGCCGATCCCCGATCCGATGGCCTGGCCGATGTAAAGACCCGACGTGTTCAGCGACACCGTCGCGCTGGCAAACGCAGGCGCGGCCCCCGCGAGTCTGACCTGCTGCATCGAGTTGACCGACGAGAACGCCATGCCCCATGGCACCATCGAGGCCAGCATCAGCGGCACGACGCCCGCGCCGAACGCCCACATCGCCAGTCCGAACAACATGATCGAGATCGCCGTGAGTGACGTGCGATAGCCGCCCCACGAGTCGACCACACGGCTGGCGATCACGTTTCCGATGAACCCCATCACGCCGTAAATGCCGAATGCGACGATGGCGAGTTGCGCGCTGCCGCCGAGCTTCGCAAACAGCGGACCCAGATAGGTGAACACGACGAACTGGCCGGAGGTCTGCAGCACGGTGATGACGAGCAGCAGCGCGATCAGCGGGTTGCGCATCAGATCGGCCCATGTCTTCAACTCGACCGGCGTGCCGACAAGCCCGCCGGGAATGCGCGAGATCAGCATCGCCAGATTAAGCAGTGCGAGCACACCGATGCCGCCATAGGCGACGCGCCATCCGATGTGACTGGCGACATAGGCGATCAGCGGCAGACCGACCGCCAGCGCCAGCGACCAGCCGAGGAAGACATAGGACATCGTGCTGCCGCGCCGCTCCGGCGGCACCATCATCGCCGCCGTCCCGGCCGCCTGCGGCGTGAACAGCGCCGCCACCGCAAGCATCAGAAGCCGGATCGTCATGAGCACCGCGTAGCTCGGCGCCAGCATGGACGCGAACTGCGCAGCCGCCATCGCCGCAACACTGATCGACAGCAGAAGCCGCCGATCGACGCGGCTGGTCAGCCACGCGGACACCGGCGAAGCGACGCACAACACAAACGCGCCGAACGTGATCAGAAATCCTGCTTCCCGGATCGAGACACCGAATTCCTGCGACAATTCCGGCAGCATGCCCGCCGGCGCGAGAATGCTCACGCCGGTGACGAAATTGCCGAGCATCAGGGTCGTGGGGGCGAAGCGTTTCACAGTCCGTTGTTAGCACACGAACAGTTAAATGCAATTGCATGAACGCCATGCGGGATCGCCGCGAGGCGCCAATTCCCGCGCTATGGCCCCTCCGCCGCGCATTGCGCCGCCCGAATCCGCTGCTATACAACGGGTCCCATCGCTTACCTGCGTTCGTTCGCGGGAGTGAGCAACAAGGAGAATATGATGACTGAGAATCCGGAATCCGGCTTCAAGTATGGCCTCGCCAACCTCAAGCCCGTCGACAGCAGCAGCAAGGTCAAGGTCACCTTCCCCGACGGCGCGACCCGCGAATATCCCAACGGCACCACCGGCCTCGACATCGCCAAGGGCATCTCGCCCTCGCTGGCGAAGCGTACCGTCGCGATGGCGCTGAACGGCGAAGTGGTCGACCTCACCGACCCGATCACGCATGACGCAAAGATCGACTTCATCAACCGCGAGGACCCGCGCGCGCTGGAATTGATCCGGCATGACGCCGCGCATGTGCTCGCCGAGGCGGTGCAGTCGCTGTGGCCCGGCACGCAGGTCACCATCGGCCCGGTGATCGACAACGGATTCTATTACGACTTCTTCCGCAACGAGCCGTTCACGCCGGACGATTTCGCCGCCATCGAAAAGAAGATGCGCGAGATTATCGCCAAGGATCAGCCGTTCACAAAGGACGTCTGGGACCGCGAGAAGACCAAGCAGGTGTTCCGCGACAAGGGCGAGAACTTCAAGGTCGAACTGGTCGATGCCATTCCGGGCAACGAGCCGATCAAGATCTATTATCAGGGCGACTGGTTCGATCTGTGCCGCGGTCCGCACATGACCTCCACCGGCAAGGTCGGCAACGCCTTCAAGCTGATGAAGGTGGCGGGCGCCTACTGGCGCGGCGACAGCAACAATCCGATGCTGACCCGCATCTACGGCACCGCTTTTGCGAACCAGGCCGATCTCGACGCCCACCTCAAGCAGCTTGAGGAAGCGGAGAAGCGCGACCACCGCCGCCTCGGCCGCGAGATGGACCTGTTCCATTTCCAGGAAGAAGGTCCCGGCGTGGTGTTCTGGCACGCCAAGGGCTGGACGCTGTTTCAGGCGATCATCGCCTATATGCGCCGCCGCCTTGCGGGCGACTATCAGGAAGTGAACGCGCCGCAGATGCTGGACAAGTCGCTGTGGGAAACCTCCGGCCACTGGGAATGGTATCGCGAGAACATGTTCGCGGCGCAGTCGGCCGGTGACGAGGCGGAAGACAAGCGCTGGTTCGCGATCAAGCCGATGAACTGCCCCGGCCACGTGCTGATCTTCAAGCATGGCCTCAAGAGCTATCGCGAACTGCCGATCCGGCTTGCCGAGTTCGGCGTCGTGCATCGTTACGAGCCGTCGGGCGCCATGCACGGGCTGATGCGCGTGCGCGGCTTCACGCAGGACGACGCTCACGTGTTCTGCACCGAGGATCAGCTCGCGGAAGAGTGCCTGAAGATCAACGACCTGATCCTGTCGACCTACGAGGACTTCGGCTTCGTCGGTGAACTCACCGTGAAGCTCTCGACGCGGCCTGAAAAGCGCGTCGGCACCGACGAGGCGTGGGATCACGCCGAGACGGTGATGGCGAAAGTTCTCGAGCAGATCGCCGCGCAAGGCCACAACCGGATCAAGACCTCGATCAATCCGGGCGAAGGCGCGTTTTACGGCCCGAAGTTTGAATACGTTCTGCGCGACGCCATCGGCCGCGAGTGGCAGTGCGGCACGACGCAGGTCGACTTCAACCTGCCGGGCCGGTTCGGTGCGTTCTATATCGACGACAACTCCAACAAGGTGACGCCGGTGATGGTCCACCGCGCCATCTGCGGATCGCTGGAGCGCTTCACCGGCATCCTGATCGAGCACTTCGCCGGGCACTTCCCGCTCTGGCTTGCGCCGGTGCAGGCCGTCGTCACCACGATCACCTCGGACGCGGATGACTATGCGCGCGAAGTGGTCGCGGCCTGCCGCAAGGCGGGGCTGCGCGTCGATCTCGATCTTCGCAACGAGAAGATCAACTACAAGGTGCGCGAACATTCGCTCGCCAAGGTTCCTGCTCTGCTGGTGGTCGGCAAGAAGGAAGCCGAAGGCCGCATGGTCTCGATCCGCCGCCTCGGCAGCGAAGGCCAGAGCGTTGTGCCGCTCGACGAGGCGCTCAAGGCCCTGACCTATGAGGCCCTGCCGCCGGACCTGAAGCGCGCACAGGCTTGAGACAGTTAAGGCCATTCTAAAGTAATTCGTCATGCCCGGCCTTGTGCCGGGCATCCACGTCTTACTAAGTGTCAGTCACATGCCAGACGCGGATGGCCGGAGTAAATCCGGCCATGACGAAAGAAAAATCATGCTCTACGCCATCGACCTTCTCACCACGCGCCGGTCCGTCAAGCCGGTGGAGATGACCGGCCCCGGCCCCTCGCCTGCCGAGATCGAAACCATTCTCACCATCGGCGCGCGTGTGCCGGATCACGGCAAGATCGTGCCATGGCGCTTCATCGTGTTTGAAGGCGAGGCGCGCGCGAAGGCCGGAGATATCTTCGCGAAGATTTTCCGGCTGAAAAACGTCACCGCGACGCCTGATCAGGTGGACGCGGAGAAGAAGCGCTTCATGCATGCGCCGCTCGTCATCGCCGTGGTAAGCAGGACCTCGAAGCACCCGAAGGTGCCGCCGTGGGAGCAGGAGCTGTCCGCGGGCGCCAGCGCCATGAACATCGTCCATGCGGCGCATGCGCTGGGCTATGTCGCCAACTGGCTGACCGGCTGGATGGCCTTCGACCGCGACGTCCTCACCGCGCTCGGCCTCTCGGAAGATGAGAAGATCGCAGGCTTCATCCACATCGGCCGCTCCGCGCGTCCTGCCGATGACCGGCCCCGTCCCGCGCTCGGCGATATCGTGACGCGGTTTTAGGGCCTAGCGCGCGATCACTTCGACCTCGCCGTCGACGCCGTTGCTGACGTTGAACGGACGCTCGAACACCTTGCCTTCGTTCTTCGCGATCACGCGATATTCGCCTTCCGACAGAATCACCTTCGGAAACGCGCCGTTGTATTCCTTGATGACGTCGCCTGCGGGCGTGATCACCGACCATGCGGTGTTGGCGAGTGCCTCGCCGCCCTTGTCGCTGACGAGCTTGAGGGTGATGACCGCCGCGCGATGGGTCACGGTCACATCGGTCAGCTTGCCCGCCTGCACGCGAATGTCTGAACGCACCACCGAGTTGGCGTCGCCGTAGTTCGAGATGATGTAGTAGGTGCCTTCCGGCACCAGCAGTACATCGCCCGCGGCGACGTTCTGCGCCAGCGGCGCGCGCTCGCCGACTTCAAACTGGCTGCCCTTGAAAATCGAAAACGTGATCTGGCCCTGCGGAATCTTCGTGGTGCCGACACGCCCCTCGATGCGAAGTCCGCCGGCGGGAAGATCGAACTGCTCGCGCAGCGTGTCGTTACGCAACGTGACCGGACGCACCGCGCTGACAAGACCGAGCGAGGCGTGAACCACATACCCGCCGGGAGGCAGCACGATGTTCGGGGTCGGATTGCGGTCTTCGCGCACAAGCTGGAATGCGCCGCTGGCGTCGGGCTTGTCGGAATAAACCCGCCATACCACGCCGCTGGTCACAGCCGGCATGTCCTTCCCGAAACGCGCGTTGAGCGCGAGCACGCCTTGCGGCGGGGCCGGCGAGGCAGGCACCGGCGCGGCCGCGGGCGGCAGGGCTGTCGTCACCGGCGGCTGGGTCAGGGTCGAGGGCAATCCCGGCGTCGCGGCGGGGCCGGACGGCGGCGCCAGACTGATCGCCGGGCCCGATGGCGTCGGCGCCTGGGGCACCATCGCCGGAGGAATCGGCGGAGGCGCGTCACCGATGAACTGGGCGAAGGCCGGGCCAGAGAACATGATCACGGCCAGACACACCAGCGCGCGCATCCATGCCGATGCATCGCGATGCATGAGGGTCATGGAGCCTGTCCGCGCGCCGCAGACGGCTGTCCTGCGGCTGTGTCCGGGGGCTGTCATGGCGGAGGTTTTTCACCGAAAACGAGGCAAATTCAAGCCTGACAACCATCTTGACGGCTTTTCCGGTGATGCTCCGCGGATTGGCGGCTTCTGCGGCCCCGCAAGCCGCGCTACAGTCACATTTGCTGATTACCGGGGCGCGTGAGGACGGCACCAGAACAGCCGTTCCGCGTTGGGATGAGCGGATTCGTCCGACAAGGATCGATTCGCCATCACGAAGGGCTTCAGGAGACCGGCGTTGCTCGAAAGTTTGATTGGATTCCGCCAGGGCGGCACACGGGGCAAGATGGAGCTTGGGGGACCACTGACGAAGAAACCGAAGATCGGGCTTGCCCTTGGCGGCGGCGCGGCGCGCGGCTTCGCCCATATCGGTATCCTGCGGACGCTGCTCGCCAACGGCATCGTGCCGGACATCGTGGTCGGCACGTCCATTGGTGCTGTGGTCGGCGGCTCCTATGCGGCGGGCCATCTCGACACGCTGGAGTCCTGGGCACGAGGTCTCCTGCCGCGCAATATTTTCAGCTATCTCGATATCCGCCTCAGCGGCTCCGGCCTGATCGGCGGCAGCAAGCTGGCCGCCCAGCTCGAGGCGTCGTTCGGCGACATCTACATCGACGAGCTTCCGCTGAAGTTTGCCGCCGTCTCCACCGAAGTGAATACCGGTCACGAGATCTGGGTCACCAACGGCAAGCTGGTGGATGCGGTGCGCGCCTCCTACGCCCTGCCTGGCATCTTCGAGCCGGTGCTGATCGGCGAACGCTGGCTGGTGGACGGCGCGCTGGTCAACCCGGTGCCGGTGTCGGCGGCCCGCGCGCTCGGCGCGGAAATCGTGATCGCCTGCAATGTTTCGACCGACGTGTTCGGCCACGGCACCATCATCTCGGCCACCAGCCGCGCGGAGCTTGAGCCTCCCCTCGCGGACGAGCCGCCACCGGCGCCCGAAAAACGCGGTTTCGGAAAGTTCTTCTCGGCTGAAAGAACCGTGAAACGGGAATTCTTCGGCAGCGCCGGACGTCCCGGCATTTCGACGGTGATGGTCGAAGCCTTCAACATCATGCAGGACCGCATCACCCGCTCGCGCCTTGCGGGCGATCCGCCCGACGTCCTGATCTCGCCGCGCGTCGGCAAGGTGGGCTGGTTCGACTTTCACCGCGCGGAGGAAATCATCGCGCACGGCACGCGCGCGGCGGAACGCAACATCGAATCGATTCAGGAAGCGATCAATCTCTTGAGTCCGACAGCGAACCAGACGCCGGGCACCGCGCAGCCGACGCAGCCGTAAGGTTCATCAGGCACGCCTGCCGTCATCCTGAGGTGCGAGGGCCAAGCCGGAGCCTCGAAGGAGGACGGCCGCGCATCCTTCGAGGCTCGCCGCAAACGCGGCTCGCACCTCAGGATGACGCAGCCAGCATCGCTACGCCGTCTTGATATAATCCTGCAGCGCTTCCTGCTCGCGCTCGTATTCCGCCACGCGCCACTTCACCACGTCGCCGATCGAGATCAGGCCGACGATCCGCTCGTTCTCGACAACGGGCAGGTGGCGGAATTTTCCGGACGTCATGACTTCCATGATCGCGGAGACGGTGTCCGTCTCCCGGCAGGTGATGACCTTCGCCGTCATGACGCTGCGCACCGGTTCGTCGAGCACACCTGCACCGCGCTCACCCAGCACGCGCACCACATCGCGCTCCGAAAGAATGCCCTCGATTTTCTGGCCGCCCATCACCATGACCGCGCCGATACGTCGTTCGCTCAGAATTTTGATGGCTGCGGAAAGTTTGGCGTCCGGCGATACGCTGATCACCTGATGGCCTTTAGAACCCAGAATGGATCGAACCGTCATTGAAGCCTCCCGAAAATTCCACCGCGCGATCGAACGAGCGCAGTCTGCCGTCGAGTCAAACAACGTGGAGTCTGTTTGGTTTCCGGCGCCTCCAGAAATTACTCTACGCAATGATGGAGCAAATATTACCGCCTCGCAAGGCGGTGCGCCGGACGCATGCCTGTCCGTGCGTCGATGCGCGGGTCAGTCCGCCGCAGGCGGCAAGGCGCCCGCATTGTTATCCTGCACAATGCCGCGCGGCACCGGATCGAACAGCGCAAACAGCACAAGGCCCGCGACAAAACCGCCGATATGCGCCTGCCAGGCGATGCTTTGTGCGGATGCACCAATGGCGATGGCGCCAAGGCCGGTGATGATGTTGAGGCCGAACCAGACCGCAAGGAATCCCAGCACGCGCGAATTCTGCAGCGACTTGATCAGCGACAGCGCGGGCACCCGCGCCGCCACCTCCGCCTCGCCGCGCCGGAAGGACAGAAAGCTGCCATGCTGGAAGGCGAAGCGGATCGCAGCCGCCATCATGCCCGAGACGGCGGCCGATGCGCCGATCATCGGCGCGACCTCATGCTGGTGCGTCACCAGATGCGCGACCGCGCCCGCGATGGCGGTCACTGCGAAAAAGGCGAAGAACCGGACCGTGCCGAACCGGCGCGCGACCGCGCTGCCAAACGGCAGCATCCACAGCATGTTGAAGGCGATGTGGGTGATGTCCGCATGCAGGAAGGCGTAGGTCAGGAAAGTCCAGATTTCCGCGCCGACCCCGCCCGGAAACTTTCCGGCCAGCACCGACGCGTCATACCGCGCCGGCACGAAGCCGAAGGTCCAGATCACCTCCTGATCGGTGGCCAGCGGCAGCAGCGCGCGCAGGCCATGAATGGAGGCCATGACCACAATGACCGCGGTCATCGCGAACGGAATGGTCAGGATCGGTTCGCGGGGGGATTGTGGAGAGTCCAAGGTCGCACAGGTCCGAAAAAGCGGGCGGGTTACCTGAGATAGGCGGCTTTCGCGGTGCGGTGCAAGCGCGAGCAACCCACATGGATAAAAGAAAAGGGAGGGCTTGAAGGCCCTCCCCGGTCTTATCTGGATTTTGCCGGTCTTTCCGCGCCGTCCGGGTATCCCCACCCCTCCCGCGCAATGACCAAGTCGTTTTCCGCCGCCTGTCTTCAACTTGAGTTCTTGGCCAGCGCCGGCCCTGGAGAAGACCGGCGGTCTGGAGTGCGCAAACACTACCTGCCCTGTGTAGATCCACGAAGCTCATAGTTAAATTAATCTTAACAGCGCAAACCCGCCGCCCGGCATGGGTTCGGCATAGACGCTGCACCCCAAGTCCCGCACAAACAGAAAGGGGCCTCGCGGTGCCCGAAAGCGGGACAAACCTGTCCCGCCGCCGTTGTCCGCGGGGCGGGGTTGAGTATGAAGCATCCGGCAAACCAGGAATTTTACACCTATTGGGACGAGAAGCGCGCCGGCGCCCTCGCCCCGGAGCGCAGCGACCTGGAACCCGAACAGGTCCGGCATCTGCTCGGCGATATCTTTGTCCTGTCCTGCGATCTGGCCGCCGGTTACCCGTTTCGGGTGGCCGGAACCCGGATGTGCGCCCTGCTCGGCGCCGACCTGAAGGGGCAGAGCTTCCTGAATCTGTTCCGCGACGCCGACCGCGACGAGATCGCCGATCTTCTCGGGATCGTGTCGGAGGAAACCCAGCCCACCGTGGCCGGCCTGACCAGCATCGCCCCCGATGGCCGCCGTTTTCACCTTGAACTGCTGCTGCTGCCGTTCAGCGCCCGCTCCTACAGTCCCGTCAGCATGACCGGGCTGCTCGCGCCGCTCTCGCCTATCGACGGATCGCACGCCTATGGCGGGCTGAAAGACTTCAATCTCACCTCGTGGCGTCATCTCGAACAGGACCGTGGCCGCCCGCGTATGCTGCGCAAGTGGTCCCTGATCCGCGGCCTCACCGTCTACGAGGGCCTGCGCTAGCCTCCTTGTGTACGATAGTTGACGGTCCCGTGAGTTGTGTATTAAGATACACAATGCAGGTCGTTCAAACCGAGACCTTCAGGATCTGGCTGGCGAGGCTTGCGGACAGGCAAGCCGTTGCACGGATCGTTGTTCGTCTCCGCCGTCTGGAACTCGGCAATGCCGGCGACACCAGATCAGTCGGCGACGGTGTCAGTGAAATGCGGATCGACTACGGCCCCGGATACCGGGTTTATTTTACCAGGCGCGGCAAGACGATTGTGATCCTGCTTTGCGGCGGGGACAAGAAAAGCCAGCGCAAGGACATCGCAACCGCTCAGAAGATGGCGAAGGAGGCCTGAGATGCCCCTGAACACCACACCATTCAATGTTCTGGATCACCTCAAGACGGTTGAGGAGCAGATTGCCTATCTCGAGGCATCCCTCGAACAGGATGACCCGTCGTTTATCGCGGCGGCCATCGGGGACGTTGCGCGAGCGCGTGGCGTCAGCGAGTTTGCGAAAGAAACCAAACTGAGCCGCGAGGCGATCTACAAGGCCTTCAAGCCGGGTGGAAATCCGACGCTGGAAACGATCAACAAGGCGCTGAAGCCTCTTGGCATGCGATTGACGCTTGCTCCGAGAGCCGCCTGAATTGCCTCCAGCAATGGCAAGGCGACGCCAATCCGCGACCTCACCGTCGACGAGGGCCTGCGTTAAGACAGCGCGGTTCCCGTATAGCTAACGCCTCATTAACCCTGCGCGCCGTAAGGTTCATCATACCGAAAAACCGGTCGACCGGTGTTGATGATGGCGTTGGTGCAAAGACAGTCAATCCGTCCGTCCGCTCAGGAGCGGCGGCGCTTTCAGCGCGTGAAGGTTCACCTGCTCGGCCGCTACATGCTGTCGGACCGGCGTGAGTTCCCATGCCAGGTCATCAATATGTCTCCCGGCGGCCTCGCCATGCTGGCGCCCGGCATCGGCAATGTCGGCGAGCGCGTCGTCGCCTATCTCGATCATATCGGCCGTGTCGAAGGCAAGATCACCCGCCTGCTCGACAACGGTTTCGCCATGACGGTCGGCGCGACCCCGCGCAAACGCGACAAGCTCGCCGCCCAGCTCACCTGGCTGGCCAACCGCCAGATCCTCAATCTGCCGGAAGACCGCCGCCACGACCGCATCGTGCCGCGCAATCCGATGTCGATCCTCAAATTCGACGACGGCCGCGCCATGGCCTGCCGGATTATCGACCTGTCGCTGTCCGGCGCGGCGCTTGCCGCCGAGATCAAGCCGCTGGTCGGCGAGCCGGTCATGCTCGGCCGGGTGCAGGCCCGCGTGGTTCGCCACCTCGAAGAAGGCTTCGCGATCGAGTTCGTTCACGCGCAGCTTCCCGAGACTGTCGAAGACAACGTAAGCGCGCAGTAAAGAGCCGCGGTTACCGATTTCTGATTTTTGAGGCCGATCAGGGCGATACCCCCATCCGGGTGTCGCCCTGATGCTTTTGGCGTGCCCGGTTACCCCTGCTGTGACGCCTTCGGACGCCCGGCAAAACGCGATGAATATCAATCGCTTGCGGGATGATAGATAAAATTTGAATCAAATTCGATTATCTCGAATTTTATGCGCATTTTATTCAAGTATAGATCGAAATCGCCGCGCCTTTTACTTGTATTCGTCTCAATTGTACTTCGACGACTTAGCGGCGGTTCAAATCCTTTGTGTGAAAAGTGGTCCCAACAAGAAAAACGGGGGCCACAATGTCTTCAATTCGTGGATGGGGAGCAGGACTGGCGGTTGCCGCCAGCCTTTTCGGAATGACGGTTGCGGCGCAGGCCGCGAATGAGCGCGTTCTTTACGCAAGCCTCGGTGACACGACACGCGCGCCGATTGGCTGGGTGGAATTCTGCGCCGACAACCCGCGCGATTGCCGGGTCGGCGCGACGCAGGCCCGCGACATCGTGATGACGCAGACCGCGTGGAAGGATTTGTTGCGGGTCAATCGCTGGGTCAACGAGACCGTCAAGCCGATGACCGACATGGATCACTGGGGCGTTATCGAGAAGTGGTCGTATCCGGCCGACGGATATGGCGACTGCGAGGACTATGTCCTCCTGAAGCGCAAGATGCTGATGGATGCCGGATGGCCGCGCGAAGCGCTGCTGATCACGGTGGTGCGCGACAAGAAGGGCGAAGGCCATGCGGTCCTGACCGTGAAGACCGACAAGGGCGAGTTTGTTCTCGACAATCAGAACGAGGACGTCGTGGCCTGGACCGACACCGGCTACCGCTTCGTGAAGCGTCAGTCGCAGAACGATCCGAACACCTGGGTATCGCTGGGCGACTCGCGTCCCGCCGTCGCCACCGCAAGTTCACGCTGAGATTTTGGAGCATGGCCGCAACGCCATGCTCAAAAGGAATACTTGAAGAGATAGGAACACACGACCCGGTCGTATCCCCACCCCTCCCCGTCCCAGACCGGTTCGTGCGCGGCCGAGCTTCCCCCAAAGCTCGGCCGCAACTTTTTTGGAACGAATGACGCCGCGGACCTTGCTATCGCGGCGGTGTCAGCGGCAGCAGTTCGCGCAGCCGCGGATCGCGCAGGTAGAGCCCGCCCCATGTCATGACGCCGAGCAGCAGGCAAATGAGCTGCGGCGGCGATCCAAATTCGCCGAGCCGGAAGTGCGCGCAGATCGCGCCGCCGAGGAAAGCCGTGGTCAGGATGGCACCGAGATAGACCGTGCGCGGAATCGCATAGAGAACGCCGCAAACAAGCATGATGATGCCGAGCGGCACGGCGAGGCTCATCGGAAATCCGGTCGCATCCATCGGCTCTTTCAGCAGGTGCGGCGCGAACAACTGGATACCGCCGTCGGCAAGCAACGCCAGCACCACGAGGGCACTGATGACATCGCCAATCCAGTTGGCTGCGGTCTTCTGCGCCATGATATCTCCTTTTATCATAATATTTTTTTGAAGCGGCCATGCCGGCAGGCACGCGGCATTCCGTCGCCCGCCGCGACGAATTGCGGAAAGACGCGATGGGCCACGGACAGGCCGGCGCGTCAATGGACGATTGGTTGCAAATCAGCGGTTAAAATAAACGCGGCGGGGCTTGAAATGCAGGCGCCCGCCGCGAGCGAAAAGATTCGCAAGCGCGTCAGCCGATCTTCTTCAGCCCCGCCTTGAAGCGCTTGCCGTTGTGAACGTAATGCGCGGCGCCATAGGTCATGGCGGTGACCTGCTCCGGCGTCAGCGTCTTGATCGTGCGCGCAGGCGCGCCGATCACCAGCGAGCGGTCCTCGAAGGTCTTGCCTTCGGTGATGACGGACCCCGCCCCGACGATGCAGCCTTTTCCGATCCGCGCGCCGTTCATGATGATCGCACCCATGCCGATCAGTGCGCCGTCCTCGATGGTGCAGCCGTGCAGGATGACATTATGGCCGATGGTGCAGTTGGTGCCGATGGTCAGCGGAAATCCGGGGTCGGTGTGAAAGGTGCAGTTGTCCTGCACGTTCGATCCCTCGCCGATCTCGATCAGTTCGTTGTCCCCGCGCAGCACCGAACCGAACCAGACGCTGGCGTTGGTCTTCAGGCGCACGTTGCCGATCACCGTCGCGGTCTCGGCGATGAAATACTGCCCGTCGGCAGGCAATTGAGGGGATTTTCCGTCAAGCTCGTAGATCGCCATTCATGGTCTCCTTTGCGGCGACCATGCCACGAAAAAAGTGGCTCTGGCGAGAGGATGGAGACGAATGATCAGGCGAGAATGCCGGCGCTTTCGAGAAGCATCAGCACGAAGGTGCCGGACATCATGCTCCAGAATCCGGCGATGACGGTGGCCGCCGCGACGAACTGAACCCGGCGGCCTTCGAGCGTGCGGCCCCGCACCGTGTTGCGCATGATGATGAAGGGCGCGGCGAACACCAGGAACGGCACGGCGGCAAAGGCCTTGGAGGTCGCGTCCTGCATCAGCAGTCCGAAGCCCGGCGGCTTTTCCATTAGCGCCTGGAAGCCGCTGTTGAGCGCGCCTGCGACGGCAAATCCGATGAAAAGGGCAAAGAAGGAATTCAACGCTTCAGGCGACATCTGACACGTCCAACGCACGCGACCACTTGAAGGCCGCCGCGCGGCGGCCTCCCTAGGCATCGCAAAATGCCGCCACGCCCGCCAGCTTATCCTTAAGGAAAGGTTAACGCAGCGCCCGCGCCCGGCTGCGCACGCATGGCTCCGGCGGCGATGCCCTCATGCGGAACCACCGGAAAGTCCCCCGCGCATGGCATACTCCCGGCGATTCGGCCTGCATCCCGCAGGCCTCGGCCCGATGTGTTGCCCGGTCATGGCCCTGTCTTCGTCCGCATCGTCACGCCCCGCGCGCGCCGCCCGCCGCAGCCACTTTGTGCCCTTCCTTGTGATGGGCGCGATTGGCGCAAGCGCGGTCGCCGTGGTGGCGTATCTGCTCTGGCCGACATGGGGTGTCGAGAAGGCCGGCGATCCCGACCGCCTGCCGATCAGCATCGGCGGCACGCTGTTCAACGTGCCGACCAAGGCGATCCGGGTGAAACTGCAAAAGCGCACCGGCCCGCAGGAGCGCGTCGATATCAGCCTCGTCTATCCGTCGCTGGAAGCGCCCGAAGCGCGGCGTCCGGTCAGCGCGGAAACGGTGGAAGAAAACCTGCCGGAGATCGACCGGATTTTTCTGTCGATCGCCGCGCATCACGACGCCATTTCGCCGGACGAGCGCACGCGCACAATCTATCCGCGTTATCTCGATCCGAATGCCGGACGCCTACAGGACGGTTTGAGCATCCGCCCGTTCCGCGACAACACGCCCTATGCGAACGAGGATCTGGTCTACGCCTCATCACCGCTGATCATCGCGCGCTGCTCGCGCGACGGAAAAACACCCGGCATGTGCCTGAGCGAGCGGCGGATCGAGGGCGCGGATCTGACATTCAGATTCCCGCGCGACTGGCTGTCGAAATGGCGGGACGTCGCGGGTGCGATGGACCGGATCGTCGCCCGGATGCGCACGCCGCACGGCTGATCCTCCTGCCCAAAAACGAAAATGCCCGGCACGCGCCGGGCATTTTGATTCAACGAGGCTGAAAGGCTCAGACCTCTTCCTCGATGTCGGTCTCGAGGATCGCCATCTGGAACTGATAGGACCGGTCATCGTCCTCGTCATCGACGAACAGCACGCCGATGAATTCCTCGCCGATGTACACCTCGGCGGAATCGTCCTTCTTCGGACGCGGCACGACGCGGATTTTGGGATTGCCGAACAGGCGCTTGAGATAAGCGTCGAGCTTCCTGACTTCCGTAACGTCCACGGGCGTTTCTCCAACTGAACAGTCTATGTTGGCGACAGCTTTAAAACGATCCGGCGCAGACCGCTAGACCTGCGTCCAAGGGATCGCGATAAATCGCAGAAGATTTTTCAGATACCGCCGTTGAGCATCTGGTTCATGGTGCGCGACGGCTCGGAACAGCCCGCCTCGCCGACGATCTTCGCTGGCACGCCTGCGACCGTGACATTGTTCGGCACGTCCTTCAGCACCACCGAACCGGACGCCACGCGCGCGCAGTGCCCCACTTCGATATTGCCGAGAATCTTCGCGCCCGCGCCGAGCATGACGCCGTGACGGATCTTGGGGTGGCGATCCTCGTTTTCCTTGCCGGTGCCGCCCAGCGTCACGCCGTGCAGGATCGACACATCATCTTCGATCACCGCCGTCTCGCCGACGACAAAGCCGGTGGCATGGTCGAGGAAGATGCCGCGGCCGATGCGCGCCGCCGGATTGATGTCGGTCTGGAATTCCGCCGATGAGCGGCTCTGGATGTAATAGGCGAAATCCTTACGGCCGTTGTTGTAGAGCCAGTGCGCGAGACGATGCGCCTGAATGGCGTGGAAGCCCTTGAAGTAGAGCAGCGCGTCGATGAAGCGCGACACCGCGGGATCGCGGTCGTAGACCGCGACGAGATCGGCGCGGAATGCGTTGCCAAGATCGGGATCAGCTTCGAGCGCGTCGTTATAGGCCTGACGGATCAGATCGCCGGACAGCGCCGAGTGATCGAGACGCTCCGCGATGCGATGCACCACCGCGTCTTCGAGACGGTCGTGATGCAGCACGCTGGAATAGATGAAGGTCGCAAGCTCGGGCTCGCGCTGCACGATGGCCTCGGCCTCGTCGCGAATACGGGTCCAGACAGGATCGACAGTGGAAAGAACCGTCTTCGTATCGAGATGATGCTTGGCCATGGGCACAGTCCGGCTGATGAACGTTGAGGATATCTTACCACATAATGGGCGGACGGAAGGCCGCAACGGTTACCAGGGTTGACGCGGGAATAACATTCTCCCCTCGGCGGAGAATAATTATCTACGCCGCGCGGCATCAGCCATGCCGACCAAGGAACGCCAGCACGCCGTCCTTGTAAACCCGGTCGCCGACCGCGCGCATGTGGTCGCGGTTTGGAATATCAAGCACTTGCGACCCCGGAATGACGTCGGAAAGACGTTGCGCCGAGCCTGCGATGTCGTCGGTGGTGCCCACCGCGATCAGCGTCGGGACGGAAATGGCCGCCGCTTCGTCGCGCGTCATCAGCCGCCGCGAGCCGCGCAGGCACGCCGCAAGCGCCCTGCGATCCGAGCGGGTCTGATCTGCAAACGCCCGAAACGTGCGGCCCACAGGATCGGTCACGTCGTCGAGCGATGCGGCTTCGAGCGCGGACGCGACATTCTCGCCCGGTCCGCCGCCTTCGATCAGGCCCATGCCGATCCCGCCGAGGATGATGTTGCGAAGGCGCTCCGGACTGCGCTGTCCAAGATAGGCGGTGATGCGTCCGCCCATCGAGTAGCCCATCATGTCCGCGCGTTCGATCTTGAGATGATCCATCAGCGAGCGCACGTCACCGGCCATGGTGCCGATGTGATAGTCTTCGGAATCATACAGCTTGGTCGACTCGCCATGCCCGCGCAGGTCGAGCGCGATCACCCGCCGTCCGGCTTTCGTCAGCACCGACGTCCATCCCGGATAGGCCCAGTTCACGTTCTTGCTCGATGCGAATCCATGCACGAGGACGATCGGATCGCCCTCGCCTTCATCGAGATAGGAAAGCTCAACGGAGCCGTTGTGAAAACTCGGCATCTTGTCGTCCAGTGTTCGCAGGATGTGATGCGGCCGAAGCCGCTATGGGAGATGGGGCTAGAGTCTACTCGCAGATGAGAGGCCTTGCTAGAGAGCACCGATCGTCATCCTGAGGTGCGAGCACTTGCGAGCCTCGAAGGATGATTGCTCAAAACAACGCCGTCGCCCTTCGAGGTTTGGCGGCGTTGCCGCCGGCGCACCTCAGGGTGACGGCGCACTTGAACAAACCACTAAACTTGCGCCGCCGCGAGTTCACGCCGCGCGCGCTTGAGTTTCGAGCGTTGAATCCACGCCAGTGTCAGCCGTTCGGTCGTGGCCTTGATCGAGGTGATAAACCCGAACAGCGCCAGCAATGCTGCGAACACCCACCAGGCCAGATTGAACGCACCGGCGGTCAGCAGCAGCGCACCACGTCCGAGAATTTTGACGATGGCGCGGGTCTGGCTGCCTTTGGATTCCGCGAGCCGCGCGGCGCGCGCCACATCCTTCGGTCCGTCCGCGATGCGCAGCACATCGAGCGCGCCCTTGGTGCCGGCCTTCTCACCGAGGCGGCCGACGTCTTTCGCGAGCCGCACCAGCGCGCCGGCCTTCTCCGCCTTGAACGCCGCTTTCATCGCGGTGATGGTCTGGCCTGGATGCGCAAGCGACGCATCGGCGACAGCCTTCTGCAGCATCGGCGCATCGACCACGCCGCGCGCCGAACGGCCCGCCCATTCCGTCAGACCGGCGCCCAGCCGTCCGACCTTGCGTGCATCCTTCACCATGGTCAGACCGGCGCGAACCGGAGTCGCTCCGCCAGCGGAGACATAAGTCGCTGCCGTCACCACAAGACCGACACTGGCAAGGCCGAGCACAAGCCGGTCGGCGTCCTCGCCCATGGCCAGCCGCTTGCCTTCGCGCACCACATCGCGGATGTCGCCGAACACGAAAAGATCGCCCGCGACCGTGCCGGAAAGGCTGGCGACGTCATCGGCCTCGCCGGTCACAAGCCCGGTGGCAAAACGCCTCGCGACGCTGGCGGTGGAATTCTCGTCTGCGACTGCGGCATCGACACGCGCGCTGACGCCCTCCGGCAACACGATACCCTTGTCCCGCGCCAGGTCGGCAAAACTGTTGGCCAGATCGGCATCCCCCGCCTGCAAGGCCTGTTCGGCTCCCTGCCCAATCGTGGCGGGATTCGTTCGCAAGGCGGAATTGATCCGCCCATCCGACAGGGCTGCGGGATCGTCCTGCGCCAACAGCAGGCCACCGGCCTCGCGGGCATGCGGCCACAGCAGGGCAAATACCACCGCCGATGCGACGGCCCCCGCCAGCGTCAAACCGATGCGCCAGGACTGTTTCATTGAGGAATAACCCTCCACCGGCCCACAAGGTCCGGACTTGGTGACTTTGCGATGACATGGTGCGCCGTTTTTCGGACACAACCTCCCCTCCGAAAGAAGGGCTTTCGCAAGACGGCAGGATTGTGTCGAATTCACACGCTGACTTCTGGGGCGAATGGACGAATCCAGCGCCACTATCTAGGAATAAACGATATTGCCCGGTATGCTGCAAAGCAGTGGCTGCGTCGCCGCTGTGGGCCGGGTTTTGGGCAAACGACGCAGAAGACCAGGATTGGGGTAGAGCTACCATGGCGGATCACGTCGTCCCTCACTTTCACAACGATGCGGGCGTGGCCATCATCGAAATCGGATCGCGCGAGTTCATGTGCGTGGGCGCAAATCCCCCGTTCGATCATCCGCATGTCTTTCTCGATCTCGGCGACGATAACGAAATCATCTGCCCCTATTGCTCGACGCTGTACCGCTACGCCAAGGACCTCGCCGCCGGACAGGCGCGTCCGCCGGAATGCGTGGTGAAAGACAAGGTCGCTTAAAAACCTCGTGGCGGTTTCGCGCACCATCGTTGTCGCTGGTGCGGGTATTGGCGGACTGACCGCCGCGCTGGCGCTCGCCGCGCGCGGGTTTCGCATCGTCGTGCTCGAGCGCGCCGCAAGGCTCGAGGAAGCCGGCGCCGGACTGCAGCTCTCTCCTAACGCCAGCCGTATCCTGATCGAACTCGGGCTCGAACCTCTGCTCGCGCCGCATGTCATCGCGCCCGACTCGATCAGCATCATGACCGCCCGGACGGGCAAGGAAATCGGCCGCGTGCCCCTCGGCGAAGCGGCGGCGCTGCGTTATGGCGCGCCCTACTGGATCGTCCGCCGCGCCGACCTGCAATCCGCGCTGCTCGCGCGCGTCACCGGTCATCCCGATATCGACCTGCGGCTCGGCGCGCAGTTCGAGGATGTGGCGGTCTATCCCAAGGGCGTCACGGTCGTTCAGCGCCGCGTCAGCGAGCGGCAGCAGGAGCCGGCGCTGGCGCTGATCGGCGCGGATGGCGTCTGGTCAAGCGTCCGCCACCAGATTTTCCCAGAGGCGCAGCCGCAATTCACCGGCAGCATCGCCTGGCGCGGCACCGTCGACGCCTCGCAACTGCCGCGCGGCTTCATGACCCAGCGCGTGCAACTGTGGATGGGCACCAACGCGCATCTGGTCGCCTATCCGATGTCGGGCGGCAAGCGCATCAACATGGTCGCCATCGTCTCGGGCAAGTGGAACAGGCCGGGCTGGAGCGAGCCGGGCGACGTGGTCGAGATCGGCAATCATTTCGCCGATCCGCACTGGCCGATCGCCGCGCGCATGATGATCGGCGCGGTGGATAGCTGGCGGAAATGGGCGCTGTTCGCCTTGCGCGACGGCGGGGTCTGGAACAAGGGACCGATTGCCCTGCTCGGCGATGCGTCCCATGCCATGCTGCCGTTCGCCGCGCAGGGCGCGGGCATGGCGATCGAGGATGCCGCCGTGATCGCCAAATGCCTCGACGCCTCGCGCACCAATCCGACGGCGGCCTTCGCGCAATATGCCGGCCTGCGCGCTTCGCGTGTCGCGCGCGTTCAGCGCACCGCGCGCAAGAACGGCCAGACGTATCATTTGGGTGGTCCGGTCGGCTTCGCGCGCGATCAGGTGATCCGCGTGCTCGGCGGCTCGCGCCTGCTGTCGCGACAGGACTGGATCTACGACTGGAAAATCTAGCGGCGGCGGCGAGTCACCGGCGCTGCCGGAGTCGCAGGCACGGCAAGCTCTGCGCTGCAATTGTTGCGCGCCATCTTCTCGTCGATGGCCTCGCGCTGCGCCCGCTGGGCGCGATAGTCGGTCTGATACGCCAGACCCGACACCAGCGCTCCGCCGGCACCGGATTCGGCCTTCGCCATCAAGCCTTCCAGCTCGACCACGCGGTCGTTGGTGGTCTTGCGGGCGGTGGCGAGTTGCTCGCAGTTGTAGAGATCGTATTTTGACGGATCGACAAACACGCTCGAACCGAACGGCGACTCCCCGCCGGAAGCGCACGCGCCGAGGCTTGTTGCCATCGCCCCGAACATGGCAAGGCGCAAGACGCCAGCCTTCCATTGCTTCGCCCGCGTCCCGCCCATGGCTTCCGTCATCCGCACAGGTTTCATGGCCGTCGTGTCGCGGGTCTTCGTGTTGAATTTGTGGTCGGTCGCCGCGGCGTCAAAGCGTTTCCTGCTTGTGGCCGCATTCCTTGCAGGTGAAGGACGCACGTTTGGTACCCTTCTCTGCCGTGACGCGGTTGGCCTTGCCGCACTTGCCGCAGGTCGCATCGAAGCGCGTGTTGCCCTGCTTGACGACCAGCGCCTTGCGCTCCATCGCCTCGCGCACCAGCCGCTCGGTCTCCTCGCGCAGGGCTTGCTTGTCCACCATGGTCGATCCTTCGGGTCCCGGAAATTCCGTGCGACCTTAGCGGCCCTTGCCCCCGTTTAACAAACCATATCCGTCGGCGACACGGCGAAATCGCCACTCGCCCGTACCGCCGGGCCGGACGGTCAGCACGGGACCGCTGGCATCCACCTGCGTCCGGCTGTTGCTCATCGTTCCATTGTGACTTTTCCATTTCAGCGAAACGGAATTGCCCCACACCCTGCAGTCATAGACGCCGCCGAGCGAACTGCGGAAAATCAGCCAGCCGAAACTCTCGTCGATCTGGCGCGGCGGCTGCGGCAGGTTGAAATAAGACTGCACGCTCGCCTGACAGACCAAAGTATTTGGCCAAGCCTCACTGTTTTGCGCAAAAGAAACGGTTGAATTCAGTACGTTCGACGCAACGAGGAACGCGCACCCTGTAATTCTGAAAAGCACGTTGGTATCCTGACCACATCGCCTCGTCCAAGGCGTCATTCCATTGCGGCGGGAGAAAACCCGACGCGCGCCTGCCTACACCGCGCGAGCCTCTGCTGCAATGATGTCCGGAAAGATCGGCGCGATGTGCAACGATCAGATGGGCCGCTCGGCGCTGCCGCTCTCCGCGCTCCATGGCGACCGGCGCGCCGGTGTGCCGGCGGTGCCGACCAGCGGGCGGCGATTCCAGTCCAGCACCGAGTCGTTATGAACCTGCTTGACGATCCACAGGAAGTAGACAGACGCAGGAACGCCGATCAGGTCGATTACCAATCGCACTTCATCGCCCGCCGTGAATGCATTGACGAAATGCATCTGGGCACAGGTGAAGAACACACCCGACAGCGCGATGCCCGACAACGACCACGCCCCATCAGTCAGATAGCGGCGCGCCTGATGATCGGCCAGATACCAGCCAACCATCCCGTAAGTGATGGTCACGAACACGTTGGCGAGAAGATCGACACAGGCGACATCAATCCCGAGTCCCCCACCACCGAAAATCGGACCCGATGACCCGCACAAGGCCTCAAATGCAGATCCCACTTCGGACGATTGCACGAGGGTCCAGGCCGCCAGCCAGCCCGCGATGAGCGTCAGAATGCCAACGGACAACACCACCCATTGCGGCGAAGCATAGATCGCACGATCGCCCTGACCGCCACAGGCGGCCTCGAGACGGGAGTAAACGAATGTGAGTCCGGCCGGCAGCCCGATCAGGGTGGCGGTCAGCATCGGCCACGACACACTCGCGCCCTGAAGGACATGCCAGCCGTGGATCAGGTGATGCGGCCCGCAGCTCACCGCCATCAGCGAAAAGCCGATCCCAAAGCGGGACCAGCCGCGATAACGGTGTAAGCTGATCGTCTCCCAGGCCGAAAGCACGCCAAGACCGGCATACGCCAGTCCGGCCAGGATATTGCTCAAACCGATGACAATGGACATCATGGTGCGGCCTTGGTCCCCATCGGCGCGCCGATGTGATCGAGAAACTCGTCGATGAAATAGCGATGGCCCTGCCGGGCCATGCCCGCCGTCGACTGCGCACTATGCAGCGCCCGCGTGGCGCGAGTCTGCCAGAGCGCCTTGCCCAGCATCGGCCCGATCCGTTCCGCCGCAACCGGCCGCGAGAAGAAATAACCCTGGGCGACTTCGCACCCCATGCGGAGCAAGATCGCGGCCTGCTCGCGGGTCTCCACGCCCTCGGCGATGGTGTGCTTGCCCATCGCATAGGCCAGACTCAAGATTGACGACACGATCGCCATATCGCCCGGCTCGCTGCTCAAGCCGTCAATGAAGCTGCGGTCGATCTTCAACACTTCGGCGGGCATGTCGCGCAAACGCGACAACGAGGAATGCTCGGTGCCAAAGTCGTCGATCGCAATATAGACGCCGAGTGCCTTGGCTTCGTTGAGCACCCGGACGACATCGTCCGTCGCGCTCATCATGACGCTTTCGGTAATCTCCAGACACAGCGATGTCGGATCAATGCCGGTATCCGCAAGAATCTGGCGCAGTTCCGAAAAGAAGGCCGGCTCCGCGATCTGGCGCGGCGAGACGTTCACCGTAATGGCCAGTGGTCGGTCCGGCATCGCCTGCGTCCATTCGGACAACTGGCGGCACGATTCCAGCAGCACCTGCCGCCCGATCTGAACGATGAGCCCGCAGTCCTCGGCGACGGGAATGAAATCGCCGGGCGGTATGATGCCGTGCACCGGATGCCGCCAGCGCACCAGCGCCTCGACACCGACAACGCAGCCATCCTTCAGCCGAACCTGCGGCTGATATTCCACAAAGAGCTGCGCTTGCCGCAACGCCGCCCGCAGATCAGACTCGATCTGCATGCGTTTTTCGACGCGCGTATGCAGTTCGTCGTTGAATTGCACCAGCCGGGCGCGGCCCCGGTCCTTGGCTGCATAAAGCGCGGTGTCGGCTTCGCGCAGCAACTGTTCGGCGGATTTCATGCCGGGCCTGCACAGCGCAATCCCGACGCTCGCGGTCACCACCACTTCTTTTCCGGCGATGAAGATCGGCTCGGCGAGCACGGCGAGAATCCGGTGGCCAAGCGACACACCGGAATCGTCAATGTCATGCGGATGAAGGATGACGATTTCATCGCCGCCGAACCGGCTCGCGATGTCCTGAGACCCGATACAACCGACAATGCGGCTGGCCATTTCGGACAGGACACCATCGCCGCTGCCATGGCCGAGCGAGTCGTTGACGAGTTTGAAATTGTCGAGATCGACGAACAGAACCGCCACCTGGGCGTCGTCATCGGCAGCATCGCGCTTCAACTCGGTTTCGAGCCGCTCGAGCAGCAGGCTTCGCGTGAGCAGCCCGGTCAGCGGATCATGGGCCGCGGTATGCATCAACCGCGCAATGACGCCGCGCAAACGCTCGATTTCTGTCTCCGTCCCTACTGGCGCCGAGCCGTCTCCGGTTCTGGCATCAGTCTGAAGTCCGTCGACCATTCTGGCCGTAGTCCGTCGCAATCCACGCATAACGCCCACCTGACTTGCGAGTGATGGTAGGCGGCTCTGGTTGTCGAGAAGTTGCCAGAAGGGAACTTTCGCGTATTGCGTGTAGCGCCACTTCCGAAAATGGTTAGCCAATTGCGACCGGTGCGGGTCCGTCAGGCGAACCGGCCAGCAACGCCGCGCCAGCCATGTCCCGCAAAAGACAAACCCCGCCGCGGCATCGCGGCGGGGCTGACGGGACGCGAGCGTCTCCGGAGCTTTAGGCGTTCACCTGCGCCAGCGCGGTGTTGAGCGTCTTGCTCGGACGCATCACCGACGCGCACTTCGCCGCGTCGGGCAGATAGTAGCCGCCGATATCCGCAGGCTGCCCCTGCACGGCGGCAAGCTCGGCGACAATCTTCTCTTCATTCCGGGCGAGCACCTCGGCCAGTCCCTTGAACTTCGCCTGCAACTCCGGGTCTTCGGTCTGCGCCGCAAGCTCCTGCGCCCAGTACATCGCCAGATAGAACTGGCTGCCGCGGTTATCCAGTTCGCCGGTGCGCGGCGATGGCGACTTGTTGTTGTCGAGCAGCTTGCCGGTGGCGGCATCGAGTGTTTTCGCCAGCAGCTTGGCCTTCGGATTGCTGGTCTTCAGGCCAAGGTCTTCAAGCGAGACGGCGAGCGCCAGAAATTCGCCGAGCGAATCCCAGCGCAGGTGGTTCTCTTCCACAAGCTGCTGCACATGTTTCGGCGCCGAGCCGCCCGCGCCGGTTTCATACATGCCACCGCCCGCCATCAGCGGTACGATGGACAGCATCTTGGCCGAAGTGCCCAGTTCCATGATGGGGAAAAGATCGGTCAGATAGTCGCGCAGGATGTTGCCGGTCGCGCTGATCGTATCCTGGCCGCGGATCACGCGCTCCAGCGTATAGCGCATCGCGCGCACCTGACTCATGATCTGGATATCGAGGCCGCTGGTGTCATGCTCGTGCAGGTACATCTTCACCTTGGTGATGAGCTGCGCCTCGTGCGGACGATACGGGTCAAGCCAGAACAGCACCGGCATTCCCGAATGACGGGCGCGGGTGACCGCGAGCTTTACCCAGTCGCGGACGGCGGCATCCTTGGTCTGGCACATGCGCCAGATATCGCCCTGCTCGACGTCCTCGCTGAGAAGCACCTCGCCGGTCGCGAGATCTGTGATGTTGGCGACGCCGTCTTCCGGAATCTCGAAGGTCTTGTCGTGCGAGCCGTATTCTTCGGCCTGCTGCGCCATCAGGCCGACATTCGGCACCGTGCCCATGGTCTTGGGATCGAAATTGCCGTGCCACTTACAGAAGTTGATCATCTCCTGATAGATGCGCGCGAAGGTGCTTTCCGGCATCACCGCCTTGACGTCCTTGAGACGGCCGTCAGCGCCCCACATCTTGCCACCGTTGCGGATCATGGCGGGCATCGACGCATCGACGATGATGTCGTTCGGCGAATGGAAATTGGTGATGCCCTTGGCCGAGTCGACCATCGCCAGTTCAGGCCGGTGCTCATGGCAGGCATGGAGATCGCGCTTGATCTCGTCCTGCTTGCTTTGCGGCAAGGTGGCGATCTTGTTGTACAGGTCGACCATGCCGTTGTTGACGTTGACGCCGAGTTCGCGGAACAGCTCGCCGTGCTTCTCGAAGGCGTCGCGATAGAAAATCTTGACACAGTGGCCGAACACGATGGGGTGCGAGACCTTCATCATGGTCGCCTTCACATGCAGCGAGAACATCACGCCGGTCTTGTAGGCGTCCTCGATCTCCTTTTCGTAGAACTCCAGCAGCGCCTTCTTGCTCATGAACATGGAATCGATGATCTCGCGATCCTGCAGCGCGACTTTCGGCTTGAGCACGATGGTCTTGCCGCTCTTGGTGATCAGCTCCATCTTCACGTCGCGGGCGCGGTCCAGCGTCATCGACTTCTCGCCGTGATAGAAGTCGCCGCCGTGCATGTGCGAGACATGCGAGCGCGAGGCCTGGCTCCATTCAGCCATGCTGTGCGGATTCTTGCGGGCGTAGTTCTTCACCGCGAGCGGCGCGCGGCGGTCGGAGTTGCCCTCGCGCAAAACCGGATTCACCGCGCTGCCGATGCACTTGGCATAACGCGCGCGGATCGCCTTTTCGTCGTCGGTCTTCGGGTTTTCCGGATAATCAGGGACTTTGTAACCCTTGCCCTGCAGTTCCTTGATCGCCGCCTTCAACTGCGCGACCGAAGCGCTGATGTTCGGCAGCTTGATGATGTTGGTGTCGGGCAGCAGCGTCAGCCGACCAAGCTCCGCCAGATTGTCCGGCACGCGCTGGGCTTCTGTCAGAAATTCGGGAAACTCGCCGAGGATGCGCGCCGCGACCGAGATATCGCTGGTTGTCACATTGATTCCCGCCGGCGCGGCGAACGCGCGCACGATGGGCAGGAAGGCGGCCGTCGCCAGCGCCGGGGCTTCGTCAGTCAGCGTGTAGATGATGGTCGGTGCTTTCGCGCTCATGCGCTGGTTTCCTCGTCTCGTGACGTCCGGCACCGGAGATTCATCGGCATAGCTTGTGCGGACACGGCTGGCGTGGACTGGCTTGCGTGGAATCGCCCGAAAACCGGTGATGCGGTGGCGTTTTGAAGGACTTCTTATCGCCGCAAAACCTGACATTTGCCATGACATTCATCAACTGATTTGTGCCCCTGAACGTGTCCACGCGGCGAACAGCGGCGTAACCATATCCGGCGGGTCAAACCGCTGGATGACAGGAGCGCTTTCCGGCGACCGGAATTCACCTTGAGCGGGTTCAATCGCACCTTTCAAACCGCCCGCCGGCTGATACGTTTTTCGGGGCCGGACAACGCCACACCGGGCTTTCAGCGCCACCCCGCGCGGTGTTACAACCCGCCCGCGCGGACGTGGCGGAATTGGTAGACGCAAGGGACTTAAAATCCCTCGATGGCAACGTCGTGCGGGTTCGATTCCCGCCGTCCGCACCAGTGGTTTTCCCCTCGGCATGCAAAAAACACCGGCAACCGCTGGCTTGCCTTGCGGATGCTGCGCCAAAAAGCCCGGCGGCATCGGGCCGCGCCGATTGCAGCCCGCAGGTTTGTCGCTAAAGTTGCTCCGCCGGACGGATCGCCGCGACAGCTTTTTCACAAGCTGGCGCGGATCGACATTGGATGTGATTCGTCATGCGCTGCCTCGTGGTCGCCGACCTGCATTACTCCCTCCCGCAATTTGACTGGGTGCTGAACGCCGCCGCGCATTTCGACGTGGTGATCATCGCCGGCGATGCGCTCGACATCGGCTCGGTGGTCGATTTCCGGGCGCAGATCGTGGTGGTGCGAAAATATCTCAAGCTGCTCGCGGACAAGACGCGGGTGATCCTGTGCTCGGGCAATCACGATCTCGACGAACGCGACAGCGGCGGTGAGAAGATTTCGCGCTGGATCGACGATGTCGGCAATCTCGGTATCGTCCATGACGGCGACAGCGTGACCATCGGCGATACATTCTTCACGGTCTGCCCGTGGTGGGATGGCCCCCGCGTGAAAGCACAGATCGGCGTGCAGCTTGAGGTAGCCGCCGCCGAACATCGCGGCCGCTGGATTTGGGTCCATCACGCACCGCCCGCCAACTCGCCGATAAGCTGGGCCGGCTCGCGCTTTCAGGGCGACATCGAACTCGTGCAATGGATCGAAACCTGGCGCCCCGACATTGTTCTGTCGGGCCATGTCCATCAGTCACCGTTCACGAAAGACGGCTCATGGTTCGACAGGATCGGCGACACCTGGGTGTTCAATGCCGGGCATCAATTCGGCAGTCCGCCGGCCTTTATCGCTTTGGACCTCGCGGCCAATCGCGCGTTCTGGCTGTCGGCGGCAGGCGAACAATCCATCGACCTCGGCGCGCCGCTGCAGCGCCCGGCAGGCGGCATTCCGGAATTCCCCGCCTGGCTTATAGCCGCGGGTCAGGCTGGCGGTCCGACCCCGGGGATGTCTTCGAGCCCGGCAGATTGACGAGAGTTTCGAGCACCTCGCCGACCATCTCCAGATGCGTGCCGTGCCCGGCATATTGCCGCTTGATATCGGCGAGATAGGTGGTCGCGGCATTCAATCGCTGCGCCAGTACCCTGGCGACCAGCAGCGCGACCTCGGTCTTCTCGCGCAGGAATCCGTCGCCATCGTCGATCCGGTACACCGTCGAGCCGGTGGCGGCCCGCACCGTCGCCGTGTGCGGCAGGCCGAGCAGCACCGACATTTCGCCCAGCACAGCCCCCGGCTCCGTCACCACGGCGACGATCGTATCGCCCTTGAGAACCTCAAGCTCGCCCTCCAGCAGAACATACAGTTCGCCGGTGGTCTCGCCTTCCCGCAGCAACAGCGACTGCGCCGCGACATAGTTTTCCTGCCGGCCGGTACAATGTTCGAGAACTGCACGCATCGCGGTCTCCGTTCTGACGGAACGAAGGCTAGGCCGCGCTGTTTAAAACGTCCATCGCATAGTTCCATCCCGCATGCGTAAATTGCCAGCACTCGGACGGGCGCGGTAATGTCCCCGTCCGGTCCGCCTTCGCGCGGAAACAAGAAGCAACATGTTGAAGAGGACGCGCTGACGATGGCCCAGGCAAATTACGAACAGATCAAGTACGAGGTGCAGGACAACGTCCTGACCATCACGCTCAACCGTCCCGACAAGATGAATGCGTTCACCCATGTCATGATGGACGAACTGATCTCCGCGTTCGACGCCGCCGACGCCGACGACAATGTCCGTGCCATCATCGTCACCGGCGCGGGCCGTGCATTTTGCGCAGGTGCGGACCTTTCGGCAGGCGGCGCCACCTTCGACCGCGAAGCACGGCCCGACCGCAAGGGCGCGCCGCTGCGCCCCAACGGCGAGGTGGAATGGAGCGACGACGCGGTGCGTGACGGCGGTGGCCGCGTGACGCTGCGCATCTTCAAGAGCCTCAAGCCGGTGATCGGCGCGATCAACGGCGCGGCGGTCGGCATCGGCGTCACCATGCAACTGCCGATGGACATCCGCATTGCATCCACCGATGCGCGCTTCGGCTTCGTGTTCGCGCGGCGCGGCATCGTGCCGGAAGCGGCATCGAGCTGGTTCCTGCCGCGCATCGTCGGAATCTCGCAGGCGCTGGAATGGTGCTATTCAGGCCGCGTGTTTCCGGCGCAGGAAGCGCTCGCCGGACGTCTGGTGAGCAAGGTCGTGCCAGCCGATGAACTCATGACCACCGCGCGCGGCATCGCGCGCGAGATCGTGGAGAACACCGCGCCCGTCTCGATCGCGCTGATCCGTCAGCAGATGTGGCGCATGCTCGGCGCGGACGATCCGATGGAAGCGCACAAGGTGGACAGCCGTGGCATCTACTCACGCGGCCAGTCCGCCGACGTGCGCGAAGGCGTGATGTCGTTCCTCGAAAAGCGCCCGGCGAAATTCGCGCAGACGGTGTCAAAGGACATGCCGTCCTATTTCCCGTGGTGGACCGAGCGGGAGTATAAGTAACCGCTGAGACCGCCATCCTGAGTGATGCACTAGCCGCACAAAATACACTGTGTCGTCCCCGCGCAGGCGGGGACCCATACTCCCTACATTGTCGATTTGAGGGAGATGTTGGAGCAATCTTTTTGCTCTCGCGGTGACTTACAGTGGTTATGGGTCCCCGCCTGCGCGGGGACGACGAGGTGAGAGATTGCGCGGGTCGCGCATCATTGCATCTCCAGCACAACGCGCCCGATGGCGCGGCGGTCCATCAACAGACGCATCGCCTTCGCATAATCCTCAAGCGGCAGGCGATGCGAGATGTTCGGGCTGATGCGGCGCGCCTCGGCAAGCCGCGTCAGGTCCGCCATGCGCGCCACCGCAAGCGACGGGTCTTTCCGCACGGCTTCGCCGGCCCGCACGCCCAGCACGCTCGCGCCCTTGATCAGCACCAGATTGGTTTTCGCCGCGCCGACGCCTCCGGTGAACCCGATCACCAGCAGCCGCGCGCCCCATGCGATGCAGCGCAGGCTGTCTTCAAACACCTGTCCGCCCACCGGATCGAACACCACATCGGCGCCGCGTCCGCCGGTGATGCGTTTGACCGCATCCTTGAACGGCTCGTGGCCGTAGAGCACGCCATGATCCGCTCCGCGCTGCCTGGCGACGTCGAGTTTTTCCTCGCTCGACGCGCAGGCAATGACGATCGCACCGGCCACCTTGCCGAGTTCGACGGCGGCCAGCCCCACTCCGCCGCCCGCGCCATGCACCAGCAGCACCTCGCCGGGCCTGATCCGCGCGCGGTCATGCAGCGCATGCCACGCCGTCCCATGCGCCGCGAGGAAGGCCGCGCCCTGCGCAAAGTCGAAAGTCAGCGGCAAAGGCGTCAGTTGATCGGGCGTCACCACGATCTCATCGGCGTAGCAGCCGAACCGCGCCTTCACGATCACTCGGTCGCCGGGCTGAAAGCCATTGTCCCCGGCAACCTCGATCACCTCGCCCGCCGCTTCCATGCCCGGCGTGAACGGCAGCGGCGGCTTGAGCTGATAGTCGCCCGCCGCCATCAGGATGTCGGGAAAGTTCAGACCGGCGGCATGGATCGCGACCCGCACCTGGCCCGGTGCCAGCGCGACACGCGGCACCTCTTCCAGCTTCAGCGTTTCAGGCGGCCCGAGTTCGCGGCAGATGACGGCGCGCGGCATTCAATGATCCTTATCTGAAATAGCGATTCGATGTGTGCTTCACCTCTCCCCTTGGGGGAGAGGTCGGATTGCAAAGCAATCCGGTTGAGGGGGTTCGGATTTCATTTCAGGCATCCAGTCCCCTCACCCCAACCCTCTCCCCGCCGGGGAGAGGGAGCGCATCACACCCGCGGCCCAATTCTCGCAACACCTGCCAGGAGAACAGCGATCAGGCCATCGCCTTCTTTTCCAGCAGCTTCGCGTGGATCAGCGGCAGGCGGTCGTTGCCGAAATACATGTCGGTCTTGTCGAGATAGATGGTCGGCGAGCCGAACGCACCGCGCGCGATCGCCTCATCGGTGTTGGCCTTGAGCTGATCCTTGACGGATTGCTCACCGATCCCTGCGAAGAATTTCGCTGGCTCGATGCCGACGCGCTCGCAGATTTTCGTCAGCACCTCGTCCTTGGAGATGTCCTGATCGTCGCCCCAATAGCTCTCGAACACCGCGGTCGCGAACGGAACGAGCTTGTCCGGCGCGGTCTGCTGCACCCAGATGCAGCCGCGCATCGACTTCACCGCGTTCACCGGAAACACCGTCGGCGGCATGGTGATCTTGATGCCGGCGAGGCGCGCCCAGTCCTGCATGTCCTTCGCGGTGTAGGCCTGCTTCGCAGGCACCGGATTGGCCCGTGTCTCATACATCGTCTTGTTGACGGTGTTGAAAATGCCGCCGACCAGAATGGGCCGCCATGTGATCGGCGCGCCAAGCTCCTTCGCCATCGGCTGGATGTTGGTGAAGGCCAGATAGGTCCACGGGCTGGAGCAGTCGAAGAAGAACTCGATCATAATGGTATTTCCTCCGTTTGTTATCCGTCACCCTGAGGTGCCGTTGCGGAGCAACGGCCTCGAAGGGCGACGGCTTTGGTTTCCGTCATCCTTCGAGGCTCGCAAGCGCTCGCACCTCAGGATAACGTTCATTCTCGAACCTACTGCGCCTGCTGGGCCGCCTTGCCGAACATGGTCTTGCGCTGCTCCTCCGTGAACGGCGTCTTGTCGAACTTGCCCACAGCCAGCCCCTTCTGCACCTCGGGCCGCGCGCGCACGGTTGCATACCAGCGCTTGATGTGCGGAAAATCGTCGAGCGTAAAACCCTGCGCCTTGTGGGTCATGGTCCACGGGAAGATCGCGATATCGGCAATCGAATACGCATCGCCCGCGACATAGGCGTTGGTCCTGCCGAGTTGCCGGTCGAGCACGGCATAGAGCCGCTCGGCTTCATCACGATACCGCTGGATCGCGTAAGGAATCTTGTCGGCGGCATAGAGCGCGAAATGCCCGTGCTGGCCGAGCATCGGACCCAGCCCGCCCATCTGCCACATCACCCACTGGATCACCTTGAAGCGGCCGCGCACATCCTTCGGCAGGAAGCGCCCGGTTTTTTCGGCCAGATAGATCAGGATCGCGCCGGTCTCGAACATCGGGATCGGCGCCCCGCCGTCGGCAGGTGCCTGGTCGATGATCGCGGGAATACGGTTGTTGGGGCTGATCGCAAGGAATTCGGGCTTGAACTGATCGCCGGTGCGGATGTTCACCGGAATGACATTGTAAGGCAGCCCCAGTTCCTCCAGCATGATCGAGATTTTCCACCCGTTGGGTGTCGGCGCATAGTAGAGGTCGATCATCGGATACCCGCAAATGAGTGGCGAGGCGCGATTCTAACCACGGCGGCTGTCACATTTCCATCCCGCAGGCGCGAATAGCCTGTCGCCCAAGCTCCGGGCATGGCAGATAGGCGTTCAACAGCTTCAACAAGAACAACGGATATTTCTCATGCTGTTTCAAACATCCATTGCCGGCTCGCTGCCGAAACCCGACTGGCTCGCCGAGCCCAACACATTATGGGCGCCGTGGAAGCTCAAGGGCGCGGAACTGGCCAGCGCCAAGCGCGACGCCACGCTGCTCTGGGTCAAAATCCAGGAAGATGCCGGGATTGATATTGTCACCGAGGGCGAACAGGCGCGGCAGCATTTCGTCCATGGCTTCCTGGAGCGCGTCGAAGGCATCGACTTCGCCCACAAGGTCGAGATGGGCATCCGCAAGGATCGTTACAAAGCCATGGTGCCGCAGGTGGTCGCGCCGCTGCGGCTCAAGGGCCGTGTCCATGCCGACGAGGCACAGGCCGCGCGGGCGCATACCACGCGCAAATTGAAGTTCACCCTGCCCGGCCCGATGACCATCATCGACACGCTGGCCGACAGCTATTACGGCGACCGCGTCAAAATGGCGTTCGCCTTCGCCGAGTTGCTCAATCAGGAAGCCAGGGCGCTGCAGGCGGACGGCGTGGACATGATCCAGTTCGACGAACCGGCCTTCAACGTCTTCATGGATGAGGTGAACGACTGGGGCATCGAGGCGCTGACCCGCGCCGCCGCGGGCCTGACCTGCCAGACCGCCGTCCACATCTGCTACGGCTACGGCATCAAGGCCAACACCGACTGGAAGGAAACGCTCGGGGCCGAGTGGCGGCAGTACGAGCAGATTTTCCCGGCCATCGACAAGAGCCCGATCCAGCAGGTCGCCATCGAGTGCCGCAACTCGCATGTACCTGTCGAACTCCTCAGCCTGCTCCAGAGCAAGATCGTGCAGGCCGGCGTCATCGACGTCGCCAGCGATGTGGTCGAGACGCCGCAGGATGTGGTGGAGACCATCGAGGCGGTGATGCAGTTCGTGCCCAAGCAGCGCATCATCGCGACGACCAACTGCGGCATGGCGCCGATGCGCCGCGACATTGCGGAGGCCAAGCTGCTTGCACTCGGCGCGGGCGCGAAGCTGGCAAGGGAGAAGTTCGGCTGACAGGCACTTTCTATAAGTTTAGCTCTTCGACAAGCTATAGGAGCAGACCATTAAGGCGGGGACCCGCAACTGCCGCGATTGCGCCGGTCACGAGAACTATCCTCATAAACCATACTAAGGCAGTGAGATATTTGTCGTTGAGTTTGGTCAGACGACCACCCCAGCAACTGTTATAAAGCAATTGAAAATTACCTTCCCAGTTTCGCCATTCTCTTCCGAAGGGCTCGAAACGAAGCGGCACACCGGAGGGCTCACCTGTCTCCGTCCACACTGTCGGATGGCATTGCTTCAGACGACGGGACAAAAGAAAAAGCAGAATCCAGCCTATGCTTATGCTTACAAATGCTAGCAGCAGGCTCCAGGGAAACTGATGTTCAGTCATCTGACTATCTTACCCTTACCCGTCTACGCCGCGCCGTCCCGGATCGGCGGCTGGAACGACAGTCCCGTATCCCACGGGAAGAAGATCCAGGTGTCCTGCGACACTTCCGTGATGAAGGTATCGACCAGCGGTTTGCCCATCGGCTTGGCATAGACAGCGGCGATATGCGCCTGCGGCACCAGATCGCGCACGATGCGCGCGGTCTTGCCGGTGTCCACAAGGTCCTCGACCACCAGCAACCCCTTGCCGTTGCCGCCGCCGAGCCGTGACACCGCGTCCGAGATGCCCTTGAGCACCGTCGGCTCGCTGACCTGCGAGGTGTGGCTGTAGCTCGACACGCACAGCGTATCGATCACCCGAATGCCGAGTTCGCGCGCGATCACCGCCGCGGGCACGAGGCCGCCGCGGGTCACCGCGACCATGGCCTCGAACGGGCCGGCGCCGCTCAGCCGCCACGCCAGCGCGCGCGCGTCGCGGTGGAACTGGTCCCACGACACCGGAAACGGTTTCCGCGCTTCATCACTCATCGCTGCGCTCCGTTACGCCATCTTCCGGATCATCGCCGTGGCGGTGGCGCTGGCGACGAGCTTGTCATCCTGAAACAACTCTCCGGCGAGATGGAGGATATCCCTTCCCGGCTTGGTCACGCGTCCCGTGCCCCGCACCTTGCCGATTTTCACCGGACGGTGAAACTGGACATTGATGGAGAGGGTCGGCGCGAACTCCCCGACAGCCAGAAACGTCGTCGAGGCGAGGCCCATGCAATCGTCCAGCATCGCGGACAGGAAGCCGCCCTGCACGATGCCTATCGGATTGGCGAATTCGGGCTTGCCCTCGAACGCCAGTTCGACGCTATGGGTGCCGAGATCGTAGCCGATAATCTCGATACCCAGCGTCCTGGCGCATTCCGGCGTCGGGACTTGTCCCGCCGCGATGGCCTCGATCAGCCGCCCGGACATTATTTCGCGACCTTGAGGTTCGCCAGCATGGCCTCGACCTCCGCCATGGCGGCCCTGAGCTTGGCCTCGTCACGCGAGCGCACCACCACATTGGTGTTCGGCTTGCCGTTCTCGTCCAGGAACGGATAGCTGCCGATGCTGGTGTCGGGATTGGCTTCCTGAATGGCGCGCAGCGGCGTGCCGATGTCGCCCTCGCGCGCATTGGCCCGCACCGAGTCCGACAGCATCCGCACGCCGGACTTCAGCTTCGGCGAGACGATGTCCATCATCGCCTGCATGATCGAGGGAACGCCGGCCATCACGATCACATTGCCGATCTTGAAGCCGGGGGCGAGGATGGTGGCGCTGGAAATCAGCTCCGCGCCGTCGGGAATGCGGGCCATCCGCAGCCGGGCCTCATTCAGATCGGCGCCGAAGCGCTCCTGAAAGCGGGCCACAACCTCCGGGTGGTGGTCGATCTTGACCCCGAACGCCTTGGCGACGCTGTCGGCGGTGATGTCGTCGTGGGTCGGCCCGATGCCGCCGGTGGTGAAGACATATGTGTAACGCTGACGCAGCGAGTCGAGCGCGTAGACGATGGCGTCTTCCTCGTCGGCGACCACCCGCACTTCCTTCAGGTCGATGCCGATATTGGTCAGGTATTCGGCGATGAAGCCGATGTTCTTGTCCTTGGTCCGCCCGGACAGGATTTCATCGCCGATCACGAGAATGCCGGCGGTGACGATCTCAGTCATCTCAACTCTCCTCCTGTCCCGGCTTGTCCGGGCCATTCATTGCTACGCCACGTTCCTTGGCGCAGGCAACGTCTTGAAGTCACGCACTTTTGCCGCATGACTGGGCAGCGCGCAGCCCGTTTTTCAGGCAAGGCGAGGCAAGATGCCGCCGATTGCCTTGAGTCAATGCATATCGCGCTGGCCCAAGCCTTGCTACCATCCTTTAAGCGGTGGATCATTGTCCCCGTTACAAGAAGGAAGCGTTCTGGTTTATGTCAGTTGCCTTCGATGAAATGAATGGGCCGGGCGGCGCGCTCCGCTCCGCCTACCACGAACTCTCCCTCTGGCTGAAGGAGACCCCTCCGGACGCGCTGGAATATCGCCGCCAGGAAGCCGAGCTGCTGTTCCGGCGCATCGGCATCACCTTCGCGGTCTATGGCGAGGCGGAGTCGACCGAGCGGCTGATCCCGTTCGACGTGATCCCCCGCATCCTCTCCGGCAAGGAATGGACGACGCTGGAAAAGGGACTGAAGCAGCGCGTCAAGGCGCTCAACATGTTCCTGAGCGACATCTATCACAACCGCGACATTCTCCGCGCCAAGGTCGTTCCCGACGACCTGATCTTCCAGAACCCGGTGTTCCGGCCGGAGATGAACGGCCAGGACGTCCCGCATGACGTTTATGTCCACATCGCCGGGATCGACATCGTCCGGGTCGATGCCGAGAACTTCTATGTGCTGGAAGACAATGCGCGCACCCCGTCCGGCGTGTCCTACATGCTGGAAAACCGCGAAATCATGATGCGGCTGTTTCCGGATCTGTTCGCGCGGCATCGCGTGGCGCCGGTCGAGAACTACCCCGACGAACTGCTGGCCGCGCTGCGTTCGGTCGCGCCTGCGACCTCTAAGGCGGAACCGACGGTCGCCCTGCTGACGCCGGGCATCTACAACTCGGCCTATTACGAGCACTCATTTTTGGCCGACAAGCTCGGCGTCGAGCTGGTGGAAGGGCGCGACCTCATCGTCAAGAACGATGAAGTGTTCATGCGCACCACCGAAGGGCTGAAGCGAGTGGATGTGATCTATCGCCGCGTCGATGACGATTTCCTCGACCCCCTCACCTTCCGCCCCGATTCCGTGCTCGGCGTGCCCGGCCTGATGTCGGCCTACATGGCCGGCAACATCACACTGGCCAACGCGGTCGGCACCGGCATCGCCGACGACAAGGCGGTCTACAGCTACATGCCGGACATCGTGAAGTTCTATCTCGGCGAAGAACCGATCCTGAAGAACGTCCCGACCTATCGCTGCCGCGAGGCGGACGATCTCAAATACGTGCTCGACAATCTGAAGGACCTCGTGGTCAAGGAAGTCCATGGCTCCGGCGGCTACGGCATGCTGATCGGCCCCGCCGCGACCACCGAGCAGATCGAATCCTTCCGCGCCAAGCTGAAGAAGGAGCCGGAAGGCTTCATCGCCCAGCCGACACTGGCGCTGTCCACCTGCCCGACCTGCACCGAAAAAGGCCTCGCGCCGCGTCATGTCGATCTGCGCCCGTTCGTGCTCACCGGCAAGGATCATGTCACCGTGGTTCCGGGCGGCCTGACCCGCGTCGCGCTGAAAGAAGGCTCGCTCGTGGTCAATTCCAGCCAGGGCGGTGGCACCAAAGATACGTGGATTTTGGAATGAGTGAGGAGCGAATAGTGAATAGCGAATGGCGAATAGCCGGTTCAGCGAGGCCCGCGATTGGATTTCTATTCGCTACTCGCTACTCCCTATTCGCTCGTCCTTGCGCCCTGCTTTCATCTCGGATCCATCATGCTCTCGCGCACCGCTGAAAGTCTCTACTGGCTGGCCCGCTACGTCGAACGCGCGGAATATCTCGCGCGCACCATCGAGGCGACGCTGCGCGCCACCGCATTGCCGGATGCCTATGTCGGCAAAAGCAACGAATGGGAATCCGCGCTGCTCACCGCGGGCATCGACGAAATCTTTCACCAGCATCACGAGGAAGCCAACGAGCGCACGGTCGTCGATTTTCTGGCTTTCTCGCCCGACAACCCCTCCTCGATCCGCAACTGCATCGAGAACGCGCGGCTGAATTCCCGCTCGGTGCGCACCGCGCTCACCAGCGAGATGTGGGACACCATCAACAGCGCCTGGATCGAACTGCATGCGGCGTTCCCGCGCGGCGCGACCACGCGCGACCAGTTGACGAAATTTCTGCGCTTCGTGCAGGAAACATCGCTGCGCTTCGACGGCTCCGCCTACCGCACCATGCTGCGCAACGACGCCTACTGGTTCTCCCGGCTCGGCCTGCATGTGGAGCGCGCCGACAACACCGCGCGCATCCTCGACGTGAAATATCATGTGCTGCTGCCGGAAGAAGAACATGTCGGCGGCCCGCTCGATTACTATCAGTGGACGTCGATCCTGCGCTCGGTCTCCGCGCTCACCGCCTATCACTGGGTTTATCGCGAGACGCTGAAACCGTGGCTGATCGCCGATCTTCTGATCCTGAACGAGTCGCTGCCGCGCTCGCTGGCGAGCTGTTATGGCAACCTGGTGCGCAATCTCGACCAGATCGGCGTCGCCTATGGCCGTCAGGGCGCGGCGCAGCGCCATGCGCGCGGCGTGCGCAACCGGCTCGAACACAGCAACATGGACGATCTCTTCCAGCGCGGCCTGCATGAATTCATCCAGGAGTTCATTGCGGACAATGCGAGGTTGAGCGATACCATCTCGAAACAATACCTGATCTGATGCGATCCAAGCTCCATGTAAAAGCGGTCATGGCCGGGCTTGACCCGGCCATCCACGTCTTGCTTAAAAATGCGCAATAAAAAGACGTGGATGCCCGGCACAAGGCCGGGCATGACGAAACTCAAAGTTGCCCGATAACGCCATGCGCCTGAAAATCGCTCACACCACCACCTACCGCTACGAGCCGCCCGCCACCGGCGTGATCCAGATTCTGCGCATGACGCCCGGCAGCCATGACGGGCAATATGTCGCCGACTGGCAGATCGACGTCTCCACTGATTCACGCCTCGATGTTCATGAGGACGCCTTCGGCAACATCACCCATGTCCTGACCCATGGCCCGCTGTCGGACCTGACCATTCGTGTCGAGGGGCTGGTCGAAACCCATGACACCAGCGGCGTGTTGCGCGGCGCGGACGAGCGCTTTCCGCCGAGCCTGTTCCTGCGCCCGACACCGCTGACCGAGGCCAACACCGCGATGGCGAAGTTCGCCGGCGAGCTGCGCCTTGAGGCCGCCGGCGATACGCTCGGCTTTCTTCATGCCTTGATGCTGCACATCAACGACCACATGACATTCGATGTCGATCCGACCAATGCCGGAACATCGGCCACGGATGCGTTCGCGCTGCGGCGCGGCGTCTGTCAGGACTACGCGCATATCTTCATCGCCTGCGCGCGCAGCGCCGGGGTTCCCGCCCGCTATGTCTCCGGCCATCTGCTGCGCTCCGACGGAATCGTCGCGCAGGACGCAGGCCACGCCTGGGCGGAAGCCTATGTCGAGAAGCTCGGCTGGGTCGGGTTCGACACCGCCAATGCCATCTGCACCACCGAGGCGCATGTCCGCGTTGCCGTCGGCCTCGACTATCTGAGCGCAGCCCCCGCGCGAGGCACCCGCTATGGCGGCGGCATGGAAACGCTGGAGGTCGCCGTTCGGGTCGATCAGGCCGGACGGCAGAGCCAGTCGTAGCAAGCATTTCGTCCTTAGTTCTTTGGGGCAGCCAAGTCCTCTTTCTTATCAATTTTCCAGAGTATCAAGCACAACAGAAGGCCGAGTATCCATCCAACCCCGAATCCTCCTAAGCCATAACCAATCACCAAATAAATCCAAAGGAGCTGCGAATAGGCTCCTATCGCAGCCGTGATAAATAAAATGGCCGTTGGAATGTTGAAGACCGCTGCTAGCAGCCAATCGCGTGTGCGCAGGTGCTGAGCGCGAAAGTACATGAGAGAGCTTAGAGCGAGCGCGATGACCAACAGCGCCCCTCCTACTGGGGTGACTAGGCCGAGCACGAACCCCTGCAATACGGTCAGCACCGCTTCTCCTCCCCCTATCGTTAAGCCGCTACAGTTAGCGGCTGGAGGGTGGTAGCTTGTCAATCGATATTGTCCCGTTGCCCCGTCCCTCCCCACCGCGTAGAAATGCGCGCTCGGGAGAATGGAATGACCTATTGCTGCGGAATTCTCGTTCGTGACGGTCTTGTGATGATGGCCGATACCCGCACCAATGCGGGTCTCGACAACATCTCGACTTTCCGCAAGCTGCACATTTTCAAGGACCCCGGCGAGCGCATCATGGCGATTGCGACCGCGGGCAACCTCGCCATCACCCAGTCCGTGATCTCGACCCTGACCGAGGGCATCGAGAATCCCGAAACCGGCGAGCGCGAAACGCTGATGAACGCGCCGACCATGTTTCAGGCCGCGCAGCGCATCGGCCGCGCCATCCGCAGCGTTCATGCGCTCGAAGGCAGCGCGCTGCGCGCCGAGGACATTTCGTTCGACGTGTCGTTCCTGTTCGGCGGCCAGATCAAGGGCGCGCGGATGCGCCTGTTCATGATCTACACCGCGGGCAACTTCATCGAATGCACCACCGACACGCCGTACTTGCAGATCGGCGAGCACAAATACGGCAAGCCGGTGCTCGACCGCGCGATCTCCTATGACGTCGATCTCTATGACGCGCTCAAGGTCGGTCTCGTCTCGATGGATTCGACCATGCGCTCCAATCTCGGCGTCGGCATGCCGATCGACATCCTGCTGGTGCGCCCCGACGCACTCGACGCTGAACTGGATTATCGCATCGAGGCGGGCGAGCCGTATTTCCACGACCTGCGCTCGCGCTGGTCGGCGGCGCTGCGCGCGGCGCATCAGAGCATTCCAAGGCCGCCCTATGGAAATGTGAAATGAGAGGCGAAGCCGCGACACTTATCAATGTCGTCCCCGCGAAGGCGGGGACCCATAACCACCGGCCAGTCCGTTGATGTTCAAATGGCCGAAGCCCGCTCATGATCGCTTCGGCAGGGAGTATGGGTTCCCGCCTTCGCGGGGACGACACCGTCAAAATTCCGCAAAACGATAAACAACAAAGGGAGAAACACATGTCCGCACTCAAAGTCGCCCTCGTCACCGGCGCAGGCTCCGGGATCGGCCGTGCCTCGTCGCTGGCGCTGATGAAGGCCGGATTCTCGGTCGTGCTCGCCGGGCGGCGCAAGGATGCGCTGGAGGAAACCGCCAGGCTCGGCAAGGATCACGGCAAGAGCCTCGTGGCGCCGAGCGACATGACCGACCCGGCCGCGATCGCCGCGCTGTTCGCCAAGACCATGGAGGTGTTCGGCCGTCTCGATGTTCTGTTCAACAACGCAGGCGTCGGCACGCCGCCGGTGCCGCTGGAAGACCTCACCCTGCAGCAGTGGCAGACCACGGTGGACACCAACCTCACCGCGCCGTTCCTTTGCACGCAGCACGCCTTCCGCATCATGAAGAACCAGACACCGCGCGGCGGACGCATCATCAACAACGGCTCGATCTCGGCCTATGCGCCGCGCCCGTTCTCCTCGCCCTATACGGCGACCAAGCACGCCATCAGCGGCCTCACCCGCGCCACCGCGCTCGATGGCCGCGCCTATGACATCGCCTGCGGCCAGATCGACGTCGGCAACGCCGCCACCGAGATGACCGAGCGCATGACCGGCGGCGTGCTTCAGCCGCGCGGCGACACCATGGTCGAGCCGCGCATGGATGTGCAGAACGTCGCCGACGCCATCGTGTTCATGGCGACCCGCCCGCTCGACGCCAACGCGCTGTTCCTCAACATCATGGCGACCAAGATGCCGTTCGTCGGACGGGGCTGACGGCTTTAGGCCGTCAGTTCGACGGTGTCGAAATCGGCGGGCAGGATCACTTCCAGCAACTCGCAACCGTCCGAGTAGTCGCGGATGAGATGCCGGATGCGCGGCGGCTGCGTCCAGCAACTTCCCTCGCGCATCAGGATTTCGCCCTGTCCCTCCAGATAGGTCTTCACCCAGCCTTTAAGGACATAGACCATCTGGAATTCGACATCGTGCAGATGCAGCCTGGAGACTTCCTGCGGATCGCACGGCCCGATCAGGCGGATGACATGGGCGCGCGCAAGGCCGTGGGTGCCCTTGGCGATGCCGAGATCGCGATATTCGGCATAGGCGCGCAGGCCGTCGGCGCGGAAATCTTCCTCGCGATGATGGCTGACGACGAAACGCTGCTTCGGTCGCGCGGCCTTTGCCGTGCGCGCCGCCGCTGCACGCGGCTTGCGGGCTGTGGCGCGTGATGCGGACGCCGCCGTCTTGCGCGGCGCGGATGCCTTCACCGCGGTCTTGCGCGCCGCCGGCTTCGATTTCGATGTGGCCTTTTTCGTCTTGTTTGTTTTGACCGGCTTCTTCTGAGCCATGCACGCCTCCCTTGCCGCGGCATCAACACATGCCGCGCGGCAAGGCAAGGTTAGCGGCTGGCAGTCAACCGGACAATCCGGCTACGTTCAATGCAGCCGGAAGACGCCGTCGATGGCCTTGATCTCCGCAGGCTTGATCAGCCTGGAATGCGCGACCGTGACCGACACCAGCGGCCCCTCCAGTTTTTCCTGCCAGAAGGCGAGAAAATCCTTCAGCGCCGGAAAGTTCGGGAACAGGTCGTAATTCTGCCAGACGTAGGATTGCAGCAGCCAGCGGTGATCGGGGCGCCGGTAGAGAATTTCGGCCGTGGTCAGGCCGTAACCGGCGAGTTGCCGCTTGAAGTCCTCCGAGACATTGCCCTGAGGAACGGTCGCAGTCGAAACCATCAGAACCTCCTTAAGAGGCGCGATGATCGCAACCGGATTCCACGTCGCGACCAAACGCGCTTGAGGAAAAACCTGACGCAGTACGAAGGTTCATCTCAAGACCAAACTTTGAATAAATTGTTAATAATCAAAGCACTGGCAGCATCACGTCAGGACTGCTGACAGAACCGTCACCCGAACAGATGCGCCAGATGGAACGCCGCGCCGGCGGCAAGCCCGCCGACCAGCGCGGTCTGGAATCCGGATTTCAGCATGCTGATGCCGGTGAGACAGTCTTTCACCGCGCCGAAGACGATCAGCGCCAGACCCGTGCAGACCACCGAATAGATCAGCGCGGTCCGCAGTTCGCTGGCGAGCATGTAAGGCAACAGCGGAATAAGGCCGCCGACGAGATCCGACACCACAATCGTCGCCGCGCTCACCGGCGCGCTTCGGATCGAGCTTCGGGTCCAGCTTCTCCAGGCCAGGCTCGAAGCGCATCATGAAATCGACCCAGCGCTTCTTGTCGGTGGACATCGCGGCCACCACGGACTCGGAGCCAAGGAAGTGACGTTCGGCATGGGGCGTGGCGGGCATGGGCCGGAGTCTCCGAAAGGAATCCTGACCGGAGATATATTTAGAATGATTCTAAATTAAAGCCCGCGCGAACCGAAAGCCGAGCGGAAAAACGTCCGTGAAAAAGCCTCCCGCCGCGCGGTCAATAACGTCCGGGAAGAATCCTCTCGCCACGCGGTTAATGATGAGACGGAATTTCTGGCAGCCGTCACACGAGACTGCCAATTTTTCTGCTAAAGACCCTTGCCCGGCGCCCGGCCGCGGCCTATGTCCGTCCCAGTCGCGGTAGCACTCGCCTATCGTGACTGCTAATTCTAGCAAAAATACAGCCTTATCAATCCATTAGGAGGACTGCATGAAATTCCGTCCGCTTCACGACCGCGTCGTGGTCAAGCGCATCGACGCCGAAGAGAAGACCGCTGGCGGCATCATCATTCCGGACACCGCGAAGGAAAAGCCTTCCCAGGGCGAAGTGCTTTCGGTGGGTCCGGGCGGCCGTGACGAAGCCGGCAAGCTGATCCCGATCGACCTCAAGGTCGGCGACATCGTCCTGTTCGGCAAGTGGTCCGGCACCGAGGTCAAGATCGACGGCCAGGAAGTGCTGATCATGAAGGAAAGCGACATCATGGGCGTCATCACCGAGACCGGCGCCAAGAAGAAGGCCGCGTAGAAGGCCGCTTAAGAGCGCCCTCTCTCCCACCTCACAATCCAATCTTCCTGACACCTAAGGAAAACCCAACATGTCAGCCAAAGAAGTCAAATTCGGCGTCGACGCCCGCGACAAGATGCTGCGCGGCGTGGACATCCTCGCCAACGCCGTGAAGGTGACGCTCGGCCCGAAAGGCCGCAACGTCGTTCTCGACAAGTCGTTCGGCGCACCCCGCATCACCAAGGACGGCGTGACCGTCGCCAAGGACATCGAGCTTGAGGACAAGTTCGAGAACATGGGCGCACAGATGGTGCGCGAAGTGGCCTCGAAGTCGGCGGACCTCGCCGGTGACGGCACCACCACCGCGACCGTTCTCGCCCAGGCCATCGTGAAGGAAGGCGCCAAGTCGGTCGCCGCCGGCATGAACCCGATGGATCTGAAGCGCGGCATCGACCTCGCGGTGGAAGCCGTCGTCGCGGACCTGCAGAAGAACTCCAAGAAGGTCACCTCGAACGAGGAGATCGCCCAGGTCGGCACCATCTCGGCCAACGGCGACAAGGAAATCGGCGACTTCCTCGCAAAAGCCATGGCGAAGGTCGGCAACGAAGGCGTCATCACGGTTGAAGAAGCCAAGTCGCTGGACACCGAACTCGATGTCGTCGAAGGCATGCAGTTCGACCGCGGCTACATCTCGCCCTACTTCGTCACCAACGCCGACAAGATGCGGGTTGAATTCGACGACGCCTACATCCTGATCAACGAGAAGAAGCTCTCCTCGCTGAACGAACTGCTGCCGCTGCTGGAAGCCGTGGTGCAGACCGGCAAGCCGCTGCTGATCGTCGCGGAAGACGTCGAAGGCGAAGCCCTCGCCACCCTCGTCGTCAACCGTCTGCGTGGCGGCCTCAAGGTTGCTGCGGTGAAGGCTCCGGGCTTCGGCGACCGCCGCAAGGCCATGCTGCAGGACATCGCGATCCTGACCGGCGGCCAGGCGATCTCGGAAGACCTCGGCATCAAGCTCGAAAACGTGACCCTGAACATGCTGGGCCGCGCCAAGAAGGTGATGATCGACAAGGAAAACACCACCATCGTCAACGGCGCCGGCAAGAAGGCCGACATCGAGGCGCGCGTGCAGCAGATCAAGGCGCAGATCGAAGAGACCACTTCGGACTACGACCGCGAGAAGCTGCAGGAGCGTCTGGCCAAGCTCGCGGGCGGCGTCGCGGTGATCCGCGTCGGCGGCGCGACCGAGGTCGAGGTGAAGGAGCGCAAGGACCGCGTTGATGACGCGATGCATGCGACCCGCGCGGCTGTGGAAGAAGGCATCGTGCCGGGCGGCGGCGTCGCCCTGCTCCGCGCCTCCGAGCAGCTCAAGCGCATCAAGACCGCGAACGACGACCAGAAGACCGGCGTCGAGATCGTCCGCAAGGCGCTCTCCGCTCCGGCCCGCCAGATCGCCATCAACGCCGGCGAAGACGGCTCGGTCATCGTCGGCAAGGTGCTCGAGAAGGATCAGTATTCGTACGGCTTCGACTCGCAGACCGGCGAATACGGCAACCTCGTCTCCAAGGGCATCATCGACCCGACCAAGGTCGTGCGCGCGGCGATCCAGAACGCAGCTTCGGTTGCGTCGCTCCTGATCACCACCGAAGCGATGATCGCCGAACTGCCGAAGAAGAACGCCCCTGCTCCGGCGATGCCGGGCGGCGGCATGGGCGGCATGGATTTCTAAAAATGACTCCCCCTCTCCCCGCTTGCGGGGAGAGGGTTGGGGTGAGGGGCGAAATCCTCGCTTGGCAAATTACAGAAGGCCCGGAGCAATCCGGGCCTTTATGTTTGCCGCGTCATTCCGGGCGCGGTGCGGCATCCTTCATGCCGCTCCGCAGCCCCGGAATCTCGCTCAAGAACACGAAATGCAAAACCCCGGCGGGAACGCCGGGGTTTTTGTTATCTCGTCATGTCGGGCAAAGCGAAGCAATCCATAACGACACAGGACAATGGATTGCTTCGTCGCTATCGCTTCTCGCAATGACGTTCCTTAATTGCGCGGCTTCGCAACGATTTTCGCAAGAATGTCTGCCATGGCCGCTTCAAGCATCGGCATCTCCGCAGTCATTTTCCGGGCCAGTTCAATCGCACCGTCCGGTGTCTTGAGCTTGCCCTCCTCCGTGTCGATCATCAGCCCCTTGACGAGACCGAGATAGGCGGCAGCCGCCTGATAAGCCGCGAGGCCGCCTTCCAAAGTCTTGTTCCAGTACAACGCATGCACGCAGGCGACGCCGTCAGGAAACGCAACATCCGGAAATGTCTCACGCACCCTGGCGAGACTGGTTTTCTCCAACTCCATGAGAACCGGCTTGTCCTTGCAAGCGGCCCGAAGCCGCACTTCGTCCGCTTGCAGCGATTGCTCATCGAGAAATCGAACATCAAAAGCGAGCGCGTCGACGCCGGCTTGCCACGCCTGCGTCGTCAGCACCGCCTCGTCCGTCAGCAGATAGATTTCCATGCTCATGGCAAATGTCTTTTCTGCAGATAGATCGCTTCGCGCGAAATCCCGCGAACGATACTCAATTCAAAAACGGGAGTATTTTGTTAAGCGATCGCCTTCAGACGAAACTCCCCCAACCTCGCGTAATTTAAAGAGGCATCGACAACTCGCCGCGAGTAAAAGCGGCAAATTATATTTCATCCGCGAGCCTTCGGAGACCCACATTTTTGTATTTTTCCGTCGGAACCCGAAGCGTCATGTTACCGTTCTTGAAATTAATGACGAATAGCTTGAGTCTAGCTCCGGCAATTTCCTGCCACTCAATAGCAATGATTTTTCCGACGCCATGTTGTGGATAGACAACGTACTCATCCACTTTGAACCCATTGCACTCTAAGATAGGCGCCTCGTCGTCCTCATCAAAATCGTCATTGCCAAGAACAGGCGGCTTACGCAACATCATTTCATACAGTCTAGAAGTAGGCACACGAAACACGGCCTCATCTTCCTCAAATTCAATAACAAAGCGCTCGATCTCTCCATCGCTTCCCTCGAATTTCTCCAAATCGACAATTCGCCCCAAACCGATAGCGCGATAGTGAATCAGTTCCCCTATCTCGAAATCGTACTTACTTTTCACAGATGGAGAAGGATCGGCCGGCGATTCGGGAATCTTTACCCATGCAAACGGAGAAATGGGATTGTCGATCCGATTAGATTTTGTCGGCACATCTTTAACCGTTCCAACTTGGCTGCCTCGCACCCAAGGGGCCGGCATTGGCGGCGGAGACGATTGCGGACCAATTTTTACCTTCGTTGTAATCTGATCCATCGCTCTATTTGCGGTAGCCACTGACGAACCGACCGTGCCGCAAAAGAGATTGAAATTGTCGACAAAAGTGTTGCCGTTGTACATGTTTGGAATAATGAACGTATTGATCAAGTATTTTGAGGCTAAAATGCCCACCCTCGGATAGGCAGAAAACGAAAGCCGCGAGTCTGAGTCCAAACCATCGACACGCGGGTTCAGTTCAAAGTTACCTGCAAATACGGCCTCCAGTTCAGAGAATACCTTTCCCAAACTATAGTCTGGGAGAGTATCTACGAACGCATCCATCGCACCATGAACCATCTCCCAGCGATGACTAGGCGAGAAACCTTTGAAAGTCGCTTGAAGAACGCAATGCGTATAGAGGCGCCGGTATAACTTCATTGAGGAAGTGGACATCCCTCGCTCTTGAAGAAACGTCCACCATCCCCGCGAGCCATCCCAGTTTTCGAACTGCGTGCCTAATGAGCGACCCGCGTCCGCTGAGATGAAATCATCAGCGTATCTAAGAACAGCTAGACCAAATTCATTTATTGGAATTGTCTTCTTGAATCCAAACATTCAAGTTTCCTCACGTGTAGCTCATCATCAGGGCGTCCCGTCCGGTTGTCAAAATTCTTTGTTGCCCCCTTCAACAGTTGACATCTTCCATGGCATAGGAATATATTCAATATATCCCGCCCCGTTGATGAGGGGCGTTTCGCGATCGTCACGATGCGCGGGGCGGGATGCGGTGGCCGCGTGCGGTGTTCGATGCGCGGGCTGATTGAACGGGCGCACTCTTGCAAAAGAGCGGCGCTTTTTATTCGGCCCGGGCTGACGACCACATTGCTCGCGGACGGCCCAGAACGCGATATCCCGGTGCCTCGCCTGGCGCCATGGGGCATCGCCAATGTTCTCTCCTCGTACAGAGGGAGAGCGGCGGCGTGGAAGTCCCCTGGAGCGATGATCACCTCAGGGTCGGTCGTCGGGGGTTTTCGCGAAGCAAGCCGTTCCAACCATTGCGTGCGGAACGCCGGGTGAAGCGGCGTGACCGTGGTGACTAACTCGTGCGCTTGTTTTCATTGCGCATGAGGCTGCGGATGCGCTTGCGCATCCGGCGTTCCGCGCGCCCTCATTGAAGGGCGAAGCGATGAGAGAATCTCGGGCGCCCCCGCGCCGTCACAACAACAGGGGCGATGACGCATGACCCCAAAAAGTGTGAAGCGGTTTTTGGATCAGGTCATGCGCAGACAAAAGGCGCACATCTGAACGTGCGAGCTGTTTGAAAATTGAATCTGGATACGGAGTTGCGCAGAGCGTGGCAACACATGCCCTCGTCATGGCCGGGCTTGTCCCGGCCATCCCGATTGCCGGGCACGGTGCTTCATTCATCGGGATCACCGGGACAAGCCCGGTGATGACGAACTGTGGGTGAAGCGCGATCGTGCAACAACTTCAATCGTCGTCCCGGCGCAGGCCGGGACCCATAACCATCGGACCTTGTGGTGACGAAGGAAAGCGTGGCCGCTATCGCGACAACACCGATGGCTCAGGGAGTCTGGGTCCCCGCCTTCGCGGGGACGACCGGAGGACGATCGCGCGGGTTACTTCAGCGCATGTCTTCGCGGGGACGACGCGGAGAAAAAATCGCCGGGATGACCGGTGAGGAACTGTGCGCAATGTCTCAGCACGCGCGATCGTCATCCTGAGGTGCGAGCACTTGCGAGCCTCGAAGGATGACAACAGCAAATACGCATCGCACATCCTTCGAGGCTCGCCGCACATGCGGCTCGCACCTCAGGATGACGCTCTCTCAGTCCTTCAAGCTCGCGACCACCACCAGGCGGCGGACTTCGCCGCGCTGATAGGCCTTGAGGAACGCGTTGTAATCCTTGAACGACACGCAGCCGTTGGAATCGCCGTTCGGCCCCAGCATGTAAGTGTGCGCGAGCAGTCCGGTGCGGCCGTGGATCGCGGCCTCGCCGCCCACCGGCGTCAGGCGCAGCGCCGCCACGCCGTGAAACAGCGCCTCGCGCGGCTTGAGCGTGTAGATGTGCGGCGGCGTCGCACCGTGCATGCGCACATGGACATAACGCGGATCGTCCATCTTCGCGCCGAGGCCGGAATGCGCCTCGAGCTTGGAGCCGTCCGGCATGTAAACCGTGCGCGCGGTGATGTCGTAGATCGCGGTCACCTTGTCGTCGTCGCTGGTGCCCGCCGGCGTCTTCGCGGTGCCGTCGCTCATCACGCCGCCGTCGGAGCCGGCGTAGGCCAGCACCGGGCCGGGCTCGGGCTTCTTGCCGAACAGGCGGTCGAACAGGCTCGGTGTCTTGGCGGCCATCGCGGCGAGCGCGGCGTTCTTGGCGCGCTCCACCATCTCCGAATGGCCGGGCTTGACGCGGCTGGTCTGCGCGAACTTGAAATCGGCGGGGCGCGATGCGGGCAGCGGCACGGCTTTGGCCACGCGCGTCGGCACCTGCGGCGGCAGCGCGACTTCCGGCGCGGCGTTGGCGATCTCGGCCTGCGAGGGCGCGGCACGCTGCGCATCGGGCGCGGCCACGACGGTCGGCCTGAACGCCACCGGCGGCGCGCCAAGCGAATAGGTCACGTCCATCAGCGCGGCGTAATTCTTCTGCTCGACGGTGAGCGCGGGCGCTTCCACTTGCGCGGGGATCATCGCCGCGAAGCGGTCCGTAAATGTCTGCTGGTCGAGGCCGTCGGCCGCCGAGACGAACACCACGCGGGTGTCGCGCGCGGCGAGTTCATATGTGGCGCTGAACGGATGGCCGCCGAACACGTTGCTGTAGAGCGTCCAGCCGCAGGCCAGCGTCACGAAGGCGATGGCGGCGAGGCCTGCCGCATTCAACGGGCTGGACGGTCGCGACGAACGACCGTGGGTGTGGGCTGTGTAGCCGGTACGCACAACAGAACTGGTACTCATACGCCTTGCATCCAGAACAATCCCACCCTGTCGTTCCGGCTGCGTTCGGCAATTCATGCGCGAACGGCGCATGCGAAAGCAGGCCAGCAGTTGTCATGCGGAGCTTGGAGTTCCCCACGCGACATCTCGCAAAGGTGCGGAGCGGCATTAAGGCGACTTTTAGTTAAATGCGGATTAAGTCCCGGCGGATGTAAGGCAAATCGTAAAGCCGGGTTCCCGTCAGTCGTCGTCGTCATCCTCGGGTGGCGGCGGGGGCGGCATCCGGCGGGGCGGTTGCGCGCCGGCGCGCGGCGGCGTCTGGGTCACCACGCGCGGCGGATAAAACACCGCGTAACAGGCCGGGCTGAGGCGCGGTCCGGAATTGCGCAGGCAATCGGTGATGCGGTCGGCATCGGGGATGAACTGCCCGCACAGGCGCATAGCGTCCGGTGTGCAGGCCTCGCGCTCCTGCTCGGTGCCCTGCGCGAAGGCGGGCTCTGTGCAGACGGCAACAGCGATCGCGATCAACGCAGCCTTGCCCATAGATGTCTCCCTGGATGGACCGATGGTAGGGGCGCAACTCGCCGCCCGTCAAAGCCGTTCCCGCATCATTTCTGCGCATTGCGCGCAAATCGTCAGCGAAGCGTGACGGTTCTGAACAAAGACGCGGCCGCCTCAGACCGGTCCGCCAAGCTCCGGCGGTTTTCTGCGGTCGAGCACCTCGCCGCGCGGGTCTTCGAGCAGATCCGCCTGATAGGTCTCGATCGCGACTCCGCCGCGCTTGCGGGACAGGTCGGCGAGTTTTTCGACCCGCGCATAGTTGGCGCGCGGCGGCGTGATCGCGCCGACGGGGCCGATCAGGATCGCCCTGCCCTTCAGCAAGGTTGCGTCGGGCTCATCCATGAAGGTCCAGCGATAGCGCTGCTGATACTGCGCGACGCAGGTCCCTTTGGGCAGATAGAACATCAGCCAAGATGTCGTGCCGTAATCCGCCGCCATCACGCAGTTCGCGTTGTGTTTGACGCGCAGCGCTTCGATCTCCTGCGCCATCTCCGGCCAGCCGACGCCGACGCTGCGCACGGTGGCGTCGCGGCGGAAGCCGGTGAACAGCCCGGTATTGGTCTGCACGATCAGAACGGCAAACAGCGCAACGCCCACCGGCAGCGCGAGCTTGCGCGACCAGTTCATGGTCCGCTGTTCGCGCGGATTCCAGGTCGTGCCCCACGCGGCGTAAGCAGCAGCGATAGCAAATGCCGGATAGACCGGCCCGAGCCAGTTGGCCTCGACGCGGGCGTGCAGCGAATGCCAGACGAAGTAGAGGAAGATCATCCACACGCTGATGCTGACCAGCGCGGCACCCGCAGCGTTGCTTGCCCTGCCCTTCGCCAGCGCATAAAGCCCGAACACACCGAGGATGAAAACCGACGGTGTTGCAAACGCAAACTGCGTCGGGATCATCTCGCCGAGATATTTCAGCGTGATGCCCTCGACGCGGGCGCGGCCAAGCTGCTTGATGAACGAGACCCACTCATGATCGGCGTTCCACAGGATCACCGGCGCAAAGATCGCGAAGGCGACGACACCGCCGAGATAGGGCCATGGCGACGCCAGCCAGCGGCGCTGGTCCTTCATCAGCAGCAGCCACAGCAGGATTTGCGCACCGAAGAACAGCGCGGTGTATTTTGACAGAAGTCCGCATCCGACCGCGACGCCGGCCACGAGCCACCAGATGCCCCGGCCCGTCTGCCAGACCTTCGCCAGCGTATAGAGGACGAAACTCGCGGCCACCATCAGCGGCGCGTCCGGCGTCACGATGGTCGTGCCGACCGACGCCATCAGCGTCGCATTGAGAAAGATCGCCGACGCCGCCGCGATGCGGGCATCGGCAAACAGGATGTGAGCCGCGCGATAGATCGCCCAGCTCATCGGCAGCGCGAGCAGGATCGACACCAGCCGCACGCCGAACCCGGTATCGCCCGCGATCATGATGCCGAGACGGATCACCACAGCGACCATCGGCGGATGATCGTAGTAGCCGCCCGACAGATGTTTCGCCCAGGTCCAGTAATAGGCTTCGTCGAACGTCAGCGGCGTGACCGCCGCCGCGATAAGGCGAAACACCACAAGCGCGGCCACGGTGATGATCGTGCCGCGGGCCAGCTTCGCCTCGGATGGAATCATTTTGCGCGCCAGACGAAGAGACTGGAGACGCCGTAGTTCCAGACCACGCCCATCAGCGCGCCGGCCACACCCGCCAGCCACCAGATCGGCTCCTGATCGAACACGGTCGCAGCAACACCGACGTTCGCCAGCAGACCCACGCTGCAGACAAGGTAAAACAGGAACAACCCACGCAGCAGCGCAAAACCCTTCAACCGCTGGTCGCGATAGGTCAGCCGGTTGTTGAGCAGGAAGTTTCCGGTCATCGCGACGAATGCGGCGATGCCCTGCGCCTCCGCGAACGGCACATGGAGCGCAAGCGCGGAGTAAAGCGTGAGCAGATGCACGCCGAGGCCGATGCCGCCGACCAGCGCGAACAGCAGAAAACGCAGCGACACCAGATCGCCGGTCATCTTCGCCAGCACCAACCCAAGGAAGTCGAGCACGACCATCGAGTCCAGCTTGCTCTCGCCATGCAGCCGTGCGCCGAAGGAGAACGGCACTTCGACAATGCGGAGCTTTCCGCCGGCGGTCGCGATGATGTCGAGCAGGATCTTGAAGCCCTGCACCGAGAGCGACGGCGCAAGCTGCTCGAAGCGGTCGCGGCGGAGCATGAAGAAGCCGCTCATCGGATCGGCGATCTCGATATGCAGCAGCTTTCTGGCGATGTTGGTCGCAAACACGCTGCCGCCGAGGCGCGTGCTGCCGAAGCTACCGGTGTCGCCGCCGCTGACATAGCGGCTGCCGACCACAAGCTCGGCTTGCCCTGCTTGCAAGATCTCGAGCATCTTCGGCAGCCGGGTTTCGTCGTGCTGCAGGTCGGCGTCCATCACCGCGACATAAGGCGCGGATGAGGCCAGAATTCCTTCGATGCAGGCGCCGGACAATCCGCGACGGCCGATGCGGCGGATACAGCGCACGCGGGAATCGGTCTGGGCGAGTTGACGCGCCACTTCCCAGGTTCCGTCCGGAGAATTGTCATCGACAAAGATGACTTCCCACGCAATTCCGGTCAGCGCGGCGTCCAGCTTGGCGAAGAGCTTGGGGACGTTGTCGCGCTCTTTGAAAGTGGGCACCACGACGCACAATTGACGCGCGGGCGCCGCCTCGGGTGAGATGGCCTCAGTCATGGGCCCCAGCGTATATCCGGGGTTCCCGGCAATGCCAAGCCGCCCTCCCGCAACACGCCTGATATGAAGTATACGGGAAAGCGGGTGGCTATCGGCCTTGTCAGGTCCAGAAATGCCAACGACCACGGAGGGAGCCGGTGAGACTCAAAGCAGCGCGTACATCCGGCGCGCTCAACATCTCACGGCGTCTTCTCGTGGTCGTTCCGGCGATGGAGCTTGAGGGCTGCAACATCGCCGTTAGAAGCTAGATAGGTATGGGTCCAGTCTTCCGCAAGGGCCCCAGGGAACGCAAAAAATGGCAAAAAAAGCAGGGAAAATTCATATCGGGATCGGCGGATGGACCTTCGCGCCCTGGCGGGGCGTGTTCTATCCGGAGAAACTGGCCCAGTCGAAGGAGCTATCCTACGCCGCGTCCAGGCTGACCTCGATAGAGATCAACGGCACCTATTACGGATCGCAGAAGCCTGAAAGTTTCCGCAAATGGGCCAGTGAGGTCCCGGACGGCTTCATCTTTTCGGTCAAGGGCCCGCGTTTCGCCACCAACCGGCGCGTGCTGGCCGAGGCCGGAGATTCCATCAAGCGATTCTATGAGTCAGGCGTGACCGAAATGGGCGACCGGCTCGGCCCGGTGCTGTGGCAGTTCGCGCCCACCAAGAAATTCGATGAAGCCGATTTCGGGGCATTTCTCGATCTGCTGCCGCGCAAGTTCGATGGCGTGGCCCTGCGCCATGTGGTCGAAGTCCGTCATGACAGTTTCTGCAACCCGGATTTCATCGCGCTGCTTCGCAAGCATAATGTCGCGGTGGTCTATGCCGATCATCTCAAATACCCGGCAATTTCCGACATCACCTCCGATTTTGTTTACGTCCGGCTGCAGACCGGCAAGGATACGGTCAAGACCGCCTACCCGCCCAAGGAGCTGGATGCGTGGGCGAAGCGGTTGACTCTCTGGTCGCAGGGCGGCGAACCCGGCGACCTGCCCCGTTCCGATAAAACGTCCGCAAAGAAAGTGCCGCGCGATGTCTTCGCCTATGTGATCCACGAAGGAAAAATTCGCGCACCGGCAGGCGCCATGGAGTTGATCGAACGGGTAAAGTGACCAATCGAGCGTGAGGCGCGCAGCGCCGGGAGACCGCATGGCCAAAGCCAGAAAACTTTTCACTATCGGCTATGAGCAGACGCCGGCGAAAGCTGTGCTCGACGAGTTGCAGCACGCCGGGGTCAAGCTGCTGGTGGACGTGCGCGCCATCGCATCGTCGCGCCGCCCCGGCTTCTCCAAAAGCCAGCTTGCGGCGGGGCTCGATGAGCGCGGCATTTCCTACATCCATCTGCGCGGTCTCGGCACGCCGAAGGAAGGCCGCCTCGCCGCGCGCAGCGGCGACATGAAGGCGCTCTCGAAAATCTATCATGCGCACCTGAAGACCCCGCAGGCCCGCGGCGAGATGGACGAACTGGCCGCACTGGTGATGAAGGCCGGGCCGGTCTGCATCCTCTGCTATGAGCGCGATCACAACGTCTGCCACCGCAAGTTCATCGCCGACATCATCGAGGACCGCGAAGGCGTGAAAATCGAAGACCTCGTTGCCCCGCAGATCTGAGTTATCCACAGGCTGCCCGCCGTATCTTCCGGACCTGTTCCCGGGGCGTTCGCGCCTCGTTCGCTAGACGAACCTGCCCCTGAGCGCTCTAATCCCTAGGTAGTTTTACGTAAGCATTTCAGTGCGGGGCTTGGGGGCTCCATGCGTTGCGTCGGGAGGGTGTGCGCGTTTGGCGTCGCCGTTGCCGCACTGCTTGGCGGCAGCACTCCCACTATTGCCGATCCCCTCACCGATCTCCTGCCTGCGGCGAGCCAACTCAGCGGCGGAGCCTATCCGGAGAAATTTCTTTATTTCAGCGGCTTCGATCTGTGGCGCAGCGGCGGCTCGTTCTACGGCGGCCTGCAATGGGCGCCCGGCGGCCTCGACCAAGATGGCTTCACACTCAAACTGCTGATTGCCGAAGGCACCTACCGCTATCTCTCGGGAAGCACGGATATTCGCGGCACCGGCCTGCTCGCATCAATCCTTCCTGGCTGGCGGGTGAAGCGCGAGGATTTCGAGATCAAGGTCTTCGCCGGTCTCGATCTGCAGAATCATCGCTTCTCACCGGACGATCCCGGCAACGGCCTGCGAGGCAATCATGCGGGCCTGCGGGTCGGCGCGGACCTGTGGTGGGAGCCGACGCCCACCCTGATGATCGCATCGTCGATCTCGGGCTCCACCATCGGCGCCAATTTCAGCATTCGCGGCGCCGCCGGCTGGCGTGTTGAGGACCGCTTCTGGGCAGGACCGGAAATCGAAACATCCGGCGATCAGGTCTATCGACAATACCGGATCGGCGCCCATATCACGTCGCTCAAATGGTCCGCGTTTGAATGGTGGCTCGGCGCGGGCTATGTTGCGGACAACAGCCATCGTTCCGGTCTTTATGGACGCCTCAGCGTACTGACCCGCCGCTAACGACGGACTTCAGCGACCACGAAAGTCTCATACGCCACAGGTTGAACGGTATGATTCGCCTCATACTGTAAAAGCCTGCTCCCGATTATCCGCCAGGAATACGAAATGATTTCCGCATGGGTTTCCGCCCGCCTTGCCGCCCGTGGCATCCACTACGGCTGGATCATGGTCGCCGTGACATTCTTCACGGCGCTCATCAGTTCCGCGTCAGTTGGTGCACCCGGCGTCTTCATCCTGCCGCTGGAAAAAGAATTCGGCTGGAGCACCACGCAGATTTCATCGGCCCTCTCGATCCGCCTGCTGCTGTTCGGCCTGATGGCGCCGTTCGCCGCCGCGCTGATGGTGCGCTTCGGCTTGCGCAATGTCGTGATGTCGGCGCTGACGATCATCGCAATTGGCCTGCTCGCCTCGCTGGCGATGACACAGGCCTGGCATCTGATTGCGCTGTGGGGCTTTGTGGTCGGGTTCGGCACCGGCATGACGGCGATGGTGCTCGGCGCAACCGTCGCGACGCGCTGGTTCGTCGCGCATCGCGGACTGGTGGTTGGCATCCTCGCAGCGAGCGTCGCCACCGGACAGCTCATCTTCTTGCCGATCATGGCCTATCTCACCGAGGCTTATGGCTGGCGTGTGGCGCTCGGCACGATGTGCGTGATGCTCGCTCTTGCTGCGCTCAACGCGCTGCTGTTCATGACCGACCGGCCGTCGGACCTTGGACTGCGTCCCGTCGGCGATGACGGCGCGGCCCCGGCGGCTCCCGCGCCGGCCGCCAACTCGATCGTTGCCGCGGCCTTCTCGGCGCTGCGCGACGCCTCGAAGACCCGCGTGTTCTGGATTCTGTTCGGCACCTTCTTCATCTGTGGCGCAAGCACCAATGGTCTGGTGCAGACGCACTTCATCCCGATGTGCGCGGACTACGGCATTCCGGCAACCACCTCCGCGAGCCTGCTGGCAGCGATGGGCATTTTCGATTTCTTCGGAACCATCATCTCCGGCTGGCTGTCCGACCGCTACAGCAATCGCTGGCTGCTGTTCTGGTATTACGGCCTGCGCGGACTATCGCTGATCTTCCTGCCGTTCACCGATTTCTCGTTCTACGGACTGTCGCTGTTCGCGGTGTTCTATGGACTCGACTGGATCGCCACGGTGCCGCCCACGGTCAGGCTGACGGCCAAACATTTCGGGCCGGAGCGCGCAGCCATGGTGTTCGGCTGGATCTTCGTCGGCCATCAGCTCGGATCGGCCAGCGCAGCCTTCGGCGCGGGCCTCACCCGCACGCTGTACGAGACTTATCTGCCGGCGTTCTTCGCCGCCGGAATTCTCTGCCTGATCGCGGCGGCGGTGCTGATGCTGGTTCGGTCCAATCCGAAAGCTGCCGCCGCGTAGTCATCAGCCGAGACGCCAGACCGCCATCGGCGTCTCATAACCCTTGACCGGCACCTCACCGAGCGAGACCGCGTCCTTGCACGCATCTCCGAGCGCATCGCGGACGACAGACGAAATCAGGAGCTGCGAATTGAATTCCTTGTTCAGGGATTCAAGGCGGGAGGCGAAATTCACCGTATCGCCGATCACCGTATACTCCTTGCGGCGGGGCGACCCGACGCTGCCGGCCACGACATCGCCGAAATGCAACCCGATACCGATGCGAAGCGGCCAGCTATTACGTTCGTTGTCCCGATCCATGGCCGTCAGCATTTCGCGCGCCGCCGCCACGGCATGCTGTGTGGCGTCCGCGGTTTCAAACGGCGCACCGAACAGCGCGAGAAACCCGTCACCCATGAACTTGTTCACGATGCCGCCATGGCGATCGACAATCTCGACAAGCACGGCAAATGCGCCGTCCAGCCGATCGACCACCTCCTGCGGACTGTGAACCCGCGCCGCCGCAGTGAAACTGCGGAAGTCGACAAACATCACGGCGACGCGGCGAACATCGCTCGCCGTGCTGGTTCCTTCCGCCATCAGCCGCTCGACCACCTGTGGCGAGACGTGCTGGCCGAACAGGTTGGTCACGCGGTCGCGTGCGGTGGCCGCGATGATGCTCTTCTCGAACTGCCGCCGCAATTGAACGCCGACGGCACCGGCGAGAATGCCGCAGATGAAAATGACCAGGCTCCGGGTCACATGGTAACTGACGTCCGGCGGAGCATCCGGATGATAGAACAGCGCCATGGCCAGCAACTCGGCCGCCGCGACAAAGCCGGTAAATGTGGACAGCCAGAAATCGAGCCGAAGCGTCGAGAGAATGATGAAGATGAAGTAAACCATCGGCACGATGTAACCCAGCGCCGCAACCGATCCCATACTGTCAATGTGAAGAGCCAGTGCGACGGTCGGAACACTTGTCTCGATAAAGACGCTCGCATATCGCCGAAATACCGGCAGATCGCCATCGCGGCTGAGTTGCCGCTTGATCATGGCATGAACGAACAGCTCGAACAAAATAAACGGAATCAGAATAACATAGAGATAGACGGGCTTGAAATTTCCGTGCCAGAGCTGGTTCAGTCGATCGGGTGCGAGAGCGTAAAACAGCCAAAGCACGACGGTGAAAAGTGCGGTCGTTGCAATCAGCGCCTTGATCCGGAGCAACTCTGTCTGAAGGATTTCCCGCGTCAGCGTTCGCCGGAAATCATCCGACACCGCTTCGCGTTCGGCCCTCCTCGTCCACGTCTCAAGCCAGCCCATGCCTGTCCCATCGCGTTGCACGTTGCGTCAAAGGATACAGGATTATGGGCCACGCTCAATCCAGCGTTCGCCTGAATCGCGTCACTGCAATGGTCATGGCGATCAGCATCAGGACACCCAGGGCAATCGCGTCGTACTGCAGGTTTTCCAGCGATGCGCCCTTGAGCATGATGGCGCGGACGATCCGAATATAATGGGTAAGCGGCAACGCCTCGCCGATCCACTGCGCCCAGACCGGCATGCCGGCGAACGGAAACATGAAGCCGGACAGCAATATGTTCGGCAGGAAGAACATCATCGACATCTGCATGGCCTGAAGCTGGTTCTGCGCGATGGTTGAGAACGTGTACCCGATCGACAGGTTCGCCGCGATGAACAGCGTCGACAGCACCGCAAGCACACCGATGCTGCCGAGGATCGGCACACCGAACAGCAGCGTCCCGATGCCGATGATGATCGCCGCCTGCAGGAATCCCACCAGCACATAGGGAATGATCTTTCCGAGCATCACCTCGACCGGCGTGATCGGCATCGCCAGCAGGTTTTCCATCGTGCCGCGCTCGATCTCGCGGGTGACGGACAGCGCGGTGAAGATCAGCATGGTCATGGTGAGGATGGTGCCGACCAGACCGGGCACGATGTTGAGCCGGGATTCGGCGGCCGGATTGTAGCGCGCGTGGGCGCGGATCTCGAACGGCATCTCGGGCGGATCGCCGACCTGCAGATCATGCGCCAGCGCCGTCTGCACGATCTGGCCGAGCGCGCCGAGCGCGGAGCCGGAGGCGACGGGATCGGTGGCATCCGCGGCCACCAGCAGCGCGGGCCTGTCGCCACGCCGGACGCCGCGCTCGAAGCCGCGCGGAATTTCGACGCCGAAAAGGACCTTGCCGGATTCCAGCAGGCTGTCGAATTCGGCGACGGTGTGAACCTGTTGCGTGAACCGGAAATACGCCGTGTTCTGCAGCGCTTTCAGAATCGAACGTCCGAGGTCGCTGTCTTCCTGCAGCAGCACCGCGGTCGGCAGATGGCGCGGCGTAGTATTGATAGCATAGCCGAACAGCAGAAGCTGCATGATCGGCAGCATCACGATCATGGCGAAGGACACACGGTCCCGGCGTAGCTGGAGAAATTCCTTCACCAGCATCGCATAGGTGCGCTGCCAGAAACCACGCACGCCGCCATTGGTGGTTTCAGTTGCGCTCATTGGAAATTGTCCCTGGCGCGGCCCATCAACTCGATGAAGACATCCTCCAGCGACGGTTCGGATTTGTGCCAGACGGTCCCGTTGCCCGATTTGTACGGCGCGATCGCGCGCTCCAGCGCGGCCTCGTCTCGCCCGGACACATGAAGGCTGGTCCCGAACGGCGCGACCATGTCGATGCCGGACTGATCGACAAGATCGGCCGCCAGCTTGTTCAGGCCATCGCCGGTCACGGTGTAGGTGGTCAGCGCCGACTTGGCGATGACCTGTTCTACCGTGCCGTGGGCGAGCAGATTGCCATAGGCGATATAGGCGATCTCATGACAGCGCTCCGCCTCATCCATGTAGTGCGTCGAGACAAGCACGGTCAGCCCTTCCGCCGCCAGCGCGTGAATCTCGTTCCAGAATTCGCGGCGGGCTTTCGGATCGACGCCGGCCGTCGGCTCGTCGAGCAGAAGAAGTTGCGGGTTCGGCAAGGTGCATGCGCCGAGCGCCAGCCGCTGCTTCCAGCCGCCGGAGAGCTCACCGGCCAGTTGCTCCTCGCGCCCGGTCAGACCAATGCGCTTGACCATTTCGCGCGCCGCTTCGCGCGGATCGTCAACCCCGTACAGCCGCGCAACGAACTCGAGATTCTCGCGCACCGACAAATCCTGATACAGGCTGAAGCGCTGGGTCATATAGCCGACATGCCGCTTGATCTTGTCGGCATCGCGCCGGATGTCGTAGCCGAGACACATCCCCTCGCCGCTGTCCGGCGTCAGCAGGCCGCACAGCATGCGAATGGTCGTGGTCTTGCCGGAACCGTTCGGGCCGAGAAATCCATAGATCGAGCCGCGCTTCACCTGCATCGACAGGTCATGCACCACCTGCCGCCCGTTGAACGACTTCGACAGGCCGTGAACCTCGATCGCGATATCGGACAGCGCGGCAACCGTGCTCATGGCGCGGCCCTGCGTTCGGTGAAGACGCTGACCGGCTGTCCGACACGCAGGCTATCCGGCTTGTTCGGCCGCGCCTGGATCAGATAAACCAGTTTCGAGCGTTCACTGAGACTATAAATTACGGGCGGCGTGTATTCCGCCATGGTCGCGATGAAATAGACCTTTGCCGTGATGTCGTTGGGGCAGCCGTCGCAGGTCACCCGCACCTCCTCGCCGACTTTCATCTTCGGCAGTTCCGGCTCCGGCACATAGAAGCGGACCTTCATGTTACCGGGCGGCAGGATCGAAATCACCGGACGCTGCGCGGCAACGGTCTCGCCTTCACGGAAATAGATTTGCTGGATGGTGCCGGCGATCGGCGCCTTCATTCTCCGGCGCTCAAGCCGTGTCTGCGACGTATTCAACCGCGCTTCGGCAACGCGCAGATTGGCCAGCGCCGTGTCGTAATTCGCCTGCGTGCCCGAACCTGTCTTGCTCAATGCCGCTGCGCGGTCGAAGGCCTGCTGCGCGTTGGCCAGCGTCGCGTTGCTCTGGTTCAGATCGGCCTGCTGCAGATCGTCATCGACGGCATAGAGCGGCGCGCCGGCCTCGACGCGGTCGCCTTCGCGGACGTTGAGCTTGACCACACGCCCCTGCTCGTCCGGGCTGACAAAGATCATGTCGGCCTCGACCCAGCCCTGATAGCCGGGGGGCTTCGACTCCCCGCAACCGGCCAGAGACGCGGCGGCCAACATCAGCACGGCAAGCCGCGCGGCTTTTCGCGACGCAATCATGCCGCTCTCCCTTCGGTAAAAATCAGATCCAGATGAACACGCAGCATCGCGGCGACATCGAGCGGCGCGAGCTTGCCGAACAGCCCTTGCCAGATCACGGAGACAATCATCGGCGCGACCAGAAGTTGCGGAAACTCCGCCAGCTTCGGATCGCGGATTTCACCGCGCGCGATGCCATGGTCGATCAGCTTGCGCATGCCGCCGATGCCATGGGCGATCACCTCGCGATAGTAGAACTCGGCGAGTTGCGGGAAGCGCGTGCCTTCGGAAATAATCATGCGAACGATATCGGCGCGCCGCGTCCCGATCACCTCACGCGCGAACGTCTCGGCCAGCGCCTCCATCGCCGCGCGCGCCGAGCCTCCGCCAATTCCGATCGGCGGATTGGAAATGCGCACGGTCAAAGGTCCGAGCGCGGTGCGCACCAGTTCCTGAAACAGCGCGTCCTTGTCCTTGAAGTGAAGGTAGATGGTGCCCTTCGCCACACCCGCGCGCTTCGCCACATCGTCGAGGCGGGTCGCGGCAAAACCCTTGGCCGTAAATTCCTCAAGCCCCGCGGCAACGATGGCCGCGCGCCGCTCGGTCGCGCCCATCGCTCGCTTGGACGGACGGGATGCCGCAGGCTTGCCGGCGGTCGCGCGTGTCTTCGCGCTCCGTCCGGATGCTTCCACGGACGCAGGCGTGTCCTTGGATGTATCCTTGTCCTTCGATGCACGCTTCAAAGGCCGGATGTCGATCAGGGGGCGTTTTGTCATGCGATGAATATTGACTGACCAGTCAGTCATATTCAAGAGGAAACTTCACACCGCCGTCAGACAGGTACACGACATTGATATATTTACTATTTTTGAAGACAGCTTACCGCGCGATCAGCCGCGGGCATCGCAGGCCCAGGCCCGGATCACGCATTCCTTGCCGCCGAAGGCGTAGCACTTCTTCATCGCCTCGTTGAGGGCGGAGGAAATGCGCGGGGCGACAGCGTAGCCGTGCGCGCCGCAGGGCTTGGTCATGTCGAGCGACAGCGCGGCACAGGCGCGCTTCATCGTGACGGCGGAGCATTCGCCCTTGCACTGCTTGAGCGCGGCGGCACGCGCGCTCTGCTCGGCAGGATAATCGAAGGCCTGTCCGTAAGCCCCGCATTTGCCGATCGCGAGCGCCCCCGCTGCGGTAGCGGGTACGGTCAGGTGGACGGCAAAAGCTGAAACCAAAGCAACAATGAAAAACGCACGAACCTGCGCGACGGTACCGTTCAACAAAATCCCCTCCCCCGAGGTCACTCGGTGACACTCTAGAGGCAAGGGCGTTTCAACTTGGTGAACAAACCGGAAAGATCACGACGCCTGAACGATCAGGCGCGCCGCGCATCGGCGAGCATTTCAGGCGTGTCGATATCCAGAAAAGCGCTTTTGCCCTCAACCTCCACTTCCGCCACGGCTTCGGCATGATGCGCGATCAGATGCCGCGCGCCGATATCCCCGTCCAGCGCCATCAATTCGGGGAAAAATCTGCGCGACCACAACACCGGATTACCGCGCCGTCCGCCCGCGACCGGCACCGCGATCAGCGATCCGCGATCCGGTGCGAACGCATCGACAAGCCGATCAATCAGTTTCGCGTCGATCAGCGGCATGTCGCCCAGACACACCACTGCGCCGTCGGCGCTTTCAGGCACTGCGCTCACGCCCGCCTTGACAGAGGTCGCAAGGCCCTCTGCAAAATCCGGATTGCTCACGAATGTCACGTTGAGACCTTTCAGCGCAGCTTCGACATCGCTGGACTGATGGCCGGTGACGACGATCACCGGCGAGGCTTTCGAGGCCAGCGCCTGCTCGGCGACGATCCGCACCAGCGTCTTGCCGTTCAGTTCGGCCAGCAGCTTGTTCGGCCCACCCATGCGGGTCGAACGGCCGGCGGCCAGCACAATCGCCGCGACATTCCTGTTGCCGTCCGCTTCGACCGGCACGCGCGGCTGCGGGCGTGTCACGATCTCCATCAAAAGTCCTCCAACGCCCATACCTGTGACATCGGCGCGCGTGACAGGAAGTCCCGCAAGCAGGCGCATCAGAATCCAGTCAAACCCGTTTTCTTTCGGCGAACGCGCGCAGCCCGGCGCGCCGAGAACAGGCCGGTTGTTGACATTGCCGATCAGCATGAGATTGCCGGGATCGACCGGCATGCCGAAATGTTCGACGGCGCCGCCGATATGTTCGATCGCAGCGGGGATCACGTCACGCCGGTCAGCGATCGCGGACGCTCCAAACACAAGCACAAGTTCCGCGCCGAGGCCGAGCAATTCGTCAATGGCCGGAGCCAGCGCAGCTTCGTCATGAGGAACGCGGCGTTCGGCAATAATGCGGGCACCCGCCGGCGCGAGACGTTCTTCCGTCACACGCAACGTCTTGTCGATCACCTTCGGCGCAAGCCCGGGAAGCACGGTGGAGACGACACCCACGCGTTTGATCGTGAACGGAGCAACCCGCATCCGGCCCGCGCTGGCGGCAACCACGGCCGCGTCCCGGAGTTTTGCTTCCACGCCGAACGGAATGATCTTGACCGTCGCGATCATTTCTCCGGCAACAACCGGCTTGAATGCCGCGAGTGTGGCGAAAGTAATCGCTTCATCGACACGGTTGATGCGGTCCACGGCCTCGCGATCGACAACCAGAACGCCCGCGTCCGCGGCGAACAGGTTGGCGCGGCCGGTAAAGGCGCGCTCGACGGTGACACCCTCGCCCGCGACCGCAGCGGCAATGCTGGCGGCCGCCTCGTCTTCCGACACATCGTCCTTGTCGAGACGCGCGACCACGATTTCCTTCACACCCGACCGTTTCAACGCGGCGATTTCATCCGCCCCGATCACGGTGCCCTTCTTGAGGACCAGCGATCCCTGACGGATGGCGTGAACCGTGACGCCGCCAAGGGCATCGTCGGGTTTAACAGGACCGAACTTCATGCCGCCGACTTCGTCTTGAGCGGCGCATCGGCAGGAAGTCGCAGCCTTGCGGTGATTTCAGCCATGATCGCCACCGCGATTTCCGACGGTGAGACCGCGCCGATGTTCAACCCGATCGGCGCATGGATGCGCGCGAGCGCGGCATCGCTCGCACCCTGCGCCTTCAGCCGGTCGATGCGCTTGGCATGGGTTTTCCGCGAACCAAGTGCGCCAATGTAGAAACAGTCGCGCTCCAGCGCATGCAGCAGCGCCGGATCGTCGATCTTGGGATCGTGAGTGAGTGCGACGAACGCGGTGTAGCGGTCGATGTTCAGCGGCGGCAGCGCGACATCCGGCCAGTCCACGAACAGCGGCACATCGGGAAAGCGCTCGGGCGACGCGAAGGCCGTGCGCGGATCGACGACATACACATCGTAGTCCAGCGACTGCGCCAACGGCGCGAGCGCCTGGCTGATGTGGACCGCGCCAATGATCACAAGCCGCGCGGTGGGCGCGTAGACATTGAGAAACAGCTTGTTGCCATCGCTCTCGATCATGCCGCTCTTGCCCATGCGCAGATGCCTGTCGAGGTCGTCACGCAGCGGATCGGCGGCGATGTCCGCCGCCTTGATCAGGCGCTGATCGCCGGTCACCACATCGGTGACGACAATCACGGCACGCCGCGCCGCGCGTTCGGCGTTCAGTTCAGACAGCGTGCCCTGTTTCAAGAGTTACCCACCTTTTCCACGAACACCCGAATGGTGCCGCCGCAGGATAGCCCGACATTCCAGGCGGTCTCGTCGGCGACGCCGAATTCCAGCAGCTTCGGCTGACCGCTTGCGATGACGTCCAGCGCCTCGGTCACCACCGCGCCCTCGACGCAACCTCCGGAAACCGAGCCGAGAAATGTACCGTCGTCATTGATGACAAGGCTCGATCCGGCGGGACGTGGCGCCGAGCCCCAGGTCTCGACCACGGTGGCGAGCGCAACGCCGTGACCGGACTTCATCCAGGTCTCGGCGGCTTTCAGAATGTCTTCGTCGCGGTTGAGCATGATGCGATCCTCAAGCTGCGGAGCGGGTTTCGATGCGGCGGGGCGGCTGGCCGGACGACAGCGCCGAAATCAGCCCTTCCATGGACTTCAAGTTATGCACGGGACGAAATTCATCAACATGCGGCAACATCATTTTGATGCCCTGCGCCTTGGCCTCGAAGCCGTCGAAGCGCAGCAGCGGGTTCAGCCAGATCAGGCGGCGGCAGGACCGGTGCAAGCGGTCCATCTCGAATTCCAGCCGAGAGTCGGCCTCCCGCTCCAGCCCGTCTGAAATCAGCAGAACGATGGCCCCCTGCCCGAGCACCCGGCGGCCCCAGAGATTGTTGAAATTGTGCAGCGAGGTCGCGATGCGGGTGCCTCCCGCCCAGTCCTCGACGCTGCTTGAGCAGGCCGCCAGCGCCTCGTCCGGATCGCGCGCGCGCAACGCCCGCGTCACGTTGGTCAGCCGCGTGCCGAACAGGAAGACCGAGACGCGCTTGCGTGCGTCGGTGATGGCATGAAGGAATTGCAGGAACAGCCGGGTGTAATCCGTCATCGAACCGGAAATATCCAGCAGCGCCACGATCGGTGCCGGCTTGTCGATCCGTCCGAGCTTGTGGAATTTGACGATCTCGCCGCCGGTGCGCAAACTGCCGCGCAGCGTGCGCCGCAAGTCGAGGCGTGTCCCTCTTGCATCCGGCTTGAAACGCCGCGTGCGCAGTTCGGCCTGCGGGAGTTTCATATTGGCGATGGCGCGCGTCACCTCGGCGATCTCCGCGGCGCTCATTTGCGCGAAATCCTTGCGCTGAAGCACCTCGCTGTCCGACACCGAAAGGTGGACGTCCTTCTCCTCGATCTCCGGGCCTTCAATGTTGCGGCTCTGCGAGAACGCCTCCTGCACGCGGCGTGACGCGGGCGGTGGCGGCTTCTGCGCCTCTGGCGGCAGCGGCACCGAGTCGAGCATGCTTTCCATACCCTCGGCGCGGCGGAAGAACAGATCGAACGCCTGCGCGAAGATCAGCGCATGCTCATGACGCTTGACGAAAATGGACTCGAGCGTGGTGAACAGATCGGCGCGGTTGCCGATGTCGATCAGTTGCATCGCCCTCAAGGCGTCGATCACCGCGCCCGGCCCGATGGGCAACCCGGCCACGCGCAGCGCGCGGGCAAAGCCGATGACATTGTCCGCGATCAGTCCGGTCGCTGGTGTGATGTCATTGCTCATGACACTGTCCGGATTGCGTTCAGGCCGCCGGGTCCCTGACGGCTTCCTTGATAACGTTGTCGAGCGCCGGCCCCTGCATGCGGCCGATATCGTCCTGATATTTCAGCAACGCGCCGAGCGTGTCGCCCACCACCTGCGGGGTCAGCGAACGCGCATCGAGTTCGGTCAGCGCGGTGGCCCAGTCGATGGTCTCGGCGACGCCCGGCACCTTGAACAGGTCCTGCTCGCGCAGCGCCTGCACGAAACCGACCACCTGCTGCGACAGCTTCGCGCCGATGTTGGGGACGCGCGACTTGACGATGGCCAGCTCGCGCTCGGCGGACGGATAATCGACCCAGTGATAGAGACAGCGCCGCTTGAGCGCGTCGTGGATTTCGCGGGTGCGGTTCGAGGTGACGATCACGATGGGCGCTTGCGGCGCTTTCACGGTGCCGAATTCGGGGATCGTCACCTGAAAATCGCTGAGAATTTCGAGCAGGTACGCCTCGAACGCTTCATCGGCGCGGTCGAGTTCGTCGATCAGCAGCACCGGGGGACCTGCGACATCCGGCTCCAGCGCCTGCAGCAGCGGACGCTTGATCAGGTATTTCTCGGCGAACACGTCGGCGGACAGTTGCTCGCGGTCGGTTTCGCCGCTGGCCTCCGCCAGACGAATGGCGATCATCTGCGCCGCGCTGTTCCACTCGTAAACGGCGGACGCGACATCGAGACCTTCATAGCATTGCAGGCGGATCAGCTTGCGCCCGAGCGCCGCGCTCAGAACCTTGGCGATCTCGGTCTTGCCGACGCCCGCCTCGCCTTCGAGAAACAGCGGGCGGCCCATGCGCAGCGACAGATAGACGACTGTCGCCAGCGAACGCTCCGCGAGATAGCCACGGCTGGTGAGCAGATCGAGCGTTGCATCGACGGACGCCGGGATCTTGCTCATGCGGGGATAACTCCGATAACGCTACTTCGCCGTGGCGGCGTCCACGGCACGGCGTGCCATCACGCCGATCAAATGCGCACGATACTCCGCGCTGCCGTGAATGTCGCTGTTGAGACCGTCGGCGGCAACCGTCAGCCCGTCGAGCGATTTGGCCGAGAACCGCTTCTTCAGCGCTTCCTCAAACTCGGTGGCGCGGAATACGCCATCTCCGCCTGCGCCGGTGACCGCCACGCGGACATCCGACGGACGCCGCGCGACGAACACGCCGACCAGCGCATAGCGCGAGGCCTGATTGCGAAATTTCTGATACGCGGCCTTCTTCGGCAACGGGAACATCACGCGGGTGATGATCTCGTCCGGCTCGAGCGCGGTGGTGAACAGGCCCTGAAAGAATTCTTCCGGCTTGAGCTTGCGCTTGTTGGTGACAATGGTGGCGCCGAGCGCCATCACGGCCGCGGGATAATCCGCCGTCGGATCGTTGTTGGCGAGCGAGCCGCCGATGGTGCCCTTGTGGCGCACGGCGGGGTCGCCGATCAGGCCCGCAAGCTCCGCCAGCGCCGGGATCGCTTCGCCGACGATGGCCGAGTTCGCCACTTCGTAATGGGTCGCGGTCGCACCGATCACAAGACTGCGGCCCTTCATCTCGATGGTGTTGAGGCCCTCGATATGGCTGAGATCGACCAGATGCGGCGGGCTGGCGAGCCGCTGCTTCATCACCGGCACCAGCGTGTGACCGCCGGCGATCAGCTTGGCGTCTTCATTCTTGACGAGAAGATTGGCGGCCTGCCGCACAGTCCCCGGACGATGATATTTGAAGTCGTACATGAGATGTCCTTCGGGAGCGCCGGATTACGCGAGATCGGATTTGGCCATCGCCTTGGCGCCGGCCGCGATCGACAGCACGATATTCTGGTAACCGGTGCAGCGGCAGAGATTGCCTTCCAGCTCTTCGCGAATGACTTCGTCGCTGAGGTCATGCCCCTTGCGATGGACGAGGTCGACAGCGGTCATGATCATGCCCGGCGTGCAGAAACCGCACTGCAGGCCGTGATGTTCGCGGAACGCCTCCTGCATCGGATGCAGCGGCGCGCCATCCGCAGCCAGGCCCTCGATGGTTGTCACATTGTGACCGTCCGCCATCACGGCCAGCGTGGTGCAGGACTTCACCGCCTTGCCATCGAGATGCACGACACAGGCCCCGCACTGGGATGTATCGCAACCCACATGGGTCCCGGTCAGATGAAGATGCTCGCGCAGGAACTGGACGAGGAGCGTACGCGAATCGACTTTTCCCGTCACAGGATTGCCGTTCACGATCAGTGAGATCTTGGCCATCAAAACTCTCTTGGTTTCGGCTTGGCGCGACGTGAAACCGCGTTCCGGTGCACGGAAAGGCGCGGCGCAGAACGCGATTTAAAATGGTTCCAAATTCATAATATGGTCCAATGCGGCAATGGGCAACCTCGCCACACCCTGCTTTCGGACAAGAAGGCTTGATTTGCGCGGGACGCTGATATGTCCAAACGGCCTCAGGCGGTCTTTACCGCCTCGGCAAATTTCGCAAAGAACTCGTCCGCGAGTTTCTTGGCCGCGCCGTTAATGAGCCGCTGGCCGAGCTGCGCCAGCTTGCCGCCGATCTGGGCTTCCACATTATAACTGAGCAGCGTGCCGCCATCCTTTTCAGCCAGCGCCACGGTCGCTCCGCCCTTGGCGAATCCGGCGACACCGCCCTCGCCTTCGCCGGAAATCTTGTAGCTGTTTGGCGGATCGAAATCGCTCAGAGTGACCTTGCCCTTGAAGCGCGCGGACACCGGCCCGACCTTCATCTTGGCGACCGCCTCGAACTGATTCTCGCCGGCGACATTCAATTCCTCACAGCCCGGAATGCAGGACTTGAGAACCGCCGGATCGTTGAGCTTGGCCCAGACCACCTCGCGCGACGCAGGAAGCTGCACCTCACCCGTCATCGTCATCGCCATGTGCATGCCTCCTTCAGCCGGTACCGACAGTTCAATTAGGATACAGCGATCGCAAAGGAAAGGGTATCGTGCGGAAGGGAGCGTTGCAAAATCATCGGACTGCAGGCGTTTGTCGTGTTGCAGTGCTTTCAGTGGCAGGTATCGCGCTATTGGCAGGCGTCGGAGCCTTGGATAGGGTCCGCGCATCATGAGTTCGTCCCTGCCGCCCCTGCTCGCGCCGTTGCTGTCGAGCGCCGCCATGCGCACCGTGTGCGATGACGAGGTGTATCTGCAGCATATGCTGGATTTCGAGCACGCCCTTGCGCGCGCGGAAGCCGCTGTCGGCATCATTCCCGCCAGCGCCGTGGTCAGCATCGCCAAGGCCTGCCACGCGGAGGGATTCGACCGCGCGGCGCTGGCCGAAGCCGCGGTTGCGGCCGGAAATCTTGCGATCCCGCTGGTGAAAATGCTCACCGCGAAAGTCGCCGCCACCGACCCCGCCGCCGCGCGCTATGTCCATTGGGGCGCGACCAGCCAGGATGTGATCGACACCGCGACCATGCTCGGCCTGCGCGCCGCGATCAACGCCCTGCTGACGGACCTCGATCGCGCCATCGCCGGCTTTGCCAAACTGGCGATTGAGCATCGCGAAACGGCGGTGGTCGCACGCACATGGCTGCAGCACGCCCTGCCGATGCCGTTCGGATTGAAGCTGGCGGAATATGCCGCCGCGCTCGGTCGCTCGCGCGAGCGACTCAAGCGATTGCGCAGCGAAACGCTGGCGCTGCAATTCGGCGGCGCCGCCGGAACGCTCGCGGCCCTCGGCGACAAGGGCCTCAAGGTCGCCGAACAGCTTGCACAGGAACTGTCCCTCCCGTTGCCCGATGCGCCCTGGCACACCCATCGCGACCGGATTGCCGATGTCGCCTCAAGTCTCGCCATTCTCACAGGCACCTGCGGCAAGATCGCCCGCGATGTGTCGCTGATGATGCAGACCGATGTCGGCGAAGCCTTCGAGCCCGCGGACGAAGGCCGCGGCGGCTCATCCACCATGCCGCACAAACGCAATCCGGTGGCCGCTGCACGCGCGCTGGCCGCGGCAACCATGGCGCCCAATCTCGCCGCGACGATCATGGCCGCGCAGGTGCAGGATCATGAGCGCAGCGCCGGGCCGTGGCACGCCGAATGGCCGACGCTGCCGACCCTGCAACTGGTGACGTCGGGCGCGCTCGCCGCCATCGCCGAGATCGCCGAGGGCCTTGAAGTCGACGTGGCGCGCATGCGCGTCAATCTCGACAAGACGCAGGGCCTGGTCATGGCGGAAGCCGTCTCGATGGCGCTGGCGGAAAAGGTCGGCAAAAGCGAAGCCCATCATCTGGTCGAGGCCGCCAGCCGCAGGGCCATTGAGTCCCGGCAGCACCTGCGCGGCGTTCTCGCTGACGATACCCGCGTCACGGCTCACATTTCCGCCGATGAACTGGAGGCGCTGTTCAATCCGATGGCGTATCAGGGCGTCGCGCAAACACTGATCGACCGCCTGCTGGCGCCGTCCGGCGGCGCGCCAGAGCTTACGGAGAAATGACATGCCGATGATCGACGCCGACGGGTGCCTGCTGAATGTTTCTGTCGAAGGGCGCGACGGCGGGCCGACGATCATGCTGTCGAACTCGCTCGGCGCGACCATGCAGATGTGGGAGCCGCAGATGGCGGCGCTCACCAAACTCTATCGCGTGGTGCGTTACGACCGGCGGGGTCACGGCAAATCCGGCGTGCCCGCAGGCCCCTATTCAATGGAGCGTTTCGGCAAGGACGTGCTGGCGATTCTCGATGACCTGAACATCGAGAAGATTCACTGGTGCGGATTGTCGATGGGCGGCATGGTCGGCCAATGGCTGGGCGCCAATGCGCCGGAGCGCATCGAGAAGCTGATCCTCGCCAACACATCCTGCTATTATCCCGACCCGACGAACTGGCTGAACCGCATCAAGGCGGTGAAAGAAAGTGGCATCGCCTCCATCGCCGACGCCGTGATCGCGGCCTGGCTCACGGCGGATTTCCGCGAACGTGAGCCGCAGATCACCCAGCGCATGAAGGCGATGCTGATTGCGTCCCCCGTGGAAGGCTACATCGCCTGCTGCGAAGCCTTGAGCACACTCGACCAGCGCGATCTGCTGCCGCGCATCACGGCGCCGACGCTGGTCATTGCCGGACGCCACGACATGTCCACCCCTGTCGAGGCCAGCGTCTTCATCCGCAGCCACATTCCGAATGCGAGCATGACCCTGCTCGATGCGGCCCACATTTCAAATGTCGAGCAATCGCACAACTTCACCGAAGCCGTGGTCGGCTTCCTCACCCAGCGCTGAGACCGGTCATGGATGACGATCAACGCCGCGAACAAGGCACCGCGCAACGGCGCAAGGTTCTCGGCGATGCCTGGGTCGACAAGTCCGCGGCAGGCAGGACGCCGTTCAACGCAGACTTTCTCGATCTCATCACGCGATATGCCTGGGGCGAAATCTGGACACGCCCGCACTTCGATGAGCGCACGCGCCGCGTCCTCGTCATCGGCACGATGATGGCGCTCGGGCAATGGGATGAATTCCGCCTGCATGTCCGCGCGGCCCTGAGCGAAGGCGGTTTCACGCCGGACGACATCAGGGAAATCCTGTTGCAGCAGGCGATCTATTGCGGCGTCCCCGCCGCCAATCACGCGGTGAAGGAAGCCGCGAACGTGATTCAGGAATTGGGGCTGCCCGACAGCAAGCCGTGATGCGGAACGGCCGTGTCCGCCGCCGCCTTCCGTTCAGCGGCGGGATCGGTGTCGATGATCAGCAGGATCGCGGCACCGATCAAAAGCAATGCCTCGCTGGCGTGAAGCCGCAGCACCGCCATTTCCCCGACTTTCGAGGCCGCGATCAGGCACGCCATGCTGATGAACGCCCCGAGCCCGAGCGCGAAAGCCAGCGCTTCATCGGCGCCGCCCTTGTTGCGGATCGCAGCGCGAGCAGCCAGCACAAGGAAAACCAGAAAGAACGCAGCCACGATCACCTTGGACAACGCGAGCAGCCACGCAACGCGGATCGTCCCCATCGGCGAGAGGGTCGTGAAATCGCTGACATACAACGCGGCGGCGATATTGGTCCGGTCATAAAATCCGCGGATCGGCGAAATCCAGATTTTCATCGCCGAGATGGTCCATGACGGGATGAAATAACTCGCCAGAAGCACGCCATTGAACGTGCTGAGCCGCCAATCCTTCGACATGCCGCGCCTGCCCCTGACTTGTGCGCCCAAGCCGCGGCCTTTCAGGCGCGGCCATAAGATCGGTGGAGCTAACGCCGCTCAAAGGCGGCCAGCAATTTAAACCCTTTTTTAACCTTAACGGCGCGCCCGCCCTGTGGACAAGGCACCGCTGGCGGAGCAGAAAATCCCGCCGCCCGGGGATTTTCGTCAGACTGTCCGGGAGGAACCGGAGGTTCCGACATGGTCCTTTCGCCGCATCGCAAACATCGTGGAAGACTGCCCACGCCCCCGCCGGGTACGGTTGCCGCGCTCAGGTCCCACTGTTAGAAAATGGGACGACGCGACGATCCGGCTGCCGGAGCCTTCGACGTGTCACCCGTTTTGCTCGAACACGGCAGCCCAGGGATCGTTAGCTCAAGGATCTTTTCTTGGATTACTTCGCCCAGCAACTCATCAACGGATTGGTGCTCGGCTCGATCTATGGCCTGATCGCGATCGGTTACACGATGGTCTACGGCATCGTCGGCATGATCAATTTCGCCCATGGCGACATTTTCATGATCGGCGGTTTCATCGCCCTCATTACCTTTCTGATCCTCGTTTCCATCGGCCTGACGGCCGTCCCTGTCATCCTGCTGCTGGTGCTGCTGGTCGCCATGGCGGTCACCGCGCTGTACGGCTGGACCGTCGAGCGGATCGCCTATCGTCCGCTGCGGCAGTCGTTCCGCCTCGCGCCGATGCTGTCCGCCATCGGCATGTCGTTCGTGCTGACCAACTACGCGCAGGTCTCGCAGGGCGCACGCGTCAAGCCGGTGCCGCCCGTCGTGACCGGCGGGCACACGCTGTTCGAGCGCGACGGCTTTGTGGTGCAACTCTCCAACATCCAGATCATCGTGGTCGTCACCACGGTCATCCTGCTTGCTGTCTTCTCGTGGCTGGTGGCGCGCACCCGGCTCGGCCGCGACATGCGCGCCTGCGAGCAGGACCAGACCATGGCCGCGCTGCTCGGCGTCGATGTCGACCGCACCATCTCGATGACCTTTGTCATCGGCGCGGCGCTCGCCGCCGTGGCGGGCATGATGTACCTGCTCTATTACGGCGTGGTCGATTTCTTCATGGGCTTCGTCGCCGGCATCAAGGCGTTCACCGCCGCCGTCCTTGGCGGCATCGGCTCCCTTCCCGGCGCGATGCTGGGAGGTCTGCTGATCGGCCTGATCGAAACCTTCTGGGCCGCCTACTTCACGTCCGAATACAAGGACGTCGCCGCCTTCTCGATTCTGATCGTTGTCCTCATCTTCCTTCCGACCGGCCTGCTCGGCCGTCCGGAAGTCGAAAAAGTCTGAGAGGCACCGTGGCGCGCGCAACCGATCCCGCCATTCGTGCGCCAAAAGCCGCCGCGGCCCCGCACGGCATCGCCTTCATTCTGAAAAAATCCCTCATCAGCGCCCTTGTGGCGCTGGTTCTGTTTTCACTGATGATTGGCGTGCGGACCGAAGCAGGCCCGGAAGGCCAGTTGATCTACTGGACGCGGTTCGGCGACCTCGCGGCGATTGTCGCGGCGGTGTTCTTCGGCAGTATCGTTGTCGAACTGCTGCGGCAATGGATCGGCCCCACCACGAGCGTGTCGCTCATTCCCGAAAGCGCCCGCGCCACGTTCGGAAACCTCGGCCGCTTTATCGCACCCGCGCTTCTGGTGTTCGCGCTGCTGGTGCCGGTGATGTTTTACAACCAACGCTACATTCTCGATCTCGGCATCCTTGTCCTGACCTACGTCATGCTGGGCTGGGGCCTGAACATCGTGGTCGGTCTCGCCGGTCTGCTCGATCTCGGTTATGTCGCGTTCTATGCGGTCGGCGCCTATTCCTACGCGCTGCTGTCGACCACCTTCGATCTGTCGTTCTGGATCTGCCTGCCGCTCGCCGGAATCCTCGCCGCCTTCTGGGGCGTGCTGCTCGGCTTCCCCGTGCTGCGCCTGCGTGGCGACTATCTCGCCATCGTGACGCTGGCGTTTGGCGAAATCATCCGGCTTGTTCTCCTGAACTGGCAGCATGTGACCGGCGGCCCCAACGGCATCACGGGCATTCCCCGCCCGTCGTTCTTCGGCATCCCGCTTACCAACACCGATGACGGACTTGCCGCCCGGCTCGGCATCGAGTTCTCGACCACCCACCGCGTGGTGTTCCTGTTCTATCTGATCCTTGCGCTGGCCCTGCTGACCAACTGGGCCACCATCCGCCTGCGCCGCCTGCCCATCGGCCGCGCATGGGAAGCCTTGCGCGAGGATGAAGTCGCGTGCCGCTCGCTCGGCATCAACACCACGACGACAAAACTGACGGCATTTGCCATCGGCGCAATGTTCGGCGGTTTTGCCGGCGCGTTCTTCGCCACGCGGCAAGGCTTCATCAGTCCGGAATCCTTCACCTTCCACGAGTCCGCGCTGGTGCTGGCCATTGTCGTGCTCGGCGGCATGGGCTCGCAGCTCGGCGTCGCGCTTGCCGCGCTCGCCATGATCGGCGGCTTTGAATTGTTCCGCGGCCTCGAACAATTCCGCATGCTGGTGTTCGGCTCGGCCATGGTGCTGCTGATGATCTGGCGGCCGCGCGGGCTCATCGGCCATCGCGCACCGTCGATCTACCTTGAAAAGCCCACCGAGATTTCATCCGCCATGGTCAAGGAAGGCCACGGATGATTGCCAACGCCAACAACGACATTCTCGCCGTCGATCATCTGTCGATGCGCTTTGGCGGCATTGTCGCCGTCAACGACCTGTCGTTCACGGCGAAGCGCGGCGACATCACCGCGCTGATCGGCCCCAACGGCGCGGGCAAGACCACCGTCTTCAACTGCATCACCGGCTTCTACAAACCGACCACCGGCATGATGCGGCTCATTCATGACGATGGCCGGGAATTCCTGCTGGAGCGTTTGTTCGATTACCGCATTTCCAAGGTCGCGAAAGTCGCGCGCACCTTCCAGAACATCCGGCTGTTCGCCGGCATGACCGCGCTCGAAAACCTGATGGTGGCGCAGCACAATTCGCTGATGCAGGCATCGGGCCATACGTTTCTCGGCCTGATCGGCGCGCCGGGTTTCCGGCAGGCCGAAAAAAACGCCATCGAGCGCGCGCGCTACTGGCTCGATCGGATCGGCCTCACCGCCCGCGCCGACGACGCAGCGGGCAACCTGCCTTATGGCGATCAGCGCCGCCTCGAGATCGCGCGCGCGATGTGCTCCGAGCCGGTGCTGCTCTGTCTCGACGAGCCTGCCGCCGGCCTCAATGCGCGCGAGAGCGACGAACTGAGCCAGTTGCTGCGGGCAATTCGTAAGGATCACGGAACGTCAGTGCTGCTGATCGAACATGACATGTCGGTGGTGATGGAAATTTCCGACTGCATCTTCGTGCTCGATCATGGCGTGAAGATCGCCGCGGGCACGCCGCAGGAAATCCGCAACGATCCGAAAGTCATTGCCGCCTATCTCGGCGCGGACGAGCAGACCGCCGCCGAAGTCATGGAGGGCGGCACATGAGCGCGCTGCTTTCCGTCCGCGGCCTCGTCGCGGCCTATGGCAACATCGAGGCGCTGAAGGGCGTCGATCTCGATATCAATCCCGGCGAGATCGTCGCCCTGATCGGCTCCAACGGCGCGGGCAAGTCCACGCTGATGATGTCCGTGTTCGGGCGGCCTCGCGCCCGCGCTGGAACCATCACCTTCGATGGCCGCGATATCACCGGCGAGCCGACGCATCTGGTCGCGCGGCTGCGCATCGCGCAGTCCCCTGAAGGACGCCGCATTTTCCCGCGCATGACGGTCGCGGAAAATCTCCGCATGGGCGCTGACGCGGCGAGTGAAAGCACCGAGGCCGAACGCAACGAAGACCTTGAAAAGGTGTTTGCGCTGTTCCCGCGCCTGAAAGAGCGGATCGCGCAACGTGGCGGCACGCTGTCCGGCGGCGAACAGCAGATGCTGGCGATCGGCCGCGCGCTGATGAGCCGTCCGCGTCTGCTGATGCTGGATGAGCCATCTCTCGGCCTCGCGCCGCTGATTGCACGGCAAATCTTCGACGCTGTCCGCACCCTCAACCGCCGCGATGGCCTCACGGTTCTGATTGTCGAGCAGAACGCCAATCACGCGCTGAAGCTGGCGCATCGTGGCTATGTGATGGTCAACGGGAAAATCACACTCAGCGGAACCGGCGCGGAACTGCTGGCGCGGCCGGAAATTCGTGCCGCCTATCTTGAGGGGGGGCGGCACTGATGAATCGTGACCGTCATCCTGAGGTGCGAGCACTTGCGAGCCTCGAAGGATGGCGGATGATATGCCGTCGCTCTTCGAGACTCGGCGCTTTGCGCCTCGCACCTCAGGATGACGGCAAGACGCTCAGAGCATGTGGATAGCAATTTGATGGACCAGTTCTATTCCAACGAGTCCCTTTTCCAGATCCTGTTCGTGACCCTGATCCTCGGGGGCGGCTGCGCGATCATGACCGGGCGCGGCATCGCGCTGACATGGCGCAGCATGACCATGGCTGTCATCGCCATGATTCCGCTGGGCCTTGCGGTCCGTTTCATTCATTTTGCACTGTTCAACGAAACTTTGCTGCAGCCGCTGACCTACATCGTTGAAACCTCCCTGCTGATCGCCGCCGCCTGCCTGTCTTTTCAGCGGACCCGGGCGCAGCAGATGGTGCGGCAGTATTACTGGCTCTATGAACCCAGCGGCCCCCTCGGCTGGCGGCTGCGGCAAGATGCGCCAGTCAAGGCCTGAGCGCGGCGCAAGATTGCCGATGACTTGGCGGTAAAATCAGCCGACAATATCCGTGATTTGTTCGCCCGGCGGGCCGTCCGGCTGCGCCTTTTAGACCTGCATGAGGATTGCTCTATGAAACCCACCCGTATCCTTGGCCTCGCACTCGGCGCGTCGATTGCCATGTCTGTCGGCATGTCGACTGCTGCGTTTGCGCAAGACATTTCCGTCGCGGTCGCCGGTCCGATGACGGGCAGCGAATCCGCGTTCGGCCGCCAGATGAAGAACGGCGCCGACCTCGCCGTGGCTGACATCAATGCCGCCGGCGGCGTCAACGGCAAGAAGCTGGCGCTGCAGATCGGCGACGATGCCTGCGATCCGAAGCAGGCCCGCTCGGTTGCCGAGAAACTGGCAAGCTCCAAGGTCCAGTTCGTCGCCGGCCACTTCTGCTCGTCGTCGTCGATTCCGGCGTCGGAAGCCTATGTCGAAGGTAACGTGCTGCAGATCACTCCGGCCTCGACCAACCCGGTCTTCACCGAGCGCAAGCTGTGGAACGTGCTGCGCGTCTGCGGCCGCGACGATCAGCAGGGCACGGTCGCCGCGCAGTACATCCTCAAGGCCTTCGCGGGCAAGAATGTCGCGATCCTCAACGACAAGACGACGTATGGCAAAGGCCTCGCCGACGAGACCAAGAAGGCGCTCAACGCCGGCGGCATGAAGGAAAAGCTGTTCGAGTCCTACAACAAGGGCGACAAGGACTTTAACTCCATCGTCTCGCGCCTGAAGCGCGAGAACATCGACCTTGTCTATGTCGGCGGCTATCATCAGGAAGCCGGCCTGATCCTGCGCCAGATGCGCGATCAGGGCATGAAGACGCTGCTGATGGCGGGCGACGCCATGAACGACAAGGAATTCGCCTCGATCACCGGCGCGCTCGCGGAAGGCACCCTGTTCACCTTCGGCCCCGATCCGCGCAACAAGCCGACCGCGAAGTCGATTGTCGAGAAGTTCAAGGCCAAGGGCATCGACCCGGAAGGCTACACCCTCTACACCTACGCCGCTTTCCAGATCTGGTCGCAGGCGGTTGCGAAGGCCAAGACCACCGATCCGAAGAAGGTGATGGAAACCATCAAGGGCGGTGAATGGGATACCGTTCTCGGCAAGCTGGCATTCGACGCCAAGGGCGACATCAAGGCGATCGACTATGTCGTCTACAAGTGGGACGCCAAGGGCAACTACGCCGAGATTGGCAAGGGATCGTAAGACTACGATTTCAGTAAGCACGTCATGGCCGGGCTTCGTCCCGGCCATCCACGTCTTGGTGACTTGCGAATTGCGAGCGCCGTCGGAAGTCACTATTCTGTTCCTGGTCCTGCTCCCACATCGCAGTAGTGTCGAGAAAGTGGTGTGCGTAGGTCGGTCGCAGGCTTGAAGCCGGGCCCGTCAACAGGACCACTTACCGCATATCAATTACTTTCAAGGGCGTGGATGCCCGGGACGCAGGCGAGCGAAGCGGCGCCGTCCCTCGGATGGCTACGCCCGGGCGTGACAAAACTTCAAATTTCTGGCTACCCGAAATTCTGCAGCGCCGGGAACGTCTCCAGCAGCCAGATGCTGACGTCCGAAATCGCGCCGGTCAGAAACCCGATCCCGACCAGAACCATCAGCACACCCATCACCCGCTCCACCGTGGCGAGGTGCTTCTTCATGCGCGTCAGCACCGCCGAAAAACGCTCGACCATGAAGGCCGCGATCAGGAACGGAATGCCGAGACCGGCGGAATAGACGGCGAGCAGGCCCGCGCCTTTTGCCACCGTGGTTTCCGATGCGGCGACCGAAAGAATGGCCGCGAGGATCGGCCCGATGCACGGCGTCCACCCGAACGCGAACGCCAGACCCATCACATAAGCGCCCCACAGCCCGACAGGCTTCGGGATCGGCAGCCGTCCTTCCCGCATCAGAAAACCGATCCGCGTGAGGCCGAGGAAATGCAGGCCCATCAGAATGATCGCGATGCCGGCGACAATCGAGAGCTGCGCGGACCAGGCGCGGATGAACCCGCCGATCAGGCTCGCGCTGGCGCCGAGCGCCACGAACACCGTTGAAAATCCGAGCACGAACACCAGCGCCGACAGCATCACCGCGCGCTTGGACGCCTGCGGCTCCTCGTCATTGGCGACATGTTCGATGGTCGCGCCGGTCAGATAGATCAGATACGGCGGCACCAGCGGCAACACGCAGGGCGACAGAAAGCTGATGATACCGGCGGCGAGCGCGGCGGGGATGGAGACGTCCTGAATCATGCCGCTTATTGCCCTGTTGCCCATATGCTATGCAAGCGCCAGCGTGACCGTTCCGCGTGTTGTGAACGGACTGTGATCGGAGTTCGCCATCTTGAAAAACCTGCTCACCGACATTCCCGGCGTCCGCGTCGGCCATGCCCATGACGCGGCGGTCGCCTCCGGCGTCACCGCCGTGATCTTCGACAAGGCGGCGATCGCATCTGCCGACGTTCGCGGCGGCGGTCCGGGCATCCGCGATGGCGCGCTGCTCGAGCCGGTCAACACCGTCGAGCGCGTCGATGCGATCGCGCTGTCGGGCGGTTCGGCGTTCGGCCTCGAAGCCGGCGGGGGCGTTCAGGCGTGGCTGGCCGAACAGGGGCGCGGCTTCGCGGTCGGCGGCGCGCTGATTCCGATTGTGCCCGGCGCGGTCCAGTTCGACATGCTGAACGGCGGAAACAAGAAGTGGGATCGGTTTCCGCCCTATCGCGATCTCGGTTACGCGGCGGCTGCCGCAGCCACCGGCGGAACATTCGCGCTCGGCACCGTCGGCGCGGGCTTTGGCGCGACGACCGCCAATTTCAAGGGCGGACTCGGTTCGGCATCCGCCGTCACATCGAGCGGCGTGCGCGTGGCCGCCATCGCGTCGGTCAACGCCGTCGGCAGCATAACCGTCGGCGACGGTCCATGGTTCTGGGCCGCGCCGTTTGAACAGAACAATGAATTCGGCGGGCGTGGCCTGCCGCCCACCTTCACGCCCGGCATGCTCGCGATGCGGCTGAAGGGCGGCCCCGCCGCCTCGCCGATCGAGAACACGACGCTCGCCATCGTCGTCACCGACGCAATCCTCACCAAGCCGCAGGTCAAGCGCCTCGCGGTGATCGCGCAGACCGGATTCGCGCGCGCGATCTATCCGGTGCATGCGCCGCTCGATGGCGACATCGTGTTCGCCGCGGCAACCGGCGAGAAGCAGATTGATCCGTTGTACGGGCTGACCGAGCTTGGCGCCGTCGCTGCCAACGTCACCGCGCGTGCCATTGCGCGCGGGGTCTATGAAGCCGCCGCGTTGCCCTTCGCGGGCGCGTTGCCATCGTGGAAAAAACGTTTCGCCGACGAGTGAGAAAAACCGCGCGGCCGACGCTTACGTATTTCCTCGTAAGTAGCCACGCATCATGCTGGCGAAAAATGCAGAAAACCCCTGCCGTTTAAGGTTATCTTTGCGTTTCGATTGCCGGTTCGATTTTCGGCAATACGGTCCGCTGCGTGCACATTGTCGTGCATGTAACAGTGGAGAAAACGTCATGAAAAAGATGCTGTGTCTGGCAGTTGTTGCAACCGCCTTCATCAGCGCACCGGCCTTTGCAGGCGGCGGCAAGGGTGTGGGTGTCGGAGCGAATGTGCTTACCGGAAAGGGCGGCGTTATCGGCCTGCTCGATGGGCGCGGCGCTCTGGTCGTGAATGCCGCAGTCACCACCGGCAAGGGTGGCGTTCTCGGAGCCGTTCTCGGCAAGGGCGGAGCGCTCGGCGGTCTGCTCGGAGGCGGCTGCGGCTGCGGGCACTGACGTCTAACTCGCTGTGCGATCGCGGATGAGACCCCCAACCTCCCAAGCCTCATTCGCGCGGCAGCCTGGTCCCGCATCTCCCCCCTGCGGGATCAGGCTGCCACCCCTACCCCTTGGTCGCGGCTGACTTGTCTTTCGGCACGTCCTTTGAAGCGTCTTTCGCAAACGGCGAGAATTTCTTCGTCAGTGACGTCGAAACGATGACCGCGCTGGCCTTCTCGCCCGAGATCAGCGTGCCCTGTGCGTGCGAGAGATCAAGGCCCAGGGCATAGCCGTTGCCGAGATCGTGCGATGCGCCGATCCCGTAGGTCCAGGTCTGGGCGCTGAACGGCGAATCCAGATAGTCCGTCGTCGCGTATCCAAGCCCCGCCGTCAGCGTCAGTTTCGGCTCGACCTGCCAGCGCGCCTTCGCGGTATAGGCCGTATCAATCGTGATCGGCGAAATCGGGAATGTGGTTTCACTGGCCCGCCGATAAGCCGCGAGGTCCAGCGTGAACGGTGCAACACGCCAGCTCAGATTGGCATCGAACAGGATGGTGTCGACATTGGTGAAATCCACATCGTGAAACGTGGCGCGCAAATTCGAGACCGAGCCGAAGAATGTGATGTCCTTGTCCTGATATTTGGCGAACAGAAACGGCTGCACACGTTCGTTGTCACGCCGATAGCCGAAGTCATCCAGTTCCCTTTCATAGCGCCGAACCGAAAGATTGACCGACGCGCCGATCTCGAACTTGTCGCGAACGTAGGCAATGCCGGGAATCAGGGTCCCGCGCAGATAGACCTGCGGCGACGGCAGAAAGTCCTGGAAAATCGCATTGGTCTGGTTCAGCGATGAGCGCGCGCCTTCAACGGTGGTGAACAGCTTGATCGCGTCGAACTTCACCTCGCCTTTGAGCGACTGGATGAGATCGGACGAGCGAAGATTGTAGGTGTTGGTGTCGGCGATGGTTGTGGTCGATGCGATGTTGGCCGCCTCGTCGCCATAGGTGCCGCGCAGGATCACCTTTCCCGACAACGAAGGAACGGCGAGCGGATTGCCGTATTGCGTGGTGCTGGCTTCGGCGGCGACGCCGTAACTGTAATCCTTCTCCTTGGTGCCCGCTGCGATCGCCATGTCGGTGCCGAGGAAGGCGCTGCCGCCGATTCCGGCGCCGGTCGAGAATTGCGGATTGGTGTCGTATCCGCCGCGCAGCCGCAGCGAGGCGATGAAATCGTCATCCGCGCGGACGCCGCTTGCGCCCAAGGCAACCACACCGGCGCAGACCCCTGACAAGATTCGCACTTCGCACCTCGCACAAAACTGACTTGTGCGATTAGCGATCCGGCATGGTTAGCGACTGATGAAAATCGGAATTTTCTGCGTAGTGCTCCCGATACAGGCGGTATCGGTTGTGGAAGCCTAAACCTTCACCGAAACCGACTGCTTTGCGGATGCCGCGAGCGCATCAGCCTGCCGCTGCACCAGCCGTTCAACGAGGTTGTACTGCGTTGACGCGCTTGTCGATGTGCTCGACGAGGCCGGCTGGCTGATGGTGACCCTGGAGCCATCGGCATAGGTCAGTGTGGTGGTGATCGAACCGTCACTGTTGGTGGTCGAGGTGCTTGATGCACCCTGCAGGGCTTCCATCAAGGCATCCGCGCCGCCGCCAGCCCGATGCGCATGGTGATGATCGGCGTCCTTCGGCTTCAGCGCGGTCGCCATTTCGTCGAGATTGACGGAGCCGTCACTGTCGGCGTCCATCTTGTTGAAGACATTGTCGGCGGCGGCGATGTTGGTGCCGCCCGCGCCGAGCTTGTCCTCGAACTCGGCCTTGGTGATCTTGCCGTCGCCGTTGGTGTCGATCTGCGCGAACAGATCCTTGAGCGCGTCCGACGGGATCGCCTTTCCATTCGCATCCTGCGCCGACAGCAGCGCGTTGAATGTCGAGGGTGACAGCGTTCCGGCCTGCGCCGAGCGGGCCGACGTGATGGTCGCGGTGCTGGCGCTGGCGGTCGTGCCCAGATCGAACAGCGAATTCGTTTGTTTGACGCCGGTCTTGGCCGCGCCCGACTTGTCCGGCGTCAGCGACGACAGAATATCCAGCGCGCCGACGGCTGCGGCGCCTATGGCCCCTGCGGCAAAGAACATCACGATACTCCCCAAGGCCGGTGGCACGCGGCCGAGACGATCCCGTCAGATATCCAGCAATTGCCGTGCCGTCTCAAAAACCCAATAAATACGAGGTTTTCCTCGCCCAAAGGCGCGCGTCCGGCAGGGTAATTTCTGCCTCGACGGCAGGATTTGCCGGGTCACCGGCTCGGTTCCTGTGTACGTCCGGCGCCTCGCGTTGCTCGCGCAGGGACGGCGTGTTAGGCGAAGCCTGCGCCCCTGAAACGCAGGGACACCACCGGAAACCGCCATGTCCCAACAGTTCGCCTCCCGCCCGCTGGTCATCGCGCCGTCGATCCTGGCGTCGGACTTCGCAAAGCTCGGCGAGGAAGTCCGCTCGGTCGATCAGGCCGGCGCCGACTGGATTCATCTGGACGTGATGGACGGCCACTTCGTGCCGAATATTTCCTACGGGCCGGACGTCATCAAGGCGATGCGCCCCTACTCGAAGAAAATCTTCGACACCCATCTGATGATCGCGCCGTGCGATCCGTATCTCGAAGCCTTCGCCAAGGCCGGTTCCGATATCATCACCGTGCATGCCGAAGCAGGTCCGCATCTGCACCGCTCGCTGCAGGCGATCCGTGCGCTCGGCAAGAAGGCCGGCGTGTCACTCAATCCGGCAACACCCGCGAGCGCCATCGAATACGTGATCGACATGATCGACCTTGTGCTGGTGATGTCGGTCAATCCGGGTTTCGGCGGGCAGTCGTTCATTCCGGCCGTGCTGGAAAAGATTTCGCAGGTCCGCGCCATGTGCGCCGGCCGCCCCATCGACATCGAGGTCGATGGTGGCGTGACGGCGGACAACGCAGCCAGGGTCGCGGCCGCGGGCGCGAATGCACTTGTTGCCGGATCGGCGGTGTTCAAGGGCGGCACGATGGACAGCTACAAGGCGAACATTTCAGCGATCCGCGGTGCGGCGGCGTCCGCGCGCGGCGAGGCGATCTGATCGGCCCGGTCATGCGATTTTTTGTCATGGCCGGGCTTGACCCGGCCATCCACGTCTTGCTTGGGTCATCTCGAAAAAGACGTGGATGCCCGGCACAAGGCCGGGCATGACGGTTCAGATTCAATAGGATACCGCGATGATTCCCCGTTATTCCCGCCCCGAAATGGTCTCCATTTGGGAGCCGCAGACGCGCTTCAAAATCTGGTTCGAGATCGAGGCGCATGCCGCCGACGCGCTGGCCGAGCTGGGCGTGATCCCGAAGGACGCCGCGAAAACCATCTGGGCCAAGGCCAAGGATGCGGTGTTCAATGTCGAGCGCATCGACGAGATCGAGCGCGAGACCAAGCACGACGTCATCGCCTTCCTCACGCATCTGGCCGAAATCGTCGGCCCGGAAGCGCGTTTCGTGCATCAGGGCATGACCTCATCGGACGTGCTGGACACCTGCCTCAATGTGCAGCTCGCGCGGGCCGCCGACATCCTGATCGCCGACACCGACAAGGTGCTCGCGGCGCTGAAGACCCGCGCCTTCGAGCACAAGATGACGCCGACGATCGGCCGCTCGCACGGCATCCATGCCGAGCCGGTCACGTTCGGACTCAAGCTCGCCTATGCCTACGCGGAGTTCACCCGCGCGAAGGAGCGCCTCATCGCCGCGCGCAAGGAGATTGCAACCTGCGCTATCTCCGGCGCTGTCGGTACCTTCGCGCAGATCGACCCGCGCGTCGAAGCGCATGTGGCCAAGGCGATGGGCCTGACTGTCGAGCCGATCTCGACGCAGGTGATCCCGCGCGACCGTCACGCGATGTTCTTCGCCACACTCGGCGTGGTCGCGTCCTCGGTCGAACGCCTCGCCACTGAAATCCGCCACATGCAGCGCACCGAAGTGCTGGAAGCCGAGGAGTTCTTCTCCGAAGGCCAGAAGGGTTCGTCGGCGATGCCGCACAAACGCAACCCGGTGCTGACGGAAAATCTCACCGGCCTCGCCCGCATCGTGCGCTCCGCCGTGACGCCCGCGCTGGAGAACGTCGTGCTCTGGCACGAGCGCGATATCTCGCATTCGTCCGTCGAACGCATGATCGGCCCCGATGCCACGGTGACGCTGGACTTCGCGCTCAACCGTCTCGCCGGCGTGGTCGAAAAGCTGCTGGTCTATCCGGCCAACATGCAGAAGAACCTCGACCGCCTCGGCGGCCTTGTTCACTCGCAACGTCTCCTGATCGCGCTGACGCAGAAAGGTGCATCGCGCGAGGACGCCTACAAGCTGGTCCAGCGCAACGCCATGCCGGTCTGGCGCGGCGAAGGCGACTTCCAGTCCTTGTTGAAGAAGGATGCCGATGTGAAGAAATATCTGTCGGACAAGGAGATCGAGGAGCAATTTGATCTCGCGTATCACTTCAAGCATGTCGATACGATCTTCAAGCGGGTCTTCGGGGCAAGCTGAACTGATGGCTGTCGTCACCGCTGTCAGCCTTCGCAAAGGCCATCATTTCAGCAAGCATCCGGCTGTTGAAGGGACTCGCTTCCAGAAAGGCCTGATGGCCGCGACACTGGACAAGGACGCAAGCGGCAACCTGAGCCGTAAGGCCGGGGTGATGAGCATCGTGCTGGCCGGGGGCGACGTGTGCCCCGGTGATACCGTCCGGGTCGTGCTGCCCGAGGGGCTGCACCGTCCGCTCCAGCCGGTCTGATCGCCCTGATTACAACAAAGTGGTAACCGCAGATCGGCTATCATGGCCCCTGTGTCCCACGCCCCTACCATCCTGGTTTTCGACTCCGGCCTCGGCGGATTGACCGTTTTCCGCGAGATCGTGAAGCTGCGGCCCGGCGCGCGCTACACTTATGTCGCCGACGACGCCTATTTCCCCTATGGCCAGCACACCGAGGAGGAAATCGTCGCCCGGGTGGTGCCGCTGATCGGCGATCTGATCGCCGAGCACAGGCCGGACCTTGTGGTCATCGCCTGCAACACCGCTTCAACGCTGGTGATGACGCATCTGCGCGAGGCCTACAGCGTGCCGTTCGTCGGCACCGTCCCCGCGATCAAGCCTGCCTGCGCGTCCTCGAAAACCAGGCGCGTGTCCGTTCTCGGCACGCGCGGCACGGTGAAGCGCGAATACACCAAGAAGCTGATCGCGGATTTCGCCCGGGGCTGCGACGTGACGCTGGTCGGCGCGGAAAACCTCGCCAGCCTCGCGGAAGCCGCCTTGCGCGGCGAGCCGGTCAGCGACGAAGCCATCGCCGCCGAAATCGCACCCTGCTTCCTCAGTGGGGAAGCACAGACGGACACCGTGGTGCTGGCCTGCACGCACTATCCCCTGCTGATCGGCCAGATGCTGACGCTGGCCCCCTGGCGCGTGAACTGGATCGACCCCGCCCCCGCGATCGCGCGGCGGGTGGACAGCCTTCTCAGCCCCTCAAACGGCAACGGCGAAGGGCCGGAAGCGCGCTTTCTGTTCACATCGGGACAGGCGCCATCCCCGGTTCTGGCCAGGGCGCTGGAGCCGTTCATCCGCGCCAGCGTGGCGACTTAAGAACAATCTTCCGAAGGCACCCTCCCGCTGTTAGCCTCCCGTCACGCCGTTCCGCGAAGAGAACGGCCATGGAGGATTTCAGGATGCTCAGGAAGACAGTGCTTTGCGTTTCCGTTCTTGCCCTCGCCGGCATTGGCGCGGCCCTCGCCCAGCAGCCGCCCGCAGGGATCAAGCGCACGCCGCTGCAAACCATTCCGTTCCCGGAGGGCTACAACACCGTCACCGGCCTCGCCGAGCTGCCGCCGGGCGCGAAGGCCGGCCGCCACACCCATCCGGGCATCGAAACCGGCTATGTACTGGAGGGCGAGCTGGTCCTTTCCATCGACGGGCAGCCCGACAAGACCCTCAAGGCCGGAGATTCTTACCAGATCCCGGCCGGCGCCGTGCATGACGCCGCTGTTCATGGCGATAAGCCTATGAAAGTGCTGGGAGTTTACGTGGTGGACAAGACCAAGCCTCTGGCCTCCCCGGCTCCGGCAAAATAGCCGAACTGTTTGACTTGGCGGCCTTTTCTACCTATGAACACGTTGCTCGCGGGCCGGTTTCGGCCCGCGTTGCGTTTCGCGACCCGCGGTCCTCCCCATCATGCTTATGAGGCGGACCTGTCAGCACCGGGATGTTTCCCGCTGCACAGGAGGGCGCGTTTCCTCAAAACCCACGTTCAAAGAAAGAGGACGCGATGACTAAGCGTAGTGAGGCGAAGTACAAAATTGATCGCCGTATGGGCCAGAACATCTGGGGCCGCCCGAAGAGCCCCGTCAACAAGCGTGAATACGGCCCCGGCCAGCACGGCCAGCGCCGCAAGGGCAAGCTCTCCGACTTCGGCACCCAGCTCCGCGCCAAGCAGAAGCTGAAGGGCTATTACGCCAACATTTCCGAGCGCCAGTTCTATGCCGTGTACGTCGAGGCGACCCGCCTCAAGGGCGACTCCGGCGAGAACCTGATCGGCCTGCTCGAGCGCCGCCTCGACGCGGTCGTGTACCGCGCCAAGTTCGTCTCCACCATGTTCGCGGCCCGTCAGTTCATCAACCACGGCCACATCAAGGTGAACGGCAAGCGCGTCAACATCGCCAGCTACAAGGTGAAGGTCGGCGATGTCATCGAGGTGAAGGAAGCCTCGAAGCAGCTCGCCATCGTCCTCGAAGCCAACCAGCTCGCCGAGCGCGATACGCCGGATTATCTCGAAGTCGATCACAACAAGCAGACCGCCAAGGTCACGCGCATTCCGGGCCTGTCGGAAGTGCCGTTTCCGGTTCAGATGGAACCGCACCTGATCATCGAATTCTATTCGCGCTGATCTTCGTCAGTCCGACTACAGAAATACGAAGGCCGCCTCACCGGGCGGCCTTTTTCTTTGCGGGATACCATTCGCTATTTCAGCGCGCCGTAGATCAGGCTCTTGAGCGCCGACTGAATCCGGCCGCGCTGCGACGGCGACTGGATCATCAGGATCGCGAACATCTCTTCCCTGGGATCGACAAGGAAGTATGTTCCGCTGCCGCCGCTCCACTCATACCCGCCGACCGAACCGGCCCAGTGGCTGACGCCGGCATCGGTCCGTACCGCGACGCCGAGACCGAAACCATAACCCGCTCCGGGGAAGTAATACGCCCATGGCTTGATCCCCGCCGCCTCGCCAATGTGATTTGCGGTCATGAAATCCACGGTCTTGCGCGAAAGGATGCGCTTGCCGTTCAGTTCACCGTGGTTGAGCAGCATCTGCACGAAGCGCGCATAGTCAGCCATCGACGAGACCATGCCGCCGCCGCCGGATTCCCATTTGGTGACGACGCGCGGATCGCGGTCGAGCTTGTCCCACTTGGTCTGGAACGGCTCGGCGAACAGCGCCTTGCGCTCCGGTTCGGTGATGAAGAACGTGGTGTTTGTCATGCCCAGCGGATCGAGCAGGTTTTCCTTCTCGAACTGATAGAGCGATTTGCCCGACACCACCTCGATCACCCGCCCGAGCACATCGGTCGCGTGGCCGTAGGTCCAGTATTCGCCGGGCTGGCTGATCAGCGGCAGTTCGGCGATCTTGTCCGCAACCTCCGCATTGGTGAATTTCCCCGACATCAGGTCAGCCTCTTCGTAAGGCTTCTTGACCACGCCGTAGGACAGCGAAGCGTAAGGAATGCCTGCCGACTGCCGCAGCAGATCGTGAATCAGGATCGGCCGCTTCGGCTCGACCAGATTCAGTTCCGGCTTTCCGTCAGGGCCGGGCTTCTCCTCGCCCACCTTGATCTTGTAGAAGCCCTTGATGTACTGCCCCACCTCATCGTCAAGCGAGAGCTTGCCCTGCTCCACAAGCATCAGCGCGGCGACCGAGGTGATCGGCTTGGTCATCGAGAACAGCGTGAAGATCGTGTCTGGCGTCATCGGCGCCTTGGTCGCGACATTGCGCACGCCGAATGACTCATAATAAGCGGGGCGCCCCTTGCGCTGGATCAGCACAAGGGCGCCGGGGATTTTTTTGGTCGCAACCTCGTTGTTGAAGTATTCGGTGATGCGGGCGAGCCGCTCGCGCGAGAAACCGGCGGCGTCCGGTACTGTTTTTCCGATAGTATCCGCCGATGCCTGCACCGCCAGACATCCAGCCACCATGGCCTGAAACAGACTCATCAAGAACCAGCGAGAAAGAACAGAAAAATTCAACGTCGGCCTCATGCAGCAATCGAAATGCGGAACGGCGAGCCTAACGGCTGACGGCCCCAATGCAAGCCGCCTCCTACACATACGTAAGCCCGATACTTCCATTAGACCGCCCATCCATTTTTGAATAAACCGTGACACGGCACAAACCACGATGCCGCAGGATTTTCCATGAGAATGACCCCCGCTCCACCCGATCCGAAGCTGCCGCCGGTGCGCATCAACCTGATGTCGGACACCCAGACGCGGCCGACACAAGGCATGCGCGAGGCCATGGCGCGCGCGGAGGTCGGTGACGAGCAGATCGGCGATGACCCCACGACCCTCGCGCTGTGCGCGCGCGTCGCGGACCTGCTCGGCAAGGACGCCGCGGTCTTTCTGCCCTCCGGCACCATGTGCAACCTCGCCGCGACGCTGGTCCATTGCCGCCCGGGCGATGAAATCCTCGCACATCCCTCTGCCCATGTGCTGACGCGCGAAGGCGGCGCGCATGCGGCGCTCGGCGGATTCCAGATCACGCCGCTTCCCGGCGAGAACGGAATCTTCTCGCCGGAGACGTTCCGCGCGGCGATCCAGCCCGCCTCGCGCTACTCAGCGCCGCAGCGCGTCGTCACCGTGGAGCAGACGGCGAATATCGGCGGCGGCACCATCTGGAAGAAGCCGGACCTCGACGCCATCACAGCGATTGCGCGCGAGCACAACCTCGTCACGCATATGGATGGCGCGCGGCTGATGAACGCCTGCGTCGCCACCGGCATTTCGGCACGCGACATGGCGGAAGGCTGGGATTCGGTCTGGATCGACTTCAGCAAGGGGCTCGGCGCGCCGATCGGCGCCGTCATCGCGGGCACGGACGATTTCATCGACGAAGTCTGGCGCTGGAAACAGCGGCTCGGCGGCGCGATGCGCCAGAGCGGCATGTGCGCGGCGGCCTGTCTCTACGCGCTCGATCATCATGTCGAGCGGCTCGCGGACGACCACGCCAACGCCCGCGCACTTGCACGCGGCCTTGCGCAAATTCCCGGCATCGCCGTCAATCAGCCAGAGACCAACCTGATCTTCTTCGATCCATCGGGCGCCGGTGTCGGCACGGACCGCATGATCGGCGAACTGCGCGCGCGCGGCATCCTGACCGGCGCGCTGGATCATCGCATCCGCGCCTGCACCCATCTCGATGTCACAGGGGCGATGATCGACGAGACGATCTCGGCGATCCGGGAGATCGCGTCGAAGGCTTGATCCAATAAAAAATTCCTCCCAGGCTCACTCCGGATGATGAAATCCGGACCTGGGAGGAATGCATCCATTGCACAAGCCCTCGGGCAACGCGGCCCGATGAGCTGCAGCGAAGTGCCTTAGCCCGCGGGCTGCTGAACCGCGACGCCCTTGTCGGCGAAAAGTTGCTGCAGTTCACCGGCCTGGAACATCTCGCGGATGATGTCGCAACCGCCGACGAATTCACCCTTCACATAGAGCTGGGGAATGGTCGGCCAGTTTGAATAGATCTTGATGCCGTCGCGCAGTTCGCCCGACTCGAGAACATTGAGGCCCTTGTAGGCGATGCCGACGTGATCGAGGATCTGGACCACCTGGCCCGAGAACCCGCACTGCGGAAACTGCGGCGTGCCCTTCATGAACAGCACGACGTCGTTGGACTTCACTTCATTGTCGATGAATTGCTCGATGCTCATGTCGCGTCCTTGGAAATCCTGGGCCTGCGGCGAGGCCGGGACTCTCCCGACTGCCTGCCGTTCTTGCCATATATGTAGCCCGGAACGGGTCCGCATCCCAATCAAATCGCGGAAAAGGTGCCATGCAACCCCCGAAACCGGCGAAACCGGACCTACCATGCCGGTGACCGAAACCTTCGTCCCCGCCGCAACGTATGGATTTCATAGCCGGCGATGCCTTTTATCCTGCGCGCGCCGCCCTATTTAGAGCATCCGTACTGCGGAACCGATCCCGAGAAGCATCGTTCTCCCCTTAACCGGAGATTCTTGTGACGAAACCAGCCTCCCAGCCAGACGCCCGCGTCCCGAGTCCCTCCGCGTTCAACCCCGAATCCCGAGACCAGCAGGCCGCAAGGCTGCTGAAAGCCTTTCAAGCCGTCCGCGACGAGACCGAGCGGCGGGCCGCCCCGCTGTCCCCCGAGGACCAGTTGATCCAGTCCATGCCCGACGCCAGCCCCGCCAAGTGGCACCGGGCGCACGTCACCTGGTTCTGGGAGCAATTCCTGCTCGGCGAATATGCACCCGGCTACAAGCCGTACCATCCGGACTACGCCTACCTGTTCAATTCCTATTACGTCAGCGCAGGGCCGCGTCATGCCCGGGCCCAGCGCGGCCACCTCACCCGTCCCGGCGCGGACGAGGTGACGGCCTATCGCAAGCATGTCGATGCCGCGGTGGCGGCATTTTTCGCTTCGGCTGACGCCATGACTCTCGAAAAGGTCGAACCGCTGATCGAGGTCGGGCTGAACCATGAGCAGCAGCATCAGGAATTGATGCTGACCGACATCCTGCATGCCTTCGCCCAGAATCCGATCCCGCCGGCCTATCAGCCCGGCTGGCGGTTTCCCGCCGCGACCCGCACGGGCGACGCATGGGTGACGCTGATGGAAGGCATCCACACCATCGGCCACACCGACAAATCATTTCACTTCGATAACGAGAAGCCCGCGCACCGCGCACTGGTCGGTCCGGTGAAGCTGGCGCGCAACCTCGTCACCAATGCCGAATGGCTCGCCTTCATCCAGGATGGCGGCTACCGGAAAGCCACCCTCTGGCTGATGGACGGCTTCGCCACCGCCGAGCGCGAGGGTTGGGAAGCGCCCGGCCACTGGCGCAAGGCCGACGGCGCGAATTCTTCCGAAAGCTGGAAGATCATGACCCTTGGCGGGTTGCAGCCGATCGACCCGTCCGCGCCCGTGTCCCATGTCAGCTACTACGAGGCCGACGCCTTCGCGCGCTGGAGCGGCAAGCATTTGCCCACCGAGATGGAATGGGAGGTCGCCGCCCGCGCCGGTCATCTCAACGACGCCTTCGGCATCGTCTGGCAATGGACCCGCAGTTCGTATTCGCCCTATCCCGGCTATCGCGCCATCGACGGCGCACTTGGAGAATACAACGGCAAGTTCATGGTCAATCAGCTTGTGCTGCGCGGCTCCTCGCTCGCGACACCGGACGACCACAGCCGCGTCACCTACCGCAACTTCTTCTATCCGCACCATCGCTGGCAGTTCACCGGGCTGCGGCTCGCCGACTACGCCGATTGAACCCTGAACCTGAGAGATCGTCATGAATGTGCATGTCAACGCACGGGCCAAAGGCCCGGATTCCGGCCAGGTGGATCATTCGTTCGCGCAGGACGTGATTGCGGGGTTGTCGCAGCGGCCCAAAAAGCTGTCGCCGAAATACTTCTATGACGAAGCCGGCTCAAAGCTGTTCGAGCAGATCACGCTGCTGCCGGAATACTATCCGACCCGCACGGAGCTGCGCATCCTGCGCGACCGCGGCGAGGATATCGCGGCCGCCATTCCGTCCGACGCCGCATTGGTGGAATTCGGCGCCGGGGCGACCACCAAGGTCCGTCTGCTTCTTCAGGAATGCTCGTTCAGGGCCTATGTGCCGGTGGATATTTCCGGCGATTTCCTCAACGGGCAGGCCAGCGCCCTGCGGACGGATTTCCCCGATCTTGCCGTGTACCCGGTCACCGCCGACTTCACCAAGCCGTTCGCGTTGCCGGACGAGGTGAAAGACATGCCCAAGGTCGGCTTCTTCCCGGGATCGACCATCGGCAATTTCGATCCGCATGAAGCCAGCGCCTTCCTGCGCAGCGCGCGCGCCATCCTTGGGCAGGGCGCGACCATGATCGTCGGTGTCGATCTGGAGAAGGACGAGCGCGTCCTTTACGACGCCTACAACGATGCGGCGGGCGTGACCGGCCGGTTCAACCTCAATGTGCTGGCGCGGATCAACCGTGAACTCGGCGGCGATGTCGATCTCAGCGGTTTCGAGCACAGCGCGATCTACAACCGGGATCGCCACCGCATCGAGATGCACCTCATCAGCCGCAAGCCGCAGACCGTCCGGGTGATGGACCACACCGCGACGTTCCGGATGGGCGAAACGATTCACACCGAGAGCAGCTACAAGTACAGCATCGAGCGGTTCGCCGCGCTTGCACGCAACTCGGGATGGGCTCCCCGCGCATCGTGGACCGATCCCGACGGGATGTTCTCCGTGCACGCCCTTGTGGCGAGCGCCTAGGCCTCCGCCGTCGATCCCAGCGAGATCGCTTCCCACGCAGCGACGATCAGCATGATGGCGGTCGTCGCCGTTGACAAAAGCAGCGGTGAGAGGGAATGCGCGAACGGGATCAGCACAACCAGCATGGCGATGCCGACAATATGCGAAAGCTGAAAGATTCCCCGGATGCTGCGCTTGAACAGGATGGTGCCGATCAGGAACAGCAGCGGCCCGCCGATCATGCTCAGGATGGTCTTGGTATCGGTGTGACCGTCCGGATGCGCCAGCAGCAGTTCGTCGCCCACGGCGGACACCACGATGCCCGCGACAATCGGCAGGTGCAGATAGGTGTAGGCGAGACGCGCCAGACGCCCGGTCTCGTCGGAATGCGAAATCTGCTCGGCCCCCGCCTCGGCGCCGATATGAAAATAGACCCACCACATCGCGATGCTGCCGAGCAGCGCGACCACAAAACCGATGATCGTCGGCGCGGTCCAGGCCGCTGACGCGAAGGTCGCGCCGGTCACCACGATGGATTCACCGAGCGCGATGATGATGAACAGCCCGCACCGCTCGGCCATGTGGCCGCCTTCGACGTCCCAGTCCGCATAAGGCGTCGCGCCGAGACCCGGAAACCAGAACCGGAACAGCGGTCCGCAATATTCGATCGCGACCGCGACGATCCAGAACATCAGCCTTGTCTGGCCGTCCGCAAATCCGCCCGCGATCCAGAACACGCCGCTGCAAGCCAGCCAGCAGGTGATGCGCAGCAAATTCATGCGCCAACCGGGCTTCGATCTGGGGATCGACCAGTAGGTGTAGAATGATCGTCCAACCTGCATGACCACAAAAGCCGCTGCGAACGCCAGACCCCGGCTTTCAAACGCCTTCGGAATGGATGTGGACAGCAGCAGTCCGGCGATCATCAGGCCGAACAGCATCACGCGGACAGGCGTGCGCTCCGGATCGAGCCAGTTGGTGATCCAGGATGTGTAGATCCAGACCCACCACACCGCCAGGAACAGGATCGTGGTCTGCAGCACACCGAGCGGGGTGAAATGCGCCAGCAGGGTGTGGGAAATCTGGGTGATGGCGAAAACGAACACGAGGTCGAAGAACAGTTCGACATAGGTCACGCGATGATGCTGGTGCGGTGCCCGTGTCCGCAGCAGGCTTTCCTTTCCCGACACCCCTGCCCCCGCTCTGTCCGCTCAGGATTCGGGAACGCCGGTCTGCAACGCCAGCGCGTGCAGCACACCGCCCATCTGACCCTTCAGCGACTGGTAGACGATCTGGTGCTGCTGGACCCGTGACTTGCCGCGAAATGCCTCCGAAATGACGGTGGCGGCGTAGTGGTCGCCATCACCGGCGAGATCGCGGATTTCCACCTTCGCGTCGGGCAACGCAGCCTTGATCATCGTTTCGATGTCCCGCGCGTCCATAGGCATGTCGTTGAATCTCCTCGTGTTGAGCCATTCCCAGCTCACGGAATGCACGAAATATGCCTGATTCTATCCTGTGCAACCCGCGCCGTCACGCGAGCATTGGGCCTCGTGTGGTGGTTCGCGAGTCCGAATGGTGTCTCCGGCACGTACATATTCGGACTTGCGAACCAAAACCACACGAGAATCATGGTTTTCTAGCGTCCTTTTGCATCCGAAGTTCGTTGCGGAGCCGCTGCACAATCAAGCGAACTTCGGATGCAGGACGCTAGATGGCCCCTATATTGTGGCCTCCACAGGAACATCAGCATGAACATCCGCATGAAAATTCCCGGTCCGGACCACCCGATCACCATCGCTCCAAACCCCAAACGGGTCCGGATCAGCGTCGATGGCGAAGTCATCGCCGAAACCAGCCATGCCCTGACACTCCGGGAGGCAAACTATCGGCCGGTCCAGTACATCCCGCGCGAGGACGCCAACCCTGCCCTGCTGAAGCGGACGGACCACAGCACCTATTGCCCCTACAAGGGCGATGCAGGCTACTTCAGCATCGTCTCCGGCGGCAGGACGCTGGAGAACGCCATCTGGACTTACGAGACACCCTACGAGTCGGTGAAGGAAATCGCCGGGCATCTGGCGTTCTATCCCGACAAGGTGGCCATCGAGGAGATTTGAGATATTCAAGAGGTGTCGAGGCCGTCATCCTGAGGTGCGAGCTCTTGCGAGCCTCGAAGGATGACGGTCCGGAACCTCGCCCGTAGACGCGCTGGAAAATCGAGCCAAACGCAGCGCGTCATTCTTCGAGGCTCGCCGCAGAGGGCGGCTCGCACCTCAGGATGACGAAGACGGCTCAGTTCTTCCCCGCCATGTAGGCCGGCAGCCAGTTCTCATAACCCGCCTTGAGCGCCTCAATCGCCACCGGCGTCTCGCCTTCGATTGCGATGTCTTGTCCGCCGGTCTTGCCGATCACATGACACGGCACGCCGACAGCCTTCAGCTTGCTCAACACCGGCAGCAGATGTTCCTCCTGCACGGTCACGACATAGCGGGCCTGATCCTCGCCGAACCAGAACGCATGCGGGACGATCTCGTCCGGCGGCGCATCGAGGATCGCGCCGATGCCGCTGGCCATCGCCATTTCGGTGAGCGCCACCAGCAGGCCGCCGTCGGAGACGTCATGCACCGCGGTCGCCGTGCCGCCCTTGATCATGCCGCGTACCACGTCGCCGTTGCGCTTCTCGATGGCGAGATCGACCGGCGGCGGCGCGCCCTCCTCCTTGCCGCAGATGTCACGCAGATAGACCGACTGGCCGAGCCAGCCCTGCGTGTCGCCGATCAGGAGGATCGCTTCATTCTCGGCCTTGAAGGCAAGCGTCGCGGACTTGGTGAAGTCATCGAGCAGGCCCACGCCGCCGATGGATGGCGTCGGCAGAATGCCGCGTCCGTTGGTTTCATTGTAGAGCGAGACGTTGCCCGATACGACCGGGAAATCCAGTGTGCGGCAGGCTTCCGCGATGCCCTTCAGGCAGCCGACGAACTGACCCATGATTTCGGGCCGCTCCGGATTGCCGAAGTTGAGATTGTCAGTGATGGCGAGCGGCTTGCCGCCCACCGCCGTGATGTTGCGCCATGCCTCCGCCACCGCCTGCTTGCCGCCCTCGAACGGATCGGCCTCGCAGTAGCGCGGCGTGACATCGCAGGTCAGCGCGAGGCCCTTCGGGCCATCGAGCACGCGCACCACCGCCGCGTCTCCGCCGGGGCGCTGCAGGGTGTTGCCGCCGATGACGTGATCGTACTGCTCCCACACCCAGCGCTTCGAGCACAGTTCAGGCGTGGCGATCAGCTTCGACAGCGCTTCGGTGATCGACACCGGAGCTTTCACGTCGCGGGCATGGATCACCGGCAGTTGCGGCGACGGCACATGCGGCCGGTCATAGAGCGGCGCTTCGGATTCCAGTTCCTTGATCGGCAGGTCGGCCATCACGTCGCCGCCATGCTTGACCACGAAGCGCTGGGTCGGCGTGGTGTAGCCGACGATGGCGAAATCCAGCCCCCACTTCTTGAAGATCGCCTCGGCCTGCTTTTCCTTCTCGGGCTTGAGCACCATCAGCATGCGTTCTTGCGATTCCGAGAGCATCATCTCATAGGCGCTCATGCCGGTTTCACGCGTCGGCACAGAATCCAGATGCAATTCGACGCCGAGATCGCCCTTCGCGCCCATCTCCACGGCGGAGCATGTGAGTCCCGCCGCGCCCATGTCCTGAATCGCGATCACGCAATCCGCTTCCATGATTTCAAGACAGGCTTCCAGCAGCAGCTTCTCCGCGAACGGATCGCCGACTTGAACAGTGGGGCGCTTCTCCTCGCTGTCATCGTCGAACTCTGCCGAGGCCATGGTGGCGCCGTGAATGCCGTCGCGGCCGGTCTTGGAGCCGAGATAGACAATCGGCATGTTCACGCCGCTTGCCGCCGCGTAGAAAATCTTGTCGCTTTCCGCGAGGCCGACCGCCATCGCGTTGACGAGGATGTTGCCGTCATAGCGCGTGTGGAAACGGGTCTGGCCGCCGACCGTCGGAACACCAAACGAATTGCCGTAACCGCCGACGCCCGCGACAACACCGGAGACGAGGTGACGGGTTTTCGGATGCTTCGGGTCACCGAAACTCAGGGCGTTGAGGCAGGCGATCGGCCGCGCGCCCATGGTGAACACGTCGCGCAGGATGCCGCCGACGCCGGTGGTCGCGCCCTGATACGGCTCGATGTAGCTCGGGTGGTTGTGGCTCTCCATCTTGAAGACCACCGCCAGCCCGTCGCCGATGTCGATCACGCCCGCGTTCTCGCCCGGCCCCTGGATCACCCACGGCGCCTTGGTCGGCAGGCCGCGCAGATGGATACGCGAGGACTTGTAGGAACAGTGCTCGTTCCACATCGCCGAGAAGATGCCGAGTTCCGTGAAGGTCGGCACCCGCCCGATCAATTTCAGGATGCGCTCGTACTCGTCCGGCTTGAGGCCATGCTGGGCGACGAGTTCGGGGGTGATCTGGGGTTCGTTCCTGATCGTCAAGGCGACGTCGCTCCGGCTGAAAATGCGGTCTGATCCCCACGGGGGACCCGGGGGCTAATGAGGCGGAATAGGCTTGATTCCGGGCTTCTTTGTGCACGCCGGTGCCCGCTCCGGCAAGCATCAGATAGGGAGAAATCCCGGCTAAAAAAGCCCCGGTTGCGGCCTTGCCCCCGGAGGTTCTAAGAGAGGCCACGGTATGGCCCGCGGGGCCGCTTTTGAAGGATTACGGCCCTTGGACGAGATGACGCAGAAAACCCCACGCCCCCGCCCTGACCTGCTGATCGCCACCGAGGGCGAGTTCGCCGGGTGGCGGACCTGGAGCCGCGACAGCTTCGAATCCAACAACGGGCCGTTCTGGCACCGCTTCGAGGAGGACGGGACCGTCCGCTGCGCCTTCCGGGTCGAGAAGAAGCATCTCAACGGCATGCGCAACGTCCATGGCGGCTGCTACATGACCTTCGCCGATTATTGTCTGTTCGCTTTTGCCGCGCACGAGCTGCAGGGACCGGCGGTGACGGTGTCCTTCGCCTGCGAATTTCTCGATGCGGCCAAGGAAGGCGAGTTGATCGTAGCGACCGGCGGCATCACCCGCGCCGGCGGCTCGCTGATCTTCCTGCGCGGAACGCTCCACAGCGGCGACCGGCCGCTGTTCACGTTTTCCGGCACGATCAAGCGAATCAAGAAACGAGCCTGAACGCGGTCGCAGAGGCAGCGACCGCGCCTTTAGGCGATCTTAACCATGGCGCGCTAGCATATTCTGGCCAGCGTGCTTTTAACCCGCCCGGCTCCCCCACATCGGACTGCGTGATTCCACTGCCTGCATCTGCAAGCGGTAAACGCACCGCTACGCCTGAGGCAGATTACACATCATGACGTCTTCCGACACTCTCGCCGCCCGCATGGCTTTTATCGGCATCGACGACACCACGCGCACGCTGCTGCGCGACGTCCGTCCCATGGCCATGGCGGCATTGCCCGCGATCCTCGACAGGTTTTATCAAACCATCGCGCAGTTTCCGGACGTCCAGAAGATGTTTCCGCGTCCGGAGATCGTCGCTCATGCCAAGGCTGCCCAGCTTGCGCACTGGGACATGATCCTGTCCGCACGCTTCGATGCAGACTATGTCCGTTCCGTCACACGGATCGGTGAGACCCACCATCGCCTCGGCCTCGAACCGCGCTGGTACATCGGCGGGTACAAGCAGCTCATCAGCGGCCTGATCGCCGCCATCGAAACCGGGATCACGGCGCGCTTCGCCAGCAAAAGCCTGTTCGCGAAGAAGGCCGCGATCATCGACGCGGTGGTCGGCGCGGCCATGCTGGACATGGATTTTGCGACATCCATTTATCTCGACGCCGGCAAGCGCGAGAAACGCGATACGCTCGAGCGGTTGGCCGGACAGTTCGAGCAGACGATTGCACAGATCGTGGCGCGCGTCGGCACCACATCGGAAAGCCTCAATGCGGCTGCCGACACGCTCAAATCCACCGCAGACCGGACCCGCACCCTCTCCGGCTCCGTCGCATCCGCTTCCGAGCAGGCCTCGCAGAGCGTGCAGTCGGTCGCGGCCGGTGCGGAGGAAATGAACGCGTCGGTCTCGGAAATCTCGCGGCAGGTTCAGGAATCGCTGCGGATCGCGAACAACGCGGTCAAGCAGGCGGAAGGCGCCAGCGGCCGGGTCGCGGGCCTCAGCGAAGCCGCCGCGCGCATTGGTGATGTCATCAAGATGATCAACGCCATCGCCGAACAGACCAACCTGCTCGCGCTGAATGCGACCATCGAGGCCGCCCGCGCCGGCGAAGCCGGAAAGGGATTTGCCGTCGTGGCGCAAGAGGTGAAGGCGCTGGCCTCGCAGACCGCGAAGGCGACGGACGAAATCAGCACGCAGATCGTCGGCATGCAGGCCTCGACCGGCGAAACCGTCAACGCCATCACCGAGATCAGCGGCACCATCGGCTCGATCTCGCAAATCGCGGGCGCGATCTTCGAGGCGGTGGATCAGCAGAACGCCGCAACCCGCGAAGTCTCCAGCGGAATTCAGGTTGCAGCGACCGGATCGTCGAACGTGGCCGCCAATATCGTCATGGTCAGCAAGGGCGCGGAAGACACCGGCCGTGCAGCCGCCGAGGTCCACGCCTCGGCCGGTTCACTGTCGGCTGAAAATCAGCAGTTGCGGACCCAGGTCGATCATTTCCTGGCGACGCTGCGCAGCGCCTGATCCAAAAGAAAAGCGGCTCCCTACCGAGCCGCTTTTGCTTTCATGGGCGCATCACGTGCGGAGAAAATCTCAGGCTGCACTTTCGAGATGCGCCACGAGGCCCGCGAACAGTCCGCGGCCATCGGTGTTGCCCATGATGTCTTCGACGTGATTTTCCGGATGCGGCATCATGCCGAGCACGTTGCCCTTGTCGCTGACAATGCCCGCGATCGACGCCGCCGCGCCATTGATGTTGTGCGTGTCGCCGACCTCGCCTGAGGCGCTGCAATAGCGATAGAGCACCCGCCCCTCGCCTTCGAGACGCCGAATGGTGTCTTCGTCCGCAGCGTAGTTGCCTTCGCCATGCGCCACCGGCACGCGGATCACCTGCCCGGCATTATAGCCGCGGGTGAACGGCGTATCGGATCGCTCGACGCGCAGATGCACGTCACGGCAGATGAACTTGAGCTGCGCATTGCGCATCAGCACGCCCGGCAGCAGTCCGGACTCGCAGAGAATCTGGAAACCATTGCAGACGCCGAGCACGAGGCCACCGGCGGCTGCATGAGCGCGAACCGCGTCCATGATCGGCGCGCGCGCGGCAATCGCCCCGCAGCGCAGATAGTCGCCGTAGGAAAACCCACCGGGCACCACGACGAGATCCGTGCCCTTCGGCAGGGCGGTGTCGGCATGCCACACCATCGCAGCGTCGTTGCCCGACGCGAGCTTGAGCGCACGCGCCATGTCGCGCTCGCGATTGATGCCGGGGAAAACGAGAACGGCTGATTTCATGGTGGTTCCGGACAGTGGGGAGGTTGGCGATTCAGCGCCGCCGACGGCCAGACATACCCATTTGACGGGGGTTTTTCCAGTGCTAGCCTTGCTGAAAAGCCCTGCACCGCGCGCAGAACACAGCAAATCAAGGGACGGAAACCATGAATGTCGCTTCGCCGGCGGTCTCCGCCACAGAACCGGTCGCATCCGAAGGCGTCGTCGCCGCCAGCGTTTACGCCGACGGCAGGCGGATTGCCAACATCGCCATCGAGGAGGCGTCAAGCTGGTGCAACAAGCCGGGCCATGTGGTCTGGATCGGATTGCATGAACCGGACATGGCGCTGCTCAGCAGCGTGCAGCGGCAATTCCATCTGCACGACCTCGCCATCGAGGATGCCAACAACGCCCATCAACGGCCGAAGATCGAGCAATATGGCGATGCCCTGTTCATCGTGGCGCGAACCGCCCAGCTCATCGGCGGGCGGATCGCGTTTGGTGAAACCCATCTGTTCGTCGGCGAAGGCTATATCGTTTCGGTCCGTCACGGCGCCTCGACGTCCTATGCGCCGGTCCGTGAGCGCTGCGAAAGCTGCCCGCGCGCGCTGGCCCGCGGTGAGGATTACATTCTCTATGCCATCCTCGATTTCATCGTCGACAACTACTCGCCCGTGCTGGAGACCATCTATGAGGAGGTCGAGGAGATCGAGGAATACGTGCTGGCCAACACCATCACGCAGCAGCAGATCCAGCGCCTCTACCTGTTGCGCCGCGATCTGCTGCGGCTCCGCAATGCCATCGGGCCGCTTGTCGAGGTCTGCCGGCGCCTCGAACACGACAGCCTGGCGATGGTCCGCACCACCATGCAGCCGCTGTTTCGCGACGTCACCGATCACGTCAGGACCATTCAGGAGCAGATCGATTCGATGCGGGAGGTGCTGGCGTTCGCGTTCGAGGCGAGTCTGCTGGTCGGACAGGCGCAGGAGACCGCTGTATCCAAGAAACTGGCGTCATGGCTTGCCATCATCGCCGTTCCGACCGCGGTCGCGGGCATCTACGGCATGAACTTCAAACACATGCCGGAACTCGACATGAAATACGGCTACTACGGCGTACTCGGGACGATCGTGGCGATCTGTATTGCGCTGTTCTATCGATTCCGGCGTGCTGGATGGCTTTAGGCACGCCGAGGACCGCCGCTGGGGGCGGCGTCAGCCCAGAACCTCAACCCGGTAATTTTCGATCACCGTATTGGCCAGCAGCCTGTCGGCGGCTTCCTTGAGCGCGACTTCGGCCTTCGCCTTGTCGCTACCGGAAACTTCGATGTCGAACACCTTGCCCTGCCGCACGCTGGCGATGCCATCGACGCCGAGCGATTTCAGCGCGCCTTCGATGGCCTTGCCCTGCGGATCGAGAATGCCGTTCTTCAGCGTAACCGTAACCCGTGCCTTCATAACCGCTTCCATTTCAAAAGCGTCACCCTGAGGTGCGAGGGCAAAGCCCGAGCCTCGAAGGGCGGCGCGTTGTTTTGGTCATCCTTCGAGGCCCGCGCAAAGCGCGGGCACCTCAGGATGACGCATCAGCTCTTCACAAGCACCGGGCCGGAGCCCGCGGGACGATCGTTGTCGATCAGGATGCCGAGACGCTTGGCGACTTCGGTATAGGCCTCGACGAGGCCGCCGAGATCGCGGCGGAAGCGGTCCTTGTCCATCTTCTCGTTCGACTTGATGTCCCACAGACGGCACGAGTCCGGCGAGATTTCATCGGCGACGATGATGCGCATCATGTCGTTCTCGAACAGGCGGCCGCATTCCATCTTGAAGTCCACAAGACGGATACCGACGCCGAGGAACAGACCGGTGAGGAAGTCGTTGACGCGAATGGCCAGCGCCATCATGTCGTCGATCTCCTGCGGCGTAGCCCAGCCGAACGCGGTGATGTGTTCTTCGGAGACCATCGGGTCGCCGAGCTGGTCGTTCTTGTAATAGAACTCGATGATCGAGCGCGGGAGCTGCGTGCCCTCCTCGATGCCAAGACGCTGCGACAGCGAACCGGCGGCGACGTTGCGCACGACGACTTCCAGCGGCACGATCTCGACCTCGCGGATCAACTGCTCGCGCATGTTGAGACGCTTGATGAAGTGCGTCGGCACGCCGATGTCGTTCAGATGCTGGAAGACGTATTCCGAGATCCGGTTGTTGAGGACACCCTTGCCCTCGATGATCTGGTGTTTCTTGGCATTGAACGCGGTGGCGTCGTCCTTGAAATGCTGGATCAGGGTTCCAGGCTCAGGCCCTTCGTAGAGGGTCTTGCCCTTGCCTTCGTAAATGCGACGCCGACGGCTCATAGGGATGTACCGTGTTCTGTTGAAGTCCATGAATGGGGTGCTCCGGGTGATTTACGCGACCCGCGGCGGAGCTGCCGCGAAGTCCGGAATCGTGAAACAAACCGCGAACCGGACTCATCGGCAACCTACCCGATTGAACCGGCCGATACAACGCAACGCAGCGCGTATTCCCGCAAAAGTCAGCGCCGTTTTGCGCTGGAAATCTTCAAGAATTCCCGTTTCGGGTCATTTGGCTCGCAATCGCCGCCTCCTGCGACCTCTGGGCCGTTGCCTAGCGGGGGCCGTACCCCCTATATGCAGGGTCCCGCCGCCATCGCGGCATGACCAATTCAGCCTTACGGAACAGATATATGTCCACTTTCGACAAGCGCGAGGAAGGTTTCGAGAAGAAATTCGCCCTCGACGAAGAAACGAAATTCAAGGCGGAAGCCCGCCGGAACAAGCTGCTGGGCCTGTGGGCCGCCGAAAAGCTGGGCAAGACCGGTGATGACGCCGCCGCCTATGCCAAGGAAGTGGTCGCCGCCGATTTCGAGGAAGCCGGGGATACGGACGTCCTGCGCAAGGTCGCGGGTGACCTCGCCTCCAAGGGCATTTCCGAACTCGATATCCGCAAGAAAATGGACGAGCTGGTCGCGGTCGCCGTCGCGCAGGTCAAGGCCGGCCAGTAATTTCCGGAAAATCAGAAACGCCGCGCGACCGGATCGCGCGGCGTTTTGTTTTGCGCAAATTGACTACTTCCTGCACCTTCGCGACGCCCGCGAGCACGCAAACCTCGTCCTTGTCGCCGCGCGAGCTTCGCCGGACGACCTCTCCCCATAGCCCGTCGAAGACGGGCGTAAACGCCCTTTAGAGTGGAAGAGGACCACGCCTTTTCCTCATCTGCCAGACGAGGCGCCTATGATATCGCCGCCAGCCGGTCGAGCTGCGCAGCGAGATCGGCCTCCACCTCCGCCGCATCAAGCAGGCAGATGCGATAGCCGCGCTCTTTCAGCCATTCGTCACGCGCCGCGCGATCCCGCGCAACGGTTTCAGTATCGGCTGCGCTGACCAGTTCGATGGCGACCCGCTTGGTGAAAGACACGAAATCCGGAATATGCCGCCCCACCGGCGTCTGCCGCTTGAAGTGGGACGCGAAACGGCGGTCGGTGGTCAGTGCCTTCCACAGCATGCGCTCGGCATCGGTTGGATTCCGCCGCAACAGCCGCGCAAGACCCCGCACCGTGCCGCCGCTGTCGGACGTGGCGCGCCCGTCGGACTGTTCGGCCAGCAGCGCGCGCAGCCGCGTCGCCTCGTTGCCATCGAGAACGCCGCCCTTGGCCGGCCCCTTGCGGCCTTCGGCGATGGCCATCACCACGCCGTGCAGCGTGTGCATGTCCTGCTTGGTCGGCTCCATCCGGGTGAAGATGTTGCGCATGTTGACGAGCATCACGTCGCGCTTTTCCGGCGGCCGCAGGAATTCCACCTTGTCGAGTTCGTTCACGAGATTATCGAAGAACGCCTGCATCTGATGGCTGGACGCGCGCTCGGAACGCTCCGGCATGGCGAACGGCAGCGCGTTCGCAGTCGCCAGCTTGAACCACTCGTAGCCCATCAGCAGCACGGCCTGCGCGAGGTTCAGCGAGGCAAAGCCGGGATTGACCGGGAACGTGACGATGCGGTTGGCGAGCGCCACCTCATCGTTCTCAAGACCGTAGCGTTCACGTCCGAACATGATCGCCGTGGTGCCGCTGGCGGCTGTTTCATGAACAATCTGGCGGACGGCCTCCTCGGGGCCGACCACAGGCTTGGCCTGATCGTGCGCCCGCGCCGTGGTCGCAAACAGCAGCGAACAGTCCGCCACCGCCGCCTCGACCGTGTCGAACAGTTCGACCTTCTCCAGAATATGATCGGCACCGGCGGCGGCCCGCTGGGCGGCCATGTTCGGCCAGCCGTCGCGCGGATTGACGATGCGCAGCCGCGTCAGCCCGAAATTGCCCATGGCCCGCGCGCACATGCCGATGTTCTCGCCAAGCTGGGGCTCGACCAGCACCACGATGGGGCCGTTCAGTTCCTTGCGCGTCTTGGTCTTGTCGGTGCCTGAACCGGTCATTGCCTCTGCTTCAATCCGTCATAATGTCCCCTGCCGTAACGCAGTTGGCGCGGCGCAGGTCAAGAGCTTTTCTCGGATCGGCGGCGATTGGCAGATTACTGCAACAGGACAATACTGGAATGCGCTCGGAGTTCTCCGTTTCGGCTGCCGTTTGCGGTAGTCATTCCGGATGAGGTGACCCGTGACCCAGACTGACGCAACCAGCACACCCCCGCCCCCTTCGCCAAACCCCACGCCTGCTCCGGACAGGCCATCCGCAAGCGCAACCTTGCGGCGGCTGGCCATTCCGCTTGCGTGCATCGCCGCGGCTGCGCTGTTTGTCGCGGTGGCAACGATCAGTTGGGACGAATGGATCAGCAGCGCCCGCATCCAGACCACCAACGACGCCTATGTCCGCGCCGAGGTCTCGCAACTCAGCAGCCGCGTTGCCGGCGAAGTGAAAACCGTGGCGGTGCGCGACTATCAGCGCGTCAAGGCCGGCGACCTGCTGGTTGAGATCGACCCTGCCGATTACGAGGCGCAGGTCGCGCAGGCCGAAGCCTCCGTCGCCGGAGCGCAGGCCGCGCTCGACAATCTCGCCAACCAGGTCGAGCTTCAATACGCGACCATCGCGCAATCCGAAGCGCAGCGCGCGTCCGCCGAAGCCGTTCGGGTCGAAGCGCAACAGGAATATGACCGACAGCACGGCCTCCTTCAGAGCCCCGCCTTCACGCGCCAGCGGCTGGAACAGGCCACCGCCACGCTGGCCAAGGCGGACGCCGACGTCCGCGCCAGCCGCGCCGTGATCGCCGCGCAAAAACATCAGATGGAAGTTCTCGCCGGAACGAAGAAGCAGCGCGCCGCCGATGTGCTCGCGGCGCAGGCGGCACTGAAAGCCGCGAAGCTCAAGCTCGGTTACACCCGCATTGTCGCGCCGTTCGACGGCATTGTCGGCGCGCGGCAGGTGCAGCCCGGCGACTATGTCAACATCGGCAGCAACCTGTTCAATGTCGTGCCGCTGCCCAACGTCTATGTCATCGCGAACTACAAGGAGACGCAGCTCACCCGTGTCAAGCCGGGACAGGCCGTGGACATCACCATCGACAGCTTCCCGCGCCAGGTCCTGCGCGGCAAGGTCGTGCGCATCTCGCCCGCCAGCGGCGCGCAATTCGCGCTGCTGCCGCCGGACAACGCCACCGGCAATTTCACCAAGGTGGTGCAACGCATTCCGGTTCGGATCGAATTCGACAAGGGACAGCCGCTGCTCGACAGCCTGCTGCCCGGGATGTCCGCGGAAACCCGGATCAACACCGAGGGCGCGGCGGCCCCGTCGAACACCGGAGCCAAAACAACTGGAGCGGCGACTGGAGCTTCGGCCGGTGGCGGAAACTAAAATCATCGCCAGCGGGCCGGTCTCCACCGGCCAGCCTGTCCACTACCCGCTGCTGGCGGTCGCCGCCGTGCTGCTCGGCGCGTCGATGGCGAACATCGACAGCCGGATGTTTTCCATCGGGCTGCCCGATCTCAAGGGCGCGTTCTCCCTCTCCTTCGATGAAGGCGCGTGGCTCTCGACAGCTTCGACTGCATCGCAGATTTTCATCGCGCCTGCCGTGGCCTGGCTCGCGACCGTCTTCGGCCTGCGGCGTATCCTCGGCGCGCCAAGCATCGTCTTCGCGGTGATCTCGCTGATCCTTCCCTTCGTCCGCGACTATCCCACACTGCTGGGCCTCACCATCCTTCACGGCCTGCTGCTGGGCACTTTCGTTCCAGCCACGCTGATGATCATTTTCCGCAATCTGCCGATGCAATGGTGGCTGATCGCGATCGGTATCTACGCGCTGCGCGTCGGCTTCTCGCTCAATTTCGGCCCGGCGCTGGTGGGCTTCTATGTCGAGCATGTCGGCTGGCAATGGCTGTACTGGCAGGACGCGCTCCTCGCCGTGCTGATGGCGGTTCTCGTCTATCTCGGCGCGCCGCGCGATCCGGTGAACAAGGCGCTGCTGGAAACCGCGGACTGGGGCGGCATGTTGCTGCTCGGCACCGGCATTGCCATGGTCTATGCGGGCCTCGATCAGGGCAACCGGCTGGACTGGCTCAGTTCGGGCACCGTGGTGGCGCTGCTGGCGAGCGGCGCGGCGCTGCTGGTGGCGTTTTTCATCAATGAAGCGGTGGTCCGCGATCCATGGGCCCATGCCAACGTGCTGCTGTCGCGCAATATCGGCTTCGCGCTGGTGGTGATCCTGCTCTACACCCTGACCAGCCTCTCCAATTCGTCACTGGTGCCGAATTTCCTCCTGAACGTGGCGCAGCTTCGCCCCGAGCAGACCGGCCAGCTTCTGCTGATCTATGGCGTCCTGCCGATGGCGGTGCTGTTTCCGCTCTCGATCTGGCTGGCGCGGAATTTCGACGCCCGGATCCTGATTTTGCTTGGCCTCGTCGCTTTCGCAGCCGCCGCCTTGCTCGGCACCCGGATCACCAACGAGTGGCGGCTGGAAGATTTCATCCCGATTGTGCTGCTGCAATCCGTCGGCCAGTCCTTCACGCTTCTGCCCATTATCCTCACGGCGCTGGCCAATTCCGACCCGACGCGCGCCACGGCGTTTGCCGCCTATATCCAGATCATGCGCCTCGGCGGAGCCGAATTCGGCATCGCCCTGATGGGCACCTGGCTGCGGGTGCGCGAACAGATCCATTCCAACCTGATCGGGCAGCATGTGACCCACGCCAGGGACCAGGTGCTGGACCTTCTGGCCAAACTGTCGGGCTACTTTGCCGGCCATGGATCGGGCACCGCCATGGGACGCAGTGTCGGCAAACTGGCCGGGATCGTTCAGCGCGAAGCCAATGTGCTGGCCTATATCGACGGCTTCTGGCTGACCTTCATTTTTGCAATCGCGGGCCTGCTGTGCGCCGCCATGATCACCCGCGCCCCGCCGGGGCCGTTCAGCCCGAAAGCGCGGTAGTGTCCTCAACTGAGCCAGTTCGGCTCCGTTTCCGATTCAAAACCCGAACACTTTGAATCAGGGCGTGACGATGCTGATTCAAGTTCTGAAGACTTTGAATCAACGCACGAGGACCAGAGGTACAACGCCGGATGGCACGTTGAATCGGTCTGTGAAGGTTTTGATTCAAGCCGTGAAGGGATTGAATCAAGAACCGGAGAAACCGATTCAAGACAGCCTCCGATTCCCGGAATTATCCTTATAGATCAATAGGGTTACAGAATCGTTTGAATCTCGTGCGGAACGCAAGATGCAAGACGCGCGCGCGCCCGGCATGTCAGAAAGTCTCAGCCCCGTTGCCTTCCAGCCTGCCATGGCGGGTGCTATAGGCTCGCTACGGAACCGGTCGCGGTTCTCTCGCCCTCTGTGCATCCACTAAAGGCCCGATCCCAATGGCAAAAATCAAGGTGACCAACCCCGTCGTCGAACTCGATGGCGACGAAATGACCCGGATCATCTGGCAGTACATCAAGGACAAGCTGATCAACCCGTTCCTGGATATGAAACTCGAATACTACGACCTCGGGATCGAGTACCGCGACAAGACCAACGATCAGGTCACCATCGACGCCGCCAACGCGATCAAGAAGCACGGCGTCGGCGTCAAGTGCGCCACCATCACGCCGGACGAGGCCCGTGTGAAGGAGTTCAACCTCAAGGAAATGTGGAAGTCGCCCAACGGCACCATCCGCAACATCCTCGGCGGCGTGATTTTCCGCGAGCCGATCATCTGCAAGAACGTGCCGCGTCTGGTTCCGGGCTGGACCAAGCCGATCATCATCGGTCGTCACGCTTTCGGCGACCAGTACCGCGCGACCGACATCAAGTTCCCCGGCAAGGGCGTGCTGACCATGAAGTTCGTCGGCGAGGACGGCACCGTGATCGAGCGTGAAGTGTTCAAGGCGCCCGGCGCCGGCGTCGCCATGGGCATGTACAACCTGGACGACTCGATCCGCGACTTTGCCCGCGCCTCGATGAACTACGGCCTGTCGCGCGGCTATCCGGTGTACCTGTCGACCAAGAACACCATCCTCAAGGTCTATGACGGGCGCTTCAAGGATATCTTCCAGGAGATCTACGACACCGAGTTCAAGAAGGACTTCGAGGCCAAGGGCCTGACCTACGAGCACCGCCTGATCGACGACATGGTCGCCTCGGCGCTGAAGTGGTCCGGCGGCTATGTCTGGGCCTGCAAGAACTATGACGGCGACGTGCAGTCCGACACCGTCGCGCAGGGCTACGGCTCGCTCGGCCTGATGACCTCCGTGCTGCTGACGCCGGACGGCAAGGTGGTGGAAGCCGAAGCCGCCCACGGCACCGTGACCCGCCATTACCGCGAGCACCAGAAGGGCAAGGAAACCTCGACCAACTCGATCGCCTCGATCTTCGCCTGGACCCAGGGCCTCGCCCACCGCGCCAAGCTCGACAACAACGAGGAACTGGCGAAATTCGCCAAGACGCTGGAGAAGGTCTGCGTCGACACCGTCGAGGCCGGCTTCATGACCAAGGATCTGGCGCTTCTGGTTGGCGCGGATCAGCGCTGGCTCTCCACCACCGGCTTCCTCGACAAGGTCGCGGAGAACCTCAACAAGGCGATGGCTGCCTGAGCAGCCCACCCCACAAACATCAAAGGCGCGGATTGCTCCGCGCCTTTTTTGTTACCCGCGAGACACCTGAAACCGATGCGAGGCAATTGCAGGCCCCATCGCGGATAAGTCTGAACGGCCAGCTTGCCCGCCCCTCTCGCGGTCCACTCGCCGTAATCCAAGGCAACGGTAAGCCCGTGTTGATGTTCAGCCGTTGCGAATCATGAAAAAAGTAACGGGTTCCCTTCCGTCTGGCGCGATCAAAAACGCACCTGAATTTAAAACAGCCCCCACAGGCAGCATGCTCCTCGTTCAGCCCGACCGCGATCGACAAGACCCGCTGCTGGCGGAAGCGGCGCAATTGCGCGCCTCGCCCGGTTTCCCGGCCGCCGTTCGCGAATACACGGTCGCGATCGCACGTTTTCGCGAAGCGCCCCGCCTCATCAACAAGCTGATGGCTTCGGAAACGCGGTTCCGCTTGACCGCCTATGTGTTCTGTTTCGCGGCCTATTATGAAAGGCACGGCCCGCTCGGCGGCGTCACCTACACTCAATTGCTCGAACTGTGCTCACAGCGGGAGGAACTCACCCCGCGCACCCTCAAGACAACGCTGACCCTGCTCAAGCTGGCGGGCTTCGTCAAAACATCGCGCAATCCGTCCGACCGCCGCTCGAAATCCTACCATCCGACCCAGCGCATGGTGGATTTCGTCAGGAGCTGGATGCCCCATGCGGTCAATGCGCTCGACGCGGTGCAGCCGCGGATGCAACGCGCGCAGATGCTGGCCCGGGACCCGGATTTCATCCGGCGCTTTGCTGCCGCGGCCGGACACGCGCACGCCTCAGGCATTCCACTGATCGACCGCATGCCTGAATTCACCTGCTTTTTCGGAAAGCGCGAGGGCGCCATTCCCGTCGTGCTGGCGATCATGCTGTCCGACATCGAGGGCGCGCCCTTGCCCAGCCGGGCGCAGATCGCCAAGCGCTTCGGACTGTCCAAGACGCAGGTGGCGAACATGTTGGCCGAAGGCACCGCACTCGGTTTCTTCGCGGCCGATGAGGCAGGAACGCCCTGCGCGACCGCCCATTTGCGTGACAGCTATGCGCGTTTCATTTCGATTGAACTCGCCTTCTATGCACGGCACATGCAGCCGGCGTAACGTCGAAGACAAACATGTCACTGGTTCAGCCCGACGATGATCTGAACGACCCGCTGCTGGCGGAGGCCGCGCAACTGCGCGCCTCGCCCGCGTATGCCGCCGCGATCCGCGAGTATACGGTCGGCCTTGCCCGCTTCCGCGAAGCGCCCCGGCTGGTCAACAAACTGATCTCGTATGAGTCCCGTTTCCGCGTGACCGGCTACCTGCTCTATCTCGATGCCGATCACGAACGGTACGGCGCGGATGGCGGCGCGACCTACACCCGCCTGCTCGAACTCTGTACCCGCCGCAACGAAGTCAGCCCGCGCGTTCTCAAGACGACGCTGGCGATGCTGAAATTGACCGGGTTCATCAAATCCGCGCCGAGCCCATCCGACCGCCGCTCGAAATCGTATCGGCCGACGGCGCGCATGAACGAATTCACCCGCAACTGGCTCACCTATGCCGTCGGCGCGCTCGACGTGCTGCAACCGCACGAAAGCCGGGCGCAACAACTCAACAACGACCCCGATTTCATCCGGCGCTTTCTGGTGTCGGGCGGGCGCGATCACATCGTGGGTGAACCGCCCGCGGACCGTATGCCCGAGTTCATCGGTTTCTTCGGTTCGCGCGAAGGCGCCGCCGCCCTAGTCCTGTCCGTGATGCTTGCGGACATCGACGGCACACCGTTGCCAAGCCGTGCGCGGATCGCCGGCCGGTTCGGCCTGTCGAAAACGCAGGTCTCCAAGATGATCGCCGAGGGCAGCGAGCTCGGCTTCTTCACCATGGACACGGCAGGCGTTCCGGCGGCCACGGACCATCTGCGCGACGCCTACGCCCGGTGGATCTCCATCGAACTCGCCTTCTACGCCCGGCACATGCTGCCCGCGTGAGCGCTCAGGCGCTGGTCAGACCGATTTGCGCGATCATCGCCCTGGCGATCTCCTGCTCGCCCATGATCACGGAATTCGCGCCGTGATGTTTGAGATGCGCGATTTCTTCTTCCGAGTGCGCACGCGCGATGATGGGGAGCGTGCCGCTGATGGCGCGGGCCTTGGCGACGATCTGCCCGCCCTCGAAGGCATCGGGAATCGCAACCAGCAAGCCTCTCGCCGCGCCGACATTCGCGGCCTGCAGCATATCGGGCGCAGCCGCGTTGCCGGTGATGACTTCGATTCCTTCCTGCCGCAGTTTCTCGACACTGCCGGGACTGTCCTCGATCACGAGAAACGGAATCTGCGCCTGCCGCAACGCCTTGCTTACCACGCTGCCGACGCGGCCATGGCCGACCAGAACCACATGGTTCGACAATCCGGATACTTCGAGCGGCACGCGGGGCGCCGCGGGTTCGGCCGGTTTGGTCGGCGTTGCCGCCTCGTCCTTCGCCGCCAGCATGCGATCCAGCAGCGCGAAGAACAGCGGGTTCAGCATGATCGAGACGATCGCACCTGCCAGCACGAGATCGCGGCCACGATCCGGCAGCAGCGCAAGACTGACCCCGAGACTGACCAGGATGAAGGAGAATTCGCCGATCTGGGCGAGGCTCGCCGAAATCGTCAGCGCCGTCGACGCCGGGTGGCCGAACGCGCGGACAATGGCGAAAGCCGCGATGGATTTCCCAAAGATGATGATGAACACCGTGACAAGCAGCGGCAAAGGCTCGCGCAGGATAATCGCCGGATCGAACAGCATGCCGACGGAGACGAAGAACAGCACCGCGAACGCATCGCGCAGCGGCAGGGTCTCGTTCGCGGCGCGCTGGCTGAGTTCGGATTCGCTTAAGATCATGCCGGCGAAGAACGCGCCGAGCGCGAACGACACATCGAACAGTACCGCCGCGCCGAACGCCACGCCAAGCGAGATCGCGAACACCGCGAGACGAAACAATTCGCGCGAACCGGTATGCGCGACGTAATGCAATATCCACGGAATGACCCGGCGGCCCACCACCAGCATGAAAATGACGAAGGCCGCGACCTTGCCGAGCGTGATCAGCACCGGCTGCGCCATGTCATAGGCGCTCAGACCATTCGCGCCCTCGCCCTTCAATAACCCCGCCAGCGCAGGCAGCAACACCAGCGTCAGCACCATGGCGAGGTCCTCGACGATCAGCCAGCCGACCGCGATACGTCCGCGCTCGGTGTCGATCAGCCGCCGCTCCTGCAAGGCGCGCAGCAGCACGACGGTACTGGCCACCGACAGCGCGAGGCCGAACACCAGCCCGCCGCCAATGGGCCAGCCGAGCGCCCAGCCCAGCGCCATGCCGAGCAAGGTCGCCACCGCGATCTGCACCACCGCGCCGGGAACGGCGATGGCGCGCACCGACAGCAGGTCCTTCAGCGAGAAATGCAGGCCGACGCCGAACATCAGCAGAATGATGCCGATCTCCGCGAGTTCATTGGCGATATTCTGGTCCGCCACGAAACCGGGCGTGAACGGCCCCATCACCACGCCCGCGAGAAGATAACCGACAAGAGGAGAAGCACGGAACCGCTGTGCGATCGCTCCAAGAACAAAGGCCAGCACAAGGCCGACGACGACCGTCGAAATCAAGGGAGTGTTGTGATGCATGCCGCATTTTGCTGCATGGAAGATCACCACACCACACAGTTGTTCGTGACCCATCGTCGCAGCGGCAAGATGAAGACTTGCCACTTTGCGCAGCGGCCCCGCGCGTCACTGTTCCGTCATCCTTCGAGGCGAGCTCTTTCATTTTCTGTCATCACCGGGCTCGTCCCGGTGATCCCGATCAAGAGAGCGCAGTGCCAATGCAATCGAGATGGCCGGGACAGGCCCGGCCATGACAAGAATCAAGACGGCACCCTCGAAAAAGAACGTCAGCTCCCCATCGCGGCTTCGATCGCCTTCAACGCATCGCCGGCCTTCGCGCCGTCGGGACCGCCAGCCTGCGCCATGTCCGGCTTGCCGCCGCCGCCCTTGCCGCCCAGCACTTCGGACGCCTTGCGCACAAGATCGACGGCGCTGAAACGCGAGGTCAGGTCCGGCGTGACGCCGACCACCACGCTCGCCTTGCCGTCTTCGCTGGTGGCCACCAGCGCCACAACGCCGGAGCCGATCTGCTTCTTGCCCTGATCGGCGAGGCTCTTGAGATCCTTGATCTCGATGCCCTGCACCGCGCGCGCGAGCAGCTTCACATCGCCGACCGTCCTCACATCGGAGGCAGCGGCTGAACCATTCGCACCGGCGCCGCCGCCCATGGCGAGTTTCTTGCGCGCCTCGGAGAGTTCGCGCTCGAGTTTCTTGCGTTCCTCGATCAGCGCCGCGACACGCGCCGGCAGATCGTCCAGCGTGGTCTTCATCTCGGCGGCCGCCGCCTTCGCGGTCTGGATCGTGGCGTTGACGGCATGACGTGCATTGGTGCCGGTCAACGCCTCGATGCGGCGGACGCCGGAGGCCACCGCGCTTTCACCGCTGATGGAGATCAGGCCGATATCGCCGGTGCGCTTGACGTGCGTTCCGCCGCACAGTTCGACCGACCAGCCGAGCGCGTTGCTCGCCGCGCCCTCGCGCGCCGCGCTGCCCATCGACACCACGCGCACCTCGTCGCCGTATTTTTCGCCGAACAGCGCCCGCGCGCCGGATTCCCGCGCATCGTCAATCGCCATCGAGCGGGTGACGACCTCGCCGTTTTCCAGCACGACATCGTTGGCGATGTCCTCGATCTTGCGCAGCTCCTCCGCCGTGATCGGCTTGTTATGCGCAAAGTCGAAACGCAGCCGATCCGGCGACACCAGCGAGCCGCGCTGCGCGATGTGATCGCCGAGCACCTGACGCAGCGCCTCGTGCAGAAGATGCGTCGCGGAGTGATTGGCGCGGATCGCGCCGCGCCGTCCGTGATCGACTTCGAGCTGCAGCGCCGTGCCCGGCTTCACCGTGCCCAGCTCGACCGTGCCCTGATGCACGTAAAGATCGCCGGCTTTCTTCTGCGTGTCGGTGACGCGCACGCGCACGCCCTCACCGATCAGAACGCCGGTGTCGCCGACCTGACCGCCGGATTCGGCGTAGAACGGCGTCTGGTTCATGACGATGGCGACGCTCTCGCCGCTCTTGGCGCTGTCGATTTCCTTGCCGTCCTTCACCAGCGCGGTGACGACGCCCTCGGCGATCTCGGTGTCGTAGCCGAGGAATTCGCTCGCGCCGAGTTTTTCGCGCAGCGGGAACCAGACGTTTTCCGTCGCGGTGTCGCCCGAGCCCGCCCAGGCCGCGCGCGCCTTGGCCTTCTGCTGTTCCATCGCGTCGGTGAAGGAAGCGATGTCGACGCCGATGCCGCGGTTGCGCAGCGCGTCCTGCGTCAGGTCGAGCGGGAAGCCGTAAGTGTCGTACAGCGTGAACGCGGTTTCGCCGTCGAACATGTCGCCCTTCTTGAGCGACGCGCTTTTCTCGTCGAGGATCGAGAGACCGCGATCCAGCGTCTTGCGGAAGCGGGTTTCTTCCAGCTTCAGCGTTTCCTCGATCAGGTTTTCGGCGCGCACCAGTTCGGGATAGGCCTGGCCCATCTCGCGCACCAGCGCCCAGACGAGGCGATACATCAGCGGCTCCTTCGCCCCGAGCAATTGCCCATGGCGCATGGCGCGGCGCATGATCCGGCGCAGCACATAGCCGCGGCCTTCGTTCGACGGCAGCACGCCGTCCGCGATCAGGAACGACGACGCGCGCAGGTGATCGGCGATCACGCGCAGCGACGCCTTCTGTTCGCCATGCGGATCGGCGCCGGTGAGGTCGGCGATGGCGCGGATCAGCGCGACGAACAGGTCGATGTCGTAGTTGTCGTGCTTGCCCTGCAGCACGGCGGCGATGCGCTCCAGGCCCATGCCGGTGTCGATGGACGGCTTCGGCAGCGCGACGCGATTGCCGGGGGCAATCTGGTCGAACTGCATGAACACGAGATTCCAGATTTCGATAAACCGGTCGCCGTCTTCCTCAGGCGAGCCGGGAGGACCGCCCCAGACCTTGTCACCGTGATCGAAAAAGATTTCGGAGCACGGTCCGCAGGGGCCGGTGTCGCCCATCTGCCAGAAATTGTCCGAGGTCGCGATCTTGATGATCTTCGATTCGGGCAGGCCCGCGACCTTCTTCCAGAGGCCGAACGCTTCTTCGTCCTCGGAATAGACCGTGACCAGCAGCTTCTCCTTCGGAAGCCCGTATTCCTTGGTGATCAGATTCCAGGCCAGTTCGATCGCCCGTTCCTTGAAATAATCGCCAAACGAGAAGTTGCCGAGCATTTCAAAGAAGGTGTGATGGCGCGCGGTGTAGCCGACATTGTCGAGATCGTTGTGCTTGCCGCCGGCGCGCACGCACTTCTGCGACGAGGTCGCCCGGACATAGGGACGCTTCTCAAGACCGGTGAACACGTTCTTGAACTGCACCATGCCCGCATTGGTGAACATCAGTGTCGGGTCGTTGCGCGGGACCAGCGGCGATGACGGCACGATCTCGTGGCCGTTTTTCGCAAAGTAATTCAGATACGCAGACCTGATCTCGTTAACGCCGCTCATCATCAAATATCCGCAACCGCGCCGCGCCGCGGCCGGTCGGCCAGGCGGCGACACCGGCTGAATGCAAGGGGGTGTCTAACCCCTTGTATCTAGGCGGTCTGGCGCTGTCCAGAAACCCCGGCGCGCCGGATTCACGGGGTCAACACCCTCCGCGAGGGCTAGAAAACCGCCGGAACGTACATTTCGGCCGGAACCGGGCCACGCAGATAGTCCGGATTGCGGACCCTTGCCGGTAACACCACCGGCTGATGGGCAACCTCCCGGTACGGAATTTGACTGAGCAGGTGGGACATGCAGTTCAGCCGGGCCCGCTTTTTGTCCACAGCATCCACGATCCACCAGGGCGAATCCGGCAGGTGGGTCCGCTCCAGCATGGTTTCCTTGGCCTTGGTGTAAAGCTCCCAGCGGGTGCGGGCCTCCACGTCCATCGGGCTCAGTTTCCACTGCTTGAGCGGGTCGTGGATCCGCATGTTGAAGCGGAATTCCTGCTCCTCGTCGGTGATCGAGAACCAGTATTTCAGCAGGATGATGTCGGAGCGAATCAGCATCCGCTCGAATTCCGGCACCGACTGGAAGAACTCCTGATACTGCTCCTCGCTGCAGAAGCCCATCACGCGCTCGACACCGGCGCGGTTGTACCAGGAGCGGTCGAACAACACGATCTCGCCGCCGGCCGGAAGATGCGCGGCATAACGCTGGAAATACCACTGGGTGCGCTCGCGCTCGTTTGGCGCCGGCAGCGCGGCGACGCGGCAGACGCGCGGGTTGAGCCGCTGGGTGATGCGCTTGATGACGCCGCCCTTGCCGGCCGAATCGCGGCCCTCGAACAGGACCACGACCTTCTTCTTCTCGTGCTGCACCCAGTCCTGCAACTTCACCAGTTCGGTCTGCAGGCGGAGCAATTCGCGGAAGTAGACCTTGCGGTCGATGGACGGACGCCCTGACCGATCCGGCGCATCGTTCACCAGCGCGTCGAGGCGCTCGTCGTCCAACTCCAGTTCCAGTTCTTCGTCGAGGCTGTCCGCCATCTCCTGATGAATGCGCGCACGGAGCGCGGCCTCGATGCTCTGGGTCATGTCGTTCATGCGCGCCTCCCGCAGGATGTGATGCGGAAAACCATTGCAAGCCTCCCGTTACATCGGTGTGACAGGCCCGCCGCTGGCCCGATTTTGCGGCAATTGTGGTCATTGTGATGAAAATCTGTCGTTGAAAGCGGCAGGCCGCCGCGTTGACTTCCGCCCCGATCGGGTGTTCTTTCCGGTCAAGACGTCACGTCGGGAGAGACCGGCTTTTTGCCGGCGCCGAAGGAGCAACCGCCCCGGAAACTCTCAGGCAAAAGGACCGTGTGACGGACTGAAATCTGGAAAGAGATGCGGCCGGTGACGGCGCGGCATCCGCCGACGGGATAATACTCTCAGGCACAGCGACAGATGGGGCTTCGACAGAGATTCGGGAACTGGTCCCGAATCCGTCAGGAGCCCGATCATGCAAGCTGCCGAGCGCCCCTCCCCCGAACCTGCGTTGAAGCGCGTTCCGCTGCATGATCTTCATGTGGCGCGCGGCGGCAAGATCGTGCCTTTCGCAGGCTATGAGATGCCGGTGCAATACGCCGCCGGCGTGCTGAAGGAACACCTCCACACCCGCGCGTCCGCCGGCCTGTTCGATGTCTCGCATATGGGCCAGATCGTGCTGCGCCCGAAATCCGGCAAGGTCGAAGACGCCGCCCGCGCGCTGGAGCGGCTGGTGCCGCAGGACATTGTCGCGGTTGCGCCCGGCCGCCAGCGCTATGCGCAGTTCACCAATGACAGCGGCGGCATTCTCGACGACCTGATGGTGGCGAATTTCGGCGATCATCTGTTTCTGGTGGTCAACGCCGCCTGCAAAGCCGAGGATGAGGCGCATCTGCGCAAGCATCTCTCCGACACCTGTGCCATCGAACCGCTGACCGATCGCGCGCTGATCGCCCTGCAGGGACCGAAGGCCGCCGAAGTGCTGGCGAAACACGCCCCGACCGTGACCGCGATGAAGTTCATGGATGCCGGGCCGCACGCGATTCTCGGCATCGCCTGTTTCGTCTCGCGCTCAGGCTACACCGGCGAGGACGGTTTCGAGATTTCGGTCCCGGCGAAAGACGCCGAACGCCTCGCCACCGCCCTGCTCGCCGATCCCGCCGTGCTGCCGATCGGCCTTGGCGCGCGTGACAGCCTGCGGCTGGAAGCCGGACTTTGTCTCTATGGTCATGACATCGACAGCACCACCACGCCGGTGGAAGGCGCGCTGGAATGGTCGGTGCAGAAGAGCCGCCGCAGCGGCGGCGCGCGCGCAGGGGGATTTCCCGGCGCGGACATCATCCTGAAACAGTTCGACACCGGAGCCCCGCGCCGCCGCGCCGGCCTGCGCGCCGAGGGCCGCGCGCCGGTGCGCGAGGGCGCGGCGCTTTACGCCAGCGCAACATCGACCGACATTATCGGCGCGGTCACATCCGGCGGCTTCGGCCCGACGCTGAACGCGCCGGTCGCCATGGGCTATCTGCCGACCGCTCTTTCCACCGAAGGCACCATCGTCTTCGCCGATGTGCGCGGCCAGCGATTGCCGCTGCGCGTCTCCGCGATGCCATTCGTGCCCAATGGCTATAAACGATAACCAACGCTGAGGAATGACATGACCACACTCTACACGCCCGATCATGAATGGCTCCGGATTGACGGCGACGTCGCCACCGTCGGCATCACCGACTACGCACAGACCCAGCTTGGCGACGTGGTGTTCGTCGAACTGCCGAAGGTCGGCCGCGCGCTGAAGAAAGCGGAGGCCGCCGCCGTGGTCGAAAGCGTCAAGGCCGCGTCCGACGTTTATGCGCCGATCACCGGCGAGGTCATCGAGATCAACGACGCGCTGGTGGCCGATCCGTCGCTGATCAATTCCGATCCCGGCAAGGCCGCGTGGTTCTTCAAGATCAGGATTGCCAACAAGGGCGATCTCGACGGCCTGATGGATGAAGCGGCGTACAAGGACCATACGGCGTAGGAACACAGATGTTGCGGCTGCTCGAAAGTGAAGCGGGGCACGATGGTCCGCCATCGTCATGCCCGGCCTTGTGCCGGGCATCCACGTCTTCCTTCTTTCGCGCAGGCAATAGATCAAGACGTGGATGGCCGGGACGAGCCCGGCCATGACGAAGTGAAACAACTCTGGCGCTTCGAGGATAGTTACATGACCGCTTCCCGCAAACCTGCCGAGCCCGCCGTCGATTTCGTGCGCCGCCATATCGGCCCCTCGCCGCGCGATATCGACAGCATGCTCTCAACCGTCGGCGCAGCGAGCCTGCAGGCGCTGATGGGCGAAACGCTGCCCTCATCCATCCGCCAGAAAACTCCGCTCGATCTCGGCAAGGCGCTCTCTGAAACCGAAGCGCTGACGCATATGCGCGGCATCGCGGACCGCAACCAGGTGTTCACCTCACTGATCGGCCAGGGCTATTCGGGAACCATTCTGCCTGCTGTCATCCAGCGCAACATTCTGGAAAATCCCGCGTGGTACACGGCCTACACGCCGTATCAGCCCGAGATCAGCCAGGGACGCCTCGAAGCGCTGTTCAATTTCCAGACCCTGATCTGCGATCTGACCGGACTCGACATCGCCAACGCCTCGCTGCTCGATGAAGGCACCGCGGCGGCGGAAGCCATGGCGCTGGCGGAGCGTTCCTCATCGGTCAAAACAAAAGCGTTCTTCGTCGATCACGAAGTGCATCCGCAGACGCTGGCGGTGCTGCGCACCCGCGCCGAGCCGCTCGGCTGGTCGCTGATCGTCGGCGATCCCGCGCGCGACCTCGACAAGGCCGATGTGTTCGGCGCGCTGTTCCAGTATCCCGGCACCCATGGCGGCTTGAGCGATCCGCGCGCGGCCATTGCGGCATTGAAAGCCAAGGGCGGCATCGCCGTCATCGCCGCCGATCCGCTGGCGCTGACATTGCTCATCTCGCCCGGCGAACTCGGTGCGGACATCGCGGTCGGCTCGATGCAGCGCTTCGGCGTGCCGATGGGCTATGGCGGACCGCATGCCGCCTACATGGCGGTGAAGGATGCGCTGAAGCGTTCCATGCCCGGCCGCATTGTCGGGCTTTCCGTCGACTCGCGCGGCGCACCGGCCTATCGCCTCGCGCTGCAGACCCGCGAACAACACATTCGCCGCGAGAAGGCGACCTCGAACATCTGCACCGCGCAGGTGCTGCTCGCGGTGATCGCCTCGATGTATGCGGTCTATCACGGCCCCGAAGGCTTGAGCCACATCGCGCGCACCGTGCATCGCCGCACGTCCGTTCTCGCAGCCGGCCTGAAGAAACTCGGCTTCGCGCCGTTGAACGATACTTATTTTGACACCGTGACGGTCGCGGTGAACGGCGAGCGGCCAAAAATCATCTCTCATGCCGCGCATGAGCAGATCAACCTGCGGCTCGATGAGAAGACCGTCAGCATCGCGCTGAATGAAACCACGACGCCTGCCATCATCGAAGGTGTCTGGCGCATCTTCGGCGGTAACCTCTCCTATGCCGAGATTGAATCAGGCGTGCGCGAGGCGTTGCCGTCCGCGCTCGCGCGCAGCAGCAAGTTCATGACCCATCCGGTGTTCCACGAGCATCGCTCGGAAACCGAATTGCTGCGCTACATGCGCAAGCTGTCCGACCGCGATCTCGCGCTCGACCGCGCCATGATCCCGCTCGGCTCCTGCACCATGAAGCTGAACGCCACCACCGAAATGATCCCGGTGACCTGGCCGGAATTCGGCAACCTGCATCCGTTCGCCCCGAAGGAGCAGGCGGCGGGCTATCACGCCATGTTCGCCACGCTGGAAAAGTGGCTCGCCGACATCACCGGCTATGACGCGGTGTCGCTGCAGCCGAATTCCGGCGCGCAGGGCGAATATGCCGGACTGCTGGCGATCCGCGCCTATCATCGCGCGCGCGGCGAGGCGCATCGCAAGGTCTGCCTGATCCCCTCCTCGGCGCACGGCACCAATCCGGCCTCCGCCAGCATGGTGGGCATGGATGTGGTGGTGGTCGCCTGCGATGCCGGCGGCAATGTCGACGTGGACGACCTGCGCAAGAAGGCCGCGCAGCACGCGAACGATCTCGCCGCGGTGATGATCACCTATCCTTCCACCCATGGCGTGTTCGAGGAACAGATCCGCGAAATCTGCGACATCGTTCACAGCCACGGCGGACAGGTTTATCTCGACGGCGCCAACCTCAACGCACAGGTCGGCCTTGCGCGCCCCGGCGAATACGGCGCCGACGTCAGCCATCTCAACCTGCACAAGACGTTCTGCATTCCGCATGGCGGCGGCGGCCCCGGCATGGGGCCGATCGGCGTCAAGAAACATCTCGCGCCGTTCCTGCCAGGTTATGAGTCCGGCGGCACAATCGCGGTGGAAGCGGTGTCCGCCGCGCCTTACGGCTCGGCGTCGATCCTTGTCATCTCCTACATCTACATCCTGATGATGGGTGGCGAGGGCCTGACCCGCGCCACGGAAATCGCGATCCTCAATGCCAACTACATCGCCAAGCGGCTCGATCCGCACTTCCCGGTGCTCTACAAGAATCACAACGGCCGTGTGGCGCACGAATGCATCGTCGACCCGCGCGGACTGAAGACGACATCGGGCGTCACGGTGGACGACATCGCCAAGCGCCTGATCGACTATGGCTTCCATGCGCCGACCATGAGCTTCCCGGTGCCGGGCACGCTGATGATCGAGCCGACCGAATCCGAATCGAAGATCGAGCTGGATCGTTTCTGCGATGCCATGATCGCGATCCGCCGCGAGATCGCCGATGTCGAGGCCGGACGCTTCAGGATCGAGGCCTCGCCGCTGCGTCATGCGCCGCATACGGTGCACGACATCGCCGAAGACAAATGGGAGCGGCCCTATACACGCGCGGAAGGCTGCTTCCCGGCAGGCACATCGCGCACCGACAAATACTGGTCGCCCGTGGGCCGGGTCGACAATGTCCATGGCGACCGCAATCTGATCTGCTCCTGCCCGCCGGCGTCGGACTACGCGCAGGCGGCGGAGTAACAGGCGCTGCAGCAATCATCCCACGTCGCTGTCATGGCCGGGCTTGTCCCGGCCATCCCGATTGAGTGAGCACCGCGCCTGATGGATCGGGATCACCGGGACAAGCCCGGTGATGACAATCGTTGTGCGCAGCAACCGCTCGTCGCTCAAAACAAATCGGGCGCTGGGGATGTCGGCAACTCAACATCCACAACGCCCGTTTGCTTCCGAAGATGCGATGGATGCCCGAAAAGGATTCCCGTCTTTCCGGATCGCACCTGACCGGGCCGAGGCCCGGCTCGAAACTGAGTTCTTTTTAGTTGTCGCGTTTTCCTAACGCGAACCAACCCATCCTCGGGTCAAGCCCGAGGACATGCTTCGCTTGAAAACGCTTCAGTCCTCCGCCGGCTCCTCGCCGTCGGCATCGCGCTCGGGCGAGCCGGCGAGAATCTGTTCAGCGATCAGGCCCGAATTCTGCCGGATCGAGGCTTCGATCTTGGCGGTCATCTCGGGGTTCGCCTTCAGGAAGGCCTTGGCGTTCTCGCGGCCCTGACCGAGGCGCTGGCTGTCGTAGGAGAACCAGGCGCCGGACTTTTCGACAATCCCGGCTTTCACACCGAGGTCGAGGATTTCGCCCATCTTGGAGACGCCCTCGCCGTACATGATATCGAATTCGACCTGCTTGAACGGCGGCGCCAGCTTGTTCTTCACCACCTTGACGCGGGTGGTGTTGCCGACGACCTCGTCGCGCTCCTTGATCTGGCCGATGCGGCGGATGTCGAGGCGCACGGAAGCATAGAACTTCAGCGCGTTGCCGCCGGTGGTGGTTTCGGGCGAGCCGTACATCACACCGATCTTCATGCGGATCTGGTTGATGAAGATCACCATGGTGTGGGACTTGTTGATCGAGGCGGTCAGCTTGCGCAGCGCCTGGCTCATCAGGCGCGCCTGCAGGCCGGGAAGGCTGTCGCCCATCTCGCCCTCGAGTTCGGCGCGCGGCACCAGCGCGGCCACCGAGTCGACGATCAGCACGTCCACCGCGCCGGAGCGCACCAGCGTGTCGGCGATTTCCAGCGCCTGCTCGCCATGGTCCGGCTGGGAAATCAGAAGTTCATCGACATTGACGCCGAGCTTGCGGGCATAGACCGGATCGAGCGCGTGTTCGGCGTCGATGAAGGCGCAGATGCCGCCTTTCTTCTGGGCCTCGGCCACCGCATGCAGCGCCAGCGTGGTCTTGCCGGAGGATTCCGGCCCGTAGATTTCAACAATGCGCCCCTTCGGCAGGCCGCCGATGCCCAGCGCGATATCGAGCCCCAGCGAGCCGGACGACACCGCCTCGATTTCCATCGAGCGGTCGTTCTTGCCGAGCTTCATCACCGATCCCTTGCCGAACTGGCGCTCGATCTGGGAGAGCGCGGCCGACAGGGCCTTGGTCTTGTCCATGGACGATCCTTCAACGATACGCAGGGCGGCGGGGGCCATCTGATGCTCCTTATGTATGGGATTCGCCTGCCGGACAAACGGCTTCCCAGGGTCGGCGGACCGGAATCGGGCTTGATCCGATGGAACCAATGTACCCCATTTGTTCTAAGTTCGCAATATGTTCTTTTTCCGGGGGCAGGCAGATATATCCCCTTTGAACATGTATCCTAAATCAGGTGCATGTTCTCCTGCCCCGGCTAGCCTTAGAGTTGATCTAGATCGGCAGGAGCCTGTGGATGGACGACCAACAAAAGGTCAGACTTGCTGGAGTCGCCACCGCAATCGCTTTCCTTTTCAATACAGGTTTACAAGTGAGCGGGTTCCAGAACGCCTGGATCGCCGGCTCTCTTTGGAGCTTCGCAGCGCTGCTAGCTTTGTATTGGATTTACTTGGCGACAAACAGCAAACGGGGAAGAATGCTGATAGGGCTAGTCTTGGTGGCAGTTGGCTGCGCAATCGGAGTGTTTGGACTCTCGATTATTGCGGCAGGCGATAGGTCAATACCGATTTCTCGCTCTCCGTTGGTGCAAGGACCTGCGAAAGCGAATAAAATTGCAGCAGCCCGCCGCTGGCTGAAACTCGCAGACGAAATCGCAGCAACTCCGAAGCCTAAGCTTCTTTTAAGTCTTCCCGTGAGTGGACCGGAATGGGTCGAGCTATCCGAGGATCAAAAAAAGCGCATGTGGGACAGAGAGCGATATCTCGAAGATTCACAGAAGGAGAATGAACAAACGATTTTTAATCAGAGATTTGAACAACGCTTAGAACAGGCTCGATTAGAGATGGTGGAATATGGTGTCGATACAGCTTACGTTTTCCATACAACTGCCAGCGACGATCTAAAGGTCAAGATGGCTTTATCTTTTCGTTCTGAGGAGTTACCGAGGCGCATGGGTGCAGTAGCGCGAAAACTGTTAGCCGATGAGGGCGAAAATGCCGATTAAAAGCTGCCGCGGCCCGAGCGGCCTCTTCCTCCACCCCTATCCAAACGAATAGCGACAGCGGCAGCTTACCAGAGCTAGCCTGTCCATGCAGTCAATTCCGGCTGCAGCGTTCAGTGCATTGCAATCCTCGGGGTCGCCCGGTTGGCGGCCCATGTTTTTGGGCTGATCGCGCGAAGCCCCGGCCGGTTGCCAGACGCAAACCTTTTCCCCAGGCACAAACTCAAGCACACTCTGCCGGCCATCGCTGGCTCTTTCACTGAGTGGCAGTCCGCCCCTCGCCTCCACACGCCTTCAAGGCCGCCCATGACCATCACCTTCTCCCGCGTCATCCCGACATTGCGCATGTTCGACATCGCCAGGGCGCGCGAGTTCTATCTGGATTATCTCGGCTTCAAGGTCGACTTTGAGCACCGCTTCGAGCCGGATCTGCCGCTGTTTCTCGGCATCTCGCGCGGCGGGCTTGCAGCTTTACCTCAGCGAGCATCATGGCGACGGCTCGCCCGGCGTCCACATCTCGATCCAGATGACAGGGCTTGCGGATTATCACGCCGAACTCGCGGCCAAGGGATACAACTACATGCGCCCGGGCCTTGAGCGGCAGCCCTGGGGCGCGACGACCATGACGATGTACGACCCGTTTTCAAATCATCTGATCTTCACCGAGAGCGACGGCGAAAAGCCGGCGCGTGAATTCACGCGGATTGCTGACGCGGGGTTCTTTCGGGCATGCTGCTTGTGATCGTCCATCGCTGGTCCTTCCCTGCGGCGGCAAGGGCAACTCGCGCAGGATATTCCGCCGTCCCTTCATTGCCGCTGACGAAGAATTGACACCACCGCCATGCGTCCGCCGCTAGGCTGCCGTTCATCAAGGGAGGACACACCGATGCGCGCACTTCTCGCTTCAACTGCCGTTGCCCTGGTGATCGGCCTGTCGCCGGCTGCCGCGATGTGTGGCGGCCCGGGCCAGCAGGCTCAGAGCACCACGGCCCAGGCCGGCATGTGCGGCAAGTCCGCCGCCGCTCACGATCCGATGGCCGACAAGCCTGCCATGTCCATGAAACCGTCCGGTATGGGCATGTGCGGTTGCTGCAAGAACATGGCGATGATGGACGGCATGAAAGCGGACGATCCGCACAAGGGCATGGACATGCCCAAGCAGTAAGATACGCCGCCGGCCGAACGCGCCCTGCATTGAAGGCCGCCGCGAATGGCGGCCTTTGCCCTTTCCGGTCTGCGTGGATGTGACTGCCGGAGCCGGCTTCAGGAGGCGGGGCGATCGGCGTCGTTTGCGCGCCCTTTGCCCTGCCCGCCAGCCGGAGGGCCGGGTTCGCTTCCGGTTCCCAGCAGCCGGACGAGGTCGGCCATACTCGATGTGTCCTGCGCCCTTGTTGAGGTGTCCGGCACCGCTGGACCCAGCCAGCGGCGCAGCTTTTTGATCAGATCAACCATTGTCCCCGCCATGCACTGTTTGAAGACAGACGATTGCCCGGCGACATTCGTTCCGCGAAACGCGAAAAATATATCCGGGTTCCATCCGCCGCGCCGAGGGATCGTTCCGGCCAACCGCCGGTTGAACCTGTTCACCCGACGCATCACGAACCGGTGACTCAACCAGCAGGCAGGAGACCCTGATCCATGCGCCAAACGCACGACATCTCCATTGGAGAGAAATGGCAGAAGATCGCCGATGAAACCCGCAGCAAGGCGCGCGCGATGCCGCCCTGTGACAAACGTGATGAACTGATCAAGAAAGCCCGTCAGCTCGATGTCGCCATCAATCTGAATGACTGGCTGTCAACCGGAGCAAAGGCCGCGAAATAGCGGCCTCAAGGCGGCTTGCCGGCCTTAGTGCTGCTTGCCTGACGGGGATTTGGCCGCGGATGATTTGGTCTTGGCGGATTTCGGCGCGGGCTCGTTGCGCACCGCCGCCCAGGGATCGTTGCTCACCTTGGCGTCGGGGATCTTGGAGCGGGCGGCCTTCGCCGCCTCCTCGTTGGCCTTGATCTTGGCCTTCTCTTCCTCGCTGTATTCCTTGCCCTCGCCGAGCCGGAATCCGGGCATCATGCTCTGGGCGAAGACCGGCACCGAGACAGGCGTCATCGCCAGGCCAACCAGCATCGCCACTCTCAACACCCGCATGAAATCTCTCCCCGTCGCCTTGTCGGCCGGTCAATTTTGAAGCCGGTCATCGCGCCTTCCGCGTCCGCCGGAAACCTACCTCACCGCAGGACGATGGCCAAGACAGGGCGGACGACGGGGCAAAAGACAGGCAAAGCGTTCAAAACGGGCCGCGCCGGGGCGGATCGCCGCCTGATCCCCTCCCATCATCCAGTCTCACGGGGCCGGATCGCACGGGCGAACATGGTGAATCAATCCTCACCACGCCCTGTCCCGGCAGCGGGCATCGTTTCATCTGCTGGCAACCCGCGACAATTAGATTCAAGGTCATGGTTCAGAGGATCGCAGCCATGACAGACATACCGCTGGCGGAGCGACGCCTCGATGTGCGCCGCCGCGTCTTCAAGGGCGGCGTGATTACCTTCGATGGCGCGGGCGTGGACTGCACGGTGCGCAACATGTCGGATGGCGGCGCTGCGCTGGATATCGCACGCGGCACCCTGCTCCCTCAGCGTTTCCGGCTCGCGATCAAGGCCGACGATTTCATCGCCCGTTGCCGTCTGGTGTGGAGCGACGGACGTCGCGTGGGCATCGCCTTCGACTAAGCCTCAGCCGTTCAAAGCTAGAAGGACACGCCGACGCGCACGCCCTTCACCCAGACAAGGCGGCATTTCTTTTTCGATCCGGCATAGAGCAGTTCAAACCGGTTCGGCAGCGGCTTGCCGGGCGCCACTTCGAGACATGCGCCGCCCGCGGAATAATCCACGACATTGCAGCCGATCACCGGCGATTTCGGATCGAGGATGATGCTTGCGGTCCGCGACACATTGCCAGCGGGTTTGATGCGATTGAAGCGGCGATCCTGATGCATGGCGTCGTACCTTGGTGTCACACTCTTTCAAACGGAAGTCAGGAAACGCGCTGCGCGGGCGCGCGCCGGTCGGATGGCGATGCGACCTTCTTCCCGCATTCATGCTTCAGGAAAAGAACGCCGATCTGGTCGCCATTCACGCGGATCATCTTGCAGCGCCGGAAAGCAAGACCCGTCGCCGACAGCACCAGAAAGAATTCCTTCAGATCGAGATTCCCGACCGAGCCTTCCACCTGGAGCAGCGCGCCGCCATCGGACACATCCAGCATCCGGCAACCCCGCCGCCAGGTGCCGTCGATTCCCATGATCTGCACGTCAAAGCCGCGTTGAAAGCCGACCCGCGGGTTCTTGCGAAGTTCCTTGCCCATTGCGACCTCCTGCGGAGATTGCCGTTGGTTAAAATCGAGACCAGAGATTCTGGTTTACAAAAACTGAAGACTGAAATTTCCAACCGCCGGGGAATCCGGTCCGGGGCGGTGACATAATGCTGTCAGGCTGCGCTCAACTGCTTAAATTTTCCTGACGCCGCCATTATTGCCGCAGCCGAATACCGTACTTCGCGCGCCGCATCGGCCCGCGAAAAATCACCGTTAACGGCGGGTGAAAAAAGCACGGCGGATTTAACCCTAATCCCACATCCGATTTTGATGTTTGCCCCCTACTGTTCAGGATCAGGGACGCAAGAAAAACGCGCGCGCTTCGCCGTGCGCAAAAGCGTGGAATGGGAACAGGGCCGTGGCCGAGATTGCCAATGCAGCAGAAGCTGCGACGCGACGCGAGATGAATTTCGCGCGCGAGCGCGCCGGCAGCAATGCTGCTGCCGAAGCGCTCGTGCCGCTCGACACCGTGAGCACCGAGCGCTGGCGCCGCCTCAGCGACAACGCCATCGAGCCGAACGGCTATTTCCTTCCCGAATGGAAACTGGCGGTCAACGCGACCGCGCAGGGCCGCACCAATGTCAGCGCGCTGACGGCTCATGTCATGGCCAGTGAAGGCCAGCGCATGGTCGGCCTGTTGCCGGTCGTCTCCGCCTGGCGCGCCTATGGCCTTCCCTTGCCAGCGCTGGTCAGCGCCGATCCTTACGGCACGCTCGCCACACCGCTGCTCGATCGCGATCACGCCGACGAGGCCGCGGCCAGCCTGATGCAGCAGGCGCGCAGCAGCGGCGCCCGCGCGCTGATCCTGCGCGACATCGCGCTCGACGGCGCGGTGATGATGTCGTTCACACGCAAGCTGGCATGCCGCGGACTGAAGCCCCGGGTGCTGCAACGCCATGAGCGCGCCAGCCTTGACGCCACCCGCAATGCCGACGATCTGCTGCGCGATGCGCTCGGCCCGAAGAAACTCAAGGAACTGCGCCGCCAGCGCAACCGGCTTGCGGAGCATGGCGACGTGATCTTCACCATCGCCACCGCGCCGGGCGAAATCAAGCGCGATCTCGCCACCTTCCTCACGCTGGAGGCCAGCGGCTGGAAAGCCAGGCGCGGCACCGCGCTGGCGCAACACGAGGGCGACAAAGCCTTCGTCCGCCGCGCTGTGGCCGATGCGGCTGCGCGCGGCCATTGCGAGATCGTCACCCTGCATGCGGGCGACACGCCGGTGGCGTCCGGCATCGTACTGCGGCATCTCGACCGCGCCTTCTATTTCAAGATGGGCGTGGACGAGCGCTTCGCCAAATGCTCGCCGGGCGTGCAGCTCACGCTCGATCTGACGCGCCATCTGTGCGCCGATCCCGCCATCGCCATGGCCGATTCCACCGCGATCCCCGGTCATCCCATGATCGACCCGATCTGGCGCGGACGCCTCGCTATCGGCGACGTGCTGATTCCGCTGGGCCGACGCGATCCGTTCATTCCAGCCATCCGCTCCGGCCTCGCTTTGCGCACGCTCATCCGCGAACCGGTGCGCCGCCTTGTTCACACCATCAGAAAACTCCGGGAGACACGCTCATGAACGTCGCCTCAAGCATTTCGCCGGTCATCACAGCGGACAATGAAGCGCTGAAGCGCGACTTTCCGCTGAAACCCTTCGCCATCCGCCACAAGCTCTCCGGCCATCCGCTGCTGACGCTGCCGCGCATCGCCCAGCTCGCCGCGGAGATGCCGCGCGACCTGATCGAGTACAATTCCGGCGACGCCTCCGTCAGCCAGGACCCCGACAAGGTCAAGAGTGTGGATCTCGATCCGGTCGAGGTGGTCAACCGCATTCAGACCGCGGGCGCATGGATGGTGCTCAAGCGCATCGAGAAATCCCCCGAGTATCGCCAGTTGCTCGAAGACGCGCTGACATCGGTCGCCCGCGCGCGGGGTTTCACGAGCATCGAGGATGCGGGATTCTCGCAGATCGAGGGCTTCCTGTTCGTGTCGTCGCCGAACTCGACCACGCCGTTCCACATGGACGCCGAGGACAATTTCTTCGTGCAGATCCATGGCGAGAAGATTTTCGCGGTCTACGACAACCGCGACGGCCAGATCGCCGACGACGCGCAGGTGGAGCATTCCACCGTCAAGCATCGCAACGTGCCGTACCATGAGAGCTTCCGTTCTCGCGGCATCGAGTTCAATCTCGACGCGGGCGACGGCTGCTACATCCCTTATCAGTGGCCGCACTGGGTCAAGACGAGGGGCTCGCATTCGATCTCGATGGCGATCACGTGGAAGACGGAAGAAGTCCGCCGCCTCAACGACCTGCATCGCTTCAACTCGATGCTGCGCAGCCTCGGCATGCCGCAGGCGGCTCCGGGCAAGAACCCCGCGCTCGACAGCGTCAAGCTCGGCCTCTATCGCGCCGCCGCCGCCGTCGTCGAACCGCTGCGCGGCTCGGAAACCATGCGCCGGGTGATCCGCCGCATCGCGCTCGGCAAGAACGCGAACTATTATTTGAAGAAGGCGTGAGGGCCGTCCGATCGGTCCGCGCCACTTGTGACATTTTGCACCTCCCGCTAAAATCTTGGCGGGGGCGCAAGGTGAAGGTCAGGGACGCGATTACGCTGCTGGAGAGAGATGGCTGGTTTCTGGTCGCGACCCGCGGTTCTCACCGGCAATACAAGCACCCACTTAAATCCGGCCGCGTGACAGTGGCAGGAAAACCTTCGGACGACCTTGCGCCGGGCACATTCAACAGTATCTTGAAGCAATCTGGACTGAAGGATAGCCGCTGATGCGCTACGCAATCGTTATCGAGAAAACCGAAGGGAATTATTCAGCCTTCGTGCCCGATCTTCCGGGCTGCGTTGCGACGGCTCAAACAATCGCTGACGTCGAGACTGAAATTCGCGAAGCCATCCGCTTTCATATCGAAGGCCTGAAGGCCGACGGTCTTGAGGTGCCGCTTCCTACAAGTCTGGCTGAGTACGTGGAAGCGTAACGTCCATCGCGATCCCGAGGTCAGCCTTAATCCCTTAATCCACCCCCTCCATCCTCAACGACCTCGGCGGCTGGCCCATCGCCTTGCGAAACGCCGCCGAGAATGCGCTCGAACTGCGATAGCCGTTGCGCTGCGCGACACGCGCGATCGGCTCGCCCGCCACGATCGCCTCCAGCGCGTTGTGAAAGCGCACGCGCTGACGCCATGCGGCAAAGCTCAGTCCCAACTCGGACTCGAACAGCCGCGCCAGCGTCCGCGACGACGCGCCCGCCGTATCGACCCAGCTTTCAAGTGTGAGACGGCTGGCCGGATCGGCCAGCAGCGCGTTGCACACGCGCAGCAGACGCGGATCGCGCGGCATCGGGATCACCAGCGACAATCGCTGCGCGCGGGCGATCTCTCCAAGAATAAGAAACGCAACCGCACCCGCGCGGCCCTTCTCGTCATAGATCACCGGCTCCTCGACCATCGCCAGCACCAGTTCGCGCAGAAGCGGCGACACTTCCAGCACGGTCGGGCCTGATGGCAGGTCGTCGCTGGCGCCGCGCGAGATATAAAGCGTGCGCATCTCGACCTGCCCGCGAATGCTGATCGAATGAACCGTCTTCGCCGGCAGATACACCGCGCGGTCCGGCGGCACGATCCAGGCTTCCGCTTCGGTGCGCACGCGCATCACGCCGGTGACCGCATAGACAAGCTGGTCGCGGGCATGATGGTGCGGCGCGATCTCGTAACCGTCGCGAAAGCTCTTCGACATCGCCGCCAGCGGACGCGGCACGAACTGATAGTCGCGGGCATCGGTGCTGCGGCGGGCCATAAGCCAAAATCCCGAATGGCATATTCTCGACGATTTTTGGCATGACACCGCTATCGTGCCAAGGGTACTTTTCACCGGAGAATCCGGAATATGCCGGCAAGAGGCTCCCATGACGCGCGACCGCATCCATTTCCTGTTCCTGAACATCGGTCACTATCTGGACCATCTGTTCACGCTGATCTTCGCCACCGTCGCGGCGCTCGCGCTCACGCGCGAATGGGGCCTCAGCTACAGCGAACTCCTGAAATATGCCGCGCCCGGCTTCTTCGCCTTCGGCGTGTTCTCGTGGCCCGCCGGATGGCTCGCCGACAAGTGGAGCCGCGAAGGCATGATCGCGGTGTTCTTCGTCGGCATCGGCGCCGCCTCGATTGCAACGGCCTTCGCGCAGACGCCGCTGCAGGTGGGCATCGGCCTGTTCGTGGTCGGCGTGTTCGCCGCGATCTATCATCCGGTCGGCCTCGCCATCGTCACCCAGAAATGGAAGAACACCGGCATGCGGCTGGCCACCAACGGCATCTGGGGCAATCTCGGCGTTGCCTCCGCAGCGCTTATCACCGGCTATTTCATCGACCACGGCGGCTGGCGGATGGCGTTCATCATCCCCGGCGTGTTCTCCATCGGCGTCGGCATCCTCTACGCCCTCCATCAATGGGGCGAGATCGCGCATGCGCACCGCAAGGTGGCGGCCGCCGCCGTCGCGAGCGCGCCGCAGACCGCCGGCATGAAGGCGCTGCTGCTGCGGATTTCCGCCATCGTGTTTCTGACCACGGCGGTGTCCAGCCTGGTGTTTCAGTCAACGACCTTTGCGCTGCCGAAGATTTTCGACGAGCGCCTGCAGGGCATCGCCACCGACATGACGCGATGGCTGTCCGCGAGCGGCTTCACCGCCGCCAAGGGCGACATCGCCACCATGGTCGGCGCGTTCACCTTCATCGTGTTCGCGGTGGCGTCGATGGCGCAGCTCGTGGTGGGCGCGCTACTGGACCGGCTCGGCCCGCGCACCGTGTTCATGATCGTCTCGGCGATGCAGGTGGTGTTCTTCGCCGCCATGCCCGGCCTGCGCGACGCATGGGCGCTGGCCGCCGCGCTCGGCTTCATGCTCGGCGCATTCGGCCAGATCCCGATCAACGATTTCATGATCGGCAAGATGGCGAGCGGCGAGGCCCGCGCGCGCATCTACGGCATTCGCTATGTGGTGAGCTTCACGGTGTTCGCGCTGGCGCTGCCGATGATCTCGTTCGTCTACGGCAATTACGGCTTCGACACGCTGTTCTGGCTGATGGCGACATCCGCCGCGATCATCTTCGTCGCGGTGGCGTGCCTGCCCTCGAAACTGCCGCAGCCTACCGCAACGGCAGCGGCGTAAGCAGATACTTCGTCATCCCGGGGCGCAAGCGCAGCTTGCGAGCCCGGAATCCATTGTCAGGAATGTGAACTGGATTCCGGGCCTGCGCGAAGAGGCGCATCCCGGAATGACGCATTGAAATATTTAGGCGGGAATGCTCACGCCGCCTGATTGATCTCCGCCGAGACCTGACGGATCGCGCGGGCCAACTGGTCCGCGGGCTGCGCGCCGGACACCGCATACTTCTGCGCGAAGACGAAAGTCGGCACGCCGGAAATGCCCTTGTCGGAGGCTTCCTGCGCATCCGCTGAAATCCGCTCCACATCCTCGTCGGTGGCGAGGCGCTTGCGCACGCTCTCCGCATCGAGGCCGACATCGGCCGCCGCCTGCACCAGCACGTTGGTGTCGGTCAGATCACCGCCGTCGCGGAAATACAGCTCCATCAGCCGCTGTTTCATTTGCGCGGCCTTGCCTTCGGCTTCGGCCCACAGGATCAGCCGATGGCAATCAATGGTGTTGGGCTGGCGCTTCACGCTGCCGGGGTTGTATTGCAATCCCTCCTCCTCCGCCGCCGCGACCACGCGGCCCGCGATGTTCTTGTAAGCCTCGGGCGAGCCGAACTTCGCGGTGAGGTATTCGTCGCGGGTGATGCCCTCGCGCGGCACCCAGGGATTGAGGAAGAACGGCCGCCAGTTGACATGGACCGGGACGTCGCTCGCCAGCGCCAGCGCATCCTCGATGCGCTTCTTGCCGATGTAGCACCACGGGCACACAACGTCGGAAACAATGTCGATCTGCAGCGGTTTCAGGGCCATGGCGTGTCCTCGCGAATGTGAACCCGGAAGATAAGCCGCACCGGCCATAAGGCAAGGCACTACACCCCGGTGTCCTCCCCGCGCAGGCGGGGACCCATAACCACCGGCTGCGGTGGACGGCCGCTGAAAGATCACATCTTACCCCTGCCCCTTCGCCATGGCCCGCATTGTTTCGGTGGTCACCTCGTCCGCCGGAAAGAACGTCTCCAGCGCCAGTTCGGACAGCGTGACATCGAGCGGCGTGCCGAACACCATGGTGGTGGAAATGAAACTGAGCACGTTGTCACCCATCTTCATCCTGAACGGGACGGCAAGGCTCTCCGCGCCGATGACCTGCGGTGCCTTGCGCGCGGGGATCGGATAGGTCTTCAGCTCTTCATAAAGCGCGATCAGGATCGGGTCGGCGGTCGCCTCGCATTGCCGGTGCAGCCGCTCGAGCAGATGCCCGCACCACTCGGCGAGATTGACCGTGAGCGGCGCAAGTCCCTGCGGATGAAAGCTGAGGCGCATCACATTGATCGGCGGCGTCAGCAACGACGGCGCGACACCCGCGAGAAACGGCGCGATCATCGCGTTGGCCGACACCAGATTCCAGTGCCGGTCCACCGCCAGCGCCGGATACGGCTCATGGGCTTTCAGCACCGTCTCCATCGCCTGACGCGCGGCGGAGAGCGCGGGATCGTCGAGCGAGCGGTTGGGAAAGGCCGGCGCGAAACCCGCCGCCACCAGCAGCACATTGCGCTCGCGCAAGGGCACATCCAGCCGTTCGGCCAGCCGCAGCACCATGTCGCGCGACGGCGCGGCGCGTCCGGTTTCCACGAAGCTGAGATGCCGCGCGGAAATCTCCGCGTCGCCCGCCAGATCGAGCTGGCTGAGATGGCGGCGCTGCCGCCACTCGCGCAGGTGATCGCCGAAATGGCTGGGCCGCGCGGCCTTGACCGAAGTCTTGCCCAAAGTCTTGGCCGAACTCTTGGCGGACGGTTTGACGGCGCGGCGCGCCGAAGTGTGTGCGTTCATCATGGCGAAAACCTATCACGCAGAAATCGTGCGTTCCATTACCTGCCAGGTAATCGAATTAGGCGCATCGGCGGACAATTCTGGTTCTCGTCAACCACCACCCGCAAGGAGAACCACCATGATCAATCCCTCCTCTTTTCTTCGCCGTGCCCTTCAGATCGACGCTCTTTTCAGCGGCGTGTCCGCGCTGCTGCTGGTGTTCGGCGCAAGCATCCTTGCCCCGATGACAAACCTGCCGGAGGGCTTCCTGCGCAACGCTGGTCTCGTGCTGGTGGCGTTCGTGCTCGGTGTCGGCTATCTCGCCACGCGCGAGATGATGCCGAAGGCTGCGGTTTGGGCCGTGATCGCCATCAACGCGGTCTGGACCACAGGCAGCATCGCGCTGCTCGCCAGCGGCTGGGTCTCGCCCAATCTGCTCGGGCAGGTCTTCATCGTCGCGCAGGCGATTGCGGTCGGCGTGTTCGCGGAGCTTGAATTCATCGGCCTGCGCAAGAGCGCGGACGCGGTCAAAGCTGCTTGAGACTGGCGCGATATGCTCCCTCTCCCCTGTGGGGAGAGGGTTAGGGTGACGGGGCGGTGTTTCTATCCTGAGCACAGAACCCCCTCACCCGCTCGCTTCGCTCGCGACCTCTCCCCTGTGGGGAGAGGTGAGCCGGAGAGCTGTTTTTGGAATGCGGATCAACGCATCGTCGCAGCCTGGTAAGCACTTCCTAACCAAAAGCCGGGCGGAAACACCCTTCCGCCCGGCTTCTTTCGGTTCCGTACAATTTTATCGGTCTCCCTTCCCGCCACTTAATGCGGCTCGGCTAGCCTCATCGCGTTGTCATGGGAGCCGGATATGTCGGTCATGGAAGCGGAATTTGGCGACGAAGCCGAACCGAATGAGGATACATTCGACCATCGTCTGCCGCTGGTGCTGCTGCGCGAACGCCGCCGCGAGCTGGTGATGGAAATGCGCGCACGCGGACCGAAGCTCTCGACCGTGCTGATTCACGAAATCGCCGCGATCCAGCAGACCATCAAGGCCGTCGAAGCCGTCATCGCCGAATAAGGCGGCCCATTCATCCACAGAATGAACCGCTCCCGCCCTTGCCGGAACAGGCTCGGGCACGCTTCAGTCCCCTCGCCGCGATCATGCGGTGTATCCGGGGACTTGTCATGAATCTCAGCGCGCCATCGTTTCCGATTTTCCTGCTCTCGATCATCCTCGCCATTCTGGCGGCGCTCGCCGTCTATGCGCGCATCAAGATCCCTTTCATCAGCGGCCACGGATTTGCGACGCTGGGGATCAGCTATCTGCTGTTGCTGGCTGGAAACATGTTCAAGGGACTGTAAGCAGGAACCTTGTTTTCAACGAACGACAAGAGACGAACATGCACACCATCGTCCTTCCCATCGCGCTCGCCTTCACCGCCGGCATCAGCATCGTGATCCAGCAGGCTCTCAACGCCAACCTGCGGACAGCCCTCGATTCCGCGGTCTGGTCCGGCTTCACCAGCTATCTCGTCGGCCTGCTTTGCATGGCGGTGCTGGTGATCGCGCTGCGCGAGCCGATCCCGTCGGCCGGCGTGATGAGCCGGATTCCATGGTGGGCCTGGAGCGGCGGCATGTTCGGCGCGATCTTCATCGCCTTTGCGATCTATCTGGTGCCGGTGCTGGGCGCGGCGACCTTCATCTCGCTTCTGATCGCAGGCCAGATGATCGCGTCGATCACCTTCGACCATTTCGGCTGGCTGGGACTGGCGCAACGCACGATCGACCTGCCGCGCCTGATCGGCGCGGGCTTGCTGATCGCAGGTGTGGTGCTGATCCGGCGCTGAAACGACAATGGCGTGCGCGCTGTCAGGCAGCGCGCCGGATCACGACGCGCGCCGGGCGCGGCTGGCGGCTTTCGGCTGTACCCGTGACAACGGCTTTGTCCGCGATGCCTTGGTTTTGGTCGGCTTGCCGGTGCCGCGCGCGTGAGGATTGGCACGGGCTGCACTCAACGGCTTCTTCACGGCTTTCGAGGGCTTGGTCTTGCCAGCCGCCTTGGTCGCCTTGCGGGCAGCCTTGTCGGCCTTTTTCGCGGCTTTCTTCTCGGCCTTGAGCTTCAGCCGCAGCTTTTCAGCACGCGCCTCGGCGCGCTTCTTCGCACGCTTCTTCTCGCAGTGGTCACACTTGCAGCCGATCGGTTTCAGGAAGATTTTGAAATAATCGGTGCCGTAGTCGTAATTGATCTCCTCGCCCGGCTCGATGGTCTTGATCGCGCGGATGATCACCTTGCGCTTGCGCGAACTGACGTCCGACTCGGCGTTCGGACGGCAGGCATGGTTGATATAGCGGGCGATATTCTTGCGCGTGGAGCCGTCGATGGTCCAGCGATTGTTGATTTCAAACAGATACTTGTTGTCGATATCGTCGTGCTTCTTGTTCTTCGAGTCGAGCAGCGGCCCGAAGTAGCGGATGATCTTGGTGCCCTTCTTGATCTTCCGGGTGGCGAAGAGACCGAGCCCGGTCTTGGACCGGCCGATGCGATAGGGCTTGCTGGACGAAATTTCGGGCATGGCTCACGAACAACTGAAAGGGGCACAAACACTGAGAGTGCTTCTAATGCGATTCCACGCATGATGACACGTTTTTCGCGAGCGCGGCATGAACGATCCACACGCCTGATGCGACAAATGCAGGCAGATTGATCAACCCGGCCCCGAACAACCGGTTCCCCCATGTCACGCATCTCCCTGATCGTCGTCACGCTGTCATCCACGCTGCTGACTTTCGGCGCGGCCACGGCGCAGACGGCCCAAAATGCCAGCAGTTACACCTCCACCGAGCCGAAACAATGCCGGCAGGTCGCCGTCCTGCGCGGCGAGGATGGCGGCGGAATACGGACTTGCCCCGGCCCTCAAGGCCTTGTCGTGGTCGTCAGCGAAGATGATCTGCGCGAGACCGTCAGCGTGGGCCGCACCCGCAAGGCTGCGGAAGCCGAGCCTGCCGCAAGGGCATGGTTCGAGCCGTTCAGTTCAACGACGAACACCATCGAATGGCGGCAGGAAACAAAGGACAAGCCGCCCTTCGCGATGATCCAGCGCTGGCACCTCGCCGACGTCACCGATGAAGACAAGGACGGCCGCCCGAAATCAAAACAGTTGTTTGTGGTCACGCGGCTTGCATCGGCCGGCGAAAACCCCGGCAAAGGCGTCTGTCATGTCGCCTACATCGACATCGCGGCGAATGCCGACGCCATCGGTCTCGCCCGCGAGGCGGCGGACACCCTCGCCCGCGATTTCAGATGCGACACCGGCAAGGTGAAAGTTGTCGGCACGAGCGGACGCGCCGTCGAACTGGCGTTGCCGCGCTAGGCCGCTTCATCAACCCCGCGTATGAGCGATTGTTACTTGCCCGGGGAATCCGGCGTCAGCATCGCAGCCAGCACCGCTTCCTCGGTGGTGCCCGGCGGCAGACCTTCCATGATCGGCGCCAGCCGGCCGTCGAGATAAAGCATCGCGAAGCCATGCACCATCGACCAGATCCGCGCGATGTCGGCGGCCTGCTGCAGAGTCAGATGATCGGGCACGACATCTTCGTGACGCCGCGCGGCAACCACGCTGGCGAGCTTGATAAAGGCCGCCTCCGATGCCTCGCGCAGCGCGGGCCTGTCATGGTCGAGCCGCTCGCCGCGGAACATCAACTGGAACAGGCACGGATTGTCCCGCGCGAACGCCACATAGGCATTGGCCTTGCGGGCGGCGACCATCTCCGCCGGGGTATCGACGCAGCCTGCCGCACCGAGTTGTTCGGAGAATTTCTGGAAACCGACGGCCGCAAGTTCGCTGAGAAGCCCGGTGACATCGCCGAAATGATGCGCCGGCGCGGCGTGGGACACGCCCGCCTCGCGAGCCACCGCCCGCAGCGAAAGACCGGTGAAACCGTCGCGTTCCGCGACGCGCTTGGCGGCCTGAAGCAGCGCCTCGTGCAAATCGCCGTGATGATAGGGCTGCTCCCGATCGGCCTTTGGAGCGGATTTGGGAGCGGATTTAGCCCTGGCCGGAGATGGTTTTTTCACAGGCGCAGCCTTGGACAGCGGCTTTTTTCCAGCCGCCGCGGCTTTGGAGGTTTTCTCCCGCGTTGCTGCGTCGTGAGCACCCATGACCGCAATCTAGGTATGCATTTTGACGCTGTCAAGATTTTCCTTGACGGCACGCCGCCGAGGCCCTAAATGCATCTTTACAACGTCAAGATACCAGTCGGCAGACCCGCCATGGCCCTCTTTCTGATCCTTGCCCCGTTCGCGACCTTCGCCACGCTGATGATGCTGACCACGGTCAAGATCAGCCTGCTTGCGGGTGCCGCGGTCGCCCTTGGCCTGATCCTGCGAGATATGGCCGCCGGCCGTTCGATCAAGATGCTGACCGCCGGTGCGCTGGCGATTTTTGCAGCGCTTTCCGGCTATCACATGATCGGCGCCGACATGACCCCGACCTCGGTCCGTCTCGCCGTCGACGGCAGCGTTCTGGTCCTCGCGCTCGGGTCGATCGCGCTGCGCAGGCCCTTCACGCTGCAGCATGCGCGCGAGGTGGTCGATGCCGAGACCGCCCGGCGTCCCGTCTTCCTGCGCACCAACTATATCCTCACCTGGGTGTGGAGCGCGGCCTTCGTCCTGATGCTCGCCGCCGACATGGTGGCGATCTACATGCCCAGCATGCCGCTGTGGGTCTGCGCCGCCATCGCCTTCGCGATCCGCAACAGCGCCGTCTACTTCACCCAATGGTACCCGAAGCACGTTCGCGCCGGGATCGCGGCCAGCGCCACCACGGCTGCTGCCTGATCTCGCCCTCTTACCGACCAAGGAGCCACCCATGGCCCGCACCGCTCTCAAGATTCTTCTCGGCTTCCTCTCCACCGCCGTCTTCTTCGCAGCCTTCGTGCTGATCGGGGACGTCGTGCTCGCGGCCCTGACGGCGACCGCCGTCGTCGTCGCGCAGGTCGTGTTCGGCCGCACCACCGGCGCGAAGCCCAGCGCCTCGATCTGGGCCAGCCTCGCGCTGGTGTTCGCCCTGACCGGCCTGACGCTCGCAGGCGACGACACCGCGTCGGCCGCGCTGGCCTTCCCGGCCGAGGTGACAGGCTCGGTGTCCAACTGCGCCTGCAAGCCCGGCGCCAAGCCCGTCAGCACGCCGCCTGCCCCGCATTCCTCATGGAAGGCCCTTGTTCACGCGCCGACGGCCGTGTGACAGTCGGCCCCATGGCCGCAGTCTTCCGTCAGCTTTTCACCGACTTCTTTTCCACCATCGTCTTTCTCGTGGTTTACGCCGCGACGGGCGACATCCTGATTGCGACCGCCGTCGCCATCGTTGGCGCGGTCGCGCAATTTATCCGCGCGCGCCTGCGGAGCGAAAGGCTCGACATCATGACCTGGGCCAGCCTCGCGCTGGTCGTCGTCCTGGGCGCGGCGACGCTGCTGACAAAAGACCCGCGCTTTGTCCTGATCAAGCCGAGTATCGGACATTTCGCCATCGGCGCGATCATGCTGCGCAAAGGCTGGACGCTGCGTTATTCGCCACCGATGGTCCGCGACAACATCCCTCACCTCGCGATCATGGCGGGCTATGCCTGGGCGGCGCTGATGTTCATTCTCGGCGCGGGCGTGATCGCGGCCGCCATGACCGGCGACATCAAGCTGTGGGCGTTTTACGTCACCGTGATCGCCATCGGCGCCAAGGTCGTAGCCTTCGCGATCCAGTACGTGGTGTTCCGCATCGCCATCACGCGCAAGCTGCGCGCCGCCGCCGCGGCGGCGCAGACGGCGAACTAGGCCCGCCCCAGCACGCCCTTCCGCTTCGCCGGCTTGTCCTTGACGAATCCCGCGCCGATGCGGTCGCCCTCGACCCAGGCCAGCGTACAGCGGCGATGCGCCGTTCCGCGCGACGACAGCACAAGGAAGAACTCCTTCAGGTCGAGACCTGCGAGACTGCCGAGAACCCGGAGCAGCGCACCGGTCTCCGACACATCCAGCATTTCGCATTCACGCTGCCAGGTGCCGTCGATGGCGAGTATCCGGACGGTGACACCGCGCTCGAAATTGACGCGGGGTGCGGCTCGTTTCTCTTTATCCATTGTGTCTGAAATTACGCAGATGTCCCGATATGGCCGGGACGATAGGAAGGGCGTCCTAAAAATTGGTAAAATGCATCGCATGCACGCCCGCCGGCGCGCGCATGCATCCGGTGCAAATTCGCATGGGCGGTAAAATGCGCTATATCGGCGCTGGCGCGATCTGCTTCAGAACCAATTCAGGCGGAGCGGCGCGCGGAGAGAGGGAAACATATGGCAGTCGACGGTAACTGGAACATCACCTTGAGCACACCGCTTGGCGACCGCGAGGCGACGCTGGCGCTTGCGACCAACGGAAATACGCTGACCGGCAAGCAGGCGGCGGACGGCAACGAGGCCGACATCGTCGACGGCACCGTGAACGGCAACGACGTGGCCTGGAAAGCCTCGATCACCAATCCGATGCCGCTGACGCTCGCGTTCTCGGGCAAGGTGGACGGTGATTCCATCTCCGGCGACGTCAGCATCGGCCCGATGGGCAGCTTCCCGTTCAAGGGCAAGCGGGCGTAAAAAGCCGCGCCCGAGCACCGGCCACACAGCATACTCAAGTGTCATGGCCGGGCTTGTCCCGGCCATCTCGATTCATGTGGCACTTTGCCCCGTGATCGGGATCACCGGGACAAGCCCGGTGATGACAAAAGCGGCGGTCACACCCCCGGCATCCAGTTGCCGTGGAAGCCCTGCGGCACCCGCGCCGGCAACTGAATCCGCGCCACCGGCTTCGACTCCATCTTCTGTGCGTCGAGGATCAGAAGATCGCTGGCATTGCGCACGCGGTCATAGACAAAGCCGATCAGCCAGCCGTCATCTTCGCCGGTGCCGCCCTCGCCCGGCACATGGACGAATTCGCTGGAAACGCCGTTCCTGAAGACGTGCTCCGTGCTGTTGCCGGTCTTGAGATCGTATTTGCGCAGCGAACTTGCCTCGTCGCTGGCCAGCGATCCCTTCCCGGCATCGACCGCGTAGACGATGTCGTGATGCAGGCCGGCGAGGTTGTCGTTGACGCGCGGAAATTCGATCGAACGATCGTCGAGCATCTGCTCCGTCGCCCTGGCTGCGCCGGGCGGCACACGCCAGCGCTTCAGATGCGCCTTGTCGAACGTCGTCGCCGACGGCCCGCCGCGCCACAACTCGTTGTACCAGGCCACATCGACAACGATGGTGCCGTCCGCCTCCTCGAACGCATTGGCGACGTGGAAGACATAACAAGGGTCGATCTCGACCCAGCGCAAGGATTCGATGCCCGCACCGCGCTTGAGAATGCCGAGCCGCGCGCCATACGTCTCGCTCCAGGCAAACGGCATGGTGCCGCGCTGCGCGGCGGGCATGTCGAACACCACCGGCAGGTCCATGAAGATGACATGGCCGGAGGTCATGGCGAAATCGTGCACCATGGTCGCCGCCTTCACCGGAATCGGCAGACTGCGCAGCAGCGTGCCGGCGCTGTCCACCACATGATAGGTCAGGAACGGCGGCACGAAGCCGTAGCCGAAGAAATGCAGTTCGCCCGAGGTCGGGCAAATCTTCGGATGCGCGGTGAACGGCGTATCGAGCTTGCCGCCGTAGTCATGAAACCCGACGGTGTCGAGTTCGCGCGTCATCATCATCGGCAGCGCATTCTCCACCAGCGCCATGATCTTTCCGGCATGGGCCAGCACATTGGTGTTCGCCGTGCTGCTGCGGATGTCGGGAATGCCGGGCTTGCGCGGCGCGCCGTTGAAGCGCGGCGTCCGCACCCAGCGGTTGCGATACCATTCAGCCTTGCCGTTGCTCAGTGACACGCCATGGATCATGCCGTCGCCGATGAACCAGTGCCCGGCATGGCCCTCGCGCGGATTGGCGCCGTTGCGCGCATAAAGCCCGTTCAGTTCGGGCGGGATCGCGCCCTCCACCGGCAAATCGAACGCGGTCACCTCTTCAAAGACCGGCGCAAGGTTGCCCTTCTCCCAAAACGGTTTCTTCTCGCTTGTCTCCACCACGCTCATGGCTGTTCCTCTCCCTTGTCCTGCTGATTGTTCTGCTTGCCGCGCTCTTGAAGGCGAGCCGGATCACCGGTTCGCCGGGCGGCTGACATAAGTAAGCATCGCATACTTTACGGGATGCCCGAGTCAATGTAAACATCAATTACATGAGAGTTGCGAAGAAAGAGGCCTATCACCACGGCGACCTGCGCAGCGCGCTGGTGGCGCTGGCGCTGGATCATGTCCGCAAGCACGGCGCGGACAGTTTCAGCCTGCGCGAAGCCGCGCGCGAAGCTGGCGTCACGTCCGGCGCGGCCTACAAGCACTTTTCCGACAGGGATGAATTGCTGACAGCGGCGGCGGCCGAGGCGCTGGCGCTGCTGGGGCAACGCTCGCAGAAGGCGACCGCCGGTCTTTCCGGACGCAAGCGGCTTTACGCCTCGGCGCTGTCCTACATTGATTTCGCCGCCGCAGAGCCGCGCCTGTTCCGCCTTGCCTTCAGCCGCTTCGGCTCGGACCGCGCAACAGACAAGGACGGCGTGCCCGGCGCATTCGAGCAGTTGCGCGTGGCGGTTACCGAACTGCAGGCCGACCCCGCAAAACCCGTCGATCCGGATGCGCTCGCGCTGGCATGGGCCGTGGTGCACGGCATCGCGTCGCTGATCAGCGACGGCATGTGGAAGAAGAACGATCCACGCGTCGACGCGGCGCTGCGGCTCTCGTTCAAGGGCATCGCGCCAGGGAAGTGATCACGGTCGTTCCGGCGAACGCCGCATAAAATGATTGTCATGGCCGGGCTTGTCCCGGCCATCCCGATACGTGAGCACCGTGCCTCCGCAATCGAGATCACCGGGACAAGCCCGGTGATGACAATTGAAAACGCAAAAGCGCTCCCGCCTGGTTCGATTAGGCAGAACTCTCAATCCAGACTCAACTCCCTGAAGATGTCGTTGTCCTTGTCATCCATGATAAAGGCCGGGACGTTCTCGATCTCGACATGCGGATCGCTTGCAAAATCGAAAATTCTTCACGCGATGTTTTGAAGCGCTCGTGAAATGCACTTCAGAACGCGTCTCGCATTTCATGCACGCCGCGCGCGGTATGAAACTACTTCCCGGCGGTAAGTGCTGCCGGGTTTATCTTCATGGCTGCTTCTGCGATAAGCGGCCTGCATCGCGACGACGATCATGAGTGCTTGCAGACAAAACAAATAAAGGGGGCTTGATGCTGAAGAAAGCGGGAACGGAATTCTCCCGGATCAACCAGGCGAAGGCGATCTTCGACGACATCTACGTGGAGAAAGATCCGCGGTCCTATTTTTCCGCGCTCGGCGATCTCGACTACATGATTCCGGATGTTGCCGAACCCGTCGTGCGGCAAATCCTTTCTGCGAAATCCTCCGCAATGGCCGCCAAGCCGGTCGTCCTCGATATCGGCTGCTCCTATGGAATCAACGCGGCGGTGCATCGCTTTCCGTTGACGTTCGGCGGCCTGCGCCATCGCTATGCGCGGCGCGAGATGAAGGCGGTCACGTCCGAAGAACTGATGCGGTTCGACCGCAATTTCTATTCGTCGTGGCCCGACGTCGGCCTTGCGCGCTTCATCGGCCTCGATGTGTCCGCACCCGCCGTTCACTATGCAACCAGCGTCGGCCTTCTCGACAAGGGCATCGTCGCGGATCTTGAAAACGACGCGCTCTCCACGGAGAACGCCGAGATCATCCGTCACGCCGACGTCATCATGTCGACCGGCTGCATCGGCTACGTGACGGAGAAGACCTTCGGCAAGATTCTCGACGCGACGGACAAGACTCCGTGGATCATCTCGTTCGTGCTGCGGATGTTCCCGTTCGACTCACTGGCGGCAACCTTCGCGCAGCGCGGGCTTGTCACCGAGCGGCTCACCGGCGTCACCTTCATCCAGCGCCGTTTCCGCGATGCCGAGGAATTCGAGAGCACGCTGGCAAACCTCGCGGATGCCGGTGTCGATTCGACCGGCCTTGAATCGGAAGGCCTGTTCCACGCCGATCTGATTCTCTCCCGCCCGGAAGCGGATGCGCGCGCCGCTCCGCTGGAAGACATCGTGACCGTCGCCAGCGGACGCGGCCGGCCGATCGCGCCGCGCTATGTCCACGTCGAAAGCGACGAGGGCTTGCAGGTCACTCTGGAGCCGTAGGTCCAATTCATCGCGCAAAAAATGATGGCCGGGGCATCGCCGCCCCGGCCTTTTTTGTAACGCGATACTGCGCGGAATTATTTTGCGCGAACAGAGGCCAGCGCCGGGCGCGCTAGCCGAGGTTCAACTCCTTGAAGAAGTCGTTGCCCTTGTCATCCATGATGATGAAGGCCGGGAAATTCTCGACCTCGATGCGCCAGATCGCTTCCATGCCGAGTTCGGGATATTCCACCACCTCGACCTTCTTGATGCAGTGCTCGGCCAGGTTCGCCGCCGATCCGCCGATCGAGCCGAGATAGAACCCGCCGTACTTCTTGCAAGCATCGCGCACCGCCGCCGAGCGGTTGCCCTTGGCCAGCATCACCATGGAGCCGCCCGCCGCCTGGAACTGGTCGACGAACGAATCCATGCGCCCTGCCGTGGTCGGGCCGAACGAGCCGGAAGCGTAACCCTCCGGCGTCTTGGCGGGGCCGGCATAATAGATCGGATGGTTCTTGAAATAATCCGGCAGCGGCTCGCCCTTCTCCAGCCGCTCGCGCAGCTTGGCGTGCGCCGAGTCGCGCGCCACGATCATGGTGCCGGTGAGCGACAGCCGCGTCTTGATCGGATTCTTCGACAGTGTGGCCAGAATATCCTTCATCGGCTGGTTGAGGTCGATCTCCACCACCTCGCTGCCGAGCCTGGTCTCCACCTCCGGCAGATACTTCGCCGGATTGTGCTCCAGCTCTTCCAGATACACGCCATCCTTGGTGATCTTGCCGAGCACCTGACGGTCCGCCGAGCACGACACGCCGAGGCCGATGGGCAGCGACGCGCCGTGACGCGGCATGCGGATCACGCGCACGTCGTGGCAGAAATACTTGCCGCCGAACTGCGCGCCGACGCCGAGGCTCTGCGTCATCTTCAGGATTTCCTGCTCCATCTCCAGATCGCGGAAGGCGTTGCCGTCCGGCGAGCCCTGCGTCGGCAGTTCATCGAGATAGCGCGCGGACGCGAGCTTCACCGTCTTCATGCACAGTTCAGCGGAGGTGCCGCCGATGACGATGGCGAGATGATACGGCGGGCACGCGGCGGTGCCGAGCGTCAGCACCTTCTCCTTGAGGAACGCCAGCAGGCGGTCGCGCGTCAAAAGCGACGGCGTGCCCTGAAACAGGAAGCTCTTGTTGGCTGAGCCGCCGCCCTTCGCCATGAACATGAACTTGTAGGCGTCATCGCCTTCCGCGTAGATTTCGGTCTGCGCGGGCATGTTGTTGGCGGTGTTCTTCTCCTCGAACATCGAGAGCGGCGCGACCTGCGAGTAGCGCAGATTGCGGCGCAGGTAAGCGTCGCGCGCGCCTTCGCTCAGGGCCGCCTCGTCGTCGCCGTCGGTGATCACCCGCGCGCCCTTCTTGCCCATGATGATCGCGGTGCCGGTGTCCTGACACATCGGCAGCACGCCGCCGGAGGCGATGTTGGCGTTCTTGAGCGCGTCGAGCGCGACAAACTTGTCGTTGTCGCTGGCCTCGCTGTCATCAAGGATGTTGCGAAGCTGCTGCAGATGGCCCGGCCGCAGATAGTGATTGATGTCGCCGAAGGCGGCTTCGGAGAGCGCGCGCAGCGCCTCGCGCGTCACCACCAGCATCTCCTTGCCCAGCACCGTCTCGACCCGGACGCCGTCGCTGCTGATCTTGCGATACGGCGTCTTGTCCTTGCCCAGCGGAAACAGCGGAGTGTGCTTGTAGGGCGGAACGGCCTTGGGCGACGGGATGGCGGTCGGAGCGTTCATAGCGGGTCTCGCGGGTTGGAAAGGCAAAAAGCGCTGGACTTTCAACGGTCCGGCTTCGGCCTGCGTCTGGTTTGAACCGTTCTAATCGCTTTTCCGACAAAGGGAAGATGGCCAAAAGCCGATCCGCCTTTCGCAGGGCGGCTGTGCGCGGGCCGCGGACGCGCTAGGTTGCGGCCTTTCACAATGGATTTCGTTCAGGACGTTTCAGATATGACCCCCGCCACGCCGGTGATTGCCGAAGACGCCGAGCCCGCGCCCGCCTCGCGCATGTTGGGCCTGCGAACCGTTCTCGTGATTCTGGCCCTGATCGAGGCCGGTCTCGGCCTCTCCGACGCGCCGACGCTGTTCGGCGACATGTCGCATATCGGCTCCGGCATCGGCGCCGGCCTGATCAAGGCGCACCTCGCCGCCCATCCCGTGCTGGCGGTCGCCGCCATCGTGTTCGCGGCCATGGGCCGTGTGCGCCACGCGATCGTCGCGCTCGGCACCATCATCATCATGACATGGCTGAACGACATGCCGTCGGTGGTCGCGCACGGGCTTGAATTCAAAAGCGCGTTCGGCGCGGTGGAAACCACCGCAAGGATCATCGCCTTCCCGCTGATCGCCGCCTGCGCCATCGCCTATGCCGCCCACAACGAACATCTTGGCCGCGCGGCCTTCCTGGTCGCGGTTCCGACGCTGTTCAATGTGGTCATGATCGCGGGCTTCGCGGTAGGCGTGATGATGTACGGGTTTTGAGTCTTTCACCTCTGTTGTGGCGACTGTCTTTCTTCCCCTCTCCCCTTGTGGGAGAGGGTGCTGAGCGGCACAGCCGCGAAGCGGGTGAGGGGTATCGATATAAAACTTGTGATCGCAACCCCTCACCCGGCTCAATCTCGCTTCGCTCGATTTCGCCACCCTCTCCCACAAGGGGAGAGGGAAAGAAGCACTCTTGCACTCATCCCGCCCGCACGCTTCAATGCCCATGGGGGACAACCATGACACAACGATTTTCATTTTCCGGATGTGCGGCCGCGGCGCTGGTTCTGGCGGCGGCCATGCTGGGGACAAGCCCGGCCCGCGCCGACCGCTGCGACGACCTCGCCAAGGACCTCGCCCGGCAGATCCCCGATCTCAAGATCGGCAAGACGGTCGCGGGCGTGATCTATCTCGAACATCCCGCGGTGACGCAGGCCTCGCTCGGCTGCGCCAGCCGCAACCGCAGCAACGACGTGTTCGCCTCCACCGACAAGAAGAAGCCGACGGACGCCTATTACGATTTCATCGGCACGGCGGCGGCGCTGGTGTTCACGATTCCCAAGCCCGACGCCGTGCGCGGCGCCAAACGCTGCGTCAGCCGCACCAACATCATCCGCGGCTACAATCTCGATTCACGCTACCGCAAACTCGACGTCCACTGCACCGTCGCCAAGACCGGCGTACGCATCACCATGTCGCGCGAGAAGGGTGTGTGAGGACAAATAGCGATGACCAAAAAACTGCCGCCGATGCATCCGGGCGAAGTCCTCCGCGAGGAATTCCTTGTCCCGTTGAATCTGTCTGCTGGAAAGCTGGCGAAGGCTTGCGACCTTCCGCGTACCCGTATCGAGCGGATCGCCAATGAGCAGACAGGCATCACCGCCGATACGGCTCTGAGGCTGGGCCGTGCGCTGAAGACCACAGCCGATTTCTGGATAAACCTGCAGAACCGCTATGACGTGCAGATCGCAGCGCGTGAGATCGGTGCCGCGCTCAACAGGATCAAGCCGCTCGTCGAGGAAAACGAAGCAGCCTGAGCAAGCGTAGCTAGCCAGCGTAGCCCGAATGAAGCGCCGCGAAATCTGAAACTAGCCGCACAACGCTGGCGCTATGCACGAATATCTCAGTTCGTCATTCCGGGATGCGCCGCTTGGCGCAGGCCCGGAATCCATGACTAGCTTGCTATCCCGGGATAAAGATCAACCCATTCGCGATTGTTTTCTTCAATCAGCCGAATCTTCCACGCCCGCCGCCATTTCTTCAATTCCTTCTCCCGGGTGATCGCGGTCAGGGCGTCGTCATAGATTTCAAACCAGACCAGTTTGTCCACGCCGTATCGCGTTGTGAAACCATCAACTGCCTTGGTGCGATGTTCGTAGCCGCGCCGCACGATGTCGTTCGTCACACCGAGATAGAGCGTGCCATTCTTTTTGCTCGCAAGCATGTAGACGTAGCAGGCCATCGTGACCGCCGGGCTATGGATTCCGGGCTCGCGCGAAGCCGCGCGCCTCGGAATGACGATCTTTTACGACATCCATCTTCTCATCGACAAACAGATGTCGCGGTGGCGCACTTGACATTTCCCCTGACTTAGGAATATATTCCAGATATCCTGCCCCGTCGATGAGGGGCGTGTCGCGATCGTCACGAGACGCGGGGCGGGATGCGGTGGCCGCGTGCGGTGTTCGATCGCCGGATGCGCATGAAACTTCTGTCTTCGGACAGATCGTGCGCGGACAGCGATGACGACCACATTGTTCGCGGACGGCCCAGGACGCGATATCCCGGTGCCTCGCCTGGCACCATGGGGCAGCGCCAATGTTCTCTCCTCGTACAGAGGGAGAGCGGCGGCGTGTCAGTCCCCTGCAGCGATGATCACCTCAGGGTCGGTCGTCGGGGGTTTTCGCGCAGCAAGCCGTTCCAACCATTGCGTGCGGAACGCCGGGTGAAGCGGCGTGACCGTGGTGACTAACTCGTGCGCTTGTTTTCATTGCGCATGAGGCTGCGGATGCGCTTGCGCATCCGGCGTTCCGCGCGCCCTCATTTGAGGGCGAAGCGATGAGAGAATCTCGGGCGCCCCCGCGCCGTCATAACAACAGGGGCGATGACGCATGACCCCAAAAGGTGTGAAGCGGTTTTTGGATCAGGTCATGCGCAGACAAAAGACGCACATCTGAACGTGCGGGCTGTTTGAAAATTGAATCTGGATACGGAGTTGCGCAGAGCGTGGCAACACATGCCCTCGTCATGGCCGGGCTTGTCCCGGCCATCCCGATTGCCCAGGCACGGTGCTTCATTCATCGGGATCACCGGGACAAGCCCGGTGATGACGAACTGTGAGTGAAGCGCGATCGTGCAACAACTTCAATCGTCGTCCCCGCGCAGGCCGGGACCCATAACCACCGAATGCCGTGGTGATGAAGAACAGAGTGGCCGCTATCGCGACAACACCGATGACTCAGGGAGTCTGGGTCCCCGCCTTCGCGGGGACGACGTGGAGAAAATCCCGCAGCCGCGTGAGAATACCCCGGAAGTTCCCCACCCGCTTACGTCCGCTTAACCACACCGCCACCCTTTTCAAACCGTCACACCCGCGCATGAACCGGATGATAACGTCCCGCGACTAAGACCCATCGCAACAAGAGACGCTCAAGTCGCAGAGGCGGATATGTTCAGGGATATTCTGGTGACATCGGACGAGGAAGCGCAGCGTTTGCTCGCCGCGTTCAAGGCGATTCCGAACATGCAGGGCCGCCTGAAGATCGTGGAACTCGCCGAGCGCATGGCCCGCGAGAAGCGCACCTTGCGGATGAGCACGCACGCGCAGGCGCATAGGCCGGGCTGAAGCCTTCCGCGTCACGAAAAGGTGACGCCGCCGACCCCAGGAACGCCACACCGAAAGCGCTATAATCACAGACCGCGCATCACCCGGTTGATCCGAACAGGAGTGACCGCCATGTGTGATTACAGCCTGCATGCCGTCGCAAGCCGGCCCGCCAAGGTCGGCGAGACGCTGATCTCCACCAAATTCCCCCTCACCGTGACCCGCGGCTTCTGCGGCGAGGACGAACCAAATGTCGCGGTCTGTGTCCTGCCCGGCACCGAACTCGCCTTCGCGCGCGAGGTCGAGTATGACGGCGCATTTTTTCGGAAGAAGATCCGCCACACCGTGGCGCGGTTTCGCACCGTCGATCTCGACAATCCGAACCGCCATCATGACGCGCTGGAATTTCCGGACGGGCAGCTCATTCTGCTGACGCAGCTCGATCCCGGCCAGCGCGCCACCGTGCTGCAGCTTCCGGCCCCGCCTGTCCGGCCGCGCACGGAAGCGGACACCGCCGACGCGGCGCCCTCTCGCGTTGAGATGCGCTGATACCGGGATGTGGTCGCGTTACGCTGCGACGCAGCTCTTCACATAGACGCGGCGGGCGGAGCCGCGCAGCTTCTGGTCGATCGCCTGCCTGAGGCATTCGACGCGGGCCTGCGCCACGCAAAGTTGCATCTGGTCGCGGGCCTGATGCCGGTTCAGATGCTTCGCCGAGACGCTCTGGCGGCAGCTTTCGCGTTTGCCGACGCGGGTCGCCGGATGCGGCTTGCCGGCGCCCGGAACCGCGTAGGCGATTTTCGCGCCCTCGGGCGGCACGGAGGCGACCGCATTCGGCAGCGGGTTCTGGGAGATGGCCAGATAAATCGCTCCACCGAGCAGGGCTGCGTAGATGGCGGGGGTGACGATACGCATCGTATCCTCCTGCGGCGGTTTGTGAATGTCTGATGAAAAGACAGGGCGAATGCGACAGGATTGCGGCAAATCGCCCGATTCGGGAACCCGCCCGCGCGCAACATCAACGCGCAACATTGACACGCGGAGATCAGCCCGGAACCCGCGACGTCGTCGTCAATGACATGATACCGCCACGCGGCGCAGCCAGACGCCAGCGGTCCGCAGCAGCGCCTGACACAGGATAGCAGATATCAGGCCGCGATGGCCGGTTGGTCCGAAACCGGAACCACAGCCGGCGCGTGTTGCGGCACAGGAAGCCCGATCACACCCGGCTTGAGAACCGCGATGGTGACGAACTGATAGTCACACGCCGTGCACGCCCACAGAAACGAAACGCGGTTGCGTTCGCGCTCAAGCCACAGCGGTGATGCAATCGGCTTGCCGCACTGGGCGCAGGGTTGTTTGTCGAGAAGAAACTCAGAGTGATAAGACATGCCACGCTCCTCCGAGATGTGCACGAACTAAATCCGCGCGCACCTTCATCGTCAAGCGCATTCGTCGCTGCGCCGCGCAAGGTGAATGCGTCAGCGCTGCGGACATGTTCTGCGATGAAATTATTAGCGGGGATTCGTGTCGGCCTATCAGCGATCACGTCGACGGCGGCACCGCGTATTGTTCATCAGTGACATGTTCGAGCCAGGTCGCGAAACTACCGCTGTCGTCGGACTCCTGCATCGCAAGATGAGTCATCAGCGTGTTCGGTCCCGCCCCGTGCCAGTGCTTTTCTCCCGGCGGAATCCACACCACATCGCCGGGATGAATTTCCAGCACGGGCCCGCCTTCGGTCTGCACGCGCCCGGTGCCGGCCAGCACATAGAGCGTCTGGCCGACGGGATGGGTGTGCCACGCCGTGCGCGCGCCGGGCTCGAAGGTCACGCGCGTCGCGTTGAGCCGCGCCGGCGCGGGCGTCTCAACCACCGGATCCTGCCAGACCGTGCCGGTGAAATAGGATGCAGGCGCGCGCTTGGTCGGCACCGAGCCGGAAGGCGTGATCTTCATGGGATACTCCTCGAAAGAACGGATCAGATGTCGCATTCAACGACCGTTTCGCGCCGCTTGTGTCAAGACGCGGACGATCACATTCCGCAGAATCGCCTCAGCGATCCAGCGCGGGATAGTGCCGGAAAATGCCGTCCTCGTTGAAGGGAATGCGACGGTCGCTCGCGAGATAGGCTTTGACGTTCGGCCGCGCCGCCACCTTGCCGTGCAGCGCGATCAGATGCGGCACCTTTCGCTCGAAGCGTTTCATGTTCTGCGGGAACGAATAGCGCAGGCCTTCGACAATCTGGAACAGCGACAGATCCGCGTAGCAAATCCTGCGGCCATTGAGATAAGGCCCGCCGCTCGCTGCGATCAGCCGCTCGAAATAGCCGAGGAATTTCGGCACGCGCTCGCTCCAGAACTCGCCGGTGCGTTTCTTCGCGGAAGGGCGCTGGTCCTCGTAGTAAAGCGTCGGCCCGAGCGGATGATGGGTGTCGTGAATCTCAACCACGAAATCGGCGATGGTCAGTTGAAGCTGATGCACCCACAGCCGCTGGGCCTCGGCCTTCGGCGCAAGACCAAGACGCGGCCCGAGATAAAGCAGGATGTTCGCGGTCTGCCCGATCACGAGCTTGCCGGCTTTCAGAAACGGCGGCGCGAATGGCGGCGTTCCTTTCGCCGCATCCATCATTTTCATCATCCGGCTCATGCCGTTGGCGCGCCGCGTGGCATCGACATAATCCGCACCCGCGTCTTCCAGCGCGAGGCGGACATACTCTCCGCGCCCCCGAATGTTCGGCCAGTAATAGAGTTCGTACCGCATGAGACCTCACAAACGCTTTCGGCGCGGATGTCCGCGCCGAAGTCAACTATCTCAACCGCAATCAGTTCGATGCGAAACAATACAGCAGGCCGTCGCCGCCGGTGCTTCGCAGGTCCGCCTGCGAGCAGCCGCCATCCGGCCCGCGCGAGCCGTGCGACGAATTCCACGACTTCGATGCGTCGTCATCGCGAAGACCGAGACGATCCGAATGGCCGACCACGGCCGAACCCTGCGTGCTGCTTGTCCAGTTCTTGCAGGTCTTGTCATCGCCCGCCGCGAACGCGGTACCGTCGGGCTGCGAGCCGGTGAGAATGTCATGGCGGTTCGGCTGATCGCCGCGGCCGTTGACGACCTCGCCCTTTTCGTTCAGCGCGGACTGCTTGGTCAGCGCGTTCGGGCCGTGAAGATCGGCGACATCCTTGGCGACAACCGCGCCTTTGGCGTTGACCCAGGGCCCCTTCCCGATCCGGTCGCGGGCGTTGATCGCAGGCTTACCGTCGGCGGCTTGTGTGGAGAGATACGCGCGCCAGACCTTGGGAGCACCCGCGCCCGCGGCCTGTGCCAGCGTCTGGCACTGGTTGTCGGCGCCAGCGAGGCCGCCGAGGTTTCCGCCATTGCCGATCGGCGTGCTGGTGATGAAGAAGCTCATATTCGCCTGCTGCGCCTGAGCGGGAAGCGAAGCCAGAAAGAGCAGCGGCGCGGCGATCATGAAACCCTTGAGCATTCGTCTCTCCCTGAAATTCTTTTTGGACTATCGCGCGGTGATGCACGCACAGACGTGCAACATCAACACACAATGCCGCGATTTATTCCGGGAGCGCCACGACAGCGCACAAGGAAAAAGGCGCCGCGCGAGCGCGACGCCTTTTCATCAATTTGTTCCGGCGGACCGTCAGGTCGGCTGAATGGCCGACAGTTCCCACTGGCTTCCGGGACGCCGCACGAACGTCCAGACGTCGGTGACGTCCTGCGGTGCATCGCTGCCCTCGACAATCTTGCCGGTGGCGCGTTCGACGGTCTTGTCGATCAGGCTGTAGCGCAGCGCGACGGTCGCGTAGTCGGTGGTGCCTTCGCGCCAGGCTTCCGCCAGGTCACCCTGCAGCAGCTTGACATCGGACACCTTGTTGATCACGCCGCGTTCCTTGTTCGCGTTGAGGTCCTCGGTGAAATACGAGACCATTTCCGGCGTCGCCAGCGTATGCAGCTTGCCGATGTCCTCGTTCGACCACGCGGTCTGGATTTCGCCGAGCATGCGCTCGAACGTGTCGTAATCGTCCGGCTTGATCTCGAGCGGCGCATCGTTCGAGCCACCGCCAAGACCGAAGCCGAAGCCCGAGCGCGCGTTGGCCATCGGGCCCTGATCCTGCTGCGGAGCCTGACCGGGCGCTGCCGACGCATGGGCGTAGGCCGGCGCGTTGCGGCGGCGCCACCACGACATGACCAGACGGACCACGATGAAGATCAGCGCGAGCTGGAGCATGAGGCCGATGATCGACGACAGGCTGCCGAGGCCGCTGAAAAGACCACCGCCGAACAGCATGCCGAGCAGGCCCGCGCCGAGGAAGCCGGCCGCGAGGCCGCCGAGCATGCCCATGCCGGGACGATTGAAGAAACCGCCCGCAGGCGCGGTCGCCGGAGCCTTCGTGCCGGGCTGGGTGATGGTTCGGTTCAACGGCTGCGCGGCATTCGGCGCGGTCCGCGTGGTCGGCGGCGCGGAGAACGTGCGCGAGCCGCGGCTGCCGCCGCCACCCGGACGCGCGTCAACCGACGATGAAATGGTCACGGCCAGCGGCATGGCGACGGCCATGACCACGGCGAGCGTTTTAATGAGTGAGCGCAAGCGCTGCGAAATCATGTCTGTTCCCTCTCGGCCCTCAAGGGGCATTGATCCCCGGCAAAGGGGACCCGCAATACATGGGCAGCGTCGCGGAATAAGGGAAGCGGATAGGTACGATAAGGCCTGCGGCCCTCGGTCGCGGTGAGACGTGCCGTCACAGCCAGCGGGCTGGCGCCAAATCCCTGGCCGGGATGACTAAATCCGAGAACCGGTTCCGGCTTCTCAGGATCATGCCATTATGACGCCGCCGTCATGGTTTCCTTCACCGCCGCGACAAGCTGGCTCAGGGTGAAGGGCTTCGGCAGGAAGTTGAACTGCTGGCCCTCGGGCAGGCTCTTCTCGAAGGCGTCCTCGGCATAGCCCGACACGAAGATGATCCGCAGTTCCGGATTGCGCTTGCGCATCTCGGTCAGCATGGTCGGCCCGTCCATTTCCGGCATCACCACGTCGGACACCACGAGATCGACGGCGCCTTCCTCGCGTTCCAGTGCTTCCAGCGCGTCGAGACCGTTCTCCGCCTCGATCACTGTGTAGCCGCGCGAGCGCAGGCCGCGCGCATTGAGCGAGCGCAGTCCGTCCTCGTCCTCGACCAGCAGGATGGTGCCCTGTCCGGTGAGATCCGGCGCCTTCGGCTTGGCCGCCGGTTCGGCAGGCGCTTCGCCCGCGACCGCCGCTGCGACATCCGGCACCTTCTCGGCTTCAGGGAAATGACGCGGCAGGAAAATCCGGAATGTGGTGCCTTTGCCCTGAACCGAATCGACATAGATGAAGCCGCCGGTCTGCTTGACGATGCCATAGACGGTGGAGAGGCCGAGGCCGGTGCCCTTGCCGACTTCCTTGGTGGAGAAGAACGGCTCGAAAATCTTGTCGACGATATCCGCCGGAATGCCGGTGCCGGTGTCCGTCACCTCGACGCAGACATAATCCGCCGCCGGCATGCCCTTGAAGTCGCCGCGCTCGGCTTCCTTCGCCGTCATGTTGGCGGTGCGCACCGTCAGCTTGCCGCCTTCGGGCATTGCATCGCGCGCATTGACCGCGAGATTGACGATCACTTGTTCAAACTGTGAGAGGTCCGCCTTCACCGGCCAAAGATCGCGGCCATAGACGAATTCGGGCTTCACCTTCTCGCCGACCAGGCGCTTGAGCAGCACGTTGATGTCGGACAACACATCGCCTATGTCGAGCACCTGCGGACGCAGGGTCTGCTTGCGCGAGAATGCCAGCAGTTGCCGCACCAGCGCCGCTGCGCGGTTGGCATTCTGCTTGATCTGCATGATGTCCTGGAACGACGGATCGGTCGGCTTGTGCGCGTTCAGCAGGAAATCGTTCGCCATCATGATGGCGGAGAGCACGTTGTTGAAGTCGTGCGCGATGCCGCCAGCAAGCTGGCCCACCGCCTGCATCTTCTGCGACTGGGCGAAGCTGTTTTCCAGTGTGCGCTTTTCGGTGGTGTCGAGCAGGTAGACAATGGCGGCTTCGGCGTCGCCCGCGTCGTGCTCGACGGACGTGACGAAGAACTGGCCCCAGCGCTCCTTGGCGCTGTCCAGCGCCGCTTCCACAGGGGCGATATCGCCCTGCCCGTCCGCCGCCTTGTTGATCGCAGCGACCAGTTCGCCACGGTCGCGTTCGTGCACCACCGCGAAGATCGACTTGCTCGACGTGCCCGCTGGTGACAGGCTCTGGGTGAGTTTGGCGAAACGCGCATTGGCGCGCACGATGTTGCCCGCCTTGTCCACGGTGGCGATCGCCATCGGCGTGTGATCGAAGAAGCGCATGAAGCGCACTTCCGCCGCGCGCTGCGGATCGGAATGATCGTCCCGCGCGCGATTGATCACCAGCGTCCGCGAGGCGCCCGGCGCACCGTCGGCGCCAAACGCCAGCTTGTGATAGAGGCGGACCGGCATGGTCTTGCCGTTGCGCATGCGCAGGTCGAGGTCGAACACCTCGGTCTTCACCTCGCCGGGCTCGGGGACAATCGAGGTCAAAAGCGCCGCTCCGTCACCGGACATGATGTCGGCGACCTTCAGGCCGCCGGACCCAATCTCCGCGAGGTCATAGTCCAGCCAGTTGGCGAGCGTCGCGTTGACGTAAACCAGTTCGCCGCGTGCGTTGACCGAGAAGAAGCCACACGGCGCATGATCGAGATATTCGATAGCGTGCTGAAGTTCCTGGAACACGTCTTCCTGACGCTCGCGGTCACGGGTGATGTCGGCCACCGACCAGACCGCGAATTTTGCCTGCCGCTTGTCGCTGCTGAGGGGGCGCACGCGCATGCGCAGCCACCGGCCATGCGCTGCGTCCACACCCGCGACGCGGACTTCCTCCTGCTGGCGCTTGCCCTCGCGCGCGGCCTTGAGCAGGCGGAACACCGCTTCGGAGACATCGGGATTGCCGATGAAGACACGCTCCACCGGACGCACATCGTTGGGACCGGTGGCGCCCGTCAGCGCCAGATACGCCGTGTTGGCATAGACAATGTGGCCGCGCGGATCGGTCACCGCCAAGCCATCGAAGGCGTGATCGGCGATCGGCCGGGTCACCGGGTCTTCCGTCAGCCGATCCGCGAAGCGGACAATACCGGCGGCAAAGGCGAACAGCGTGAACAGCCCCACCATGGCCAGCAAAGCCAGCAGCGCCAGGATATAAGGCTGCGCCTGACTGCGGCCGAGGGTCATGAAGGCCACGGCGGCCGCGATAATCGCGCCCGCCACCAGCAGGACAAGCAGGATGCTGCCGCTCCGCCTCGCCGGTTCATGGACGGCGGCGAAGGAAGAACGCAGTTCGTTGTCCGTGTCGGTCGTCATCGCACCCTGCTCGCGCATGTTCCACAGGGGATGCGCAGTCATTTTTGCAGTCTACCGGCCCCTGAGTGCCTGAATCGGGGCTATTTACGCAAGGCACATTACGACCGGCCCCATGCCCGTACCAGCCTTGTCAACCGGAGATCGGACCTCAATTCAGACCGTTGATTCCGCGCCGCAGGCGCATCACGTAACCGATGACTTCGGCAACGGCATGGTAATGCTCGACCGGGATCTCGTCGTCGACCTCGACGGTCGCATGCAGCGCACGGGCCAGCGGGACGTTTTCGACAATCGGGATGTTGTTCGCGGTCGCGATTTCCCTGATCTTGAGCGCCATCAGATCGACACCCTTGGCGACGCAGACCGGCGCCGACATGCCGCGGTCGTATTTCAGCGCCACCGAATAGTGGGTCGGGTTGGTGATGATCACGGAGGCGCTCGGCACCGCGGCCATCATGCGCTTCTTCATGCGGGCGTGGCGAAGCTGCCGAATGCGGCCCTTGATGTGCGGATCGCCCTCGGACTGCTTGTACTCTTCCTTGATCTCCTCGAATGACATCTTCTGCCGCTCGAACCACTGGCGGTACTGGAACAGGTAATCAAGCGCCGCCACCAGCGCGAGCATCGCCACGACGGTGCCCATCAACTGAACCGAGATGGTCCTGGTGATGTTAAGGATCGACATCGGATCGAAGTGGATCATCGCATCGAGACGTGACCGCTCCGGCCACAGCACGAGGCACATCACCACGCCGACCAGCAGGACCTTGAATATTCCCTTGAGGAAATTCGCGCCGGCCTGCTTGCCGAACAGACGTGCGAAGCCCGCCGCCGGGGAAATCTTGCTGAACTTGGGAGTCAGCGGCTCTGTCGAAAACACCAGCCGGTGCTGGATCAGATTGCTGCCGACGCCTGCGATCAGCAGCAGAAGCAACGGGATGCCAAGAACGCCGATCAGCATCAGTTCGAGCTGGCTCAATAGCTGCAGCAGACCCGGGCCATCGACACGTATCTGATGCATGTTCATCAGAAGATTGCGCATCGGCACCTCGATGCCCTGGCTGATCGTCCCCGAGAAGGACGACAGCAGCAAGGTGGACGCACCGATCACGAACCAGGTGTTGACCTCCTGACTCTTGGCGACGTCGCCCTTCTCCAGCGCATCGTCGAGGCGTTTTTGCGTGGGGTCTTGTGTTTTGGATTCCTTGTCGTCGTCCGCCATGCTGTGCCCTCAGCGCGCCGGTATGAGGTCATGGAGGACACTGCCGAAGTAATCGAGATAGGTGCCCATCATGGTGGCGATGATCGCCGCGAGAATCAGGAAGCCGGCCAGAATCGAGAGCGGCACGCCGACGAAATAGACCTGCATCTGCGGCATCAGCCGCGCCAGCACGCCAAGACCGAGGTTGAAAACCAGGCCGAAGACGATGAACGGCGCCGACAGTTGGATGCCGATCTTGAACGCCGTCGCAAACACTTTCGTCGCCAGCGCCGCGACATCGCCGCTCGGCAGCAGTTGGCCCGGCGAAAACACGTTATAGCTTTCGCTGAGGGCCGCGATGACCAGATGGTGCATGTCGGTGGCGAACAGCAGCGTCAGCCCGAGCATGGTCAGAAAGTTGCCGATCAGCGCGCCCTGCTGGCCCTGGGTCGGGTCGATCGTGGTGACGAAACCGAGTCCGAGCTGCTGCGCGATCACCGAACCGGCCACCGCCAGCGCCGACAGCGTGACGCGCGCGGTCGCGCCGAGCACGACGCCGATCACGATCTCATGCACCATCAGCACCAGGAGCGGCGCCATCGACGACATGTTGACGTTGTAGGCGTTGCGGTGCATCGGCAGCAGGATCAGCGTCAGCGCCAGCGCGATGCCGAGGCGAACCCGGACCGGGATGTTGGCTTCGCCGAATCCGGGCAACAGCATCACCATGGCGCCGATGCGGGCGAAGACCAGCATGAAGGCCGCGGCGAGCGCCGGGAGCAGCGAGATGTCGATGCGCATGGACAAAATGCCCTTGAATTCACGCGAGCGTTTCCTTTCGGCGGCGTCATCCTGAGGCGCGAGGCGCTTTTTGCGCCGAGCCTCGAAGGATCGCCGTCGCCCTTCGAGGCTCGCAAGTGCTCGCACCTCAGGGTGACGGCATCATGCGCTAGCCGCCGATGATTCGCGACGATATCCGCAGCATCTGGCTATGCATGGCGTCGGCCATGAACGGTAATGCGAGCACCAGCGTGATGAAGATCGCAAGGATCTTCGGCACGAAAACCAGCGTCTGCTCCTGGATTTGCGTCAGGGCCTGCACCAGCGAGATCACAACGCCGACCACGAGACCGACCACCAGCAATGGCGACGACACCTTCACGATGGTCCAGATGGCATCGCGCGAGACGTCGAGAACTTCAGCACCCGTCATATCAATCCCCTGCCCGCAGGCATCACGTTACAAATCTCTCATCCTTCGAGGCTCGCGCTGCTCGCGCCTCAGGATGACGATCCTTCTGTTTCCGTCACCCTGAGGTGCCGTAGCGAAGCGAAGGCCTCGAAGGGCGACGGCCCTGTCAGATCGGCATCCGCATGATGTCTTCGTAGGCCTGGATCACCTTGTCGCGCACCGACACCAGCGTCGACACCGCGACGTCGGTTTCGGCGACCGCCGTGACCACGTCCATGACATTGGCCTTGCCCTGCGCCATGGCGATGGTCTGCGCATCGGACTTGCGGCCCGCGTCCATGACGCTGCCGAGCGTTTCCTTCAGCACCGCGCCGAACGAAGGTCCGTTCGTCTCGCCGGTCTTGCCGAGGGCGCCCGCGCTCCCTGCGGAATCCATGATTTTGGCAAGGCTGGCATAGGCATTGGCGGCGACGGATGGCGAAGCCATGGGTTAGGTCTCCCTATTCAGGCCTTGAGAATGTCGAGGGTGCGCTGGATCATCCGGCGCGTGGCGGAAATGATGTTGAGGTTCGCCTCGTAGGACCGCTGCGCCTCGCGCATGTCGGTCATTTCAACCAGCGAATTCACGTTGGGATATTTGACGTTGCCGTTGGCATCCGCCGAGGGATTGCCCGGCTCATGCTTGACCCGGAAGTCCGACGTGTCGGTCTTGATCTTGCCGAGCGTCACCACGCGCGACTCGATGGTGCGGTCGAGTTCGGACGAGAAGGTCGGAATCTTGCGGCGATAGGGATCGCCGCCCGCGGTCTTGGCGGTCGAGTCCGCATTGGCGATGTTTTCCGAAATCACGCGCATCCGCCCCGCCTGCGCGCGCAGACCGGAGGTCGCGATGCTCATCGAGCGGAGGAAATCGTTGCCGTCGCTCATGCTCTCAATCCTTCAATGAAAGATTCTCTGCGCGCCATGCGATCAACGCTTTCCGATGGCCGTTTTCAGCAGCCCGAGGCTGCGGGTGTAGAGCGAGGTCGCCGCCGCATAGTCCATCTGGTTGGCGGAGACCTTCAGCATCTCGTCTTCCAGATTGACGGCGTTGCCCGCCGGCCGCGTCGCGTAACCGCCGCGGTTGTTCATGTTGAACGTGTCGCTGGTGCCGACCGCCTGGATATGCCCGGCGCTGGTGCGCGTCATTGCCAGCGAGGGCATGCTGCCGGTCACCGCGCCGGTTCCGCTTGGATCGAATTTCGGCTCGACGAGATCGCGCGGCTTGAAACCCGGTGTGTCCGAATTCGAGATGTTTTCGGCAAGAACGCGCTGGCGCTCCTGATGCCACTGCATCTTGGTGCGCAACGCGGACAACATGGGAAGATCGGTGATTGCCATCGGCCTGTTCCACCTCAAGGCCCGAAGCAGCGCTCCAGGTAGGCAGAATTTGCCGCGTGTATGGTTAATAAGAGGTTAAGAGCCGCTTCGGCCCACTTTCGCCACGAATGGTCTGCAACCGGACAAGTCATTGAAGTTCCGGCACAACATGCCCTTTACGCGGCCGGGACTTTTCCAGCACAACACGGGCGCGGCGGACAGCAACTGCCGCCGCGCGTTAACGGATCGGTCAAACTTCGCAACCAATCCGGGCCAAGCCGCTTGTTTCGCGGCGATTGACCTGCGAATCTGGCATAGATGCGGGTGAGGTTTGACGGGGACAGGACATGTCGCAAACGCTTTGGTTCTTCTTTGCCTTCGTCATCGTACTTGGCTTGATCGGATTGGCCGCCTGGCTGGTCCGGCGGTTCGGCGGCGGCAATCTCGGCTCAAGCGCGAATCGGGGACGGATGCCCCGGCTTGCTGTGATTGATGCCGCCGCAGTGGATGGCCGCCGCAGGCTGGTGCTGGTCCGGCGCGATAACGTCGAGCATCTGCTGATGATCGGCGGGCCGGCCGATCTGGTGGTCGAGCCTAACATCGTGCGCGGCACACCGCAGCGCGATCAGGTCCCGCCCCGCGCCCCTGCCGGGACTGAACTGCCGCCCCGCGTTGCTCCGGATGCCGGCTGGTCCGACAGCGAGCCGCACGCGGATCCTTTCGAGCATCGCGAGCCGCCGATGGCGGAACCTCCGCTACGCCCGGCGCGCGGGCCATATGCCGAGGAGCCTCGCCGCCCTCCCGTGATGCCGCTGCCGGATCGCCATAGCCCCGATACGATTCCCGGCTTTGCGCCCGAGCCGATGATCCGGCCTGAGCCTGCGATGCGTTCCGAACCGTCCCGCGCGATCCCGCGCAGCGAACGCACCGAACCGCTGCCGCCCCGCATGCCGCGCCCGAGCGATGCCGGCCCGAAGGCACCGCCATTGCCGCCGCGTGCCCCGGTGCCGGCGCGCCCGGCTGAACCGCTCTCCTCCGCCGACCAGAATCTTGCCGATATGGCGCAGCGCCTTGAAGCCGCCCTGCGACGCCCCGGTGGCGAAATGCGGCTTGATGCTCCGGTCGAGCGGCCCGTGCCCGCACCGGAAACCGGCGGAAGCCGTCCGGTGCCGCGCTCCGAAGGCGCGCCGCGCCCACCGGCTCCGCCTGCACCGCCGCCGGCTCCCGCGCCAGCGCCGAAGGCGGCGTTTGAAAATCTCGAAGACGAGATGGCCAATCTGCTCGGCCGTCCAAAGCCTCCCGCGTGAGGCCGGCGAAATCACCGCGTAGAGTTTTATTTTTTGTCAGCCTGTTCGCCCTCGCCGGATTCTTGATTGATCCGGCGGGCGCGCAGGATATCAGCATCAATCTCGGTGCCGGCAACGGCGGCGTCACCGAGCGTGCGATCCAGTTGATCGCGCTGCTGACGGTGCTGTCGATCGCGCCGTCGATCCTGATCATGATGACGTCGTTCACGCGCATCGTGGTCGTGCTCTCGCTGCTGCGCACCGCGCTCGGCACAGCCACCGCCCCGCCGAACTCCGTCATCCTGGCACTGGCGCTGTTTCTCACCGGCTTCGTGATGGGACCGGTGCTGCAGAAAGCCTATGACGACGGCATCAAGCCGCTGGTCGCCAACCAGATCACCGTTGAACAGGCATTCGAGCGCGGCACTGCCCCGCTGCGCACGTTCATGCAGAAGAATGTCCGCGAAAAGGACCTCAAGCTGTTCATGGACCTGTCCGGCGAGCCGCCCGCCGCATCACCCGAGCAGATGTCGCTGCGCATCCTGATCCCGGCCTTCATGATCTCGGAACTGAAGCGCGCCTTCGAGATCGGCTTCCTGCTGTTTCTGCCGTTCCTCATCATCGACCTCGTGGTGGCATCGGTTCTGATGTCCATGGGCATGATGATGCTGCCGCCGGTGACCGTATCGCTGCCGTTCAAGCTGATCTTTTTCGTGCTGGTGGACGGCTGGTCGCTGGTCGCCGGAAGCCTTGTGCAGAGTTACGGCGGCGGGTGATTTCACCGCGCAGGCTTCACCCGCTTCAAGCCGACGATCTCAGGCAATGAACCCGTCGGGTTCGGATCGGCCTTGATCTCGGGCGGCAGCTTCGCCCGCGCCATGGCATCGGGGAAACGCACGCGCATGTCGCGCAGGAATCCGTCCAGCGTGTCGATGCTCGCCGCCATCTTGGCGATGCGTGCGAAGTCCGCGCTGTTGGCCTTCGCGGGCTTTGACGCCAGATCGAATGCCGCGCGGTCGGCCTCGCTCTCCATTTTCGGATTGTACTTGTCCCGGAAGCGCGCAAGGCCCACGGCGTCATCCGCCAGCGCATAGCCGATCGCCGCCCGGATCACGTCGCTTTTCTCCGTCGGCGAAAGCGGCTGGAAGTCACGCCAGCGGTCGGCGTAAAGCAGTTCGATCTGCTCGGCGGATTCGCGCCAGCGCCGTGAGGCCCAGTAGATATCGGAGCGCAGCCGGATCGCTTCGCGGCCGCTGACATTGGTGATGATATCGAGCGCCAGATCGTGACGGCCGATATCGGTCTGGGCGCGCGCCTCCAGCAACAGGCGCTGCTGCCGGATTTCACCGGCGAGGTCCGCAATCCGCGTGGTTCGCAGCGCGGCGATGGCGCGCTCCGGCTTGCGGTTCATCAGATAGACCATCGCGAGGCGCGAGGCGACCTGCGCGCGCGCGGAGCCTTCCAGCCGGTGATCAATCTGGTACTGCAGCAGTTCGCTGGCCTGATCGAGCAGATCGACGCCCACAAGCCGGTCCGCCAGCCGCCGGATCATCTCGTCGCCGCGGCGGCCGATGGGGGTCAGGTCGCGAAATTCATAGAACATCGCCAGCGCTTCGACCGGCGCCAGGTCGTCGCCCTTCGCGCCGTTGTAGATCTGCTCGAACAACACCGAGGCGTCGTCCTGCATCTTCCGCACAAGCCCTGAATTGGGTTCGAGATGGTTGGCGCGGCGCACCGCCGCGAAGGTCTCCGGATAACGCCCCTTCGCCGCATAGAGCTTGCTCAACATCACCTGCGCCTGAACCTCGATGGAGTCGCCGCGCCAGGTCGCCGCGACGGTTTCGAGGTCGCGTAGCGCGTCGTCCTGCGAAATCTCCTCGCGCTTCTGGCGCAGCGCGACTTCGCGCACCTTGGCTTCGGATGCGGACTGGCGGTCCGCCGATCCGGATGCGGCGGCATAGGCGGCCAGCGCGTCCTGGTCGCGCCCCAGCGCTTCGGCGAGCCGTCCGCGCAGCACCGCAACCGCCGCCGCCTGCTCGGCACCGGTGCCCAGAACCTCAAGATCGTTGCTGCGCACGGCGGCGCCCGGATAATCCCTCACCTCCAGCGAGGCACGAAACGCCTCGGCAACGACAATGCGCTGCAGATCGACCGGCAAAGCCGTGATCGCAAATTCCACGTTCTTGAATTTCTCGCGCGCCTCCGGCCACTTCCGCAGATGCGCCAGCGCGAGCGCCTTCCAGAGCTGGGAGTCGATGTTCACCGCCACCGCAGGATTGGCGAGGTCCGCGAGCGCGCGTTCGGAGCGGCCGGCGAGCGTGCTGGCGACGGCGTGAACGGTCAACGCTGCCGAGTCTTCTTCACCCGGCTTCGCCTCGGCCAGCGCCAGATCGAGGATGCCCTTGGCTTCGACATACATGCCGCGCGCCAGATAGAACCGCGCCATATCGACATGTGCCGGCATCCGCGCAGGGCCGCTCGCCTGCGACGCCGCCGTCATCAGCTTGTCGCGCGTCGGAATGAATTCGGCCTGCTGATAGGCGCGCCATTCGGCAATATCGAACACCGGGCGGATCACCGACGTGGCGCGGTCCGGCGACGTCATCGCCGTGGACAACGTCAGTCCTCCGGGACGCGACAGGGTCAGCGTGTCGGATGAGATGCCCGCGGTCAGATCGTCCGACTTCTGCTGCACCACGACGCCATGGATGGACTCGAGCAGCGAGAACTCCACAAAATCCTGCCGCCTCATGAAGCCGCGTGCCGGTCCGCCCGCCGTCATCACCAGCAAGAGATCGCCAGCATCGGGATCGCTGAAGCGATGAACCTGTCCAGGCTTGAGAAGGCTGACGCTGACACTGGCGCGGCTCGGATCGGTCAGGTTGCGCGTGGCGGTCAGTTGTTGCGGCGGCGACTGCGCCTTGTCGGCAAGGGTGAGCGTCCATGCGTGCTCGTCCCCGCTCAAGCTGGCGAGTTGCGGACGGTTCAGCCGGATTCGCAGGGCTTGGCCTTTCGGCAGATCTGTCACCGCCGTATCCGCCACGAGCCACGAACCTTCGCGCTTGACCGCGCTGGCATCAATCGGCCGGCTGGTATCGAAGATCAGCCAGATCGAATCCGAGCGGCGAAACACCGCCGCCGGCGTCGGCTCGGAAAAAGGAAATGTCAGGCGAAATTCATCGCTGGTCAGCCGCGCGTCAACGACGATCCCGGCCGCAGACGCCATCGGAGCGTCGGCCTGCTGCCCCTTCTGCGGCGCTGGCGGCGCGGAAGCCGGCATGGAGGGCGGTGCGGAAATTTCGGGCTTCGCGGGTGCCTGCGGCTTCGCCTCCGCGATGACCGGCGGCTTCTCGTCCGCCGGCCTTGGATCGGCTGGCTTGACGTCAGCGGCTTTCGCCTCTGCGGGTTTGGCATCAGGCTGCTGCTGTGCTTCGGAAGTCTTCGCTTCGGCGGCTCTTGTCTCGGCAGGTTTCACCTCGGCAGGCTTCGCCTCCTGCGCCATCTGCTTCGCAAACTGTTCCGATGTCGGCGGCACAATCTCGGCGGCTTTTTCTGCCGGCGTCGATGGTTTGGCGGCTGCCTTAGGCTTCTGCGCCTGCTCGAACGCCACATCGACGATATAGTTCTTGTCCTCGCGGAACGTATGGACATCGGCCTCGCCGATCAGTCCGATATCGACGCGCGAGGTTTCGCCGTCGATCTTCTGGTTGATCGACTGGATATTCGCGGGCATCGCTATCTTGGCGTCCGCCAGATCGAACACCAGCGGCGCCGTGAACGACAGCGAGAACTTTTCGGCCCCGAGTGACGACGACACGCTCACGCCGTCCGGCATTTCAAAAACGAACCGGACGAATGTCGGCTGCACCGATGCCCTCACCCGGATCGGCGGCCGCTTCCTGGCTTCGTCCGCTGTCTTCTGAATGCGCAGCGCGCGCTCCGCGGCAATCGCGCGGTCGGACAGTTCCTTGACGACTTCGGCGGGCAATGCTGGCGGCAGCCCGACCCATTTTTCCGGCAGAAGATCAATGAACACACGCTCGCCCGCGGTCATCACGTTGACGCGCAGTTTCTGCGTCAGCGCCATGCGGATGCCGGTGCCGTCGGGATCGCGGCGAACCGAACCGACATAGGCAGGCGCGGCCTCGGACAGCAGGTCGATCGGAACAGCGACCGGCTGCTTGAACTGAATGACCAGAATGGAGCCCGCCACCGTGACCTCGGTCGGAACGTTCTCCTGAAACTGAAACACCAGCCGCGCGTAATTCGCCTGCGGCGTCAGGGTCGCTTCACCCCTGGTCGGATCGGCATGCGCGGCGTGAGGCGAGAACGAGAGCGCTGCGGCAAGAGCAAACGCCACCGGCGGCAAGCCATGGTGTTGCAAGCCATGACACAACCGGCCCGCAAAAGCCCGGACCCTTGCCCCGGATTCCCGGGCAGCCCTGAACATGAGGCTGGCCTTGCAGAACATTCCCCGATCTTTCTCGCCAGAGCCTTTGCCGGATGGTCTCGCCAACTCTCTCCGGAAACCCGTTATGAAGGCGCAATCCGAATCTAGAATTCGCCTGTTAAGGAGCTGTTAATGATCCTGTCTCAATTGCGCGGCGGGGTCTGCGGACGCCCCTCGATCTTCGGAAGATCGCCGGCGGAGGCCGAGCGCTCGCCGGTGGAGCGGCGGGCCATCTCGACGGTCAGCCGCTCGGCCGCCTCCGGCTGCATCTGACCCATGATGTCCGACATCTTGCGCGGCGCGATCTGCGAGGCGATCTCGAACAACACCGACAGTTCAAGCCGGTCGAACACCTTCGCGGCGTCCTTCGGTTTCATGGCTTCGTACATTGTCACGAGCCCCTTGAAGCGGGCGTTGTCCTGTTCGTTCTTCTGCTGTCCGGCGACGGAAACCCGCGCCTCTGTCGCTTTCATTTCCTCGAGCTTGCCCTCGATCCGCTTTTCGGCGGATTTCATCAGGCTTTCGCGGATGTCGATCTCGCGCGCCCGCGCCTCGATCTCCTGCCTGCGTGCCTGCAGGCTTTCAAGCACCGCCCGCTCCGATGAGGTGATCGGCCGGTTGGGATCGGGATAGACGATATCGTCCGGCGGCGGCGGCGCGGCCGCAAGCACCGGCGCGGCTGGCTTCTCTTCCTTCTTCGCCGGAACCGAACCGGTGATGTCGGATGTATCCAGCATCTTGCCGGCGGACGGGAAGCCGAGGTTTTCCTGCGCCCACGACTTCGGCTTCGGCATGTCATCGCCGAGGATATATCCGCCTTCCAGAAGGAGGCCCGACACCTTGAGCACGACCAGGCAGCAGGTCGCGATCAGCAGAATCGGGATAAGCCGGATATCGCGAAGAACACTTTTCATGCAGCGAGACCAGTCGCCCTTCGCCGTTCGGAGAAGGCCTGCGCGGCGGCAAGCAGCGCCTTGGCATTCGAGAGATTCTGCGCCGCCGTGTTCTGCACGGGAGCCACCGGCTCCGCCGGTTCAATGGCGACGGGCGCTTCGGTGACGCCGGGCCGTGCCGCCAGTGCGATCTGGGTCAGGCGATGGAGGATCGCCTCTCCCGAGGCCACCTGCTTGGTGAGTTTCGCCGACAGCGCGGTTCCCGCGGTGAGCTGCGCGCCGAGATTCTCGTCGCATTCGCGCACCGTCAGCTTGAGGCCGCCGATGGCCCGTTCCGCGATCTCCGTCGCGGTGATCAGTTCGGCGATCATCGCCCGCATCGACTGCTCGTCGGCGCGCAGGCGCTTGAGGCGGCGATTGAGCAGCATGCAGTAGCCGATCGTCAGAAGAAGGAGAACGGCAACAAGGCTCTCGATCACAAGTCCGAATGAATGACTCATTGTGCCTCCATCAGTTTGGTCTGTTCGTCCTGCTTCTCGAACATCGCGTAGGTGGTATGCGGCTTACGCAGCGGCTTGGTGACGCGAATGGCGACACGGTCACCGACCCGCCCCATCCGCCCTTCGCTCAACGGGACATCGCCACACCGGACCGTGATCAGCGAATCGGGCCGCACGTTGAGCGGCAGCGTGTCACCGACCTTGAGTGTCATCAGTTGCTTCAGCGGAATGTTTGCCTCGTAGAGCACCGCATCGACGGCGATCTCCGCCTGGGCGATCTCGGTTGCGAGATGGCCTTCCCAGATCGGATCGCGTCCGAACTTTTCACCCATGAACATCTGCAACAGCACGTCGCGGATCGGTTCGATGGTGGCGTAAGGCAGCAGAAGTTCGATATTGCCGCCGCGATCTTCCATGTCGATGCGCAGGCGGACCAGAATGGCGGCGTTGGCGGGGCGGCTGATCGCCGCGAAGCGCGGGTTGGTTTCGAGCCGGTCGATGGTGAAGCGCACCGGCGACAGCGGCTTGAACGCCAGTTCCGCGTCGGCCAGAACGACCTCAACAAGACGCTTGACCAGGTTGGTTTCGATCGTGGTGTAAGGCCGGCCCTCGATACGCAGCGAGGCCTGCCCGCGGCGGCCGCCCAGCAGCACGTCGATGATCGAGTAGATCAGGCTCGAATCCACCGTGAACAGGCCGAAGTTCTCCCACTCCTCGGCCTTGAACACCGAGAGCACGCAGGGCAGCGGGATCGAATTGAGATAATCGCCGAAGCGCACCGAGGTGATGCGGTCCAGCGAGACTTCGACGTTGTCCGAAGTGAAATTGCGCAGGCTCGTCGTCATCAGCCGCACCAGGCGGTCGAACACGATTTCGAGCATCGGCAGACGCTCATACGACACCATCGCGGAATCGATGATGGCGCGAATGCCGGAATTCTCGTCGAGATTGACCTCGCCGTCGCTGAAGCCGAGGAGGTTATCAATTTCCTCCTGCGAGAGCACGCGCTCGCCGCCGGCCTTGCCAATTTCGAGATTGCGGCTGCCGTCGTCGACCATCGCCGCCCACTGCTCGGCCATGGTCTCAGTCAGCGTATTGGCTTCGGCTTCAGCCGCAGCCGCGGCCGGATCTTCGGAATCCAGCGCGCCTTCCCATTCGGCGGCTAGCGCATCCTGATCGACATCATTATCACCGGGAGCCATACGTCAGTTTCCGTCCGTCACTGAATGACGATTTCCTTGAAGAGCACCGCGTTGACCTGATTGGGAGAGACCGCCGCGTTGACACGGCGCGTCAGTTCTTCCTTCAGACGGAACAGCCCGACCGACCCATTCAGGTCGGAGGCGCGCAGCTCGCGCAGATAGGTCTGAAACAGGTCGGTCACGCGCGGCATGGTCGGCGCGATCTGCGCCATCAGAGGCTGATCCTTCACCTCAAGCACGACCTTGACCTTGAGATACTGAACCCGCTCGCCCGGCATGCTGGACAGATTGACCAGGACCTCCGGCACATCGAGGAAGACGGGCGGCTTCGGCGGCGGCGCAGCGGCATGCTCTTCCTTGCCCTGGTGTCCGCGCATGAAGAAGAACCAGCCGCCCCCGCCCAGCAACGCCACGAGCATCACAGCGCCACCCATTATAATGAGCTTGCGCTTGCCCTTCGGCGCGGGCGCGGCCTCGGCGCCGCCCTCTTCGACCTGATCCTCGTCTGCCATTGCCCTGCCCATGGTCCCGGGATGGGCGCGATGCTGCCGAACTGGCTTGAATTGACGCGATACAAAGGCCGCCGGCGCGCGAGCGCCCTCTTTGTCCACCGTACGGACGCAATGGTTAACGAAATCTTTCTTTTATGTTTCGAGTGGGAAATTTTTGCCGGGCCAACATGGTCAACAAGAGGTTATTGCCGAGGTCCGGCGAGCCTTTGAAATCGGCAAGCCGATGTAATTCCTCGCATTTTTGAGTTGGCACACCTCTCGCATTGTAGAATGGCGAACCGCGGCTTGGGAGAGCTTCAACGGTTCGCACGATCCGCGTCCGGTCTTGGGAGAGGCAGGCCGCGGTTCAACAAGGGGAGATTGGCCGATGGAGAATACGCTTCTCGTCGCTTTGTCGCGGCAGATGTCGCTTGAGCGGCAGATCGACATCATTGCGAACAATGTGGCCAACACCAACACCAACGGTTTCAAGGTCAGCAAGTCGCTGTTCGAGGAATACCTGACCACGGGCGCGCACGAGGACAACTTCTCGGTCAGCGACCGCCGGATCAGCTTCGTTCATGACCGCACCGCCTATCACGATTTTGCCCAGGGGCCGAACGAGAAGACCGGCAACCCGCTCGATGTCGCCATCGACGGCAAGGGTTTCATCGCGATCCAGACGCCGCAGGGCGAACGCTACACCCGCGACGGTTCGTTCCAGATCAACTCGCAGGGCCAGCTCGTCACCACTGGTGGCAACCTCGTGCTCGGCACCAACGGGCCGATCACTTTCCAGCCGACCGACAAGGACATCGTGATCTCCGGCGAAGGCACGATCACGGTACGCGAAGGCATCGTCACCCAGTTCGATTCCATTCGCGGCAAGCTGAAGCTGGTGAAGTTCGACAACCCGCAGCGGCTCACCAAGGAAGGCTCGAATCTTTACGCGGCCCCCGCAGGCATAGCCGCCCAGCCCGACCTCGCCTCGCGCGTCAATCAGGGCTTCGTCGAGAAGTCCAATGTCAGCGCCGTCGCCGAGATGACCCGCATGATGGAAGTCATGCGCACCTATCAGTCGGTCGCATCGCTGATGCAGCAGCAGAGCGACCTCCGCAAGAACGCAATCCAGATGCTCGCCGACGTTCCGGCATAAGGAAACAGACCCATGCGCGCACTCTACACAGCAGCGACCGGGATGGCGGCCCAGGAACTCAACGTCCAGGTCATCTCCAACAACATCGCGAACCTGCGCACCACCGGCTACAAGAAGCAGCGCGCGCAGTTCCAGGACCTGATCTACGAACACGTCAAGCGCGTCGGCGCGCAGGCGTCCGATCAAGGCACCATCCTTCCCGTCGGCATCGACATCGGCGGCGGCGTCAAGACCGTCGGCACCCCGCGCCTGATGACGCAGGGCACGCTCACCCCGACCGGCGGCGACCTCGACATCGCCATCCGTGGCGAGGGCTATTTCAAGATCCAGATGACCGACGGCACCTACGCCTATACGCGCGACGGCTCGTTCACCACCGACGGACAAGGCCGCGTGGTCAACGCGCAGGGCAATCCGGTCCAGCCGACCATCACCATTCCGCAGAATTCCTCCGGCCTCACCATCAACGCGCAGGGTCAGGTGTCGGTGACGACGCCGGGCACGACAACGCCGACCGTTGTCGGCCAGATCGGCCTCACCCGCTTCATCAACAAGGCGGGTCTGCAGTCGATCGGCGACAACCTGTTCACCGATACGCCGGCCTCCGGCCCGCCGCAGGACGGCCTCGCCAACGCGGACGGCTTCGGCGACATGCAGCAGCGCAACCTGGAATCCGCCAACGTCGAAGTCGTGTCCGAAATCTCGGACCTGATCGCGGCACAGCGGGCCTATGAAATGAACGCCAAGGTCGTCAGCGCCGCCGACCAGATGATGCAGGCCACCACCGGCATGTTCCGCTGAGGGAGAGAATGATGTTGCGCTCGACACTCATCGTTGCCGCCCTGCTCGCCTTCACCGGCGCGGCATTCGCGCAGGCCGAACGGAACATTATCGCCGCGCCAACCCTGCGCGCCAGCGTCACCGTCGGCAGCGATGTGGTGCGCATCGGCGACGTGGTGGAGAACGCCGGCACCGCCGCGCAGATCGCCATCTTCCGCGCGCCCGACCTCGGCACCACCGGATCGCTGCCGACACAGCAGTTGCTGTCGGTGCTGCGTGCCCATGACGTGATCGGCGTCCAAACCAACGACATCCGCGAAGTCTCCGTAACCCGCGCCTCGCGCACGCTCGCCGCGAAGGAAATCGAACAGCAGATCGCCCGCGTGCTGGAACATCGTAACGGTCTCGGCGACGCCGCCAACATCTCGGTCAACTTCGAGCGCGACCTCCGTGAGCTTCAGCTCGATGCCGCGCATACCGGTGACATGCGCGCCACCATCGTGCGCTTCGACCCGCGCAACGGGCGCTTCGATATCACCTTCGAGATTCCCAACGACGTGACCTATACCGCGACCAGGCTGCGCTTCACCGGCGTCGCGGTGGAAACCGTGGAAGCCGCTGTGCTGACCCGCGCGGTCGAGCGCAACGACATTCTCAAGTCGTCCGATGTGGTGGTTGAGCGCCGCCCCAAGGCCGAGGTCGGCAACGATATCGCGATCCGTGACCGCGCCGTCGGCATGCAGGTCCGCAAGCCGATGCGCGCCGGACAGGCACTCAAGGCCGCGGACCTCGGCAAGCCGGACATGGTGTCCCGGGACCAGAGCGTGATGCTGATCTATGAAACGCCGGGCCTCTATCTCACCGGCCGCGGCAAGGCGCTCGAAAGCGGCACCGAAGGCGACACTGTCAGCGTCACCAACCTGCAATCCAAGCGCACCGTTCAGGGCGTGGTCACCGGCCCTGGACAAGTCTCCATCGTCGTCCCCGGACCTCGCCTTACCACCGCAGCACTTTCAAACAGCGAGCCACCTGCCGCTTCCGAATCCAGAAAAGCCGAGTAACCAGTCATGTCGAAGTCACACGCGTTCAACCGCATCATCGTCGCAGGCAGCCTGCTCGCACTCGGCACCATGGCCAGCGGATGCTCGTCGCTCGACCGCCTCGCGGCGATCGGCGAAAAGCCGAAGCTCTCGGCCATCGACAATCCGACCACCCAGGCCGGCTACAAGCCGGTGTCGATGCCGATGCCCGCGCCGCAACCCGCCTCGTTCAATCCGAATTCACTGTGGCGGAACGGCTCGCGCGCCTTCTTCAAGGATCAGCGCGCGCATCAGATCGGCGACATCCTGACCGTGCAGGTCAACATCACCGACAAGGCCAACATCGCCAACGAGACCCAGCGCAGCCGCACCAACTCCGAGAACTCCGGCGTCACCAGCTTCTTCGGCATCAACAAGATCCCCGGCACCAATGCCGCGATCCCGCCCGGACGCATGTTGACCGCTGATTCCACCTCCTCCAGCGACGGCAAGGGCTCGGTCAACCGGCAGGAGGCATTGCAGACCAACGTCGCCGCCGTGGTGACGCAGCTCCTGCCGAACGGCAATCTGGTGGTCGAGGGCAAGCAGGAAATCCGCGTCAACTTCGAGGTCCGCGAACTGATCGTCGCCGGCATCGTGCGGCCGGAAGACATCCAGAGCGACAACACCATCGACTCCAGCAAGATCGCGCAAGCCCGCATCGCTTACGGCGGCCGCGGCCAGATAACCGATGTGCAGCAGGCCCGATACGGCCAGCAAGCCTTCGATATCCTGCTGCCGTTCTGATCGCTCTCTTCTCAGGCGCGACCGGATTTCAAGGAGATCAATTCGCATATCGGGCCGGCTCCCACCGTCCTTCTCCCGAGCTCCCACACCGGGCAGCGAACCTAGGCGCGGCACGGTGTTCACGACGCGGCTCTCATCAGCTCCCCTGATGAGAGCCGTGATCGTTTTGTGATATGATAGGAAAACCAATGAAATCAGCGGGTTTTAGGAATGTCGCCCTGCAGGTTCGTGCCAGCCAGAGCGTGAACGTGTCAGGAACCTACGGATAAATTGACACGCCGTTGACACACGCTTGTTCTCTATCCGTTCTGGTGGTTAGATGGTTCAGAAGAGGTTCACCGCAGAAGGAGGGTGAGAGCATGAACGATAGTCCGAGACTGAGTGATCCATACAGGATCATCGCCAACAAGATCGCGAACGGCGACTGGCAGCGAATGCCTGTTAAGTCGGTGCTAGGGAAGTTGGATTTTGTCGCCCTCGAAGAGGAAATTTATCGCGCTCTCGTGGAGGCGGGGTCTGCGCCTAGACCGGCGATAGACCGCTTCACTCAGTTTCGGACTGGCATGTAGTTCGCGATCCCCGCTTTCTGCGGTGAATTTCTTCTGAACCAATCTTCCTAGAACAAGGAGAGGATGATGAGCGACAGCTACGGACCAACTCAGCAATGGCCGCTTAACTATTCTCCGCAAGGGCCATACGCGAACCGACACAGCGATGAATTGCGCCTGACGGCAATCCTTGAGCGGATCGAGCGCAGGTTGATCGCTATCGAGAAACGCCTTGACGATCAAGACCGGAACAGAACCCCATGACCCTCAAACCTCCCACCAAGACATTCCCTAAGCTGGTTATGAAGGAGTGGCCGCCATCACCCATTGGCTGTCGCTACAGTGTGGCCGGTGAGCATTACTATCGCGGCGCGATTTGCGTTTTATGTGGAACACCCAAGG
>JBFWQX010000006.1:0-247151 GCA_050249215.1 Afipia sp.
AACACCAACCGACCGCATACGAGCCTCAACGGGCTCACACCAAGCGAGTTTGCCAACCGTTCAAACAGGGACGAAAACCAGAACAGAGTCTACTTATAAACGAGGGCAATCAGGGGTGCAGGTCACCAATATTGAATTACCGACATCTTGGAATGACTTTGCGAACTGGGCAGATGTGAATTTGGCAGGACGAGTTACCCTGACCCCCAACGCACGCCGACAAGTGAAGTCCCCCGAATTCGAGGACTACGGCCTTGTAGCGCGCTGCTTGCTATGGCTAGCGAATGATGGCCGTGAGAGGCGAACAAAGGGAGGACAGGGCAGCATTCGAGAGGAAGTCATTGAGGAGGGAGTAAGAAATGCTCACTGCGGGAAGGATGAATTTGAGTTTGATTGGCAAGGAAAACCTTACACGGCAGACTGGCATATTAAGAACGGCGGGAATACACGCGACCCCGGGCGTTGTCTGCGCATTTATTATGCTTGGGATGAACAAACTCAGCAAATGATCGTAGCGCACTTACCGGCGCATCGACGAACAGATGCAAGTTGAGGGAGGCAGCAAGCGTAGCCCGGATGAAGCGCAGCGAAATCCGTGACCGCGCCATCAGCGAACACCCTTCCCGCATTGCGCTTCGCTTCATGCGGGCTACCAACCGAATTCCCAACACACACCGTCGTCATCACCGGGCTTGTCCCGGTGATCCACGTCTTCCTTTGCGGATACATCCAGAGTCGTGGATGGCCGGGTCATCCCCGATCAGGTCGGGGACAGGCGCCCGGCCATGACGCGTTGAGAGACCGTGTTCGCAATACGCCGTCATTGCGAGCCAACGGGTCCGGCTTCGCCGGCTCGATGATGAACTCCGTGCTTCGTCGCTATCGCTCCTCGCAACGACGCTCGGCCATAGCGCTGGATGGCGCATCGTGCGGCCATGCAGCATTTCCCCGCACCGCACATAACCTTCCGCGATAGGTCAACCCTGCTGCTGGAACGCTTGCGCGCGCGGCGTATTGTTATCTCCGGAGGCGAGCGGAGTGACGCGCATGCGGCTTCATCTCGACAGCGAGAAACATGAAACGCAGATGTGTCTGGCGCTGGTGATCGCGATCATGATCCTCACGGGGTCCGCGATCCTGTACATGGGTACACACTATCAGGTGACAGCGCAGACCGTGAAGCGAACCCCGCTCGCCTCGCCGCTCTGACGGGATAACGCGCCGTTCGGCTGCGCCGCGCGTGCTTCTCGCGCGTGCATTTCCTGTTATGTGCGCAAATCCTCAGGCGTCATCGCATATTTCAGCCGGAACAGTCCCGGCAACGCGCCGGGCGCGGCGCCTTCCGCTTCCAGTTCCTTCGGCGACAACAGGCTGTGCGCGATCTCCTGCAGCGCGTCGCTGCTGGAGCCCGACACCAGCACGATCCAGTCCGCCGCCGCGTCGCCGCCACGGATGCGCTGTTCCTCGGTCTGGCCCGCCTGCGGCGTGTCGGTGTGAAGCAGATGCGCGCCGGTGAAACTGCCCTTTTCCGGCAGCCTTGCCACCACGTCGCGCAGATGCGCGGACAGCGCCGGCGCCCGCGCCGGCTGCGGCGACAGGCGCAGCGTCAGCATCGCGCCGCCGATCCCCCCGCCATGGCTGGCGATCACCCGGCACTGGCTGCGCACCATGTTGCGATGATGCGGCATCATCTTCTTCGACCAGGGCGTGGGGTCGTTCAGCCGCGCCATATAGGCCGGCGAGGTCAGCGTCTCGTAGGTGTCAAGTTCATAGAAGATGAAAAAGCCGACGCCGCCGTCGGCGGCCGCCCAGCGCGAGCCGCGCAGGAACCCGGGAAGGTGCAGGCGCTCGGGGAAATGCTCGTGGGAATGCCAGTCCTCGAACTCGGCGCGCTGCTCGCGCGCCATGTCCCACCACATCGCCACCGCCGCTTTGCCGAGCAAGGCCATCCGCAATCCCCTTCGCGGGGACTATACACCATCGCTGACGCTATGCCTCGGCCTTGCGATCTCGCCGCGCGTGGTGGCGAGGCCCATCTCGAAGCGGTCGGCGATCCGCCGGGCGCGGACGATGAACGCCTCAGCCACGTCGCTCTGGAAAATCTCCCGCACGGTGGTCTCGAACAGGGCCAGCCAGCGGTCGAAATGTTCGCCCTTGAGCGGCAGCATCAGATGGGGGCGCATCGGGCGGCCATTGTAGCGGCCGGTTTTGAGCATCATCGACGACCAGAAATCGCTGATCTGCGCGATGTGGTGGTCCCAGTCCTTGACCTGGGCGTTGAAGATCGGCCCGATCAGGCCGTCCTCGCGGGCGCGGCCATAGAAGGTCGCCACAAGACGGGCGATCTTCTCCTCGGTGAGGTCGGGATGAAAGCTGTGCAGGGCGGAACTGGCCGGCTCGGTCATGCCCTGATGTAGGCCCCCCGTCGCACGCGGACAAGGCAGCAGGCAAGGAATGGACAAGCCGCGCAGCGCATGGCCGCGCCGCGGTCCTGTCTTGATCCAGGTCCTTGCTAATCCAGGTCCTTGTTATTTGCAGATCCTGTCGCGGCGCTTGTCCTGCAGCCGGCGTTCGCAATAGGTACTGCAATGCTTGCCCGCTATCTTGGTGCAATAGGCCACGCATTTGTCGTAGCTGCAGCCCCATGCGTCCGCGCGGGCGGTGTCCGGCACGGACGCGAACGACATCACCACCGCGACTGCGATCAATCCCCTGACGAGCATGCCGGCCTCCCGTTCCTGTGGGCCTGATCGAGACTACACCTGATTGCCCCCGCGCGAACTATCCAAACGGACAGCGCCGCCGTCCGCCAACCGCACTTTCCGTTTGACCCGGCATGTGCCCCGACGGAAACTGATCCGCGGCTTCCTGCCGCGTGAGGACATCATGCCCAACTCCATGGAGCGCGGACCGGGACCGGGCCGCATGCGGGGCGGACTACGCGCATCCCGCGCCGCAATGGCCGCCGCCGCGATCGCGGCGCTGATCGCCGCCGGGACCTCCGCATCCGCGCAAGGCAAATCCAACCGGATTCAATACGAGTATGTGCCACCGAAGAACCCGGCGCATCAGGCCATTTACGAGCAGATGAAGCAGGGCCGCGCCCTCGAGAATTTGCAGGAATTGCTCAGTCCGCTCCGCCTGCCCTATCCGCTGAAGCTGACAGTCGCGGGCTGCGACGGCGTTCCGAACGCCTGGTACAGCAACGAGGTCGTCAAGGTCTGTTACGAATTGCTGGCGGAGTTTCTGAAGCACGCATCGAAGCAGGAGCTTCCCATGGGGATCACCCGCGCCGACACCATTCTCGGCCCGGTTCTCGATGTCTTCCTGCACGAGACCGGCCATGCCGTCTATGACATGCTGCAGATTCCCATCCTCGGCCGTCAGGAGGACGCCGCCGACCAGTTCGCCGCCTATCTTATCCTGCGGCTCCCCAAGGAAGACGCGCGCAGGCTGATCCTCGGCGCAGCCTACGGCTACAACATCCAGATGCCGCAGGGTGTCCGGGTCACCATGGAGGTGGATGCGTTCTCGAACGAACACTCCCTGCCCGCACAGCGCGCCTACAACATCCTGTGCATCGCCTATGGCGCCGACAGCAAGCTGTTTGCCGATGTGGTCGAACTGGAATTCCTGCCGAAGAAGCGTGCCGAACTCTGCCCTTACGAGTACGAAGACCTCACCTTCGCGATGAACAAGCTGATCCGCCCGCATATCGACATGAAGCGCGCCGCGAAGTTTCACGAGGTCTGGGCGCGAACGGTCACCGCGCGGCGGGAGCGTCTGGCGCGTCCCTGAGCCAATCGCCGTCTCCTGCGCGGCGCTGTCTCACGCCGTCTTGTCGGTGATCTGGCCGGGACTGTTGCTGCCGCCCTGTTTCGCCTGCTGCTCGATCAGCTTCTGGATCTTCTCCATCACCGCGCGCTGCGCGTCCGGGTCCATCGCCGCGAACTGCTCCGGCGTGATGCCGAGCTGGCCGAGCATCGCGTCGAACATCTTTTCGGCGGGTGTCTTCTGCGCGTAGTCGAGAAATTTCTCCTCCACGCTCTGCGCGCCGAGCGGCTTGTCCAGCTTGCCCGAGGTCATGGTGCTGACGAGCGGTGTTGTTGTGATTGAGATCGACATGCCAAGCCCCGATTGAACCCGCCATGCTTCAGCAAGCCGCGTGCCAGACCGGACCGATCAGAAAGCTGCTGTTTTACTGATGAATCCCGGTATCGGCAGCACGCAAAAGATTCCGCCTGCCGCGAAAAGAGAAAAAATTGCCGGGTGGAATTTTCCGCGCCGCTGTTTGAAACAGCATGGCGCAGTTTCCGCGTTTGATCCGGATCAAGGGGCGCGTATGGTTCGCCATGCACAAGACAGGATCACATCAGGAGACCCGAAGATGTCCGCATCCGATATCGCCAACCGTCATTTCGCGGCGGCCATCGCCGAAGCCACGGCGTCCGGACAGGACAGCGACGGCGTCTGCCGCGCGCTGCTCGGCCTTGTGGTGAACAAGTATCTGGAGACGCGCGGCGTGGCCGATGTCCAGTCCGAGTTGCGCTTTCTGGCCGACAACTGCGATCCGGATACCGACTTCGCCTTCATGAGGCCGTGACACACCTCGCGCTCATCCCCGCGCATGCGGGGATGAGCGGAATTGGCAAGCCTGACAATGTCGCCAGTGCTCGCTCTCCGGCCTCAGCCCTTCGCGTAATTGTAGAAGCCCTGCCCGGTCTTGCGGCCGAGATGGCCGGCGTCGACCATTTCCTTGAGCAGCGGCGCGGGGCGATACTTCGGATCGTTGAATCCGGTGTAGAACACGTCCATCACCGACAGCATGGTGTCGAGGCCGATCATGTCCGCCAGCGCCAGCGGCCCGATCGGATGGTTGCAGCCGAGCTTCATGCCGGCGTCGATCTCTTCCGCCGAGGCGATGCCTTCCGACAGCGCGAAGATCGCCTCGTTGATCATCGGGCACAGGATGCGGTTGACGGCGAAGCCCGGGCTGTTCTTGGCGGTGACCGCGACCTTGCCGACGCGCTGGGCGAAGGCGAGCGCCTTGGCGTGGGTGTCGTCGGAAGTCTGCAGGCCGCGGATCAATTCGAGCAACTGCATCACCGGCACCGGATTGAAGAAGTGCATGCCGATGAAGCGGTCGGGGCGATCGGTCGCCGCCGCGAGGCGCGTCACCGAGATCGACGAGGTGTTGGTGGCCACCAGCGCGCGCGGCTGCAGGTTGGCGCAGAGGTCCTTCAGAATCTTGATCTTGAGGTCTTCGTTCTCGGTGGCGGCCTCGATCACCAGATCGCAGGACGACAGCTTGGATTTATCGGTGGTGCCATTGATGCGCCCGAGCACCGCGTCACGGTCCGCCGCGCTCATCTTCTCCTTCTTGACGAGACGGTCGAGGCTGCCGCCGATGGTCGCCACGCCGCGCGACACGGCCGCGTCGGAAATGTCGACCATCACGACCTGCAGGCCCGCCGCCGCGCAAATCTGCGCGATGCCGTTGCCCATGGTGCCGGCGCCGATAATGCCAACCGTCTCAATCATGTCCCGTGTCCTTTCAATGCTTCGTCTCAAGGGCGGACCATCCCGAAGGAACCGCCCGCGCCATCCATGGCTGGGGTATCTACTCCGCTCCGCCCGGCGGCGCTACAGCTAACAGGGCGGGAATTCCGCACGCAGGGCTGGTTCAATACGCGATGCCGAGTTCATCGTAGAGATTGCGCAGCACCGCAGGCAGCACCTCGGGAAGATCTTCCGCGATCAGGCCGGGGCCAAACTCTTGCCCTGCTTCTCCGTGCATCCACGCGCCAATGCAGGCCGCCTCAAATGCCGGGACACGCTGCGCCAGCATGCCGCCGGTGATCCCGGCCAGCACATCGCCCGATCCCGCCGTCGCCAGCCATGGCGGCGCATTGGCGGTGATCGCTGCGCGGCCATCGGGAGCGGCGATCACGGTGTCGGCCCCTTTCAGCAGCACCACCGCGCCGGATTGAATTGCGGCTAGCCGCGCCCGTTCAAGTTTTGAGGCATGTGGATGACTTGATGCCAACGTGCTGAACAAGCGGGAAAATTCGCCATCATGGGGCGTGAGGATAACCTGTGGATCGTTGTGGTTTCTGATCGCCGTAAAAAGTGCCTGCGGATCGTCCGAAAAACTCGTGAGCGCATCCGCATCGAGCACGGCGCTGCGCTGCGCCGACAGCGCGGCAAGCACCATGTCGCACGTGCGAGTCCCCACGCCGGAGGCCGGTCCGATCACACAGGCATTGAGCCGCTTGTCCGCGAGCAGATCGGCGAACTGCTGCGCGCCCTCCGTCTCGCGCACCATCACCGCCGTCAGCGCGGCGGCATTCACCGCCAGCGCATCACGCGGCGACGCGACTGTGACGAGGCCCGCGCCGGCGCGCAGCGCCGCACGCGCTGAGAGACGCGCGGCTCCGGTTGAGGTCAGATCGCCGGACACAACCACCGCGTGACCACGCGCGTATTTGTGCCCGTCGGCCTGCGGCGACGGGAAGATGTCAGCCCACAGCTCCGGCACGTTCTCGAACGTCTTCGGCGCGATGGTATCGAGCACGTCCACATCAATGCCGATGTCGGCCACCTCGACCTCGCCGCAATGAATCCGTCCCGGCAGCAACAGGTGTCCCGGCTTGCGGCGGAAGAAGGTGACGGTGGCCGACGCCTCCACCGCGATGCCCATCACCGCGCCGGTATCGCCGTTGATGCCGCTCGGCAGATCGACGGCGAGGATCGGCGCGCCGCTGGCGTTCATCGCCGCGATCATCGCAAAGGGATCGCCCTTCACCGGACGATTCAGCCCCGCCCCGAACAGCGCGTCAACGATCAGGTTTGGCCGCCCCAGCGCGGCCGGATCGCACGGCAGGAGCTCGCCCGTCCATTGCGCGGACGCGAGCGCGGCATCGCCCGTCAGCGTGGCGCGGTCGCACAGCAGGATCACGGACACATCGCGGCCCCTGGCCGCCAGTTCGGCCGCCGCGATGAACCCGTCGCCGCCATTGTTGCCGCGTCCCGCCACGACGACGATGCGGCCGCGCCCGGCCATCGCCTCCGCGACGTCCGCCACCGCCCGTCCGGCGCTCTGCATCAGGCTGAAACCGCTGGTTCCGCCCGCGATCGCCGCCTGGTCCGCCGCCGTCATCTCCGAGACCGTCAGGATTTCCATGCGCCGATTGTCCGTTTGCTTCGCCTCATCCTGAGGCAATGTGATGGAAGAAGAATCCGAAGCATCAGTCTACTTTTTGTGCAATTGCCTAATTCATGGACTTTCACTCTGACGGCATTCGCCGCACAAAGAGGCAAAGTCACCGCTAACGGAATGATATCGTTGCCCAAATCCATGTCTTAATAAATTGGCACAGACCCTGCTTTTAGGGGAGGACTTTGGATCGTCCTGCCCGCCAGCGAAAGTTCCGGCGGGCGCGACAGCCGCTTCCGGGCCCTCACCTGCCCGTGCGGCGGCTGTGACGACGAACCGGGGTGACGAGCGCGTCCGCCGCGCATATGGAAGTACAACAGACAGACCAGCAAGACGTGCCGGGGAGACGCTCAGTGAAAAAGATCGAGGCCATCATCAAGCCCTTCAAGCTCGACGAGGTGAAGGAAGCCCTTCAGGAAGTCGGGATTCAAGGCATTACCGTCACCGAGGCCAAGGGCTTCGGGCGGCAGAAGGGCCATGCCGAGCTCTACCGCGGCGCGGAATACATCGTGGATTTCCTGCCCAAAGTGAAAATCGAGATTGTGATTGGCGACGATCTTGTCGAGAAAGCCATCGACGCGATCCGGCGCGCCGCCCAGACCGGCCGGATCGGCGACGGAAAGATCTTCGTTTCCAATATCGAGGAGGCCATCCGCATCCGGACCGGCGAATCCGGCCTCGACGCCATCTAGGTCCTTCCGGGATTCTTGCACGGTATTGCGGCACGGCCGGGCTTGACCGGCGGCCATTTTATGCCACGAACTTAGCCCGCCACGACACGGGGCCTCCCTGGGCGGCCCCACCGCCAGAATTAACGTCCCAAACCACGACGACCATCACGACACCAAGCCATAAGGGGTATTCATGAAGACCGCCAAAGACGTCCTCAAGTCGATCAAGGACAACGACGTCAAGTACGTCGACCTGCGTTTCACCGATCCGCGCGGCAAGTGGCAGCATGTCACCTTCGACGTCTCGATGATCGACGAAGACATCTTCGCCGAAGGCACGATGTTCGACGGCTCCTCGATCGCCGGCTGGAAGGCGATCAACGAATCCGACATGACCCTGATGCCGGACCCCACCACCGCCACCATCGACCCGTTCTTCGCCGAGACCACCATGGTCATCGTCTGCGACATTCTCGAGCCGTCCACCGGCGAGCCCTACAACCGCGACCCGCGCGGCATCGCCAAGAAGGCGGAAGCCCAGGTCAAGGCCATGGGCGTGGGTGACACCGTGTTCGTCGGCCCGGAAGCCGAATTCTTCGTGTTCGACGACGTGCGCTACTCGGCGACCCCCTACAACACCGGCTTCAGGCTGGACTCGTCCGAACTGCCGACCAACTCGGACACCGAGTATGAAGGCGGCAACCTCGGCCACCGCATCCGCACCAAGGGCGGCTACTTTCCGGTTCCGCCGCAGGACTCCGTGCAGGACATGCGTTCGGAAATGCTCGGCTCGATGGCCAAGATGGGCGTCAAGGTCGAGAAGCATCACCACGAAGTGGCGTCGGCCCAGCACGAACTCGGCATGAAGTTCGACACGCTCACCCACATGGCCGACCAGATGCAGGTCTACAAGTACTGCATCCATCAGGTCGCGCACATCTACGGCAAGACCGCCACCTTCATGCCCAAGCCGGTCTATGGCGACAACGGCTCGGGCATGCACGTCCACCAGTCGATCTGGAAGGACGGCAAGCCGACCTTCGCCGGCAACAAGTATGCTGATCTTTCGGAAACCTGCCTCCACTACATCGGCGGCATCATCAAGCACGCCAAGGCCATCAACGCCTTCACCAACCCGTCGACCAACTCCTACAAGCGTCTGGTCCCGGGCTATGAAGCACCCGTGCTGCTCGCCTACTCGGCGCGCAACCGTTCGGCCTCCTGCCGCATCCCCTACACGACCTCGCCGAAGGCGAAGCGCGTCGAGGTGCGTTTCCCGGATCCGATGGCGAACCCGTATCTCGCCTTCGCGGCGATGCTGATGGCCGGCCTCGACGGCATCAAGAACAAGATCGACCCGGGCCCGGCGATGGACAAGGACCTCTACGACCTGCCGAAGGAAGAACTGAAGACCATCCCGACGGTGTGTGGCTCGCTTCGCGAAGCGCTGGAAAGCCTCGACAAGGACCGCGCGTTCCTCAAGGCCGGCGGCGTGTTCGACGACGACTTCATCGACAGCTTCATCGAGTTGAAGATGACCGAAGTCGAGCGGTTCGAGATGACCCCGCATCCGGTCGAGTTCGACATGTACTATTCGCAGTGAGCTGATTTCAGCTCATGCAAACGGAAAGCCGCTCCGGAAGGGGCGGCTTTTTGTTTTGGCAGGTTGTCATGCCCGGACTCGTTCCGGGCATCCCGATAAACTTGGCGCTGTACTCCATTAATCGGGATCACCGGGACAAGCCCGGTGATGACAACAATTAGATTGCGAACATCCACCATCTTTACACTTGTCATGGCCGGACTTGTTCCGGCCATCCCGACAACTAGACTGCGGCCGTGGCCACATACTACGTCTACATTCTTGCAAGCAGGCCCGGTGGCGCGCTGTACGTCGGCGTGACCAATGATCTTGTGCGTCGCGTTCATGAGCACAGAACCGATGCGGTGCCCGGACACACGCAGCGTTACAACATCAAGCAACTCGTACATTTCGAGATATACGCCGACATTCGGGATGCTCTCCAGCGCGAGAAGAATATCAAGCACTGGCCGCGCGTTTACAAGACACGGCTGATCGCGGAGCAGAATGCTGAGTGGCGCGATCTCTACGATGAGATAACGCGCTGAGAGATTCCGCGCCGTTTATCGGGATCACCGGGACAAGCCCGGTGATGACAACAAATTAAAGTCGACAACGACAACGGAGCTTAAGACCGTCATGGCCGGACTTGTTCCGGCCATCCCGATAACCTAGGCACCGCCGTCGCAATTCACGCCTGCCGCTTCGCCACCTTCTTTTTCGCGCCCTTCGCCCGATTGAACTCCACCGCCGCGCGCACCAGTTTCTTCAACGCCGTCGCGTTGACCTTGTCGCCCTCGGAAAAATCAATCGCGCGCCAGACCTTGCCGTTGAAGCCCGCATTGAAAAGCCTGTCGGGATCGGCGAGCGACGCGCCGTGCGCGAAGGTCAGTTTCACCTTGTCCTTGTGGGCGTTGCCGACCGCGATGATCCCGTCACGCTCCCACACCGGGCTTCCCATCCATTTCCATTCCTCGACGATCTGCTTGTCGGCGCTAAGGATGGCTTTCCGAACGGCGGCAAGCGTCTTGCCGCGCCAGTCGGTGGTCTTCGCTATCAACTGGTCGATTTTTTCGGAGGGAGTCATTTACACCTCTAGTTGGTCCCGCTTCATGCGACCGAAATGGACGTCATTCCGGGGTGCGCCGAAGGCGCGAGCCCGGAATCCAGACGAACAGAGCACGATGCTTCTGGATTCCGGGCCCACCGCTTCGCGGCATCCCGGAATGACCGTGGAAAATTTTTCGACAGCCCGCATACTTTAACTCGTACGGCGATCTCACTCCGCCCGCGCCAGCACCTGTTCCAGGTTTCCGAAAAACTGTTCCCAGCCATGCCGCGCGCCGCCGAAGGCCTGTTTCTGGTCGGGGCGGAAGCCGGACTGCTCCATGCGCAGATGCGTGCCCGTGCCCGTTGGCGTGAGCGTGAATGTCACGGTGCTTTGCAGATTAAACGCCGGATCGTCATGCGCGAAGTTCCAGGTGTAGGAGAGCGACCTGTTGGCTTCGAGCATGAGCACCTCGCAATCCAGCACGCCGCCCCACGCGCCGCGCAGGTTGAAGCGATGGCCCACCGCCGGCACGAAATCGTTCTTCATCAGCCACTCCTCGATCAGATGCGGCTGCGTCAGCGCGCGCCAGAGCTTGTCCGGCGGATGAGAAAACTCTCGCTCCACCACAACGGAGCGAAGTTCGGTTGCGCTGTCGGTCATTGGTCCATCCTTTTGAGCAGGTTTTCGAGATCGTCGAACCGCTTCTCCCAGAAACCGGCCATGCGGCCGGTCCAGTCGAGCAGCGGCGCCAGCGCGCGCGGCTGCGCGCTGTAGTGGGTCTGCCGCCCTTCGTGGCGGTCGCGCACCAGTCCAGCCTGTTTCAGGACGCCGAGATGCTTTGAGACCGCGGGCTGCGAGATTCCCGCCTGCGCGGTGAGCGCGCCGACCGTCTGCTCTCCGCCGCGGCACAGCCGCTCGAAGATCGCCCGGCGCGTCGGATCGGCCAGTGTCTTGAAAAGAACGTCCTGTGTGTTCGGCATTTGATCAATAACCCGCTGGCTATGGATTAATACATAGCCAGCGGGTTATGATTTGGTCAAGCGGCAATCGTGCCGCTAGTCGCGCCGGAACGCCTGCACCGGGACGAAACCCGCATCGGGCGGCGGCACGGCGACAATCCCCGCCGCGGTCAGGGCCGCGGCGGCTTTCGCGGGGTCACCCGCCCATGTCAACCGCGACTGAATATCCCGCGACACCGGCTCGCCCAGCGCCCCGCCGTAGTCGAGCGGCCAGAACCCGGACGGCACGATCTCCAGCGACACCCGGCGCAACGCGAATCCGTCCCCAAGGGCAGCCGCGAGTTTCGACGGCTCGGCCGCGCGGGCCGAGTCCGGGCTTGCCGGATCGGAGAATGTCACGAGTGTAGGGATCAGTTCGCCCGTCACCGCGATGCTCCCGGTTTGCTTTTTCACCTCGCGAAAATCCAGCCGCCGCCCCGCCGCGGCGAACGCGCGCAGCGGCAGGTAATTCAGGCCGTCGGTCTCGGCCGGGTTCGTGCCGTGCAGGAGCAGCGCGACCAGATTTCGCCCGTTGCCGAGATCGACGAACAGCGCGTCGCCCTTGATCCGTGGTCCGGCGGGTCCGCTGCCCGAACCGCCATAGGCGCGGTTGGGATGGACCGAGATCACACCGGACGCCGAGCGGACACCGCCAGGCGTCTCGACTTCAAGGGTGAGCCGGTATTTGTGGTCAGGCCGGTAAAGATAAATCCGCTCGCCGATCACCAGCGCGGCGAACAGCACCGCAAGGCCGATCCATCTCTTCCAGTTCATGCCGCGTGACCTTCGATTCTGCACCAAGCTGCTTGAATTAGGCGCGGTCCGCGCCGCTGTCACGCCATCTTCTCTTGATCCGGCACAGCCTTTCAGGAAAGACTGACGCTGCAATAACGAAAGGACCGCCCGTGTCAGCCCCACTCGAGACCCGCGTTCAGACCCGCAGCGACCTCGCCTGGTCAATCGCGGTGGGCGGCATCGGCATGATCGCTTTCGCGGCCTTCCTGCTGTTCGCCTGGTATTATGCGGCCACGCTGTTCCTGGTGTTCGCGGGCGTGCTGCTCGGGGTGGCCCTCACCGCCATGACGCATCTCTTGCAGAAGGTGATGGGCGGGCCGCATGCGCTGCGCCTCGCACTGGTCTGCGTCGTGCTGGCGGGAATGCTGTCGGGCGTGGTGTTTCTCGGCGGCGCGACCATCGCACGGCAGGCAGCGGTTTTGAGCAACACCCTCAAGTCGCAGCTCGTCACCGTCAAAACCTTCCTCGAACAGCATGGCGTCGACACCAGCTATCTCGAACTCGGCTCGGTGACCGCGACACCGGCGAGCGCCACCGACACGCCAACGGCCACACCGCCGGCGGCGCTCCCCAAGAATCTCCCAAGCGCGGGCGCCCTCGCCTCCGGCGGCGGCGCCATCGTCAGCCAGACCCTGAAGCTGCTGCTGGGCACGGTCAGCGCCGTCGGCAACTTCTTCATCGTGCTGTTCCTCGGCCTGTCCTTCGCGGCCCAACCAAGCGTGTACCGCAAGGGCCTGCTGGCGCTGTCGCCGAAGAAGCATCGCCACAGCGTCACGGTGGTGGTCGATCGCATCAGCGACACACTGGAGCGCTGGCTGATCGCCCAGATGATCACCATGGCGGCGGTGTTCATGGTGACATGGATCGGCCTGTCGATCATCGGCATCGACAGTTCGTTCATCCTTGGCATTCAGGCCGGCCTGCTGGCCTTCATCCCCACCGTCGGCGCGCTGGTCGGCGGCCTGATTATCGTGCTGGCGAGCCTGGCCTCGGGGTGGGTCGCCGCTTTCAGCGCGTTTCTGCTGTTCCTCGGTGTGCATGCGCTGGAAAGCTACATCCTGACTCCGATCATCCAGCGTCAGGCGCTCGACATCCCGCCGGCGACGCTGTTCGCATTCCAGATCCTGCTCGGCGTGGTGTTCGGGCTGTGGGGACTGGCGCTGGCGCTGCCGCTGATGGCCATTGTGAAGGTCATCATCACCTATCTGCGCGAGGAGGACGAGGTGCGCGAGCCGGAATTCGTGATCGCGGCGAAAACCTGAAAATAAAAAAGGCGCCTCTTCGGCGCCTTTTCCAGTCGCGGGTGATGCGGTCAGAAACTCACCACCGTGTTGGTGTGCTCGACCTCCGGGGGCGACGCGAAATGCGGGCCGACCAGCGCGCGCCACTCGGTGAAGTTGTCCGACTCGCGGAAATCGACCGTGTGGTTTTCCAGCGTGTCCCACTTGATATGCAGCCGGTAACGCGACGGCTTTTCGATCGAGCGGTGCAGCTCAAAGCTCTTCCAGCCCTTGCAGCGCTTGAAAATGGTCTGCGCCATGGCGACGGCCGCCTCGAAATCCTTCTCGCTGCCCGGCTTGACTTCAATCTGCGCAATTTCGGTAATCATCGTTCTCCGCCCTCGTGATTTTGTCAGGCGGCTCTAGCGCAAAAACAGGCGGCGGAAAAGACAAAGAGCACCAAGAGCGCCCTTCCCAAGCCGTGAAACGAACGTCGGCGCTAGAAAAACGTGACCAGGATGCCGAGCAGCACCAGCGTGCAGCCGCCAAGCGCCACCGGCTGCCAGTCGAACGCCGAGCCATAGCGGCCTTCGGCGCGCCGCGCCGCGATCAGGGCATTCTCGTATTCGTCGGATGTCGAGAACATGCAGGCAAAGCCGGCGCGGGCGGACGCCACGCTCGCTTCAAGCGCGGAGATATCGGACTGGGAACGGTGACTGTGTGCGGTGGCCATGCCGTATCGTAGGACGCGCATGGTAAACAGAGTGTTAGCAGATCAGGCCGGCACCTCGGCGGGGCGCGCGGCCGCCTTCTCCACAGGCGCGGCGGCCGTTCCGATCATCTTGCGCCGCGCATCTTCCAGCGACAGCGGCTGTTCTTTGGCGGCCTCGACGCGATTGCGGCCACCGCGCTTGGCCTGATACAGCGCGGTATCGGCGGAGGCCATCAGCACTTCGAGTTCGGTGTTCGCCGGACCGCCCGCGACACCGATGCTGACCGTGGTTTCCAGCGGAACGTCATCAATGGCGACGCCGGACGACTCGAAGGCTTCGCGGACGCGCTCCGCCGCGATCAGCGCTTCATCCATCGCGCATGGCAACAGCGCCGCGAATTCCTCGCCGCCGACCCGGCCGACCAGGTCCGTGATGCGGAGCGAGGCGACCACGACATTGGCGAACACCTGAAGCACGTCGTCGCCGGTGGCGTGGCCAAAGCGGTCGTTGACCGACTTGAAGTGGTCGATATCGAAGATCATCACAGTGACCGGACGTCCGGCTTTCGCCTCGCGCTCGATCATCCGGGATGTCGCCTCGCTGAATCCGCGCCGGTTCAGCAGGCCGGTGAGCGGATCGACCGAGGCCGCGGTCTTGTGCGCGGTGACCGTGCGCTCGGAAACCAGCATGAAGATGATGAACACCGTGCCGACCGCGTAGATCACGAGTTCAGCGGCGAAGGCGGCGACCCAGACCTGGCTCATGCCGGCGTTGCCGGGCCGGAACATGTCGCCCATCACGATCGGCAGCATCAGGACAGCGCCGTGCATCACCGGAATGGCGATGGCCGGCCAGCGCGCGCGCACCCCCTTGCGCCGCTCGCGCCACAGCTCCGCCGCGGTCAGCGAAGCGTAGATCGCGACAATGCCCGCGCCGAGCATCATGCGGATTTCGGGATCCATCGGATCGAGCAGGATCACCGCGGCGATCCACAGCGCAGGTCCGGCGAGCACACCGATCCAGTTGGCCGGGCGGCCATGAAACGCGCGCGCCGCATCCCACATCAGCCCGCAGGCGATAAAGCCCACGGCGTTGACCGCCAGCGACAGTTCAAAGCCGAGTTCGGCACCGCCTATCGTCCACAGCGCGACGGAGGCCGCGCCGAGAATGTAGGCCGCGCCCCACCAGCCGAGCGCCGCGATCTTTTCCTGACGCCAGAAGAACAGCAGCAACACGCCCAGCATCGCTGCCGCCAGTGTCGCCACGAGGTAAAGCGTCGAAATGTCGAGAGACAAATGTGTGCCAGCCGGCATGTTCTATGCAGCGCTTAAAAATTCGACGGAGCCGGAATAGCTCCCTCAGCCGTTGCCGAACCTAGCAACGGTCTCTTCGCACTCCGTTTGCAGCGGTCACACAATTTTCAGGAAAAATCGCTGCAATTCGGAGGTATCGGGAACAGCAAAAAGGGCGCCCGGAGGCGCCCTTTTGTCCCGCGATTTGCGGAAAACTTGAATCGAAACGACGAGCGCTTCGAGAACTGAAGCGCGCCTTAGCGCTTCGAGAACTGGAAGGACCGGCGGGCCTTGGCCTTGCCGTACTTCTTGCGTTCGACGACACGCGAGTCGCGGGTCAGGAAGCCGCCCTTCTTGAGGACGCCGCGCAGATCCGGCTCAAAGTGCGTGAGCGCCTTGGAGATGCCGTGACGCACGGCGCCGGCCTGACCCGACAGACCGCCGCCAGCGACGGTGCAGATCACGTCGTACTGGCCCTGACGGGCGGCAGCGACGATCGGCTGCTGGATCATCATGCGCAGCACCGGACGGGCGAAGTAAACCTCGACCTCACGGGTGTTGACCACGATCTTGCCGGAGCCTGGCTTGATCCAGACGCGGGCGACCGCGTCCTTGCGCTTGCCGGTGGCGTAAGCGCGGCCCTGCTTGTCGACCTTCTTTTCGTACTTCGGAGCGTCGGGCGCGGAGGTCTTCAGCGCCGAGAGCTGATCGAGGGACTGCATGGTGTCGGACATTATGCGGCCCTCGTGTTCTTGCGGTTCAACGATGCGATATCGACGGTCTCGGGCTGCTGCGCCTCGTGCGGATGGTCAGCGCCCGCGTAAACACGCAGGTTGCCCATCTGAACACGGCCGAGCGGGCCACGCGGAATCATGCGCTCAATGGCCTTCTCGACCACGCGCTCCGGGAAACGGCCTTCGAGGATCGACTTCGCCGAACGTTCATTGATGCCACCGATGAACCCGGTGTGGTTGTAGTACATCTTGTTGTCACGCTTGCGCCCGGTGAGGACGACGTGAGCCGCGTTGATGATGATGACGTTGTCACCGCAATCGACGTGGGGGGTGTAGGTCGGGAGGTGCTTGCCGCGCAGGCGCATGGCAACCAAGGTGGCGAGACGGCCGACGACCAGACCCTTGGCGTCGATCAGCACCCACTTCTTGTTGACCTCGGCTGGCTTTGCCGAAAACGACTTCATGATGAGTTGTCCGTGAAATTGCTTGTTCGGCCGGATCGCCAAACTGGCGCGTTTCTAGATAACCCGCCGCGCAGCGTCAATGCCGCGTGGAGAAAAATAGTCCATGAAAAACAATGGCTTGTAAATATGGTGTAATAATACCTGCAAAATCGTCAAGTATTCGGAATGGAGTATGTCGAGGTCACATGCGCGATCGGATCGGGCGAAGTCCCTGATAACAGGCTCACTTCCCCAACCGCGAGGCGCTTGCCGAGCTTCATCAGCTTGGCCGCCGCCAGCACATCCTGCCCCGGCTGCCCCTTGCGCAGGAAATTGATGTTGAGGCTGGTGGTCACCGCAAGGCCGACCGGTCCGATGGCCGACAGCAGGACCACGTACATCGCGAAATCCGCCAGCGCCATCAGCGTGGGGCCGGACACCGTCCCGCCGGGGCGCAGCATCCGCTCGCTGTACGGCTGCCGCAGCAGGCAGGTCTCGCCATCCGCGCTCTCGATCAGGATTTCGCCGCTGGCGAAGGCCTGCGGAAACTCCTTGTGGAGAAACGCCTCGAGTTCTGCCACGGTCATTTTCGGCTTGTTCATGGAACGTATGTCCTGCACTGCACTCGTATGTGACGGTTTTGTATCTTAGGGTGAGCCCGATAGCGAGCCTGACGGAACCGAAAAGCGAATCCGGATTAAGTGAGACCATGACGCCACAAGCATCCCGCGCCGTGTCGCAAGCGCCCTCGCCGCTCCTGCGCGAAACCGTCGGCAGCATCGCCGTGCTGACGCTCGATTCACCGGCGACGCGAAACGCGCTCTCCGAAGCCATGATCACGGCGCTTCAGGACGCGCTGGATTCCATCCGCGACGACAAAAGTATCCGCGCCGTGGTGATCGCGGCCAACGGCCCCGCCTACTCGTCCGGGCACAATCTCAAGGAACTCACCGCGCGCCGCGCCGATCCGGACAAAGGCCGGGCCTATTTCGCGCACATGATGAAATCCTGCAGCGACATGATGCAGACCATCGTGCGTCTGCCCAAGCCCGTGGTCGCCGCCGTGCAGGGCGTCGCCACCGCCGCGGGTTGCCAACTGGTGGCGACATGCGATCTCGCGGTCGCCTCCGATCAGGCGACATTCGGCACGCCGGGAATCGACATCGGCCTGTTCTGCTCGACGCCGATGGTGGCGCTGACGCGCAATGTCCCGCGCAAGCACGCGATGCACATGCTGCTGACCGGCGAGCACATCTCCGCGCAGCGCGCGCTTGAACTCGGTCTGGTCAACAGCGTGGTGCCGGCCGGCAGCGAACGTGCGGCGGCCATCGCGCTAGCCGAACGGATCGCGGTGAAATCGGCCTATACGCTGAAGGTGGGCAAGGAAGCCTTCTACCGGCAGGCCGAAATGAGTCTCGCGGACGCCTACACCTACGCCGCGCAGGTGATGACCGAGAACATGATGGCGCGCGACGCGCAGGAAGGCATCGGCGCCTTCATCGAGAAACGCGATCCCAAGTGGGAAGACCGCTGAACCGTCTTCCTCCGAAAGTGAAGTTCCCCGGAATGAACCACAACGTCTACGACGACAACTATATCCGCGCGATCCTCACCGATGTGAAATCCATCGCCATGGTCGGCGCATCGCCGGTCAACGTGCGGCCGAGCTATTTCGCATTCAAGTATCTGGTCGAGCGCGGCTACGACATGATCCCGATCAATCCGGGCCAGGTTGGAAAGAGCCTGATCGGAAAACCCTTTGTCGGATCGCTGAAGGACATCGGCCGCCCCGTGGACATGGTCGATATCTTCCGCAACTCGGATGCCGCCGCCGCCGTCGTCGATGAAGCGCTCGCGCTGCCTGTTTTGCCGAAGGTGATCTGGATGCAACTCGGCGTCGTCAACGAGGCCGCGGCGGCGAAGGCGGAAGCCGCCGGCGTCAAGGTCGTGATGAACCGCTGCCCCAAGATCGAATATGCGCGGCTCACCTCGGAAATTCAGTGGGTCGGCGTCAACTCGCGCACCATCAGCGCCAAACGCGCGCCGATCCCCACCAGCAACATGCGCCTGTCATTGAATCGCAGCAGCGTGAGCGGCGGAGCCACGATGGCCGCCGACCGCGCCGCGAAGGACAAGAACGACCTGCCGTAAAACGCGCACATTGCAGAACAGCGTTCCGTTCCCGGCAAGTATTGTGTCAGCTTTATTGCCAGTTGCCGCCGGATGCGGCTGACGGCTTGACGCCGAACGCATCCGCCCGCAGCATATTCTTCTCCATGCCCGTTCGCGGCACCCAGAAGGACACCTCATGACCGAAAGATTGCCGGGTTTCTCCACGCTCTCCATTCACGCCGGCGCACAGCCGGATCCGACCACGGGCGCGCGTGCGACGCCGATCTATCAGACCACATCCTTCGTCTTCAACGACGCCGATCACGCGGCATCGCTGTTCGGCCTGCAGACGTTCGGCAACATCTACACCCGCATCGGCAACCCGACCAACGCCGTGCTTGAAGAGCGCGTCGCCGCGCTGGAAGGCGGTACCGCCGCGCTGGCCGTCGCCTCGGGACACGCCGCGCAACTGGTGACGTTTCACGCGCTGCTGCAGCCCGGCGATGAATTCATCGCGGCGCGGCGTCTCTATGGCGGCTCGATCAACCAGTTCAATCACTCGTTCAAGAACTTCGGCTGGAACGTCGTGTGGGCCGACACCGACGATGTCTCGACCTTCGAGAAGGCGCTGTCGCCGAAGACCAAGGCGATCTTCATCGAGTCGATCGCCAATCCCGGCGGCACCGTGACCGACATCGAGGCCATCGCCGCCATCGCGCGCAAGGCCGGTGTGCCGCTGATCGTCGACAACACGCTCGCCTCGCCCTACCTCATCAAGCCGATCGACCATGGCGCGGACATCGTGCTGCATTCGGCGACGAAGTTCCTCGGCGGCCATGGCAACTCCATCGGCGGCATCATCGTCGACGCCGGCACATTCGACTGGTCGCGCGATGGCCGCTATCCTGTCTTAAGCGAACCGCGCCCGGAATATCACGGCATCAAACTGCAGGAGACATTCGGCAACTTCGCCTTCGCGATTGCCGCGCGGGTGATCGGCCTGCGCGATCTTGGCCCTGCCCTGTCGCCGTTCAACGCGTTCCTGCTGCTCACCGGCATCGAGACGCTGAGCCTGCGCGTGCAGCGGCATTCCGATAACGCCAAGGCGGTCGCGGAATGGCTGTCGGCGCATCCCGCGGTGGCGTGGGTAAGTTACGCCGGCCTGCCCGGCGACCGCTACCACAACCTCGCGCGCAAATACTCGCCGAAGGGCGCGGGCGCGGTGTTCACATTCGGCCTCAAGGGCGGCTACGACGCCGGCATCAGCCTCGTCTCCAACGTCAAGCTGTTCTCGCATCTGGCTAATGTCGGCGACACCCGCTCGCTGATCATTCATCCGGCCTCGACCACACACAGCCAGCTCAGTGATGCGCAGAAGGCGCTGGCCGGCGCCGGTGTCGATGTCGTGCGTCTGTCGGTCGGCCTCGAAGACAAGGAAGACCTGATCGCCGATCTCGATCAGGCGCTGAAGGCCTGAGCGGCGTCACCGACACCTGAAAAGCAAAAAACGCGGCGCCGGGCATGGCGTCGCGTTTTTCAATTGCAGAGAGCAAACGATTTAAAAAATCAGGTCTTCGCGGCTTCCATCGCCCTGGCCTTGTCCTGACGAACCAGCCGGGCGTTGCGCTGGACGATCGAGAACGTCGCCAGCGCGAAAAGAATGACAAGAAGCTGCAGCGACACCGCTTCCAGCGTGGCATTGAGCCCCAGCGACTGCAGCCAGCCGAAGTTCTTCAACTCCGTGACAGGAATGATGGCCTGCTCCTGGAATTCCTGAATGGCTTCGCCGATAAACTTGATACCCATCGCGAACAGGAATGCCGATGTGACGACGAACAACGGGCGAAGCGGAATTCTCTTTGCGATCATGTTGATGAAGTAGAACAGCACGGCCAGAGCAACCGTCGCTGCGGCAAGTCCGCCGAACAGACCGGCACTCCAGCCGCCCTCGGTGGCTGCGAGCGCGTAGACAAAAAGCACCGTTTCGGCTCCTTCACGGAACACCGCAAAGAACGCGAGCGCACCGACAGCCCAGGCTGTATCCTGCTCCAGCGCGCCGTTGGCCTTCGAGGCCAGATAATCCTGCCAGCCGCGCGGGTCCTGTTTCGTCATCAGCCAGCCGCTGACGTAAAGCATCAAGGCCGCCGCGAAAAGAATGACAACGCCTTCGAGAAGATCGTTGTGATCGCCCGAGTTGAAAACGGCAAAGAGCCACGCTGCGACGAGACTGGCTGCGATGGCCACCAGCGCGCCGCCATACAGCGCCGTCACGCGATGTCCGCCTCCAACCTTGCGGAGGTAGGCCGCGAGCGCGGCGATCACAAGCATGGCCTCGAGGCCCTCGCGCAGCAGGATGACGGCGGCCTGAACGAATGCGTTTGACATGGAAGACCCTGGACCTTTGAGCGCCACGTTCTATCGCGCCGCACCTCGAAGTTAAAGTGCGCGGGGCGGCACCAGATCGTGAACGGCGCGCGGGATTAAAGAAATCCCCGAGAATCGGCCACTTCTCGCGTCAGCGGTTTTTTAGAATAGTTCGATTTCAGCCGCCGTTGCCGGTGACAAGGCGCAGCTTGGCGGGCGTCCTGTTGGGCAGCGCCCCACCGAGCCGCTCGGCGTGAAACAGCGCGAGCGTGAGAACGAAAATCGCGATCGCCTGATGCGCGAGGCCGAGATCAATCGGAACCTGATTGAGCAGCGTCAGAATGCCGACGGCGGCCTGGAAAATCATCGCCGTCATGATCCATAACGCAAGGGACACGATAGCGGGACTTGCCTTCGAGCGGATCGCGTCAATCGCATGCAGGATCGCCAGCACGACAAGCGTGTAGGCAATCATCCGGTGCGTGAACTGAACCGTCAGCGTGTTGTCGAAGAAATTGCGCCACCATGGCTGCTCGAAGAACAAACGCGCGGCTGTCGGAACGAACGCGCCGTCGATCTGCGGCCAGGTGTTGAATACGCGGCCTGCGCGAAGTCCCGCGACCAGCGCGCCGAAATAGAACTGCAGGAAGATCAGCGCCAGCAGAATCCGGCCCGTGATCCGGACCCGCGCCGGGGCCGCCAGCGGCACAGCGCCCTGAAGCCGGCGCAGGGTCCAGACGATGGCCGAGAAGATAAAGACCGCGAGCATGAAATGCACCGCGAGCCGATACTGCGACACCGAGACCCGCTCGGTGAGGCCCGACGACACCATCCACCAGCCCACGGCTCCCTGCAGGCCCCCGAGCGCGAAAATCACCCACAGCTTGCGCTTGAGCGGACCCGGCAAGACTCCGCGCCACAGAAACCAGAGAAACGGCAGCAGGAACACCGCGCCGATCAGGCGGCCCAGCAGGCGATGGCCCCACTCCCACCAGAAGATGGTCTTGAATTCCGAAAGACTCATGCCGCGATTCATCTCGCGGTACTGGGGAATGGTCTTGTACGCCTCGAACTGCCGCGTCCACTCCGCGTCCGTCAGCGGCGGAATGGTGCCGGTCACCGGCTTCCATTCCACGATCGACAGGCCGGATTCGGTCAGCCGCGTCGCGCCGCCGACCATCAGCGTGCAGACAATCAGCGCGGCCACCACGATCAGCCACGCGCGGACGCTCCGCATGCCCGTGGCCCTGTTTTCCCTGTCCATCGCGATGGTTGTCATGATCCGAAAAATGCAGCCTTGAATGAATTCGCGCGGTCCTTATAGTCGCCGCACCTTCCCGCGCAAGGCGCGTATTTACGGCCACTTGCACAATTCTGTTATGAAAATCCGCACTCGAAAACTGATCGGAACCGTTGGCCTGCTGGGGCTGGTGATTGTCTGGTCGCTGGCCGGCATGGTGATCGCGCAGACGCCATGGCTCGCCGGTTCCAAACTGTATCAGGCCATTTTCTATGTGGTGGCCGGTCTTGGCTGGGTTCTCCCCGCCATGCCGCTGATCGCCTGGATGTCGCGGCCGGACCCTCAGCCGTAGTTTTTGGCCGGTTCGGCCCTCGGCGCTTTTGGCGTCCTCACGGTGAGTCCCGAAACGATCACACGCAGCGCCCGAAGCGAACGCCGCCGCCCGTCCCATGAAATCCGCGGCAGAGCCATCGGATTCGAGCGGCCGTCGGCGCGGATCACGCCCGGCACGGCGGACACCGCGCTGGCAAACCCGGCCTCCTGCGCCAGCATCATTTCGCGTGGACCGAATGAGTCACGGCCTCCGAAGGGATAGGCGAAATGGCGGCACGGGCCGTTGAGCGCGGTTTCGATCACCGTCCGGCCCATGGTCATTTCCCGGAGCGCGATGGTGCCCTTGGTGCGCGCGAGGTTTGGATAGTTGACGGTCGCGCTTCCAATCGTCGCCTGCGGATCGCGCGCCAGCTTGGCGAGATCCTGCCACGACATGGCGGCGTCGCGCGATGCGCTTTCGATGTCCACGCCGTAGCGGCCGCAGAGATCGCCGATGGCGACGGCAACATCGTCCGGCGGCAGTGTCATCATCCAGTCGTGCAGCATCTCGTAAAGCTGATGCTTCTCGGCGAGGCTCGGGGCGAAGAAATGCTGCTCGGTCCGGTTCATCACCAGCCCGATGCGCGCGTTGCGCGCGATCACCTGCTCCAGCGCCAGCCACCACGCCTTGCCGATGCCGTCGACAAAACCGGTAGGAACATACAGCGCGAACGGCACGCGATGACGCGACAGGACCGGATAGGCAAATGTCATGAAATCGCGATGGCCGCCATCGAAGGTCAGGCACACGAAACGGCGCGCGAGGGCAGACTGCCGGGAGCGCTCCACGGCATCGTCAATGGACAAAACGTCGAAACCCCAGCGCTTCAGCGCCAAGACCGCACGGTCAAGGAATTCGGGCGTGACTTCGCGTGCGCGCAGCGGCTGGAATGGATCGCTGCTCAGGGGCCTGACATGCTGGAATCGGAGAATGACGCCCGCTCCGCCGGTCCGGCGTTCCAGAATATGTGAAAGGCCGCGGAAATAAGCCAATTCCAGCCCGATATCCGCCAGCACCCCTTTCGCAAACAACACCCTGATCGTTCCCTATCGCCGGCCCATGCCGGCCAAGTGTGACCGCCAAGTCTCTATTGTCATTACTCTTTGTTGACATTTCTTTGAATAAGGTCGGCCAAAGCTGCAAATCCCGAAATGCCCAAGAACCATTGCGCAAGAACTCAGGTCGTCCGATGGCCATGGCAGAACTTCACGGCTCATCCTCCCCGGTCCGTCCTTCGAGCCGCATCGCGCGGATCGACGTCCTGCGCGACATGGCTGCGGCCGAGCCGATCTGGCGCGCATGTGAAACGACAGAGTTTCTGTTCACACCCTATCAGCGTTTTGAACTCCTCCACGCCTGGCAGACGACAATCGGCCAGCATGAAGGCGCCGCGCCGTTTATCGTTGTCGCTTACGATGCCGGCAACAGGCCCATCGCGCTTCTGCCGCTCGCGATGGGGCGGGAGAACGGCGCAAACACCGCCCGGTTCATGGGCGGCAAACACCCGACTTTCAACATGGGCCTGTGGCGCCGCGATTTCGCGGACACATTCACCGCGGCGGATGCCGATGCCCTGATCGCGGGCATCCGCATGCAGCCCGACCGTATCGACGTGCTCGCGCTCTCGCAGCAGCCGAAACACTGGCTCGGCGTCGCAAATCCGCTGATGCTGCTCGGCGCGCAGCCCTCGACAAATCCCTGCCCGATGATGACGATGGTCCCCGGCTGCAAGCCCGAGGAGCGTGTCAGCACCTCGACACGGCGGCGGCTGCGCAACAAGGAGCGCAAGCTGCAGGCGCTTGCGGGTTATCGCTACTTCGTCGCCACCACCGACGAGGACATCAACCGCCTGCTCGACAGCTTCTTCATGATCAAGCCGCAGCGCATGGCGCTGTCGAAACTGCCGGATGTGTTTTCCGATCCGGCGACCAAGGCTTTCGTCCGCGAAGCATGCCTGGCGAAACTGCCGAACGGCCAGCGCGCCATCGAAATTCACGCGCTGGAATGCGACGACGAACTGATCTCGATCTTCTCCTGCGTGGCGGATGGCGAGCGCTTCTCGACCATGTTCAACACCTACACGATCTCCGAGAATGCGCGATACAGCCCGGGCCTGATCCTGCTGCGCTACATGATCGACCATTTCGGCGATCTCGGCTACCGCTCGCTCGACTTCGGGGTGGGTTCCGACGACTACAAGATGACATTCTGCAAGGACGACGAGCCGCTGCTCGACGCCTATGTTCCGCTCACCGCGCGCGGCAGGTTCGCGGCGCTCGGCATGTCATCGCTGACTCACGCCAAGCGGCTGGTGAAACACAATCCGGCGCTGATGCATATGGCGCAGCTTCTGCGCAACGCAATGTCTCGCTGAACGCTTCAGGCTGCTGCGACCCGCGCTCCGGGCGCGCCGAGATCCATGGCCTTCAGGGGCGTGTCGAGAATCGTCACGCCCACGAAACCCGACGCCAGCAACTGCGCCTTCATCACATCGCGCGCCGTCGCCGTAATCGCCGGATCGGGGATGATCACGGCATGCGCATCGGTCGCGATGACATTGGCCGGCAGGTCCGAGGCGGTGCCGGCATCCAGCACGACGTAATCGTAGGCCCGCGAGAGCGCATCGACGGCCAGATTGATCCGGGGCAATTGCAGAAGCTGGCGCTGCGACGGCTCACGCCCCGCGCCCACGATGTGAACGCCGGACAGGCGGTCCTTGGTGATGATTTCGCCGAATGAGGCTGCCCCTTGCATCAGATCGGTCAGCCCCGGCGACGACGGGTCGCTCGAGACGGCGGCCAGCGTCGGCGATGACATCGCAAGATCGACCAGCACGACTTTCGCGCCCCGTGACAGCAGCCGCGCGAGGGTCAGAGCGACGAGCGTGACGCCCTCCTCCTGATGCGCGCCGATCACCGTCACCTTCTTCGTGCCTCCGTGACCCAGCGCCGCAGCGAGACGTTCGATTTCGAGAATTCCCGCGGGCAGTTGCGGATGCGTATCGCGCAGCGGCGCCATCGGCGCGCGCGGCGACACCAGCGAGCGCGGCACGGTCATCCGCAGCAATTCGCCCGTGGCGATATAGCCGCCCGTCAGCATCAGCGTCGCCAGTGTGGCGATCAGCACCGTCGGGAGCTTCTTCGGAAACGCTGGCGTGTTCGAGACAATCGCCCGGGAAATGATCCGTCCATCCGCCGGAACGGCGTCGATGTTCTCGCGGGTGGTCGCCTCGCGATACTTCGCCAGATACGATTCCAGCAGATCGCGCTGCGCCTTCGCCTCCCGCTCCAGCGCCCGCAGTTGCACGTCCTGACCGTTGGTGGAGGAGGCCTGGCGCTTCAACTGGTCCAGGCTGCCATTGAGACCGTCGGCCCGCGCGCTGGCGATCCGCGCGTCGTTTTCCAGCGAGCGGGAAATCTTGCTCGCTTCCTCGCGGATTTGGCGGTCGATATCGGCGATCTGCGCCTTCAGTTCCTTGATGCGCGGATGCCCGCCGAGCAGCGTGGAGGACTGTTCCGCCAGTTGCGCGCGCAGCGTCACGCGCTGCTCCGACAGGCGGCGCACCAGCTCTGAGTTCAGCACCTCGGACGCCTCGATGGGTTTTCCGCTCTGAAGCATCTCGCGGATCAGGCGCGCCTTGGACTCCGCGTCCGATTTCAGGGCCCGCGCGTTGTTGAGCTGGGTGTTCATCTCGCCGAGCTGCTGGTTGGATAGCGTGGCGTTGTTGGTGCCGACGAACAGGTTCGACTTCGAGCGAAACTCCTCAACCCGCGCTTCGGCGTCCGCGACCTTCTTGCGAAGACCCTCGATCTCGACAAGCAGCCATTGCGAGGCCGACTTGGCCTGATTCTGCCGCGCCGCCTGTTGCAGCACAAGGTATCCGTCGGCAATCGAATTGGTGACACGCGCCGCAAGCTCCGGATCGCGCGACTGGAATTCGACCACCATGACGCGCGACTTGTCGACGGCGTAAGCCGTCAGCCGCTCGTAATAGGCTTCGAGCACCCGCTCCTCGGGAGTCATCTTGAACGGATCGCGGCCGATGCCGAACAGCGCCAGCAGCGTCTTGAGCGGCGAGATGCCGCGCAGCACCGGATCGAACTCCGGCAGTTCCGCCAGCTTGTTCGCCTTGATGACTTCGCGGGCAAGATCGCGCGACAGCAGCAACTGCACCTGGCTGGTGACAGCCTCGGCATCGAGGCTGCCACGCTCTTCCGAGCGCTCGCCGTTCGGCCGCAGGAAATAGTTTTCGCGCCCATCAATCAGAATGCGCGCCTCGGACTTGTAGCGCGGCGTGATCATGTTGACGGCGACCATCGACAGCACGAAGGCCAGCGCGGTCGGCACGATCACCCACATCCGCTTGCGGACGAGCGTGTCCCAGATGGCGCGAAGGTCGAGATCGCCGAGTTCGGGAGTAACTCCGTGCGCGGGAGCAGCGATGGCCGGCGCCGGAACGACGGGCGCGGAAACGATGGGGGCAGCGGCCGGGACCGGCGCGGCCGCCGCTTTCGTCTTGGCTTTGGCACGGAAAGAAATCTTGTCCATCCAGTCGCGCCAGAACGACAAACGCATCGAAACTCTCCACCCGAACGCCACTTCACTCGCTGCCCTGAGCGCCCCGATTACAGTCTATTAAGGTTGCTGCCCGGTTAATCGCAGCGCTATCGGCGCTCATTTCCCTCGCGGCGCAGCATCGTCGTTACCGCTTTGTTAACCATAAAAGCCCTTAATCAGACTCGGTATTTAACCGGATTCCCTTCATGCCGCGCAGCCGTATGCGCCTTGCCGGTCTTCTCCTCGCGCTCGTTGTGTCGGGCTGCATGAAGACGGCTGCGCCAGTCGCCGTCATCGACAACGGCAGCCTCGATGCGATCGCCTATGGCGCGGTTCAGCCCGTGCGCGCCATCAGCGTCCAGACGGCGCCGGTGCCCACCGCCTCCAGCTACGCCGCGCATGACGAGCCTTACCGGCTCGATGCGGGAGACCGGCTGCGCATCGTCGTTTACGGTCAGGAAGGCCTCACCAACACCTATGCTGTCGATGCGGGCGGCGCGATCACCATGCCGCTGATCGGCGCGGTGCGGGCGCGCGGCCTGACACCGAACGGCCTCGCGGCGGCGATCACAGCGCGGCTCAAGAATGGCTATATCCGCGAGCCCTATGTCGCGGCGGAGGTCGAGACCTACCGGCCCTTCTTCATCCTCGGCGAAGTCGCAGCACCCGGCCAGTATCCCTACGTGCCCAACATGACCGTCGAGAGCGCGGTCGCGATCGCCGGCGGCTTTACGCCGAGGGCGCGGCGCAGCAGCATCAAATTAACCCGGATGGGCGAAGGTGGAACCGCTCAGGCTGTCGTGCCGCCTGGCACCCTCCTGAAACCCGGGGACACGGTCGTTGTCGCCGAACGCTGGTTCTGACAATGCCCGAGACGCCCGACTCTCCCTTGCGCATCCTGCACGCCGTCCGTGCGCCGGTCGGCGGTATTTTCCGGCATATCCTTGATCTGGCCGCGGGCCAGGCCGAGCGTGGACATGCGGTCGGCATCCTTGCTGACAGCCTGACCGGCGGAGAGCGCGCCGAAGCCGCGCTGAAGGAGATCGCCCCCAAACTCAAACTCGGCGTGTATCGCCTCGCCATTCGCCGCGAGCCACATCCCGTGGACAGCATCACGTCGCTGCATTTTCTTCGTCTTGTCCGGTCGCTGAAGCTCGATGTGCTTCACGGCCATGGCGCGAAGGCCGGCGCGTTCGTGCGCATGAAACGCAAGTCGAAGAAAGCGATCCGGGTTTACACCCCCCACGGCGGCTCCCTGCACTACCCGCCGGGCACGCTCAAGGGGAACGTCTACGCGCGCATGGAGCGCGCGCTGATGAACCGCACCGAACTGTTCCTGTTCGAGAGCGGATTCGCCCGCGACACCTATCAGCGCGTCATCGGCAGGCCCGCCGGACTGGTCCGCTGCGTCTTCAACGGCGTGACCGCAACCGAATTCGATCCCGTTTCGCTCGCGGAGGACGCAACCGACATCGTCTATGTCGGCGAATTCCGCGAGATCAAGGGCGCCGACCTGCTGATCCAGGCTGTCGCCCGGCTGCGCGCCGACGGCAAACCCGTGACATTGACGCTCGCGGGCGATGGCGAGGAAACCGAGAACCTGAAAGCGCTCATCGCCAAATTGAATGTTGGCGACGCTGTCCGCTTTATCGGCCATGTCAAAGCCCGCTACGGCTTCTCCAAGGGCAAGGTGCTGGTCGTCCCCTCGCGCGGCGACTCGATGCCCTATGTGGTGATCGAGGCCGCCGCCGCCGGTATCCCGATGGTCGCCGCCAATGTCGGCGGTATCCCGGAAATCTTCGGTCCCTATACCGAGGGGCTATTCGTCGCCAACAGCATCGGCGCGATGGCGGATGCCATCGAGACCGCACTCGGCGACATGGACAAGACGCGCGAGCGCGCCCGCGATCTGCGCGAACGTGTCTTCGTGCATTTCTCCCAGAAGGCGATGGTCGACGGCGTGCTCAACGGGTATCGCGAGGCGTTTAACGCGCGTTAACCCTGCTGGATCGAGATAACCAATTCTTCCGATTTGTTGGCTACGCAATTAGCTGGAACCCTTGGGTTTCTCCGGCCTGTCGTTACATGACGGCCCAACAACGGAAAAACAGCCGTGGAACCGATCGACGTCAGAACCATGATGAACGCGGCCGCGGGAGCCGCAACGATCGGCAATGCCGACGGCGTGCCCCGGCTTGAACGCCGCAAGCGGCTGTCGCCAGCCGCGCTTGCGGTCGCCAACGAAAAGGTCCGCAAGGCCTATTCGACGGTCGTGATCAGCGGCGTTGTCCGCATTGTGGATTTTCTTGTCCTCAGCGCCGTCGGGCTTGGGCTTTATCTGTGGTACGTGATGCCCGGTGACAGTTTCTCCTGGCAATACGCCGCCGCGGTGTTCGGCGTTGCCGGCTGCGCGGTGATCAGCTTCCAGGCCGCCGAAATCTACGACGTCCAGATTTTCCGCGGACAACTTCGCCAGATGACGCGGATGGTGTCGTCATGGGCGTTCGTCTTCCTGCTGTTCATCGGCGCATCGTTCTTCGCAAAACTCGGCGACAACATTTCCCGCGTCTGGCTCTCGGCATTCTTCTTCGTTGGATTGCTGGCCCTGTTCCTTGAGCGCTTCATCCTGCGCACGATGGTCCGGCGCTGGGCACGCGAGGGACGGCTTGACCGGCGAACGATCATAGTCGGCTCCGACCAGAACGGCGAAAACCTGATCCGCGCGCTGAAGGCGCAGGACGATTCCGATATCCAGATTCTCGGCGTGTTCGACGATCGCAACGATGCCCGCGCGCTGGACACCTGCGCCGGCCAGCCCAAGCTCGGCAAGATCGACGACATCGTCGAGTTCGCGCGGCGTACCCGGATTGACCTGGTGCTGTTCGCGCTGCCGATCTCGGCTGAAACGCGCATTCTTGAAATGCTCAAGAAGCTGTGGGTGCTGCCGGTCGATATCCGGCTCTCGGCCCACACCAACAAGCTGCGCTTCCGCCCGCGCTCCTATTCGTATCTGGGCAAGGTGCCGACCCTCGACGTGTTCGAGCAGCCGATCACCGACTGGGACATGGTGCTCAAATCGGCCTTCGACCGCATTGTCGGCGCGATCATCTTGATTCTGCTGTCGCCGGTGATGGCGCTGGTCGCGCTTGCGGTGAAGCTCGACAGTCCCGGCCCCGTGCTGTTTCTGCAAAAGCGCTACGGCTTCAACAACGAGCGCATCGACGTCTTCAAGTTCCGCTCGCTGTTTCACGATCAGGCCGACCCGCTCGCCTCGAAGGTCGTCACCAAGGGCGACAAGCGCGTCACCCGCGTCGGCCGCATCATCCGCAAGACCAGCCTCGACGAGTTGCCGCAGCTCTTCAATGTGGTCTTCAAGGGCAATCTCTCGCTGGTCGGCCCACGTCCGCATGCGGTGCAGGGCAAATTGCAAAACCGGCTGTTCGACGACGCGGTGGATGGTTACTTCGCGCGTCACCGCGTCAAGCCGGGCATCACCGGCTGGGCGCAGATCAACGGCTGGCGCGGCGAGGTCGATACCGACGAGAAGATCCAGAAGCGCGTCGAGTTCGACCTTTATTACATCGAGAACTGGTCGGTCCTGTTCGACCTCTACATCCTCTTCAAGACACCATTCGCCCTGATCAAGGGCGAGAACGCCTACTAGGCTCGGGATGGCCGCGAGACGCGGCCTGTTGGTCCTGTGCGCTGATTGACCCGCGCGGCACGCGCGAAGAGGATTCCGGTTCGCATGACGTCATTTGCCGCGACAGACTACACCCTGCCCGCCGCCACGACGCCGCCCGGCATCGCGGCGATCCAGCGCGCGTTGATGTGGGCTGTCGGCGCGGGCGGAGCCATCGTCTTCATCGAGCCCAGCCCGTATGAGTTGATGACGCTGGCGTCGGTGATCTTCTTCTTCGCCACTGGCTTGCGGATGCGGCCGGTTTTCATCCCGCTGCTGATCCTGCTGTTCCTGCTCAACATCGGCTACACGATCTGCGCCGCCTACCTGATGGACAAGAAGGAAATCCTCAACTGGATTCTCACGTCCTGGTACATGGCCATCACCGCGCTGTTCTTCGCGATGGTGCTGTCGGAGAACACCGCCGAGCGGCTGGAGTTTCTCCGGCGCGGGCTGATCTTCGGCGCGCTCATCGCCTCGCTGGCGGGCATCGCCGGTTATTTCCGGCTGGTGCCGGGGGCAGGCTACGACCTCTTTACGCTCTACAGCCGCGCGCGCGGGACCTTCAAGGATCCCAATGTCCTTGGCGCGTATCTGATCCTGCCTGCGATGTTCCTGTTGCAGAGTGTCGTCACCCAGTCACTCAGGAAGTCATTCTGGAGCGCGGTTGGGCTCGGCATTCTCAGCCTCGCGGTGCTGCTCGCCTTCTCGCGCGCGTCATGGGGCCAGTTGATCGGCTGCTCGGCCTTCATGCTGGCCCTGATGTATCTCACCTCGCCTTCACGGGCCCAAAGACAGCGGATCGTCACGGTCGCCATCGCCGCGGCGGTATTCGCCGCGCTTCTGCTGCTTGTGCTGCTGTCGTTCGATTCCATCGGCGGGCTGTTCAAGGAGCGCGCGAGCCTGCATCAAAGCTACGACAGCGGCCGCTTCGGACGTTTCGGCCGTCATGCGCTCGGCTTCCAGATGGCGCTCGAACTGCCGCTCGGCATCGGTCCCCTTCAGTTCACGAAATTCTTTCCCGAAGACACCCACAACTCGTTCCTGAACGCTTTCATGTCAGGCGGCTGGATATCGGGAATCTGTTTCCCCGCGCTGGTGTTCATCACCGTCATCATGGGCTTCAGGCTGATTTTCGTCCGGGTGCCCTGGCAGCGAACTTATCTCGCGATCTTCGCGGCGTTCTTCGGCACGGTTGGCGAGGCGTTCATCATCGACGTCGATCACTGGCGTCACTTCTGGATGATGCTCGGCATCATGTGGGCCATGATCGCCGCGGCCCACGCGCACGCCTATCGCGCCTCCGCGGCCAGCGCCTCCTGATCCGAAAATATTCCGCGTTCCACCGTTTGAATGTTCCGCATGAATGGGTGTTCACGCAAACATCGCGCTGTCGCACGGAACAGACCTTGTCGCTTCCCGTTGAAGAGCGGGCAGACAACGAGGAGGATTATCATGACAAACAGGTTTTTGATTGGCGTCGCGGCGGCTGCCCTGATCGGCACCTCGGGCCTCGCTTCCGCGCAGACACCTAACAACGCTCCGAATGCGCCTGCGGCAACGCAGGGAGCCGGCGGCGCGGCTGAACGGGCTGCCCCGATGGATCGCGGCGACAGCATGAAGGGCGGTGGCCACGCGCAGACGCCGCGTGAGGGTGGCAACGCACAGCGTGCGCAGGACGACATGAAATCGAAGGGCGCCGAAACGACCCGCGATCAAAAGGGTAAGGCCGCGTCCGATACGAGCATTGACAAGTCCAAGGATGGCATGAAGGCGGACCAGAAGAACGCCGCCGACCGCGACGGCATGAAGTCCGATCAGAAGAATGCGTCGGACAGCAAAGCCGGCACGACAACCGGTCAGGCCGCGGCGGGCGCCAAGCTCTCGACCGAGCAGCGCACCACCATCCGGACCTCGATCACCAAGCAGAAGGTGAAGCCGGTCACCAACGTCAACTTCTCGATCTCGATCGGCACGCGGGTTCCCCGGACGGTGGCGTTCCATCCGCTTCCGGCGGAAGTCATCACGGTCTATCCCGCCTGGCGCGGCTACGAGTTCTTCCTCGTCAACGATGAGATCGTGGTGGTGAACCCGCGCACCTTCGAGATCGTCGCGGTGATCGAAGCATAAGCCGCGCCTTCAATGACATCCAAGGGCCGGTCCATGGGACCGGCCCTTTTCGTAGCTTCATGCATCATTGACGGTTCGTCGCACCAACCCTAGCGCAGCCTGTTCCGCCTCACGTCGTAGGTCCAGGACCGCCGGCCATTCCCGAATACGACGCGCTGAAACTGCAGGGCTTTCGCCTTCTCCGGAATCTTCGCCGATTCCGAAAGCTGCATCGCCATCTGCTTCGTCATATGCGGCGATACGAAACGAACCGCGTTGTTGCCCGCACCTGACACCATGACTTTGGTGCCGTCATCCCGCATTCGTTCCGCCATGGCATGCGCGAAAAGAAGACGGTTCGCGCTGGCCGCGATCTCGACGGAGGGTTGAAGAATTTCGTACTGACGCATCTTCATCATGTTCGCCATGTCCCGCGCCTGCGTGTTGGCCGGGTCGGCGTCGGCGATCATGTCCAGACGCAGTTCAAGGCTGCGAAACGCGGACAGGGAAACAGGCTTCTTGCTCCTGCCGCGCTTGAAGCTCTCGTATTCGGTATTCAGCGCCGCCGCGTCCGCCAGCGCCTTGTCGAACACCTGTTTGGCCGCGGCCGCCTTCTGTTCTTCAGGCGTCAACACCCGCTCGGCTTCCGGCGCAGCGCCGGCTTCAGGCTCAGGCTTGGTTTCGGTTGCTGGAATCGCGGCGGTCGTGTCCGGAGCCGCCGTCGCCTGCGTCTTGATGACCGGCGCGTCTGCCTCGGCGGTGAGAATGGGAGCCGCTGTAAATCCGCCAGCGACCAACGCGGCAAAGCCTAAACCGGACAGAAAAATCGTTTTGCGTCGCAACATCATAGCACCCGATCTGGTCAGAACGGCTGACGCTAATATCCGAACGCTGCATCAACGCATCAAGAGGAGGTTTGTTTCTATCCCGTTATAAATTTTGAGCCTTCCAAAAAAGAACCGGCCACGTTGCCGTGGCCGGTATAAGGCTCGGGAGAAATTCGCGTCGTTCAGTGAATGATCTCAAACAGTCCGGCTGCGCCCATTCCGCCGCCGATGCACATGGTCACCACGCCGTACTTCGCCTTGCGGCGGCGGCCTTCGATCAGGACATGACCTGCCAGGCGCGCGCCGGTCATCCCGTAAGGATGACCCATCGCGATCGAACCGCCGTTGACGTTCAGCTTCTCGGGGTCGATCCCGAGCTTGTCGCGGCAATAGATCACCTGCACCGCGTAAGCCTCGTTCAGCTCCCACAGGTCGATGTCGTCGATCTTGAGGCCATGACGCTTGAGCAGACGCGGAATGGCGGCGACAGGCCCGACACCCATTTCATCCGGCTCGACGCCCGCCGCGACAAAGCCGCGGAAGATGCCGAGCGGCTTCAGCCCCTTCTTCGCGGCAAGGGTATCGCTCATGAGAACGCTGGCCGATGCACCGTCCGAAAGCTGGCTTGCATTGCCCGCGCTGATGGTCTTGCCCTCGAAGACCGGCTTGATGCTGGCGATGCCTTCAGCCGTCGAATCCGGACGCGGACCTTCATCCTTGGTGAGCGTGATGTCCTTGAACGAGACCTGCTTCGTCTCCTTGTCGACCACCGCCATCTTGGTCTTGAACGGCACGATCTCGTCGTTGAACCGTCCGCCCTGCATGGCAGCGCCGGTGCGGCGCTGGGACTCGAGGCCGTACTCGTCCTGCTTCTCGCGCGAGATATTGTAGCGCGCAGCGACCACTTCGGCGGTCTCCAGCATCGACATGTACATGTCCGGCTTCATCGCCATCAACTCATCATCGACGGCGTGAAACTTGTTCATGTGCTCGTTCTGCACGAGACTGATCGACTCGATCCCGCCGCCGATGGCGACCTCGACGCCGTCCAGCATGATGGAACGCGCGGCGACCGCAATCGCCTGCAATCCCGACGCGCACTGCCGGTCAATGGTGGTTCCGGCGACCGTCACCGGAAGACCCGCGCGGATCGCGCCCTTGCGGGCGACGTTCATCACCATGGTGCCCTGCTGCATGGCGCAGCCCATCACCACATCTTCCACCTCGCCCGGCTCGATGCCGGCCCGCCTGACAGCCTCGGCCATCACATGACCGGCCATCGTCGGGCCTTCGGTGTTGTTCAGCGCGCCGCGATAGGCCTTGCCGATGCCCGTGCGCGCGGTGGAAACGATAACTGCATCTACCATCAGGTGACCTCCATAGCGTGATCCCGTCGCAACACGGGCTGAGATGATCTTTATTATATTACTATCATCATATAATAAGAAGTGCGGCGGCCTTCGGGCAATGCTGCCATGCAGCCAGCCGGCGGTCAGCCCGCGCGGGCGTATCGCAACAGGTGATAGGTCGGATCGCCGAACTGGATATTGATCGACGCGATGCGCTTGAAATAGTGGCCGACGTTCAGTTCGTCACTCATCCCCATGCCGCCATGGAGCTGGATCGCTTGCTCGCCGACAAAGCGGGCAGCTTCACCGATCTTGGATTTCGCGCCGGACGCCAGTTTCGATCCCTGCGGGTCGCCCTCCGCCATTGTCAGGTTCAAGTGCTGCGACAGCGATGTCGCTTCCTCGAGCGCGATGAACATATCCACCATCCGGTGCTGCAGCACCTGGAAGGTTCCAAGCGTCACGCCGAACTGCTTGCGCGTCTTGGTGTATTCGAGCGTCGCCGCGTTGAGTTCGCCCATCGCTCCGGTCGCCTCGGCACACTGTGCAGCGATGGCGCGATCCCTGCACGCTTCAAGCGCTGCAACGCCCTTCCCTTCCGTCCCCAGCAGATGCCCGGCCGGAACGACCACATCCTTGAGCGTGATTTAAGCCGCACGCCGCCCGTCGATGGTCTTGAAGCTCTGCAGATGAAGCCCCGCGGACTGGCGATCGACGATGAACAGGCTGACACCGGCGTGATCGCGCGGGCCGCCCAGCGTCCGCGCGGAGACAATCAGCTTGTCGGCCCATGGCGCGCCGATGACGGCGGCTTTCGCGCCGTTCAGGACATAGGTGTCGCCGGTGCGCTTCGCGGTGGTCGCGACATTGTTGAGATCGTAGCGGGAATGACCCTCGGTCCAGGCCAGCGCCCAGATCGCTTCGCCCGCCATGATCGGGGCCAGAAACGCGTCGCGCTGCGCATCGGTGCCTTCCTGCTCGATCAGGCCGCCGGCCAGCACAACCGTTTCAAAGAACGGTTCGACCACAAGATGACGCCCAAATTCCTGCATCACAATCATGGTGGCGAGACTGCCGCCGCCAAGACCGCCGGCCGCCTCGGAAAACGGCGCGGCGAGCAATCCAAGCTCGGCGAACGTCGCCCAGTGCTTCCTGCTCCAGCCCTCCTCGCTCGCGACGATCTTGCGGCGCGTGTCGAAATCGTACTGGTCCCGCAGCAGCTTCTGAACGCTGCTGCGCAGGAGTTCCTGTTCTTCCGTAAACTGAATATCCACCGGATATCTCCTGAATGCCCTAAAGGCCGAGAACCGCCTTGGCGATGATGTTGCGCTGGATTTCGTTGGAGCCGCCGTAGATGCTCAATTTTCGCGAGTTGAGATACTTCTCCGGCGCGGTATGGCCGTCCGCCGGACCCGGCATGAAGATGTTCGGGCTGGCCGGGTGCTCGCGCAGCGCGAGGCCATAATTGCCGATAGCCCTGTGCGTCAGATCGGTGATGCGCTGGAAGATTTCGGTGCCCCTGATCTTGAACAGCGATGCCGCCGGACCGGGATCAATTCCCCGCGCCATCTGCGCGACCACACGCAGTTCGGTCGCCTCCAGCGCGAGCACATCGAGTTCGACGCGGGCGATGTCCTTGGTGAACTCGCCGTAAGCCGGATCGTCCTCGCCGATCTCGGTCTTCACGATCTTCTTCAGCTTGCCGAGGTAGCGCATCGAGCGGCCGATACCGGCCATGCTGGTGCGTTCGTTGCCGAGCAGGAACTTCGCGTAGGTCCAGCCCTTGTTCTCCTCGCCGATCAGATTTTCAACCGGAACGCGGACGTTCTCAAGGAAGACGTCATTGACCTCGTGCGAACCGTCGATCGTGATAATCGGCCGAACGGTCACGCCCGGCGACTTCATGTCGATCAGCAGGAAGGAAATGCCCGACTGCGGCTTCGCGGCCGGGTCCGTCCGGACCAGACAGAAAATCCAGTCCGCGTGCTGCGCGAGCGTGGTCCAGGTCTTGTGGCCGTTGACGATGTAATGATCGCCGTCGCGAACCGCCTTGGTGCGAACCGAGGCAAGGTCGGACCCCGAGCCCGGCTCCGAATAGCCCTGACACCACCAGTCCTCGCCCGACAGAATACGCGGCAGATACTTCTTCTTCTGCGCGTCGTTGCCGAACGTGTAGATGACCGGGCCGACCATCGTCACGCTGAACGCCAGCGGCGGCAGCGTGCCCGCGCGCGTCGTCTCCTGCTCCCAGATAAAGCGCTGCGTGATCGACCAGCCGGGCCCGCCATATTCCTTCGGCCACAACGGAGCGATCCAGCCCTTTTTATGCAGTATCTTGTGCCAGAGCATCGACTGCTCCTTGGTCAGATCCGTTTCCGGATTCGGCACGCGCATTTCCTGCGGATAGTTGTCCGCGATGAAGGCTCTCACCTCATCGCGAAACGCCTCGTCCTCTTTGGAAAGTTTCAGCTCCATCGGACGCCTCCGTTACCACTTCTCGCCGAACGGACGGATTTCGGTCTCAAACGTCCAGGCGTCGCGCGGCTGCTGGTAGAGTTGCCAATAGGTCTCGGCGACAGCAGCCGGACGCATCAGGCGGTTCGGATCGAGATTTTCGATCGCTTCCTTGCCTTCCCGATTGGCGATCAACTGACGAACCCATTCGGTATCGACGCTGGAGTCGATGATGAGATGGGCGACATGAATGTTCTTCGGGCCGAGTTCGCGCGCGATGGACTGGGCCACGGCGCGCAGGCCGAACTTGGCGCTGGCGAACGCAGCAAAACCCGAACCGCCGCGCAGACTCGCGGTCGCACCGGTGAAGAAGATATTACCCTTGCCGCGCGGCAGCATCACCCGCGCCGCCTCGCGCCCGGCGAGGAAGCCGGAATAGCAGGCCATTTCCCACACTTTCCGGAACACGCGCTCGGTGGTCTCGAGAATCGGGAAATTGACGTTCGCGCCGATGTTGAAAACGCACACTTCGAGCGGCGCGTGCTTGTCCGCGTCCGAGATGAACGAGATCATCTCCTCTTCCTTGCGCGCATCCAGCGAACGGGCGAACACCGTGCCGCCGGCGGCCTCGATTTCCTTCACCAGCGGAGCGAGCTTCTCACCCTGACGGCGGCCGACAAAGACGGTGAAGCCCTCGGCTGCGAATTTCTTGGCGATTTCGCCGCCGATGAAATCTCCGGCGCCGATCACGGCTACGGTTGCGTTACGTTTCTGCAAGGTCTTTCTCCCAGGCCAGAGCCAGTTTCATAGAGCGAGTATGCGCGAAGCCCGTCAGGATCCGCGCAGGGATTCCGCGAGCTTGTGTTTCAGGATTTTTCCGGTGGACGTCGCGGGCAAGGCATCGAGCACGATGATCTGGGATGGACGCTTGTAGGACGTGAGCTGCTTGCCTGCGAAGTTCATCAGATCGGACGGCGTGACCTTCGATCCCTTGAGCAACTGAACGAAAGCGACCACTTCCTCGTTGCCATCCGCCGCACGCCCGACCACCGCGGACTGCACAACGTCTTCATGCGCGCTCAGTACCGCCTCCACCTCCGCCGGATAGACGTTGAAACCGGAGCGGATGATCATTTCCTTGGTTCGTCCAACGATGAACATGCAGTCGCCGTCGACATAGGCGAGATCGCCGGTGTTGAACCAGCCGTCGCGGTCGATGGCCTTCTCCGTCAAATCGGGCGCGCGATAGTATCCGCGCATGACATTGCGGCCACGGACATGCAGTTCGCCCACCGCGCCGCCGGCGGCCGGTTTTCCATCGCGATCAATGATCCGCGCTTCGACACCGGGCACGATCTGCCCCACCGCGCTGTCGTTGCGCGGCGCTTCGATCCTGACGCCGGAAATGCCCGGGGCGCATTCGGTGATGCCGTAGCCGTTCAGCAACGACAGGCCGAGTTCGGCCTCGACGCGCGACTTCAGCTCGGGATCGAGCGGAGCGCCCGCTACACCGATGTAGCGCAGCGAACCCTTGTTCAATTTCGCGACACCGGACAGCGTCTTGTACTCGAGCAGGCGCTGATACGTCGCCGGCACACCGTTGAGAATGGTGATCCCCTCTTCGGCGATGGCCTTTGCCAGTGCCGCGGGATCGTACTTGCTGACCAGCCGGACGGTGCCGCCCGTCATCAGCGTCATGAGCGTGAGCGAGACGCCGACGATGTGCGAGATCGGCAGCACGACATAGAGCTTGTCGCGATTGTCCATTTTCCGGAGCAGCGCGGTGGTTTTCGCGCTGAACAGCAGGTTTTCATGGGTGAGCATGACACCTTTCGGCGTGCCCGTGGTACCCGACGTATAGATCAGCACGGCGACCTGTCTGGCCGGATCGCTTTCCACCGGCTCCGGCGTGGTTGCCTCGTTCAGAGCGCTGACGCCGATGCCTTCGAGCGGTCCGACTTTAAGGGTCTGCGCGCCGACGCGCTGCGCATGGTTGGCCGCTTCCGCCGACACCTCGGCGGTGAAGAACATCCGCCGCGATCCGCTGTGATCCCGAATCTGGTCAAGTTCACGCGCGGACAGCCGCGGGTTTACGACAATGGCCCAGGCGTTGATCTTGCTCGCCGCCAGCAGCAGCGCGACCAGCGCGATGCTGTTCTCGCTGACGATCATCATCCGGTCACCCGGGCGAATCCCGAGTGCGGTCAACGACGCAGCGGTCTGTTCGACATTGTCGGCCAGTTGCTGGTAGGACCAGGTCCGCGCGTCCTCGATCAGTGCCGGATGATCGGGCGTCGCCACGACGGCGCGGGCCATGGTGTCATGCAGCCGCTCTGGCAATTCGTTCAGAATGTCGGCAACATCAAATCCGTCGTCGTGAGCGCGGGCCAATTCATCCTCCGGCATTATTCTGCGGCCGCTTCGGAGGCGGCCTTGATCTCGCGCCAACCTATCGTTCTTTTTTAGAACTAGTCAATCGGATTTGATGCGCCGCGCAACACATATGCGCCGCCCCTCAAAAGGCCACTAATAGCACCCAGCGGGCAGATTCAGCCGCCGATGAGCCGTTTACAAGGCCGGCGAGTCGCTGTATTCAATTAAGTACCAAATAAGAACTTATGTGGAGGGGATTTTGGCACAGGGAGTGGTTTTGCTGGTCGGCGCGGGTGACGCCATCGGCGCGGCGGTCGCCCGGCGTTTCGCGCGCGGCGGCTACAAGGTCTGCGTGGCCCGCAGGGAAGCGGCCAAATCCCAGGGACTTGTGGACGAGATGAAAGCGGAGGGCCACGAGGTCCACGCCATCAGCGTCGATGCCCGTCAGGAAGCCGATGTGCAGGCCATGTTCGCAAGGATCGAAAAGGAAATCGGCCCGATCGAGGTGTGCCTCTACAATGCCGGCTCCAACGTCAACAAGCCGCTGCTCGAGACCACGGAAAAACTGTTCTTCAAGGCCTGGGAACTGGCCTGCTACGGCGGCTTCCTGGTCGGTCGGGAAGCGGCGAAATACATGGTCCCCCGAGGCCGCGGCACCATCCTGTTCACCGGCGCCACCGCAAGCGTGCGCGGCGGCAAGGGTTTTGCGGCCTTCGCATCGGCCAAGTTCGCCCTGCGCGCCGTCGCTCAGGCGATGGCTCGCGAGCTTGGCCCCAAGAACATCCACGTCGTCCATCTTCTGATCGACGCCGCTGTCGACAGCGAGGCCATCCATCAGCGAATGAAGGCGGCCAAGGGCATCGAGGCCAGCGACATTCCGGCAGACAGCCTGACCAAAACCGACTCCATTGCCGACGCCTACTGGTTCGCGCATCATCAGAAGCGGGACGGATGGACCCACGAAATGGATCTGCGTCCGTCCGTGGAGACATGGTGACATGGCCGATCCGGATCTCACCCTCTGGGGCGTGGGGACCAGCCGCACCGTCAGGCCGCACTGGGCCATGGCGGAGCTTGGCTTGAAGTACACGACCTACGCAATAGGCCCGCGCACCGGCGAAACCAAGACCGCTGAATACACCAAGCTCAATCCGCGCCAGAAAATCCCGATGCTGCAGGATGGCGCCTTCTCCATCGGAGAAAGCGCGGCCATCGTGGCCTATCTCGCGCGCACCTACGGCACGCGGGAGGCCTCCCTCATCCCGGAGGACAAGCAGGCTTACGCCAAATGGCTGGAATGGTGTTTCTTCATTGTCACCGAACTCGACTCCACCAGTCTCTATGTCATGCGCCGTCACAGCGCCGGGGCGCTCGGACACATCTATGGCGTTGCGCCCGAGGTCACGGCGAAGGCCGGCGAGTATTTCCGCGAACAGCTCCGTCATGTCGAAGTGGCGCTCGAGGATGGCCGTACATTCCTGATGGGCGACCAGTTCACCAGCGCGGACATCTTGCTGACCACATGCCTCGAATGGGCGATCGCTTATGAAGTCGGTATCTGCGATATCGCCAAACCTTATCTGGCGCGCATCCAGCAGCGGCCGGGCTATCAGCGCGGCAACGCCGCGAATGTTCCGCCCGCGCCCGGAGAGCCGGTGAAACGTCCGGCGGCCTGACCTGCAAGACAGACGATAAAAAAGACCGCTGATTTTCAGCGGTCTTTTTTCTGTTTTCTTTTTTGGTCTACGACGCGATTCTGACAGCCTTGCTTTCGACCATTTTGTCGATGGCGGCGTCGGCATAGCCGAGTTCGCGCAGGACGTCGCGCGAATGCTCGCCGACGCGCGGCGCCGGACCGCCGATGGCGGCCTTGTTGACCTCGAAGATCGCCGCGGGCTTCGGCTGGCGCACTCGGCCCACCGTCGGCTGGTCGAACTCCTCGATCAGGCCACGCGCCACCACCTGATCGTTGGTGATGATCTCGCCCCGGCGCAGGATCGGCGAGCACGGCACATCGGCCGCGTCCAGGCGCTCCAGCCATTCGGCGGTGGTGCGCTGGCTGATATATTCCTGCATCTTGTTGATACGCGCGGTGGCGTTGATGAACCGCGCGCTCGGCGTCGCGAAGCGTTCGTCCTTCGCAAGCTCCGGATCGCCCGAGGCCTTGCAGAAGCCCTGCCATTCGGAATCCGAGATGGTGCCCGCGGTGATGTAGCCATCCAGCGTCTTGAACACGAGATCGGGCCGGTCGTTCGGATCCGCCGCGGCGGCTTCGGTGCCGACCACGGTGTATTGCATCATGCCTTCCGGCCACAGATACGAGATCATGGTGTCGAGCATCGCGACCTGGATGTAATCGCCCTGCCCGGTCTTCTCGCGGGCATAGAGCGCCGACGACACCGCCTGCGCGGTGAACACCGAGGTGGTCTTGTCGCAGACAATGGTGCGGATCATCTGCGGCCGGTTGGTCACCGGCTGCGACTGGATGTCGGCAAAGCCCGACAGGCCCTGAATGATCGGATCGTAGACCCGCTTCTTGACGTAGGGCCCGCTGTCGCCCACGCCGCTGATCGAGACATAGATCAGCCGCGGATACTTCCTGCGCAATTCCTCGTGGCCGAGGCCGAGCCGCTCCATGGTGCCGGGACGGAAGTTCTGCACCAAGACATCCGCCTGCGAGGCCAGCTTCGCCAGCACCTCGCGCCCCGTCTCGCTCTTGATGTCGATGGACAGCGAGCGCTTGCCGCGGTTGCACGACACGAACAGCGCGGAGAATTCGCCCGCCGCGTCGATCAGCGTCCGGCTGCGCCGCGTGCCGTCGCCGCTGATCGGCTCGATCTTCAGGACATCCGCGCCCTGATCCGCCAGGAACATCGTGGCGTAAGGACCGGACACCACCGCCGTCAGATCGAGAACGCGAACACCATTCAATGGACCGGACATTGGCTTCTTCCCTGCCGCGAGGACGCTTCCATATTCGCCGGGCGCCGAGACGCCCGGCCGTCAGTCCGATTCAGGCTGACTTTGTCTTTGCCGCACCGAGCTGCTCGACAATCGAATCCTCGACATCGCGAAGCTGGTCCTTGCCGAAGAACATTTCGGTGCCGACGAAGAAGGTCGGCGAACCGAACGCGCCGCGATTCACCGCGTCGGTGGTGACTTCGATCAACTTCTTCTTCACATCGTCCTGCTGCGCACGCGCGATCAGCTTGTCGATGTCGATGCCCGACGAAATGAATGCCGCGCGGAAGGTCTCGACGTCGTCCATCTTCTTCGGCTCTTCCCACATGTGGTGATAGGCCGCGCGGAAATATGGCTCGAAGACATTCTCGAACCGGGCCGCCCAGGCGCCGCGCATCAGCATCAGCGTGTTGACCGGAAAGAACGGATTCTGCCTGAATTTCGTGATGTTGTGCCGGCGGATGAACCGCTGGGTTTCCAGCGCGTTGTATTCCGGCTTGTTCTTGATTCCGCGCAATGAATCGAACGGCGACATGTTGTTGGTCGCCTTGTAGATGCCGCCCAGGAGGACCGGAACATAGTCGAACTTCACGCCGGTGCGCTTCTCGATGCCCGGCAGCGCGTATTCCGCGAGATAGGCGTTCGGGCTGCCGAAATCGAACTGAAACTCGACCTTCAAGGGACTTGTCACTGCTTTCCTCCTGTTGCCACTCTTACCGGGCATATTTAAGCCGACGCCTTTATCTGGAGCGACGGCCTCTTCATAGAGTTCTAAAATCGAACTGTCAATTTCCGAACCGCTTCCAAGCCGGAAATTTCGACCAGAATGCCAAAAATAGGACTTTGGTCCAACTCAGTACCTATTTAGAATGGTGCGCCGGCAGGCTATATTCCAACCGAACACCCGCCTGCAAACCGGAGACGATTTTATGAGATGGGACGAACTTGAAGAAGAGCCGTGTTCCATGGCCCGCACCATCGGCGTCATCGGCGACCGCTGGAGCCTTCTCATCCTGCGCGAATGTTTTCTGCGCACCCGCCGGTTCGAGGCCTTCCAGTCCGCGCTCGGGATCACCCGGCATCTTCTGGCCGAACGGCTGAAGAAGCTGGTCCGTCTCGGCGTCCTGCGCCGCGTCGTCTATCAGGAATCCCCCAAGCGGCACGAATATATCCTGACCCAGAAGGGTCTCGACCTCTACCCGATCATGATGGCGATCGTTCATTGGGGTGACATCCATATGGTCGACGAGCGTGGCCGCCCTCTCCTCCATGAACACCAGAAGTGCGGGCATATGTTCAATCCCGTCACGGTCTGTTCCGAATGTGGAGAGCCGCTGCTGGCCAAGGAAGTTCATGTCCATCCGGGACCCGGCGCGCGTCCGAAAATCGATTCTCCGAAGCCAGCCAAGACCGCGAAGGCAAAGACGCCGCGCAAGGCACGCGCCGCCTGAGCGGCGCGGCTCTACGCAAATCAGGCGCTCTTCTGCGACGTATAGTGACCGGCGAACCGGTTGCGCAGCTCCATTTTCTGCACCTTGCCGGTCGCGCCATAGGTCAGCGCGTCGATGAAAATGATGTCGTCCGGCATCCACCATTTGGCGATCTTGCCTTCCAGAAACGCGAAGATCGACTTCGCGGTGGCTGGCTCCGATGCCGTGGGCACCACCACAAGCAGCGGACGCTCTTCCCACTGGGGATGTGGAATGCCGATCACGGCAGCTTCCGCCACGCCGGGGCAGCCGATCGCCAGATTCTCGACGTCGATCGAGCTGATCCACTCGCCGCCGGACTTGATGACGTCCTTCGCACGGTCGGTGATCTGGATGTAATTGTCCTCGTCCATCACGGCGAGATCGCCGGTGTTGAACCATCCGTCTTCCAGCAGCGGCTTTTCATCGCGGTAGTAGCCGCTGAGAACCCACGGACCGCGCACCATCAGGCGGCCGCTGGACTTTCCGTCCCGCGGCAGTTCACGGCCCTTCTCATCGGCGATCTTCACATCGACGCCGTACAGCGGCTGTCCCTGCATCGTCTTGCGGCGGAGCTGTTCCTCGGCAGACGCTTTCGCCACCTTGCGCGACGGCTGCGGCGTTGTGCCGGTCGGGCTTGTTTCCGTCATGCCCCAGATGTGATTGACCGACACGCCGAGGCGCTCGAAGCCTTCCATCATGCTGGGTGCGGGCGCCGATCCCGCCACCGCGATCCGCTTGAGCGTGCCGGCGCCGCGTCCCTGCTCCGTGAAATGCTGCAGCAGTTTGGTGTAGAGCGTCGGAACGCCGGCTGTCAGGGTCACGCCTTCGCTTTCGATCAGTTCGGCGATGCTGGCGGCATCGAGCTTCGGTCCCGGCAGCACCAGCTTGGCCCCGACCATCGGCGGCGTATAGGTGAATCCCCACGCGCCGTTGGCATGGAACATCGGCGTCATCGGCAGCACGGTGTCTTGCGTGGTCAATCCGAAACTGTAGGCACCGCTCGAGGTCAGGCAGTGCAGCACGTCCGAACGATGCGAATAGAGCACGCCCTTGGGATTGCCGGTGGTTCCTGACGTATAGAACAGCGACGACGCCGACAGTTCATCGAATTCGGGCCAGACGAAATCCGGATCGCCCGTGGCGATAAAATCCTCGTAGCACTGCAAATCCGGAATCGTGGTCGCGGCTGGCATCGCGTCCCGGTCGACCATCAGGACGAAGAGGCGAACGGTGGGAAGGTCCGGCGCGAGCTTTTCCACCAGCGGCAGGAACGAGCTTTCAAAGAAGAGGACTTTGTCCTCCGCATGGTTCGCGATGTAGAGGAGCTGCGCCGGAATGAGCCGGGGATTGATGGCGTGCCAGATCGCGCCCATGCCCGTGATGGCGTGCTCAAGTTCAAAGTGCCGATAGTTGTTCCACGCCAGTGTCGCCACGCGGTCGCTGTGCCGCACGCCCCACCGCCGCAAGGCGCTGGCGAGCTGCCGGGTGCGGCGAGCCGCATCCCGATAGGTGTAGCGATGGATCGGTCCTTCCACCGTCCGCGACACGATTTCGGTCTCGGCGTGGAAGCGATCCGCGTGCCGCAACAGCGACGACAACAGCAGCGGCTGATTTTGCATTAAGCCCTTCACGCCAATTCTCCCTGAATTCCAGACTGTTTTCCGATTTACCCGCAAAAAAGCCAGCGTCACGAAAGACGCCGGCCTCGTTTGAGTGAAACTATTCCGACTTCGCGTCGAGGACGTCGCTGAACTGATCCCAGTTCTCGCCGGTCCAGCGCTGCAGCCGCATCTGCGTGAAGTTCTGGTTGACCGTTTCGCTGGTGTTGACCAGCACGCCCGGAAGCACCGTCGGCAGCGCGATGTTCTTGAGGTTCTTTGCCTGCTTCAGAATATTCTCGCGCGACAGGTCGTTGCCGCATTGCTTGATGATCTGCTCGAGGATCATCCCCTGCGTGTAGCCGAAGATGTAGTTGGTGTCGGAGATGTCGACGCCGGGCATGTATTTGTCGACAAAGGCCCGGTAGTCCTTCATACCTTTGTCATTGTCCCATTTGGTATCTGTCGGGTCCTTGGTGAATGTTCCGACGATCACGCCGACGGATTTGTCCAGGCCCGCAGGCTTCAAGGTCGCACCCACGGAGCTCGACGGATAATTCAGCAACATCGTCGGCTTCCATCCGATTTCGGACGCCTTGCGAATCGCCTGAGCTGCAAACTTCGGCGTTCCGGCAACGAGAAGTGCATCGGCGCCCGTGCTCTTCAGATTCACGATCTGCGAATCCACCGTCGGATCGGCGATTTCATATGCCGCCGTAACGACGCGCTTGTCGAACTCGTCTTTCATGAACTCCTTGAAGGCGATCACATAGTCTTTTCCGAGATCGTCGTTCTGATAAAGGATCGCGTACTTTTTGCCCGGAAGCGTCTTGTTGAGGAACTTCGCGTAGATCTTTCCTTCGGTCACGAAACTGACAAGGCTTGTCGTGGTGACGGGAAAGTTCGCCACGTCGGTGAACTTGTTCGAGCCGCTCACGATCCCGAGCGCGGGAACCTTCCTGCTCGTCAGATACTTCGCTGTCGCCGTGTTTCCGGGCGTTCCCAACTGACCGAACATGAAAGCGACTTCATCGCTCTCAACCAGCTTGCGGACATGTTCGACCGCCTTCGGCGGACTGTAGGCGTCGTCATAGGCGATATAATTGATCTTGCGGCCATTGATGCCGCCCCGATCGTTGATGGATTGCACATAGGCGAGCACGCCCTTTCCGACCAGACCGATGGATGACGCCGGGCCGCTGAACGGAAACACACCGCCGACCTTGATTTCCGTCGCCGTCACGCCGGGCGCATCAGCCGCAAAGGCCGTGCCCGACAGCGCCAGCACCAGTGCCGACGCAAGCCTTAAGCTCTTCAACATCTCGATCCTCCCCTGGTGCAGCCGACGGGCCATGGTGGCGAAGCCGGCGTTGCTGATGGTTGCGCCTTTGGGCGACGTTTTGTCAGGATGTTACAGTTCTATTTTTGAACTGGTCAAGTACATCCTGCGCGGTCGCATTGACGCGGCGGGGCACAATGGTTGAAATTTAGCAGCAAGCTGTTGGATTAGCGCCGGAATCCAAAATGCCAGCCGCCCACAATTAAAGTTCCTTTATTAGACTTATATGAGGGAGACGCCATCGGCCTCCCCGCGGCGGGCCGCCGGAGGGCTTTGTCCCGACCAACGCTCTTGCGAAAGGGCAATCGGCGCTAGCGGTCTAGCGCGCAGCGGACGGAGGCACGAGGAGGGCCACAATCCGTACCGGAACACCCGCCTGCCCCACAAAATTTGGTGTCACGGCGAAGTCGAAGGTCACCGCAGCGGGTGCCGATGCCGCGACCTGCTTCAACCAGATCAGGCATGTCGCCTCGTCCGGCAAACACATGCTCGCCCATCCACCTTGCAGCACCTCCGCCGGCGGCGTTTGCCAGACATAATCCTGGCCGAACGGCACGGCGAACGCCGGATGATCCGGAGAATAAAAGGCCAGCGCCATCGCCAGCTTGTCGCCGCTGACCGTCCTGAGAGGGGTTGGCGACACCTTCCTCCAGCGTTGCATGACTTCCGCTGCAGCAAGGCTGTAATAGTTGCGGCCTTCCCCGAAGGGATGACCATTGCGGTACCAGGCATGGACGGGAGCAAGAAAAATCGCGCTCACGGACAGCGCGAGCACGCCGGCAGCGAGCCGCCGCGTCTCGGCTCGATCAACCGGAAACCGGGCCGCGCAGACCGCGACCAGCACGAACACAAACAATCCCGGGGCCGCCCAGACCGCCGTCAGCGAGTTTTTCAGCACAAGGCTGACAAGAGGCGGAGCAATGATTGCGCCGATACCGGTCAACAGCAACAAATACAGGCCGTCATCCAGCCGCCTGAGGTCCCTGACATAGGCTCCGATCCGCGTCCGGATCATGACGGCCCATATTGTCATCGGCAGCGCGAGCGTCGCGGCCAGCCCCAGCAGAAAATTCAGGCTGGAGACAAAAGCGCGTCCCCTGTTCAGGCCACCGTGGACCGCGAGAGCGTAGCCCAGCGGACTGGTTCCCGATGTCAGCATCCAGTGGAGATGCGGCGCGAGCAGGACCAGCCCGGCAAGCGCCGAAATCCATGGCGCGGCTGAGAAGAAGTAGGCGCGGCGCGCTGGATGACAGATCGCGGCAAAAACAAGCCCTCCGATCAGAAAGGCGGAATAATACTTCCCGAGGATCGCAAGCGCGCTCGCCAGACCGGCCGCGACAGCCCATGCGGCATGACGGGTCTCGAACGATCGCAGAAAGCAATAGATCGCCAGCGGCCAGACCGCGAACAGAACGGAGTTCGCGTTGAAGCGTTGCGCCTGAAACTGATAGACCGGCAGCAGCATCAACAGCAGCAGGATGATGGCGCGCTTGTCGCCCGTTACAAACCGCCGCGCGATGAGATCGACGATCCAGAGCGCGGCCGCCGCGTTGACCATCGCCAGTAAATGGAATGACCAGTCGCGGACCGGAAAAACCAGCGTCCAGATGTGCGTCACCCAGCCCATCAACGGTGGATGCTTGGCCCCGCTCCAGTCCGGCACCCGCCCGGTGACCCAGGCTTCGATAACATCGGGATGCAGATCGGCATTCTGATAAGCGATGACGAGAAACGCGGTCCACAAGACAACGAAGCCCGCGAGCAGCAGAGGAACGCCCCACCCGTCCTCGACGCCATCGAGCCATCTGTCGAGAAGCGTGGCCATGCGGCGGCATCTCACCTGTTGCAACCGGACAAGAGCCCGCAAGACGGCCACGGCGAAAGGGCCGGTGTCAACTCAGGATCCGCCGATAGGCCTCAATCACAAGACCTGCGCTCCGGCGCCAGTCGAATTGACGCGCTTGCGCGATCCGCGCCTCGCGAAGCTCAGGACAGACATGGACGTCGCCTTCAAGCGCGTCGCGAAACGCTTGGCTCCAGCCATCGACATCAAGGGCGGCAACGCGCACGCCGACCGTCCCTGAAATTTCGTCCATCGACGTTCCCGCGCTATGCGCCACCGGCGTCCCGCACGCCAGAGCTTCCACCACCGGCATGCCGAAACCTTCGTAGAGCGACGGCGAAACCAGCAACCGTGCGCCTTCGTAGAGCGCGCGCAACTGCGGATCGGTGGCGCCATGAACGAACCGGAGCGATCCTTCCCGGATCAGGTTTTCGGTCTGCCCGGGGAGATCGAGATTGCCCCATCCCCGGCCACCAGCCAGCACCAGCGGACAACGCATGCGCGCCGCAGGACTCAGCCGCTCATAAGCAAGAATGACAGTGCGCAGGTTTTTTCGAGGCTCATGCGTCCCGACGGCCAGAAAATAGTCTCCATACGTCAGGTCAAAAGCCCTGAGCGCAGGCTGTGTTGTCTCGCGCCCCGCCGGAACAAATAGTGCCGATGCCGCCGGCGGCGCCACAACGATCCGCGCCGGAGGATAACCGAACACATCCGCAATCTCGCGCCTGCTGAAATCGGAAATGGTATGCACCAGCGGTGCATCTGCGACGAACGTCCGGAGCGGCTCAAGCCATTCAACCCGGTCCCGCGGATGAAACTCCGGATGACGGAAAGTCGAAAGATCATAGATCACGGGGAGCGTCGGGACGCCCGGATCGGCCAATGGACGAAAATTGAACGCATGAAACAGATCGAGGGACTGTTTCCCGACGGACGTGGAAAACCTCTCCCGGCGAAACGAACGATAGACCGCCGCCGCAGCGCGCGAACCCGGGAAGCGCACCAAGGTATCCAGAACCCGGCTTCTAAGATGCGGAAAGGACGCCGGCGCGGCCCTCTCGCCGGCGCCCTGCTTCTCATGCGAACGGCTGATCTGGTGCGCGTCCGCGAGACCGAAACCGCGCCAATCCAGATCGCGAAAGCCGGTGAAGCGAAGATCCGGATCGAGCTCAAGCGCAGAACTGACGATGTTGAACGTATAGTTCGCCACGCCCGTCATCGAGCGAGTCAAAATGCTGGATTCAAAACCAATATGCATGTCGGGTGGCAACTCAGGCAGCACCGGGATATCGAGATGAGGCAATCGAGAGCAGATTATCGGAGATCGGTTAAAAACAAGCCACTTTAACAATCTTTAATCGACCCGGCCTCGATCCGGATCAGAGAGCCGATCAACAATTCCTGAAATATGCGCCGCCGTCTGCGCCCAGCTATAAGGCACATAGTTCGTGCGTATCCGCTCCTCATAAGCCTGCACGTAGTCCGGATCGGTCACGGCCCTGTAAACCAGCTTGTAGCAGGCAGCGAAATCAAACGGGTCGAAGTAATCGACCAGATCGCCTCCGGCCTCGGGAAGCGACGTCCGGTTTCCGGCGATGCAGTATCGTCCGAGCGACAGGCTTTCCGAAATCGGAAGCCCCCATCCCTCATAGATGGACGGGTAAATGGTAAATGCGCAATGCTTGTAATACCAGGCCAGTTCTTCATCCGAAACGTCAGCCAGGTGGACGATAACCTTGTTCACCGAGCGGTCGTACCGGATCTGGTGCAGAAAATCGGAGACATGCGGATGCGGCGTTCCGATCAGGAGCAATTGCGGGCAATCAGGACCGAGCTCTTCGACCAGACGCTGCCAGACACGATACAACAGGCCCTGGTTCTTCCTTGGATCAATCGTCGAAACGCAGATCACGAACTTTCTTTCGGGCACATAACGCGGCCGGGGAAGTAACTCGACCGGCAATCCGGAGTTCATATTCGGGTTATCGCCAAGCCGAATGACTTCGACGGATCGGGACGCGAGGCGTTCTGTTTCGATGAAGTGCGCGATCTCGTTTTTCTGAAACTGAGAAATCGTAAGGATCAAATCGGAATTGGCGATCTGCTGCGTGACCCATCGCGTAAAGACCTCTGAATGATGAGGCGGCATCCATGCGGGAAAGAGCGCTGGAATAAGATCATAGATCAGATTGATATACGCCGCTCCACTTGCCTGTTTGTATGCGGCAAGACCCTCGCCGTAATCCTGAAATCCCCAGGTCGCCGACAGGGAGATGCAAACATCGCCCTTCTTGAACAGAACGGGGCCCGCGATTTTGAACGGACGATCGGTGCGCGCAATCCGCATGGATATCTGCTTTCGTACAGCACGCAGAAAATTTCCGAAAGCACGCCTCGTCTCCCTCAAGGCGTCTGTTGCTTCGTCGCCCAGCAATTCCTTCAGCTTTTTCCGAATGGCGGATTTGAGCTGTCTGCGAGCTCGGCCAGTGACTGGCGTTATCTGGCGACAAGAGGAAACGGGCTCGGTTTTCTGACCGTCGCCATTCACTCCCCTTGTCGAAGCAAGACTGTCGCGGATCACCGGCGCAAGCGAGTGAATATCGACCTTCCGCAAAACCTTGTTTGCTGAATCGAAAGCGAAGAGTTCGATATCATTTCGTATCGTCAGCAACTCAGCCAGAACGCTAACCGACGTCCGCTGAATACCGGTCAAATGACCGAGACCCCAATGCCTGAGATCCGTTACGTCAAACCAAAGAGTCATTGAACAACTCGATAAATGCTATTCCTTGCCGCAAATATTTCTTCATGCCAGACGTCAGTACCACCAACCATACCGCGCGGTCGCTCCGCGCCCAAACGCCCCTCGCCCGCTCATCGTCACCGGACGCGCAGGAGTGTCCGGCACCACCAGCATGACGAGTAGCGGTTCGGCCTCACATCGCCTGATATGCGGCGATGATATCCTCGACCGGGCCCAGCGCCCTGATGTTTCCGCGATCGAGCCAGAGGGCCTTGTTGCACCAGCGGCGGCAGACTTCGAGATTGTGGGATGCGAGCACCAGAATGCTCGCCTTTTGAATAAACGTCTCGACGCGCTCGCGCGCTTTGGTCATGAAATGCGCGTCACCGGCCATGATCCACTCGTCCATCAAGAGGACCTCTGGCTCATAGCAGGTCGCGACCGCGAATGTCAGGCGCAGCATCATTCCCGACGAATAGGTGCGCACCGGCATATCGAGGTAGTCGCCGAGCTCGGTGAAATCGACGATCAGCGGCAGGCGCTGTTCGATCTCCCGCGACGACAAACCGAGCAGCAACCCGCGCAACCGGATGTTGTCGTAGCCGCTCAGATCGCTGTCGATACCGAGCGAAATATCGAACATCGGAGAAATCCGCCCATTGACCTCAACGGTGCCCGAGACCGGCTCATAGATTCCCGCCATGGTCCGCAGCAGGGTCGTCTTCCCCGCGCCGTTCGATCCGATCAGCGCCAGCCTGTCCCCGCGCTCAAGCGATAACGAGATATCGCGCAATGCATCGACCGTGATGCGGTCGTTGGCGTCGCGCGCGATGCGCCCGGCCGAACCGCGCGACAGGATCGCCTTTTTCAGGGAGCGAGATCCGCCATGATAGATCGGGAAGGAGACGTTCACGCCGTCGAGACGAAGGATCGACTGCTGATCTTCAACATTGCGTCGTAACAGCATGGCGCTCACACCCAGTACGAAATGCGTGAGCGAAAGCGGACGAAAAAGAACGCCGCAAACGCCATGTTGAGCACCGTGATCAAAAGCATGGCCAGATAGGTCTGCACCGGGGGGATTTGACCCAGCAAAGGACCGCGCATGACTTCAACGAGATAAAAGAACGGATTGAAAGTCATCAGTTCCTGATGCGCGCCGAGCAATTCCGGTTTCCACATGATCGGTGTGATAAAGAAGATAATCTGGACAAAGCTCGTCACGATCTGGGGGATATCGCGAAAGCGTGCCGATATCATGCCCAGGGACATGCCCGCCAGCGCCCCATTCAACGTCACCAGCAGGAAGCCGGGAATGGCGTAAAGCGCCACGCTGCCGGGCCAGGCGTGGAAGTAAAGAAGAACCGCGATGTAAACCACGAAATTGTGCGCAAGGATGATGACCTTGCTCCATACGAAGCGAAACACATACAGCGAATAAGGAAGACGTATCTGCTTGATATAGGATTCCGCGCCCGTGAAGAGTGTGCCGGCTTCGGTGATCATCGTGCTGATGTAGCCCCAGATCAGCAATCCGGCGCAGAGAAACGGCATGAAGTGGCGAAGTTCGGCCTTGAAAAGCGTTGAGTAAACGATACCGAGCGCGACCACCATGATCGCCATGCTGGCGGTCATCCAGAGCGGCCCGAGAAACGAGCGGCGATAACGCTGCAGGATGTCGTTCCAGCCCAGCTTGCCCCATAGGGTCCAAAGCGAGAGGCCGCTGAGGATATCCTCCAGCGCCATCTGCGCCTGACGGTGCATCCGTCCTTGCCCGGCAATCAGCATCGACATTCGTTCATCCAACTCCGCCCGCGGGCTCACTCGACCGGGACGCGATCCCGCAAGACCTGCTTATAGACGTCCTGCATGCGGGATAGAAACAGAGACTGGCTAAATTCGGCGCGAACGCGCTCCCTGCCCGCTTCACCCAGACGCGCGGCAAAATCAGGCTGGTCCAGAATGCGGTTCAGCGCCTCGGCGAACGCCGCCGCGTCGCCGGGCGGGACGGTCAGGCCTTCTCTGCCGTCCCGGGCGATATTGGGAACCGCGGTCGGAAGCGCCGTATTGACCACCGGCTTGCCCGCGGACATGGCCTCCAACTGGACGAGGCCGAAGGCCTCGGCCTCTGAAACGGAGGGAAAGGCCAGCACCTTCGCAGCATGGATATACTGCTTGACCTCATGAGGCTCCAGGACGCCAAGAAACCTGACCCGATCCAGCACACCCAGCTCCCTCGCGAGACCGGTGAGTTCCTCCCGGAGTTGTCCTTCGCCGATGATCACGGCGTCGGCATCGACGTCCTGCATCGCGCGAAGAAAAATCTCGTAACCCTTGTAGCTGACAAGGCGGCCGACAGAGACAACGAGCCTGGGATATTGCGTCTTCAGGCGATCGGCCACCTGCTGTTCGCCCGGATCGAGTTGTCCCCAATAGGAATCATCACATCCGTACGGAATGGCGACACATTTAGCGGAAAAATCTTTCAGAAACGGCGAATTGCCGATCATGACCCGATCCGAGACGATGATCCTGTCAGCGCGCCGGAGAGCATTGCGGATGAACGGCGCCAGAATCCGCATCAGCCACGACCGGCCGACCACTTCCGCATGCCAATGCACGATCAGAGCCGGCTTACTGCGCAGGAAAGCGATCCCGATATCCGTCAGCGGAAACGGAGCATGGTGAACCACGATGTCCGACACGCGCGCCTCTTGAAACAACCTGAATGGATAGGTCGGCGCCAGCGGCGTGGACATCACCGTGGCAAGCGACGAGACCGCTTCGACATTCACACCATCGAATTCATACTTGAGGCCAATGCCTCGCTCTCTCGCGACGAGAACGTTTGTCTCGAACTCCTTTCGCGGAAGCATTGCGAGCGTCGCTATGACGGACGGAATACCGCCATAGACATTCGGCAAATAGACCTTGTAGGCGTGAAGAATCCGCATCAACACTTATCGTCTCAGCACATCGGCATCCGGCATGGCCTCGGAAGCACCGCTCTTGATCGCCGCCACCTGGGCGGTCACCATCATGGACACCAGCGTGGGAAAATCGACCTTCGGTTTCCAGTTCAACGCCGAGCGAATCTTGGACGCATCGGCCCGCGTATAACGGCTATCCACCTTGCGAACCAGACCCGGGTCGAGAATCACATGATCGGCCCACTTGCGGCCCACAAAGCTGAACGCCTGATTACAAAATTCCTCAATCGAATGATCCTGGCCGGTGCCTATAATATAATCATCCGGTACAGGATGCTGAACGATCAGCCTCATCGCCTCAACATAATCGCCAGCAAAGCCAAAGTCCCGCCTGACGCTGAGGTCGCCTAACGCAGTTTTTCCATCCACCAAAATGGGGCGGCCACGCTCGTCAAGCTGGGCGGTGTTGCGCAAGCCAAGCGACACCGCAGCGGCGGCATAGGCGATCTTCTGCGACACGAATGCCAGCGGGCGCCTGGGACTTTCGTGATTGAACAGAATACCGGTTGAGACATGCAACCCATACTGCTGCCTGTATGCGCCAACAATCTGATGGGCATACAGCTTCGCCGCGCCGTATGGCGTATTTGGAACGCAGCGTGTTTGCTCGTTCTGGGCTGACGTCCCATCGCTTCCGAACATTTCCGACGACGAAGCCTGAAACAGACGGCAATCCGGCTTGTACTTCAGCAAGAGCTCGCAAAGCTCCTGCGGCACATAGCCATTCACCTCCGCGGTTAGGCGCGGTTCATTCCAGCTCAGGCTGGGACGAGAAATGGCGGCAAGATTATAGATCTCGTCAGGCATGACATCGCGGATCAACGCTTCGAGAAAATCACGATCCGCGGGATCTCCGACATGCCATCGCACACCATCCCGGTGTGAATCCGAATGATCCGCGCGGCGCGACTGTGCATGAACGACGCACTCCTGCTGTCGAAGCAGGTTGATCAGATAGTAGCCATCCTGCCCGGAAGCCCCGGTAATAAGAACTTTTACTGTCAATGGCACCCTCGATTCCGGACAACTTATAGCTGCAGGAAGCAGGATCAAACAGAAACTTTTCAAAACACCGCGGACAACAAAATCCGCAAGCTCTCGCTCTCAAAATTACTCGTTGTAGTTGAAGTGCTTAAATCCGTGCTGCTTTACGAGTTCATCGCGCTGCGCTGTTTTCATATCTTCCCGCATCATTTCCGCGACCAGATCAGCGAATGAGGTTGTCGGCTTCCACCCCAGCTTTTTGTACGCCTTTGCCGGATCGCCCAGCAGCGTCTCGACCTCGGCCGGCCGGAAATAACGCGGATCAACCTCGACGATACACTGCCCCGTGGCGGCATCGTATCCCTTTTCATTGACACCCTCGCCTTCCCAGCGAACGGCGATCCCGACCTCGTTCGCGGCGACGTCGAGGAACTCGCGAACCGAGTGCTGCTCTCCGGTCGCGATAACATAGTCTTCCGCGACATCTTGCTGCAGCATGCGCCACTGCATCTCGACATAATCGCGCGCATGCCCCCAATCGCGCAGCGCGTTCAGGTTGCCGAGATAAACCTTCTCCTGCAGACCCAGCTTGATGCGGGCCAACGCCCGCGTGATCTTGCGCGTGACGAAAGTCTCGCCGCGAATGGGCGATTCATGATTGAAGAGAATTCCGTTGCAGGCAAACAGGCCATAAGCCTCGCGATAGTTCACCGTGATCCAGTAGGCATAGAGCTTGGCGACCGCATAAGGCGACCGGGGATAAAACGGCGTCGTCTCCTTCTGCGGAATTTCCTGAACCAGCCCATACAATTCGGATGTCGACGCCTGATAAAACCGGGTTCTCTTCTCAAGCCCGAGAATGCGGATCGCTTCGAGTATTCGCAGCGGCCCCAGCGCATCGGAATTCGCCGTATATTCCGGCTCCTCGAACGAGACGGCCACATGGCTCTGCGCGGCGAGATTGTAAATCTCGTCCGGCTGAACTTCCTGCACGATGCGGATGAGGCTCGATGAATCCGTCAGATCGCCGTGATGAAGGGTCAGATCGTAGCCCTTGTCGTGCGGGTCGTGATAAAGATGATCAATCCGATCGGTGTTGAACAGCGAGGTGCGCCGCTTGATTCCGTGAACGGAATATCCCTTGGACAGCAGCAACTCTGCAAGATAGGCGCCGTCCTGTCCGGTGATCCCGGTAATCAACGCGGTCTTTTTCTTCATCGCAGATCGACTTTCGTATTCGCCGGAACTTCGCCCCAGCGAGGCGAATTTGCAGGCAGCTTGACAGATTAACCCAGGCACCCCGCCACGCTATTGCGGCCGGAGCGCTGCAACACGGGCAAACAGATTGTTGACGCGCCCAAGCAGGTTTGCGGGAGCGTCGATAATAATGCCCTGCACGATCGCCCAGACGCTGGCGGCGCTCACCGCTGCCAGCAAGGCGTACTGAACGAGTATCGCAACGGGTTGCGAGGTCGACACGGTCGACAGCCCGAAGCCCGCGATGCGAAGAATGAGGATTCCCAGAACCAGAAGCCCGATGGCAAAATTCCGGTTCTGCCGTGTCGTTCGCGGCGCGCCAAGAATCGCGAACGCCATCAGGACAAACACAAACGGATAGATCGGCGCAAAAATCCGGTCATGAAGTTCGGAGCGAAATTCTCCCGGGACACGCTTGTAGACCGGATCGTCGGGCGGAGGCGAGATCAGTTCACCAATCGGCCTCTCCCGAGGACCATAGGTCACGGTCTGAACGACATTTGAAAACTGCGACAGATCGAACGCATAGCTGGCGAAAGCCACAAGAGCCGGATCGCGCTTGCCGGCCTCGAAGCGTTGAAGATTTCCATCCTGAAGAACGAGAAAAGATCCCCGCTCGTTCTTCTGAACGGTGCCGCGGTCCGCGAGAATGGTGATCCGCTCCGCCGGATTGCGCTGGTCGTCAATGAAAATCCCGACCAGCAATCCGCCCGGCTGCCGGCCCTGAATGCGGATGGTCAGAGGTCCGAGCTTCTGGAATTCGCCCGGCCGCAGAATGTTCGTCAGCACGTCGGCACCGATCTCGGTCTGCCATCGCCGCAACGCGCGCATGCATTCGGGCGCCACATACAGCGAAAGCGACGCAACGAACAGGCTCACCACGCATGTCGCATAGAGAAAGGGACGGACAAACCGGACCGGTGACAGACCCGCCGCGTTGATCACGATGATTTCGGAATCGTTCGCCAGCCTGTTCAGGGTGTGCATGACCGCGATCAAGAGCGCGATCGGCGCGATGATCATCGCCAGCAACGGAATCGCGAGGCCAGTGACGCCGAGAAAGACCAGAATGGACTGGCCCTGCCCTGTCATCAGGTCGATGCCGCGCAGTGCCTGCGTGATCCAGATGACCCCCGTCAACGAGACGACAATCAACAAGAACGCCAGCAATGTCGCTCGCACGATATAGCCGTCGATTGCGCTCATCCAGCTTCCGGGTAAAGTCCGCGTCAGGTCCGAAACGGCCTGAAATATGGGTTATCGTATTGAGCTATATCGCATATTTTGCGGCTGACACACCTAAAAATAGTCCATTCGAGGGATAATGTACGCGGCCATCAAGCGAGAATTGACCGATGTCTGGATCGGCTTTTGTGTATGGACCGGACCCCGCCTCCCGCTCGCGCGGGCTGCGCGGCGCAAGGGGACCGAAAATTTCGCGATTATCGGTGCCGCCGGCCTGCCGTGGTCGACATCCCTTATCTCCATCTGCGGGCTGGCATTTCTGCTCGGATGTCTGAGCACGATGAAGCCTGCGGACTTCCTTCGCTCCCTGAAGCATCCGGCCAGCCTGGCCGCGCTGGCCCTGTGCGCCCTGGCCGTGCTCGGCCTTCTATGGGCTGACGGCGTCCCGTGGTCTGACCGGTTCCGGGGAATATCGCCCATGGCGAAACTGTTGGGCATTCCGATCCTGATCTACGCCTTCGGGCAATCCGGCCGTGGCCGCTACGTCTTCTATGCATTCGTCGCCTCGTGCACAATTCTCATGCTGTATTCCTGGATCGCGCTGTACTGGCCAGGCGTATCCATTCACTACAAGGCCGATCAGCCCGGTGTCCCCGTCAAGAACTATATCGACCAAAGTCAGGGTTTCGTGTTCTGCGCTTTCGCTCTCGCCGCCATCGCAGTCGAAACCTTTCGGCGAAAGCGGCATTCGCTTGCGATCCTGTGCGCAATCATCGCAAGCGGCTTGCTGGCCAATCTCGCATTCGTCAACGTCGCGCGAACCGCGCTGGTGTACTCGCCCGTTATCGCCGTCATGTTCGCGTACCGCTATCTCAGGCGCAGGCAATTCTGGATTGCCCTTCCAGCTCTGGCGGCTCTCGTTGCCGCGCTCTGGATGGTTTCGCCAAACCTGCAACACAAGGTCACCGCCGCATTCAGCGAATACAGGATCGCGCAGGGCGGGCAACAAACCACATCTGTCGGACAGCGGCTGGAGCTGTGGAGCAAATCAATCGAATTCTTCAAGGCGGCGCCGTTCATCGGCCATGGAACGGGGGCTGCCAGATCGTTGCTCACGCGCGATGCGCCAAAACAGGCCGGCTCGCCGATTGTCGGCAACCCGCATAACCAGACCTTTCTGGTGGCGATTCAATGGGGCATCGTCGGAATTTTGGCCCTCTATGCGATGTGGATTATTCACCTGCTGACATTCCGCGGCGAAGGCATTGTCGCCTGGATGGGCCTTGTCGCCGTGGTGCAGAACATTCTGAGTTCGCTGTTCAATTCCCATCTCAGCGATTTCTACCAAGGCTGGCTGTATGTCATCGTGGTCGGCATCGCTGCGGGCACGCTGACGCAGACTGCATCCTCGCGTGAGCGGTCCAATCAACCAAACCCGTCATCCGCCTGATGGATCTCAGGTCCGTGACAGGGTGATGTTCGCACCCTTGAATTCGCCACCATGCGAGCGGATCACAACCGATTGCGAATTTCCCCTGGTGGTCAAAACAAGATCAGCGGAAAATGTCCCCGCGCTCACGACGACCTGAAAACGGCCCGCCGAGACCGCGCCCTGAACCTCGCCGGCGACATTGCGCGTGGACTCGCTCCAGGTGCCGGCCAACTTGTTGCCGTCGGCGACGACATTGCTGGTCAGCTCGATCTTGTAGCTGTCGCTCGCGCAACGCAGCGTCTGCTGAAGCGCGTTGCCGTCGGCCCGCACCGCGTAGGTCGCGCGGCAACGGATCGCCTCGCGCGCGCCGCCCTCAAGAGAAATCGTGCCCTTGCCCGACCAGACGCCAGACATGCCTGCGAACGGATGCGCCGTCTGCGCATGCGAGCCGGGAATACACGACAGAAAAAGAATGGCTGCGGCAACGGCCTTGTCAGTGGTTGAACCGAGCGAAAACATCTCACCTCGCATTGTGTCCGATCCGCGCAAACGGGCGCGGATTTCCGGATCGCTAACTTCGCAGATGCGAAAGCGGTTCCAACGATCGGCCGCAAATGTGGATCAATTTTGGTCGGCAAGCGCTTGTGATGACAGAAAGCGGACAATCGGAATGTCTGACCGTCTGCCGGACAGCGCAGCAATACGTCCCTTCACTTCGTAAATCGAGATCGGAACATCAGTATCTCGCGTAAATATCCGGAGACACCACCCCTCTTCGAGTTCCAGAAGAGGCGCAGGCAGAACAAAATGCACGGGCGTCTCCTTGCTGGACAACTGCACTGTCATCACTTCGTGCGCCACGATTTCCGGCGACCGAGTGACAATCTCGATGCCAACGACGCCGACCGCACTACGATCGGACGGTCCAAGGATCAGCGAGACGACCTGCAGATCGTCAACCCGAAACGGAATCACATATTCCCGATACGGCACGTCCCGAAGATCTTCCGAAGGTCTCGTCCGCCCTGCAAACGGAGGCGGAAAACGCCGCCTCGCGTACTGCCTGATGTCCGCGACATCATCGACCGCAACTCTTCGAGGGATATTGCCCTTTGGATCGCCGGATCGCATCCCCGACCCTGAAGCGTTCACCCGGCTGCCCTGTCTGCTTCTGAGCAGCGCCTCCTTGTAGAGATCGACAAGCTCGAACTTCACATAGCTCGACCGAGCGAGAAAGCTCGCCACGCGATGCGCGCGATCCACCATTTCGCATCGCTCGCCGATGGACAGGGAAAGCCACTCCATCAGCGAAGAGGCGATCTCGCCGGGCTCCTGACCGCGAATCAGAAACCCCGTATATCGGTGCCGAACGATTTCCCTGACGCCGCCAACATTCGTCGAAGCGACCGGCACGCCGGCTGCCATCGCCTGTATGATCGTTTGCGGCATGGATTCATCGAATGCGGCGACGATCAGCAGATCGGCACGATCGTAGAACGAGAGAGTGTCTTCCACGAAGCCGTGCAGCCTGACATCGCCGGCGAGATCGTATTCTTCGATCACCTCTCGGCACCGCGCCACATAATCCGGACTGAACTGCGTATAGCCAATAAAGTCCGCGACCAGATGATACCCGTCGCGCTTCAACTTGCCGATTGCCTGGAGAATGGCGAGTTGGTTTTTCCGCGGCTGCAAGGTGCCGGATACCAGTATCCGCAGCGGCGCGCCCGGTGAACCTATCCGATCACGATTGATCTTGAACTTGCGGAAATATTCGATACCCGCGGGGCACACCATCCGTCTGACCGGCACCCTGGCGGCATTCTCCCACCTCGCCCCGTGAGCGAGCGAGGAACAGTGGATCGCATCGGCAAATTCGACAGCCGACAATCCGCCGCCGCCATAATACTGGTGAACGCTCGCTACCGACGTCACACGCAGCGCCTTGCCCAGAAGACTCATCGCAGGCGACCACGTTGCGAAGTGCAGAAGTCCAACAGTGTGGCCCTTGAGCTTTTCAACAAGTCGGGCCACGGCCTCCGCGTCCTCGTCCATCACAGGACGTTCAGTAAACTCACCCTGGACATCAGTATCGGCATACCCCCGCGGCCATTCCCCGGTGAGCAACGGAGCGTCATTGGTCATTGCGCGCCATCGAGCTCTGAATTCCTCCAGACAGGGATCAGCCTGAGGAACAATTCCGAGAACGTCGAAGCCAAGCGAGTGCGCCATGCCCGCATGCTGAAGCAGGTGCAGTGTTGCACCTCCCAAAGCCGCTTCGTGAAATCCGAACGCGATGGACCTTCCTTTCAAGCTGGCATGAAGCCCGACAGCTTCATAGGCAGCCAGAAAATCATAGAACTGGCCTTCCGTCGTATACTTCTCCATGACCAGCGCGCGGGCGCGTTCGAGAATAACCCGCCGCCCCGCCGCGCCCAGCATGAAAGCCTTTTCGAGCGCGGCATCCCAGGCTTCGATCGTATTGGAAGCCTTCAGGCAACAATCGTCCGGGAGGCTGTCGTAGGGCGCGGCATCGGAGAAGACGCAGACAGCGCCGGCGGCAACAGCTTCCAGCAGCTTGACCGGGCTTTTGCCGCGCGCCGCGCGGGTGGAATGATCCAGCGGCATCAGGATAATGTCAAACGAGGTATTCAACAGACTGTTCAGATAGTGCGTATAATTGTGATCGAACGGCCTGAACTGAACGTCGCAGGAAAGCTTCGCGAAGTTTGCGGGATCGATCCCCCAAAAAATCATCTCCACTTCGCCGGCATGTCTGTCCGCAAAAGCAGCCAGCGCGGGCCATAGATCGGCGAGAATCTGGGTTCTCCCGGCACCGGATAAAATCGCGATACGGACCCGCTGCCCTCTGTGATATTCGCGGCTTTCGACGAATTTGCTCGGTATGTTGGTCGTGAGCTGGATCGTCCTGCCGTTAAGCTCTCGCAAGTCTTCAACAATGGTTTCGCTGTATCCGATACAGGCATCCGCTTCGGTAATCTGACGAACGATGCTTCGGTGTGCGGCTGTACCGGGCGCCAGAAGATGGTGCTCGGGGCCGACCTCGTGGAAATGCAGCATGTTATCGTCCATGCAGTAGACCGACGGGATTTTGCCCTGAGCAATCAGTGCGCCTGTGTGACCGCTCGTTGTCCGATAGAGCACCGCGATATCCATGCCGGCCAGATCGACCGCAGGTAGTTCATGCTCCGGGACAAAAGTGTTGGCGAGCGCCTGCTGAAACGGCAAGTTTGCAAAATTGTTGATCGTCACATCCACGGACGTCGAAAAGTCGGGCTTGACTGTCAGCAAATTGAGCCGTCGCCGACGCAAGCTGGCCGCAACGCTGAGTTCTCCAGGAGCGCAGTAGTCATTGAATCCGGCCAGAAAAGGCACAGCAACATTCCGGCGATAGTTCTCAACCTCGCCGTCAGTCAAACGGTCCGCAAACAGCGCGGCGTCCATCACGTCGTAATCGCCTATCTGGTCAGGCCTCAGAAACCGGTCGCGATCAATCGAGATCATCTTTCTGTGCAGCGTGTAGTAATGCCGAATCTCCCGGCCGAGCGAGTTGTCAAGATTCGCATTGACGTGAGAAACGATCTCATCGACCCAGATGAATCTGGCGTATCTGGCAAATCGCAGCCAGAGATCATAGTCCGAGTAACGGCGAAGAATGACATGCGGGTCATACATCCCCGCGACATCGAACAGGCCGCGATGGTGGAGCACCGTGTTATTCGCGATGAAGTTCTGCCGGGTCAGAAACGCGAAGCTAAATTCCTGTCCAAGCAGAAACGGTTCACGCTTGGCATCGCTGCCGAAGCTGACCATCGCATTTCCGTAGACCACCGCGAGCTGATCGGCTTTCTCCAACTCGGCGACGCGAAGCCGCAGACTGTCTTGCGTCCAGATATCATCGTCGAACTGATAGCCGATATAGGTTCCGCGCGCGCGAAGAGCTGCCTGATCAACCCTCAGCGCGGGCAACCCGCTGTTGCCGCGATATGTATGCACAATGATCCGCTCATCGGATCGTGCATAATGGGCGATGACGTCAGCGGTTCCATCCCGCGATCCGTCATCGACAATGATGAGCTCGAAGTCCGGGAAACTTTGCGACAGGACGCTTTCAACAGCCGCCGGTAGCGTGGAGCCTCCACGCGCGTAAGTCGGAAGAATGATCGAGACTTTCGGAGACTTGCGGCCCGTTGCGCGTTCCTGAATTACAAGATCGGAGGAAAAATCCCGGAATTTCACGATCACTCCATCCTGCGCGCGACATTCTGTTTTGCCTGGGGAAACTTTACGTACCGGATTTTGCCTAGACCTGACAAATCATATTGTCTAGTTGTCGGTACCGGGCTGCCATTCGGCTGGAGCGTTGATTCTCGATGGAAAAAAAGGACGAACTTTCAGCGCTCAAGGACCGCAACGCCGAGCTTGAAGCCCGGATGAATCTCGTCACCGCGCTCCTCCATGATTCGATGGCCACTCCCGGCTCGCGCAGCGTCCGCCTTTATCGGCGGCTCGCCGACAAATGGCGATGGCGCGGATCGCGAGACAGGAACGACGCATAAAGATTATGACAAATGCGCCTGATAGCGAGAAAGCTCCGGATCTTTCAATCGTCGTATTGAACTGGAATCTCGGACGAATGACGCAAGAGTGCCTTGCGAGCGTCCGCACCCATACGCAGAATGTGGCTTACGAGATTATCGTCGTCGATAACGGCAGCAAGCCCGACGAACTGCCGGTCGTCCGCGACGCCTGTGATCTGCACGGCGCGCGGCTGATCGAACTCAATCAGAATTTGTTTTTCGGGGAAGCCAACAACATCGGCGTTGAGGCCGCGCGCGGCGGCACCATCCTGCTCCTGAACAACGATGTCCTGGTAACCCCCGGATACATCGCCCCTCTCCTGCATGTGCTTGAAACAGCTCATCGCGCGGGCGCGGTGGGTGCCGAACTGCGCTATCCGGACGGACGGCTCCAGGAGGCCGGTGGCTACGTCCGTCAGGACGGCTGGACGATCCGTCACGGGCTCGCGCGTGCGCCGGCGGATATCCTGGCCAGCCCGGGTCCGCACATCGTCGACTACTGTTCTGCCGCCTGCCTGCTGATGCGCCGCGATGTCTTTCTCGCCGCAGGCGGATTCGATCCCCTCTTCGATCCGGGATATTTCGAGGACGTTGACTTAATGTTGCGCCTTCGCGCTTCCGGATTGTTCACCTATTGCTGCGTGGGGACGTCGGTCATCCACAGCGAGAGTGCGACGTCGAAAACCATCTGGAGCAATCCGCGGCGCGCCGCGATCATCCATCGCAATCATCGCAAGTTTGTCGAAAGATGGGGGCAGTTCGTCGCAAAGCGTGTGTTTGACAATGTACAGCCTCCGCATTTTCCGGCGATCGGCTGGATCCCGGAAACCGCGCCCTCTGCGCAAACCCGAAACCTGTTCTTGCGGGGTGCGGGCCTCGTCGGGCGCAATCGTCTCTGGCGCGGCATTGTGAAAACCGCGGTGGCCTTGCAAGACAGTGCCCGCATCACCTTTGTGGCGGACGAAGCCTGCAGCCGCAGCCGCATCTATGCGATCGCGTCGGCCTGGGATCAGAAGCTCGGTGACTTCTCGATCGCGCGGGCTGCCGATGTCACATGCGGACCGGGCGACACCCTTGCCTCTATTCGCCTCAATAAAGAAACCCGCGCGGAGATTGTTTCCGGCGAAGGGCCTCTGCTGGATCAGGTGAGGAACGCGCTCGATAAAGTCCAAGGCTAATGTATGCCTGTAGGAAAATACCTTTCCCTGTGAGAGCCGCCGGAATGTTGACCTCGGAAAGGGGGCAAACTACAACCAGCCGTCGAATCCGAGCGCATTCGCTCGCTGCAAAATAGACAAACAATTGAGCGACTTAAGCGGAATCAAGGCGATACCGCAGATCTTCGGGAAGCCGCTGGAATGACTGTCATTGTCGCATTGAGAACAGATGACGTCCGGCCTGTTCTCGTGACCGGCGGCGCGGGCTTCATTGGCGCGAATTTTGTCCTCGACTGGTGTGCCGGGCAAAACGGTTCCGTCGTCACTCTCGACAAGCTCACATACGCCGGAAATCTCCATAATCTTGCGGGACTGAACGGCAACGAGCGGCACTCGTTCGTGCGTGGCGACATTGGCGATGCCGATCTTGTCAGGTCGCTTCTCGCCCGGGTCAGACCGCGCGCGATCGTCAATTTTGCCGCGGAGTCCCATGTCGACCGCTCGATCCTCGGCCCTGAGGATTTCATCACGACCAACATCGTCGGCACGTTCAGGCTGCTGGAAATCGCGCGCGAATACTGGGCCGGGCTACCACAGGGGGAGAAGGAGGCGTTTCGTTTTCTTCACGTCTCGACCGACGAAGTCTACGGATCGCTGACACCGGACGCGGAGCCGTTTCACGAGGCGACACCCTATGCGCCGAACAGCCCCTATTCCGCATCAAAAGCGGCGTCGGATCACCTCGTCCGTGCATGGCATCACACGTACGGCCTTCCCGTCATCATCACCAACTGCTCGAACAACTACGGCCCCTATCAGTTTCCCGAAAAGCTCATTCCGCTGATGATCCATCACGCCCTCGCCGGAAAGCCCCTGCCGGTCTATGGCGACGGCCAGCAAGTCCGTGACTGGCTCTACGTAAGCGATCACTGCGCCGCCATTCGCGCGGTCCTCAGCAAGGGTGAGCCCGGTCACACCTATGCGATCGGCGGCGACAGCGAGAGGAGCAACATCGACGTCGTGCGGGCGATCTGCGATATCCTCGATGAGGAACGCCCCTCCGTGAATGGGTCATACACGAAATACATTACTTTCGTGGCCGATCGGCCCGGACATGATCGCCGTTATGCGATCAATGCCGACAAGATCCGACGCACACTTGGCTGGCGGCCTCACGAGTCTTTCGAGTCGGGTCTGCGAAAGACCGTCCGCTGGTATCTCGACAACGCCGCGTGGACCGAGAACGTCGTTGCCGGCACCTATCGCGACTGGCTGGGCCGGAACTACTCCACACGATGACAAGTCCCTCGCCCAAAATCCTGCTTCTCGGCAAGGACAGTCAGCTCGGCTGGGAGCTGCGGCGCTCGCTCAGTGCGATCGGCCCGCTGATCGCGTGCGACAGGCAAACCGTCAATCTTGAAAATGCCGACGAGATTCGCGCCCAGATCAGGCATCATCAGCCGGCCATTGTTGTGAATACGGCCGCTTATACCGCGGTCGACAAAGCTGAAACCGAACGAGCCAAGGCCTACCGGATCAACGAGACCGCCGCCCGCCTTCTCGCCGAGGAAACATCCCGTCTCGGCGCATGGCTGGTCCACTATTCGACCGACTACGTTTTCGACGGCGAAAAAGCGTCGCCCTACACTGAAGACGATGAACCTCACCCGCTGAACGTCTATGGCCAGAGCAAGGCCGCCGGCGAACGCGCGATCCGGGAAACCGGTTGCAGGCATCTCATTATCCGCAGCGGCTGGCTTTACTCCGCGCATGGGTCCAATTTCCCGCGAACGATCCTGCGGCGGGCGATCGAGCGCGACCAGTTGGAGGTGGTTTCCGACAGCTTCGGCGCGCCGACAAGCGCACATCTGGTCGCCGACGTCACCGCGACGATGCTCAATCAGCTAGGTGACGTCAGGCGGCCGGACGAACTGTCCGGGACCTATCATCTGACCGCCTCCGGATCGACGAGCTGGTATGACTATGCACAATTTCTCCTGAGCCTGGCCCAGAACCGGGGCCTCCCCATCAAGGCAAATGCAAAACGGGTTTTTCCGGTGACCGGGGCGGACTACACCGCGGCGGCTGTCCGTCCGAAAAACTCGCGGCTGGAAACATCGCTACTGCGGGAGCGATTTCGCGTCCATCTTCCCGACTGGAAACTGCACGCCAGCCGCTTTGTCGATGAAATTGCGAGATCGAGACTGCTATGAACCGCAAAGGCATCATCCTGGCCGGTGGCTCGGGCACCCGTCTTCATCCGGCGACATTGTCGATCTCGAAGCAACTCCTGCCGATTTTCGACAAGCCGATGATCTATTATCCGCTGTCGACGCTCATGCTGGCGGATATCAGGGATATCCTTGTCATCTCCACGCCGCAGGACGTTCCCCGCTTCGAGCAGCTTCTGGGCAGCGGTGAGAAATGGGGATTGAATATCTCCTATGCCGTGCAGCCGTCGCCCGACGGACTAGCCCAGGCTTTTCTGATCGGGGAGCAGTTCATCGCGAACGCACCATGTGCCCTGGTGCTGGGCGACAACGTCTTTTACGGTCACGATTTCTCACATGTCCTCGCCGGCGCATCGCGGCAGGATCGGGGCGCGACCGTCTTCGCGTATCATGTCCACGATCCGGAACGTTATGGCGTCGTGGAGTTCGATGCGTCGGGAAAAGCCTTCCGGCTCGAGGAAAAGCCCGCGCACCCCAAGTCGAGTTACGCTGTAACCGGCCTCTATTTTTACGACACCGAAGTCGTTTCACTTGCGAAGACGCTTAAACCGTCTCGCCGGGGCGAGCTGGAAATCACCGACCTGAACCAGATCTATCTCGACAGGCAGCAGCTCTCGGTCCAGATTCTCGGGCGCGGCCACGCCTGGCTGGATACCGGCACCCACGAAACCCTGCTTGAGGCAAGCCAGTTCATCGCCACACTGGAGAAGCGCCAGGGATTAAAAGTGTCCTGCCCCGAAGAGATCGCGTGGCGTCACGGCTGGATCAGCGACGCCCAGCTTGAAGAACTGGCTGCCGCGATGAAGAACAACGGTTACGGCCAGTATCTCCATGGCTTGCTGACCCATGGAACGTTCTGATGATCGCCACGCAGCTCGCCATTCCGGACGTGATCGTGTTCGAGCCGAAGGTTTTCACAGACTCGCGGGGATTCTTCTTTGAGAGCTTCAATGCGCGCGCCTTCTCGGACGCCATCGGGAAATCGGTGACTTTCGTACAGGATAACTTTTCCCGCTCGTCGCGGGGCGTCCTGCGCGGCATGCACTATCAGGTCATCCGCCCCCAGGGAAAGTTCGTTCGGGTGACCTCGGGTGAGGTCTTTGACGACGCGGTCGATATCCGGCGAAACTCGCCAACCTTCGGAAAATGGGTCGGCGAACATTTGTCTGCGGACAACCGGAAGGCGCTGTGGATACCCGAAGGCTTCGCGCACGGATTTCTGGTTCTCTCCGACAGCGCCGACTTTCAGTACAAGGTCACCGATTACTGGTATGCTGAACATGAGCGATGTCTCCGCTACGACGATCAGGATGTCGCCATCGCATGGCCTTTCGTTTCGTCGGACGCATCCCCTTTTCCCGTGCTGTCTGATAAGGACAGGCAGGGTGCCTCACTCCACGCACTGGAACTTCCCTAGCTTTCGAGATCGTCATGGCCGTTCAGTTGTTTGTCCCGAACTTTCGCGTTGAGGAATGCCTCGCGGAAATCCGCGAGTGCCTTGAAAAGGGCTGGACCGGGCTTGGCTTCAAGACAGTTGGAATCGAAACTGCGTGGAAAGATTACACGCAGCTCCCCCATGCGCATTTCCTGAATTCAAACACGGTCGGCCTGCATCTGGCCTTTGAACTCTTCAAATCGAAATTTGGATGGAGCGACGACGACGAAGTCATCACGACTCCCCTGACCTTCGTCTCGACCAATCACGCGATCCTGTATGCGGGATTGAGGCCAGTCTTCGCCGACGTCGACGACTATCTCTGCCTTGATCCCGAAAGTGTACTCAGCCGCATCACGCCGAAGACGAAGGCGCTTATCTTTGTCGGCATCGGCGGGAACATCGGACAGTATGCCAGGATTGCGGAGATTTGCCGTGCCCGCAACATCAAGCTGGTTCTCGACGCGGCCCACATGTCGGGAACGCGCGTCGGCGGAAAGCATGTCGGAAGCGACGCCGACGTGACCGTGTTCAGTTTTCAGGCGGTCAAAAATCTTCCGACCGCCGATTCCGGCATGATCTGCTTCAAGGACGCGGAAGACGACGAGCGCGTCCGCAAGCTGACGTGGCTTGGCATCAACAAGGACACTTACGCGCGGACGGCGTCTCAGGGTGCCTACAAGTGGATGTATGATGTCGAGGAAGTCGGATACAAGTATCACGGCAATTCGATCATGGCCGCGATCGCCCTGGTCCAGCTTAAATATCTCGACGCCGACAACACCTACCGCCGGCAACTCGCCGCCTGGTACGGCCAGAATCTGAAAGACAAGAACAATGTGACGGTTGTCCAGACCGCGCCGGGATGCGAGTCCGCACAACATCTGCTCCAGATTCGTGTGCAGAATCGCGACGCCCTGATGATCGCCCTGAACGAGCACGAGGTATTTCCGGGGGTTCACTATCGGGACAACACCGAATACCGGATGTACGCCTATGCCCAAGGTACCTGCCCCAAAGCAGCCGCTGCCAGCAAGGAAATCATCTCGCTGCCGATGCACCTTCGCATGACGAAGTCCGACGTCGATCTCATCTCGGAACTGGTTATCAAGTACGCGCAATGAAGCCGCCGGTCGAACCATTTGGGGATGACACAATCACGCTGCGGCTGGTCGAGGAGCGCGATCTTCAGACAATCCTCGACTGGCGAAATCGGGATGAATCCCGCATCTGGTTCAAGACGCCTGACAGACTGACGTTCGACAACCACCGAAGCTGGTATGAGCGCTATCTGACCAGGAGCGATGATTTCTTCTTCCTGATCGAGGCCGAGGGCATTCCCGTCGGGCAATGCGCCATCTACAATATCGACCGTGCCGCCGGATCGGCGGAGATCGGCCGCTTCCTCGCTGCACCGGGGAAATCGGGCCGTGGATACATCACGCGAAGCTGCGAAGCGATTGTCCGGTTCGGTATCGGCGCCCTGAGCCTGCCTCACCTCTACCTTGAAGTCATGTCACAGAACGACAGAGCCATCGGAATCTACAAGCGGTGTGGCTTCGTGGAAGAGAGCCGCTCCGGCGGCTTGATCCGCATGGGTTTAAGGCGGGATCGTCGGTTATGATTTCTGGCGGGATGATGCGCATTCAGAGTTGGTCGGCGGCAAGGGCCCCGGCATCTGTTGGCTGTCCGGCGTTGATATGACCGACGTCAACCTCCTTGTTGTCATCGAAGCCGAAATCGCGACCACGCATCTAATCGAGCAGGTCTTGAAGGCCTGTAAGCCGCACGGCGTTCGCTATCGGGTCCAATTCCTCGACAAGCTCGCAACCGCGGATTTTTCGCCGGACGTCCTGCCGCTGTTCATCCGATGCGGCGATCCGCGCGCCTACTCGTGGACACAGACGCTGGCTGAAGCAAACTATCCTTATCTGTTTTACATTGATGACAACTTCTGGCGCATTGTCGGCAATTCTCCTCTCGCGGAATACTATCGGCATCCAGTGACACGGCGATCACTCGAATTCATTGTGTCAAATGCCGGCGCTGTCATCTCGAATTCTCAGGAACTCGCAAACTTCCTTTCGCCATTCAACACGCGCATCGCCGTCCTTCCGACATTCTTCGATTTCTCGCTGATCCAGAACATTTCTCCGCAATCCGGCGACGAAATCCGGCTCGGGTTCGCGGGAAGCCCCTCGCGCGCTGACGATCTGGAGTTGATCTCACCGCTTGTCGGACCGATCCTCGAAAAATTCCCTCGGGTTGTGTTTGAATTTGCCGGCGTCATGCCGAGGAACGTCAAACCGGGCGACCGCGTGCGGTTTTTCCCTCATACGCAGGATTACGCGGGCTATATTCGATTCCAGGCAGAGCGCAACTGGACGATCGGCCTTGCGCCGCTCGTCGATCACGAGGCCAATCGCAGCAAAACCGACAACAAATACCGCGAATACGGCGCCTGCGGGTGCGTCGGCATCTACTCCAACATTTCGCCCTATCGTGATGTCGTCAGGAATGCCGAGACCGGATTGCTGGTGGAAAACACGCCGGCCGCCTGGCTGCACGCAATCACCGAACTTGTAACCGATCCCGGCAAGCGGGCGGCAATATCTCAGGAGGCTCGCGAGGATGTTCGGGCGCGGTATGATGTGTCCCGCGTGTCCACGGCCTGGGCAGACTTCTTCACCGATACCCGCCAGGAACTTCCCCAACCTAAAACCGGGTTCAATCGCCAGATTCCGTGGCGGCGAAACGCACGTCAGCGTCTCGACCGGCTAAGACTTAACAGCGCGATCCTTTACCGGCAGGGTGGTTTGTGGCTGATCATTCGCCACATCGTAGTCAAACTGCGCAGACTGATGATCGGTCACTGATTTCCTGAAGGGCTGGACGACCGCTCCCCTGCGCAATACCGTGTGACCGCAAGACAAGGAACACGATGTTGATCACCCCGCTCGCGCTAAAGATCGCCCGTGATTACGGAACACCGGCCCTTGTCATCGACATGGACCGTGTCGAGCGAAACATCGCGCGTGTGCAGAGGATTTGCGACGAGGCGGGCGTCGCCAACCGGCCTCATATCAAGACCCACAAGAGCCCGCTTCTCGCGCGCCTTCAAATCGAGGCTGGCGCCAGGGGCATCACCTGCCAGAAACTCGGCGAAGCCGAAGTCATGGCGCAGGCGGGCATCGGCGACATTCTCATCAGCTACAATCTGATCGGCGAGGAAAAGATGACGCGCCTCGGCGCCCTGCTCGCCAAAACGCATGTCACCGTCGCCGCGGACAATCCCGTTGTCATCGCAGGTCTCACCGCGGCCGCGGCCGCCGCAGGACGCGATGTGCCGGTTATGATCGAGTGCGACACCGGCCGCAAGCGCGCCGGTGTGGAAACGCCCGCGGAAGCCATCGCGCTCGCCAGCCAGATCAGGGACACGCCCGGTCTTTCGTTCGCCGGACTGCTGATGTACCCGACGGAAACCGGCTGGACCGAGGCCCAGCATTTTCATGATGAGGCGCTGGCGGGCATTCGCCAGTTGGGCCTCGAGCCGAAGATCGTGTCCACCGGCGGATCGCCGAACCTGAAGAATGTCGGCAAGCTGAAGGGCGCGACCGAGCACCGCCCCGGCACCTACATCTACAACGACCGCATGCAGGTCGCCGCCGGTGTCGCGTCGTGGGACGACTGCGCCCTGCATGTCTATTCCACCGTGGTGAGCCGCGCGTCGCCTGATCGCGGCATTCTCGATGCCGGCTCCAAAACGCTCACGGCCGACACCGGCGGCCTCGATGGCTATGGCTTGATCCTCGAACATCCGCAGGCGCGGATCGCCCGCTTCGCGGAAGAACACGGCTTTCTCGATCTGACAAGGAGCAACACCCGCCCCGCCGTCGGCGATGTCGTGCGCATCGTGCCGAACCATGTCTGCGTCGTGGTCAACATGTCCGATGAGGTCGTCATGGTGCGCGGCGACGAGATTATCGGCATTCTTCCCGTCGCGGCGCGGGGCAAGCTGCGCTGATCGCGCAACGGCATCGCTCTCACGCCGTCTCCTGAACAGCGGCGGAGGCTGCCGGCGCGCAAACGCGCACCTTTCGCGGCGCCATCCCCATCAGCCAGCGCATCCACGGCCATGGCCTGACAAGGCAGTGGTAGATGATCAGCGTAGCCGCGATGGCCGCGAGCCAGATGATAACGATCTTGATCCAGAGCGGTATCGCGACGGGCAAAAGATACCAGCCGATCAGCAACAGCGGCGCATGGTGGATGATGTAAACCGGTAGCGTGGCTTCGCCGAGATAATCCGTCGCACGCCCTGCAGCCGGATTAAAGCGCGCGGCGTAACCAATGCCCGCGCCCGCTCCGCCCCACGCCAGAAGGCCGACGTAGAAGCGGCCCCATGCGGACTCGCCGCATGCCGCCACGCCGATGACACCGATCGCCAGCAGCACCAGCAATCGCGGCGCCTCGGCCCGAAGCCGCGCCTCGAAGCCGGGCCACGCGGCGATCCCCGCACCGATAGCCACACAGAGCGTGAAGTAGACGAAGTTGCTCCAGTCCGTGATGAGATTTGGAAAGTATGGCCAGTAACCGTTCAGCACCACGAGAACGGCGATCATCGGAATGAGCGGAAGATAGACGGCAAACGCCGGCGGGACCGAAACGTCCGGCTTGCGCCGCGCAAGGCGCGACAACAGCGGCAGAAGCAGCATCGAGATCAGGAACAGATAGGCCAGGAACCACAGATGCGACCATGTCATCAGCGGCAGGCGCTTCAGGTTGCGCGGGAAGAAGTCGAAATAGCCGACCGGATGATCGAGTTGCAGGATACCCTGCAGCCATTCCGCCTCGCGCAAGCCGTGAAAGCCCATATCCCGTCCGTCGTACAGTTCGATGTACTTGATCATGGAGCCGAAGATCACGATGCCGAACACCAGCGGCACGAGAAGGCGCAGCACGCGCTCCCTGGCAAACCGGCCGGGACTGCGCGTCCGCAGCGATACCACCGCCGACCAGCCCGCCAGGATGAACCAGAACGATATCGCAGCCGCGCGAAGAATATCGAAAAGAGCGGATGCGGCGGGTGACGTGACCGCGCTCTTCAGGTGGTAGTGGGGTTCGGATGCGAAAATCGCCAGGGCGTGAACGAGAATGATGATGGCGCAAAGCAAAATTCGCAGAACATCAATATCGGTGCGGCGCATACATCCCCCGGCCCGAAAAACCTCAGCCTAACAAATGTGTCGCTGACGGGTGTAGCCCGTTGGTGGCCCGGCCCGGCAATTTGCATCTCAAAGGAACCCGGTCTGTGCCGGCGTCAGCGCCGGCCGTAGCCCGGCGAGACCATGTTCTTGAGCTGCACGAGGAGCGTAAAAACCCACACCAGTCCGTACATGCCGGCCAGCCCCAGCGCGGTCCTGCGATCCATCAGCGACAGCCCGGTCCAGTACCAGACGCGATAGATCCACAGCCCCGCGGTCGCAACGCCCAGCAGGCAGACCAGCAGTTTGATGCCCTGGCTGTTCGCGACTCCCACCGCCGCGAACAGCAGTGTCGCCGGAATGAGGAACATCTGGCAGGCGGAAATCAGCGTCTCGTTCATGGATGGCCCCTTGGCGAATCGCGCCAATTCTAGATCAATCGCATATCACGCGGGCGATCCCGTTCCGGCGTGATCACGGGGCTGCCGGACACGGAAAAGGGCCGGAAAAGGCCCAAACTCGCGGAATTCCCCTTCTTGCGCGGGGAGCCGAAGGACGCTACAGCATCGGGGCCTTTTGGCACGGTTCGGAGCGTAGCGCAGCCCGGTTAGCGCACTAGTCTGGGGGACTAGGGGTCGGAGGTTCGAATCCTCTCGCTCCGACCAAATCTCTCCCCAAATCATCATCCGTCGAAGGGTCCCGGAGCGGTGGCAACTCCCTGGAAGCGTCCACGTCCCTGCACCGCCCGTCTCGTTCAGCACCCATGTTAGCGGATCCCGGCGTACGGCAGCCCGCGACGGCCCATCGCCGCCTCGGCTGGCGCGCCTCGTCCGAGGCATTCAGAACATTGGTGTTGGAGCGCCCGGCGGCGGTCGTCGTCTGGACCATCGTTCTCGGCACGACGTTCCGCTTCGCGATGGCTTTTGCCGCAATCGACCTCGATCATACCGAAGCCTACTACCTCGCGAACGCGCGCCATCTCGCACTCAGCTATTTCGATCATCCGCCGCTTGCATTCTGGATCACCTGGGCAGCACGCGCCGTGACCGGCGCCGACGCGCTGCCGATCCTGCGCGCGCCCTTCATCGTGATGTTCATCGGTACAACGTGGATGATGTACCGGCTCGGCGCACGCCTCTTCGATCGGCGCGCGGGCGCGGCGGCGGTGCTTCTGCTCAACCTGTCTCCCGTGTTCACCATCAGCTTCGCGGCCTGGGTGCAGCCGGATGGCCCCGCCACATTCTTTGTGCTCGCCGCGATTCTGCTCATCGTGCGGCTTGAAGATATTACCGCTCCCGGCCAGCGCCTGAAGGGCTGGCTCGGCGTGGGCGCGTGCTTTGGCCTCGCGCTGCTGTCGAAGTATTCGGCCGCCGTGACCGCGATGGGTCTCGTGCTGTTCGCAATCACGAGCCGGAAACATCGCGGCTGGTTTGCCGAACCCGGCCCCTATCTTGGCGCGGCGCTGGCGTTCCTGATCTTCAGCCCGGTGCTGATCTGGAATTGGCGGCACGGCTGGGTGTCGTTTGAATTTCAGGGACAGCGGCCGTTTGAATATACCGGGATCAGTCCGGCCAGCCTGCTCGAAACGATCATCGGGCAAGCCGCGCTGATCGGCCCCTGGATATGGGTGCCGTGTCTTCAGGCCGCTCTCTGGGGTCTCGCGCGCGGCCGCGCGGACTGGCGCATCTGGCTGCCTTCGGTGCTGGGCGCAACGCCAATTGTGCTGTTCACCGTCATCGCGCTGTGGTCCTCATCCGGCGGACATCATCACTGGCAGGCACCAGGCTATCTGCTGCTGTTTCCGCTGGCCGGACACTTCGTCGTCCGGAAGCTCGAACGCGCGGATGCGCTGACGCGAAACTGGCTGCTGGCGTCCACAATCACCACGGTCGCGATCGTTGCCGTTCTGGCTGCGGAAATCAAAACAGGGATAGTCTGGAATCTTCTCCCGCAATCCCGGACCGAGGGCCGCGCCAATCCTGCCCTGAAGGGCCTGCGCTGGGATGCGTTGCGTCCGGTCTTCGACGCAAAGGGCTTCACCGGCCAACGCCGCCTGTTCGTCGCGACCACGGCGCGCGGCATCGACGGCAAGGTGGATTTTGAAGTCGGTGACAAGCTGCCGGTGCTGTGCCTGTGCGGCGACGCGCGCAACTACGCCGTCAGTCAGGACTCGAAGGCCGTGATCGGATGGAACGCTGTGATCGTCATCGCCGATGATCAGCACCATCAGCTCACCGCCCGGCTCGGGCCCTTCTTCGAGACGATCGAACCCGTTCAGACAGTCGAGGTTCGCCGTGGTGCATCGCTCATTGTCAGGCTACATCTCTACTACGGGAAAAATTACCTGAGGCCCTATCCCACAACGCCATTCTAGGCCAACCAACCGATGACGGTCCTGTCCACACCTCAATCGCGCAGCCCCCTGCCGGACGTTATCGCGCGGCACCCGGCGGCAATCTTCCTGCTGGTCGTGGCATCTCAGTTCGTTGTGTGGACCGTGCTGCCGTCGGTGTTTTACCGGGCGCTGCCGCTCGATGGCGTCGAAGCGCTGATCTACGGACGCGAATGGCAGTTGGGCTATGCGAAACTTCCGCCGCTGCCATGGTGGGCCGCCGAGGCGGTGTATCGCGTGCTGCCTTACGACGCCGCCTACTACGCCCTGTCCCAGACCTTCATCGCGATCACCCTCGTGATCGTGTGGTGTACGTCGAAGCGGATCGTGGGTCAGCTTGGCGCGCTCGCCTCGGTCCTGATCATCTGCGGACTGGACTATTTCCACTCCGCGTCCACCTCCTTCAATCACGATGTCGCGCAACTCCCGTTCTGGGCGCTCGCCGGTTACGCGCTGCATGCGGCGCTGCGCGGCGGACGCTCCCGCGACTGGGCCCTCCTCGGGGTGGCGCTCGGCGGCGCGGTTTGGGCCAAGTACTTCGTTGTCATCCTCGCGGTTCCGATTGCGCTGTTTCTCCTCCTGGACCGGGACGCGCGGCAGAATGTGACAAAGCCGGGTCCCTGGATCGCGCTGGCCGCGGGGTTGATCGTGGTCCTGCCGCATCTGGTCTGGCTGATCCAGCACAACTTCGCGCCATTTGATTATGTCGACAGGCGAGCCGCACCGTCGCGGGGCGTGCTGGATCACATCGTGCATCCGGCGCAATTCTTCATCCGGCAGCTTGGCTACCTCGTACCGCCGGTCCTGATCGCGGCTCCGATGATCTATTTTTCCCGGCGAAAGCCTGCTGCCGCAGCCGGCGAGCCTGGCAGCCTGCGCAACATTGATTCATTCGACCGCCGCATCGTGACGATGCTGGCCTTCGGTCCGATGGCGACGATGCTCGTGCTGAGTGCCGTCACCGGGCGCGGCACCATCGCGCTGTGGGGCTATCCGCTATGGCTGTATTTCGGGCTGTGGCTGGTCATGATGTACCGGGACGGTCTTTCGCCGGTCAGCCTTAGCTGGATGACCGGCTTCTGGGCGGCGGTGCTTGTGGTATCCGCCCTCCTCATCATGATCTTCAAAAGCGGCCTGCTGGGCCTGAGCTATGTCCGGCGCAGCCACGAGTTTCCGGGACCTGAACTCGCGGCTGAAATCAGCCGGCAATACCGGGCCGCGACCGGACGGGAACCGGCCTATGTGATCGGCCCGCAGATCGAGGCCGGCAACATTTCCCGCTATACGCCGAGCCGGCCCCGCGTCGTGCTCGACGCCGATTTCAGCAAGGCGCCATGGATCGACCGGGCCGACCTGAACGCGAAGGGAGCCATCCTGATCTGGAATCCCAGCGATGACGGCAAGATGCCGGATCATCTGGCGCGGATCGCCAAGGGGGCGCCGCAGCAGCCGCCAATCGTGATCCCGGTCGCAAAAGGCCGCTTCAAATTCCACTTCGCCTGGGCCATCGTCCCACCGAGCAAATAGCTCTCCGTCCCGCTTATCTCAGGACCCTCGACCCGATGCCCCGCTGCTGCATTGTCACCGCCTATCAGGGCGAGCGTTTCGCAAGGATCGCCGCGCTGACGCTTCCGCGGATGGAGGCTTACGCCGCGCGTCACGGATACGAATTGATCGTCCACGAGAAAGACGGTTCGGGATTCTCCAATTCGTGGATGAAAATCCCGGCGATCATCTCCGCCCTGCGCGGCGGTTTTGATTTTGTTGTCTGGCTCGACATCGACGCGCTGATCCTGCGCACCGATCGCGATATTCTTGACGATGCGCAACCGGCAGCCGATCTCATGGCGTGCTGGCATGGGCCGGATACCGCGCGCCTCGACGGCCTTCCGTTAGCGCCACACTTCAATGCGGGCGTCTATCTGGTCCGGACGTCCGAATGGTCCGTTGAATTCTTCGCGCGCGTGCTCGCGATGCACGCCACCAACGATCACCCCTGGCAGGAGCAGGCTGTCCTGCACAAACTGCTCGGCTACAACGCTTCGCTTGGCATCGGACCTGACACGCCGAATGAACGCGACCGGGCGCATGTTGCGCGGCTCGATCCGGTGTGGAATTCGATCCCCGGTGTCGCGATGGCAGCCGATCCGGTCATCCACCACTTCGCCGGCCTGAAAGGCGAAAATCGCATGGACCTGATCAGGGCCAATGTCGACACCCTGCCGGTCTATGAGACCGCCTCATCCGCCATCAGATCGGCGCTGTCGCATCAGATCAGCCGCTGGGCCGCGGCGGAGCATGAAGTCCAGAATTTGAAGCGCAATCCGGGCGGACAATCCTCTCATCACGAAGAAAGCGCCGAGATCGAGCAACTGAAGCTCCAGATCGAACGGCTTCAGGCTCCGCGCCAATTGCTGCGGTCACTGCCCGGTGCGGTGACACGGCGCCTTCGAGAGAAGATCGACGACATCAGCGGGATATCGTCGTCGTCTCCGGATGTCATGTTCAGGGTCGACAACAGGCCGGCAACCGTTCAGAACTTGCGGCCCGAGGGACAACTCGAGCGCTTTGAGGGGCTGGCGTTTTCGACATCCGGCGAAATTCTGGGCGTCGCGACCGCGGACACCAATGCGGTGCTGCTGTATCGGCGGCAAGCCGACGGCACGTTTGAGAGCAAGCCGTATTTCAGGTTGAGCGGTCTCGACTATCCGCACGATCTGTCCTTCGCGATGTGCGGCTCGGACGAACTGCTGGCTGTGGCCCAGCGAACCGGCGCGCTTGCCCTGTTTGAGGCCGACGGATCGGGCGGATACAAGTCGCAACCGGTCTTTGAAATCAGCGGCGCGGAAACAAAACTCACCCATTCGGACGGCGTGTCGTTCGTCCCGCCGTTCAACGACTATCTGGCGGCGTGCAATCTCGGCACCAGCAGCATTTCCTTCTATCGGCGAACCTCGACCTCGCCCGTGCGCTTTGCCCTGAAGCCCGATTTTGAACTGGCTCATATCAGCGTCGTTCATCCTGACGGCCTCGCCTTTTCGCAGTGCGGGCGATGGCTCGCCACGGCCAACCATGGCAACGGAACCGTCAGCGTTTTCCAGCGGCGCAGCGGACTGTTCGGGTCAGGCAAACCGGAATATGGCTCCGAACCCGTCATGGTGATCAACGACAGGTCGCTGCGTTACCCGCATTCGGTCGCCTTCACGCCGCGCACCAATCACCTCATCGTCACCAATGCCGGCGGAAACTTCTTCAGCGCCTACGCGCCGCGGCGCAGTCACTTCGGCCTGCAATGGAGCAAGCAGGCGGACCTGCAAACCCCCGTCACAGACGACGCGATTTTCCAGGCGACCAATCGCGAGAACCGGATGGAGGGCGGCCCAAAGGGCCTCGCAATTCACGGCCGCACACTCGCGGTTTGCAGCCCCGAGATCGGCATCAACATCTATTCCTTTGAGGAAGCCTGACAGCCGCGCGGGAGGCATGCGGTCCGGCGAAGCCGTCCCCGGGGCAGTTCGCGCGATCGGCGGCCTAACTGTCCTTCAACGCCTGATCAATCAATGCGCGCGCGCCAATCAGATCGTCCAGCGCGGCCTGAAGTTTTCCGCGATCCAGCGGCCGTGCATTCTTGCGGATATTCGGCGGGGCGTAGGCCTCCGCGCCGGACGAGCCGCTCGCTGGGCCCGGCTGAACCGGCCTTGCCACCACGGCTTTCGGCGGCGTCAGGTCCGCCAGTGGCGGTCCGAGATCGCGCAGCGGCAGCGGCGAGGCGTTGTAGGCCTCTTCGTCCTGCTCCTCGGCGGCCTCATCCATCTCAAGTTCGTCGTCGGCTTCGTTCTCAAGCTCGGCCACATGCAACGCGCGTTCGTCTTTTTCTGCCGTAAACGACGGGCCGTCAAACAAGGCCTTGACGTGATCGGCGGACCCTTCGGTCAGACTCTGCACGGATTTGATCCCGTGCTCGCGCAGGATTCGCTGCACACCGCGAATGGTGTAACCCTCGCCGTAGAGCAGCCGGCGGATGCCACGCAGGAGATTGACGTCGTCGGGACGATAGTAGCGGCGGCCGCCGCTGCGCTTCATCGGCTTGATCTGCGTGAAGCGTGTCTCCCAGAACCTCAGGACATGCTGTGGCACATCGAGGTCATCGGCAACCTCGCTGATGGTCCGAAACGCGTCCGGCGCCTTGTCCAAATGCTGGGCTCCCCGTTGAAAGCCGCTATTTCCAAGCCAGCAGTACCAAAGCCAGCAGTACCAAAGCCAGCAGTACCAAAGCCAGCGGTTCCAGCGCCGGCGATCCCGCTTTAGTCATCGGCGCCAGCGCTGCCGTTGCCATTCCCGTTGATACGCTGCTTGAGAATCGCTGACGGCTTGAACACCATAACCCGGCGCGGCGAGATAGGCACTTCCGTTCCGGTCTTGGGATTGCGGCCAATACGCTGGCCCTTCTTGCTCACCATGAACGAGCCGAACGACGAGAGCTTCACCGTCTCGCCCTTCTCCAGGCAATCTGTGATTTCCTTGAGCACAAGCTCCACGAACGCAGACGATTCCGTGCGTGACAGCCCCACCTTCTGGTAGACGGCTTCGCACAGATCAACACGTGTGACTGTCTTCCCGGTTCCGGTCATCGCCTGCCCCGCTCACGGCGAAAGAAATGAAATATTGTGTTCTGAAATTATGAGCTTAGTGACCGAGGGTCAACCTTGCTCATCAATGCAACAGCATGAATTCGTTTTCAATTTAGTCAGACTTTAGCAAAAACCTCACCAGCGCAAGAGCGCCGATCCCCATGTGAAGCCGCCGCCCATGGCTTCCAGCATCAAAAGATCATTCTTCTTGATGCGGCCGTCGTCGACCGCGGCCGCGAGCGCCAGAGGAATCGACGCTGCCGAGGTGTTGCCATGGCGGTCGACGGTCAGAACAACTTTCTGCGGCGCAATATGCAGCTTCTTCGCAGACGCATCTATGATGCGCTTGTTGGCCTGGTGTGGAACCAGCCAGTCCACATCCTCCGCCGTCGTGCCGGTCGCGTTGAACGCATCGACAATGACGTCGGTAATCATGCCGACGGCATGCTTGAACACTTCACGGCCTTCCATCCGCAAATGACCGACGGTCTGGGTGCTGGACGGACCGCCGTCCACGAACAGCTTGTCCTTGTGACGGCCGTCGGAGCGCAGATGCGTGGTCAGGATGCCGCGGTCGGCAGTGGTTCCCGCCGCCGGTTGCGCTTCAAGCACCAGCGCGCCGGCGCCGTCACCGAACAGCACGCAGGTTCCACGGTCATTCCAGTCGAGAATGCGGGAGAAGGTTTCCGCGCCGATCACCAGCGCACGCTTGAAAGCGCCGCTCTTGAGAAAATTATCGGCGGTCGCCAGCGCGAAGATGAAACCGGAGCACACCGCCTGCAGGTCGAACGCGGCGCCATGATTGATGCCGAGTCCGTTCTGGATCGCCACGGCGGTGGCCGGGAATGTGTTGTCCGGCGTCGAGGTCGCCAGCACGATCAGGTCGATCGACTGCGCATCAATCCCGGCGCTCGCAAGCGCCGCCTGCGCCGCCTTCAAGCCGAGGTGGGACGTGAACTCGCCATCCGCCGCGATATGGCGTTCCTTGATGCCGGTGCGCTGGACAATCCAGTCATCGGACGTGTCGACCATCTTCGCCAGTTCGGCATTGGTCAGAACGCGCTCCGGCAAGTAAGCACCATGGCCGAGCACAACCGAACGCATCACAGTCACGAGACAGCCTCCTGCGGATTCGGCACGATCGAGAGAGCGTGGCCGTCGCGGTTAAGTGTTTGATTGATCTTGGGCAGGAGATCGTAGCGGACCATGTCGTAGCCGACCTCAACCGCCGAGGCAAAACCTTCGGCATCGGTGCCGCCATGGCTCTTGATGACCACGCCGTTCAGCCCGAGGAAGACACCGCCGTTGACCTTGCGCGGATCCATCTTGTCACGCAGCGCATTGAACGCGCCACGCGCGAAGATGTAGCCGAGCTTGGAGCGCCAGGTCCGGGTCATGGCGCTGCGCAGATATTCCGCGATCTGCCGTGCCGTTCCTTCCGCGGTCTTCAGCGCGATATTGCCGCTGAACCCTTCGGTGACGATGACGTCAGCGGCGCCCTTGCCGATGCCGTCGCCTTCGACAAAGCCGATGAAGTCGAGCTGCGGCGGGTTCATGGCGCGAAGCAGTTCGGCGGCGCCGCGCACTTCCTCGACACCCTTCACTTCCTCGACGCCGATATTGAGCAGGCCCACCGTCGGGCGCTCGAGATCGAACAGGACCCGCGCCATCGCGCTGCCCATGATCGCAAGCGACGCCAGGTGACGGGCATCTCCGCCGATCGACGCGCCGACATCGAGCACGACAGACTCGCCGCGCACCGTCGGCCAGACCGCAGCAATCGCCGGGCGGTCGATGCCGGGCATCATCCGCAGGTTCAGCCGCGCCATCGCCATCAGCGCGCCGGTATTGCCGGCGGACACCGCGACATCGGCCTCCCCGTGTTTCACCGCATCAATGGCGAGCCACATGGAGGAGGACTTCCGGCCACGGCGCAGTGCCTGGCTCGGCTTCTCGTCCATGCTGATCGCAATGTCGGCGTGGATCACGCGGGACACCGCCTTGAGCGCCGGATGGGCGTCGAGCTGCGCGTTGATCTGCGCGCTGTCGCCGACCATCAGGAATTCGACGTCGCTATGCCGCATCAATGCGAGCGCCGCGCCGGGGATAACGACCGATGCACCGAAATCGCCGCCCATGGCGTCAAGCGCGATTCGAACCTTTTGCGGCATAAGCGTTCCGGAAACCTGATCGTTGCGGCTTAACGGGCCGCGAGCTGAAAGCCAACGTCTCCGATGGCGACGGGCGGGAGTCTTCGCTGTTGAAGGCGCAACCCCAGCCGGGCAGCGACAATAGCGTTTTTGTGGTGCGATACAACGGCTTGACCCAGGCCGAAGGTTCGGTCAAGCGCCCTTTCGGGGCGATCAGTGGCCCTTGGGTTTTTTGCCCTTGGCGCCACCGGGAGCATCCTTGAGCGCCCGCAACGCCGCAAAGGGGTGTTCGTCCGGGTCTGCGGGAGCGTCCGGGGCCTCGAAGGCGGCGCCGGGTTTGCGTGGGTAGGGATCAATTCCCAGAACCAGAAACTCCGTCGCCAGTTGCCCAAGATCAATGGCGCCGTTGACGATGGGCTCAGGCGGATCGGGAATTTCGGCGTCCTCGCCCTGCTCCTTCTGGACCGATTTTACCGACGGAGAAATCTGCTCCGCAGGCGCGAAGGTCACATCGACCGCCTCCTCCACATCATTCTCGACGGGATCGAGCGACACCACGCAGGTCTGCTCCACCCTCGCCCGCACCGTCCCGGCGACATGCACGCGGCCGCCCGCTTCGGGCGTGACGTCGAAACTCGCCTCGGCCCTGAGCACGGCGTTCACGCCTGCCGCGGTGGCCAGCAGGCCGCGCTGCGCCGGGGTCGTTTCAAGCTGCTGATGCGATCCAGCCTCCGGCAACTGGGCGACCAGAACAGGAAAGCTCCATGGGTGGTTGCTGTCCGGCATACGGGAGCCTCTGCTCATGACACGTCTCCGGGAAGCATCTCGGCGGGGGCGGGAAAGCGCCAGTTTCCTTTCCGCAGTGTCTCAGCGTCCGCCGCATCGAGGCCGCCGCCGGCCTTGCGGACATAGGCGGCCAGCCGCCGCGCGCTGTCCATCGACTCGCCATTGAAAACGTTTCTGGACAATGCCCGCGCCATATCCTCATCGCTGCCCGCGAAGGCCAGATCGTAAGCGGCGGAGCGCCCGTAAAACGCCTCGCCGAAGGCCTGCATGCGCTTGGGCACCGTCAGGTCGCCGACGCCCATTTCCCTGAGATTGTCGTCCATATCGGCGCAGAAATGGTCGAAAAGCGCCTGCGACAGCACGCTGCCGCCCTCCAGCCGCTGCATTCGGCGCAACACCAGCCACAGATGCAGAATCAGCAGGTCGAAACGGCCGTTAACCGTGTCGCGCACGCCAAGCTGTCCGTAAAACACCGGTTCTCGCGCTTGCGCCACGATCATGCCATAGATGGCTTCAATGGTGCCGCGCGGGACGGTGGGGTTCCTGAAGCGATTGAATGGCCAAAGCATTTTTGGGTTCCACGTCGAAGCCAGCGGCGATTCCATGATCGCTCCGGCGGCTCCCGGTGTGTTGAAATCCGAGGCTCTGCCCGGTACGTCAACGTTCAAGCTGATGCAAGAGGCAAGAGGAAGATGACTGCTTTCAGACAGTCCGCCGGGACGCGAGGATTCACCGCCGGTCTGCGGATCGCCGCTGCGACCTTCCTTGTCGGCACCATGCTGGCGGCCTGCACCGGCGAGCAGTTCCAGAAGGGATACATCCTGCCGCAGGGCGCGCTGGAGCAAATTCCGATCGGCGCCAGCCAGGATCAGGTTCTCATCGTGATGGGCACGCCGTCCACCGTCGCGACCCTGAGCGGCGAAGTGTTCTACTACATCTCGCAGCGCTCCGAACGCAAAGTCGCGTTCATGCAGCAGCAAGTCGTCGACCAGCGGGTGATCGCGATCTATTTCGACAAGAACCGCACGGTGACCCGGATCGCCAATTACGGACTGCAGGACGGCAAGATTTTCGACTTCATCAGCCGGACCACGCCGACCAGCGGTCAGGAAATGAGCTACCTGACACCGATCTTCAAGCTCCTCAGCCCGAACTGATCCCCCGGCGCGGCCTGCGGTCACCTGCGGCTATTTTGCTGCGCGAAACACCCGTTCATCGCGACGCGACGGCGGCGCTTGCCGCGGCGAAACCTGACCGGTACGTTTTCTCCAACAAGATCTCGATAACGAGATGCAGTTGGGAGGACTACCGATGAAACGTACACTTTCTCGCCGTGCCGTTCTGTCTGGCGCGGCGGCCCTGTCCACAAGTCCGCTGTGGCCGCGCACGGCCAAATCCGCCGACTGGCGTCCGACCGAAACGGTGCGGATCATCGTCCCGGCGGCCCCCGGCGGCAGCACCGACGTGATCGGCCGCTACCTCGCGCAGCACCTGCAGCAGGCATGGGGCATCTCGGCGGTCGTGGAAAACAAGTCCGGCGGCGGCGGCACCATCGGCACCGCTTACTTCATTCAGCAAAAGCCCGACGGCAACACCATCCTGGTGGGCAATCCGGGACCCAATGCCGTGGCCTACAGCATCTTCCGCTCCCTGCCCTACAAGGCGGATCAGTTGCAGCCGGTCAGCAATGCCATCCGCATTCCCAACATCGTATCGGCGCATCCGTCGAGCGGTATCAAGTCGATCAAGGAACTGATTGCCTATCTCAAGGCCAATCCCGACAAGCTGAACTACGGAACGTCCGGCGTCGGGCAAAGCCCCCACCTCACCGCCGTCTGGTTCATGCAGTTGACCGGCGTGAAGATGACGCACATTCCGTTCCGCGGCGCCGGACCGGCTCTGACCGGCGCGCTCGGCGGCGACGTGTCGATCCTGTTCGACAATCTCTATCCCTCGTTGCCGCAAACCGAGGACGGGAAACTCGTCGCGCTCGCCGTGACCACGCCGGAACGCAGTTTCAAGGCGCCGAAAATTCCGACCCTGCGCGAGAGCGCGCCGGAACTCGCCAACTTCGATGTCTCGTCCTGGTTCGGCATGTTTATGCAGGCGGGCACGCCGCGCCCGATCGTCGACGCCTACAATGCCGAGATCAAGAAGATGCTGGAACGGGACGACATCAAGAAAAACATCGCTGCGATGGGCGCCGTGCCGGATTACGGAACGCCGGAACAATACAGCGCCTTCATCGACGCCGAGATCAAGAAGTTCGCGGGCATCATCACCAAGGAAGGCCTCAAGATGGACGTCAACTGACGTTGACGCCGGCCATACGCAAAACGGCCGCCCCCGGGGCGGCCGTTTTCTTTTTCAGGAATGCTCTCAATCAAACCGACATCAGGCCCTGCTCGACAAAGCGATAGCCTGCCTCCCAGCGCTGATGCTGCTCGCTATTCTCAGGATAGGGATTGTCGTGCGGCTCATTGTTGAACCGCGCGAGTTTCCCCTGCTCGAACGGATCGCCATCGTCTGCTGCCATCTGGTGCCTCCCTTTGTTCAACAGGAGACAACGCACATCATCTTGATCGGGTTTCCGCTTTGAGAGGAAATTTGCATGTGGATGACGATTCAATCTGTCATCAAATCGCAACAATCTTGTGTGGCATCCGCGCAAAGAAAAACCCCGCGACTTCCATCGCGGGGTTTCGTGTTGATGGAACCTGAGGCGATCAGTGTGCCAGAATCGCGAGCAGCAGCAGCGCCACGATGTTGGTGATCTTGATCATCGGGTTTACGGCAGGACCCGCCGTGTCCTTGTAGGGATCGCCGACGGTGTCGCCGGTCACGGCTGCCTTGTGAGCATCCGAACCCTTGCCGCCGTGATGGCCGTCCTCAATATACTTCTTGGCGTTGTCCCATGCGCCGCCACCCGAGGTCATCGAGATCGCAACGAACAGGCCGGTCACGATCACGCCGAGCAGCATCGCACCGACGGCCGAGAACGCAGCCGACTTGCCAGCCGCCCCGCCACCCGCGATCGCGTAGATCACGAAGTAGACGAAGATCGGCGACAGCACCGGAAGCAGCGACGGGATGATCATTTCCTTGATCGCGGCACGGGTCAGAAGATCGACCGCCTTGCCGTAATCCGGCTTGTCGGTGCCCTTCATGATGCCGGGCTTCTCGCGGAACTGACGGCGCACTTCCTCGACGATCGCACCGGCGGCACGGCCCACGGCCGTCATGCCCATCGCGCCGAACAGGTATGGCAGCAGGCCGCCGAACAGCAGGCCGACCACGACATACGGGTTGTTCAGCGAGAAGTCGGGATTGACGCCGACGAAGTACGGGCTCTTGGAAGCAATGAAGAACTTGAGGTCTTCATTGTATGCCGCGAACAGCACCAGAGCGCCAAGACCGGCGGAGCCGATCGCGTAGCCCTTGGTCACCGCCTTGGTGGTGTTGCCGACCGCGTCGAGCGCGTCGGTGGACTTGCGCACTTCCTTCGGAAGGCCCGCCATTTCGGCGATGCCGCCCGCGTTGTCCGTCACCGGACCGAAGGCGTCGAGCGCGACGATCATGCCGGCCAGAGCAAGCATGGTGGTGGTCGCAATCGCGATGCCGAACAGGCCAGCGAGGCTGTAGGTCACCAGGATGCCCGCGATGATGACGATGGCAGGCAGTGCCGTCGACTCCATCGAGATCGCAAGGCCCTGGATGACGTTGGTGCCGTGACCGGTCACCGACGACTGCGCGATCGACTTCACCGGGCGGAAATCGGTGCCGGTGTAGTATTCGGTGATCCAGATGATCAGACCGGTGACCACGAGGCCAACCACGCCGCACTCGAACAGGGCTAGACCGGTATACTTCACGCCCGCGAGCGGACCGAAACCGACCAGATAGTGGATCGCCAGAGCGACACCAAACAGTGACAGAACGCCGGTGGCAATCAGGCCCTTGTAGAGCGCGCCCATGATCGACTGGCTGGCGCCGAGTTTCACGAAGAAGGTGCCGATGATCGAGGTCACGATGCAGATGCCGCCGATGGCGAGCGGCAGGGTCATCATGTTCACCAGCAGCGGCGACGTGGCGAAGAAGATCGCCGCGAGAACCATGGTCGCAACCGCGGTCACAGCATAGGTCTCGAACAGGTCGGCGGCCATGCCGGCGCAGTCGCCCACGTTGTCACCGACGTTGTCGGCGATGGTGGCCGGGTTGCGCGGATCGTCTTCCGGAATACCGGCTTCGACCTTGCCGACGAGATCGCCGCCGACGTCCGCACCCTTGGTGAAGATGCCGCCGCCGAGACGCGCGAAGATCGAGATCAGCGATGCGCCGAAGCCGAGCGCCACGAGGGCGTCAACGACGGTGCGGCTGTTGGCCGGAAGGCCGGCGCCCTTGGTGAGATAGATGAAGTACAGCGTCACGCCGAGCAGCGCGAGACCGGCCACCAGCAGGCCCGTGATCGCGCCCGCCTTGAAGGCGAGTTCGAGGCCGCCGGCCAGCGACTTGGTCGCGGCCTGCGCGGTGCGCACGTTGGCGCGAACCGAAACGTTCATGCCGATGAAGCCCGCCGCGCCCGACAGCACCGCGCCGATCAGGAAGCCGACCGCGACAAGAATGCCGAGGAAGTAGGCGAGCAGCGCGAAGATCACGATGCCGACCAGACCAATCGTCATATACTGGCGCTTGAGGTAGGCCTGCGCGCCTTCGCTCACCGCCGCCGCGATTTCCTGCATGCGGGCGTTGCCCGCATCCGCCCCAAGTACCGACGACGTTGCCCACGCGGCGTAGACGATGGAAAGCACGCCCGCGAGCACAATCAACCATAGTGCTGTCATTGATGTTGCCTCAGATTCCCTGCTGTTTCCCCAGAAACGCCCCACAGGCCATACAGGGTGGCCGGGCGCGCAAAAAAGAAGGCATGCGCTTTCAAAGGCGAAAAGCTGCCTCAATTCGGCGCGGACAATGCCAAAATCATACCCTTGACGCAACGCCACCCGCGTTCCGGGCGCTGCTTTTTGGGCGATTCAAGGAATGCCGCACAACTCATTATGATGCAGTGCGGAAAATTCAGAAGTGGCTGTAGGACAGGCGTTTCAGCACAACGGGCTGACCGGCCGCATCGAGGAACCGGGGCGCCGCTGTACCCGCCTCGATCCTCCCGATCGAAGTGACCTGCACACCGGCGTCTTGCGCAACAGCGGCGAACGGCTCCCACCGATTCTCAGGAACGGTGCAGAGAATTTCGTAATCGTCGCCGCCGGACACGACAGCCTCGATGCCGGAATGGCCCTTCGCGATGAATGCCTGCGCAGGCGCGGACAACGGAACATCCGCAAGGCGAACCATCGCAGACACGCCGGACGCAACACAGAGTTTGGCCAGGTCACCGGCCAGACCGTCGGACACGTCCATCGCCGCGCTCGCATGGTCGCGAACCGCCATGGCGAGCGCATTGCGCGGCTGCGGCACGCGGTAACGCTGAATCAGGACATCGCGCGCGCTTGTATCGGGATCACCGCCCTGCCCCTTCAGCAGATGCAGGCCGAGCGCGGCATCGCCGATGGTGCCGGTGACAGCGATCCGGTCACCCGGCTTCGCGCCGGTGCGGCGAACCATCATGCCCGGCGGCACGCGGCCGAATGCGGTGATCGAGATCATCAACGGCCCCTTTGTGGAGACCGTATCGCCGCCAAGCACCGGGCAATTGAACGACGTTGCGTCTTCGCCGAGCGCGCGGGCGAACGGCGCCAGCCATTGCTCGCTGGCCTCACGCAGTGCCAGCGTCAGCACGAAGCCCGCAGGCACCGCGCCCTTGGCCGCGAGATCGGACAGGTTCACCCGCAGTGCCTTGCGGGCGATGGTGTCCGGCGGATCGTTCGGGAGGAAATGAACGCCTTCGACGATGGCGTCCGTGGTCACGACAAGATCGTCGCCGGAGGACGTCAGCAACGCGGCGTCGTCCACCAGCCCGAGCGCGCCGGGATCGGTCGCCAGCGGACGGAAGTAACGCGCGATCAGATCGTCTTCACCGGAAGCCATTTATTCGCACCCAAATCTGTCGTCATGGCCGGGCATAGCCCGTCAAAGACGGGCGTGAACGCCCTTTTGTCCCGGCCATCCACGTCTAACCGGAGCATCATCAAGACGTGGATGCCCGGGACAAGCCCGAGCATGACAGATTTTTGTGATCTACCCCCGCGCGAATTCGCCGCTGCGGAACTGCCGCGCGATCTGGTCCAGCACGGCATTCACCATGCCGGTTTCGTCCTTGTCCACGAAGGCATGGGCCACATCGACATATTCGGAGACGACAACGCGCGCTGGAATGTCCTTGCGGTGTTCAAGCTCATAGGCCCCGGCCCGCAATGTCGCGCGCAGGATCGCGTCGATGCGCTTGAGCGGCCAGCCGCTTTCCAGCGCCTTGTCGATCAAGGGGTCGAGCCGGGTCTGGTCGCGCACCACGCCGGACACCACGTCCTTGAAGAACGCCGCTTCGGCCGGAAGATAGGTGTCGCCCTCGACTTCGCTTCCGAGCCAATGGCTCTCGAACTCGGCGAAAATGTCGCCGATGCCTGCGCCCGCGATGTCCATCTGATACAGCGCCTGAACGGCGGCAAGCCGCGCCGCGCCGCGCCGGTTGGCCTTGCGCTCGCCCGGTCCCTTGTCGCTGCCTTTCTTCGGGTCGCTCATAGCGGTTTGGCCAGACGCTTCTTGATCCGCATCATGGTGAGCGCCGCGCGGGCCGCGTCGCCGCCCTTGTTGAGCCGGTCGGCACGGGCACGTTCCCACGCCTGCTCTGTCGTGTTCACCGTGATGATGCCGTTGCCGAGCGGCAGGCTGCGCGCCACGGCAAGGTCCATCAGCGCGCGCGAGGATTCCATCGACACGATCTCGAAATGAATGGTGTCGCCGCGCACCACGCAGCCGAGCGCAATCGCGCCGTCGTACGGCTTGCCGATCTTCTTCGACGCATCCATGGCGATCGCGATCGCCGCCGGGATTTCCAGCGCGCCGGGAACGCTGATGACGTCGTAGCCGACGCCCGCGGCTTCCAGCTCCTTGATCGCACCCTGCAGCAGCGCTTCCTGAATATCGTCGTAAAAGCGCGCTTCGATAATGACGACCTGCGAGCCGCTGATATCGGTTTCGTCCTTGAGTTCTGCGCGCCGCGGTTCAGCCATTATTCCATCCAGTCGAAAGGGTTCCGTGTTGGCGCGTTTGTAGTCGCTGGACGCGACAAAGCCAAGCCAGACGGACCTTTTTCAAGGCAGGGATGCAGCGCGGAAGCGCGTTTCAAACGGCTCAGGCGACCTTGTAGTCGAACAGGTAGCCCTCAAGCGCCTTTTCGACCGCACTACGCTGGCCGGCCTGCGCAGCGTCCAGCGTCACCGTGACGTCGATCCCGCGTTTCCCGCCAGCCGCGACATCAACCCGCGCGCCGCTGGACCCGGCGGCCTCCGCCACCACCTGCTCCACCAGCCGCTGCACGGCATCGGTGCGAAGCTGCGGCTTGAAAATCTTGCCGACACTGGTCATCGGAATGGCGTCGATCACGATCACCTGCTTCGGCCAGGCCGGGCGTTCCGCGATCAGCGGTTCGGCGAAGGCTTTAAGCTCATCGGGGTCTGCCTGCGCGCCGGGCTTGAGCGCGACATAACAGACCGGCAGTTCACCGGCGTATTTGTCCGGCTGGCCGACCGCCGCGGCGAGCGCGACGGCGGGATGGGATTGCAGCGCGTCCTCGATCAGCACCGGGTCGATGTTATGGCCGCTGCGAATGATGAGATCCTTCGAGCGGCCGGCGATGAACAGGCGTCCCTCCTCGTCGGTATAGGCCAGATCGCCGCTGTCGAGATATCCACGGCGCAGCGCTTCGTCATTCTGACTTTGATCCTTGTAGCCCGGCGTGACATTCGGCCCGGATACGGTCATGACACCGACTTCGTGGGGCGCACAGGCCTCGCCCAGCGAGCCATCCGCCGCCAGCTTGCGCACGACGACCTGCGTATACGGCAACCGGACGCCGACCGAGCCCAGCACCGGCTCCGCTGGCGCCGGATCAATCGAGACAAGTCCCCCGGTCTCGGTCATGCCGAGAATTTCGTGAATCTTCGTGCCGGTCATTGTCTGGTATTGCACAGCCACGGCGCGCGGCAGCAGCGATGCGCCGGAAATGCTGAAGCGCGCCGACGAAATATCGGCATCGACCGGCACATTGAGCAGCGCGGCCAGCGCGGTCGGCACACCGCCGATCACCGTGGCGCGATAGCGCTCGATGATCTTCCAGAAATTCTTGATGATCACCGGATTGCGCATGCCGCCGGGCGACAGGACGATCACATTCGCGCCCGCGATGAAGAACGACAGCCCGCATGAAATCGTCGCGGCGACATGAAACAGCGGCAAGCCGTTGGTGATCACATCGGTCTCGCTCAAATCCTGCAGCACCGTGCCGCCGAATCCGGCCGCGATCTGCATGCGATGGGTGTGGGTCACCAGCTTGGGCAAGCCGGTGGTGCCGCCTGTGTGAAAGTAAGCCGCGACATCGTCGCCGCTTCGCGCCTTGCCGAACGTGAGCGCGCTGCCATCCTGCGCCTTGAGGCCCGGCGCAAAACCGACGACACCCTCCGGCAATGGCGCATCGGACAGCGAGACCTGCACCAGCTTGATCTCCGGCAGCAGCTTCTTGACCTCGACGGCCTTCTGCCAGATGTCGAGTTGCGGATGCGGGCCGGGCGCGACAAGAATCTTTGCATCCGCCGCGCGGACGAGATCGGCGATGTTCTGCGCCTGCAACAGGAAGTTGATCGGCACGGCATAGCCCTGCGCTTCCGCGCCCCACAGCGTGAAATGGGTCTCGACAAGGCTTGGCAGGATGTAGGCGACGCCTGACCCCGGCCCGCTCAGGCTTGCAAAGAAGTTCGCGGCGCGGGTGATCCCGTCCAGCATCTGCCTGTATGTCACGATGCGCGGTGTCTCATCGTCCGCACCCGTCATCAGCATGGTCAGCGCGGTACGATCCGGATGACGCGCGGCGCTCTTGGCGAAAATGTCATAGACGCTGCGCGCGTCGTAACGCTGCTCCAGCGTCTTCTCGGTCTCGAACCTGATGACGTCCTTGAGGGTCGCAACCGGATAATCGCTGAACAACGGCATGTTGGTCCCCACCCAATGCTGCGATATCACGCAGGCGTGTTTCCTGATTTTTGCGGCACGCTATTTAATTAATTTAACACCGTCAAGTTTTGCGAGCGCGTCCGCCCGCGGCCATTCGCACCGGCTTCGCGCGGCCCGGCGCGGCATCATGCATGCCAGCCCCTTTCGCGATCAGCCGCATGGAGGCGCGATGCAGTTCGTCGCGCGCGCGGACTGTTTTCAGAAGGCCGCTCATGTGCATCATGACAATGCCGTGCGCGGCGGAGAAAAACGTCTCGGCCAGTGTCTCGACATCGCCCTCGATATATCCGGCGTCGAGCAACGCCTGCACATAAGTCGTCATGGTGGCGCGAAAGCGCGTCATGGTCGCCGAATACTGCGGAGCGATCGCCTGCTCGAGATTCTCGGTGAAGAAGATCAGCCGATAGGTGTCCGGATGTTTCAGCGCGAAATCGAGAAACGCCTGCCCGACCGCGCGGGCATTCCTGCGCGCATCCCGAGCCGGATCGAACGCCGCTTCGAGATGACCGCAAAAGCGGTCGAGCGCGGCAGCTCTCATCGCCAAAAGAATCTCGTCCTTGTTGGCGAAATAGCGATAGGCCGCCGTCTGGCTGTAGCCGAGTGCCTGAGCGATCTGGCGCATCGAAACGCCGGCGACACCATGCTTTGCGAAGAGCTTTTCGGCGGCGCGCAGCAACCGTTGCCGGAAGACCTCAACCTGCTGATCGGTGAGTTGCTTGCGCATGTCGCCCTGCGATTCTCCGGCCCGCCCTATTTCATCTCGACCAGGCGCGCGGCGTAACGCGCCATCAAATCCACTTCGATATTGACCTCGGAGCCCACGCGCCAGTCGCTCAAGGTCGTCACCTGCAGCGTATGCGGAATAATGAGAACGGAGAAAGTATCATCGACCGCGGTGTTGACCGTCAATGACGCGCCGTCGAGCACCACCGACCCCTTGGCCGCGATGAACTTCGCCAGTTCGCGCGGCGCGCGCAATTCAAACCGCGCCATGTCCGGCAGGTCTTCGCGCGCGATAATCGTGGCGATGCCGTCCACATGTCCCGCGACGATATGGCCGCCAAGCTCGTCGCCGATCTTGAGCGCGCGTTCGAGATTGAGCCGCGTACCCTTGCCCCACCCCTTTGCCGTGGTCAGGCGCAGCGTTTCAGCGGCGGCATCGACATCGAACCATGTCTTGCCGCCATCGACACCGGACTTCACCACGGTGAGACAGACACCGTTGCAGGCAATCGACGCGCCGTCCGCGATGGTGGTCTGATCGTAGCGGCAGGCGATCCGCAGCCGGTGCAGTTGTCCCTGCGCGGTCGGCTGCAGGCTGGTGATTTCGCCAAGATCGGTGATGATGCCGGTGAACATCTAGCTGCGCTCATAAATCGTAAGAGTGTCTTTATCGAGCATCTCGGTAGCACGCGCCCGCCAGCGAGGCGACCGGGTGATCGCTGAAAGCGGCTGGGTATCGAGCGCCGGAATACCATCCATGCCGATGGCATCCGGTCCGCGCAGCAACCAGACTTCGTCAACAAGACCTGCGCTCAGGAACGACGACGCCACGCGCGCGCCGCCCTCCACCATCAGCCGGGTGATGCCGCGTTCGGCCAGCGCTTTCAGAACCGATGCCAGATCGAGACCGGGCGGTGGCCCATCACTCACCGGCACGCGGATCACCTGCGCACCCGCAGCCCCCAGCTTCATCGCGGCCGGCGCTTCGGACAGATCGGATGTCATCACCCAGAGCGGCGTCTGCCGCGCCGAGTGAACGAGCTTGCTTGTCCCCGGCAGGCGCAGCGCGCGATCCAGCACCACACGCACCGGTGAGCGCGCTTCCAGCCCGGGCAGACGCACGGTGAGCAGCGGATCGTCCGCGAGCACGGTGCCGATACCAACAAGGATGGCGTCGCTCTGCGCGCGCAACAGATGCACCCGCGCCTTCGCGGCCTCACCTGTGATCGCGACAGGCTTGTGACCCGCCGCCGCGATCTTGTCATCGGCAGAGACCGCGAGTTTCAGAATGACGAATGGCCGCTTCGCGCCGACGCGCAGGAAGTGCCCGGCATGATCGCGCGCGGCCTCGTCCTTGCAGAGACCAACATCCACCTCGATGCCCGCAGCCCGCAGCCGCGCATGGCCCTGCCCGCCGACCTCGGGGTTGGGGTCCTCGATGGCGGACACCACACGCGTGATGCCCGCTGCGATCACCGCATCCGCGCAGGGCGGCGATTTGCCGAAATGCGAGCACGGCTCCAGCGTCACATAGAGCGTCGCGCCCCGCGCCGCCTCGCCCGCGGGCCGCAGCGCCTCCGGCTCGGCATGGGGCCGCCCGCCGGGCTGCGTCCAGCCGCGCCCGACGATGACACCGTCCTTGACGATGACCGCGCCGACGGCGGGGTTCGGCCATGTGCGCCCCTGCCCGCGCCGGCCGAGCGCCAGCGCGAGTTGCATGTAACGGAGGTCGTCGGAACCCGGTTCAACAGACGGCACGATTTTCAGTTACTTCTCCGAAGGCTCCTCAACATCATGGCCGGACATGTTCCGGCCATCCACGTCTTTCTGAACAGAGATATCCTAAAGACGTGGATGCCCGGCATAAAGCCGGGCATGACGACAGAAAGAAAATGCTGACCAGCTTTGACTGCGGAAATCACTTCCGCAGAACCACCGGGCGCGGCGGCTCGTCCTCGCCGGACAATTCGCCCAGCACGGCCTCAAAGTCCTTGGCTTCACGGAAATTGCGATAGACCGAGGCGAAGCGCACGTAGGCTACATCGTCGAGCTGGCGCAGATGCTCCATCACGGTCTCGCCGATCACCTCGGACGAAACCTCCGACTCGCCGCCGCTTTCAAGCTCACGAACGATGGCCGAAACCATCTTCTCCACGCGCTCGGGATCGACCGGGCGCTTGCGCAGACTGATCTGCAACGAGCGCACCAGCTTGTCGCGGTCGAACGGAACACGGCGGCCGTTGCGCTTGATGACGGTGAGTTCGCGAAGCTGCACGCGCTCGAATGTCGTGAAACGGAAATTGCACGACATGCACACACGACGGCGGCGGATCACGGCCGAATCTTCCGTCGGCCGTGAATCCTTCACCTGCGTATCGAGACTGTTGCAGCTCGGGCAGCGCATGTCGCCCGCCCCTTACTGATAGATCGGGAAGCGGCTGGTGAGTTCCTTCACCTTCTCCTTCACCGACGCCTCGACCAGAGGCGCGGCGCCGTCGCCGGACTGAGCGACAGCGTTGAGCACTTCCGAAATCAGCGCGCCGACCTGCTTGAATTCGGCCACGCCGAAGCCGCGCGTGGTCGCCGCAGGCGTGCCGAGGCGCAGGCCCGAGGTGACGAACGGCTTTTCGGGGTCGAACGGAATGCCGTTCTTGTTGCAGGTCAGGCCCGCACGGACCAGCGCCTTTTCGGAGACGTTGCCCTTGAGACCCTTCGGCCGCAGGTCCACCAGCATCAGGTGGTTGTCGGTGCCGCCGGAGACGATCTCGAAACCGTTCGAGCGCAGCGTTTCCGCCAGCGCCTTGGCATTCTCGACCACGTTCTTCGCATAAATCTTGAAGTCAGGCTGCAGCGCTTCCTTGAACGCGACCGCCTTGGCCGCGATCACATGCATCAGCGGGCCGCCCTGCAGGCCGGGGAAGATCGCCGAGTTCAGCTTCTTGGCGATCACTTCATCGTTGCTGAGGATCAGGCCGCCGCGCGGGCCGCGCAGCGACTTGTGCGTCGTTGTCGTGGTGACGTGCGCGTACGGCACCGGCGAGGCATGCACGCCGCCCGCGACCAGACCCGCGAAGTGCGCCATGTCCACCAGCAGATACGCGCCGACGCTGTCGGCGATCTCGCGGAAGCGCTTGAAGTCCCAGCTACGCGAATAAGCCGAGCCGCCAGCGATGATCAGCTTCGGCTTGATCTCTTCGGCCTGCTTGGCCACGGCATCCATGTCGATGATCTGGTCCTCGCGGCGCACGGTGTAGTGCACAGGCTTGAACCATTTGCCGGACATGTTGACCGGCGCGCCGTGGGTGAGATGACCGCCCGCGGCAAGATCGAGACCCATGAAGGTGTCGCCGGGCTGCAGCAGCGCCAGGAACACGGCCTGATTCATCTGGCTGCCGGAGTTCGGCTGCACGTTGGCGAAGTTCGCGCCGAACAGCTTCTTGGCGCGCTCGATGGCGAGATTCTCGGCCACATCGACGAACTCGCAGCCGCCATAGTAGCGCGCGCCCGGATAGCCCTCGGCATACTTGTTGGTCATCACCGAGCCCTGCGCCTCGAGAACGGCGCGGCTGACGATGTTTTCCGAGGCGATCAGTTCGATCTCATGCTGCTGGCGACCGAGCTCACCCTTGATCGCGGCGGCGATCTCCGGATCGGCCTGCGCAAGGGAGGCCGTGAAAAACGAGTCGGGAGCGGAAGCGGCTTTGGCAGATGAGCTCATTGCGGAATGTCTCCACCGCCGCAGCCTTTTCAGCGGCTACGGACGGCTATCGAGGGTCTCAAGGGCGGCAGGCGCGAGATACCATATCTGGCGGGGGCGGCCAAGTTCCGCAAGCAGGTGGGCCAGATTTAGGCGATTCCGCCCACGATACCGCCCGGCCGGACGGTTGGGCAGGTTTACCCCCGAAACGGAGGGCAAATGCCCGCCATCCGCACCCCGGAGACTGTTTGAAAAGGTCCTCATCCTGAGGAGGCGCGCAGCGCCGTCTCGAAGGACGGAGGACTTTATCCTTGAAAACCTCGCCCTTCGAGACGCCGTTTCTGACGAAACGGCTCCTCAGGATGAGGTTTTCAAAGTTTTCAAACGGCCTTCCGGGAAGGCCGGTGCCCGCCCTCGCCGCTCCAGGCCGCCGGGTCAGACCCGCGCCGCCGCCTGCAGCCCCTTGAAGGTCAGGCGCTTGGGGTCTTTCACCCCGGTCATGTAGAGTTTCTGGATCAGGGCCGTCACCGCCTCCCGGTTGCCCCCGGTCAGGGTGACCACCGCGTCGATCGCAATGGTCTGCGCGTCCATGGGTTTCCTCGTGTCCATCAGTGAGAGCCTTGACTGGATCATCCTGCGACTCTTCGATTCATTGCGGCGGCACGTCCCACCGATGAACCGGTTTGGCCTGCCCGGGGAATACGTGAATTGACCCATACGGGCGCAGGTTCCGGAGAGATTCGGCACGGTGTCCGGTCAGAATTGGGGGGGCGACGTATCCCGCCAAGATTGCTTCATATCTCGATAGAACGCACCTATCCGTCATGGCCGGGCTTGTCCCGGCCATCCACGCCTCCCTTCTTGATGCCTTAAAAACGTGGATGCCCGGGACAAGCCCGGGCATGACGAGTGGATGATTCCGAAATCAAATCTGCTCTAAAGCCGCGCGCAAAGGAACATCAGGTTCAGCGAGCACGCAGCCAGCAGAACGAGCATCAACGCGACCTGCAGCCGGTCGCCGGCGAATTTGAGAATCGGCCTCATGATGTGAGGATGATGGAAAGACTCCGCGCAAGAGTCTCGAATCATATTTTTGGCTTTGGCGAGGAAGGATTCAGGACTCGTTTACGAGTCGATTCTCTTCACCGGGCCAGCCTCGACTCGCTTCAAGGGAGCTCTTTGGGAGGCAGATCGGGCGAGCCGGCATCAACAGGCCGCCGCCGCAGATCGGCGATCAGGCGTTTCATCTCGCCTATCTCCCTCACCTGCGCCTCGAGAATGCCATCCGCCAGCTTTCGCACCCGTGGATCGCGGATATGCGCGCGTTCACTCGTCATCACCGCAATCGAGTGATGAGGAATCATCGCCTTCATGTATGCGATATCATCGACGGTTTGCTGGCTGCGAACCAGATAAAGCGAGGCCGCAAACATCAGCACACCCAACGTAAGAATAGCGATATTTGCCGTACGGTTTCTGTACATCGCAAACATGGAAGCCATCATGATGATCGCCATCACGGCTCCCATCAGTGCCGCCATCCACATCCGGGTTTGACTGAAGAAAACATGATCCAACGCATAGGTGTTCAGGTACATCAACCCGAACATCAAGACTGTCGATGTCGCGATCATGATTGAAAAGCGTAAGTAGCTCATATCGAACCGGCCCGGTGTGTTGCGGTCGAGAGCAACCGGGAGCCATGCGCAATGTTCCTTGCTTGAGCATTGGTTTCCGGAATGAGGAGGCCGATCAAACGCGAAAAGGCGCCCCATCGGGCGCCTAGTCGCATATCCCACACCAGGGGAAGCTCGTGCGGAATTCTTCCGCGTGCGTCTTGCGCGCACTTCGGCAGCCAGCCGGAGGGCACCGGCCTCAATAATTTGCGAGAGAAGCGAGACAGGCTGCCGGTCTTTTGACGTGCCGGCTTGGCCTGTTGATCGAAATCTCAGAGGCGATAGAGGATCTGGTCGGTCCAGAAGCGCTCGAGGCGATGCAGCGACTTGTTCAGCGTCGCGAACTCGGCGTTCGAGATGCCGCCCACCTGCTCCACCGTCTTGACGTGCTTCTGATACAGCGCGTCCACGATATGGCGGATTTCCTGTCCCTGCGCGGTCAGGCGGATGCGGACCGAGCGGCGGTCGACGCGCGAGCGCTGATGATCGAGGAAGCCCATCTCGACGAGCTTCTTCAGATTGTACGAGACGTTCGAGCCGAGATAGTAGCCGCGCGTGCGCAGTTCGCCGGCGGTCAATTCCTTGTCGCCGATGTTATAGAGCAGCAGGGCCTGCACCGAGTTGATGTCGTTGCGGCCGCGGCGGTCGAATTCGTCCTTGATGACGTCGAGCAGACGGCGATGCAGGCGTTCAACAAGCGTGAGGGCTTCGAGATAGAGCGGCTGCACCGGCGCGGCGTTGTCGCGTGCGGGCTCAATGGCCGTAGCGGCTGACTTGATCATGACACTTCCCCTGTTGTCGTTTTTACGACTTATTCGACGAAACTTTTGTCTCGCCTGATAGGTGCAAACTAAGGGAGGCGTTTGAAGATCAGCTTAAATAACAGCATAAAGAGATGGTTTATTTAAAACGGTGAATCGTAAGTTACACCCATAAAACAAGGGCTTTTTGTTAGTTTTGATTCACCCAGAACGGCCGATGTTCACGCTTCGTCGCAAGCCCTGTCACGTTCCGGAACACCCATCGTTCAAATTTGAAAGACTTCGTCAAACATCAAGGCGGGGCCGCCCCGAAGAAAATAACGCGCCCCGCTACGGCGGCCGTTCGCGGGCCGAAAACCAGGCCAGAACGAGATAGGCCGCGAGCAGGATCAGCGACACCAGCACCGCGAACAGGTTGCCGCCATAGATCGCGGGAAACATCAATTCGATCACCGCGGTCGAAACGATGGTGGTGAGCCACACCACCGCGCCCCACGGCGTCGCGAGCCACAGTCCGACGGCGGCAACCAGTTCGATCACCGCGAAGTACACGGTGGCGGTTTGCCATTGCGTGGTCTGCGCCTCGAACGCGCCCTCCTCGCCGCCGATGAAGCCGGTGATCTGCGCCCAGTGATAGAGGCCCTTGATCATCGACAGCACGGCCATCACGCGCAGGAACAGCACGAGGCGCGTGGTCCACGTCGTCTCGCCGGTCTCCGCATCCGGCGTCGTCATCGCCGTGACGAGATTGACCTGCTCGCGCGGCGCATCGTCGTTCGCGCCTTTCGGCGTGCGCGCGGGCATGATCTGACGGATATCCTTGCTCATCCCGCCTGTTTGCCGCCTTACTCATGTAAAATCAATCATCTCGACGCGGTGACGGGCAGGTCCGCAGGTGCTACATATCAACGTATCTGTTTTGCGCGCGGGAGCGGTTTCAAGATGGCGATCAAATTCGGGCGTCCAATCGAAGTGCGGGATACTCCGGCCCGGGACACGGCCGCCCCTTCTCTCGATCTCAATGTCCGCATGCGGCGCAACCGCAAATCGGAATGGGCGCGGCGGCTGGTGCGCGAAAACGTGCTCACCACCGACGACCTGATCTGGCCGCTGTTCGTGGCCGATGGCGTCGACCGCCGCACGCCGGTCGCCTCGATGCCGGGCGTTGACCGCATCAGCGTCGATCAATCGGTTCGCGATGCCGAGCGTGCGGTGAAACTCGACATTCCCTGCATCGCGCTGTTCCCCTACACCGAGCCGTCGCTGCGCGACGAGAACGGTTCCGAAGCGCTGAACACCAATAATCTGGTCTGCCAGTCGGTGCGCGCGATCAAGAAGGAATTTCCCGATCTCGGCATCCTCTGCGATGTGGCGCTCGATCCGTTCACCAGCCACGGCCATGACGGCCTGCTGCATACCGACGGCCGGATCCTGAACGACGAAACCGTCGCCATTCTGGTTCAGCAGGCGCTGGTGCAGGCGGAAGCCGGCTGCGACATCATCGCGCCAAGCGACATGATGGACGGCCGGGTCGCCGCGATCCGCGACGGCCTCGACCGCGCCGGTTTCGGCGATGTGCAGATCATGGCCTATGCGGCGAAGTACGCCTCGGCTTTCTACGGCCCGTTCCGTGACGCCATCGGTTCGGCGAAAACGCTGACCGGCGACAAGCGCACCTATCAAATGGACTCGGCCAATTCCGACGAAGCGCTCCGCGAGGTCGAACTCGACATCGCGGAAGGCGCCGACATGGTGATGGTGAAGCCCGGCCTGCCCTATCTCGACATCGTGCGGCGTGTGAAGGACACCTTCGCGATGCCGACCTTCGCCTATCAGGTGTCCGGTGAGTACGCGATGATCGCGGGCGCGGCGAACAACGGCTGGATCGACGGCGAGCGCGCGATGATGGAAAGCCTTGTGGCGTTCAAACGCGCCGGCGCCGACGGCGTGCTGACCTACTTCGCGGCGGCAGCGGCGGAGAAGCTGAAGGCTGGACGATAAGCGGCAAAGAACCTGCGTCATCCCGGGCGTCTAACGGAAGAGCAGCTTCTTTCTCGTCATGGCCGGGCTCGTCCCGGCCATCCACGTCTTCAATTTGCGGCAATACTGGAAAGACGTGGATGCCTGGAACAAGTCCGGGCATGACGAACTCTGGGATATGCGCCGGGAATCGTCAAAACACCCCGGTTCCGCCCCGATAACTTTTTCTCCATCTGAGCCTAAGCCATCTTGCGCAAGGAACCCGGCGAGACCATGTGCGCAGCGAGCGGCGGGCAATGGCCGCTGAGGAGGGTTTCCATGTCTGACACGAGAAACACCGGTGGCGCATCGGGCGCGTCTTCAAGCACGACCTGGCGCAACAATCCGTCCGCCAGCGCGAGCGCGCAGCAGGCTTACGATCCCTGGCTGCAGCCGGAGCTGTTTCGCGGCGTGCTGACCAAGCGCGTGTTCGCGTTCCTGATCGACCTCGTGATCCTGTCGATCCCGATCGTTCTTGCGATCCTCTTCATCACGCTGTTCGGCATCGTGACGCTGGGGCTTGGCTGGTTCCTGTTCTGGCTGATCTCGCCGCTCTCGGTGATCTGGGCGCTGCTCTATTACGGCATGTCGCTCGGCGGACCGAACGGCGCGACCGTGGGCATGCGGATGATGGACATCGAGATGCGAACCTGGACCGGCGAGCGGCCCTACTTCGTGCTCGGCGCGGTGCATGCCGTGCTTTACTGGGTGTCGGTCTCGTTCCTGAGCCCGCTGGTCCTGCTGGTCGGCCTGTTCAACGGCCGCCGCCGGCTGCTGCATGACATCGTGCTCGGCACGGTGTTCATCAACAGCAATGTCCAGCCGTCGATGGTCCAGACCACCCGCGTCTAGACGGTTTCCGGCCGGGCAGATCACATCCGTGTGGCCTGCCCGGCCTGCCAAATTAAGCCTGATACCCCTGTCATTCTGGCACCTGAGGGCTCAAAGCAGTTGACCCCCGGGCCTCCGCAGCGCGATGCTGTGGAGAGAATCGCGCTGACCGGAGACGAACGGCCACACGTGACACAGCACTCGCGCAATACGCCTCAGTTCTATCTGACGGCACCCTCCCCCTGCCCCTATCTGGAGGGCAAGCAGGAGCGCAAGGTGTTCACCCATCTCGTTGGCGACAAGGCCGGCGAGCTGAACGATCTTCTCACCCATGGCGGCTTCCGCCGCAGCCAGTCCATCGCCTATCGGCCCGCATGCGATCAGTGCCGCGCCTGCGTGTCGGTGCGCGTGATCGCCAACGAGTTTCGGCCCTCGCGCAATTTCCGCAAAATCCAGACGCGCAACGCCGACATTGTCAGCGAACTGCGCACCGCGGTGCCGACGTCAGAGCAATACTCCGTGTTCCGCGCCTATCTCGACGCCCGCCATCGCGACGGCGGCATGGCGGACATGACCGTGCTCGATTACGCGATGATGGTGGAGGACAGCCATGTCGAAACCCGCATCATCGAGTATCGCCGCCGCACGCCGGACAGCGGCATCACCGGCAAGGGCGGCGACCTGATCGCGGTGGCACTCACCGACATTCTGAGCGACGGATTGTCGATGGTCTATTCGTTCTTCGAGCCCGGCGAGGAAAGCCGCTCGATGGGCACCTTCATGATCCTCGACCACATCGCCCGCGCGCGCCGCCTCGGCCTGCCGTACGTCTATCTCGGCTACTGGATCGAAGGTTCGCGCAAGATGGACTACAAGGCGCGCTTCCTGCCGCAGCAACGCCTTGCGCCGAGCGGGTGGCTCCGCGTCGAGGCCACCGGCTCGATGGCGCTGGAGCCGCAGGACTAAATTTTTCCAGACCGCAAAGAATGAACGCCGTCATCCTGAGGTGCGAGCTTTTGCGAGCCTCGAAGGATGGCGGCGACATTGTTTACCGTCCGCGGACAGTCGACCTTACGCCGCCCGCTGGTTATTGGTCGCCTTCAACGCGCCCGCCGCAGCCAGCGCACCAGCAACCGCCTTCTCGCGCTGCTCGGGGCTGACCTGAATGCCTTCCGCGACGATCACTTCAGGCGTCACGCCAATGAATCCGAATACGCCGCGCAGATACGTCTCGAGATGCTCGAAACCGGCAGCCGGTGAACCAACGCCATAAAACCCGCCGCGCGATACGACGACGATGACGCGCTTGCCGGTCACAAGACCCTGCACGCCAGCTTCTGAATATTTGAATGTCTTGCCCGCAACGAGGATACGATCAAGCCACGCCTTGAGCTGGCTGGGCACACCGAAGTTGTACATGGGCGCACCGATCACGACGACATCGGCGGCAAGGAATTCGTCGAGCGCGGCAGCACCGGCAGCGAGGTCGTCGCGAACGGTTGCGGACTCGGGCGTAGCGCCGTGGGCAGCCGCCAGAAGCTCGCCGGAGAGATGGGAGAGCGGTTTCGCCGCTAGGTCGCGGTAGATCACCGTCACGTCGCTGGAGGCCGCGCGCAATTGCTGGACCACGGCGGCGGAGATCTGGCGCGACACGGAATTGCCGCCGAGGACACTGGAATCGATATGGAGGAGTTTCATAGGATCACCTTTAGCTCTAGTATCTGATTGATACCTGGACACTAATGGTGACCTTTGATAAACCGCACAAGAAGGCACATTTTTTGAACCCGATCACACCGATGAAACCCGCGCACACCGATGTAACCGCCTCTCATGACCGCCAGCACCTCCCGGGGGACTGTACGGCCGTCGGCTCCATCCTGTCGCGGATCGGCGACAAGTGGAGTGTGCTGGTCATCATGCTGCTGGGGGACGGGCCGCGCCGTTTCAACGAAATCAAGCGCATGGTCGGCGGCATCTCGCAACGGATGCTGACACTGACGTTGCGCGGTCTGGAGCGCGACGGCCTCGTCACGCGGACGATCTATCCGACGATCCCGCCGCGCGTGGATTACGAACTGACCGAACTCGGACACTCGCTCAAGGCGCCCGTGCAGCATCTGGGGTCATGGGCATTTGCGAACCTGCCGCAGATCCAGTCCGCGCGCGAACGCTTCGACACGAGTTCAAAGGACAAGTAAGCGCGCTCTGCGTAGCGTGGAGCCGATCAGCAGTCTTTGCCGTGCATCCATGAGGCGCGCCGCAAACGCGGCGAGCACCTCACGATGACGCGATGTCTCCTCGCGTCATTCCGGTATGCGCCGAAGGCGCAGGCCCGGAATCCATCTTCTCTCAAGTCTGGAAAGTGATTGTGGATTCCGGGCTCGCGCTGCGCGCGCCCCGGAATGACGGTGTTGGGCCATCACGATCCTGACGATTGTCTTGACATCTCCCGATCTAGGAATATAGTCCGTGCCGTCCTGTTCACGAGGGGCGCTTTCTAGAGGCGTCTTGAGAGCGGAGCAGGATGCGGCGCCTGCGCGATGTGGTTCGCAGCCACACGTCCGGGAGGCTGGGGTCAGCGTCCGGGCCAACTACGTGGCTCCGCCTTCAATGGCTGGACGCGGACAGGCACGAACGCGGCGAAAGCCGCCGGATCGGGGCGTGAAAGCGTCTGTCCTGTCCCGGAAGAGCGCTCCCCTCGCCCAAAATCGCCGCTGATGGCGCGCCGTGAGGCGACGCGCTTTCCTCTCGCCGAGGGAAGCGAAACTCTATCCATTGCGCCTTTCGGCGCGCCACACCCCTCATTGATGAGAGGGGCGGAACGAAAGCTCACCTCGCGCGATGCGCGGGAACGATGATGCGTGGCTGTTTGAAAATTGAATCGGGAACTCCGGGTGACGCACGCCGTCGCATCACACTCAATCGTCGTCCCCGCGAAGGCGGGGACCCATAATCACCAAGGGTTATGATGACGAAGGAAAGAGTTGTCCCGCTATCGCGACAACATCAATGGCTCAGGGAGTATGGGTCCCCGCTGGAGCCTGTCATCGGGCCGGCAAAGCCGGACCCGTTGGCGGGGACGACCCGGTTGGAAGATCACGCGGGAGCGCTTCAAAACTCCCGATGCCATTCCCCGGCGCCCTTGAGATCAGCCCGTCACGAAATCAATCAGCAGCTTGATGTTGAGCGCGACCACCACCGCCGCGATGATCGCCGCAATGAACGTGAGCCAGCGCGGCGCGACGAACGTCCCCATCTTCGCCTTGCTCGCGGTGAACATCACCAGCGGAATGATGGCGAACGGCAACTGCAGGCTCAGCACCACCTGACTGAAAATGAGCAGTTGCGCGGTGCCCTTCTCGCCGTACCAGATCGTCACGATGGCCGCCGGCACGATGGCGATCATGCGCGTCACGAGACGCCGCAGCCACGGCGCGATCTTGATGTTGATGAACCCTTCCATCACGATCTGGCCGGAGAGCGTGGCCGTCACGGTCGAATTCAGTCCGCAACAAAGCAGCGCGATGCCGAACAGCGTCGGCGCGATCGACGATCCAAGCATCGGGGACAGCAGCGTGTGCGCCTGATCGAGTTCGGCGACATCGGTCCTGCCCGCCTTGTGGAAGGTCGCCGCCGCAAGAATCAGGATCGAGGCGTTGATCAACAGCGCCAGGCACAACGCGATGGTGGAATCGATGGTCGCGAGCGTGATCGCTTCCTTCTTTTCCGGAACAGAGTCGCCATAGCCGCGCGTCTGCACCAGACCGGAATGCAGATAGAGATTGTGCGGCATCACCGTCGCGCCGAGAATGCCGAGCGCGAGATAAAGCATGTCGCGGTTGGCGACGATATCGACGGTCGGCGCGAAGCCGCGGATCACCTGCCCCCAGTCCGGATCGGCCATCGCGATCTGCACCGCGAAGCACGCGGCGATGACGCCCAGCAGCGCGACAACGAACGCCTCGATCCAGCGGAAGCCGATCGCCTGCAGCGCCAGAATGAGAAACACATCGGCGGCCGTGATCAGCACGCCGATTTCGAGCGGAATGCCGAACAGCAGGTTGAGGCCGATGGCCGTGCCGATGATCTCCGCAAGATCGGTGGCGCTGATGGCGATTTCCGCCAGCAGCCAGAGCGGCCACGACACCCACCTCGGATAGGCATCGCGGCAAGCCTGCGCGAGGTCACGGCCGGAGCCGACGCCGAGCCGCGCGCACAAGGCCTGCAGCACGATGGCCATGATGTTGGAAATCAGCGCGACGGCGAGCAGCGCGTAGCCGAACCTGGAGCCGCCCGCGAGCGAGGTCGCCCAGTTGCCGGGGTCCATGTAGCCGACCGCGACAAGGTAACCCGGACCCAGAAACGCGACCAGTTTGCGCCAGAAAGACCCGCCCTTGGCGACCCGCACCGAGCCGAACATATCCGCCAGCGACGGCTCGCCACGCGCCGCACGCCATCCCCCCGGCTCAGGCGGGGTGGCGGCCTGGTCAGGCGGCATTGACGGAGATCGAGCATCCATATCGCCAATATGCACAGCGGCCCGTCCAGTTGCAAGTGATTTGCAACAGCAAAACGTCACCCGGCGACGAAATGACATCCGCCGATCGCTCGCGTCCTGTAAGAAGGTGCTCAAGAAAATGGAGGTAACGACCGATGGCAAAACTCGAACAACCGCACCCGACAGGACTCTTCCAGAACCCGGCCTACTCTCAGATCGTCGTAGCGTCAGGGGCGCGCACGATCTACATCTCCGGGCAAGTCGCGCTGGACGAAAAGGGTGCGATTGTCGGCGCCGGCGATCTTTCCGCCCAGACAACGCAGGTGATGAAAAACATCGGCCTGGCTCTCGCCGCGGCCAACGCGACATTCGCGGACGTGGCGAAAATCACGACCTATGTGGTCGGCTATCGGCCCGAACACCGCGCAATCATCGCAAAGGCGCGGACGCCGTTTTTCGCGAACATGCCGCCGCCGGCCAGCACGCTTGTCGGTGTCTCTGCTCTCGCGGCGCCGGAATGGCTGATCGAGATCGAGGCCATCGCCGTGACCGGCTGAGTTGGGGATTCAACAGCCAGTTCAGCTTGTCTCGAAATCGCCCGGCTGTGGCGGCGCGACCGGGGTGAACTGGCAGCGGTCGGGCTTCAGATCGACCAGCGGCGTGCCATCGAGACAGTCGAGGCCGCGCACCAGAACGATATTGCCTTCGATACCGACGAGTTTGGCAACGGACGTGCCGAGCGGATTGGGGCGCACCGGCGAGCGCAGCGAGAACGTGCCATGGGTGTTGGTGTCGCTGGCGGGGCTCTGCAGGATCAGATCGCGGCGCGACTGATGCAGCCAGTAGATCACTTCGACCTGCGTAAACTTGTCGAGGCCCTTGAGCGCGGGCACCCACGGATCGAAAACCTCGATCCGGCACACTGGCCCGTCGTGACGGCCCTGCCGCGGCGTCATCATCCTGTCAGTCCATGGCGTGTGGATACGGCCGATGAACACAAGCCCCGCGTCGGTGGGCGGCGGCGGCTCGACGGCGACTTCCCCTTTGCGGATTTCGTTATAGCGGACCATGAAAACATTCTCTGGATGACAAGCATGCGTCAGAGGGAACGTACTCCCTCTCCCCGCCTGCGGGGAGAGGGTTGGGATGAGGGGCTATTGGTTCGCGAGGAAAAGATGCCCCTCACCCGGCAAGCTGCGCATGCCGACCCCTCCCCGTAAAACGGAGAGAGGTAAAGGAAACTACTCGATCACCTTGCCGAACTTGTTCGACTTCGGGAAACCGTTGGCGAGGCGGCCCGCATCGGCGCGGTTGCCGCGCCAGTCGGCAAGCTCCTTCAGCGTCATGCTCTGCTCGCGGCCCGCGCCATCCTTCCACGTCATGCCGTCCTTCGCTGTGAAGGTCATGATGTCGGACAGGCCCTTTTCCTTGTAACGCTGCAACCGCACGCCCCGGCCGCGCGCCATCTCCGGCACCTGCTCCAGCGGGAAGATCACCATCTTGTGGTTCTGTCCCATCACCGCGACGGTGTCGCCGTTGACTGTCGCGATCGCGGCGGCGCGGTTCGGCGCGGTGACGTTCAACACCTGCTTGCCCTTGCGGGTGTTGGCGGCGCAATCGTCTTCATTGACGACGAAGCCTTGCCCGTCGCTGCTCGCGACCAGGAACTTGCGCCCGCCCTTCTGCACGAACATCGAAACGATGTCGGCATCGCCTTCCATGTCGATGGTCATCCGGATCGGATCGCCATGGCCGCGTCCGCCCGGCAGCTTCTGCGCATCGAGCGTGTAGAACCGCCCGTTGCTGGCGAACAGCGTCAGCTTGGAGGTGCTCTCGGCGTAGAACGAGAAGCCCATGCTGTCGTCGGTCTTGAACGCGAGGTTCGACAGGTCCTCGACATGGCCCTTCAGCGTGCGGACCCAGCCCTTGTCGGAGACCACGACCGTGATCGGCTCGCGCTCGATGAGCGCTTCCTCGATGGCGGCGAGATCGTGCTCCGGCGCGTCGGCGAACTGGGTGCGGCGCTTGCCGAGCGGCGTCTTCGGACCGAAGGTGTCGCGCACCTTGCGGACCTGCTCGCCGACCTTCTTCCACTGCTCTTCCTCGGAGGCGAGAACGGCCTTGATGCCCTTCAACTCGTTGCGAAGATCCTTGTCCTCGCCGCGGATTTCCATTTCCTCGAGCTTGCGCAAGTTGCGCAGGCGCATGTTAAGGATGGAGTCGGCCTGAAGGTCGGTGAGCTTGAACGTCTTGATCAGGACTGGCTTCGGCTCATCCTCGGTGCGGATGATCTTGATGACCTTGTCGAGATTCAGATAGGCAATCAGATAACCGCCGAGAACCTCGAGGCGATGCTCGATCTGGTTCTTGCGGAAGTTGGAGCGCCGGATCAGCACATCGCGCAGATGGTCCAGCCATTCGCGCAGACACTCGGCAAGGCCGAGCACCTTCGGGATGCGGCCCTTCACCAGCACGTTGAGGTTCAGCGGAATCTTGCTTTCAAGCTCGGTCTGCTTGAACAGCGTTTCCATCAGCACTTCGGGATCGACATTCTTCGACTTCGGCTCGATGACGACGCGCACGTCTTCCGCCGACTCATCGCGGATGTCGCCGACCAGCAGCAGCTTCTTCTCGTTGAGCAGTTCGGCGATCCGCTCGATCAGGCGCGACTTCTGCACCAGCCACGGAATTTCGGTGACGACGATATTCCAGGTGCCACGCGCGCCCTCTTCCTGATGCCACTTGGCGCGGACACGGAACGAACCGCGGCCCGTCATATAGGCTTCAGTGATGCTTTCCTTGGAGTCGACGACGATGCCGCCGGTCGGAAAATCCGGCCCCTTGACGTAGCGCAGCAGACCGCTCGATTTGGTGTTCGGCTTGTCGATCAGATGCAGCGCGGCGTCGCACAGCTCCGCTGCGTTGTGCGGCGGAATCGAGGTGGCCATGCCGACGGCGATGCCCTGCGCGCCGTTGGCCAGCAGGTTCGGGAACGCGCCCGGCAGGACGAACGGCTCTTTCGACTGGCCGTCGTAGTTCGGGCGAAACTCAACGGCGTCCTCGTCGATGCCTTCGAGCAGCAGCCGCGCGACTTCCGTCATGCGCGCTTCGGTGTAGCGGTAGGCCGCCGCGTTATCACCGTCGATGTTGCCGAAGTTGCCCTGCCCGTCCACCAGCGGATAGCGCGAGGCGAAATCCTGCGCGAGGCGCACCAGCGCATCGTAAATCGACTGGTCGCCGTGCGGATGGAACGAGCCCATCACATCGCCGACGATCTTGGCGGATTTCTTGAACGGCGTGCCGGGATCGAGCCGCAGCAGGCGCATACCGTACAGAATTCGGCGATGAACCGGCTTGAGGCCGTCGCGCGCATCCGGCAACGCGCGGTGCATGATGGTCGAGAGCGCATAGGCGAGATAGCGCTCCTCGAGCGCCTCGCGGAGTGCGACCTCCTGAATGTCCATTGGCTCCGGTGGAATCAGTCTCTTGCCCATGGAAAGGGGTTAACTCCTGTCAGGCGGATGAACAACATCTGATTCGCCGGTTTTTAAGACGCGGAACGCAGCTTTTTCGATCTATTCCGCGGCGGCGCGCGCCCGCGGCCGGATCACCGCTGCAATAAAACCCTCGCGCGCATCCGAATGGCCCTGCCCTCGCGGCTCCAGCACATTGCGCAGCAGGAACAGTCCGGTCAGGCGGAAGCCGTCCTCGATGTCCTGCCCGGACCAGCCATTGGCGCCGTCCTCGTTCTCGCGCAGGAACGGCGGCAACGGCAGCAGCCGGTCGCGCCACGGTTCACCGGCCTGACGCGACACCGCGCCGCCCGATTTAGGCGAGACATAAATCAGGTCGTGCATGGTCCCGCTCGCGGCGCAGGTCGAAAGGTCGAGACCAAAACCAAGTTCGGTCAGCATCGCAAGCTCAAATTTGACCAGTTGCACGCCGGCCAGAGGCGCATCGTCGAAGTCGTCGAGAATGGCTTCCAGCATCTCATAGATGTCTTCGTGCGGATCGCGCTCAGGCAGCAGGCGGACCAGCGAGGCCAGATGAGTCACGCCATAGACCGCATGGGGTATTCCGAACATTGTCGCCGCCCGCAGCCGCGTGCCTTCGATGGCGTAATAGCCGAGATGCTCATCCAGACGCGCGCGCCACACCGCGCTCACCGTGTTCCCCGGCTGCAGCAGCGGGCGCATCCGCGACCCTGCCCCGCCGCGCACCAGCCCGAGATGGCGGCCATGGCTGCGCGTCAGCAGCTCGACAATGGCGCTGGATTCGCCATGCCGCCGCACGCCCAGCACGATGCCCTCGTCGGTCCATTCCATCGGGTCAGCTTACAGGATTCCAGGCCTCTTCGCAGCCCGGCGATGCCGCTACTCTGCCTGCCGGAACCAGCCCTGTGCATCGCCCGTGAACGAGCAATACAGTCCCAATGCCGTCAGCGCGGTCGAGATGATATCGACGAAGGTGCTGAACTGCAGCCCGGTTTCACTCAAGGTCGTGGCGATGGAAGCGACCGACAGAGCCGCCGCAACCAGCAGAACCATCCGCGCCCAGTTCTTGCGCCGATGGGCCGCCAGCCAGATCAATTGCATGAAGCCGAGCGTCATCATCACTGCGATGAAGTTGACCGCCAGCTTGGTTGAATCGGAAAGATCGTCGGAGAGACGATCCAGAAATGCCGCCGACAGCACGTCAATCAGCAGCGAGAGATACAGCAGCACCTCGAAATAGAAGATGTTTGTCGGCACCTTGGCATCGGGCCCGGTCATGTCGTGATCATTCCCTGATCATTCCTTGGGAAACTCCAGCCCCATCTCACGATAACGCTCCGGATCGTCGCCCCAGCCGTCACGCACCTTCACAAACAGGAAAAGATGGACCGGCTGGCCGACGATCTCGGCAAGCTCCTTGCGCGAGTCCGCGCCGATCGCCTTGATGGTCGCGCCGCCCTTGCCGAGTACGATCTTGCGCTGGCTGTCGCGCTCCACAAAGATCGTCTGCTCGATCCGCACCGAGCCGTCCTTGCGGTCCTGCCATGAATCCGTCTCAACCGTGGACTGATACGGCAGTTCCTGATGCAGATGACGATAGATCTTCTCGCGGGTGATTTCCGCCGCCAGTTGCCGCATCGGGGCGTCCGACATCTGGTCTTCGGGATAATGGAACGGACCGGGCGGAACGTCCTTCGCCAGCGCGCGCCGCAAGTCATCGACGCCATCGCCCGAAAGCGCGGACACCATGAAAGTCTGGGTGAACTTCATTCTCTCGTTGGCCTTCTGCGCCAGCGCAAGCAATTTCTCGCGTGGCACCAGATCAATCTTGTTCAACACCAGAATCTTCGGGTGATTGACGGCCTCCAGCTTGCTCAGGATCGCGTCGGCCTCGTCGTCGATGCCGGCGCGCGCGTCGATCAGCACGCAGACAAGATCGGCATCGTGCGCTCCGCTCCATGCGGTCGAGACCATGGCGCGATCGAGACGGCGCTTCGGCGCGAAGATACCGGGCGTATCGACCAGGATGATCTGCGCGTTGTCCTCGATCACGATGCCACGGATCAGCGCGCGCGTGGTCTGCACCTTCTTGGAGACGATGGTGACCTTCGAGCCGACCAGCGCGTTGACCAGCGTGGACTTGCCGACATTCGGTGCGCCGATCAGCGCCACGAAGCCACAGCGCGTCTCTTTGTTTGAATTCTCTTGCTGTTCGTCAGGCATCATTGCCGCCTGTCACGCCTTCCTGCTTGAGCAGCGCTGTCGCCGCCAGTTTTTCCGCCGCGCGCTTGCTGCCGCCGACGCCTTCCGCCGGAGTGAGGCCCGGCAATTCAACAGCGACCCTGAACTGCGGATCGTGATGCGGTCCGGTGCGCTCGACCTCGCGATAGACCGGCGTCGGCAAGCCTTTGCCTTGCGCCCATTCCTGCAGAATCGTTTTCGGATCGCGTAGCGGACGCACCGGCTTGCGCATCCGCTCGGTCCAGTTGCGCTCGACGAATTCCGCGGCGGCTGTATATCCACCGTCCAGGAACACCGCGCCGATCACCGCCTCGCAGATATCACCAAGTACCGAGTTGCGCAGCCGCGCACCCGCGCCCGCACCCACCGATCCGAGCTTGATCGCTTCATCGAGACCAAGCGACTTGGCAACATCGGCGCAGGCTTCCCGCCGCACCAGATCGGCAAGACGCTTTGACAACTCGCCCTCGTCCGCCTTCGGAAACGCGCGGTAGAGCATGTCGGACACGATCAGGCCGAGCACATGGTCGCCGAGAAACTCGAGCCGCTGATAGCTGTCGGCGCGGCTGCGCGCGGACTTCAGAGCAGAAACATGCGTGAACGCCGTTGCCAATAGCGAGGGATCGGCAAAGGTGTGGCCAATCCGCTGCTCGATGATCTTGGCAGCCGCCTTCGCGCTCGGGCGGCGCGGCTTCTTCGCAGGTTTTGTTTCCACGACGCCGGTGTCCGCAGCGCCGTCCGTGACCGGTGGAGTTTTGCCGATTGCGGGTTCGCCGCTCATCGCACAATGGAGAAAATGCGATTCCAGCGCACCGAGACCGGCCAGCGCCAGAACTGCCAGGCCTGTTCGCCCTCGGCAATGGAGAAGAAGATCATCTGCGCGCGGCCGATCAGGTTTTCGGACGGCACATAACCCACGGCGGACAGCACGCGGCTGTCGGTGGAGTTGTCGCGGTTGTCGCCCATCATGAAGAAATGACCAGGCGGCACCGTGTAGACATTGGTGTTGTCGTAGAACCCGTTATCGACGCAATCGAGCGTCTTGTAGGCCACACCGTTCGGCAGCGTTTCCTTCCACTGCTTGACCCGCGCCGTAGCGTCAGAGCCGCACGGATCCTCGCCGACGAAATCCGGCAGGCGTTCGCGCTGCACCGGCTTGTCGTTGATGTAGAGAAGTCCCTCTTTCATCTGGACGCGATCACCGGGAAGCCCGATCACACGCTTGATGTAATCGGTGGTGTCGTCCTTCGGTAGGCGGAACACGACGATGTCGCCCCGCTCGGGATCGGAGCCGAAGATGCGGCCGGTAAACAGCCGCGGCGACAGCGGGATCGAATAGTGGCTGTAGCCGTAGGAGTATTTCGAGACGAACAGGTAATCGCCGACCAGCAGCGTCGCCTTCATCGAGCCTGACGGGATGTTGAAGGGTTGAAACAGGAAGGTTCGGATCACCAGCGCGATAATAAGCGCGTGAATGACGACGCGGACGGTCTCGCCGACGCCGCCTTCGGATTTGGCCGGGGTTGTCACGCTCATCTGCTCTTTCGAATCCTGGTTTTCCTGCCCCGAAACCCGGACCTTGGCAGACCCGGAGGGGGCGAAGACGCCGCCAAATCACCCGCGCGCGTTTTAGACCGTTGCCGCAGGGGGTGCAATCAACGTCCTCATGAAAACTTGCTAATGGTCTGACCGCCCAGTGAATTTTAGATTTTTCAGTGGCTCGGAACCCCGCCATCGGGCCCGGCTCAGGCTTTCGGCAGCGGGACCGCTGAAATGATGACAAAGGCCTGGGCCAGCGGCCAGTCATCGGTGATGGTGAGGTCGATCCGGGCCTCGTGGCCATCGGGAAGCAGGGATTCCAGCCGGGCCAGCGCCCCGCCGGTCAGTTTCATGGTCGGACGGCCGCCGGGCAGATTGACCACCCCCATGTCCCGCCACCAGACCCCTCGCCGGATGCCGGTGCCGAGCGCCTTCGAGCAGGCCTCCTTGGCGGCGAATCGCTTCGCATAGGTCGCCCAGATCAATTTCGGCATTTTGGACCGGCGCTCGGCCTTGGCCCGCTCGGCCTCCGTGAAAATGCGGTCGATGAACCGGTCGCCGTGACGGCCGATCACCTTTTCGATCCGGGTGATGTCGATGATGTCCGAGCCGATCCCGATGATCATAGGCCTAGTGTCCTGAATCCGAAGTTCGCTTAATTTGGCAGCACATTCCTTCGCGAATTTCGGATTCGGAAAGGACACTAGAGAACATAATTCTAGTGTGGCTTTGGTTTGCAAGTCCGCATCGGATTTATGCGGCAACGACAGTGCGGACTTGCAAACCGCCACACTAGCGCGCCCGCAGTGTCTTGCGGCCGCGATCCATCGCCGCACGCATGTCGCGAACAGTCTGGGACAGGCCGACAAACATCGCCTCGCCCATCATGAAATGCCCGATATTGAGTTCGACGATTTCCGGCAGCGCCGCGATGGTCTCCGCCGTCATGTAGTCGAGGCCGTGACCGGCGTGAACCTCAAGCCCGGCGGACTTCGCCAGCTTCGCACCCGCGACGATCTTCTGCCATTCGGCCTCGATCTGCGATGTGCGCTTCTCGGTGACAGCATCGCACCACGCGCCGGTGTGAATTTCGATCACCGGCGACTTCAGCTTCGCCGCCATTTCGATCTGCGCCGGATCGGCGGCAATGAACAGCGACACGCGGATGCCGGCCTCGTTCAGCCGCGCGATGAAGGGGCCGAGCGCGTCGCGCTGCCCGACCACGTCCAGCCCGCCCTCGGTGGTCACCTCGGTGCGCCGTTCGGGGACAAGACACACCGCATGCGGCTTCGTTGCCAGCGCGATTTGCAGCATTTCGGCGGTGGCGGCCATTTCAAAGTTCAGCGGCCTGGAGATTTCCGCTTTCAGCCGCCTCATGTCGTCGTCGCGGATATGGCGGCGGTCTTCGCGCAGATGCGCGGTGATGCCGTCGGCTCCGGCTTCGATCGCCAGCAGTGCCGCGCGCACCGGGTCCGGCACCCGGCCGCCGCGCGCGTTGCGAAGGGTTGCAACGTGATCGACATTGACCCCAAGACGCAGCGGCGGAATGACGGACATGAGCACGACCCGAAAGAACGATATGACTAGCCGTTGATGCGATCGACGCTGGCGACGACAGACTTGGCGCGAAGCTGAGCGATAATACCGTTCAAATGTTTCAGGTCATAGACCTCAAGATCAATGGTCAGATCCGTGAAATCCGGAGAGCGGCGGCTCATGTTGATGTTGTCGATATTGCCGTCATGTTCGGCGATAACCGAGGCCACCTGCGCCAGGCTTCCCGGCTCGTTGACGTTCTGCACATGCAGCCGTGCCGGAAAACGACGCGGCGCCGCCTCGTCGGTGTCCCAGCGGACATCGAGCCAGCGCTCAGGTTCTTCCTCGAAGTCCTTCAGCGCCGGCGACTGGATCGGATAGATCGTGATCCCCTCCCCCGGCGTGACGATGCCGACAATACGGTCGCCCGGCACGGCGCCGCCGTTCGGCGCGAACTTCACCGGCAGATCGCTGTTGATGCCGCGGATCGGAATCGCGCTCGATGCCCTGGCGTCACCTGCCGGTTTCGGACTTGCCGCGCCCATCTTCTTGCTGCTGAGGCGAGCCTCCTCCTTGTAATCGGGATACATCGCGCGTGCGACGTCGGAGGCCTTCATTTCGCCGCGGCCGACAGCCGCCATCACATCATCAATGGACGCGCGCGCCAGGCGCGGCAGCGCGCCTTTGAGTTTGTCGTCCGCATAAACAATCTTCGCGCGCATGAACAGGCGCTCGACAATGCGCCGGCCAAGTCCGGCATACTGATCGCGAACCGCCGTGCGGGTTGCGCGCCGGATCGCGGCGCGCGCCTTGCCGGTGACAGCCAGCGATTCCCACGCCGACGGCGGCGCCGATTGTGCCTGCGAGGTCAGCACCTCGACCTCATCGCCGTTCTGCAACTCCGACGACAGCGGCGCGAACTTGCCGTTGATCTTGCAGCCGACCGCGCTGTTGCCGACATCGGTGTGCACGGCATAGGCGAAGTCGATCACATTGGCATGGCGCGGCAGCGCGATCAGCTTGCCCTTCGGCGTGAAGCAGAACACCTGATCGTGGAACAGCTCCATCTTGGTGTGTTCGAGGAATTCTTCCGGGTTGGCGCTTTCCGACAGCACCTCCACCGTATGACGGAGCCACGCGAATGCGTTTGATTCCCTTTCCAGACGCTCGTTCGGCGACCCGACGCCGTCCTTGTAAAAGGCATGCGCGGCGATGCCGTATTCGTTGACGCGGTCCATCTCCTCGGTGCGAATCTGCAGTTCGACACGCTGCTTCCCTGGGCCGATCACCGTGGTGTGGATCGAGCGATAGTCGTTCTGCTTCGGTGTCGAGATGTAATCCTTGAATCGTCCGGGCACCACCGGCCATGTCGTATGCACGATGCCGACGGTGCGGTAGACCTCGGCGATGCTGTTGACGATGATGCGGAAGCCGAAGATGTCGGACAACTGCTCGAAGCCGACGGACTTGCGCTCCATCTTCATCCAGATCGAAAACGGCTGCTTGCGGCGGCCCTTCACATGTGCGTTGACGCCATTCTTGGCGAGCTTGCCGGATAGTTGCGCCTCGATCTCGCCGATCAGGTTCCTGTCGCGCGCTTCGAGCGCATCAAGCCGCTGCACAACCACGGCATGCGCATCCGGATCAATGATCCGGAACGAGAGGTCTTCCAGTTCCTCGCGCATTTCCTGCATGCCCATGCGGCCGGCGAGCGGCGCATAGATATCGAGCGTTTCCTCCGCGATCCGGCGGCGGGAGGCCGGCGGCATGAACTCCATCGTCCGCATGTTGTGCAGGCGGTCAGCGAGCTTGACCAGCAGCACGCGCACATCGTCGGAAATCGCGAGCAGCAGCTTGCGCAGGTTTTCGGCCTGCTTGGCCTCGCGCGAGACCAGTTCGAGCCGCTTGAGCTTGGTCAGGCCCTCGACAAGCGCGCCGATCTCCGGGCCGAAAATCTGGTCGATCTCGGCCCGGGTTGACTCGGTATCCTCGATCGTGTCGTGCAGCAGCGCCGCGACGATGGTCGCGTCGTCCAGCTTCAGGTTGGTGAGGATCGCCGCCACCTCGAGCGGGTGCGAGAAGTAAGGATCGCCGGACGCGCGCTTCTGCTCGCCATGGGCCATCATGGCGTAGACATAGGCCCGGTTGAGCAGGTCTTCGTCGGTGTTCGGATTGTAGGCACGGACCCGGTCCACCAGGTCGTACTGGCGCATCATCTTGGTGCGAACGGGCTTCCTGGCAGTCCCCTCGGACGGCGCAGATGGAACCGCAGCGACCGCCTCGGTCGCCGCCTGCATTTGGGGCTGGTTTCGCCGCCCGGTCGCCATTTCGCCTGTCCGCCTCGCCTTCGATCCCAGAAAAAGGAACCGTCATTCACAATATCGCCGGTCCGATGACTATCGCAAGGAAGACCCTAAAAATGTCAATAAATGCAAAGGCCCGGGACGAACCGCCCGGGCCTTTGGCAAATCCGGCACCAAACGCCGGAAATCTGGTCCGAAACGGACTTATTCGTCTTCCTCAGGCTGCTCTTCGGGTGGAGCAAGGCCTTCCAAGCCCTTCAACAGCTCTTCTTCCGTCATGCGTTCGACGGCGACTTCGGTGTCATCGGCATCCACGGAGGCGCCGGCCGAACCGATCAGCGGAACCGTATCGGGCTCAGGCTCGTCCACTTCGACGAATTTCTGCAGAGAATGCACGAGTTCCTCGCGCAAATCCTCGGGAGAAATGGTCGTATCGGCGATTTCGCGTAGCGAAACGACCGGATTCTTGTCATTATCGCGGTCAACGGTCAGGGGCGACCCTGAAGAAATCATCCGCGCACGGTGCGCGGCCAGCAGCACGAGGTCGAACCGGTTGTCGACCTTATCAATACAATCTTCAACAGTGACGCGCGCCATAGGCAGCCGCTCCGGGTCTGGATCTGAAAAATGTCGCTATGCGCGGTAGGTATAGCGACCGGGGCTATTCCGCAAGCGCGAATTTTGAAAAGGCGGGTACAAAGACCGCTTCAGATACCCCCAATGGAGCAGGCCAAGGGGCGCGAAAGAGCGTATTGGACAAGAAATCGCTTCATTACATCATCAGAAGTGTTCCGCTGCATGGACGCCAGCGCCCGCAGCCGATATTTCCGATCCTTTATCGTCTCTAAACCTTCTGGCGAATAACAACTGCAACTGAACTGACTGGGAATGCGCGGTGATGGATACGCGCCAAGAATACATACGATAACAACGATGCGAGAAAAAACTGATGCCTTCTGCCACGAACAAGATCGCGCTGTTTATTGACGGCGCGAACCTCTACGCAACAGCGAAGACGCTTGGTTTCGACATAGATTATAAACGGCTGCTCCTTGAGTTTCAGAGCCGTGGCACTCTGGTTCGCGCCTTCTACTACACCGCCATCATCGAGGATCAGGAATACTCCTCGATCAGGCCGCTGATCGACTGGCTCGATTACAATGGCTACACCGTCGTCACCAAGGCGACGAAGGAATTCATTGATGCGTCCGGCCGCCGCAAGGTGAAGGGCAACATGGACATCGAGCTTGCCGTCGATGCCATGGAGCTGGCCGAGCATATCGACCAGATGGTGCTGTTCTCGGGCGACGGCGATTTCCGTTCGCTGGTCGAAGCCGTGCAGCGGCGCGGCGTTCGGGTGACGGTGATTTCCACCATCGCAAGCCAGCCGCCGATGATCGCCGATGAATTGCGCCGTCAGGCGGATGTCTTTACGGATCTGATCCAGCTACAGTCCAAACTTGGCCGCGATCCGAGCGAGCGCCCTGCGCCGCGCGAACCGCGCGAACCCCGTCAGCACACGCCGCAATTCCTGCAGCGCGCGACGACCAGCACAATGGCGCCAAGGGGCGATGACGAATTCGACGATTGATAAAACCAAAGCGAGCCGGCGCAACAGCGCCGGCCCTTCTTTTTCCGTTTCAGCGCAATCGAACGAACCGGCCCTGGACTGTCCGCTCTGTCCCCGGCTGAAAGACTATCGCGACACCAATCGCGCGCAGCATCCGCACTGGTTCAATGCGCCTGTCCCTTCATTTGGACCTGTCGACGCGCAGCTTCTGATTATCGGCCTTGCCCCCGGCCTTCAGGGCGCCAACCGCACCGGACGGCCTTTCACCGGCGATTTCGCCGGAGATCTTCTTTACGGGACGCTGATCGAGCTCGGCTTTGCCCGGGGTGTCTTCGAGGCACGGCCCGACGACGGACTGGAGCTTGTCGATTGCCGGATCAGCAACGCCGTGCGCTGCGTTCCTCCGCAGAACAAGCCGCTGCCCGCCGAGATCAACACCTGCCGCAGCTTCATGACAACAGCAATCGGCGAGATGCCGCGGCTGCGCGCCATCGTCATGCTCGGCCGTGTGGCACATGACACAACGCTCAAGGGTCTTGGCGTTCGTGCCGCAGCCGCGCCTTTCGCTCATGGCGCGCAGCATCAGGCCGGAGCGATCCGGCTCTTCGACAGCTACCACTGCTCCCGCTACAACACGAACACGCGCGTGCTGACGCCCGAAATGTTCAGGGCGGTGTTCGCCAGTGTGCGGGACTATCTCGGTTAGCGCGGATTGGCCTGCAGCCAGGCCAGCACATCGCCCGCGTTCCGGTCCGGCGGAAACACCGGATAGAACACATGGGTGATCGTCGCGCCGTCGATGATGAGTGCAAGCCGCTTGATGAGCGTCAGGCCCGCCACGTCCATTGATGGCAAGTCGAGCGCCCGTGTCAGGGCCAGATCGCTATCGGACAGAACCGGAAACGGCACATGCAGCCGATCCACCATGGCGCGCTGATAAGCCGTGTCCTGCGTGGACAGTCCGAACACATGCTGGGCGCCCGCGTCCTTCAAATCCTTGAACAGATCGCGGAAAGCGCAGGTCTGCGGGGTGCATCCCCGCGCGCCGGGGATCATGTCCCAATCGTCCACGAGTCCGATCTTGCCCGGCTCTCCGGTGCGCGGATAGGCAAACAGCACCACCCGGCCCGGCAGCGAGGACAGCGTGACGGATGATCCATCCGTCGCCTGCAATGCAACGGGCGGGAGCTTCATCCCGGTCAGGTGTTTCGCTGCCCCGTCATCGGTTGGCGCAGGGATCTTACTCCAGTCCACATCCATCAGGTTCGGCTGCTGGCTCATAGATATCCTCCACACCTCATCCTTCGAGGCTCGGGCCATACCGCGTCAAAGACGCGCGTAACCGCGCTTATGGCCCTCGCACCTCAGGATGACGTCCAAGTACCGTACCGTCATCCTGAGGCGCCGTCGCGAAGCGACGGCCTCGAAGGGCGACGAAAGTCATCCGCGCGCTCTCAGCAGGCGCCCCTTCTCGCGCGCCCAGTCGCGCTTCTTCTCGGTGTCGCGCTTGTCGTGCAGCTTCTTGCCCTTGGCGAGTGCCAGTTGCAGTTTCACCCGGCCGTGCTCGTTGAAATACATCTTGAGCGGAACCAGCGTCATGCCCTCGCGCTCGATCGCACCAATCAGCCGGTTGATCTGCTTCCGGTGCAGCAGCAGCTTGCGGTCCCGCTTCGGCTCATGGTTGAAGCGGTTGGCCTGCAGATATTCCGGGATGTTGGCGTTCACCAGCCAGATCTCGCCGCCTTTGGAGTCGGCGTAGGATTCCGCAATCGTAGTCTTGCCATTGCGGGTCGATTTGACCTCGGTTCCGGTCAGCACGATGCCGGCCTCGACCGTATCCTCGATGGCATAGTTGAACCGCGCCTTGCGGTTCTCGGCGATGACCTTGATCGTGGGTTCTTTCTTTTCGGCCATCGGATGCCTCGGGACACAACACACGAACACTGGTTCGCGTGACAGCCCAGTTTTTTCCAGCAGACCGGCGCGCAAGGATATCCTCGCGCAGCCGGACTGTCTGCCGGTCAGATAGTGATTTATTTCGCTTTCAGAAGATCGCGGATTTCGGTCAGCAGTTCCTGATCCTTGGTCGCCTTTTCCGGAGCCGGGGCCGCCTCTTCCTTCGCCTTCAGACGGTTCATGACGCGGATCACCATGAACAGCACGAAAGCGATAATAATGAAGTTCAGCGTGAGGGTCAGGAAGCTGCCATAGGCGAGCACCGCGCCCTGTTTCTTGGCATCGACAAGATTCGTCGCCGTGACGCTCTTGGAAAGCGAGATAAAGTAATTCGAGAAGTCGAGGCCGCCGGTAATCGCGCCGATGATCGGCATGATGACATCCGCCACCATCGAGTTCACAATGGCGCCAAACGCGGCGCCGATAATGACGCCGACCGCCAGATCGACCACGTTGCCCTTCAGGGCAAATTTCTTGAACTCTTCAAGCATCGGCGCATTTCCCTTCCAAGGTTGTCAGTTCAGCAATCCGGCATACACCATCGCGTCATGGATGACCTTGCCGGTCGGCGCCGTCACCGGCACCAGCGGAAGACGTACTTCCTCCTGCACGCGGCCGAGCAGCTTGAGTCCGTGCTTGGCGCCAGCCAGACCCGGCTCCTTGAAGATGGCGTCATGCAGCGGCGTCAGCCGATCCTGAATCTTCAGCGCCGCCGCGTAGTCGCCCTTGAAAACGGCGGACATCAGATCCGCGCACTGCTTCGGCGCGACATTGGCGACGACCGAAATGCAGCCATGCCCGCCCGCCGCCATGTAGGCGAGCGCGGTCATGTCCTCGCCCGAGAGCTGGATGAAATCCGGGCCCATGGCGTGGCGCTGCTGCGAGACGCGCGCAAGGTTTGCGGTCGCATCCTTCACGCCGGCGATATTCTTCAGCTCGAACAGCCGGGTCATGGTTTCGACCGACAGATCGACAACCGAGCGCGGCGGAATGTTGTAGATGATGATCGGAATACCGATCGCATCGTTCACCGCCTTGAAGTGGTGATACATGCCTTCCTGCGTCGGCTTGTTGTAATAGGGCGTCACCACGAGCACGGCATCGGCGCCCGCCTTTTCGGCATGCTGCGCCAGAGCGACCGCTTCGCGCGTCGAGTTCGAGCCCGCGCCGGCGATCACCGGAACGCGGCCCTTGGCCTCCGCCACGCACCATTCGGTGACCTTGTTGTGCTCCTCGTGGCTGAGGGTCGGGCTCTCGCCAGTGGTTCCGACAGGAACCAGCCCGTGCGAGCCTTGCTCGATCTGCCAGCTCACAAGCTCACGCAGGCCGCCCTCGTCCAGCGCCCCGTTTTTGAATGGCGTCACCAAGGCGGTAAGAGACCCCCTGAAATTCGTCCTGGTTGCCATTGTCATTCTCCGAACGCATCGCAAGCACTGCGATTTATGATTGATTGATACCGGGTCCCGGATCGCGATGAAAGTCCCGGGCACTCCCGTACCGCGATCCGACGCTGGAAAGAACCCGAGCCAGCCGCGATTTCGCCGCGGTGTTGCGGCATTGTGGCGGTTCTAACACATTTGATGTTTTGTCCACATATTCAATGCCGTACAGCTAAGGGCGAAGGTCTTGAATGATTCGCCGCATGGGCCGCTCGTGATGCCATCTGATCGCTCGCCTTCAGGATCGCCCCGTCTGGTCCGCCGCGCTGCCATTCTTGCCGGTGCGGGCATTCTTGCGCTGTCCTCTTATGCGGCGTCCGCGGTGCCCCTGCCGAAACCGCGTCCTGTGCCCCGGCATGTCACACCGCAGACGGCGCCGGCGAACCCCGATCAGCCTCATGCCGCCGCCAAGGCCGCGCCGGTTGCGCCTGCCCCGGTTGCTCGCTCCCGAAAGCCCTCGGTCGCTCTGGCGCTGGCCGGAACGTCGGCCACGTCAAAAGCCGACCTGGAGACGCTCGAGCGGATCATCGAACTGGTGCGCAAGCGGAAGCCGGCGGACGCGACACAGCTTCAGGCCTCCCTTGCCGACCCCGTCGCGCGCAAACTGTCCGAATGGATGATCCTGCGGAGCGATGACAACGGCGTGCCCGCCGAGCGCTATCGCGATTTCCTCGCCGAAAACCCGACCTGGCCGAGTCAGGTCTATTTGCGCAAGCGCGGCGAGTCCGCGCTCTGGGACGACAAGCGCGACGACGCCACGGTGCTGGCTTTCTTTGCCCGCGAACAGCCGATCTCACCCAAGGGACGATTCATGCTTGCCGGCGCGCTGCTGGCGCGCGGCGACCGGCAGAACGCGGCGCGGCTGGTCCGCGAGGCCTGGCGCAATGACTCGTTTTCCTCCTACACCGAGGACACGGCGTTCGAGAAGTTCGGTTCGCTGCTGTCGCCGGGTGACCACAAGGTCCGGATGGACCTGTTGCTGTACGGCAATGATCCGGCAGGGGCCTTGCGCTCCGCGAAGCGCCTCGGCAGCGGCTACGTCGCGCTGGCGAAAGCACATGCCGCGCTCGACAAGAAGGCCTCGAACTCAAAGGCCCTGCTCGATGCCGTTCCCGCCGATCTGCATGGCGATCCGGTCTACATTTTCAGCAAGGCGCAGTGGCTGCGGCGCGAGGACAAGTTCCAGGAGGCCGCGCGTGTCATGCAGTCCGCGCCGCGTGACCCGGCGCGGCTGGTCAACCCGGACGAATGGTGGATCGAGCGGCGCCTGCTGGCGCGAAAGCTGCTAGACACGAACGAGCCGCGCCTCGCCTACGCCGTTGCGCGCGACGCGTCGTTGCCGGCGCGCGACATCTATCAGACCGAACGGGAATTCACCGCAGGCTGGATCGCGCTGCGGTTTCTCAACGATCCGAATCTGGCGGCCCAGCATTTCGCGCGGATCGGTGTCGGCAGCGTCAATCCGACGGCGCTCGCCCGCGCCGGCTACTGGCAAGGCCGCGCCGCCGAGGCCGCAGGACGCGCTCATGAGGCGCGCACCGCCTATGAATCGGCCGCGGCGCAGTCGACCAGCTATTACGGTCAGCTTGCCCGCGCGAAGCTCGGGCTGCCGCAGATCGCGCTGAACGGCGTGCCCGGCCGCTCCCGGGGCGGCGAACGGCTGGAGATCGTCCGGGCCGTCGACATCCTCTATACGCTCGACGAGCGCGACATCGCCGTTCCGATCCTCGCGGATATGGGTGAACGCGCCGACATGGATGGCCTGCTCGCGCTCTGCGAACTCACCCAGCGGCACAACGATGCGCGCGGCATGCTGCTGGTCGGCAAGGCCGCGCTGAACCGCGGCATGCCGTTCGATCACTACGCCTATCCGGTCACCGGCATTCCGCCCTACAAGGATTTCGGACCTGAGGTCGAAAAGGCGATTGTGTTCGCCATCGCCCGGCAGGAAAGCGCGTTCAATCCCACCATCGTGTCGCCGGCCAACGCCTACGGCCTGATGCAGGTGACGGCAGGTGCAGGCAAGTATGTCGCGAAGAAATACGGCACCACTTTCGATCTTGCCCGGCTCAAGAGCGACCCGGCATACAACGCGGCGTTCGGCGCGGCCGAACTCGGCGGGCTGATCGAGGACTATCGCGGCTCCTACATCATGACCTTCGCGGGCTATAACGCCGGGCGCGGCAGCGTCCGCAAATGGATCGAGCGCTACGGAGACCCGCGCGATCCGAAGGTGGACGCGGTCGACTGGGTCGAGCAGATTCCATTCTCCGAGACGCGCAATTACGTCCAGCGCATCATGGAGAACCTGCAGGTCTATCGCTCTCGCTTCGGCGGCGGCAGCAAGCTGCTGATCGAGGCCGATTTGCGCCGCGGCGCGAGTGTGGAATGACGCGATCTGATGCTGACGGCCGGTTTTGAATACTGGCCGAGAGCGATCATCTCGCGTGACCGTCATCACCGGGCTTGACCCGGTGATCCATCTCAAGAAAACTTTTCGTCCCGATGGATGTCGGATCAACTCCGGCATCTCGGCGGCATCACGCCTGTTCTCAAGGAAAATTCATGTCCGCACAATTCCGCGATGTTTACTGCCAGTCCGCCGACGGGCTGAAGCTCCATGCCAAGGTGATCGGCCCGGAGAACAGCTCCCTGCTGCCGGTGCTCTGCCTGCCCGGCCTGACGCGGACCACGGACGATTTCGACGACATCGCCCGCGCGATCGCCACGGATCCTGCGGCGCCCCGCAAGGTCGTGTCGGTGGACTATCGTGGCCGCGGCCTGTCCGATTACGATCCCGACCCGGCCAAGTACGCCGTGCCGGTGGAGCTTGGCGACGTTCTGTCGATCGCGGCTTCGCTGGGAATTTCCCGCGCCATTCTGCTCGGCACGTCGCGCGGCGGCCTGATCTCGATGGCGATGGCTGCGGCGCAGCCGAAACTGCTGGCCGGCGTGATCCTGAACGACATCGGCCCCGCGCTGGAAATGGGCGGCCTGATGAAGATCAAGGGCTATATCGCCGATCCGCCGCCGCGACAGACATGGGACGAGGCTGCGCGCGGCCTGAAAGAGCTATTCGGCACGGTGTTCCCGTCCCTCACCGACGGCGAGTGGATGGCATGGGCGCGCCGGGCCTTCCGGGAGAAGGCCGGCGGCGGGTTGGAGCGAACCTATGACCTGAAAATCAGGCACACGCTGGACGGGCTCGATCCGTCCAACCCGCTGCCGCAGGTCTGGGAGCTGTTCGACGCCATGGCAGGCCTCCCCCTGATGCTTATTCACGGGGCGCTGTCCGACCTGCTGTCGGTCCAGGGCGTGCAGGACATGATCGCGCGGCGTCCGGACATTGATCTCGTGACGGTCGCCGATCAGGGCCACGCTCCGCTACTGGCGGACAAACCCACCATGGACCGCATCGTCGCGTTCTGTAAGCGGTGTGACGGAAGTGGAGTTCTTGCCTGCTGAACCCGATCAGGCATTCCGGAGCGGCCGCAGATTCAGATTACGGTTGTCATCACCGGCCTTGTGCCGGTGATCCCGAAGTGTTGAGCACTGTGCATCGGCTATCGGGATAGCCGGGACAAGCCCGGCCATGACAATTGAATGTGTGGCAACTCGCAGCATGACGGAAAAGAAAAACCCCCGGCAGTTTCCTGCCGGGGGTTCTTTGAGTTCAGGTCACAATCGCCGTCAGGCGGTTGTTATTACCAGGTGCGGCGAACGCGGAGGTTGCCCGACCAGATGCCCTGATCCTTGTAGTCGTACACGCCAGCCGGCTTGAACGTACCAGCAACGTTGGCAGCGGCCAACGTGGTCGAGCCAGTGTTGGACTGGTCGAGGTTGGTGTACATGACTTCACCCGAGAAGGTCAGGTTGCGAACCGGGGTCCAAGCGGTACGGGTACCGATCTGCCAGATCGCGAAGTCAGGATTACAGGAGTAGCCGTTGAGCTTCGCACCGCTGTTGAGCGCCTGAACACCGCAGATCGCAGCCGATGCGTTGGTGTTGTAGTCGATGCGGGTGTAGCTGCCGAACAGGCTGGATTCCCAGTTCGGGGTCCAGTTGTGAACGTAAGCACCACGGAAGCCCCAGCCCGAGGTCTTCTCGATGCTGCTGCCGGTGGTGTAGACACCGTCGAACAGCGAGAGGACAGCGAGGCTCTGATAGCTGCCGGCGAAGTCGGCGCTGCCGAACTTGTCGAAGTTGTTGCCGGTCACGCCGCTGATCAGGTACTTCATAGCACCGTTAGCATAGGTCGCGTCCAACGACAGCTTGTCGCCGGGGCCGGTCGGCAGGTTCTTGATCTGAATGCCGCCCGCAACCGCGAAGCCCCATTCATCCGACGGATGACCGTTCGGCTCGACCGGAGCAGCACCGGCAGGACCAGCGTAGTAGTTGGCATGCACGTTGTGCGCAGCACCCGACAACTGAGCGGTGAAGGCCGCCTGGTCGATACGGATGTTACCAACGAAGTCAGGCGAGACGTTGCCGCCGTACGAGTTGGTATAAGCACCGGTCAACGCCGCCGGCCCGACAGCCTGGTTCGCAGCCAAGCTCGCATTCAGCAACTGAGCGCGGTTGATGATGCGGTTGTCTTCGATACCAACCTGAGCCGACACGCCGTTGCCAAACTGCCACGTATAGGCGATCTGGTTGATGCCAGTCGCGTTGTCGTAGCCGCCGAGCAGGAACGAGGTGTTGTTGTTGGCGCCGTAGGCACCCCACGGGGTCTGGAAGCCAGAGACCGCCTTACCGATGGTGAAGCCGGCGAACTGGATGAAGCCGTAGTCCATCGTCAGGTTGCCCGACGACGGGCCGAAGCCGGTCGAATGTTCAAAGTTGCTCGACCAGTAGGTGCGGACAACGCCGTATTCGGTGGCGGTACGGGTGTCGATGTTGAGCTGGACGCGAGCGCGGGTGGTGAAGTAGTCGCGGTCGCGGCTGCCGGTACCGTTGGCGCGGAACCCGCCTTCATCCCATGCCGGCTTGCCGTAGTTGCCAGCGTTGATGTTCCAGTCAGCCTGGACGTAGCCGCCCAGCTTGATGCAGGTGTCGGTGCCGGGGATGTAGTAGAAACCGGCGCCGTACAGCGAGCAGATCTTCACGTACTGAACGGCCTTCGCCTTCACCGGAAGATCGGCTGCCTGTGCTCCAGCGGATGCTGCGATAACCGCAGCCGATCCGAGGATAAGGCTCTTAATCTTGCTCATAAAACCTCCAAAGTTTTGCTCTCTAGGGAAGGTTCCTGGCCGGTGGTGCAAGTCACACCACGTGGTTGGTTCCCTTAATCCCCGCTAACCGCCGGTCGCCTCGCGCTTTCGGACACTCCCGCTGAACGCGAGCGACTTAAGCGAAACTCCCAAACGGGACGACCTCGGGATGCCCCCCTCCGTCGCTTCAATGACCATTGCCCAACAGTCGTGAACACGCAACAAAGGACCGCCTTCAAATGGGGCGGTTCCAGCCGTTTTCAGGGAGGTGTTGCACAAATGGCACGCAGCTTACCGGCCAAAATCTCTGCAAGCTATTGATTTTACTGAGGTTATTGGAGCGATGTAAAATGTTCCCGAAAAAGGCGAATGTGGCGGCGCAACCGTCATCGCGTGCGCCGCAGGTGTGAATTAGTCGAATCAAGCGTGGTGCCGACTCACCGTCCAGCCCCCTGTTTCAGGGCGCGAATCCTGCGAATCCAGGCGTCACAGACAACGGTTTGAGGCGGGCCAGCGGCCGAAAACATGGTTCAGCCCCACTGACATTATAAAGGCAGAGCGGCTGCACGCATCTCGCCGTGGGACAGATACTATAAAAGTCATCAACGGCTTGCGGCGCGTCATCGTGTGAGGCATATCGGGCCTGTGGAGACGTGGCCGAGCGGCTGAAGGCACTCGTTTGCTAAATGAGCATACCTTGAAAAGGGTATCGAGGGTTCGAATCCCTCCGTCTCCGCCATCCTGCTTCGCGCCGCGCGCGATGGCGCTCACCGCCAAGCGGCATTCCCCGCTCTCCAGCGAATCCTTGCGGCAATCACAGCGTCTGTCGCATTGCGCGGCCTGTCCTTGACGAAAGCACGAACCGCGCGAGCGGATCAGTTCCGAACGGCAACGCTTGCGGGATCGCCACAGTCCGCAGATGCATGAAACAGGCTGTAGCCAGCCGGCCTCATGACGTTCAATGCGTAGCGATCCAGGCCCGTGCCTCGCGCTGGGCGGCGGCGATTTCAGCGCCGGACATTTGCCCGGCGATTTCCTGACGCAGCGAGATCGCATCGCCCCTGCCCTTCAGCGCGGCGAGATTGAACCATTTATGGGCCGCGACAAGGTCGATCAGGCCGCCTCGCCCGCTTGAATAAAGAACGCCAAGCTCGAACAGCACGTCGCCGTTCATGGTGGCTTCGATCGCCATCGCGGCGCTGGTGTCGATTGTCCCCTGAAACATCTCAACTCTCCCGAATTCCCGCCGCGACGAGCGCGGCTCCTGTCATGATCCGATGTGACGCACTGTTGTTTGAGGCGCGTATTCCGCAAAACCGGCTGGCCAATCCTGCGGAATACGCGTTCGCCGTTTGCCGGCTTGTTGGGACCATATGATCCGTAAAATTTGAATCGCGGTTTAAGCATCGCGATGAATCGAATCTGAACGCGGCCTGCGGGCCGAATCGGAGAAATCGCAGAAAGCCGCTATTTTCAGCCACTTCTCAACAGGCGTGAGAATCGATTCACCCTCGCGTTTGGCGAAGCGATAACCATTGTTCGCGGAGACCCCGCAGAGAGAGCCGGCGCGCAAGGCCGATCAGGGCCGCTGTTCGATGCTCCGGACCATGAGCGCGCCTGTTCAGAAAACACGGCGATGCCCGGGCGCTCGACGCGAGCGCTCGCCAGGACAGAATTGCAATCTGGAAATGGTGCCGCCGGGATCCGCCCTGAGCGGAAGGCGTGCGGACAAAAAAACGAGGGCGTCGGTGAACACGCCAGGACAGAGATCCCGCCGGATGACCTGCCGAAGCAGATGTCCGGTGGAACTGCGGGGTCATCCCCCGCAACGAACGAAGAGTTCTTGAACTCTTCTGCCCGGCCTGTCGGCCGGACCGTCTCGCCTGATGTCTCGCCGACACCCTCTGTTCGTCGACCGGAGCCGCCGGTTCAAACTCGTTCTTGCGAACTGATCAGTCTGGCGGCCCTTGTGACGATACCGGCATCACGTGCCGGCAATTTTCGTAAGGCGCAGCCTTACTTCTTCTTCTTGGCGACCTTCTTCGTCTTCTTGGCAGTCTTCTTCACTGCCGACTTCGCCTTCTTCGCCTTCTTCGCTTTCTTGGCCATGTTGCCCTCCTAAGTTAGTGAGATGGCTTAATCGCTGTGTGCACTCGGGAATCGAAATGCACTTCAACTGGATTACACCAACGCATTCAAAAAAACAGCGTCCCGCTTAAGGAAGTGTTTACGCACAAGGCGCGGCACACGCTGCGAACACGAAACGAAAGCACCGCGATGCATTCGCGCGCGCGTTCGCCGCGCACATCAAACACGAATGACGATCAACGTCGCTGATGAAAGAAACCCTTGTGCCGCAGGGATTTCTTTCATCGCGATACAGCACGCTTCACAAGCCCTTTAAAACCGCGCAATTCTGCCATCCCGGTCGAGAATCCGTTTCGCGGACTCTGAGTCGCTTTTTTTGGCAACAAAAATATTTTCTGGAAAATCTGGTTTCGGAGCGATCGGCGCTCGCGCCGGAGAGCTTTTCGCACCTTTTTGCGAAACCTGATTCGCAAAACGATTCCATGCCGCGAGATGTTTTCACCGGCGCGCGAGGTCGCGGCTTGCGTTCATCGTGACACCGAAAACGGAAAAGCGAGACAGCCGAACGGCGCGCGCGGAAGCATCCGCGTGCACAACGTCACCCGCATTCACGATGTTTAGATACCGAGCTTGGCCTTCAGCAGGTCGTTCACCGCCTGCGGGTTCACCTTGCCGCCGGTCGCCTTCATCACCTGACCGACGAACCAGCCCATGAGCTGCGGCTTGGCGCGCGCCTGGTCCACCTTGTCCGGATTGGCGGCGATGATGTCGTCGACCGTCTTCTCGATAGCGCCAAGATCGGTGACCTGCTTCATGCCAAGGCTTTCGACCAGCGCGCGCGGGTCGCCGCCCTTGGTCCAGACGATCTCGAACAGGTCCTTGGCGATCTTGCCGGAGATGGTTCCTTCTCCGATCAGGCCGACGATCGCAGCCATCTGCTCCGCCGAGACCGGCGAAGCCGAGATGTCCTGCCCTTCCTTGTTGAGACGGCCGAACAATTCGTTGATCACCCAGTTGGCGGCGAGCTTGCCGTCGCGGCCCTTGTCCGCGAGTTTGTCCAGCACCGCCTCGAAGAACCCGGCGCTCTCACGTTCGGCGACCAGCACGCTGGCGTCGTAGGGCGTCAGGCCGAAGTCCGCCATGAAGCGCTCGCGCTTCGCGTCGGGCAGTTCCGGCAGCTTCGCCTTCAGCTCCTCGACGTAAGCCGCGGTAAACTCCAGCGGCAGCAGGTCAGGATCCGGGAAATAGCGATAGTCGTGCGCCTCTTCCTTGGAGCGCATCGAGCGGGTCTCGCCCTTGTTGGGGTCGTAAAGCCGGGTTTCCTGGTCGATGGTGCCGCCGTCCTCGAGGATACCGATCTGGCGGCGGGCTTCATAGTGGATCGCCTGCCCGATAAAGCGGATCGAGTTCATGTTCTTGATTTCGCAGCGGGTGCCGAACGGCTCGCCGGGCCGCCGCACCGAGACGTTGACGTCCGCGCGCAGGTTGCCCTTCTCCATGTCGCCGTCGCAGGTGCCGAGATAGCGCAGGATCGAGCGCAGCTTGGCCACATAGCCCTGCGCCTCTTCCGCCGAGCGGATGTCAGGCTTGGACACGATCTCCATCAGGGCGACGCCGGAACGGTTGAGGTCGACCAAGGTCATGGTGGGATGCTGGTCGTGCAGCAACTTGCCGGCGTCCTGCTCCAGATGCAGCCGCTCGATGCCCACCGTCACGCTCTCGCCGCCGGGAAGATCGACGACCACCGCGCCCTCGCCGACGATCGGCGACTTGAACTGGCTGATCTGGTAGCCCTGCGGAAGGTCGGGATAGAAATAGTTCTTCCGGTCGAAGGTCGATTTCAGATTGATCTTCGCCTTCAGGCCGAGGCCGGTGCGGATGGCCTGCGCGACGCATTCCTCGTTGATGACGGGCAGCATGCCGGGCATGGCCGCGTCCACCAGCGAGACGTGATCGTTCGGCGCACCGCCGAATTCGGTCGACGCTCCCGAGAACAGCTTGGAGTCGGAGGTCACCTGGGCGTGGATTTCCAGACCGATGACCATTTCCCAGTCACCGGTGGCGCCCTTGATGAGTTTGGAAGGTTTGACGTTTGCGTTCATGGGGCGGCTTTTACCTTGGCGCGGCGGGGGAGAAAACCCCTCTACGGATCAGACTACAATCCCGCCGCAAAGCTGCGGAAAGCCGGGCTGGCGCGCAGCGCATCGCCGCCCGCCGCGATGACGTTGTCGACCTGATCGGGCGGAAGCTGGAAGCGCGTGGGGACGCGCTCAAGATCGGCTGCCCGGGCCTGATCAAGCTGATCGAAGCCGATCCGGCCGACATAGAACTTCACGTCGCGGCAGTTCCAGCCCGCCGGCGCGCCGTAGCGGGCGCGGTCGGCGGCCGACAAGCCGCAGCGCCAGCGGACCAAGGCCCCCTGCCAATCCGTCATGGTGGCGCTGAATGCGGTGAAGCTCCCCGCGACGCTCGCATCAATCGCGGTATCTGCCGCGGCCTTGACCAGTTCCGCCCCGGTCGGCCCCTCGATTGTATTGATCCAGTTGCCGGACAGACCTGTCTTGGCGTCGACCACCAGAATGAGCGCACGGCGCAACTTCACCGCCTGTCGCGGCGACAGCGGTCCATACGGCGTATCGGACGACAGCCGGGCGATGGTAAAGCCCGCCAGCCCGTAGTTATCGACCAGGCCGCCATCGAGCAGCTTGATGTAGGGCATCGAGCCATCGTGGTAGCGGCTGATCGCCTTGGCGAACGAGTTCAGCATCGGCGGCGCGTTGGCGTTGTCGCGCGCGCGCGTGATCCATGACGGAAGCCGGCCGTTGCACTTTCCGGGGAATGTCTGAATGACGACCGGCGCAAACGCCACCGGCACCGCCGCCGAAGCGGCCACGGCGTTCGCCAGCGGATATTCCGGCAGGTTCGAGCACATGGCCCCGAACGCCACCGCGCCGAACACGAAGGGCGTCCGGTTGTAGATGTCGGAGGCGTTGATCCAGACCTGCGGACGGCTCGTCGCGCCCAGATCGCGGAAGGTCGCCCCCTGAAACAGGTTTGCATCGAGCCAGCGCGGAAAGCCGGTCGAGTCGTTGATGCCACCCGCAGCGGCACGAGAGAGCGTTGCAAGGGTGAGAGTTGTCTGAAGTCCCTCCTCGGCATTGCGCAGCAAGAACCGTTCGCGAAAATCGGCAAGCGCGGCCCGCTTGCGCAGTCCGTAATAGGCCGCAGTCACCGAACCGCCCGACACGCCGGAGACGAACTCCACCCGGTCGATCATCGGCCCTTGCGCGCCGCGCAGCGGAATCCGCTCCAGTTCTTTCAGCACGCCAAAGGAGAATGCCGCGGCGCGTGTCCCGCCGCCCGAAAAGGACAGTCCAATGATGGTGCCGTCAGCGGCCGCCGTCTCGCCGAAGCCGATACCGCCGTTGTCGGTCAGGTTGCCAGAATCCGGCAGATTGACCGGCGCATTCTGAATCGACGCGCAGCCGAGCAAGACGCCCGACACAAACGCAACACCCACAAGAGGCCGCACCCAACGCATCGCTCACCGGTCCCGTCAGGCGTTATCGCGCCCGGCGGTTAATGAAAACATACCTTTACAAGAGAGATCCGCGACAGAAGCGGTGAATTCAAGGCGGGCGGACATGGCCCCGCCGCAATTCCTTCGCGTCAGGACTTCGCTGACAGCGGATTCCCTGCTCCGCCCAGATGCCGGTCCTCATAGGCGATCGACCAGTCGATCAGCCTGCGCCAGAGCGCCTCGGCAAGGTCGGGCGGCATGCCCGCTGCTTCCGCTTCCGCCCGGACATTGGCGACGACACCTTCGATCCGCTCGGGAATGGCGGCGGGAAGATTGTCACGCGCTTTTACGGCGATCACCTGGTCCAGACATCTCACCCGTTCGGCAAGCAGCGCAACGATGTCGCGGTCGATCCGGTCGATGACGGCACGCAGATCGGCAAGGCCTTCCTGCCCTGCCTGCATCAGGCCCACCACTTCGCTGCGGTGAAATGTCCAGCCGCCTGCTCGATCACTTCACCGAGAGAGAACAACGTCTCTTCGTCGAATGGCCGGCCGATCAGTTGCAGGCCGAGCGGCAGCCCCTGCTTGTCCGCGCCCGCCGGTACCGCGATGCCGGGGAGTCCGGCCATGTTCACCGTCACCGTGAAGATGTCATTGAGATACATCTCGATCGGATCGGCCTTGCCCTTCTCGCCGACGCCGAACGCGGCGGACGGCGTGGCCGGGGTAAGGATGGCATGCACGCCTTTCGCGAACACGTCCTCGAAATCCTTCTTGATCAGGGTGCGGACTTTCTGCGCGCGGAGATAGTAGGCGTCGTAGTAGCCGGCAGACAGGACATAAGTCCCGATCATGATCCGGCGACGAACTTCCGCGCCAAACCCTTCGGCACGGGTGTTCTCATACATCTCGATGATGTTCTTGCCGTTGACGCGTGCGCCATAGCGCACGCCGTCATAGCGCGCGAGATTGGAGGACGCTTCCGCCGGTGCGACGACATAGTACGCCGGCAGCGCGTATTTGGTGTGCGGCAGCGAGACTTCGACAAGCTCGGCGCCAGCGGCCTTCAGCCAGTCGGCCCCCTGCGCCCACAGCCTGTCGATTTCACCGGACATGCCGTCGAGGCGATATTCCTTCGGAATCCCGATCTTCATGCCCTTCACCGACTTGCCGATGGCGGCCTCATAGTCCGGCACGGGCCGGTCGACCGAGGTCGTATCCTTCGGATCGTGACCGGCCATCGAGCGCATCAGGATTGCGGTGTCGCGCACCGTCCGCGCGAACGGCCCCGCCTGATCGAGCGAGGAGGCAAACGCCACGATGCCCCAGCGCGAACAGCGGCCATAGGTCGGCTTGATGCCGACAATGCCGGTGAACGCCGCAGGCTGGCGGATCGAACCGCCGGTATCCGTGCCGGTCGCACCGAGGCAGAGATTGGCCGCGACCGCTGAGGCCGAGCCGCCCGACGAGCCGCCGGGAACGAGATTCGCGTCAGAGCCCTCGCGCCGCCATGGATTGAGCACCGGGCCGAACGCCGAGGTCTCATTGGACGACCCCATCGCGAACTCGTCGCAGTTGAGTTTACCCAGCATCACCGCGCCGTCGCGCCAGAGTTGCGAGGTCACCGTGGATTCATACTGCGGGATGAAGTTGCCCAGAATTTTCGAGCAGGCCGTGGCGCGCACGCCGGTGGTCGCGAACAGGTCTTTCACACCGAGGGGAATGCCGGCCAGCGGACCCGCCTCGCCCTTGGCGATGGTTGCATCCGCCGCCTTCGCCTGCGCGCGCGCCTGCTCCGGCGTCTCCAGCACATAGGTATTGAGCACGCGCGCCTTTTCCATCGCGGCCAGATGCGCGTCGGTCAGTTCAAGCGCCGTGAAGGATTTCTGCGCGAGGCCCTCGCGGGCATCGGCGAGCGTCAGTGAAGTCAGGTCGGTCATTTCTTATTCTTCAATCGGATCGCAAATAAAGGGAGATTTGTTCTTCCTGGCCTGCGCGGCCTCGGCTTCGAGCATGTCGATCACTGCGTCGATGGCCTTGTCGGGATCGACATTCTTTCCCTGCCGCTCCATCTCATCGAGATAGGTCATGTAAGCGGCGTAAGCCTTCTCGTCGCTGCACAGCAGGCACATGGCATTTCCCTCGCGGGTTATTCGACGACTTTGGGCACCAGAAAGAAATGATCCTCGGTCGCGGGCGCGTTGGCGAGAACCTTGTCCGGAATCTCGCCGTCGGTCACGACGTCCGCCCGCTTTTTCATCTCCATCGGCGTCACCGAGGTCATCGGTTCGATGCCCTCGATATCGACTTCGGTCAGTTGCTCGACAAAGGCCAGCATCGCATTCAGTTCGCCCTGAAGATGGGACACTTCCTCATCCTTCACGGCGATCCGCGCGAGATGCGCGATCCGGCGGACAGTGGCGGCATCGACTGACATATAATGGGGACTCCGGACGGCTGTATCAGCCGCCCTCATAGAGCATTCGGCCGGAATCGCCAACGCCAAATAGTCGCGGGAACCACTCCGCGACTTAAATTAAATCAGCGATTTCAATTTCTTGGACCCAATTTGACGTCTGATCTCACCCGGCGAGACGGCGGAGCCTTTCCTGCGCCTCCGCAGCCAGCGTGCGTGTGAGGTCGGCCGCACCAATCTCGCGGCCCAGCGCGACCGATTGACCGGCCCACAGATTGGTAAAATCGGTGCGGCCCAGCTTCTCCGCCGCCGTCTTCAACGGCGCGAGCGCCGTGGCCGCATGCGGAAACGCAGGCGCGTCGGCGGAGACAGGTCCGACCTCTCGCATCAGGCGATTGGCCACGCCGCGTGCGGGGCGGCCGGTCATGACATTGGTCATGACGGTCGCATCGTCAGACGCCGCAGCGAGCGCACCCTTGCCGAGCGCGCTCGCCTTGGACTCGGGTGTGCGCAGGTAAGCCGTGCCGATCTGGACGCCCGCCGCGCCCAGCGCGAAGGCGGCCGCGATGCCCCGCCCGTCCGCGATGCCGCCTGCGGCAATCACCGGCACACGCACCGCATCCACCACCTGCGGCACCAGTGACATGGTCCCCGGCTGCGCCGCGATGTTCTCGGTCAGGAACATGCCGCGATGACCGCCGGCTTCCGCACCCTGAGCGATAATCGCGTCCACACCGTTCTGCTCGAGCCAGACCGCTTCCTTGACGATGGTCGCAGAACCAAGAACGACAGCGCCCGCCGCCTTCACACGCTGGAGCAGCGCCTTGTCGGGCAGACCGAAATGAAAGCTCACCACCTCGGGCTTCAATTCCTCCACGAGTTCGCACATCTGCACATCGAAAGGCGCGCGATTGGCGGCGTTCACGCTCATGTTGGGATCGAGCCCAAGCTCCCGGAAGTACGATGTCAGCCGCGTGCGCCACCCGGCCTCGCGGGCCGCGTCCGGCTCGACCGGCGTATGACAGAAGAAGTTCATGTTCAGCGGCGCGCTGACCCGCTGACGGAAGATATGAACCTGCTCGCGCGCCTTCTCCGCCGAGATCATCGCGCAGGGCAGCGATCCCAGCGCCCCGCCCTCCGCCGCGCCGATCATGACATCGACGTCCTGAACGCCGGCCATCGGCGCCTGAACGATCGGAACGTCAATTCTGAAAAGATCGAGAAGTCTGCGATCAGGCCACATGGAATTTTCTCATTTGTGTTGGGGCGGAAGCTCTTTCGTTGATAACTCTATCCCATCGCGCAACGGTCACATCAACCCGTGTCGCCAGCGGCGCGAGCGCTCACGCCAAGCGTGAGGTTGCTCGCCACCAAAGCAAGCGCCGCAAGCAGGCTCGGCCAGAGCAAACCGCCGTGGAACAGATTTACCGTGAGCGGCCCAATGATCTGCCCCAGCGCGAACGCGGCGGTGAAGGCCGCGATCAGCCGTGGGCCTTGCGTTCCGCCGATCCGCCGCGCCTCCTGCACGCCGGCCATGGTGATGACCATGAATGTGCCGCCGACGCATAAGGCAGACAACATCAGGACGGTGAGATTGACCGCCAGCACCGGCGCGATGACGCCGACCGCAAGCACGGCCTGCCCGTAGATCCAGAGCCGCCGTGGCGAATGTGCCGGAAAGAGATGCGCCGCCAGCGCCGTCGAGACGGCTGCCGCCGCGCCGAACACCGGCCAGACCCAGCCGAACACCGCGGGATTGGCGATCACCTCGCGCGCCAGCGCCGGCAGGAATGTGGCGGGAATAATATAGCCGTAGCCGAATGCGCCGTAGCAAAGCGCGGCAATCCACGCCTGCCGGGGCAGCGGCGTATGCGCCGCTCCCGCAGTGACCGGAGTTTGAACGGCATCGGCCGCAAGCCGGCTCCACAGCGCGAGTGTAAAAACAGTCGCTATCAAACCGAGGAAAGTCCAGGTCGCGCGCGATCCCCAAGCCGTCATGCCCGCGACGAGGCTGACCAACCCGGCAAAGCAAATGCCGACACCCACGCCGGAGAACACCCTGCCCGACCAGATCGCCTTGCCTGCATGCGCGAGAAGCGGCATGGCCCATGCCGACACGCCGACCAGAACAAACGCACTCGCTGCGCCCGCCACAAACCGCAGCACAAGCCACAGCCAGAAGTTATTTGTCACAGCCATGCCAAGCGTAACCGCCGCAATCGACATCAGCCCCCATTGAATGGCCCGCGCAGGGCGCGGCGGAGTTGAAATGCAGATGACCGCTCCAGCCAGGTATCCGACATAGTTCGCGGTGGCGAGCCAGCTTCCCTGCACCAGCGTCAAGCCGGCATCCTGCTGCATCAGCGGCAAAAGGGGCGTGAACGCGAAGCGGCCAATCCCCATCGCGACCGCGAGGCCGATCAATCCGGCCCATACAGTGACAATCGCGGCGCGGGATGTGGGCATGGAAACAGGCGCGGCTGTTGACGACATGGCGGCCCCGAAGGCGACAAGCGGCGGATACTGCAACATGCAGCATCTTGAACTCGACGCCAGGAATAGTAGGCTGCTTCTCAATTCATGAATAATGAATAATCGAGAACAAGATATTCTCTATTGAGAAACATCACAAATCCCCTCACGGGAGACCGCTATGAACTTCGCCGATTTGCAGATTTTCAAGACCGTCGTGGATGAAGGCGGCATCGTCAAGGCGGCGCGCAAGCTGCATCGCGTGCCATCGAATATCACCACCCGCATTAAGCAGCTTGAAGCCTCGGTCGGCATTCCGCTGTTCCACCGCGACCGGCAGCGGCTGCACCTGTCGCCGAGCGGCGAATTGCTGCTGGGCTATGCCGCGCGCCTCATCGACCTGTCCGAAGAGGCACGTCACGCGGTGTCGGGCACCGCGCCGCAGGGCGTGCTGAAGCTCGGCGCACTGGAAAGCACGACGGCCAGCCGCCTGCCCGGCCTGCTGTCGGAATTTCACCGGCGTTATCCCGATGTGCGGCTCGAACTCACCACCGGGACCAACGATGTCCTGGTGAAAGCCGTCACCGAACGCCAGATCGACGCCGCCTTTGTCGCGGAACGTCCGCCATCGCGCACGCTCGCCCACATGCCGGTGTTTCGTGAACGGCTGACGGTGATTTCCAGCCCCAGCCATGGGCCGATCAAGACCTCACGAGACGCCGACGGGCAAAGCCTGATCGCCTTCCCCGACGGCTGCGCCTACCGCCGCTCCCTGCAGCGCTGGCTGAGGCGCGACAGCCTGACCACCTCGCGGGTGCTGGAACTGAGTTCCTATCACGCCATCGTTGCCTGCGTCGCCGCCGGCGCCGGCATCGCCCTGATGCCGGAGGCTGTGCTCGACGCCATGCCGCACGCGAATGTGCGGCGTAACCGAATCCCGCGCTCGCAAAGCGACATCGTCACGCCGCTGATCTGGCGCAAGGATGAGATGTCGCCGCCGGTTCTGGCGCTCCGGACGCTGGTGGCTTCGATCGCAGGTGGCAAAGGCCGGGACAAGCAGAGTTCTTGAGGCAAGAACCGGCCTGTCCACCGCCTTTGCTTCACGCGCTTTGCAACTTCGGTATTCTGCGTGATAAGCGAAGCCATGCCTGCACCCATCCTGCCGCTGATCGAAGCTGCCGCACTCTGGCCCGAACGAGGCGCCCTGATCGGGCTCGACCTCGGCACCAAGACCATCGGCGTTGCCGTGTCCGACCCCGACCGCAAGCTCGCGACGGGGATCGAAACCATCCAGCGCAAGACATTCACCGCCGACGCCGCGAGGCTGCTGGCCCTGTCCGGCGAGCGCCAGGTGGTCGGCTTCATTCTCGGATTGCCGATCAACATGGACGGCAGCGAAGGTCCGCGCGCGCAATCAACCCGCGCCTTTGCCCGCAATTTTGCCCGGCAGACCGAATTGGCCATCGGACTGTGGGATGAGCGCCTCTCCACTGCGGCTGTCGAACGCGAATTGATCGGAATGGACATGAGCCGTGCCAAACGCGCCAAGGTAATCGACGAACATGCGGCGATTTTCATTCTGCAGGGTGCGCTGGACCGGCTCGCGACCTTGCGCAAGACGTCCGGAGACTGTGAGCGATGCTGACGATCATTGCGGCCATCGTGCCGATCTTCCTTCTGATCGTGACGGGCTTCGCACTGCGCCGCAGTCTCCTGAAACAAGAGTCCCATTGGGTCGGCACCGAGTTGCTGGTCTACTATGTGCTGTTCCCGGCTCTCCTGTTCCGGACGCTCGCCCGCGCCAAACTCTCGGACGTGCCGCTGTTCGGAGTCGGCGGCGCGCTGCTGATCGCCGTGTTGCTGATGGCAACACTGTGTCTGCTGCTACGGCCGCTTTTAATGCGCCGGCTCCATGTCAGCGGCCCGTCGTTCACCTCGATTTTCCAGTGCTCTTGCCGCTGGCAGACCTACGTCGCCCTCGCGGTCGCTGGAAATCTGTATGGCGATGTCGGATTGACCCTCGCTTCGGTGGCGATGGTCGCGATGATTCCCGTGCTCAACATCATGGCGGTCTGGGTGCTGGCGCATTACGCCGCGCCCACGCGCCTGTCATGGGGACAAATTCTCCTGACCATCGCGCGAAACCCGTTCATCTGGGCGTGCGGGCTTGGCCTCGCCGCCAACGTGATCGGCCTGAAGTTCCCAACATGGATTGATGATTTCATCGACGCACTCGGGCGCTCGTCGCTGGCGCTCGGTCTGCTCGTGGTTGGCGCGGGCCTTCAGCTCAGGGGCGTTCTGCGTCCCGATCCACCCGCGATTCTGTCCTGTTTTCTCAAGCTGATGGTGATGCCGGCGATGGCGATTTCGCTGGGCCTTGCATTCGGATTGTCCGGAACCAATCTGGCGGTTGTCGCCTGCTGCTCGTCCGTTCCGACAGCCTCCAGTGCCTATGTTCTGGCGCGGCAGATGGGCGGCGACGCCCCACTCGTTGCGGAAATCCTGACGCTGCAAACGGCGCTGGCGATCATTACCATGCCGATCGCCATCGCACTGGTGAGGTGAACTCAGGAATTGTTCGCAAGCCAGATGGTCTGAACCGTGGCCGCGAGATTGTTGAGGCCGTGCAGGACCACTGTCAGCCAGGTCGAACCGCTGACATAGCGCAGATAGCCGAACAGCAGTCCGATGGAAAATATCTGTCCGAGGAAAAACCAGTTGTATTGCAGATGCATCATGGTCCACACCGCCGCCGACAGCATAATCGCGCCAGCGGGCCGCAAAAAGGATTCCGACCAGCCGCGATAGAGAAACCCTCGGGCAAAGAATTCCTCCGTGATCGGCGCGACCACGCAAAACGCGATCACCAGAAGCCATAGCGCGCCATCGGCCCGCGCGGTCCTGAGCACCTCCATCATGAATCCCGGTGAGGACTCCCGCCCTGCCACGCGGCTGATGATCTCCCAGACCACCATCAGCCCAACCAGAGCGGCGGCACCGACGGCGGCTGTTTTCCATGAGGGCCAGCGCAAGGCGAGATAGTCCGCGAACGGCGTCCGGGAGAGCCGTGTGGCGATCCACAGCACAACGAGAATGGCCGGAAGCCCCATGATGACGGACAGCGAGATGATGCGCCCGTTCGACAGCATCGCGACAATCCTGCTGCTACCGACGGCATCGCCATTCGTGACCAGAAACCATACCACGACCGTGAACTGCCCGGCGAACATTGCGCCGAACAGCGCAAGGCCCCACAAGCTGGTGCCGATGAATTTCCAGACTCCCGGCTCGCGGCCCTTGCCGGACGGCGACTCAGGCACAGAGCCGGCGGGGACTTCGTCGGCAGCGGTCATGGGATCATCTCCGGTTCATCGTTTGAAGCGGATTCTGGCGATCAGTCCTTAATGATCCATTCCGCGATTGCATGCGAAACGATGGAAGATCCGGACGTGACTACGCCGGCAAAGCGCGATCCAGCAAGCTGCGAATATCCTGATCGGCAAGATCGACGGCGCCATAGAGATTGCCGTGATCCGCGGCAAGCCGCGTCGCGGCAAACAGCTCGGCATGCCCGGGCGAAACCTCGTTGAGCGCTGCAGCCGCCGCAACCAGCGCCAGTTTCTCGACGGCCAGCCGCGCGACGCGCTCCGCATCCGGCTGGCGAAACGATTTGGCGATGAAGCCGACGCCTTCGACGATGCCGGGCAACCCCTTGGTCTGCTCCACAAGACCGCGCAACACATCCGCCGCCGCATCGGCTTCGCGCGACAGCGCGCGCAACACATCGAGGCACATCACGTTGCCCGAACCTTCCCAGATCGCGTTGACCGGCGACTCCCGGTAATGCCGCGCAAGGATACCCTCCTCGACGTAACCATTGCCGCCGAGGCACTCCATCGCCTCGTAGAGAAATCCGGGCGCGCTCTTGCAGGTCCAGTATTTCACGACCGGCGTCAGCAGGCGCATGTACGCCGCCTCCGCCTTGTTCGACGGCGCGCGGTCGAATGACCGGCACAGCCGCATCACCAGCGCGGTCGATGCCTCGACATGCAGCGCCATGTCCGCGAGAACGCTGCGCATCAGCGGCTGGTCGGCGAGGTGTTTCTGGAACACACTGCGATGGCGCGCATGATGCAGCGCATGCGCAAGGCCTGACCGCATCAGGCCCGCGGAGGCGAGCGAACAATCCTGCCTCGTCAGCGAGACCATCTGGATAATGGTCGGCACGCCGCGCCCTTCCTCGCCGAGACGCAATGCATAGGCATTGTCGAACACCACTTCGGACGACGCATTGGAGCGGTTGCCGAGCTTGTCCTTCAGGCGCTGGAAATGAATCCCGTTCACCGAACCGTCGGGCGCAAAGCGCGGCATGAAGAAACAGGTCAGCCCGCCCTCGGCCTGCGCGAGCACGAGGAACGCGTCGCACATTGGCGCCGACATGAACCATTTGTGCCCGGTGATCCGGTAGGCGTCGCCATCGCCCACCGCGCGGGTGATGTTGGCGCGCACATCGGTGCCGCCCTGCTTCTCGGTCATGCCCATGCCCATGGTCATGCCGCGCTTGGTCCACCACGGCGCAAAGGCGGGATCGTAGCTGCGGCTGCCAAGCACCGGCATCACCTTCGCGCGCAGCGCCGGATCGACCGACAGCGCACCGACGGCGGCGCGGGTCATGGTGATCGGGCACAGATGTCCGGTCTCGACCTGCGAAGCGATGAAGAACTTTGCACCGCGCACCACCTCGGACGCGCCGCCCGCCGCCTCACCCTTCTTGTTCCAGGTGGAGTTGTGAACGCCTGCATGGGCACTGTGCGCCATCAGTTCGTGATAGGCGGGATGAAATTCGACCTCGTCACGGCGGAAGCCGCGCGCGTCATAGGTCTTCAGCTTCGGCGTGTTCTCGTTGGCAAGGCGGCCGCGCTGCGCCATTGCCGCCGACCCCCAGTGTTTGCCGAAATCGGTAAGCTCCGTTCGGGCCCCCTCGCCGCCATTGACTGCAACGGCCTCCGCAAGCGCGCTGTCGAGCGTAAACAGATTGACGTCCTCGAACGGAGGAGACTGGTTGAAAACGTCAGTCGTTGGGGAGAGAGATGATTGCGCCATGAGTCGTTCCCGGAAATGAGAACGGCAGGCTATACCGGAACGCGGTGCGTTTCACGCAACTTCCGTCAGGAGATATTGCCCGGCCCTTTCCGCGCCTGGAGTTCCTTGCCCTGCGGGAGGTCATCGTAGCCACGGCGGCTGGAGTAGAAGGTCAGCGCCATCAATCCGCAGCCGATCACCAGCGAGAAGAAAATCCCGAGCCCCATGGCAATGTAGCCATGGATCGACATCTCGACATCCGCATGTGAGACCCAGCCCTGCCACGCCCACCAGACCGTGGCGGCCAAAATCGCCAGAAGAACCGCTGTAACCGCGATACCGCCTCTGCCCATGACGATGCCTTTCTGCATCGCGCGACATAAACGCGCCTGTACACCGCAAGTTATGACCGTGCGGCGAGAATTCAAGACCGCATCCGCGGACCGCTATCGCGCCGTCACCGGAAAATCGAACGCGGTACTTTCGGGTGATGGCAGCGAGAAGTGCCACCATTCCAGCCGGTAGTTGACGAAACCCTGCTTCGCCATCGCGCTGACGAGGGTCTGGCGCCATTTGCGCTGCTGCGGCGTGATTGCTTTGGAGTTTGTATGCGCGGCGGCGTCAGAACAATCGTAACCAGTGCCCATATCGACACTGCTGTCCGGTGCACGAAGACGCTGCGGCCCGGTACAATCGGCGTAGTCGGCTTTCGGATCGAACGGCGCGGCCTTCGCGGCAGGCATCTGAACCAGAGTGAGATCCACCGCCTTGCCGGTCGAATGGCCGGAATGTCTTGCGACATAACCAAGCCGGAACAGGTCCGCCTTGCGCATTTTCGGATTGTAGCGCCGCTGCGCCGGTGTCTCCCTGCCATCTTGCGCCCACGCATACATGTCATCGACCGCGCGCTGCGGACGATAGCAGTCGTACATTTTCAGCGACAGGCCACGCGGCCTCAGATCGTCCTGCACTCGCTTGAGCGCCGCGCCGACGCTGCGCGTGACGATGCACTCTCCCGCTTCATAGCCGTTCAGCACGCGCCCGACGAAGTTATTCGGCGTGGCGTAGCGCATGTCCTGCACGATGGTCGGATCAAGATCGCGCAGATGGATGAAATCGGCGGGCAGCGGCTGGGCCGCCAATCCGGAAGCAGCGATCAGACCGGGTAGGACGATCGCTGCGAAAATCATCGCTCGCATAGCATTCAATATCCAGTTTCGTCATGGCCGGACTTGTTCCGGCCATCCATCCACGCCGGGCGACATCGTAAAGACGTGGATGCCCGGCATAAAGCCGGGCATGACGGCGATGGTTCACGACGCCCCCTCGCCATTTTTGTCTAAATCCGAGGTATTTACCCTGCCTGGACATGAGCGGGGGAAAACTCCGCGAGCGCCGAATCCGCCTTGCTCCGCCGGGCAAGTCTGCCTATAGCTCTTGCTTTAATGACAACCGCATCGAAATCGAGTTTCGTCCTCGGACACCGGCATCTGCTGGGTATCGAGGGCCTTTCCGTGGCCGACATAACCGGCCTTCTGGACCTTTCCGAAGAGTTCGTCGAACTGAACCGGCAGGTCGACAAGAAGCGCACAAACCTGCGCGGCCGGACCCAGGTCAACCTGTTCTTCGAGGCCTCCACGCGCACCCAGTCCTCGTTCGAGATCGCGGGCAAGCGGCTCGGCGCCGACGTGATGAACATGTCGGTGGCGTCCTCCTCGATCCGCAAGGGCGAGACGCTGATGGACACGGCGGTGACTCTCAACGCCATGCATCCGGACATTCTGGTGGTGCGCCATCATGCCTCCGGCGCGGTGGAACTGCTGGCGCAGAAAGTCGACGGCTCGGTCATCAATGCCGGCGACGGCGCGCACGAGCACCCGACGCAAGCCCTGCTGGATGCGTTGACCATCCGCCGCAACAAGGGCCATATCGAAGGCCTGCTGGTGGCGATCTGCGGCGACGTGCTGCATTCGCGGGTCGCACGTTCCAACATCATCCTTCTGAACACGATGGGCGCGCGCGTTCGCGTGGTTGCGCCCTCCACGCTGCTACCGCCGGGCATCGAACGCATGGGCGTCGAGGTGGCGCGCGACATGCGCGAGGGACTCGATGGCGCGGACATCGTGATGATGCTGCGCCTGCAGCGCGAGCGCATGAACGGCTCGTTCGTGCCGTCGAGTTCGGAGTATTTCCAATACTACGGTCTCGATCAGAAGAAGCTCGACTACGCCAAGCCGAATGCTCTGGTCATGCATCCCGGCCCGATGAACAGAGGAGTCGAGATCGACTCCACCGTGGCGGACGGCGCGCAGTCGCTGATCCGTGAACAGGTCGAAATGGGTGTGGCGGTTCGCATGGCGGTGCTCGAAGCGCTCGCCCGCAACCTGCCTAACGCGTGAAACACATGCGCACAGATCGCCGCCCCATCCTGCTCGCCAACGCCCGCCTGATCGACCCTGCCCGGAATATCGACGGCCCCGGCGACGTTCTGATCGCCGACGGCATGATCCGCGACGCCCGACGTGGCATCGGCGCCGCCGGCGTGCCCGAGGGCACAGACATTATTAATTGCGCCGGCAAGGTCGTCGCTCCAGGCCTCGTCGATATGCGCGCCTTCGTCGGCGAGCCCGGCGCAGGCCACCGCGAGACTTTCGCTTCCGCCAGCCTTGCCGCGGCGGCCGGCGGCATCACCACCATTGTCTGCCAGCCCGACACCAAGCCGGTCATCGACAACTCCGCGACGGTGGACTTCGTCCTGCGCCGCGCCCGCGACACCGCGATCGTCAACATTCAGCCCATGGCCGCGCTGACCAAGGGAATGAGCGGCGACGAAATGACCGAGATCGGCCTGCTCAAGGCGGCAGGTGCGGTCGCGTTCACCGACGGCGACAGGAGCGTGATGAACGCGCTCGTGATGCGCCGCGCGTTGAGCTACGCCCGCGATTTCGATGCACTGATCGTCCATCACACCGAGGACCCCAACCTCGTCGGTGAAGGCGTGATGAATGAAAGTGAATTTGCCTCGCGCATCGGGTTGATGGGCATCCCCAATGCGTCGGAGGCCGTGGTGCTGGAGCGCGACATGCGTCTCGTGGCGCTGACCGGCGGCCGCTACCACGCGGCCTCCCTCACCTGCACCGACTCGCTGGATATCCTCAAGCGCGCGAAAGACTCTGGCCTGAACGTCAGCGCATCGGCCTCGATCAATCATCTGACGCTGAACGAAAACGACATCGGTCCCTATCGCACCTTCCTGAAAGTGTCACCGCCGCTGCGCACCGAAACCGATCGCGCGGCGCTGGTTTCGGCACTTTCGTCCGGACTGATCGACGTCATCATGTCCGATCACAATCCGCAGGACGTCGAGGTGAAGCGCCTGCCGTTCGCCGAAGCCGCCGCAGGCGCCATCGGCCTTGAAACCATGCTGTCGGCGGGCCTGCGCCTCGTTCACTCCGGCGATGTCAATCTCAAGACGCTGATCCGCGCCATGTCGACGCGCCCGGCGGAACTGCTCGGCCTGCCCGGCGGCTCGCTGCGCCCCGGCTCGCCCGCCGACGTGATCGTGATCGACCTCGATACGCCATGGGTTCTCGATCCGGCGGACCTGAAGTCAAAGTGCAAGAACACGCCGTTCGATGAAGCCCGGTTCACCGGCCGCGTTGCGCGCACCATCGTTGACGGACGCACCGTCTACGAACATGTTTAAGTGCGACTCGCCGCACTCAACCTGGACATGTGAGAGATCATGAGCGGTTTCCTGACGGCCTTTGCCCTCAGCTTCGTGCTGGCATTCCTGTTCGGCTATCTCTGCGGCTCGATTCCGTTCGGACTGATCCTGACCAAACTCGCGGGCACGCAGGACCTTCGCTCGATCGGTTCGGGAAATATCGGCGCGACCAACGTGCTGCGCACCGGCAACAAGGGTCTTGCCGCCGCGACCCTGTTCGGCGACATGCTCAAGGGAACCATCGCCGTGATCGTCGCCGGGCATTTCGGCGGGCCGAATGCCGCGATTGCCGCCGGCATCGGCGCATTTGTCGGTCATCTTTTCCCGGTGTGGCTGAAATTCAAGGGCGGCAAAGGCGTCGCAACCTATATCGGCGTGCTGCTCGGCCTGTTCTGGCCCGGGGCGCTGGCGTTCTGCGCGATCTGGATCGCAGTCGCAGTGATCTTCCGCTATTCGTCGCTGGCAGCGCTGGTCGCAAGCCTGATTGTGCCGGTGATGCTGTTCTGGTCGCAGCATACGGCGCTCGCCGCTGTTTTCGCGCTCATGACCGCAGCGCTCTGGATCATGCATCGCGCCAATATTCAGCGACTGATGAGCGGAACCGAAGGCAAGATCGGGAAAAAGGGATAGTACGTAGTCCGTGCCGCATCAGTGTCCCTCAACGCGACATCGGTAAGGTTGAACGGTTAGGTTAAACCCGGGAACACGTTGATCTGTTGCTCGCCTCCGTTCAATGAAGCGGGATGAGCGACGATTACGAAATCGACGGTGACGGTAACCGCGTTCTGGTCGGCCTCTCCGTTGCCGAGACCCGGGAATTCCTGAAACTGGAAGAGGCGATCCAGGGGCTGCTCGCCCCCGTCTCGTCGAAGGAATGGAAAACACCCGACGAACTGCGCTGGCTTGAACTCTACCAGAAGCAGGAGGCGCGAAAGCTGCTGTTTCTCGCCGCCAAGGGCACCGTTCACTGACTGCGAGCCATTGTCCTCCGCCCGCTCTTGCGCAACACTCCCGCCATGGGGGCCGCGTGGATATCAGGACTTCAGCCACCGCCAGACTGACCGAGGCGCAGCGCATCGACTGGCTGCGCCTGATCCGTTCCGACAATGTCGGTCCTCGCACCTTCCGCTCGCTCATCAATCATTTCGGCAGCGCACGCGCCGCGCTGGATCGCCTGCCCCATCTGGCGCAACGCGGCGGCGCATCAAAAGTTGGCCGCATCTGCACACAGGCGGACGCCGAACGCGAAATCGAGACCGGCCGGCGCATGGGCATCGCCCTGCTGGCACCGGGCGAATACGGCTATCCGCCCCGCCTCGCATTGATCGAGGATGCGCCGCCGCTGCTCGGCGTGCGCGGCGTCCTCAACGTTCAGACCCAGCCGATGATCGGAATCGTCGGTTCGCGCAACGCATCCGGCGCAGGGCTGAAATTCGCGCAGACCATCGCGCGCGATCTCGGCAATGCCGGCTTCGCTATTGCGTCGGGCCTCGCGCGCGGCATTGATCAGGCCGCCCATCGCGTCACGCTCGATACCGGCACGGTTGCGGTGCTGGCCGGCGGACATGACAGGATCTATCCGGCGGAGCATGAAGACCTGCTGCTCGACATCATCGAACATGGCAGCGGCGCGATTTCCGAAATGCCGATGGGTCACAACCCCCGCGCGCGGGACTTTCCCCGGCGCAACCGCCTGATCTCCGGCGTTGCGCTCGGCGTGGTGATTGTCGAGGCCGCGCATCGGTCAGGGTCGCTGATTACCGCGCGATTTGCCAACGAACAGGGCCGCGAAGTGTTCGCCGTGCCGGGCTCACCGCTCGATCCGCGCGCGGCGGGGACCAACGATCTCATCAAGCAAGGCGCGACACTGGTGACGGAAGCCGCCGATGTGATCAACGCGGTTCAGCCGATCATGGGACGTCCGGTGGAACTGCCGATCGCAGAATCCGATGACCAGCCGCCCGATGACGAACCACATGCCGACGAGCGTGAGCGCGTCATCGGCCTCCTGGGCCCCTCGCCGGTCGGCATCGACGATCTGATCCGCATGACGGATGTATCCCCCGCCGTGGTCCGTACCGTCCTGCTCGAACTTGAACTGGCAGGACGGCTGGAACGCCACGGCGGCGGGATGGTTTCACTTCTCTAATTACCCGCGATAGATCGGCGCGCCGGCAGGCGATGCGGTCGAGCCGCCGTCGATGAAGATTTCCTGTCCCTGCACATGCGCCGCATCGTCAGACGCAAGGAACAGCACAGTCCTGGCGATGTGATCGGCTTCGCCCATCCGGCCGAGCGGCGTGCTGGCGGAAATCCGCTTCTCGAGCATCTTTTCGGCTTCAGGTGTGGCGATGCCCGGCCCCCACATTGGTGTGCGTGTGCCGCCTGGCGAGACGACGTTCACACGGATGCCGCGCGGCGACAGTTCAGAGGCCATCACCCGCGCCATCGCGCGCACGCCAGCCTTCGTCGCCGCATAAGCCGAGTAACCCGGATTGCCGAGCACCGAAATGACGGAGCCATTGAGGATGATCGACGCGTTATCATTGATGTGTGCGACCGCCGCCTGCACCGTGAAAAACACGGCGGTGAGATTGGTCTTGATGACGGTCTCGAATGCCGCGAGCGTGGTCCCGCCGACCGGCGTGTTTCCCGCGATACCGGCATTGGCAAACACGACGTCGAGCTTGCCGAACGTCTTTGCCGCCTGCGCGACCGCGTCTTCAAGCTGCGCCACGTCGGTGGCATCGGCCTTGATGCCGAAACCGTTCGGTCCGAGTTCCTTGACCGCCGCATCCAGCCTGGCCTGATCCCGGCCGGTGATCGCCACCCGGGCGCCCTCCGCCACAAACAGCTTTGCGGTGGCGAGGCCAATGCCGCTGTTGCCCCCGGTGATGAATGCCGTTTTGCCCTTAAGTCTCATGGATCGCTCCTGCTGGTTATCGTGCAAACTGGTTTCATTTTGAAACTAGACTTGCTAGATAGTCGCAAGAGTTCTATGATGCAACCAGAATTTTCAACGCAGAGGACAAGCTGTGAAACGCAAGAGTCTTCAGGGCGATATCTGCCCTATCGCCCGGACGCTGGACGTGATCGGCGACTGGTGGTCGCTGCTGATCATCCGCGATGCGCTCATAGGTGCGCGGCGCTTCAGCCAGTTTCAGAAAAATCTCGGCGTGGCTAAGAACATCCTAACCACACGGCTGCGGGCGCTGGTGACCCAGGGCATTCTGGAGATGAGGCCGGCGTCGGATGGCGGCGCCTATCAGGACTATGTGCCGACGGACAAGGCCCGGGCGCTCTTCCCCGTCCTGGTCGCCTTGCGGCAATGGGGCGAAGAGTATGCCTTTACCCCGGGAGAAAAGTTCAGCGCGCTTGTCGATCGCCAGGACGGACAACCCCTCAGCAAACTGCAAATCCGCGCCCACGACGGCCGAGTGCTGGAGCAGGCGGAAACAAAGGTCCTGCCACCCGTTTCCGCCCTTTAATGCCTGCTGGAATTGCCGTGCTGACGGCGGATGAACTCATCCGCTTCCAGCTTCGCCATCTCGAGCAGATGCGCCAGCATGTCGAGCCGATGGCGGTGTGCCAATTGAGCCAACTCCACGACGGCCCCGGAAATCAAGTTCGCGGCTTCAAGCGGACCTCCGTCTCCTGACATATCGTGAGACGGCAACGCATCGCCGCGGTTGTTGCGAACGGCCATTCGCACCCCTGTGGAATTCCAGCATGCAAATTTAAGAGCGTTTTTGGACAATACACGCAATACGTGCACAACCACAAGTTACATTCCTTGCGATTTTTGCGAGAAACCAGAGAGCGGAAACGGTGTCCTCACCAGATCCGGATTTGACAGCGGACCCCCTTTTACCCATGTATCGGCCAAGCCAGCCTAGGGGAATCTTGCGATTCCGGCCCGCGTACCCCCGTTAAGTTATTGGAATCAAATGAATCTCGTCATTGTCGAGTCGCCTGCCAAGGCCAAGACGATCAACAAGTATTTGGGCTCCTCCTACGAGGTTTTGGCCTCGTACGGCCATGTCCGCGACCTTCCGGCCAAGAATGGATCGGTCGATCCGGAGGCCGATTTCCAGATGATCTGGGAAACCGACCCCAAGGCCGCCGGCCGTCTGAACGATATTGCCAAGGCCCTGAAGGGCGCCGACAAGCTGATCCTCGCAACCGACCCCGATCGCGAAGGTGAGGCGATCTCCTGGCACGTGCTGGAGATCATGAAGCAGAAGCGCGCGCTGAAGGACCAGAAGGTCGAGCGAGTCGTCTTCAATGCCATCACCAAACAGTCCGTCACCGAGGCGATGCAGCATCCCCGCCAGATCGACGGCGCGCTGGTCGACGCCTACATGGCGCGCCGCGCGCTGGATTATCTGGTCGGCTTCACCCTCTCCCCTGTTCTCTGGCGCAAGCTGCCCGGCGCCCGCTCCGCCGGACGTGTGCAATCCGTCGCGCTGCGGCTGGTCTGCGACCGCGAACTCGAGATCGAGAAATTCGTCGCGAAGGAATACTGGTCGCTGCTGGCGACGCTGGTCACACCGCGCGGCGACAGCTTCGAGGCGCGTCTTGTCGGCGCCGATGGCCGCAAGCTCCAGCGTCTCGACATTGGCACCGGCGCGGAGGCTGAGGATTTCAGGAAAGCGCTGGAAGCCGCAAACTTCACTGTTACCGCGGTTGAAGCAAAGCCGGCGCGGCGCAATCCGCAGTCGCCGTTCACCACCTCGACCCTTCAGCAGGAAGCCAGCCGCAAGCTCGGCTTCGCGCCCGCGCACACCATGCGGATCGCGCAGCGTCTGTATGAAGGCATCGACATCGGCGGCGAAACCACCGGTCTCATTACTTATATGCGTACCGACGGCGTCTCGATCGCCCCTGAAGCGATCACGCAGGTCCGCAAGGTGATCGGCGAGGACTACGGCAAGAACTACGTTCCGGATTCTCCGCGCCAGTACACCTCCAAGGCCAAGAACGCGCAGGAAGCGCACGAGGCCATTCGCCCGACCGACCTGTCGCGCCGCCCCGCCTCGCTGAAGGCCCGGCTCGATAACGACCAGTTCCGTCTTTATGAATTGATCTGGATGCGCACCGTCGCCAGCCAGATGGAATCGGCGGAACTCGAACGCACCACGGTCGATATCGCCGCCAAGGCGGGCGCTCGCACGCTCGAACTGCGCGCCACCGGTCAGGTGATGAAGTTCGACGGCTTCCTCGCCGTCTATCAGGAAGGCCGCGACGACGATCCGGAAGATGAAGACAGCAAGCGCCTTCCGGTGATCAATCAGGGCGAAACAGTCAAGCGCGAGAAGCTCGACGTCACCCAGCACTTCACCGAACCGCCGCCGCGTTTCTCGGAAGCCTCGCTGGTCAAACGCATGGAAGAACTCGGCATCGGCCGGCCGTCCACCTATGCGTCGATCATTCAGGTGCTGAAGGATCGCGGCTATGTGAAGCTGGAAAAAAAGCGCCTGCATGGCGAGGACAAGGGCCGCGTGGTCGTGGCCTTCCTCGAAAATTACTTCGCGCGCTATGTCGAGTTCGACTTCACCGCCGACCTTGAGGAAAAGCTCGACAAGATTTCCAACAACGAGATCGCCTGGAAGCAGGTGCTGGCCGATTTCTGGCGCGACTTCATCGGCGCTGTTGACGACATCAAGGACGTCCGTGTCACCGAAGTGCTCGACGTGCTCGATGCCATGCTCGGCGAACACATCTACGAACCGCGCGCCGATGGCGGCGATCCGCGCCAGTGTCCGAGCTGTGGCACCGGTAAGCTCAACCTGAAGGCCGGCAAGTTCGGCGCGTTCGTCGGATGCTCGAACTATCCCGAGTGCCGGTATACGCGTCCCCTCGCCGCCTCCAGCGGGCAGAGCGATCGTCCGCTCGGCAAGGACCCTGTCTCCGGTCTTGACGTCGCGGTGAAGGCCGGACGGTTCGGCCCCTATATCCAGCTCGGCGAACCGAAGGATTACGGTGAGGACGAGAAGCCGAAGCGCGCGGGCATTCCGAAAAATATGTCACCCGCGGATGTCGAACTCGAACTCGCGCTGAAACTGCTGTCGCTGCCGCGCGATATCGGTCCGCATCCCGAAGACGGCGAAGTGATTACCGCAGGGATCGGACGCTTCGGTCCGTTCGTGCGTCATGGCAAGACCTATGCGAGCCTCGAAGCCGGCGACGATGTTTACAACATCGGTCTCAACCGCGCGGTGACGCTGATCGCCGAGAAGGTTGCCAAAGGCCCGAGCCGCCGGTTCGGCGCTGACCCCGGCAAGGAGGTCGGCGATTATCCGGCGCGCGGTGGCAAGATCATGCTCAAGAAGGGCCGCTACGGCGCTTACGTCACCATCGACGGCATCAATGCGACCATTCCCGACAGCATCGAGCCGGAAAAACTCACCATCGAGGAAGCCATCGCGCTGATCGAGGAGCGCGCGGCCAAGACCGGCGGCAAGGCAAAGCGCGCCGCGCCGAAGAAGGCTGCTAAGAAAGCCGCGAAACCGGCCGCTGAAGCCGGTGACGACGCCGCATCCGCCAAGACTGCAAAGAAGCCCGCAGCAAAGAAGAAGGCTGCGGCGAAAAAGGCTGCTCCCAAGAAGGACTCAGCCGAGCCGGTCTCCTTGAAGGAAGCTGCCGCCGCCAAGGCCAAGGCATCGAAGGTCGCCGCAGCCAAGGTCACCAAGGTCGCGGAAAAGAAGAGCGCCGGTAAAGCACGCGGATAATGAAAAAGAAAAGCGACGCGCCAACTGCCTTTCCCGACCGAGAGAGCATTGTCGCGTTCGTCAGGACCCATCCCGGCGAAACCGGCACACGCGAGGTCGCGCGGCACTTCGGACTGAAGAACGAATCCCGCGCAGCGCTGCGGCGGATTCTCCGGGAACTTGCCGACGAAGGCGCCATCGCCAGGCAGGGCCGGAAAGTCCGCGAGGTCAAATCCCTGCCGCCGACCCTTGTTGCCGATATCACGGGCCGCGACGACGACGGCGAACTGCTCGCAGCGCCCGCCGAATGGCTTGAGGAGATCGACGGCCCCGCCCCCCTCATCCGCATCCATATTCCGCGCCGTGCCGCGCCCGGCACCATTCCCGGCGTCGGCGACCGCGCTTTGCTGCGACTTGAGAAGCCAGAGAACAAACACGACAAGGCCTATCGCGGCCGTGTCATCAAGCTGCTCGACAAGACCGCCCACCGCGTTCTCGGAATCTTCCGCCTGATGCCGAACGGTGACGGCCGCATGATCCCGGTCGACAAGAAACAGGCGGGCCGCGAACTGGCGATTGCATCGGCGAATGCCGGCGGCGCGCAGGATGGCGACCTCATCAGTGTCGAACTGATCCGCTCGCGCGGCTATGGACTACCCTCCGGCAGGGTGAAGGAACGTCTCGGCTCGCTCAAGACCGAGAAGGCCGTCAGCCTGATCGCGATTCATGCGCACGAAATTCCGCAGGAATTCCCTGCCGACGCGATCGCTGAATCGGAAGCCGCAAAACCGGCAACACTCGCGGGACGCGAAGACTGGCGCTCGGTGCCGCTTGTCACCATTGATCCGCCGGACGCGAAGGATCATGACGACGCGGTTCACGCCGCGCCGGACGATGATCCGAACAATAAAGGCGGCTACATCGTCAATGTCGCCATCGCCGATGTCGCCTTCTATGTGCGGCCGAACGCGCCCCTCGATCGAGAAGCGCTCCGACGCGGTAACTCGGTCTATTTCCCCGACCGCGTCGTGCCGATGCTGCCCGAGCGCATCTCGAACGATCTGTGTTCGCTGAAGCCGGGCGAGCCGCGCGGCGCGCTCGCCGTCCGCATGGTGATCGACAAAACCGGGCGCAAGCGTTCGCACACCTTCCACCGGGTCTTGATGCGTTCGGCGGCAAAGCTGTCTTACGCGCAGGCGCAAGCCGCCATCGACGGGCGGCCCGACGATACGACCGGCCCCCTGCTCGATCCGATCCTCAAACCGCTATGGACGGCCTACGCACTGGTGAAGCGCGCGCGTGATGAGCGCGATCCGCTCGATCTCGATCTGCCCGAGCGCAAGATTTTGCTGAAAGCCGACGGCACGGTCGACCGCGTGACCACGCCGGAGCGTCTCGACGCACACCGGCTGATCGAGGAATTCATGATCCTCGCCAATGTCGCCGCCGCTGAAACGCTCGAGAAGAAAGCGCTGCCGCTGATCTATCGCGTGCATGACGAGCCGACCGTCGAGAAGGTTCACAATCTGCGCGAATTCCTCAAGACGCTGGAAATGCCGTTCTCGGCCACCGGCGCGCTGCGCCCCGCCGTCTTCAACCGGATTCTCGCGCAGGTCAAAGGACGCGACGCGGAGCCGCTGGTGAACGAAGTCGTGCTGCGCTCGCAGGCGCAGGCGGAATACTCCGCGGAAAATTACGGCCACTTCGGTCTCAACCTGCGGCGCTACGCTCATTTCACCTCGCCTATCCGCCGATACGCGGATCTTATCGTCCATCGCGCGCTGATCCGCGCGCTTGGACTTGGCGAAGGCGCGCTGCCGGAGAACGAGACGTTTGAAACGCTGAACGAAGTCGCTGCGGCCATTTCGCTCACCGAACGCCGCGCCATGAAGGCCGAACGCGAAACCGCGGACCGGCTGATCGCGCATTTCCTCGCCGACCGGGTCGGCGCAACGTTCGAGGGGCGAATCTCAGGCGTCACCCGCGCGGGATTGTTCGTGAAATTGACCGAAACCGGCGCGGATGGCCTGATCCCGGTGCGCACGCTGGGCAGCGAGTACTACAACTACGACGAAAATCGCCATGCTCTGATCGGATCGCGCAGCGGTGCCATGCACCGATTGGGTGACGAAGTGCAGGTTCGTCTGGTAGAAGCTGCTCCCGTGGCTGGTGCGCTGCGGTTTGAATTGCTGTCCGAGGGACGGACCGCGCCGCGCGGCGGCCGCAACCGCGCAGGCAAGGCGCATCCCGGCGGCAAGACCCGGCCGGGCCGCGACAAGACGAACAGGAAGACGAAGCCGCGCAAGCCTTCCGGCAGCAAGGCGCGCAAATCGAAAAAGAAGGGCTGATGTCCCTTCAAAGGAGAGATCATGGATAGCCGCACGACGCCTGCAGCAACATGGACCCCGGCGGCGCAGGCTCTGCCGAAGCGCGATGTCTGGCAGGCCATGGCGCGCGGCTTTCGCTGCCGCTGCCCGAACTGCGGCGAAGGCAAGATCTTCCGCGCCTTCCTGAAAGTCGCCGATGAGTGCTCGGTGTGCGGACAGGATTTCAGCGGCCACCGCGCCGATGATCTTCCGGCCTATCTCGTCATCGTGGTTGTCGGCCACATCATCGTGCCGATCGCGCTCTGGATCGAAACCAACTACGCGCCGTCGATGTTGCTGCAACTGGCATTCTATCTGCCGATCACCCTGGCCTCGTCACTGATCCTGCTGCAGCCGGTCAAGGGCGCCGTCGTCGGATTGCAATGGGCGTTCCGCATGCACGGGTTTGATGAAGGCCGGCCGGCTGATGTAGAAGAAGGCACGATTGCGAAGCTGAACGTGGTGAAATGAACGCTCCCGAGAAAGAAGAGAAGGAAGACGACAGTCATCCTTACCGCCGCCCGAAAGATGCCGCGACGCTGATCCTGGTGGATCGCAGCGGCAGCGTGCCCAAGGTTCTGGTCGGCAAGCGCCATGACAACGTGGTGTTCATGCCGGGGAAATTCGTGTTTCCCGGCGGGCGTGTCGACGCCACCGACAACCGCATTCCCGTCGCAGCGGAAATTCCGAAGGCGCTGGAAAAGAAGCTGACCAGCGGCAGCCCGAAGATCGCCCCCGCCCGCGCCCGCGCGCTGGCCGTTGCGGCCATTCGCGAAGCCTGCGAGGAAACCGGCCTGTGCCTTGGCCGCAAGGCTGCTCGCATGAACGGCGCCGGAGCGAAACTGACCGGCGAATGGAAACCATTCGCCGACGCTGGCCTGCTGCCCGATCCGTCGGGCCTGTTCCTGATTGCCCGCGCGATCACGCCGCCCGGCCGCGTCCGCCGGTTCGACACCCGCTTCTTCACGGCTGATGCTTCCGCCATTGCGCATCGCGTCGAAGGCGTGGTCCATGCCGATGCCGAACTGGTCGAACTCGTCTGGGTGGAGCTTGGCTCGCTATCGCTGGCCGATCTTCATCAGATGACGAAGCTGGTGCTGCGCGAACTGGACCAGCGGCTGGCGCAGGGACCGCTCTCCCACGCTGCCGAAGTGCCCTTCTTCCACTTCTACAGCGGCAAGATGCAGCGGGACGTGATCTGAGCCGGCGACGGAGATGCCATGACGACCGACATCGCGCCTGAACTGTCGATCTCTGAATGGCTCAACACCGACACACCCCTGACGCTCGCGGGTCTTCGCGGGCGGCCGGTTCTGCTTCACGCATTTCAGATGCTCTGTCCGGGCTGTGTGTCTCACGGCACGCCGCAGACCCAACGCGCCCATGATATGTTCCGCAATTCGGACCTGCAGGTGATCGGCCTGCACACCGTTTTCGAGCATCACGCCGCGATGACGCCGGTATCACTCAAGGCATTCGTGCATGAGAACCGGCTCACCTTCCCCATCGGCGTGGATACGGCTGGTGTGGATACGCCGATCCCGATCACCATGGCTGCTTACGGCCTGCGCGGAACACCGACCCTGATCCTGATCCGCCGCAATGGCACCATCTATCATCACGGCTTTGGCCAGCAGGACGACATGGCGGTGGGCGCGATGATCGCGGCTGTGCTCGGCGAGACCTGATCCACAGAGTTGAGGTTTCTTGCGCCCGCACGGGCTGATATGATGCCATCCGACGACGGCGAAACGACCGTCCAGGGTGAGCGAACCACAATTGTATGCGTACGGGTGCCGCCATATCGGTCGCCGCACATGTTGCGGCCCTGACAGCCTGGCTTTTGCTCGCGGGCGTGCGTCCGTTCGAGCCAACAACCGCCGAAGCTATCACCATCGACATCGTTACGCCGGAGGAAGCGCCGCCGCTTCCCAAAGAACCGGACTACGACTTTCCGACGCTCGACGAAAAGGCCCAGGAAACGACTCGGGAAAAATCTCAGGAGCAGGCCGCGCAGAAACCCCAGGAGCCCGCGCAGCAGCAGGCAGAGCCTCCGCCTCCAGCCCCCAGCGAAGCCTCAAAGCCGAAGCAAGACGCAAAACAGGCCGCGCTCCAGCAACAGCCTGACCAACCTAAACCTGCTCCGCAGCCTCAACCACAACCTCAGCAGCAGGCACAGCCGCAGCAACAGCAGGAGGTGCCGACCGCGGCCCCCGACATCACGTCCCAGTTCGGCATGATGTTCACCCTGCCCGACGCCGGCGCCGCGGGCGACTTCGACGCCAAGGCGACGGCGAAGGCGAACATCTCGCGCGAGGATGCGGCGGCCCTGCGCGCGCACCTGAAAACATGTTCGATCCTGCCGCGCTCGGTCGCGCCGAGCGACAGCGTCTCCGTCGTGCTGCGTGTCGCATTTCGCAGGGACGGCACACTCGCCGCCGAACCGCTCCTGATCGAGGCCAGTGCGTCCGAGAAAGGGCCTGCCCTGATGAAGGGCGCAATGGACGCGCTGGCAAAATGCCAGCCCTATGCGATGCTGCCGCCGGATCGCTACGATCAGTGGCGCATGCTCGATTTGAGCTTTTCACCGAAGGATTTCCGGGGCGGATAGCCCGGATCGGCGATTCCGGAACTCCAGCACCTGGCATCGCCCGGAAGGGCTGCGGGGCCCGCAGGCTGGAGCAAAACGGGAGCCGCCTCCGGGCCCAAAAGCATGATTTTCCGGCCTGAAAGGGCTGCATTCGCGGCTGAATGGCCATATCCGCCCAAGTGGCCGGTGACTTTCCTGCCGAAGGCCCCGGCCAACGGGTTTTTGGAATAATCGGCCCTGAAACCTTGACTTTGGGGCGTTCGGAGCTAGGTTGCGGCCCAAACGCGGCCCGGCCTGTCGGGACTGCTACCGATTCCTGACATCCGAGGTTCTGAACATGGCCAAAGCGGTCACCATCAAGGTCAAGCTCGTTTCCAGCGCGGACACCGGCTTTTATTACGTCGCCAAGAAGAACTCGCGCACGATGACCGACAAGCTCGTGAAGAAGAAGTACGATCCGGTCGCGAAGAAGCACGTCGAGTTCCGCGAAGCCAAGATCAAGTAATTCCTTCAACAACCTGTTGAACGCAAACGGGGCCTTTTGGCCCCGTTTTTCGTTTGTCGTTGCTTCATCGTGGTCAGTGAGACAGCAAGACCCAACACGGCGGATTCGCCAGAATCGAGCGCGTGGCTCCACCCAGGATGAACTCCCGCAATCGGGAGTGGCCGTAGGCTCCCATCACCAGCAGATCGACCTCCCGGGATGCGACGTAGGATTCCAGGAAACTGCCGATGGAATGCTGATCGGTTTTCCTGACATCTTCGTGGATCGCTTCGATTCCAAAGCCGGCCAGATACTCGACGAACTGTTGGGCCTGCGCGGGCGACAGCGGCTTGTCGTCCGTCGCGGTAAACGCCTTCACCGTTTTCGCGCGCCGCAGAAACGGCAAGGCATCTGCAACAGCGCGCGTGGCCTGACGGCTGCCGTCCCATGCCACAGCAACCGTTTGAATGGCGGCTGACAGCGGCCGCACCGGCTCCTCGGGAAAGATCACGACCGGACGGCCCGACTCGAAGATCAGCTTCTCGGCGAGATCGAACTGGTCTTCGGTATCCTTGCGAAGCGGCTGAACGGTGACATGGTGCAGCCGCGCGGCCTCGACCAGATTGCGCGTCATGTCATAGGGCGTCCGGCGTTCGAGCCGGCAGCGATGCATGACCTTGTGCCGGGCCGCGGTCTGCTCGAAATCTTGGACGAGTTGCTGTGCATTGGCCGCGCTCTTGCGCGCTTCCTGCTCGAGAAACTCCCCCATATGCGCGCCTTCAAAGTAAAGGCCCGTCTCGATTTCGATCTCGTACACCACGGCCGAGACGCGCTGCCTGATCGCCGCATGATTTTCGTTCCGGCTTTCCTGCGACAGAAGGTTCTCGCTCAGACGAAACACCTGTTCGATGGCGGCCTTTGTCGTCGGCTTCGGATAGCTGACAAGCGGAAGCAGGAAATCCCGGATGGCCATGGCGCGAACTCCTTGTTCGCTGAATCTAGCCTGTGACAAGGCGTGCCTGCTTGATGTGGGTCAAAGCCGAGAAAGCCCGCCATTTGAGGTGCATCAAGGCGTCCGGGCGCAACCTCGTCAGACTGGGCCTGTGACCATCCGTATAGCCACACCGGCCGCATCCGAACCCAAAAGGTGATTTCATGAGAGCGCATCACATCATGACCCGCAAAGTCATCAAGGTTGCTCCCGATGACTCGATCGCCCACGCCGCAAGGTTGATGCTGAACAACCATGTCAGCGGCCTTCCGGTGGTCGATCTCAAGGGTGAACTGGTCGGCATCGTCACCGAGCGCGACCTGCTGCGCCGTCGCGAAATCGGCACGCAACGCAAAAGGCCGCGCTGGCTCGAATTCATTCTCGGGCCGGGACGGCAGGCTGCGGAATATGTCCAGACCGCCGGACGCCGCGTTGACGAGATCATGACCCGCGACGTTCAAACCGTGACCGAAGACACACCCCTCGCCGACGTCGTCGCGATCATGGAAAAACATCACGTCAAGCGCGTCCCGGTCGTGAACGGCAAGAAACTGACCGGCATTGTCAGCCGGCAGAATTTCGTGCGTGCTGTCGCCGGCCTCACGCGCGACGTTCCCGACCCGACCGCGGACGACACCCATATCCATAACCGTATTGTCGCGGAGATCGGCCGCCATGGATGGGGGCCAGCCGGTCTCGACGTTTTTGTGCGTAACGGGGTCGTCGATATCTGCGGGATCATTACCGACGAACGCACACGGCAGGCCATCGTCGTCGCCGCCGAGAATGTCGCCGGCGTCAAACAGGTGCATGATCACCTGTATTGGGTCGATCCAGCGTCAGGGACCTATCTTGAGTCCGAGGAAGACAGGTCGAAGGCGAGTTAGGCCGCCGCGGCCACCACCCGGTTACGTCCGTCGTGCTTGGCGCGGTACAACGCCTGATCAGCGCGCTTGAGGACGGAACTGACCGGCTCGCCCTTGGTTTCCAGGGTGGAGATGCCGATCGAAATCGTCACCTCGATCCGCCTGGCGCCCTTCTCGATCGCAAACGGCTCTCCGGCAATGGAGCGGCGCAGGCGCTCGGCGACCATGCCGGCCACATGCAGGTCGGTTTCAGGCATCACGATTACGAATTCCTCGCCGCCGAAACGGCAGGCAAGATCAATTCCGCGGATCGACTTGCGGATGCGAACCGCGAATTCGCGCAGCACATCGTCGCCCGCGTCGTGGCCATAGTTGTCGTTGATCGACTTGAAGTAGTCGATATCGAGCATCATCAGCGCCAGAGGCTTGGCGCGCATCGCCGCCTGCTCCGCAAGCGTAGCAAGATGGCTTTCCATGTAACGGCGATTGTGCAGCCCGGTCAGCGGATCGGTGATCGCCATTTCGATGGAGTTCTGCACGTTGTCGCGCAGGTGATCGGTGTAGCGGCGCTTGCGGACCTGGGTCCGGGCACGCGCCAGCAGTTCATTCTTGTCCACAGGGCGCAACAGATAGTCGTTCACGCCGATCTCGAGCCCGCGTAGCAACCGTGCGTTGTTGTCGGCATCGGCAATCGCAAGGATCGGCAGACTGCGCGTGCGCTCCAGCGACCGCGCCTGGCTGCAGAGCCGCAGGCCGTCGAAATTCTCGAGGCCCAGCGATACGATCAGCAGATCGTAATTGCCGTCGGCGGCGTGAAACAGCGCTTCGGCCGGATTTGGCTCAACGTCGACATGGTGCTCGGACGCCAGCACCGGTGCAAGACGCTCGTAGGATGACGGCCTGTCGTCCACCAGCAGAACGCGGCCTCCCCTTCCCGTGTCGGCAACCGCTTCACGCTCCGGCGCGTTGACGCCGATCTCGAGCGAGGTGATCGCGCGCATGCGCAATTCATCGGTCATCATCTTCAGTCGCGTCAGCGAGCGCACACGCGCGATCATGACGACGTCGGACACCGGCTTGGTCAGGAAGTCGTCGGCGCCGGCATCGAGGCCGCGCACGCGGTCGGCGGGGCTGTCGAGCGCCGTCACCATGATGACCGGAATGAAGTGGGTTTTCGGATTCGACTTCAGGCGGCGACACACCTCGAAGCCGTCGATGTCGGGCATCATGACGTCGAGCAGCACAATGTCGCATTCGGCGCGCTCGCAGATTTCCAGCGCCTGCGTCCCGCAATTCGCGGTCACCACGTCGAAGTATTCGGCGGAGAGCCGCGCTTCGAGCAGCTTCACGTTGGCGAGAACGTCGTCAACGACCAGAACGCGCGCGGACATCAAACTCTCCAAACTTCCTTAGCCGACGAACCGTCGAACCGTCTCAATAAACTTTCCAACCGAAATCGGCTTGGACAAATATGCTTCGCACCCGCCCTCGCGGATCCGTTCTTCGTCGCCCTTCATCGCAAATGCCGTGACCGCGACCACCGGGATCGCACGCAATTCGACATCCGCCTTGATCCAGCGTGTCACGTCGAGACCGGAAACCTCAGGCAACTGGATATCCATGAGAATAAGATCGGGCCGGTATTTGCGGGCGAGATCGAGTGCTTCAACCCCATTGCGCGTGCCGACCGTCTGATACCCATGAGCCTCCAGTAAATCGCGGAAGAGCTTCATATTGAGCTCGTTGTCTTCCACGATCAGGACGGTTTTGGCCATCCTGGCCCTCCAATTCCCGCAAAATGCCCGTACGTGCTGAAACCATTGAATTCGCCACGCCGCAGTGACTCGGGCATGATGGCGCAAAATAGAGACGATAAGTTACGGAAAGGCAAACACGATCAATGACAAAGGGCCCCAAAAACCCTCAGGAAGTGGCTGAATTTGTTGCCATTCAGGCACTTTCCTTCCTGGCGTCCGACCCCGAGCGCCTGGGGTCATTCCTGACCGAGAGCGGTATCGGGCCGCAGACCCTCCGAACGGCGGCAGCAGACCCCAAATTCCTTGCCGGCGTGCTCGATTTCATCGTTCGCGATGACGCAACCGTGAAGGCCTTTGCCGACGCTTCGCAGCTCACGCCGGAAGCCGTCGCCAATGCCCGCGAGGTGCTGGATCCACGCTGGGAGTGACTGTTGAACGACCGCCTGCCAGCCGTCTTGCCGGGGTTTTGCCGCGACTGCCTGTCGGACGCGGCGGGAAAGGCCATGCGCTGCGCCGGCTGCGGCTCGCCGCGCCTGGTCCGCCACCGCACCCTCGGTTCGCTGGCCCTCGCGCATGTCGATTGTGATGCTTTCTATGCAACCGTCGAGAAACGCGACAATCCGGACATCGCCGACAAGCCGGTGATCGTCGGCGGCGGCAAGCGCGGTGTGGTCTCGGCGGCCTGTTACATCGCGCGCACCTATGGTGTGCGCTCGGCTATGCCGATGTTCAAGGCGCTCGACCTGTGTCCGTGGGCCGTCGTCGTGCGGCCCGACATGGCGAAGTATGTCCGCGTCGGACGCGAGGTCCGCCAGGCGATGATGGCGCTGACACCACTGGTGGAACCGCTCTCCATCGACGAGGCCTTTCTGGATCTGAGCGGCACCGAACTGGTCCATGGCATGATCCCTGCCAAGGTGCTGGCGCGGTTCGCCGCGACGGTCGAGCGCGAACTCGGCATCACCATCTCGGTCGGTCTGTCGGTAAACAAGTTTCTCGCCAAGATCGCGTCAGATCTGGACAAGCCGCGAGGCTTTGCCGCGCTGGATCAGGAGGAGGCGCGCGAAATGCTGGCCGAGCGGCCCGTCGGTTTCATCTATGGCGTCGGCCCCGCCTCGCAGGAGAAACTCGCGCAGCGCGGATTCCGTCTGATCAAGGATTTGCAGCGCGCGGACGAAACCGACCTGATGAAACAGTTCGGCCCCGAAGGGCGGCGGCTGTGGCGACTGGCGCGCGGCATGGACGACCGGAAGGTCGTCGCTGAGCGAGGCGCCAAGACCATTTCAAACGAAACCACGCTGGAAACCGATGTCCGGGATTTCGCAACCCTGGAAAAAATTCTGTGGCGGCTGTGCGAAAAGGTCTCATCCCGTCTGAAGAGCGGCGACCTCTCCGGCTCCACCATCACCCTGAAACTGAAAACCGCGGATTTCCGCCAGCGCACCCGCTCGCAATCGCTGCAGGTGCCGACCCAACTGGCGACACGTATTTTCGCGACCGTGCGCGAAATGCTCGCCCGCGAAATCGACGGTACAGCGTTCCGCCTGATCGGTGCGGGCGTCAGCGCGCTCAAGCCAGGTCTGGAAGCCGACGATCAGGATTTGCTGGACCGCCGCTCGGCCCATGCCGAACGCGCGATGGACAATGTCCGCAAGAAATTTGGCAACGCCGCCGTGATGCGCGGCATCGCTTATGACGGGCCAGAAAAACCCAACTCTTAGCGATATACTTTATCTACGCTCTTTCTTCCCCTCTCCCCTTGTGGGAGAGGGTGGCGAAGTTGAGCAAAGCGAAACTGAGCCGGGTGAAGGGTGAGCGCGCTGCTGTGAGGAATAGACCCCTCACCCGCCTCGCAGCTTCGCTACTCGGCACCCTCTCCCACGAGGGGAAAGGGGAAAAGAAGAGTTGCCCTATTTACAGGGCTTGGTTTCCTTGATGTCGATCTTGCCCATCGCGCCTGCGATCACGAAATCGTTGTAGTCCAGCGACAGGGCGCGGGACACGCCGTCCTCGTAAAGCTCGAATGACATCGCATAGACCGGCGTCTGCTCGCCGACATCAGGTTTGGTCGCACGATCATAATAGCTGACGGTGACCGGCCAGCGCGTCAGCGATTTGAACTTGTCATTGTTCGTCGTCGGATCCGGCTTCACCGGAGCCTTGGTGCCCGGAATCGGTTGCCCGATCACCGTGAGCGTGTTGTAGACCTTCTCGCCATCGTCGGAGCCGTCATAGACCACCAGTTCGAGCAGCGACTTTCCTTCACGCGCGGCCTCGATGATCAGCCGCACCTGCTCGGTCGGAAACACCGCGCCGTCGATGGTGAAGGTCTTGACCTTGGGTTTCTTGAGCTTGACCTTGATGGTCTTGCCTTCGCGCTCGGCGATGCCGTCAACCGACGTCGCATCGGCATCGTTCATCCGCGTATCAATCTTGAAGCGGTAGGTCTTGCCCTCACCGTCTTCCCAACTGGTGGAACGCAGATCGCTTACGGTGCTCTTGTTCTCGCCTGCGTCGAGTTGGGACACCTGCCGGAATTCTGTCGTATAGCCCTCACAGGCGCTGCCGCTGAAGTTGTAAAGGATGCGCCCGGTCGCGTTGTTGACACCGGTATTGCCGCGCGACGTCTTCAGGCTGAGATCGTAAACCGCCTGATGCGAAAGAAAGGCGACGCTTGGCGCGGCGAACGCACCGCTTGCGGATGGTCCAAGACATGCGGCTGACAGCAGCAGCGGCAGGGCAAGCGAACGACAACCTGAAATCCGGCGCCGCATGGCGTCTCCTTAAGAGCGTGAGAATCAAACGATAATAGCCGCAACATTGCGCCGCAACCGGGGCAAAAGAGGCAAGACTGCCAAAAATTCGAGGTCAGGTCATGCATCCGCTGCGCTTGCATGTGGTTTCACGATGGGTGAAATATGGCGCGCCCGGTTCATCCGCATGCTGAACCTCCAAGGGCAAACATAACAAGCATATCGGGGAAACACATGGCGGGTACGGTCGAGCAGAAGTTGAACGAGTTGGGCATCACGCTGCATCAGCCCAATCCGCCGGTGGCGAACTATGTCGGATTTGTGCGTACCGGAAACCTGCTGTTCGTCTCCGGCCAGGTCTGCAACACACCGGAAGGCAAGCTGATCGCCAAGGGCAAGCTCGGCGCCGGCGTCACCGTCGAACAGGGTGTCGCGGCCGCGCGCGGCTGCGCCATCAACCTGCTGGCGCAGGTGAAGATGGCGCTCGGCGATCTCGACAAGGTTGCACGCGTGGTGCGCCTTGGCGGCTTTGTCAATGCGACACCGGATTTCCTCGAAGGACCCAAGGTCCTCAATGGCGCTTCGGATTTGATGGTGGCCGCGTTCGGCGACAAGGGCCGCCATGCACGCACCACAGTGGGCGTGGCCGCCCTGCCCGCGGATGCCGCCGTCGAAGTCGAAGGCATTTTTGAAGTCGCCTGAGCATGATCCCGACCCGAAGGGCCGCGTTCGCGAAAAAAAGTGGGCACCGGTTTTCGGATCAGATCATGCTCATTGAAAAAAGCTAAATATGTCGCGCTCACCCCCATGGCTGACGGCGCGGCCGATCGCGCATCGCGGCCTGCACGATCGCACGCGCGGCATCATCGAGAACATGCCGTCCGCGATCGACGCCGCGATCGCGGGAAACTTCGCCATTGAAGTCGATCTGCAGCCCAGCGCCGATGGCGAGGCGATGGTGCATCATGACTACGTGCTGGGCCGCCTCACCGAGGGCACCGGCGAGTTGCTGTCGCTGACAGCAGAGCAACTCAAACAGGTCGCCTTCAAGGACACGTCCGACCGGATGATGGCGCTCGGCGATCTCTGTGCGCGTGTCGGCGGACGGGTGCCGCTGGTGCTGGAGATCAAAAGCCGGTTCGACGGCGACCGGCGGCTGGTCAAGCGGATGGCCGAAGTGCTCGCTTCCTATCGCGGGCCGGTGGCCGCGATGTCGTTCGATCCCGACCAGGTTCTGGCGATTCATGAACGGATGCCCGAGCTGACACGCGGCATTGTCGCGGAACGTCACTACACCGACGGCGAATGGAAACGGCTGCCGCCGGAAACGATTCATCAGATGACCGGCCTGCGTCATGCGTTCCGCACGCAGCCGCATTTCGTGAGCTACAGCGTCAACGACCTGCCGGCCCCCGCGCCATGGATCGCAAGGAACATTTTCGGCTGCGCGCTCATCACATGGACGGTGCGGACTCCGGAACAGCAGGCGAAGACCTTTCGCTATGCCGACCAGATGACCTTCGAGGGTTTCATCCCCGAATAAGCCGAAAGGCGCGCTCCCGGAGACTTGAAGTCATCCGCCCGAAACCCGATCTATACTGTTGAACACTCTCGTTTTCTCTCGGCCATGGTGCGCCTCTCCGTTGACGGATTCTCCCGAGATCACCCTTGAAGCGGTGTCGTCGATCGGCCAGATCGCGGCCGGTGACTGGAACGCCTGTGCCCGTTCGGACGGCGCATACAATCCATTCGTGACCCACGCCTTCCTTGCCGCACTGGAAAATTCAGGCTCGGCAGTCGCGCGCACCGGCTGGGCCGCGCGGCATCTGATTGCGCGGATCGCCGGAGAGGTCGCCGGCGTGGTGCCGTGCTATCTGAAAAATCACTCGCAGGGCGAATACGTGTTCGATCACGGCTGGGCCGATGCCTACGCGCGCGCGGGCGGCAGCTACTATCCCAAGCTGCAGGCGAGCGTGCCATTCACACCCGCCACTGGCCCTCGCCTGCTGGTGCGCCCGGGCGACGATGCAGAACGTGTGCGCGATATGCTCGCCGCCGGACTGATCGCGCTGTGCGGCGCGACCCAGGCGTCCTCCGTTCACGTCACGTTTGCGCATAAGGACGAATGGGACTTCCTTGCCAAACAAGGATTCCTGCAGCGCACCGACCAGCAGTTTCACTGGCACAATGAAGGCTATGGCACCTTTGAAGATTTCCTCGCCACCCTCGCCTCGCGCCACCGCAAGGCGATCCGCCGCGAGCGCCGCGATGCGCTTGCCAACGGCATCACCATTCACCCCCTGACCGGCGACGACATCACGCCCGATGTCTGGGACGCATTCTTCGCGTTCTACATGGAGACCGGTTCGCGGAAATGGGGCCGCCCCTACCTCACCCGTTCGTTTTACGACGAGATCGGCGCGACCATGGCGAAGGACATTCTGCTCGTCATGGCCAAGCGCGACGGACGCTGGATCGCGGGCGCGATCAACTTCATCGGCTCCGACACGCTGTTCGGCCGCCACTGGGGCGCCATCGAGCATCATCCGTTCCTGCATTTCGAGGTCTGCTACTATCAGGCCATCGACTTCGCGATCCGGCGCGGATTGAAGAATGTCGAGGCGGGCGCACAGGGCGAGCACAAGATCGCGCGGGGCTACCTGCCGCAGACAACCTACTCCGCGCACTACATCGCCGATCCGGGATTGCGCCGCGCGATCCGCGATTATCTGGCGCGCGAGCGCAGCTATGTACAGGAAGCCGTCCGCGAACTGACCGAAGCCGGGCCGTTTCGGAAGATTGACACGAGCAACTGACCGCGATGGACTAGCAAGCAAGTTTGTCATGCCCGGGCTTGTCCCGGGCATCCCGATCAGGAAGCACGGTGCTCAACGAATCGGGATCGCCGGGACAAGCCCGGCGATGACAAAGAAGAGAGCATGCCTTGAGTTCGACCTCCAACCGCATCCGCGAATTCCTGATCAGGCGCGCCCCTGAACTGCGCCAGACCTTTCGCGTGGCGATTGCGACCGGTGCCGCCTATGCGGCCTACAAGGCGCTCGGCCTGCCGCAGGGATACTGGGCGGTCTTCACGGTGATGATCGTGATGCAGGGCTCCATCGGCGGAACGCTCGGCGCCGCGACCGAGCGCATGATGGGCACGCTGGCTGGCGCGCTTGTCGGCGGGCTCGCCGCAGCCTTTCATTCGCGCACTTCGCTCGGCATCGGCCTCGCGCTGGTTCTGGTCACCTGCGCGACGGTATGGGCGGCAGCCATTCGCCCGCAATTGCGCGTGGCGCCGGTCACGGCCGCCATCATGCTGCTGACCGATCCGGCGGGCGCACCGGTCGAGCAATTCGTGCTCGACCGCATCATCGAGATCGGGCTTGGCGGCCTGATTGGCGTGCTGGCCATGGTGCTGATCTTTCCGGCACGGTCCCATACGGTCGTGGTCGCGCGATCCATCGCGGTCCTCAACCGCATTCAGCGGCTGCTGCTGTCGGAAGCCGATGCGCTCGATCGCGGCGAGGCGCTCGCGCCTTCGAGCGAGCATCCGGCCCTGCGTCAGGCCCTCGCCGCCGTCGAGCAGGCCTTGAAGGATGCCGACCGTGAGCGCGCCTCAAAGCTCGCCGACCACCGCATCCCCGCGGCGATCCCGCGCACGCTCTGGCGTGTGCGCAACGATCTGGTCGGGATCGGGACTGTGCTGCGGGAGCCGCTGCCGCATCAGATCGCATCCATGCTCGCGCCGGCGGCGGCGCGATTGCTGCGCGCACAGGCCGAACTGACCGGCCGCTGCGCCACCGCGCTCGATACGGTCACTGTCGTCACCCGCAACGACGTCGGCGCCGCGCATCTTGCCTTTACGGAAACATTCACGGGGTTGCGGCAATCCGGCGTGATGCGCGCGCTGGATTTCAATGCCGTGGGCCGTGCCTTCGGCCTCGCCTTCACGCTGGACGGGCTGCACCGCGACCTCACCGACCTCGCGGACCGGATCGACGAAATCGCCACAGGTATTCCCGAGCGCACGACGGAGCCGTGACATGGATGGCCTTCCGACAAGCACGCTTGACCGCGCCGCATCGGGCGGCGATGGTGCGCCATCCAGTTTCAGGGACACACCATGAGCACTTACGACCCCAACAACATTTTTGCGAAGATCCTGCGCGGCGAGATTCCCTGCCACAAGGTCTACGAGGACGAACACACCTTCGCTTTCATGGACATCATGCCGCGCTGTCCCGGGCACACGCTGGTGATCCCGAAACAACCGGCCCGCAACATTCTCGACATTTCGCCCGACAGTTTCGCTCATGTCGCGCGAACGGCGAAGAAGATCGCCGTTGCAGCTTTGAAGGCGTTCAACGCCGACGGCATCACCTTGCAACAGTTCAGTGAACCCGCGGCCGGTCAGGTCGTCTATCACCTGCATATGCATGTGATGCCGCGCACCGAAGGCGTCGCGCTGCTGCCCCCGGCGAGCCGCAAGGAAGACGTCAAGGTGCTGGAAGATCACGCCACCCGGCTAATCGCGGCGCTGAACGGCTGAACCGCAAGGCCGGTCAGCCCATCCACCATTTGCCCGCCAGCACGACGATTTCTCCGGCGACCACGCCGGCGAAAACCGACTTGCGCGCCAGCAAAAACACCGCGACGCCGACTACCACCGCGCCATACCGGACCACGTCCGGAACCGTCGCCAGCGCGCCGGGCGGCGAAATCAGAATCTGGGCAATAACGCCGGCAAGGATCGCGGCGGCCACCGCCCTCACCCAGATCAGGAACTCCGAACTCTCATCGACCCCGCCGCCGATGACGAGACCGAGCACGCGCCATACTTCGTTCGACAGGAAGCCCGCGAACAACAACAGCGCGATGGCATGTGCGTCACCGAGAAGCCCGCTCATGCGCGCCTCCAAATGCGGTTGACCACATAGGCGATCGTTCCGGCGGTCAAGCCGCTGATCATGATATCGACACCGGTGTGCAGCAGTTGCACCAGCGGATACAGCGCAAGCCCGAGCGCCAGCGCCAGCTTGTCCACCAGCTTGTGTGCATTGCGCGCCGTCGACAGCAGGAAGGTCAGTGGCGTCAGCGCGAGAATCCCCGCCGCCAGCAGCGGCGGAAGGTTTGCCGCCAGGCCGTAACCCAGAACCGCGGCCACGCAACTCAGGAACGTCAGCCCGCTGCCAAGCCCGTTCACAAAGGCAACCCGCCGTCCGCGCGGCACATGCGGCAGCAAACGGAAACTCTCGACCCAGACTGTGACCGCCACGAAATGCGACGGCAGAACAAGCTGGCGCATTTTGGTTTCAGCGGTTCGCATCATCGGTAACACCGAAACCACCATCGGCAGCAGGCGTATGCCGCTGATTGTCACCGCAAGCGCCGATTCCAGCAGCGTTGCACCCGCATGATGGGTCGAAATCAGGATGATTTGCGCAGGCCCTGCCCAGACCAGCACTGTGCTGGCCAATGCCCAGCCCAGCGTGAAACCTGTGTCATGCGCGAACGCGCCGATGCCGATGAACGTGCCGAACAGCACCAGCGCAAGAATGGACGACAACGCCGATTTCACCCCGAACGCGAAGGCCGCGACAGAGCTTTGCCATTTCGGGGAATCGAGGGCAGGAAGCGCCAAGGGGTGCAAATACCGGTGAATCGAATGAAACGATCACGCCGGTGAAACGGCCTCTGCGTCAAGGGAACAAGGCCGCGCTGCGGGAAAGGCCGCACCGCTAAATTGCCGGGCATGCTGTTCAGGCCGCTCGGGCGCAAACGTGCTGCCCGTGTAACGGGCCATGGCCGCCTGCAGGCGATAGTCTGCGTTCAGCAGGCGAATTCAGATCGACGGCTCTCGCGCCGACGACGACAGCGATCCAAGCACACACAGCGTCGCGAAAGCGATTCCGATAAGTCCGAATGTCAGCATGATGGCCTCCTCTTCCATGCCGCGAAATGAATTCCGCCGCACACGCCATCAGATGATTGGAAAACGGTTTCGCAAAACTTAAGCGAAAATCACCGGCATCGCGTTAGCATTTCATTGAGCATATCATCGCCCGCGCCAATGAAAGTTATGCCTGGAAACAAAGGACTTCTTTGATCGACACTCCGGCCGCGCCGTTAACCGTCATGCGAGATTCTCAATTGCGGCCCGCCATGATCCCGCGCCTCTCCGATTAACCATGCTGCTCTGCATTCCTCAGTACGAGACACGCCTGCCCGGCGCGCCGGATGCGTTCGCAGAGTTCATTCGCAGCGGCTCGCGTGTCGGCGCCGATGCGCACCTGAAAAAACGGCCGCGTGCCGCGGCTGCGGAACACCGAACTGAGCAGGCTGGGATCGCGATCACCGATCACCGCACTCAGCCGCTTCAAGGAACGGGCATACATCGCCAGCGCCCTGTCACGCGAAAATCCGGCGGCAAGCTGCACGCCCCAGGGCATCGCAACCCCGAGTTTCACGCGCTGCTCAAGCCCGGTGACGAACGGATTTGGCGCGCGCTGCAACAGCGCCATCAAATCGCGGCACCCTGCCGGCGGTGCGCGATCCCTGATCGTACCGCCCTTGCCCGCGGCCGCCCAGTCATCGACCGAGCTTCCGGTGATGGCATGGACGTAGTTGCGCGTTTCGGACGGCATGTAGCCCGAGCCCGCCAGCCACTCCTGAACTCGTCGTGGCCCCGCATTATACGCTGCTGCCGCTAGCCCGAGATTGCCGAACTGTTCGCGCAACTCCTGCAAGAATTCAGCGGACTTCGGCAGCGCCTGTACCGGATCGAACGGATCGAGCAATCTGCGCTCGCTCGCGGTGCCGGGCATGAACTGCGCGACACCCTGCGCACGCTGGCCGCTGCGTGTCATCGGCCCCACCGCATCCGGCTGAAAACGGCTTTCCTGCCAGATCACGCGCGCGAAGAATTCCAGCGGCAGGCCGTGCGCTGACGCCGCGGATTCGATCATCAGGCACATCGCCTCGCGGGCATTCGCATCCTTCGCTGCCGGCGCAGAGGCCGCAGGCGGATCGGGCTCATCGGCACGCACGGCTGTCGCCATCAGCAGGAGTGTCACAGCGCCAGCCGCACAAAATATGTTCGAGCACCACCGTTTCATTGCAAGAACATCGCATACGTGGGAAGCAAGCCCGGAGCAAATAGCAAAAACCCGGCAATCTCGCGATTGCCGGGTTTTATTGTTTCGCTGACAGCCTTGCTCAGACCTTCATGAGCGGCTTCGTCGGACCCTTCGGACCATCCCCGCCGCCCTTCGGTTTGCGCGGTGCGGCACGCTTGCGCGAACCGGGCAGCTTCTCGGGCTTCGGCGTCACCGGACCTTCGACAAACTCGAAGCCGATCTTGTCGGCACCCTGCTCGTCCTTCACCAGGACAACGCGGACGTGCCCGCCGCCCTTGAGCTTGCCGAACAGCACTTCGTCCGCCAACGGCTTCTTGACGTGCTCCTGGATGATCCGCGCCATCGGCCGCGCGCCCATCTGTTCGTCATAGCCGTGCTCGATCAGCCAGGCCTTGGCAGGCTCGGACAGCTCGATGGTCACGTCGCGATCGGCAAGCTGGGCCTCTAACTGAAGCACGAACTTCTCGACCACCATGCCGATCACATCGGTGTTCAGATGACCGAACGACACGATGGCGTCGAGGCGGTTGCGGAATTCCGGCGCGAATTGCCGGTTGATCGCTTCCTGATCGTCGCCTTCCCGCTTGTTGCGCGTGAAGCCGAACGCCTGACGTGCAAGGTCGGCCGCGCCCGCGTTGGTCGTCATGATGAGAATGACGTTGCGGAAATTGACCTGCTTGCCGTTGTGATCAGTCAGCTTGCCGTGATCCATGATCTGCAACAGCACGTTGTAGAGATCCGGATGCGCCTTCTCGATTTCGTCGAGCAGCACCACGCAATGCGGATGCTGGTCCACGCCGTCGGTCAGAAGGCCGCCCTGATCGAAGCCGACATAGCCCGGAGGCGCGCCGATCAGGCGTGAGACCGTGTGCCGCTCCATGTATTCCGACATGTCGAAGCGGATCAGCTCGACGCCGAGCGACGCCGCGAGTTGCTTGGCGACTTCGGTCTTGCCGACGCCGGTCGGCCCCGAGAACAGGTACGACCCGATCGGCTTCTCCGGCTCGCGCAGACCCGCGCGCGCGAGCTTGATCGACGCGGCCAAAGCCTCGATGGCCTTGTCCTGACCGAACACCGTGCGCTTGAGCGTGGTCTCGAGATGCTTGAGCACCTCGGCATCGTCCTTGGAAACCGACTTCGGCGGGATCCGCGCCATCGTCGCGATGGTGGTCTCGATTTCCTTGATGCCGATCGTCTTCTTGCGCTTGTTCTCCGGTACCAGCATCTGCGCCGCGCCCGACTCGTCGATCACGTCGATCGCCTTGTCCGGCAGCTTGCGGTCATGGATGTAGCGCGCCGAAAGGTTCACCGCCGCCTCGATGGCGTCGTTGGTGTACTTCAGCTTGTGATAATCCTCGAAATACGGCTTGAGGCCCTTGAGAATTCCGATGGCGTCCTCGACCGTCGGCTCGTTGACGTCGATCTTCTGGAACCGGCGCACCAATGCGCGGTCCTTCTCGAAGTGCTGCCGGTATTCCTTGTAGGTGGTCGAGCCCATGCAGCGGATCGTGCCGGAGGCCAGCGCGGGCTTCAGCAGATTGGACGCATCCATCGCGCCGCCGGAGGTCGCGCCCGCGCCGATCACGGTGTGGATTTCGTCGATGAACAGGATCGCGTTCGGGTGCGCTTCCAGTTCCTTGATGACCTGCTTCAGCCGTTCCTCGAAATCGCCGCGATAGCGGGTGCCGGCCAGCAGTGTACCCATGTCCAGCGAGAACACGGTGGCAGCAGACAGCACTTCGGGCACTTCGCTGTCGACAATGCGCTTGGCGAGGCCTTCGGCGATCGCTGTCTTGCCGACACCGGCTTCGCCGACGAACAGCGGATTGTTCTTCTGACGGCGGCACAGCACCTGGATGGCGCGGTTGATCTCGGCGTTGCGGCCGATCACCGGGTCGATCTTGCCGTCGCGCGCCTTCTTGTTGAGGTTGACGCAATAGGTTTCGAGCGCCTCGCCCTTCTTCTTGGAGTCGTCGTTGCCCTTCGCATCGGCTTCCTCATCGACGCCGCGCACCGGCCGCGCCTCGGAGACGCCGGGACGCTTGGCGATGCCGTGGCTGATGTAGTTCACCGCGTCGTAGCGGGTCATGTCCTGCTCTTGCAGGAAATACGCCGCATGGCTCTCGCGCTCCGCGAAAATCGCGATCAGCACGTTAGCGCCGGTGACCTCCTCGCGGCCGGATGACTGCACATGGATCACCGCGCGCTGCACCACGCGCTGAAATCCGGCGGTCGGCTTGGCGTCGTCGGAGCCTTCGGCGACCAGATTTTCAAATTCGGTTTCGAGATAATTGACCAGACTGCCGCGCAGCTTGTCGAGATCGACGCTGCAGGCCCGCATGACCGCGGCCGCGTCCGAGTCGTCGATCAGCGAAAGCAGCAGATGTTCGAGTGTCGCATACTGATGGTGCCGCTCGTTGGCGATCGCCAGCGCGCGGTGCAGGGATTGTTCAAGGCTCTGAGAGAAAGTCGGCATTCGCGTCCCTTATGGCCCCCGCCACTTCAACTTTGATCGTTCGTCGTCCGGTCCGGCTTGATCAGTTCCTGCAACCTGTTCGTACTCTCCAGGTCTCTTCCGGTTCCCCAACCGGGCGAGACTCAAATGCTACTTCTTTTCCATCACGCATTGCAAAGGATGCTGGTGTTTTCGTGCGAAGTCCATCACCTGCGTCACTTTCGTTTCCGCGATCTCATACGTAAAAACGCCACACTCGCCGATGCCGTGATGATGAACATGCAACATGATCGTGGTGGCCGCTTCAACGTCCTTGTTGAAGAATTTCTCCAGAACGTGAACCACGAACTCCATCGGCGTGTAATCGTCGTTCAGGATCAGCACGCGATAGAGGTTCGGCTTCTTGGTCTTCGGCTTGACCTTGGTGATGACGGACGTTCCCGGCCCGCCCCGTCCCTCATTGCCGTTGTCGTCCTTGCTCATGCGCGGATGGACGCTGGCGAGACGTGCGCCGAATGGCTCGGGCGCGGTGACGGGTTCCGGATATGACGACGCGTGCAGCATGGCTTGAGAGTTCAAAAATTCCGCAAAGACAACCTTCCGGCGACGAAGTACCCGCCGGAGCGCATGAATGACATTAACAATATGGGTCGGCTCCCGCTCCCCCGCAAGCACACTGTTACCGGCTCAAAATGGGCGTGGAAAACTGTGCGGCGCTCGCGCAGCCGCTGCCTTTGGTTAATGCAAATCGTGGAAATTCTCGCCGAATTCGATGCCCGCTGTTGAGGCGATATTGACAATAGGAACCGATTGAGGGGCTAAAACCGGCAATTTATGGGGCTTTTTACGTAAATCAGCGCCGCCTTTTACCGCCCTTTCATTGCGCCCTTCTACGACATGGCAGGACCCATTTCCGGTGACCGCCATGACCATTGCATCCGTTTTCAAGCGCTTTGCGATCTCGCACTCCGCCGATGCGGCGGAAGAATCGTTAAAATCCGAACGAAACGGGATACCCGCCCTTTACGCTGAAGCCGGTCCGGCCGTCTCGCCGGAGCCGTTTGCCTCAGGTGTACCCGTTATTCATCGCAGCACTTTACTACCTATTCACGCCTGCAGCCTATCTCGCGTTCCAGAACCTCCCTTGTCTGGTGACGTCATGACCGATGCATCAATGTTCAGCCGGCTTCGCGGATCGCTCGCACGCTTCCGCCAGGCGCAGGGCGGTAATGTCGCCGTGCTGTTCGGCATCGCGATCGTGCCGATCCTCGGGTTTGTGGGCGCCGCGGTCGACTACACCCGCGTCAACAACGCCCGCACGGCCATGCAGACAGCGCTGGATACCGCTGCCCTGATGATTTCGAGGGATGCCGCCGGCCTGACCGCGGCACAGATTACCCAGAAGGCAAACGATTACTTCAAGGCCCTCTACAAGCATCCGGAGGCGCTGAATGTCGCCGTCACGGCCACATATACCAACAGCGCCGCCGCAGGCTCCAAGATCGTGCTGAACGGCTCTGGCACCATGAATACCGACTTCATGAAAGTGGTCGGTTATCCGAAACTCGATTTCGGCGCGAGTTCGACCACCGTCTGGGGCACCACCAAGCTGCGCGTCGCGCTGGCGCTGGACAACACCGGCTCGATGTCGAGTTCGGGCAAGATGGCTGCGCTGAAAACAGCGGCGAAGAGCCTGATCGACCAGATGCAGACCGCGGCGAAGACCAATGGCGACGTCTACATCTCCATTATTCCGTTCGCCAAGGACGTGAATGTCAGCAGCATCGCCACCACCAGCACTAAATGGCTGCGCTGGGATCTCGGACAATGCACCAAATCCAATGGATGGTGGGGGTCCACCACGCTCGGCTTCCTGACTCAGACCGATTGCACCAATCAGGGTGGCGAGAACTGGACCAAAGTCACGAAAACCGGCTGGACCGGTTGCGTTTCGGATCGCTACGATACGCCAATCGCCTACGACACCATGAGCACGGAGCCGTACAGCACGACTCAGACCGCGAACAATGTGTCGAATCTCAACACCCAGTTCCCGGCGGAAAACTATTCCGACTGCCCGACGTCGATTCTGCCTTTGACCTACGACTGGACAGCCTTGAAGAACAAGGTCGATGCGATGCAGCCCGAGGGCAACACCAACCAGGCCATCGGGATGGCGTGGGCCTGGCTGTCCCTGTTGCAGCAGAATCCGCTGAATGCGCCGGCCGAGGATACTAACTACAAGTATACGAAGGCCATCATCCTGCTGTCGGACGGCGACAACACGCAGAACCGCAACAGCTCCAGCGTGTCGGCGATCGACGCCCGGCCGCGCCTGCTCTGCGACAACGCCAAGGCCGCCGGCATCACGATCTATACGATCCAGGTGAACACCAACAACGACAACACATCGAGCGTGATGTCGTACTGCGCAAGCAGCACCAGCAACTACTTCGCAACCACGAGCGCCAGCGGCATCAACACCGCGTTCAGCTCGATCGGTTCATCGCTGTCGAAGCTGCGCATCGCCAAGTAACCGACGGCGGATCGCTCGACACATAAAAAAAGCCCGGCTTGCGCCGGGCTTTTTCGTTGCCGCGAACCGCGAATTAGTGAGCGGTCGGCGAAACCTTGGCGACCAGTCCCTCGAACGGCTTGAAAGCCTGCTTGGCGAGATCGGCATAAAGTTCGCCGATCTTCTGCGACTCGGCGACGAACGTCTCGTAGGACGTCTTGGCATATTCGGTCTGCAGTTCGATCGCCTTTTCGATCGACTTCACGCCCGACAGCTTCTCCACGAAGCTCTTGGTGTCCTCGAACGACTTCTTGGCATAGTCGCCGTAGGCGCTCGCGATCGACTGCAAGCCGCTCGAGAAATTGTTGGCGGATGCAACCGCTGCGTCGAACTGCTCTTTGCCGAACTGCTGAAACTCTTCAACCTTGACCATTACGGAGTGTCCTTTTCCCAGACTGTTGACCTGCACGCGCCGGGAGGTACCCGGCTCCCTAACCACGACCTTAGTATTACTGCAGCGCACAAATAAGTCAAGAATCTTGTGCATCGCACAATCTTCTTAAATCCGAGACAAATCCTGCAAACGCCGGAAACATTTGCTTAACCCTTTTGAAACCGTCGCCACCTAATTTGATTCCCTGTGGCTTTTTTCGCTTTTGCAGAAGCGGGAAAAGCCAAGCGGTTCCAGTAGTTTACCCGAGCGCCTGCGAAGGCGGGTAATAGCCCTTCGGATCCGCTGCTTCGCATGGACTACGTGGCCCGAAGATTGGCCGCGGCCGGACCAAATTTGGCCTCAGAACGAGGCGAATAGACTGGGAATCGGACGGGGAAATTCATGCTTGGGGTCAAATCGTCAGCGTCGCTGCGCGCGCTTGGTCTTTGCCTTCTCGGCGTAGCCACTGTCTCCGTGGCCGTCACCTTCACCGTCGACACGGCAGATGCGCGCCGGCGTCACCGCCACCGCAGCCACGCTGTCTCCAGCTACAGCCCTGCCTTCTCTTCCATCATCGTCGATGCCAATTCCGGCAGCACGCTTCAGGCCACCAGCGCCGACAGCCTGCGCCATCCCGCCTCGCTCACCAAGATCATGACGCTGTACCTGCTGTTCGAGCAGTTGGAGAGCGGCAAGATGAAGCTCGATACGCCGATGGACGTGTCAGCCTATGCATCCCGGCAAGCGCCGACCAAGCTCGGTTTGCGGCCCGGTCAAACGATCCGTGTCGAAGACGCGATCAAGGGTCTCGTCACGCGCTCCGCCAACGACGCCGCCGTCGTGATCGCCGAAGCGATCGCCGGCAATGAGGACGATTTCGCCAAAGCGATGACGCGCAAGGCCCGCGCGCTTGGCATGAGCAAGACCGTCTACAAGAATGCTAACGGACTTCCGGACGACTCCCAGGTCACCACCGCGCGCGATCAGGCGACCCTCGGACGCGCCATCCAGGACCGCTTCCCGCGCTACTACCGCTATTTCGCCACCGAGGCCTTCAACTACAAGGGCCGTTCGATCCGCAACCACAACAAGCTGCTGGGCCGGGTCGAAGGCGTTGACGGCATCAAAACCGGCTACACCCGCGCATCGGGCTTCAACCTTGTGACGTCGATGAAGCGCGGCAACCGCTACATCGTCGGCGTGGTGATGGGCGGCCGCAGCGGCGGCTCGCGCGATGCCATCATGCGCAACCTGCTCGCCGAACATCTCGATGAAGCCGCGACCCGCCGCACGGTGGCTGCGATCACCGAACGCAACGTCGGCAGCAAGGTTGCCAGCGCGGACGACGGCGACGGGGCAGAGACCAATAGCCGCGCAGCTCCCGTCGTTCAGGTGCAGGGCGCCATCAAGGTCGCCTCCACGGCGCCGGAGCCTGTTCCGCTTCCGATGCCGCGCGCGGCCGCGGTTCCTGCCAAGACGGCGGAAGCTGTCGAGAAGCAGGACAAGCCGGCTCCCGCACCGCTCACCAGTGGTGTGATCGCCTCGCAGACCATGGCAGCCATCCCCGGCTCCGCCGAACCCATGACCCCGGTGCGGGTCAAGACGGTTCAGGTTCGCATGGGCCAGACCAGGGTTGCGTCGGCTGCGCCGGGCCATGCGCCGGTTGCCACCAGCGCCATTCCTCCGGTCCGCACCGAGGTCGCGGAAACCTCGAAGGCGGTTGTTGCCAAGGCCGAAGTCAAGGCTGAAGCCAAACCCGAGACAAAAGCCGCCGATCGCCGCGCCGAACCATGGCCTGTCGCCAGTGCCCAGCCTGCCGGTGATTTCCCCGCTCCGCTGCCCGCCCAGCCCAAGACCAGCAACGGCATCGGACAGGCCATTATCGGCGCGGTGCCGGCACCCGCCCCGTCCGTACAGACAGCGGCTTATTCAGACCCGTCTCGCGGCGCGCCGCCCACGACCCTCGGCGCGCAGGCCGCAGCGCTTCAGACATCGGCCATTCCTCAACAGCCCGTGCAGCAGGCTGCGCCGGCGCCTGCTCCGCAGCCGGTACAGACCGTCCAGCATAACGGTGCGATCAAGGCCACAGCGCGCTCCGGCTGGATCATTCAGGTCGGCGCACTCGAAACCGAAAGCGAAGCCCGCCAGCGGCTCAACGTCGCACGCGGCAGCGCCAGCAAGCTGCTCGGTGACGCCGAGCAGTTCACGGAGACGGTCTCGAAGGGCAACAAGACGCTCTATCGCGCACGCTTCGCCGGCCTCAATCAGGACTCCGCCGAAGCAGCATGCCGCACGCTGAAGCGCTCCGACATTTCCTGCATCGCCATCAGGAACTGATCGCACGTCCTGCTTGCAAACCTCACGAAAAAGCCCGCGGCTCAACCCGCGGGCTTTTTTCTTTGCCGGGAAAGTCGCGAACCTCAAACCGAACGTCACAGACCACGACGCGAAGACGTTGCCCGCGACAACTTTTCGCGCTCGCCCGACCGGATTCAACGAATTTTCAAGACTTGGTCTCTAAAACATTAACTGCGGGATTGATCACGCCGGACAACGGCGGGCGTCCGCGGGGGCATCGAACGGACGGACGAAGGCTGCGCTCGGCTTGTGGCGTGATGTTGCGTGCTGGAGTCAGCGATGGTTGCGAAGAAGAGTGTCCTTGGCCTCGTTCACACGGGCAGCGAGGTACGTCGAGCCCCCCTGGTCGGGATGGAGTTTCTTCATGAGCCCGCGGTGCGCGCGGCTGATGTCATCTCGCCCCGCGCCCGGCTGCAGGCCAAGGATCTGATAAGCCTCCTCCGCCGTCATTTTGCCGCCCGCCGCCGCACCGCGATCCTCGCCGCCACGCCGGCCTGCCCCCTCGCCCTGCGCGTGCTCTCGCCAGGCGGGAAACCGGCGGTCCAGATAACTTTCCAGCAGAGCCCAGCTCTCGGCATCGAACCCCCGCGCGAGGACAATGAGTTCGTCGAGCGTGAAATCATCCAGTACGCGCCCCGCTTCGGGGCCGGCCGTCAGCACGCCGTCAAGCGCCCCGGTGTCATGGTCGAGCGTCATCTCTATAAACTGGGATCGTACCTTGGACTTCTGCCCGTGTGATTTCCACGCGCCGGGGCCGTAATTTCCCCACGCAGAGCCAAGCTGGGCGCCGAATGGCGACCAGCCGAGCAGACCCGCACCGAAAATCCCGAGCGGAATCGCCACCGCAATCTCGCCTCGTGCGCCGATAAACAGCGCGGCGGCAAGCGTGACGATGCCCCCGCCGGTGCGGACGATTTTCGCCAGCCATTTCGGATCGGCGCCCTTGATGACATTGAGGGCGACGTAAAGCAGCGCGACGGCGACAATGCCTGCGATCAGGGTGGGCATGGATCAGTTCATTCTTCGCGTTCAAATCCGGCCCGCTTCAACGCGAAACCGGCCATAACCATATGTGGTTATCTACCGCGCTTTGAGGAACGCGGATATCCGCGAACTTTTGTCGCTGGCGGCGGCGGGCGACAAGCCGTCATCCTGAAGTGCGAGCTTTTGCGAGCCTCAAAGGAGGACGGCTATGTGGGCCGCGCATCTTTCGAGGGGTCGCCGCAAATGCGCGGCTCACACCTCAGGATGACACACCCTTGAATCCAGAGCAGCCCTGTTACCTCATCTGCCCGAGCAATGCCGCCGCGCCCGAGGCGCTGCTCGCCAGCCGCATCAGGGCCTCGCGCCCGCCCGCCGCATAAGCCGCCGCAGCGCGGAGAAGCTCGCGCAACTGCGCCGCCGAGCCCGTGTCGAAACGGCACCACGCCCCGCCCGTCAATCGCGCAATCTCGCGGAACGCCGCTTCCGCCGCCGGGTCGTTGCCTTCCTGGAACATGAAGCACGGCACTTTCAGAAGGCCGAGCTCGCCCGCGGTGACGCAGAGCGCGTCGACATTTTCTTCCATGGCATCGCCAACAAAGACGATGGCGCGCACACCGGATGCAACGGCTTCACGCCGCGCGTCCGACAGCACGCGGCCGAGCTGCGTCTGCCCGCCCCGGCAGTCGATCTTGCCCATCAGTCTGGCGAGATGCGCTGTGTCCGTGATCCATGACGTAGCGCGGCACTCGTTCAGGCCGCGATAATAGACCAGCCGCACGGACAGGGTGCCGATGCTTCCCGCTTCACGGAACATGTCCGCCTGAAGCTGGCAGGCCATGTCCCATGTCGGCTGGCGGCTCATGGTGGCGTCGAGCGCGAAGATCAGGCGGCCCGTGCCCGCCTTCCCCGGCGTCATGGCCCGCGCCTTCGCAACAAAGGCCGCTATGTCTGCCGATGCAGACGGCTGTGTCTCCGGCACCGCTCGCGCGCGGTCCGACACAGGGCTTTTGTCAGTTTCAGGGATCGTCGGATTGCGCGCCATGTGGTCTCGCCGTTGTATGCGAGTCATATGTGGAGCGCTGGCGGCTGACGGTCAATTCGCCAACCGCCGGAAAATCCCCCGGAGCCGGCTATTCGATCGGCACCGCCAACCGGCCAATAAGCTGTGCCACCTCGTTCAACCTGCGGTCATCGTGTTCGGCAACCGCGCTGGCCAGGCGCGACAAGCATTCGTCGTCGCTGACAACCGGTGGCGGCGGCGTCCTGCTTGCGGCCTCAACGTGGGAAGAGCGGAAGAAATTGCTGACGCCCATGACTGTCACCTCGCTGATTGAATACGCACAAACAAGCAGAAGTCATGCCATCAGCGTATTGTGGCAACCGAGAGTCAGCCAAGGTCTGTGAAAGCAATCTCACGCGAATGTGCGAAGCGCCGGAGAACATCCGGCGCTGCCCCTTTCAGACAGGATTTTGTCTTAGTTGATCGGCGGAGCGACTTGCGCGACGGAGTCCGGCTTCGGCACCGCGATCTTCTTGCTCTCGACCGGCGCGAGCTTGCTCTCGCTTTCCAGGAACTTGTCGAGCACGCCCTGGATCGAGGTCTTCACGTTGTCGGGTCCGCGGTCACTCATGTCGGTATGCTGGAAGCCCGTGTTGACCACGGTGATCCCGGACTCCTCACAAATCTCGTTGTCCGGCACAACGCCCGGGTCGGCCTTGAATCGCTGGTCCTTGGAACGGAACGACAGGATTTTGAACTTGCCGTCGGTCAGGAACGGCACGCGCAGATTGTCGAGCGTGACCACTTTCTTCACGTTGTCCGGATGCATCTTGGCGAAGTACATCGAGATGTCGCCACCGTTGGAATGACCCACCAGTGTCAGGTGATCGTAGTCGGCATTCGGCTGGATTTTCTCCATCTGGTCGACGACGAACTCGATATTCGCCACGCCGCGCTGATAGACCGGCAGACGGCCGACATACAGCTCGCCCACCTTGGTCACCAGAGGAGCGTCGCCTGCGAGGTCATGCTGGATACTGGTGACGAGATAGCCGCGCGCGGCGAGCACGTTCGCGAGGAACGAGTATTCGGTGAACTTGACGGTGTTGCCATGGTTCACGATCGCCACCGGCAGGGTCAGCAGACCGGCATTGGCCTGCATTTCCTTGTCACGGCGTACGGCAATCGCGACGTCAATCTCGCGGTTTCGCGCGGCGTCGTAAAACGTCAGCGTCTCGTGACGGATCGCCCACTTGCTCGCGGTGAGGTATGCGACGACCAGGATCGCAAACAGTCCAAGCAGGGTAAAAATTCCGCGCTTCATGACGTCCTCGAAATCACCTGAACCGGCGCGTGCCGGCCGGCCCTTTCACAATAGTGTTTAGAATCCTTCGTCCTTGTCTAGTTAGATGATGACAGGAACGCGACAAAACCAGCTAAAATTCCTGTCATGTGTCTGACCTGGACTGACAAATTGTGCAATGCATCAAACGTGCCACAGCATCCGAGAAGCCGGTCGTCCTCTACGGATCACCTATAAATAAGCATCAATTGGCCGAAAAGTTCTTGCTTTGGATCAAGAATTTGCCGCCTTCAGCCGGGACGGAGCCCGGTTGCGCCACGGAACCGGGCGGTCTCCGCCTGCGATTTAGGCGGTCAGCCCATGATTTTCGAGAGGACGGTCGACCTGGGCGAACCATTCGGCCCGGGTGGCGGCCCGGCGGCGGCCCCGTTCGTCGAGGGGGAGCTTGAGCTGGCGCAGCAGGCTTGTCACTTCCTCGCGGGCGGTGACATGGGCCATGTTCGGCCGGGTCCCCAGCGTGGCTTCGTCCAGATCGTCGAGCGCGGTCAGGCCGCGCGGAAAGAACTCGCGGTAGACCACGCGCTCGGCAAACCCGTCGATGGGGCGGAAGCCGAGCCGGAAAGACAACTGGTCGAGACCTTCGGCGATCAACTGCTTGTTGCGCGATCCCAGCATCGACAGCCGGTTGCGCACGATGATCCAGTCCGTCGTCGCGCCGTCGAGGTCGCGGCGCTGCTTGCGCGCGACCTTCACCATGGTGGCGTAGTGGCTTTCGCCGATCACGGAATAGGTCGCCGGATCGACCGACCCGAGCACGTCGAAATCGAGAAAGCTGTCGTTGATCGGCGTCACCAGCGTATCGGCCATCGAGTGCGCGAGGCGCATCAGGTAATTGTCCGTGCCCGGCGTATCAATCACGATGAAGTCGCAGGTCCGCTCCACCGCGCTGATCGCCGCGGAAAACTGCTCGAATTCCGACATCTCGTTGTCGCCGATCTGCATGCTGGAGCCGAGCGCGACACAGCAATGATGCGGCAGTTCGAGCGAAAGGCCGTTGCGCTGCGCCCAGGCCCGGCGATTCTCGATGTAGCGGGTGAAGCTCTTCTGACGGGAGTCGAGGTCGATGGTGGCGACCCGCTGGCCGGCCTTGAGCAAGGCCACAGCAACGTGGAGCGCGGTCGTGGACTTGCCCGACCCGCCCTTCTCGTTGCCCAGCACGACGACATGCGCCGACCCGGATTGACCCTGACTCGTCTGCAGAAGCATCGTGAACCCCTGTGGATATCTTCCGCCAAGTCCAGAAAGAAATCAAGTGAAATTCAATTTTGACCCGTCTTCATGATGAATCCGTCGTCGAAGCTGCCATGCCGCGTGCGGTCGTTGGCGGGCTTCACTACCTTTGTTAAGACTTCCAACCATCCGATCATCACCCGCCGCGGATACCGGTACGAATGACCCGCTCCCCCATCATCGCCCGCTCACTTTCATCCCTTCACCGCGCCCGCGCCGAACTCCGCAAGCGCAATGCCACGCTCGCACTTGTGCCGACCATGGGTGCGCTCCATGACGGCCATGTGTCGCTGGTCCGGCTCGCGAAAAAGCGGGCTAAACGAGTCGCCGTCTCGATCTTCGTGAACCCGACTCAGTTCGCGGCGCATGAAGATCTCGGCTCCTATCCGCGCACCTGGAAGGAAGACATCGCGCGCCTCACCGCCGAAGGCGTCGACCTCGTCTGGAATCCGGATGTGAAAACGATGTATCCGGACGGATTCGCCACACGCATCGCGCCGGAAGGGCCCGCTCTCGCCGGCCTCGAAGACAAATTCCGTCCCCATTTCTTCGGCGGCGTTGCTACCGTGGTCGCCAAGCTGTTCACGCAGGTACGTCCGGACATGGCTTTGTTCGGTGAGAAGGATTTTCAGCAGCTCAAGGTGGTCACGCGCATGGCGCGCGATCTCGATCTCGGCGTGAAGGTGATCGGCGGCGCGATCATCCGCGAACGCGACGGCCTCGCGATGTCATCGCGCAACGTCTATCTCTCGCCCGAAGAGCGCCGCACCGCGCCGGTGCTGTTCCGAACGCTCAAGGCAACATCGAAGCGCATGCGTGATGGCGATGATTTCAAGACTGCGCTGGCGGACGGAGCGGACGCCATTCGCAAAGCGGGATTTGCGCTGGACTATCTCGAGGCCCGGCACGCCGAAACCCTCGCGCCGATCGCATCGTTCAGCGAAGGTCCGGTGCGCTTGCTGGTGGCTGCGAAAATCGGCACCACGCGTCTGATCGACAACATCAAGGCGTAACTTAAAGCAGCCCCAGTTCGCGCAGTTCGCGCCGCATCGGCTCGGGCATCGCCGCGACGCTGTCTGCAGCCTTGCCAAGATCAGGCGGCGCGCTCTTCGGATCGAGATAGCGCCAGCCCTGGAACGGGCGCATCGGCCGCGGCGACACGGCAATCAGCTTCGGCTCCATCACAAGGCGGCAGCGCCCGATGCCGTCCTTGTCGCGAAACGGCTCGATACCGACGATCTTCTCGCGCGCGGCAATCTCGCCCTTGATGACCCAGTAGATCGAGCCGCCGTCGAGAATTTCGTCGACGCGCTTTGGCGACATGCGCGTCACATGGATGTGGCGCGCGGGCTGTCCCTTCGCCTTGGCCTGCTTCACACGCTCGGCGATCCAGCCCCTCAGGTCCTTGACCGAGGTGGCGCCGACACTGAGCTTGATGAGGTGCAATGGCATTCTGAATCGCGTCCGCGCGATATCCGGGTATCACGCTTCAACTGGGGGATGAGCGATCAGTTATCATCGCTCTGGGTAGGAGGTGCAAGCTGCACCGGCGCTTGTGCACGCGATTTATGCTGCGTGGGCGCGGCCTTCTTCGCAGCCGTCGGCGCGGGTTGCGGATTGATCACTGCGCCCGGCGCACCGCGCGGCGCGGGTTCCGCCGCGGGACGCTGCGCCGCTTGCGAGCCTTGCGCGGCAGGCTCGGGCGTCATGATGTTGATCGGCGGGATCGAGGCCGCGCTCGGAAAATCGCCCGATACCGGACGTCCGGGCGGGGGAACGGTGCCGACTGCGGCTGCTGCGGTAGAGGCCGCCGCTGGAACAGCCGCTGTACCCACAGCCACCGGCGCGTTCCACGAGGCCGCATAGCGTTCGATCAGATTGTCGTAGAGATTCTCGCTCATGTTCGACGAAATCTGCGCCGAATTGGTCAGCGACTGGAAGAACGGGCACGCCGCCGAGAGTGTGCAGCCTTCCCGCGTCTTGAGAACTTGCGCGACAAGACCATAGCGGTCGCGCTCGATGGTCCGGCGCAGCGCGTTGAGTTCGGGGGTCATCGCCTTGTTGGCGTTCACGGCGCTGCCGAACCCAGCCAGCCGCGAAACCTGTGCGGCGGTATAGGACACGCCCGCCGCGGCCGTATCGGCGGAGGCAAACAGGGCCTTCTCGCAGGCCGCCTCGACGCTCTCGCCGGCAAGGCCATCCAGACACGCCAGAGCCGGAAGCGATGGCCCGGCAGAGACCGGAGTTGACTTCAAATCAGCCGATGCGCCACCGCCCGACCCGCGCAGCATCGTCGTGACTGCGATCCCGATGGCCAGCAGCGTGATCACGGTGAGCGCACCGTTCGCCACCGAGCGCTCGGCGCGAAACAGCGTCACCAGGAGCACAACCGCAAAGAAACCCGCCGCGGCGATGGTCAGCCATATCGGCAGGCTTTGCGAATGCCATAGGTTTTCGATGGATGATGCCCAGGTCCGGTTCATGCGAGAATCCCTTCACAGCGAACCGGACCAAGCGCCGCAACCGCGGCGAAATTCCGTCAGACCGGAATCGTCAGGCGACGGCGAGCTGGCTTTCTTTCGCCACGCGCTCGAAGGCTTCGGTCGAACTCTTGATGCGATACTGACAATCGTCGCCATCCGTCGGCAGCAGGCGGATCACCTCATAGGTTCCGCTCGCGGCAGGCCGTGCCACATTGCTGGCCGTGAAATAGACAGTCTCTCCAACGATGAACTTGTGCTTCAACACCCTGCTCCATCACGCGATACGCGCATTTGGCGGCTTGCGGTTGTCCCCGGCGAAGCCTGTTTGACGCCCGCGAGCGGTATAGCATGCCGGAGCCTCATTTGCCAGATAAACCGGCATACAGGGTGAAGCAAAATAACCCTTTTATTACAATATCTTAATCTGAATTTAGATGCCCTGCAGGTGCCTCAAGGCAGGGTTCAGCCCCGTGCAATGCCGCAATTTTGCCTTGCCGCCCTCACGAAACGATTTACGGGCAAGTTCAGTGTGTTAGCAGAGCAAGCTCATGCCGAGCGCGGTAGCGTCCCGCCGGGGCTCGCTTTGTCGACCGCGGCCGGCAAAACCTGCGCCAGTACGGTTGAAAGCTGATCCACGGGGATGCCGAAGCGGGTAGCAAGCTGCTTCACCAGATCGCTTCCCAGAACCTCCTGAAGCTGATGCGCGCTGACCGGCAGGTTGGCGCCGTTTCCGATCCAGGATGCCACCTGATCGCCGAGTCCCGCCTGCTGCAGCGTGGCGACAATCGCGGACAGTCCGCCCTCGCCGCCCTTGCCGAGCACCTCGCTCAGGACAACCGGAATGATCGCCGGGTCGAGCTCCTTCGCGGCCCGGGCGGCCATCACGCTGGTGAGCATGTCGAGGATTCCCATCGTGCGATCCTAGTCTGTTTCAAATCGTTCGATGACCAGCGTCTCGGCCAGCGCATCCCGGGTCCATTCCTGAAACGCCGGGTTGGCCAGCATCGCATCCATATAGGCGCGCACTGGCGGCGTCACCTCGATGGCATAGGTGCGGAAACGGTGGATCACCGGAGCATACATCGCATCCGCGCCGCTGAAGCTGCCGAACAGGTACGGCCCCTGCCCGCCATATTGCGCCCGGCATTCGGTCCAGATCTGCTGGATACGCGCGATGTTCGCCTTCGCATCGTCCGACAGCGGCTTCGCGCGGATCGGGCGATGGATGTTCATGCCGCATTCGTTGCGCAGCGGCATGAAGCCCGAATGCATTTCGGCGGAGATCGAGCGGGCATGCGCGCGCGCAGTGATGTCCTGCGGCCACAGCTTCGCTTCCGGAAAACGCTCGGCGGCATATTCGATGATCGCCAGCGAATCCCAAACGATGAGGCCGCCATCGACCAACGCGGGCACCTTGCCCGAACGGGTCACATCCAGAATGCGCTGCTTGTCGGCGGCTCCTGTATAAAGCGGAATCACGACTTCATCGAAGGCAATTCCCGCGCCCCTCAGCGCTATCCATGGCCGCATCGACCATGAGGAATAGTTCTTGTTGCCGATCACAAGTGTCAAAGCCATGAATTGAAATCTCCGTTCAAACCAACTTTGCCACGCCCGGCGCGCGACAGGCAACCAGCCCTTGAAATGCTGAAAACCCTTCGCAGCGGGCGGCTTCCTGTCTATCGTAACGGCATTGTCCGGAAGGCCTCGAGTCGTGCATCTGTTCGCAACCGCCGATCTGATCGCAATCGCATTCTTCGTCATCGCGTGGATGGTCTACGCGGTCACGCTGGAACGCACATCGCATGGCGCAAACAGCCTGAACGCCCGCATGAGCATCTACCGCGAGGTGTGGGTCCGGCGGATTCTCGACCGCGAGGCCCGGATGGTCGACATGCAGATCATGACGTCGCTGCAGAACGGCACCGCCTTCTTTGCCTCCACGACATTGCTGGCGATCGGCGTCGGACTGACATTGCTGCGCTCGACCGAGGAAGCCATGTCGGTCCTCGCCACCCTGCCGTTCGGCATCCGCAGTTCGCCTGCCCTTTGGGAAATCAAATGCGTCGGGCTGGTCGTGATCTTCGTCTATGCCTTCTTCAAGTTCTCATGGGCCTATCGCCTGTTCAACTATGTGGCGATCCTGCTCGGCGCGATGCCTTTCGCGGACAAGCACGATACGCCCGAAGCGCAGTCCCATGTGATGCGCACAACAAAGCTGTTCCAGTCGGCAGGCCGGCATTTCAACCGCGGCCAGCGGGCCTTTCTGTTCGCGCTGGGCTATCTCGGCTGGTTCATCAGCCCATGGGTGCTGATTGCAACCACGCTGGCGATCGTCGTGGTGATGTGGCGGCGGCAGTTCGACTCGGACGCCTATCGCGCGATGTCGCGATAAGATCATTGCCGATGCGGCGCCGATGCGTCATGGCATGGTCATGAGCAAGCCCGATTCGACAACGACCCCTGCATCGCTGGACGATGCCATCCTCGCCGTGCTGGCGCGCGAGGGCACAAAGACCCTCAGCCCTCCGGAAATCGCCCACGCCATCGCCGAGGGTGATGACTGGCACGATCTCCTGGTGCCGATCCGCAGGTCCGCTGTCGCGCTTGCGCAGGCCGGACGGCTGGTGATCTACCGCAAGGGCAAGCCCGCCGACCCGAACGATTTTCGCGGGGTCTATCGCCTCGGCCTGCCCCGGCATGACTGAAGCATTTCAGTCAAATCAACCGGCGTATCGCTCTGCCACCTCTCCCGTGGGGAGAGGTCGACTTCGCGAAAGCGAAGTCGGGTGAGCGCGTAGAATCTCTCGATAGATTGAGATCCCCTCACCCCAACCCTCTCCCCATCGGGGAGAAGGAGCGCATCTGAACGCGGCGATAGATCGAAAATGAACTACGCCTAGTTTCCCTTGCGAGGCCCCGGAAACAATTCGCTGCTGCGGCCGCTCGCCCAGTAGGCGATCAATCCGATCCATTCGTGAATGGCGACGTCGGTGCGGGCAAGTCCGGCGCTGAGTGCCGTGAACGGCATCAGGGCATCGCTCCAGCCGCGCGTGCGCCAATCCACCGGATAGGCCTCGACATCGAAACCCGCTTTTCGGAACGCGCCAATGGAACGCGGCATGTGGAAGGCCGAGGTGACGAGCAGCCAGCGCTCGCCGGGCTTCGGCGACACCAGTTTGCGGGTGAATTCAGCATTTTCCGCTGTGGTACGGGACTCTCCTTCCAGCACAATGCGCGATGCGGCCGTTCCGAAGTCCTGCAACAGATCGCCCGCGATCGGCGCTTCCGGAACCGCCTCCTGAATGAGATTCGCGCTGCCGCCGCTGAACACGATGCGCGCCTGCGGATAGCGGCGGGCGAGCTGCAGCATCGTGACGATGCGCTCGGCGGAGGCATCCATTTCCAGCGAGCCGCGCGCCTGGCTGCGTTCCGGGTCGATGGAGCCGCCAAGGACGATGATCCCGTCGGGCGTGCGGCCCGCCGCGCTCCACGCCGGGAAACGTTCAGTCAGCGGCAACAGCAGCAAATTGCCGAGAGAAGAATATCCGCACACCAGCAGGAGAAGTATCCCGAGGACGAGGATACGCGCTCCCGCCCTGCGCAGGCGCGTGAGCAGCAGGACCGCGCCAAGCGCGCAAAGGATCGCCACCGTGTTGGACGGCACGACGAAAAAGCCGGCTATTTTTGACAGATTGAAAAACATGCGGACGGCGCGGCCTTCGGGTTCGGATGCTTGCCTCTGATTGGGCGATCATCGCCGCAAGATCAAGCCACCCTCAATCCCACTTCGGCGCGAAACCAAAATCGACAATGCGGCCCCCGCGCGTTCCCATGGCAAAGATATCGCCCATCTCCTCGTCGGTCAGATTGAAATCGAAAATCTCGAGATTTTCCGACAGGCGTTCGACTTTCGAGGTGCGTGGAATGGCGACGACGCCCTGCTGGATCAGCCAGCGCAAGCAGATTTGCGCCGCCGTCTTCCGATAGCGTGCCGCGATCCGCGTCAGCACTTCCGCATTCTTGACGCGGCCCTTCGCGACGGGGCTGTAGGCCACCAGCGCCAGATCGTGCGCGCGGCATGCGGCCAGAACCTTGGTCTGGTCCAGATACGGGTGATACTCGACCTGATTGCAGACCAGCGGCGCAGGCGACTTTGCAACCGCCTCCTCGATCAGCGCCACCGTGAAATTCGAGACGCCGATATGGCGCGTCAGACCGAGCCTTTGCGCCTCGGCAAGACCGCCGAGTGTCTCGTCCAGCGGCACCTGCGGATTCGGCCAGTGCAGGAGAAGCAGATCGACCTCGCTCATCCGCAGATGGACGAGGCTTTCCTTCGTTGAGCGAAGCAGATCGTTCGGCGCGAAATGCGTGGTCCAGACCTTGGTGGTGACGAACACATCCGGCCGCCTGACGCCGGAGGCGCGCACGCCTTCGCCGACATCGCGCTCGTTCTCATACATCTGCGCGGTGTCGATATGGCGATAGCCAAGCCGCAGCGCCTGCTCGACAAGCCGCGCGCAGGTGCGCCCGCGCAACTCCCAGGTCCCGAGGCCGATTGCCGGGATGCTGGCGCCATTTGCCTCGACGGTCTGCATGTCCTGCCTCAGCGCGGCAAATCTCTCTGCGCGAGCGCTGCGAAAACCATCTCGGGTTCGCGCGCGATCACCGTCAGCAGCGCGCGGGCCGGTCCGCGCGGCGAGCGCTTACCCTGCTCCCAGTTGCGGATGGTCTCAAGAGGAACGCCGAGGCGCGCGGCGAATTCAGCCTGGGTCAGTTTGGCGCGCAGGCGCAAATCCCGCACAACAGGAGTCCCCTGCGGTGCCGCCGGTGCAGCGTGCGGCATGTCGGGCACCAGCGGTGCTTCCCGCCCGTCACGCAGTTCGACGATCCGCCCGTCCGCCTTCAGCCGTAGCCGCTGCATGTGCAACCCTCCGTGATCCTGAAGGGTCGGCCCGCGTGGTTAATCGCGGGTTAACAACATCATCGCGCCGTCCGGAAAGTTGAGGTTCCGGACGGCGCTATTTTGATTACCGCATGCGCGCGTAGGCGTTGCGCCACGAATGGCGCCGGTGCCCGCCACCGTGCGCGAAGCGCAACCCCATTTCACGGCCGCCGCCGGCGTCGTAGGAAATGTGGATGTGCTGAACGCGGCCGGCGTCGGTCGAATAGCCGCCGCTCCAGCCCTTGAGCTGCGCGTAGATGCAGCCATAAGGCCCGCGCACGTCCACCGCCTTGCCTTGCGCGTGAAGCGACATGCGCCGCGTTCCGGCGATGCGCGTGTGACGGACACCCGAGATCGCATGCGTGCCCGGACAAGCCGCCTGAATCGATGCGAGCTTGGCGGCGAGCGGCCCGACAAGGCCGGCGGAATAACCTTCCGATGCAGCGGCAGCGCGCGAGGCTACCGTGCGCGGCGTGGCAGGTTCAAACGTTGCGCGCTGCGCCCGTTCAAGCGCGCGCTGCTGGCGGCGGCTCAGGCGCGGCGACGGCTCCATCATGGAAAACGCCGGCTCCGCGCGGCGCTGTTTGCGCTGGCGGGCATGGACGGGATTATCGACACCGATGCATGGCATGGTGACATTGCATTCAGGCGAAACGGCCGGTGCGCGGGCGCGCGCTTCGGCCAGCGATGACAGCGCACACAGCGCCGCCACGGCGGTGATGGTTCGGATCAAAATTTTTAGCTCCGGAAATTTGCGTCACGGACGGCCGCATCGGGCAAAGTCCGGATCGCGAAGGTGTAGGAAGCCGCGCGGCTCAAGGCGTTTCGCGGCATGCGATAGAGTGTGTTTTATCGGCACGGATGGCGACAATGAGGCACGCAGATGACAAGCCCCGACGCTGACGCATCGAACCCATGCCGAAACGGGTAGCATTAACTTTTCAGGCGCTTGCGAGGCGTCGCCGCCGATGAACGACCGCGGCTCCATGTCACGAAACGACCCTGATTTGCAGTGCATTTCACCTTCCGCCAATCGACATCGGCGCAGCCGGTGCTAAATGTGCAGCGAAACGAACCGCAGCGCCCTTGAGGACTCTTCCGTGATGACCGCGTCGAAAGCCGTGATGTTTGCGCTGCTGGCGTCGGCGTTCGTGACGGCAGCGCACGCCGCCGACTGTCCGCGCAAGGACGCGCTCGGCACCTCGCGTGTCATGACGCTCGACCCGCAGGCGTTTCCCCGCGTCGGGCTCAAGAGCTTTCCGCAAACGCTGCCGCTTGCGGACAAGGAAGTGGTGCTGACCTTCGACGACGGCCCCTTCCCTGCAACCACCACCAAGGTTCTGGCTGCGCTCGCCGGCGAGTGCGTGCGGGCGACGTTCTTCCTGATCGGGCGGAATGCCGAAGCCAATCCGGGCATCGTCAGATTGATCGCGGCCGGCGGCCACAGCATCGGTCATCACACCTGGTCGCACCGCCCGCTCGACAGGATCGGCGAGGCACAGGCGATCGAGGAGATCAATCGCGGGATCGCCGCCGATGAAAAGGCGCTGCATGGCGTCGCGACGTCCGTCCCTTCGACACCTTTTTTCCGCTTTCCCGGCTTTGCGTCGACGCCCGCTTTGCTCAACAGCCTGCAGTCGCGCGGCATCGCGGTCATCGGCGCCGACCTCTGGGCCAGCGACTGGAATCCCATGATGCCGGAGCAGCAGTTGAACCTGATCATCCGGCGGCTCGACTACGAAGGGAAAGGGATCGTCCTTTTCCACGACACCAAGGCACAGACCGCCAAAATGTTGCCCGCCTTCCTGCAGTATCTGCGGCGGAACGGCTACAGGGTCGTCCATCTGGCCGCGCCCCGCACGATCAAAAGCTCCATGAACGAGCAAACGCGCCTGATCCGCGCGAATTAATCCGGCGTTCACGGCCCTGGCTCTAAGCCATCAGCGGTGTGCCCTGCTCACAGGTTTTCCATGCGCCGAACACTCACCCTCAATCGCACGACCTTGCTGGCGCTCGGCCTGCTCGCGGCGGCCACAAGCCTGACACCAGCGACGGCCCATGCCGGCGCTTGTCCCGGCAATCCGAACGCGCTCGGCACCTCGCGCACCATCGTCGTGGACCCGAAGGAGCATCCGCGCATCGGCACCATGCAGTATGGCGAGACGCTACCGCTGGAAGACCACGAAGTCGTGCTGACATTCGATGATGGACCGCTCCCCGCGCACACCAACGCCGTGCTTCAGACGCTGGCGTCCGAATGCGTGAAGGCGACATTCTTTCTGGTCGGCCGCATGGCCAAGGAATTCCCGCAGGACGTGCGCCGCATCCATGAGGCCGGCCACACCATCGGCACCCATAGCGAAAACCACCCGACCTTCTTCGGCAAACTGCCGCCGGAGCGCATGGCCGCGGAAATCGACGACGGCATCGCGCATGTTTCCACGGCTCTTGGCGATGCCTCCCAGCTTGCGCCGTTTTTCCGCATTCCCGGTCTGCGCCGCGGCGACCTGCTCGAGGCCGAACTGAGCAAGCGCGGCCTCATGACCTGGAGCGCGGATTTCCCCGCCGACGACTGGCGGCACATTTCCTCAACGCAGGTGGTCAACACCGCGCTGTCGCGATTAGAGGCCAAGGGCAAGGGCGTGCTGCTGCTGCACGACATTCAGGCGCGCACGCAGGCGGCCCTGCCCGTGATCCTTCAGCAGTTAAAGGCACGCGGGTATAGAATTGTTCATGTCGTGCCCGCGACGCCGGATCGGCCCAAGACACCGACCGAGCCTGCGCAGTGGGTCCCGCACTGGATCAGCGGGCCGGCCATCGCAGCGAAAACACCAGGCGGCTTTACGTTCGGCGCGCCGGAAATGCCGCCTCACAATGCGCCGCGTTCGATCCGTTCGGTCTGGCTGATGAAACAGAAGCCTGCACGGGCGGCGGCCCTGATCCCGCATGCCTCATCGGCTCTCGCTCTCCATGGCAAGGGACCGCGGCCAATGGGAGTGACGGCGGCGAAGAAGCAAAGCCTGACGCGGCTCCCCCAGCCTCATCCCGTCCGCAAGACCGAGGTGATATCCGCACCCGTCGCCAAGCCGATCAAGACCGGCAGCCGTACCGACGGGCCTCCTGGTCCGAACATCCGCTAAAAAGCCGCCCGGCAGGACCGGGCAGCTTTTCCGGATCGTCAAATCCGCAAACCTTCGGCTCACTTGCCCTGCTTGCTCGCACCGGGCTGGGTTGTGTTGGGTGACGACTGGGAGGTGCCACCGGCGTTCAATGAGCCCGGCACCGTTGCCCGATCCTGCTTCGACATGCCGGTCGTGTTCGGGTTGTTGTTGCGCATCGCGCCGCCCGCCTTCATGTCCTTGCCTGGTTTCATTCCCCCAGACTTCGCACTCGGCTGGCCACCCTGACCTTCCGCATTCTGCGCCATTGCGCCTGTCGCCGTCAGAGCCAGCGCGCAAATTCCTGCAACCAAGACCTTCTTCATGCATCTCTCCTGTCGTTTCCTGCCGGCTTGCCAACAGCAGAAACGCAGGCGTGTTCCTGAGGAACATCGGAAAGCGGTGAGGTCCTTGGGCGGGAACAGCCAGACGGCCGGAACGGATCGACCGGTAGACGCAAAGATGCCGACCGGAACCGAAAACGGAACAATTTCAATGATTTTTGAGGCGTGGTGCGCTCGGAGGGACTCGAACCCCCACCCTGTTACGGACTGCCACCTCAAGGCAGCGCGTCTACCAATTCCGCCACGAGCGCTAGAAGACCGGCCCCGGATTCGTGCCCCGAGCGGATCGACGGCGCCCGTGTAACAAATCAGGATTGGACGGACAAGAGCCAGAACAAGGCTTTATCCAATGGTTTGCGGACTATCTGTGGTCGGATGCCCGGGGCAGCATCTGCTTGACTTCGACCGCAATTCGATTGCGGTTCACCACCACAACGCCGCTGGCGACCGGCAAGTTGTTGGCCAGAACCTTGACCTCGTCCTGCTCCGTCGCATCCAGTTCGATGATCGCGCCGCGGCTGAGGCGCATCACCTGATGGATCGGCATCGAGGTGGTTCCGAGGACCACCATCAGATCGACGGATACGTTATCGAGGGTTGGCACTTTGACTTCCGCATCCACAAATGAACGATAACAGCACATCACCACGGTTATGGTTACCCAATGGTTAATACCCTTCAGGCCCGGCGCGAAGACCCTGTCCTGACGTCGTTTTTCGCCCGATCCGGCCCTCCCGCCGAATGGCGCGTGGCCGATTCGCCGGTGGCTTATGAGGACGCGCTGGACCTCATGGACCGGCGGGCCGCGGACATCGCTGCCGGTCACGCCCCCGAACTGGTCTGGCTGCTGGAGCACCCGCCACTCTACACGTCGGGCACAAGCGCCCGGCCGGACGACCTGATCGACGCCCGGTTTCCGGTGTTCGCCACCGGCCGTGGCGGCCAGTTCACCTATCACGGACCCGGCCAGCGGGTGGTCTATCTGATGCTCGACCTCAAGCGCCGCCGTCCGGACGTGCGCGCCTATGTCGCCAGCCTCGAGCAATTCACGATCCGCGCCCTCGCCGCCTTCAACGTCCGTGGCGAGCGCCGCGAGGACCGCGTCGGCGTCTGGGTGGCGCGGCCGGAAAAAGGCCCCGCCCACGAGGACAAGATCGCAGCCATCGGCGTGCGCCTGAAGCGTTGGGTCAGCCTTCACGGCATTTCGATCAATGTCGAGCCGGACCTGTCGCACTTTTCGGGAATTGTCCCCTGTGGCGTGCAGGACCCTCGCCACGGCGTCACCAGCCTTGTCGATCTCGGCCTGCCGGTCACGATGCATGACGTGGATGTCGCCCTGAAACAGGCCTTTGAAGAGGTCTTCGGCGCCTGACCGGCCCGGTACTGCCTTGCCAGCGCCGGCCGTCCGTGGCGTAATCGGGACGCATACCGGAAAATGCACAGGGAATTCTAGACAGACCGCTATCGTCCGCAGACACCGCTCATTCGTGTGCCGCCGCTCTTGCGAGCAAAGGTCAACGCCATGCATGTGGATGTCATCACAAGCCGGGACGCCTTGCTCCGCGTTCGGAGCAACTGGGACGCCGTGTATCAGGCCGACCCCGAAGCGCAGCTTTACATGTCATGGACATGGATCGCCGGATGGTTCGAGAAACTCGGCTGCCAGTGGATTGTTCTCGCGGCGAAGGCCAGCGCTGCTTCACCGGACTATGCCGGTTTCTTTCCGCTGCAATTGCGCACCGAACAGAACCGCGACGGCAGCTTCCGCAACGAACTGCGCACCGGCGGCGGCTATTTCGCCGGCTATACCGGTTTCATCTGCGATCCGAAGTTTGAGAACGATGCCATCACCGCCTTCGCGGACCGGACGAAGCAACTGAACTGGTCGCGGCTGCACCTGGAAAACATCTTTGCATCGCCGGAACGGCTCAGTCTGTTCCTGAAACAGTTCCCCTCACCCGGGTTCGTTACCGAGAAGGTCCAGCGCCCGGACGATGGCGACGGCATCGACCACGACATCTACGTTTATGTGAACCTGCCCGATACGTGGGACGCCTTTCTCTACGAGCGGCTCGATACCAAGGCGCGGCGAAACGCGCGCGCCGCGCTCAGGCAAGCAGAGGAGAACGGCTACAGGATCACCACGCCCACAGCGGACACGATTGAAGATGACATCGAGGCGCTGCTGAAATTCTGGGAACAGCAATGGGCCGAAAAACTCGCCGCGCGTTACAATCCGCGCCTGCCCATTGGCATGATGGCGAACTTCCGCAACATGCTGCATTGCTGCTTCGCCGGCAACGCGCTGTATCTGCCGATGCTCTGGCAAGGCGATCACCGGATCGGCATTCAGGCCAGCCTGATCGACTGGAAGAACAAGTCGCTGATCAGCCTGCTCAACGGGCGCGATCTGAGCGTCAAGCGCCCGCCTCCCGGCTTCGTGCTGCATCTGCAATGCGTGCGCTGGGGCATCGAGAACGGCTTCAAGGTCTATGACCTGCAGACCGGCGATTTTCCCTACAAATACGATTTCGGCGGTATCGAGCGGCGGGTCGAATGCCTGCGGGTCAGCACGCAGGATATGCGCAACATTAACGGCAAACTCGAACCACTCAGCCTGCCGGTGGTTTTCGCCCGCGCGTTACGGATGGAAAAGGACGGCGATCCGCGCGGCGCTGCGCGGACCTGCCGGCAAATTCTGGAATCCGATCCGCAACATTCAGATGCGATGCGGCTGCTCAAAAAGCTCGATGCCGGTCCACACCGCAATGTGCCGACCGATCTGACAATCGCCAAAAGCCTGCATCAGCGCGGGCGGATTGCAGAAGCTGAAAAAGCCTATCGGGCCATTCTGGCAGTGGAGCCGAAGCATGCCGAAGCCGCATACCTTCTTGGTGTTCTTCTTCTGCAGCAACACAAGTTCGAGGCGGCGGAACGGCAGATTGCCAAGGCCATAGATTTGCAACCTGCCGCGCCCATGCTTCACTACAACCGGGGCGTCGCGCTCCAGCATCTCGGGCGCGCGAAAGATGCGCTTGCGAGCTTCAATTCAGCCATCGCGCTCAAGCCGGACTACGAACTGGCGCTCGCCCAGCGCAACAGCATTCTGAAGACCGCTCCGAACATCGGCGTCGACCGGAATCTCTGACACCGATCGCCGCAACGCCAGCCCTCGAGTATGCCGCGCCCCTCGAAGGTTTGAGGGTATCATTCAAGCCGCCGCGCTGCGCGGCGCGACCGCGAGCTTGCCGGCGATATAGCGGCGCTCCTGAGTCAACCCGCCGAAGCCGTAGGCATCCGCGCGCGCGTCGTGCACGTAGATATAACTCTCGTTGTGCAGCGGTCCGAGCAGGTCATCCATCGTCTTGAAGGTGGCGGCGATGAAATCGGCCTTCTCGTCCTTGCTGTTGGTGCCGTCCGAAATGTGGATGTCGACCCAGACGCTGGCGAGCTTCTGCTCGGCCAGCGAGCGCCCGCCCGCGAACCAGTCCGACGGATCGACGGACTGCACAATGACCGCCGTGACATTGGGGTCCTTGCGCAGGATATCCGCCGAGAGCTTCGTGATGGAAGCCGCGATATCAGCCTTGGGAACGTGACGTTGTGTGGCGTACTGGACTGTAATGAGGGGCATGGACGTGTCTCCTGTCTTGCGCGATCAGCGCATGACAGGAAGCTAGACCTCTTCGCACCATATTGGTATCTTATCATTCTATATTTCAATCATAACGAAACATGATGATAAAATGACCGCGCTGGACATCCCGACGGTTCAGGCCTTCCTGCTGGTGGCCGACTTGCACAGCTTCACCCGCGCCGCCGAGGCGCTCGGCACGACCCAGGCCGGCGTCAGCATGAAACTCCAACGGCTCGAAGCCACGCTCGGCAAGCGTCTGGTGGAACGTTCGCCCCGCGCGGTCCGCCTCACCGCGGACGGCACGGCGTTTCAGGATCACGCCCGCGCCTTGATGACGGCTCATGACCGGGCGCTGTCGGGATCGGCACCGGTCATCCAACGACTGACGCTCGGCGTCAGCGATCATGCCGCCGGTCCTGAACTTGTCCCCATTCTGGAAAAGTTGAATGACGCGTCGCCGTCGCTGACGCTGGCCGTCACCATCGGCTTCTCGCGCACACTGCTCGATGCGTTCGATGGCGGCGGCCTCGATGCTGTTGTGGTGCGTCAGGAAGGCAGCCGGCGCGGCGGAGAAACACTCTGCACCGATGACTTCGGATGGTTCGCATCGCCGGGATTTCAATGGAGCAAGGGCGAAACGTTGCCTGTCGCTGCCCTCGCCGCGCCCTGCGGCGTGCGCGCAATGGCTGTTCGCGCGCTCGACAAGGCGCGGGTCAAATGGACCGAAGCCTTTGTCGGGGGCGGCGTCAGCGCGGTCGTGGCGGCCGCCGCTGCCGGACTGGCCGTCGCGCCGCTGGCGAAGCGGATCGCGCCCGCGGGCATGGTCGATGTCGGACCGGCACTTGGCCTGCCCAAGCTCGGAGCATCGAAGGTGGTGCTCTATTCGCGCGTCAGCGATGCCCCGAAACGTGCGGCGCTGCGGATTCTCGCGGCGACGTTCCGCAAGGAGGCCAACAAGACTTAGCTCGCGTCTTCATATTGTTGGAAGAACGGAAAACATTTCGCCGGCACCGCGCAGCTTCAGCATGTCCTCTGTCGCGGGCTGATTGTCGATGCCCGAGACACGCGCCATGCCGGGACCGCGCCGGCATTTTTCGATCAGCGCGGCGACGATGTCATCTGATCCGGACAGCACCGCTTCCACCGTACCGTCCCTGCGGTTGCGCGCCCATCCGCCAAGTCCGCGCGCCTCGGCCTCGCCCGCAAGCCATGCGCGATAGCCGACGCCCTGAACCTTGCCTCGAACGATGATGTGACGGATGACGTGAACCATCGGAAAACCTCCGTGGTGCTACTTCTTCAGACCCAGAAACTCCGCGATGCGCGCTTTCGCATCAGCCTCGCGCATGACCCGGTTTGTCAGATCGCTCGATGGCAATCCTTTGAGTTCTTTTGGTGACGTGCCGTCGCGTAATGCCTTCAACGTCTCATAGACCGCCTGTGTGGCGGCTGCGATCGGCGCGTGTCCCTGATTGGCGACCCGCACGCGCTGACTGGCGAGAAACGCCGTGTCGGCCAGTTCGCCGTCCGCGCTGCCCATGATGATTGGCAGCTTGGTCGCAGCCGCAATCGCCTGCAATTCGGCGCGGGTCTTCAGTCCCGTGAAGAACAGCGCATCGACGCCGGTCGCCTCATAAGCCTTCGCGCGCGCCACCGCGTCCTCGATAGTGGTGATCGCCGCCGCACCTGTGCGCCCGACGATCACCAGCGACAGATCGGAGCGGCCACTGAGCGCGGCCTTCATCTTGCCGACGCCCTCGTCGATGGAAATCACCTGCGGCTTGGCCTGCCCATAGGCCTGCGGCAGCAACGTATCCTCGACGGTGAGGCCCGCTGCGCCGGCCGCTTCAAGCTCCTGCACCGTGCGGCGGACGTTCAGCGCATTGCCGTAGCCATGATCGGCGTCGACCAGCACGGGGATGTTTCCAGCGCGGCAGATACGCCGCACCTGTTCGGCGAGTTCAGAGAGCGTGATCAGCAACAGGTCGGGATCGCCGAGAATGGTCAGCGAGGCTGCGGAGCCGCCGAACAGTCCCAGTTCAAAACCAACATCTTCCGCGATCCGCGCCGAGATCGGATCGTACACCGATCCCGGCTTGATGACCTCCTTGCCCGCCAGGATCGCCCGGAACGCTTCGCGCTTTTCCTGCGGGACCATGGATGCCTCAGGCGAATTCGAGGATCAGCGCATCGACCGCCAGCGTCGCGCCCGGCGTGGCGGCGACTTTTTTCACCACACCATCGCGCTCGGCGCGCAGCACGTTCTGCATCTTCATCGCCTCGATCACGGCCAGCGTTTCACCGGCCTTGACCTCCTGCCCTTCGGTCACGGCGATGGAAATCACCAGACCCGGCATCGGGCACAGCACCTTCTTGCCGGTGTCGGCGGCGGAGACCACCGGCATCAAACGCGCGGCAGCCGCTTCCGTCTCGGTATAAACCTGCACCGGAATCTCGAAGCCCTGATGCGCGATGCGGAATCCGTTCGGCATCGGGCGGACCTGCGCCACAGCGGGCCGGCCGCCGATGGTGCCGAACCACACCGGCTCGCCCGGCTTCCACTGCGAGCGTAGCAGCACCGGCTGACCGGCATTTCCATCCGCGCCGATCAGGCGAACCGCGATGTCGTCGCCTTCGCGCGCGACCTCTAGCAGAACTTCGTTGCGGTCGAGCCAGACCGCGCGGCGGCGTTCGCGCGACACCGCCCGGCCCTGCATCTGGCCGGAAATCTGCCGCTTGCGTGCGCCGATGATGTGATCCACCGCCGCCGCGATGGCCGCGATGCTGCTCGCGATGTCGCCTTCGGGCGTGCGGGCCGTGAAGCCGCCGGGAAACTCCTCGGCGATGAAGCCGGTGGAGAGATTGCCCTCGCGCCAGCGCGGATGATTCATCAGCGCCGAGAGGAACGGGATGTTGTGGCGGATGCCGTCGACATAGAAGGCATCCAGCGCCTGCGACTGCGCCTCGATGGCGGCGGCGCGTGACGAGGCGTGGGTCACCAGCTTGGCGATCATCGGATCGTAGTAGATCGAGATTTCGCCGCCTTCCTGCACGCCGGTGTCGTTGCGCACGGTGATGTCGTCCACCTTGCTCTCGGCAGGCGGACGGTACTTCACCAGCCGGCCGATGGACGGCAGGAAATTGCGGAACGGATCTTCGGCATAGACGCGGGACTCGACGGCCCAGCCGGTGAGCGTCACGTCCTTCTGGGCCAGCGCGAGTTTCTCGCCCGCCGCAACGCGGATCATCTGTTCCACAAGGTCGATGCCGGTGATGAGTTCGGTCACCGGATGCTCGACCTGAAGGCGGGTGTTCATTTCGAGGAAGTAGAAGCTCTTGTCCTGCCCCGCGACGAATTCCACCGTTCCGGCGGAATCGTAGTTCACGGCCTTGGCCAGCGCGACGGCCTGCTCGCCCATCTTGCGGCGGGTGGCTTCATCGAGCAGCGGCGACGGCGCCTCCTCGATCACCTTCTGGTTGCGGCGCTGGATCGAGCATTCGCGCTCGCCGAGATAGATCACGTTGCCATGCTTGTCGCCGAGCACCTGGATTTCAATGTGGCGCGGATCGACGATGAATTTCTCGACGAAGACGCGATCGTCACCGAACGAGGCCTTGGCTTCGGCCTTGGCGAGGTTGAAGCCTTCCTCGACCTCGGCCCTCGAATGGGCAATGCGCATCCCCTTGCCGCCGCCGCCGGCGGAGGCCTTGATCATCACCGGATAGCCGATCTCGTCGGCGATCTTCACGGCGTGCTTGCCGTCCTCGATCACGCCGAGGAAACCGGGCACGGTCGAGACCTTGGCCTTGGCCGCCGCCTTCTTGGATTCGATCTTGTCGCCCATGGCGGCGATGGCGTCGGGATTCGGTCCGATGAAGACCACCCCGGCGGCTGCGAGGGCGCGCGGGAACGCCTCGCGCTCCGACAGGAACCCGTAGCCCGGATGCACCGCCTCGGCGCCGGTCTTGCGGCAGGCCTCGACGATCTTGTCCATGACGAGGTAGCTCTCGGCAGCCTGCGGCGGCCCGAGGAAGACGGCTTCGTCGGCCATCTCGACATGAAGCGCGTCGCGGTCGGCTTCCGAATAGACGGCGACCGTCTTGATGCCCATCCGGCGCGCGGTCTTGATGACCCGGCAAGCGATTTCGCCGCGATTGGCGATCAGTATCTTTTTGAACATGGAGTGATCTGGACCTTAAGGAACGGCGGGTTCGGGCGAGGAAGCCCTGAGCCGCAATCTGGCATGCGGGACCGGTTGTAACAATTCTGTCGCGGACAGAAACTACACCAAGCTACCGCCCGGCATAGCTGCTCTGAGCGGCAAATCTTCCGAAAGCGAGTCTCCCATGCGCCGCTCCATTTCGTTCTTTTGCTTCGGTTTTCTGGCCTTGTCATCCGCCAGCTTCGCCGCACCGGCTTTCGCCCAAAACAGCCAGCCCCGCAACCTGATTTTGTTTATCCCCGACGGGTTGCGGGCGCTCAAGGTGACTCCGGAAACCGCCCCGGCCATGGCCGCCCTGCGCGACAAGGGGGTCAATTTCAAGAACCCCCATTCGCTGTTCCCGACCTTCACCATGGCCAACGCTTCGGGCATGTCCACCGGCCACTACCTTGGCGACACCGGCACCTTCAGCAACTCCATCTATACGGGCAAACCGGTCACCTCGGTCGCGAGCCAGGCCGGCACGGTGGTGCCCTTCATCGAGCACGACCAGATTCTGCGTGAGGTCAACGAGCAGTTCAACGGCGACTACCTCAACGAGGAGACCCTGCTCAAGGCCGCGCGCGAGGCCGGATTCAGCACCGCCGCCATCGGCAAGGTCGGCCCGACGCTGCTGTTCGACCACACCGAGCGCACCGGCACCAAGACCATCACCATCGACGACCAGACCGGAGCGACCGAGAAGGACGGCAAGCTGATCGGGATTCCCCTCTCCGGCGAAATGAAAGCGGCGCTGGCCGCGGCCAATCTTCCGGATGCCGCGCCGGGACGCGGCGACAACGGCAAGGCGGGCAATTCCACAACGCCGGGAACGACGGTCGCCAACACCAGGCAGCAGGACTACTTCGCGGATGTCGCGAGCAAGGTCGTGCTGCCGATGTTCAAGGCCCGCAACAAGCCCTTCGTGCTGGTGTTCTGGTCACGCGATCCCGACGGCACGCAGCACAATCAGGGCGACAGCCTCAACAGCGTGGTTCCGGGCATCAACGGCCCTACGTCACTCGCGGCCATCAAGAATGCCGATAACAACCTCGCGCAACTTCGCAAGGCGCTGGACGACCTCGGCCTCGCCGCCACGACCAACATCATCGTGTCCGCCGATCACGGATTCTCGACCATCTCGAAGGAAAGCAAGACAAGCTCGACGGTGAAGAATACCTATCCCGACACACCGGAGGGCTTTCTCCCCCTTGGTTTCCTCGCGCTCGATCTCGCCAAGGCGCTCGACCTGCCGCTGTTCGCCCCGAACAACAAGAATGCGCCGGTGGGCGCGAATGAGTATCCAAGGGCCGGCAACGGCCTTCTTGGCAAGGACCCGCTCAAGCCCGATCTCGTCGTCGCCACCAACGGCGGATCGGATCTGATCTATGTCCCGAACAAGGACCGCAAGCTGGCGGGCCGCACGGTCAAGGCGTTGCTCGAACAGGACTATGTGAGTGGCATTTTCGTTGAGGACAGCCTGGGGCGTTTTCCCGGCACGCTGCCCCTCTCGCTGCTCAATCTGAAGGGCAAGGCCGTAACGCCGCATCCGGCCATCGTGGTCAACTTCCGCTCTTACGCAAAGGGATGCGACGAGCCGACGCTTTGCTCGATTTCAATTGCCGACACCACCCTGCGGCAGGGTCAGGGCATGCACGGCAGTTTCAGCCGCGGTGACACCATGAACTTCATGGCCGCCATCGGTCCGGATTTCAAAGCCGGCTTTGCCAGCGACCTGCCGGTGAGCAATGCCGATGTCGGCATCACCGCGGCACACCTGCTCGGCCTCAAACGTAAAGCAAAGGGGTCACTGATCGGCCGTGTGATGACGGAAGCCATGCCGAACGGCGTCACGCCGAAGGGATACACCGGCACGATCGCCGGCAAGCCCGCCGCCAATGGCCTGCGGACGGTGCTGCAATTCCAGCGGGTGCTGGACCAGCGCTATTTCGATGCGGCGGGATTTCCGGGGCGCACCGTCGGTTTGCCCGAGACGTTGAAAACGGCAGGCGCCAGATAGCGCCTGCTGCTTTCGTAAAACCTTACATACCGAGGTCGAGGACGTTCGGCAGCGTATGAGCGAGCGGCAGGGTCGCCGCGCCGATCAGGGTCGCGACCAGCCGCATCAGCGCGCGGTTGTTGCGGCGGGTGCCGCGCATCTGGCTGGCGATCCATTCCAGCACTTCGATATTGACGCCGACCGCCGTGGTCGGCGCCCAGCTTTCGATCGCGGTTTCAGGCGACAGCGCCACCGAACGCGGCGGCACCGGCAGCCCGGAGGCCGCGGCGGCATGATGGACGATAGCCTTGGCGAACAGATCGTCGAACAGACCGTCGTCAGTGCGCTCGCTCGCGGCGCGGTTGATCTCGAACAGCGTTTCGGCTTCGGCGCGGCTGACCGGCTCGTTGGTGTTGGCGGCGGCATTGAGAATGCGCGCGCACCAGGCGGCGTCGGCGGCATCCAGCGCGCGGGAGAAATGAATCCGGCCCGTGGTCGTCGGCCCCTCTCCCGTAATCACGCCATCGCGCACAAAAGCAAGCGCGTGAGCCGAGACATCGCGATCTGCGGTGAGGCCGGTTTCGATTTTCCGGATCAGGTCGGAAAGGGGTGCATTGGAGATGATCTGGGCGGACGTCATGTTACTATTCTCTTGTTGTGTCCCGCAGCATTTTCACGCGGACGTAAACGAAGCATTAAGAAAGCGATTCGGGTGCCGCTTCTTTTCCTTATGGTTGCGGATTGGTCGCACTGACCGCCCGCGAGGTTCATCCATGACAACGGGAACCGGCGGCGTTGCGGCGCATCAAAGACAAATTCGAGGCATTGCAAAAAAGTGAGCGCGCAGGGCGCCGGGGATGAATTTTCAGTCATCCGCTCAAAAAGAGCAGAGCCTGCTGCAAACCCTTGCGCGCCGGGAAAGAACTTGTCGTTTTTGCCACCCCTCTCGCCCAAAGGCTGGCCGCGATGTAGGGTCAGGCACCAAATTTCCTAGAAACTCTAAGAACATGAGGCCGATTCATGACCATCCAGATTGGCGCGGTGGCCCCCGATTTCGAGGCCGACACCACCGAAGGGCGCGTGCATTTCCATGACTGGATCGGCAATAGCTGGGCCCTGCTGTTCTCACACCCGAAGGACTTCACCCCGGTCTGCACGACCGAGCTCGGCACCCTCGCCCGCCTGAAGCCGGAATTCGACAAGCGCGGCGTCAAGCTGATGGGGATCAGCGTCGATCCCGTGGACCGTCACGCGAAATGGGGCGAGGACATCAAGGAAACCCAGGGCTATGCGCCGAACTATCCGATGATCGGCGACACCGACCTCAAGGTGGCCAAGCTCTACAACATGCTCCCGGCGGATACCGCCGGCGGGGCTGATGGCCGCACGGCGGCGGACAACGCCACGGTGCGGACCGTCTTCATCATCGGGCCAGACAAGAAGGTCAAACTGGTTCTGGTCTACCCGATGACCACCGGACGCAACTTCGACGAGATCCTGCGCGTGATCGACTCGCTGCAACTCACCGCCAAGCATCGGGTCGCGACCCCTGCCGACTGGAAACAGGGCGAAGACGTCATCATCGCCGGTTCCGTCACCGACGACGAAGCGAAGACGATCTATCCCGGCGGCTGGAAATCGCCGAAGCCTTACATCCGGATCGTTCCGCAGCCGAAGTGATCGCGCTTCACGGCACAGAAAAAGGGGACGCAGCCGCGTCCCCTTTTGCTTTTCGCTGACGAAGGGCTTGGCCGATCAGGCCGCCCGTACGTCGTTGAGGAAGCGCTCGACCTCGGCCTGAAGGTGGAGGCTTTCGGCACTGAGGGCCTGTGCCGAGACAAGGATACCGTCCGATGTCTCCCCGGTCTGCTTCGCGCCGTCGGCGACCTGTCCGACATTGGCCGCGACTTCGCTGGTGACGCTTGCGGCCGCCTGAACGCTTCTGGCGATTTCCTGGGTCGCCGCGCCCTGCTGCTCCACCGCGGCGGCGATGGACGTGGCGATATCGCTGATCTGTTCGATGGTCTGCCCGATTGCCTTGATCGCGGACACCGACTCCTGGGTCGCCGACTGCATGTTGACGATATGGCTGCTGATCTCGTCGGTGGCTTTCGCTGTCTGACCTGCGAGGTTCTTCACCTCCTGTGCGACCACCGCAAAGCCGCGGCCTGCTTCGCCTGCCCGCGCCGCCTCGATGGTCGCGTTGAGCGCAAGCAGATTGGTCTGCTCGGCGATCGAGGTGATGAGCTTGACGACATCGCCGATACGATCACCCGCACGCGACAGTTCCGCGATCTGCTCGTCGGTCGCGGCCGCCTGCTTCACCGCGCTGGAGGTAATCCCGTTGGATTCCTGAACCCTGCGATTGATTTCCGCGATGGAACTGGTGAGTTCCTCCGACGCGGCCGCGGCGTTGCGCACGTGCTCCGAGGCCTGTGTCGAGGCGCTGGCCGAGGCCTGGGACAGGTGCGCCGTGCTGCGTGCGGTTCCTGTGAGATTTCGCGCCGCGTTCTCGAACTCGCCGGATGAATGAAGCACCTTCTTGACGATGCCGCCGACGTTGGACTGGAATTCGTCCACGAAGTTTCTCAATTCGGCTTTTCGTCTCTCGGCGGATTCCGCCTCGGCGCTCTTTCGTTCCGCTTCGAGGCGGCGGCGTTCCAGCGAGTTCGACTTGAACACCCCGATGGTGCGGGCGATCGAACCAATCTCGTCGTACCGGTCCACGTGCGCTATCGCGACGTTGGGGTTGCCTTCCGCAAGCGAGGTCAGCGTGTCGGTGACGGACCGCAGCGGACGTGTGACGCTGCGAACCAGCAGCATCGTCAGGCCGAGAACCAGCAACGCACCGATAACGGCGGCGGCCACCATCATCGTCATGGCATGAAGAAGCATCGCGTCGAGCGGGTCTGTCGGAATTCCGACATAGAGAATGCCCACGACCTTCCCCGCCGTATCGAAGACCGGCTGATACGCCGTCATGAAGCTCTTGCCGAACAGGACCGCCGGTCCCTTGTAGGCCTGACCGGCCCGCACGATCGCCTGCGCCGGATGATCCGGCGCCAGCTTTGTTCCAACGGCGCGGTCGCCGTTCTCTTTCTTGACGTTCGTCGTGCGGCGGATGAAGTCCTTGCTCGCATCGTCATAGACAAAAATGGTCGCGTTGCCACCGACATAGGAAACGGCGCGATCCACCGTCGCATGATCTTTGAACGCGGGCATCGCCGGAATCTCGGCGCGGCTGACGCTGCTATCCTTGATGACGACCTTGGCATCGGGCGTGGTTTCGGCGAAAGCCAGCGCCAGTGTGCGCAGACTGGTTTCGATATCCGACTTGCCGCGTGCCTCGAACTCCCTGCTCAACGACCAGTAGGCCGCGCCCACCACCATCGAGGTGGTGATCGCAATCAGCAGCGCCGCGCAAATCGTGGCTTTCGCGCCCAATTTGAACTTCAGAAAATCAGGGGATTTCTTCCCGAAACCGAATGCCATCGCATCGCCTTTCAAAGCATTCCGATAAAAATCGAGACACACTGACAGTTTATGTTTACCGTTTCATTAACCGTTCGCCAGACGGTCAGCCGCAGCAAAGACCGAAGGATAGCAACCACCGATGACGAGCCGGTCGGCCCCTCCCGTCATTGTCTGGTTCCGCGACGATCTGCGCCTGTCCGACCATCCGGCGTTGCACGCCGCGGCGGAGACAGGCGCTCCCTTGGTGTTGCTCTATGTGCTCGACGAGGAAAGCCCTTCGCTACGGCCGCCGCGTGGACGCACACTCGGCAGCGCGTCGCGATGGTGGCTCGCGCAATCGCTGAGAAACCTGCAGACCAATCTCGCCGCCCGCGGACAGACTCTCGTGCTGCGCAGCGGCGCGGCCGCCCGTGTCATTTCCGGTATCGCGCAGGATATCGCGGCCGCAAGCGTTCACTGGATCGAGAGCGAGATTTCCAATCAATCGGCTGTCGAACGAGAGGTTCGCACCGCGCTCGACAAAATCGGCGTTTCATCACGCAGTTTTCCGAGTGATTTGCTGGTGAAGCCTGCAAGCCTGCGCAACAAGGAAGGCCGGGGCCTGCGCGTGTTTACGCCGTTCTGGAAGCGGGTCCTCAGTCTCGGCGATCCGCCGCCGGCCCTGCCCGCACCGAAAAAGCTCAAGCCCGGCCCCGAAGTTGCGAGCGACGACCTCGCCTCATGGACTCTTGAACCCAAGCATCCCGACTGGGCCGGCGGTTTGCGTGATACGTGGACGCCGGGAGAAAGCACCGCGCAGGCGCGGCTTCATGATTTTCTCGAAACCGGCATCAAGGGTTACGCCACGCTGCGCGACCGGCCCGATCGCGACGGCACCTCGCGACTCTCGCCTTATCTGCGGTTCGGCGAAATCAGCCCGCGTCAGGTCTGGCATGCGGCGAACTTCGCCGCGGCACAAAAGCCCGCCATCGCAAGTGACGTCGGAAAATTTCTGAGCGAACTCGGCTGGCGCGAGTTCTCGCGTCACCTGCTGTTCGATCTTCCCGATCTCGCCGAAACGAATCTGCAATCATCGTTCGATGCGTTTCCATGGCGGCGCGACGCCAAAGCGCTGCGCGCCTGGCAGCGCGGCCAGACCGGCTACCCGATTGTCGATGCGGGCATGCGCGAACTCTGGCACACCGGCGTGATGCATAACCGCGTGCGCATGGTGGTCGCATCGTTTCTGGTCAAGCACCTGCTGATCGACTGGCGGCACGGCGAAACGTGGTTCTGGGACACGCTGGTTGACGCCGATCCCGGCAGCAATCCGGCAAGCTGGCAATGGGTGGCGGGCTCGGGTGCTGACGCCGCGCCCTACTTCCGCGTGTTCAATCCGGTCCTGCAGGGCGAGAAGTTCGATCCGGACGGCGTCTATGTTTCAAGATGGGTGCCGGAACTGACGCGCCTTCCGGCCAACCTGATTCACCAGCCGTGGGAAGCCACGCCGATGGAGTTGGCCACCGCCGGTGTCATACTCGGCAAGACCTATCCGGAGCCGATGGTCGATCACAAGGCCGCCCGCGCCCGTGCGCTTGCGGCCTACGCCAGAATGCGAGAATCCTAACCTCGCGCCTTCGCCGTGCTCTTGTTCACCAGCAGCACTGCCGCCGCGCAGATCACCATGCCGGCGATGGAGAGCCAATCCAGCCGCTCGTCGAACAGCAGATAGGCCATCAGCGCCGTGACGCTGGGCACGAGATAGAACAGGCTCGCCACCTGTGTCGCGGCGGAGTGGCGGATCAGCCAGTAAAGCAATCCGATCGACCCGATCGAGAGCACCACCACCAGCCACGCCAGACTGAGCACGAATTCGCGATTCCAGACGATCACCCGCGTCTCGAACAGCCAGGCGCCAAGCGCGAACAGCGCGGCCGCCGACAGAAACTGGATCGCGTTGCCCGAACGCCAGTCGATCCGGCTGCAGTAGCGCTTCTGATAAAGCGTGCCGAGCGTGATGCTGACCAGCGCGACACCGGTCGCAAGCCAGCCCCAGCCCGCCTCGCCTTCCATCGAGCGGCCATGCAGGACGATCAGCGTGCCTGCAAGCCCCATCAGCAAGCCGGTCCATTGCAGCGGCGTGACGCGCTCGCCCAGCCAGCGGTTCGCCAGCGTGGATGTGAGGATCGGCTGCAGTCCCGGGATCAGCGCCGACAATCCCGCCGGAACGGAATGGAAAATCGCGACCGCCGTTCCGCCGAGATAAAAGCCGTGCACCAGCAATCCGGACACCGCGCTGTGAAAAATGTCGGCGCCCTTCGGCCATGACGCACGGGAGACGGCGGCGATCAGCCCCATCAGCACGGCTGCAAGAACCATGCGCACCGCGAGATAGGTCAGCGGTTCGGCCCCCGCCAGCACATACTTGGTGCCGATAAATCCGGTGCTCCACAGCACGACAAAGACCGCCGGCGCGGCGCGCGCGGCGATTGAGTCGAATGTCGCTTGAGGGGCCGATGTACTCATTTGCGCATCTGCTTGCCCGATCCTATGGTGTCGGGCAATCGTCAAATATGCCGGGCCATGCTTTCAAAAAATGCAGACCCGGACACGCAAAACAGAGGTCTGTTTCATGGATGTTCGTGCCGCCGTCGCCACCGCTGCCGGTCAACCGCTGGAGATCACCACCGTTCAACTGGAAGGCCCCCGCGAGGGCGAGGTGATGGTCGAGATCAAGGCGACAGGCGTGTGCCACACGGATGAATTCACGCTGTCGGGCGCCGATCCGGAAGGCCTGTTCCCGGCCATTCTCGGTCATGAGGGCGCAGGCGTCGTGGTCGATGTCGGCCGTGGCGTCACCAGCGTCAGGAAAGGCGACCATGTCATTCCGCTCTATACGCCGGAATGCCGCCAGTGCCCCTCGTGCCTGTCGCGCAAGACCAACCTGTGCACCGCGATCCGTTCGACGCAGGGCCAGGGCCTGATGCCGGACGGCACATCCCGGTTTTCCCTCGGCGGCAAGCCGATCCATCACTACATGGGCACCTCGACCTTCGCGAACTACACCGTGCTGCCGGAAATCGCGGTGGCGAAAATCCGCGAGGACGCGCCGTTCGACAAGGTCTGCTACATCGGCTGCGGCGTCACCACCGGCATCGGCGCGGTGATCAACACCGCGAAAGTCGAGCAAGGCGCTAAAGCCATCGTGTTCGGCTTAGGGGGCATCGGACTGAACGTGCTGCAGGGCCTGCGCCTCGCCGGCGCGGACATGATCATCGGCGTCGATATCAACAACGACCGCAAGGGCTGGGGCGAACGCTTCGGCATGACGCATTTCGTCAACCCGACCGAGGTCGGCAAGGATCTCGTCGCTCACCTCGTCAACATGACGAAGACAAAAGAAGACCAGATCGGCGGCGCGGACTACACGTTCGATTGCACCGGCAATGTCACGGTGATGCGTCAGGCGCTGGAGGCCTGCCATCGCGGCTGGGGGCAGTCGATCGTGATCGGCGTTGCGCCCTCGGGCGCGGAGATCGCGACACGTCCGTTCCAGCTTGTCACCGGGCGCGTCTGGAAAGGCACCGCCTTCGGCGGCGCGCGCGGCCGTACCGACGTGCCGAAGATCGTCGACTGGTACATGCAGGGCAAGATTCAGATCGACCCGATGATTACCCATGTGATGCCGCTGAGCGACATCAACAAGGCGTTCGATCTGATGAAGTCCGGCCAGTCGATCCGTGGCGTGGTGACGTTCTAGAAGCGGCCCGGTCCGCATAACGAACTGCACGTAATCTGCTTCGCCATGCGACGTCGTCCCGGCGCAGGCCAGGACGACCCGTTGAAAGATCACGCGATGCTCCAACATGCACAATCGTCATTGCGAGCCAACGGGTCGGCGCGAAGCGCCGCCCGATGACAGGCTCCGCGAAGCAATTCAGCGATCTCACGCCCTGCTATGAGCGGCTTGCAAGCCGCAAAATGGATTGCGTCGTCGGCTCCGCCCCCTCGCAATGACGTTAGACATATCGTGACTCCGGCCCGTCATCCTGAGGTGCGCGCTCTTGCACGTCTCGAAGGATGACGGTGCGATCCCGACTCTTCGCCGCGCATCCTTCGAGGCTCGCCGCAAACGCGGCTCTCACCTCACGATGACGCGATGTCTCTGCTTGTCATTCCGGGATGCGCCGCAGGCGCAGACCCGGAATCCATCCTCCCTCGAATCCTGAAAGTGATTGTGGATTCCGGGCTCGCGCTCCGCGCGCCCCGGAATGACGGTGTTGGATTCCCACCTTAACATCCGGCCCGTCATCCTGAGGTGCGCGCCCTTGCGCGCCTCGAAGGATGACGGTGCGATCCCGACTCTTCGCCGCGCATCCTTCGAGGCTCGCCGCAAACGCGGCTCGCACCTCAGGATGACGCGATGTCTCTGCTTGTCATTCCGGGATGCGCCGCTTGGCGCAGGCCCGGAATCCATCCTCCCTCGAATCCTGAAAGTGATTGTGGATTCCGGGCTCGCGCTGCGCGCGCCCCGGAATGACGGTGTTGGATGCCCACCTTAACATCCGGCCCGTCATCCTGAGGTGCGAGCATTTGCGCGCCTCGAAGGATGACGGTGCGATCCCGACTCTTCGCCGCGCATCCTTCGAGGCTCGCCGCAAACGCGGCTCGCACCTCACGATGACGCGATGTCTCTGCTTGTCATTCCGGGATGCGCCGCAGGCGCAGACCCGGAATCCATCTTCTCTCGAATTTGGAACGTGATTGTGGATTCCGGGCTCGCGCTCCGCGCGCCCCGGAATGACGGTGTTGGGCCATCACGATCCTGACAAGGGCTGTTGACATTCCCTGATATAGGAATATAGTCCGCGCTGTCCTGTTCACGAGGGGCGCTGTCTAGAGGCGTCTTGAGAGCGGAACGGGATGCGGCGCCTGCGCGATGTGGTTCGCAGCCACACGTCCGGGAGGCTGGGGTCAGCGCCCGGGCCAACTACGTGGCTCCGCCTTCAATGGCTGGACGCGGACAGGCACGAACGCGGCGAAAGCCGCCGGATCGGGGCGTGAAAGCGTCTGTCCTGTCCCGGAAGAGCGCTCCCCTCGCCCAAAATCGCCGCTGATGGCGCGCCGCAAGGCGACGCGCTTCCTTCGCCAAGGAAGCGAACACCACCCTTTGCGCCTTTCGGCGCGCCACGCCCCTCATCGTTCAAGGGGCGGAACGAAAGCTCACCTCGCGCGATGCGCGAGCACAATGTCGCGCGCGTGAACGAAAGTGGCTGTTTGAAAATTGAATCGGAAATCCGAAATCGCATAGCCCGTTGCAACAGGCTAAGTTGTCATGGCCGGACGCCTGTCCTCGACTTGATCGGGGATGTTCCGGCCATCCCGATGATCGAAGCACTATGCCAAATTAGTCGGGATCACCGGGACAAGCCCGGTGATGACAATTATAGGTAGAGTGCATGCTATCGCCATCGACTCCCGCCAACGACGGCGCACGTAATCCTCCGCCTGCCACAACCTTGCTCAGAAAAATTCTTCCGGGCAAGGATCGACGATGCGCCAGAGATCGGCGCCGTTCTTGATCTTCTTCATCTCGTTGGTGAGGCCGCCGTTGCGGCTGATCCACGATTTCACGGATGGCGGATAATAGGACATCAGATCCGATGTCCCCTCGCTGCTGTTGACCTTGATGCCGAAGGTCCAGGACTTGTCATAGTAAGCCAGATGGAATCCAAGGCTGGCACGCGGCGTGACGCAAATCTTGTTCAGCGGCACGATACCGAACACCATGGTGCAGGCCGAATTGCAGATGCCGTCGATGATGACGCGCTCACCCTTTGCCCGGATGCGCGCATACTTCGCCTTGTACTCCTCGACGTAGCCGCCATGGTCACGGGTGATGCGCAGGTCCGCATGCGCGGGACCGCTCAACGCGATCAAAATCGTGGCTGGAACCCAAAATCGCATGCCGGAAGTATAGCCTGACGTCGAACCGGTCGAAACTCATGAAACCCAACTTTGGCTTTGTTGTGTTGGCATTTCGTTAAGGATGACGCGCGGGCAGATGGCCCCGGTTGGGGTTCGTTCGTACGCATATGAATTTAAACGCTTGTCGCCGGCCCGGGATGCGACGGTAGAAAAGTAGCGAGCGCGCCATGTACATGATAAAGTCAAACATCGCGCCTCACCGCATTCCCGTTCTCGTTCCCGAGATTTGCTGCTGTTATGCCCTCGCCCGACACCTCGCCGTTGCTCACATTTCGCTGCCCGAAAGAACTCGAAGGTCTGTTGCCGCCGCCGATCCCTGCGGCCCAGGGTCTGCCGGAATGGCTGCGCACCATGCCTCAGGAGGTCTCCAGCGAAATCATGGGGGGCCAGAACGACACCGTGAAGCGCTGCCCGCCATTCGTCGACGCGATGACGTCGGGTTTTCTGATCCCTCTGATCTGCGATATCAAGGTCGAGGACGGTGAATTTTCATGGGATAACGATCTGCCGCCTTGCAGCACGGTGAACTTTCCTCGTTCGCCCATCGGGTTGCATGACAGCACGCAACTGACCGGCACACCGCTTTTCGAGTCCGACCGGTTCGTGATCAAGTTTCACAACCTCTGGACCATCGAGGCGCCGGAAGGTTACTCCCTGCTGTTCACGCATCCGGTCAACAGGTTCGACTTGCCATTCACGACGCTGACGGGATGGGTCGATTGCGACAACTACCGCGACGGCTGGATTCACTTTCCGACGCGATGGCGCGACGCGAATTTCAGCGGCGTGCTGCCGAAAGGCACACCGATCGCCCAATGCTTCCCGGTGAAGCGGCAGAAATGGAATTTGCAAACTGCGGTCTTCACAGACGAGGACACGCAACGTACGCACGATCTCGTCGGCCTGATGTCGCGAGAAACCGGCGTCTACCGCCGGAAATTCCGGGCCTGATCCACGTCACCCGCTTCGGATACGCAGGAAATCCAGCGCTGCGCTCGGCCGCAGAAAGATTCGTCCATGCGACGCGGATACCATTCCTATGACCGCGGGAGCAGCCATTTTGCCCGTCCCGTGGGCAGCCGAGCGGAAGAGCGCTTCCGCTTCTTCGCGCTGCCGCAGTTCAAGCAGGCATTTCGCGAGGCGTATGCGCGTATCGTCCAGCGGCTTGATAGCAAGTGCGCGACGGTAGAGATCTGCAGCCCGTTCGTAATCGCCGCTCCAAATCACAGCCGCCGCGAGAGCGAGCAAAGCGTCGTGATGCGCCGGCTGTGCTGCATGGACCTGAGCGAATATCGCCAGCGCCCGGTCACGCTCGTTGCGCTCTGCCAGAACATATCCGAGCGCAAGCTGCAAATCGGCGGAATGCGGCTCGAATGCCAGCCCGCTTTCCGCGACCGTCAGCGCCTCGTCAAACTGTCCGCCCTTGCGCAACTGGAGTGCAAGCTCGGCAAAAGCCGGCATGTAAGGCGGCCGCCGGCCGACAGCGAGGCGAAGCTGATCCAGCGCTTCTTCGCTGCGGCCGGCAGCAGCAAACATGCCTGCAAGCAGCGTTTCGATTGAAGGCTCGCCGGTTCTGCGCACAAATTTCGACAGATGCCCGATCGCATCCTCGAGGCGGCTTTGCGCCAACAGGGCGCGCCCCAAAACTTCCGCAGCAAGCGTATTGCCGCGGTCTGATTTCAAGACTTGCGATGCGAGTTGTTCAGCGTCCTCAAACTGCTGCATCTGCAAAGCCAGCATCGCCTTTGCGAGCGCTGGCGGAGGCGGCTTGTTGCGGTCAGAGGAAGGGCTTTTCGACATCGGGGTTCAAGGAATTGCTGGCGCGCCGACAAATTCGGCCCAGCCCCTTGGAATCGAAATCCGATGCTCCCCGGAGCCGGGCCAAAAGCGCATACCGGCTTCAATAGGTGAGACCGGGCCACCGTGCAACCCGCTTCAACGCGGAGAAGGCGCGCGGCGGAAGCCGAAATGACTTCCGCCACGCGCCAGAGGCACTCTCATCACTTCTTCGGAGGACGAACCGCGTCAGCCGTTCCCTGAATGAAGGCGATGATCTTGACCACATCGTCCTCACTCAGCTTCCCGGTGAAGTCCGGCATGCCCTTGTCCATATGCGGCCCCTTGAACACGAAGTTCTTCAGGTTCGCGATGGTCTCGGCGCCGACATAGCCGAGATTGCGGACGTTGCCGCCCTTGTCGACCCCCGGCACGCCATGACATGTCACGCAACTGCTGACATACAGCAGCGTGCCCGGGCCAACGTCAGCCGGATTGTACTTCACACCTTCGAGCAGGTTCTCCATCTGGTATTTCGTGATCTTCGGCAAAGGAGCCTTGCCGTCGATCGCGAAGGTGTAGACCGTGCCGGGATTGTCACCTTCGGTGGCGCGCGCGGCGATGCCGAACACGCCGCCCCACCCGACCGCGATGGAGACATACTGCTTGCCGTCGACCATGTAGGTCGAAGCCGCGGCCACGACGCCGGTGCCGGTCGGCGACTCCCAGAGCTTGTCCCCGGTCGTCGCATTGTAGGCGATGAAGCGGCCGTCAGCCGTTCCCTGGAACACGAGATTGCCGGCAGTTGTCAGCGTTCCGCCATTCCACGGCGCGACGTATTCCTGCTTCCACGCTTCCTTCTGCTTGACCGGATCCCACGCAATGAGCCGGCCGAACGGCAGGTTCTTTGGCGGAGTGGCGTTCAGAACAAAGCCGGTGTTCCAGCCGGTGTTGCCGCCAAACTCGCCGGGCTGGTTGGCGTTGTGCTTCCAGCCTTTCTGCGGCGTGAGATTCAGCGGCACGCCCTGAGCCGGCAAATAGACCAGCCCGGTCATCGGATTGAACGACATCGGGTGCCAGTTGTGAGCGCCGTATGGACCGGGGATGCTGTCCATCCCCTTCTCGGGATCGCGCGCCGCGGCAACCTCGATCGGCCGGCCATTGGCGTCGTATCCCGTCGCCCAGTTCACATCGACGAAGTTCTTCGCTGAAATGAACTTGCCGTTGGTGCGATCAATGACGAAGAAGAATCCATTCTTCGGTGCATGAAGGATCACCTTTCTCGGCGCGCCATCAATGTTGATGTCGGCCAGGATCATCGGCTGGGTCGAGGTATAGTCCCAGTGATCGCCCGGCGTTTCCTGATAGTGCCAGACATATTTTCCGGTATCGGCGTTCAGGGCGACAATCGACGCGAGGTAGAGATTATCGCCGCCCGACGGGCTGCGAAGATGCCGGTTCCACGGCGAGCCGTTGCCGGTCCCGATGTATACGAGATTCAGTTCAGGATCGAAGGTGATGGTGTCCCATGCGGTGCCGCCGCCGCCGTTGATCCAGTATTTTCCAGCCGGATCCCAGGTTTTGGCAGCCTTCTCCATCGACTCGTCTTCATACGGCTTCGACGGATCGCCGGGCACGACAAACCAGCGCCAGGCCTGATTGCCGGTTTCGGCATCATAGGCCGTGACATAACCGCGCGCGCCATACTCGGCGCCGCCATTGCCGATCACAACCTTCCCGTTCACCACGCGCGGCGCGCCGGTGATGGTGTAGGAATGTTCCTTGTCGATCAGCGTGTCTTTTTCCCAGACCTTCTTGCCGGTGACGGCATCGAGGGCGATCAGACGGCCATCGTACGCACCGACATAGACCTTGCCCTTGTGCAGCGCGACACCGCGGTTCACGACGTCACAGCAGCCCTTGTAGCCGATGGTGCGCGGCACTTGCGGATCGAAAGTCCAGATATTCTTGCCGGTGCGAACGTCAATCGCGTGCACGACACTCCAAGAAGCCGTGACATACATGATGCCATCGACGACGACCGGCGTCGCCTCGACGCCGCGCGAGGATTCGAGGTTGTAGGACCACACCAGGCCCAGATTCTTCACGTTATCGGTGTTGATCTGTTTGAGCCTGCTGAAACGGGTTTCGCCAAGATCGAGGCCCACGGCCGGCCAATCGTTCGACGTGGCTGCGTTGGCCTTGATCGAGTTCTGATCAACAGCGGATGTCACAGCCTTGATATGTTCAGGCGATCCCTTGGCGGGCGATTGCGCCGAAGCTCCTGAAAAGCCGGCGAACACAGCAACAGCGGATGCAAGAATGAGAAAACCCAGCGGTGAGCGCTGGGTTGCGGTATTTACAGAAAACTTTCGGCGAACAAACGGGCTGGCAAGACGGATCATGCATTCCTCCCATGGCCTCTCACGGGCCTGAGCGAATGTTAGACTCAATCCAAAGTCCGTCAACGAAACCATGTTGCGCAATGCAGCGAATCTCATCGCATCTCGCAGCGCAACCGTTCTACAATCCTGCGTAAAGCATCCTTGGCAGCCACATGCTGATGGCAGGCACATAGGTCACGATCATCAAACCGATGATTGCAAGACCAATGAACGGCAGTGCACCTTTCACCGCCTGTTCGTAACTGACACCCTGAAGACTGGATGCGACAAACAAATTCAGGCCGAACGGCGGCGTGAACATTCCAATCGCGCCATTGACGGTCAGAACGACCCCCAAATGCACCGGATCCATACCGACCTGAACTCCGACCTTATAAAGGAGCGGCCCCAGGATCACCATGATCGACGCGGCATCCAGGAACATGCCCGCGATCAGCACCGCGATGTTGATCAACATGAACAAGTGAATGGGGTTTGAACTCAGCGAAAGAATTGCATTCGCGATGGAAATGGCGATCCCGGTCGAGGTGAGATACCAGGCCAACACCGCAGCCGCCGACAATATGATCATCACCTGCGCTGTGGTTGCGGCAGAATCCCTGATCGTCGCCCAAAGCTCTGCAAGGGATTTTTCGCGGTAGATGACCGCGGAGACAAACAGCGAATAAATAACAGAAACTGCGGCAGCTTCGACCGGTGTGAAAACGCCGCCATAGATTCCGCCGAGAATGAGAACCGGAACGCCCAGCCCCCAGGACGCATCCTTGAACCCCTCCCATATCTCGCGACCAGCCGGCGGCTTGCTTCTCGGTACATTGTGCTTTCGGGCATGATAGACGGCGTAGCACATGAAGACAAAACCATATGCCAACCCAGCTCCGACACCGGCCATGAAAAGCGCACCAACAGATACGCCGGTCGCCGCCGCATAAACGATCATCACAATGCTCGGCGGAATGATAATTCCGAGCGATCCGGCGGCGACAATCAAACCTATTGAAAAGTCCGCGTTGTAGCCGGCTTTCCTCAACGCCGGATTCAGTATCCCCCCGATGGCGACGACTGTCGCAGGACTTGAACCGGAGATGGCGCCGAAGAACATCGCCGAGGTCACCGTCGTCACGCCGAGACCTCCCGTGATCCGACCGACGAGCAAATCGGCGAACCGGATCAAGCGTTGCGATAAGCCGCCGACGCTCATCAAATTTCCCGTCAGAATGAAGAAGGGAATTGCCATCAATGCGAATGAATCAATCCCCGAGAACATTCGTTCGACGACAATGGCCAGCGGCATCAGCCCACCCAGCCAGATCATGACCGTCACCGACAAAGCAAGCACGACAAAGATCGGAACGCTTGCGGCAAGCAAAAATGCAAACAAGCCAAAGAAAACGGTGGTCACGGCGATGCTCCACTGGTCAGTTGATGATGTTTGCTTCGTGCCGGCCCGCTCCTCCGGTCATGACGACCGCAAGCGATTGCGCAAATCGAAGCCCCATCAGCATGGCTCCGGCTGGAATGGCCATCTGCATCAACCAGAACGGCACCTGCATGGCGGGTGTTCGCTGGTCAAATATTCGCGTCTGACTGACAAGCTCCCAGCCGAAATAGACCAGAATGGCGCAAAACAGGACGCACACCAGGAGCACCGCGATACTCGTTAGTTTCTGTATGGAAGGCGGCAGCAAGTGGACCAGGGCTTCTACCCCGATGTGAATTCCCTTACGCGCGGCAACACTGCCGCCGACAAAGACCAGCCACACGATTTCGTAGCGAACCAATTCCTCAGCCCAGACGAAACCGTAGTTGAACACATAGCGTCCGATAACATTCACGAAGAGGATTGCGGATGCCGTTATCAACAGAACGGATATGAAGAAATCTTCCGCCATCGACAGCCCGCGATCCAATCGCCCAAGCATCGTTCGCTCCTGCTATTCATGTATGAGAGGTCGGAGGGCAGCGGCAGAGACAGCCCTGCTCCTCCAGTCGAGTGGCGATCAGGAACCGCTCAGTTGCTTGATCTTCCTGTAGGTCTTGTCCAGAAGCTCCGTCCCGATCGAACTCCTGAACTTGTCATGCACCGGCCGTGTTGCAGCCTCGAATGCTCCACGGCTGTCTGCGGGCAATGTCGTGAGCGTCGTAGAACTCGCTTTGATGACCGCAACATAGCCCGCTTCGCGGCGCGCGGTTTCCTCTCGCTGCAGAACTGTCGTTTCACGGGCAGTATCAACCAGGATTTTTCGCGTTTCCGGGTCGAGCGCATCAAACCAGCGCTTGCTGAAAACCAGGGCATAACCAAGATAAGCGTGATTGCTGATGATGGTATGGGTTTGCACCTCGTGAAACTTCATTTTCACAATTGAAACCAGCGGATTCTCCTGACAGTCGACTACTCGCTGCTGCAAAGCGGTGTATGTCTCAGAGAACGCGATCGGAGCTGGTGTCGATCCGAGTGCTCTGAACTGCTCAATGATGAGCGGACTCTCCATCACACGAACCTTGCGGCCCTTGAAGTCACCCGGGCTATTGACGGCGTTGTTGCAGGTAAACTGCTTGAATCCGCTTTCCCAAAAAGTCACCCCCTTGAGTCCAATCTTGCCAAGCGAAGCGAGCATCTCATCCCCCACTTCGCTATCAAGAAACTTGTGGGCCACCTTTGCCGACGGAAAGAGAAAAGGCAGATCCGGAAGCTGCATGATCGGCTGAAAATTTGAAAGTTTCGCCGTCGGAATGATTCCGCCCTCAATTGCACCGAACTGCATCTGCTGGGCGGCCTGGACGTCATCACCAAGCGCGTTATTCGGGAAGATACGCACCTCGACCTTGCCCTTGGTACGCTCTGCAACCAGATCCCTGAACTTTTCCGCGGCGACGTGTTGAGCGCTGTCTTCCGGCAGATCGTGGTGGAATTTCAGAACAGTCTTGGCCGCTGAAGGATTTCCTCCGGCAAGCAGACAGCAGATCGTGAACGCTGCAGCCCTGGTGAAACGATTCATCTCAATCCTCCCCTTTTCTTTTTTGATCGCGGCTATCGACACTGTCCTTGTTCAAGAAACGTCCTGCCCGTGCGGCGCTTCAAACTCCATTCCACGACGGCATGATCGCTTCCAGTGTCAGGCACCGCTCCAAATTATATAAGTAATATTATTCTTACTTTCTTCGGACATGCAAGCGCCGGGAAAACACACATCTTCCGGTCTGCGACCCTGCGAGACCTGAACAATCCCGCGAAACCGGTCGCAACGGCGCGAACACCAGCGGAATCCGGTGTGCAACGACTTCTCGGCTGTATGTGACCAATTGCCGCTATTTTCCCGCGGCTCGGCTACCAGCGTAGGAAAAGAAGCATTCTTCTTCAGGAGAAACGCTTCACCCTCAGATGAAAGTTACGGGGCGGGATGCCAAGGACAGAGGAGCAGATTCACGAATTCCGGCCGAGAGCCGGCTGCAGTCGTTGGACCGCCATCCTCGGATGCTCGTATCTCTGCGCGGCACTCGAAGCTGCCGTTGGAGGGTCCGCGCATCCCTCGAACGAAGCGATTTCAGCAAGCCGTCGGATGTCCAGATTTTCCAGCTCCAGGCATCGGATCATGCTGGCGCGCTCCGAGAGATTCGAACTCCCGACCCTCGGAATCGAAATCCGATGCTCTATCCAGCTGAGCTAGGAGCGCTAACGACCGCACCATAAACAAGGATTTCGCGAAATCCACCCCCGAAATGAGCAAAACATGACCTTTTGCTCTGGGTTCGCAACCCGTCGGCAATGACGTCTGGCAAGCCACATGCCGATTATGACAGTTAAAACTCACGAATTTGAATTGCAAAACGGCGCATCGTTCGGCATGGCTTGCGCTTTCCACAAGCGCTTCAGCGTCCAGCCCATTCGCATCACACTTTCCAATCATAGAGGAACATGGTGAGCATCGAAGGACTTCTGCCTTCACATGCCGAGCACAGGTTTTATCAGGGCCTTGCCGCGACCTGCGTCGCCAATTGCCTTCAGGCGGCCAACTTCCTGTCCGACCGTTTTCTGCGCCGCGCCTATTACGCGCCGGCGAGGATCGAGGAGCTTTACCGCAACTCGATGGATAGCGCCTTCTCCGCGCGGGAAGCATTTCTGGTGACCGGCGCACCGCATGCGTCGGCCTATTATCCGCGCGACTTCGCCTGGTTCTATCCCGACGTTCTCGATCCGCAGACCATTATCGATTCAGAGGACGCGGCGCGCCGGATTCACCTGCTCGAAAAGAGTGTTCGCCTGATGCTGAACGCAGTGCGTTCCGGCATCGTTACGACGACGCTCATTCCCGTGAAGCGCAATCGCTACATCGGCGCCAACTATTTCGCGCAGCCTTCCGACACGCTTCTCGGCGTGCAGACCGGCCTGGAGCAAATGATCCGCGCTGACCTGCGCGTTTCACCCTTTTCGGACATGGCGATTGCCGCCGAAACCGGCCGCTCGTTGCTGGGCGAGTATCGCGCCGATCTGAAGACGTCGGTACTCGACCTCGCGCGAAGTCTTGAGCCCTACGACGACAATGGAATCCGTACCCTGCTTTGCGATGTTCGCGCGCCCCGCTCGGCGGCGACCGATACCCGCGCGGAGCGATTGCGCTTCGTCACCAACGCGAGCGTTTACGCGACCTTCCAGCAGACCATCCGGCTCGGCATCGCTGATGAAAGCGAGCTGGCGGCAGTTCTCGGGCGCGGCCTTGCGCAATACAAATCCGAGTTGCTTCACCTGTTCGGCCGTGACGGCTACATCCGGCATAGTCTGGATTGTGTCGCGGAAGCGCCTGCCTTCTCCGTCGCGCTCGATTTCGTCAATGTGCAGCACGGTTTCTGGGATTTCAGGAACGAGAGCGAGCGTGCGCTGTTCCGCGCGACCACCGACCTGATCCTCGCCGAGCCGCGCTTCCGGATTCCGGAGACCTTCCACTTTTTCGTGTCGGCGGACAATCCGCGCAAGAAGCTGATCCACCGGATCGCCACGCCGTCCTATCAGGGCCGGTCAGCCTGGCCGACATTCAATGTCGAATTCGCCGACCGCATGCTCGAACACGATGAATTCTCCGGTGCCGAAAGATACCGGCCCTGCGCCCGCGAAATCCTGCGTCATATCCATCACGCCACGGAAACGCACGGCGGGTATCAGGAACTGCTATCGGAAAACGGCCTCCAGTACCGCACATGGGCCTATCGCGGCGCCATCGCGCATTCCTGGTTTCCCCGTTTCCTGAGTGTATGGAGCCGCGCCTTCAGTGCCCCGCTGATCGACTGGTCCCAGCCGTCATTGTGATTGCGGGGCTGTGGTCCTCGCAATCATCTGCCCAAGTTCCTCAAAATGGCGCTTGCGCGGCGAGCTTCTGCGCCACGCCAGTCCGATCACGCGCTGCGGCTCCGGATCGGCGAACCGCATCAGGCGAATGTCGCCCCGCCGGCTTTCCAGCGGCACCGCCAGTTCCGGCAACAGCGTCATGCCAAGACCGTTCGCCACCATCTGCACCAGTGTCGACAGGCTCGAAGCTCCAAAGGTGTTGATGTTCTCGATCCGCCGCAGGCTGCAGAACGCCAGCGCCTGCTCGCGCATGCAGTGCCCTTCTTCCAGCAACAGCAGCTTTTCCCCCTCGAGCAGATCGGGCGTGGCTTTCACCCGGTTCGACGTGCGGTGAGAGGCCGCCATCGCCAGCAGGAAGCGGTCGTCGAACAGACGAACCGTCTCAATGTCGGGATGCTCGACGGGCAACGCGAGCAGCAGCACGTCGAGCTGCCCGTCGAGAAGTTCACTCAACAGCGACTGCGTCTGGCTTTCCCGGATATGCAGATCGAGATCGGGAAACGCATCGCGCACCATGGGCAGAAGCTGCGGCAGAATGTAAGGCGCCACCGACGGAATGACGCCGAGGCCCAGCGGGCCGGCGAGCACGTTTCCCTGCTGGCGCGCGACATCGACAATATCGCGCACATCCGCGAGCACCCGCGCGGCGCGTTCGGCGATTTCCCTGCCGCTTTCCGTCAGCATCACGCCACTGCGGCCGCGCTCCAGAAGCTGGACGCCGAGGAACTTCTCAAGCTCCTGAATCTGCATCGACAGCGCCGGCTGGGTGACGGCGCAATGCTCCGCGGCCTTGCCGAAATGGCGGGACCGGGCGACGGCATTGAAATACTTGAGCTGCTTGAGCGAGACCATGTTGGATCAATTTTTCTTATCCAACTATGTCATTAATCCGGCGACAGCTAATTGAAAAGCATTCTCTAAGCGACAACCTGCCTTCAGATCGCGCTGCCGCTGTCCCTGCCCCACAAGGCTGCGACGATCGCATCCAGCCCGTCCGTCAGGGCGGCCGGTCCCGGCTGCAGGATCAGCGGAGACTTGATCTCGACAATCCGGTTATCGCGGACGGCCGCGATGGCGTCCCAACCGGGCCGCTGGCGAATTTTGGCGGGCACGACCTTCTTCCCGCACCAGGAGGCAAGGATGACATCCGGATTGGCCGCCGCCACCGCCCCCGACTCTACGATGCGATCCTTCGCGGCCTTCGCCTTTGCAAGTTGCGGAAAGACATCTTCACCGCCCGCGACGGCGATCAGTTCGGACACCCAGCCGATGCCGCTGATCAGCGGATCGTCCCATTCCTCGAAATAGACACGCGGACGGCTGGCACGCTTCACCGACGCAATCCGCGCAAGTCGCTGCTCGAACTGCGAGGCGAGCGCATCCGCCTTCTCCGCCGCGCCGATCAGCCCGCCGAGCGTGCGGATCATCGCCAGAATTCCGGCAATGTCGCGCTGGTTGAAAACATGAACCGCAACGCCCGCGCGTACCAGATCGGCGACGATATCGGCCTGCAAATCGGAGAACGCCAGAACGAGATCGGGATCGAGCGCCAGAATCTTCGGCAGGTCCGCTGAAATGAACGCCGAGACGCGCGGCTTCTCGCGCCGCACCTGCGGCGGCCGCACGGCATAACCCGACACGCCGACGATGCGATCCTCTTCGCCGAGCAGATACAGCGTCTCAACCGTTTCCTCGGTCAGACACACGATCCGTTGTGGCGGGAATGTCATCAGCGATCTCAATGGGCCCGAATGCGGACGTACCTGACTAGGCTGCAGCCGCGCTCATGCCAATCCGCCCGATGCCGGGAATCTTGATCGCGGGACGGCGGACGTCGATGCCGAGAACGGCACCCAGCACGTTCAGTTCTACGCCCTCGAGCCAGCCGACCGTCAGACCGAGATATCCGCCCAGCGTCGCGCGCACACCGGTGCCGGAGGGCGTGCGTCCAAGCCACTCGCCGTCATAAGGAAAGTCTTTCCCGATTGCGGTGGGCGGCAAAACGGCCTGCATTTCGGGGACGGCGTCGATAATCGCCGCGACGAATGTATTCGAGTTCGGGCCGGGCCAGGCTCGATAATCGCCGAGCTTGCGATACTTGTAGTTCTCGATTGCCGCCTTGATCCTTGGGATCAGATGCGCCGCCCGCTCGCCATCGGCGCGGAAGATTTCCTCGGGGACCTGCCCGAACCAGCGGCCATCGGCGACAAAGCCGTTTACGCGGATCGGCTCGCCCCAAGCTGTATAATCGTAACGGCTGTAGCGCGAGGCCCCCTGCTCCTTGAACACGATCCATGAATGCACTGCGACGATGCCACGCCAGCGCACCGTGCGCGCAGCGTAAATGCGCACGACCGCGTCGGTGTAATGAGACGCTTCCGGCAGAACACCGGCGCTGGAGCGGTCGGCGGCATACCAGTTGGCAGAAGCCCGATCACTGAAGAAATAGGATGCGGCGGAGACGCCGATGGGCGCGAACAGAAGAACCAGAAACGCAGCCAGAGCCATCTTCCACAATCTCATCGGACACCACGAGAACGCATGTTGCATCCTTCAGGATGGTGATCCAAGGCGACGGATTCAATGGGCCGGCAAGGCGTCAGGGCCGCGCGACGTCGAAGACATCGCCGTCATATCCTGCCTCAAGCGGAATGCGCAGGCGCGTGGTTCCGTCCGCATTGCGGCTGATCTCAGGCACCACGGTGACGACAGACATCGTGCGAGCGTGATCCATCGCCGCCTGCGCCGTGCCCAGCTTGTCGAGCTTGATCAGGTTGCGGATGGTCGGGAAGGGAAGATTGTAACGTCCGGATTCCGCGGCTTCGAGCGCCGCCTTCGGCGACAGCCAGACCGAGTCCACCGACTCCTTGCCATCATGCTTGCCGATTTGATCTGGCGGCGCGAGCGCAAGCAGGAAGTGCGTGTCGAAACGCTTCGGCAGCTTCACCGGCGTGATCCAGTGCGCGAACAGCGCCAGAAGATCAATTGCCGGGACGAGATCATGCTCGCGCAGGATATCCGCAAAACTGACCTTGCCTTCGTCAAGCGCCTCGCGTTGCGCGCCCAGCGCATCGGCCTTCTCCGCGGACACCAGCGCTGACGATCCGCGCGGCCGCGCCAGAAGAATTCCGCTTTCCTCGAAGGTCTCGCGGATGCCGCCGATCCGGATCGCCGCCGTCTCGATATCGAGGCCGCCCCGGTCGCCGACCAGCGTCGGATCGGCCGCGACTTCCCGGTCGTTCGGATCCATGCTGCCGCCGGGAAACACCAGCGCGCCGGAACTGAACTCGATCTGGCGATTCCGCTGCACCATGAAGATTTCCATGCCGCCGGCCGCTTCGCGCAACAACAACACGGTGGATGCGACGCGCAACGCCTTCGACGGATCGGGAACATTCATGGTGCTGCTCATCAGATGTTGGCCCTTTTGTCGAAGCGCGCGACGCGGGACAGAAGATAATCCACTTCGCTGCGCGCCAGCGCGCTCATGCTCGACCCCGGCTTGCGCTGCGCATCCGAGGCGATCTTGCCGAGCTTCTTGAGCACGTATTTGCGCACCGCCAGACCCACACCTGGCTGCTGCTCGTAACGGATCAGCGGCAGATGCGCGTCGAACAGGTCGTGCGCCGCGTCGCGCTTGCCCGCCTTGGACAGGTTGACCACGTCCACCAGCATGTCCGGGAAGGCGTATCCGGTCATGGCGCCGTCGACGCCCCGCTCCATCTCGAAATCGAGGAACAGGCCGCCGTTGCCAACCAGAATTGACAGCGGCCGCAGCGAACCGTCCTTCTGGAAACCGCGCAGCGCCGAAATCTTCTCAAGGCCCGGCCAGTCCTCGTGCTTGAGCATGACGCAGGACGGGCTGTCCATCACGATCTTGCGGATCACCGACGGCGTCATCACCACCGTCAACGTGAGCGGATAATCCTGCAACACCCATGGAATATCGCTGCCGATCGCTTCGCTCGCCTGCCGGAAGTAGCCCGTAATCTGCTCGTCGGTGCGCAGATGCGGCGGCGGCGCGATCATCACGGCGGCAGCGCCCGCGTCCATCGAGGCTTGCGCCAGCCTGCGCATCTGGGCGAAGCCCGGTGCGGAGACACCGACGATGACCTGCTTGTCCTTCGCGCGCTTGATGAAACGGGTCGCGACCTGCAGAGATTCATCGGCTTCCATCTTCGGCGCCTCGCCGAGGATGCCGAGCACGGTGACGCCGTTGCAGCCCACCTCACCGTAGAAATCGGTCAGCCGGTCGATGGAGTCGAAGTCGATACGGCCGTCCTCGAAGAACGGGGTCGGTGCGATGGCGAACGTGCCGCTCGCCTCAGGGGTCAGCTTCATCATGGTTTCCGGAGCTAGACTTTGCGGGCTGCCATCTTATCGTTTTCGTCGAAGAAAATCTCGCCCGCATGGTTGAGAATATCCTGCGCCTTCCAAGGACCGCCGGGCTTCCAGCCCTCCATTTCCATCATTTTCATCTCGCGGACGCCGCGCGGCCCGGACACGCCAAGCACCTTGCCGGTCTGCTCGCCGGACAGCGAACTCACCATGTACAGCACGGCGGGCGCAATCTCGTCCGGCCCCATCGCCGCTTTCGGATTTTCGATATAACGCGGCAGGTCCGCGGTCATGCGGGTCAATGCGCCCGGCGAGAGTGTCCAGACGCGGATACCGTGCTTGCGGCCCTCGATGGTCAGCACATTGCTGAGCCCCCAGATACCGCCCTTCGCCGCGCCGTAGTTGCTCTGGCCGAAATTGCCGAGCAGGCCCGAGGTCGACGACGTGTTGACGATGACGCCGCCGCCGTTGTCCTTCATCCATTTGAAGACCGGCAGCGTGACGCAGAAGGTGCCCTTCAGATGCACCTTCATCACCTTATCCCAGTTCGCCTCGGTCATCTTGGCGAAGGTGCCGTCGAGCAGGATGCCGGCGTTGTTGACCAGAATGTCCGCGCGGCCAAACTGCTTGATCGCATCGTCGAACACCGACTGCCCGCCAGCCATGGTCGAAATGTCGGAGCCGTTGGCATGGGCGCGGCCGCCTTCGGCCCTGATCGCATCGACAACCTTTTGCGCCATCGACGTGTCGGCACCGCTGCCATCGCGGGGGCCGCCAAGGTCGTTGACAATGACCGCAGCCCCCTCGCGCGCGAACAGCTTCGCATAGGCTTCGCCAAGTCCGCCGCCCGCACCCGTGATGATCGCAACCTTGCCGTCGAGCAGACCCATCGTTTCCTCCGTTTCTTGTTATTCAGGCGAGTACGGTTTTTCCGTTCCTGATGACGGTGACGTTGCGGCTCTTCACCCGGCCTTCGAGCGAGATCACGTTGCCGTCCTTCCAGAGATCGAACGACACGGTCTCTCCCGGAAACACGGGCGATGAGAAGCGCGTTACATGCTGTTTAAATGCGGATGGATCGTAGTCCGCGTAGGTCTGCAACACCGCGCGGCAGCTCAGGCCATAGGTACACATGCCGTGCAGGATCGGACGGTCGAATCCGGCCTTCTTCGCGAATTCAGGATCGCTGTGAAGCGGATTGCGGTCGCCGCAGAGCCGGTAGATCAGCGCCTGATCCGGGCGCGTGGAAATATCGACCGTCATATCTGGCGCGCGCTTCGGGATCGCATGCGGCTCGGGCTGGCCTTCCGATGGGCCGCCGAAACCACCATCGCCACGCGCGAACTGCGAAGCGATCAGCGTGGCAAGGTCCTCGCCCTTCTCGTTCTTCAGCACGGTCTTGCGCAGGATCACCGCGCCTTTTTCCTTGCCCTTGTCGAATACGCCGAGAATGCTGGAATCCGCGGTGATGTTCGCAGTCACGGGCATCGGCTTGTGGAAGGTGATGTCGCGCTCGCCATCGACCACCAACACGCGGTTGACACCAGTTTCCCCGGCGCTCGCGCCCCAGGCCGCAACCGACGCATAGGTCGGCACCACCTTGAGGTCGCGCGGCGTATAATAGCCCTCATTGACGAAGGACAACTCCTTCTCGTCCATCGGATCGGCGCCCATGCCGATGCCGTAGGCGTAGAGCATCACCTCACGGTCGGTCCATGAATACTTCTGACCGACATTCCTAAGCGCCATCACCTCATCGTACTTGATCGGCATTTCTTTGTCCCTCGGCATGGTTTTCTGACTTGCCGTCACCCTGAGGTGCGAGGCGCAAAGCGCCAAGCCTCGAAGGGCGGCGGCTTATAGTTGCGTCTTGCCATCCTTCGAGGCTCGCCGCAAAAAAAGCGGCTCGCACCTCAGGATGACATCGGCGTGAAGAACGGCAGCGGCGCGCCGTCCGTCGGCTTGAACACGACCTTCACGCGCTGACCGATTTTCAGCGCCGCCAGATCGCAGTCCACGAAGTTGGTCAGCAGCGACGGGCCTTCATCGAGCGTGACATAGCCGATAGCGTAAGGCCCGGTCGGCGACTTGCGCATCAGGCTGTAGCTGTAGATGACGCCCTCGCCCTTGCTCTCTTCCCACACGGTCTGGTCCGAGAAACACACCGGGCAGATCGAACGCGGGAAGTAATGCGGCTCACCGCAGGCGGTGCAGCGCTTGATCAGGAACTTGCCTTCCTTCGCCGCGTCCCAGAACTGCGCGGTTTCGGGATTGCCCGTCGGGGCCGGATACTTTGGCTTGTCAGTCATCACACGCGCTCCAGAATAGCGGTCGACGCCGCATGCCGCACACCGAGCAATCCGCCGGTGCCGTGCACCAGCGCAAGATCGCAATTCGGAACCTGAACCTTCGGATGCGCCTCGCCGCGCAACTGCCGCACCGCCTCGATGATCTTGGTGATGCCGCCGCGGTTGATCGGGTGGTTGTTACACAGCCCGCCACCATCGGTGTTCCACGGCAGCTTGCCAACGCCGGAGATCAGATTGCCGTCGGCGACGAACTTGCCGCCCTGCCCCTTGGCACAGAAGCCGAGGTCTTCAAGCTGGATCACCACCGTGATGGTGAAGCTGTCATAGATCGAGGCGTACTTGATATCCTTCGGCGTTACGCCGGCCTCGGCGAACGCCGGTGGCCCGCTCCACACACCTGCCGAATAGGTCAGGTCGAGCTTGCGGCCGCCGTTCGGGCCTTTCAGCGATTCGCCGTGGCCGGTCAGGCGCACCAGCGGACGCTTCAACGACTTCGCAATTTCCGGCGTGGTGACGATGAGCGCGCCGCCGCCATCGGACACCACGCAGCAATCGAGCCGATGCAACGGGTCGGATATCATCGGCGAGTTGATGACGTCTTCGACCGTGACGACATCGCGCAGCATCGCATGCGGATTGTATTGCGCATGATGCGAGGCAGCGACCTTCACCCAGGCGAGCTGTTCGCTGGTGGTGCCGAACTCATGCATATGGCGCATGGCGCACATGCCGTAAGCGTTGTGGGTTGTCGCGCCATAGGCGGCCTCAAAATCGACTTCGGCGCCGAAGGCGCGCGGCGGCATCGGGCCGGTGCGCGGCTTTCCGGCCAGCGTGATCAGCGCAACGGAACACTTGCCTGCGGCGATCGCCTCCGCAGCGTGGCCCAGCGCGATGATGTAGGAGCACCCGCCGGTCTCTGTAGAATCCAGATGACGCAGTTTGAGGCCGAGATAGTCGGCCATCGGCATCACGCCGCCGGGCGCGTCACCCGCGCAAAAATAGCCGTCGACATCGGCCTTGGTCAGGCCCGCATCCTCCAGCGCGCCCTTGGCGCATTCGGCGTGCAATTGCGCCGTCGACTTGTCCGGCGCATGCCGGGTGGGATGCTCATAGATCCCGGCGATATAGGCTTTACCCTTGATGCTCAACGTCATCTCCGCTGTTTACTCTCAACGGATTTTCTGACGCGCCAAGCGGCGCTTGGCAAGCATCTTGAATTTCGCCGTGCGAACGAGCGTTCTATTCCGCCGCGATCCGGGGCGCGACCAGCGGCGGCGGATTGACAATGTCCCTCGCAAGCTGTTCGTATCTCGTTTTCGCTTTTGCGACCGAGGCTTCCTTCACAGGCCCGTAGCCCCGGATTTGATCCGGCAGCGACAGCAGTTCCACCGCGATATCGTGAGTCTTGGGCGCGAGCAGCTTCACCGCCGTCGCTACATCCTGCTCGTAGCCCTTGATCAGGTTGCGCTCGAGCTTGCGGTCCTCGCTGTAGCCGAACGGATCGAACGTGGTGCCGCGCAGGAAGCGGAATTTCGCCATGGTGCGGAACACCGGCATCATCCACGCACCGAATACCCGCTTCTTCGGGCGGCCCGAGGCATCGAGGCCGCTGTTGAGGATCGGCGGCGCGAGGTTGAAGCTGATCTTGTAGTTACCCTCGAACGGCTTGCCGAGGTTTTCTGCAAACGCTTCGCCGGAATAAAGCCGCGCGACCTCATACTCATCCTTGTAGGCCAGCAGCTTGGCGTAGTTGATCGCCACCGCGCGGGGCAACGCTTCGCCATATCCGCCATCGAAAGCGACCTTGCGAACCTGATCCACCAGATCGCGGTAGCGCGCGGCGTAAGCTACGTTCTGATAATCGGTCAGCAGCCTGGTGCGATGCGCGATGACCTCGTCCAGCGACATCTCGTCGAGCGTCTTCGGCAGCTCGGGCTCGTCGCCCTTCATCATCGAGGCTAGCTTCGCCGGATCGTGCGCCGCGAGGCGGCCGAGCCGAAACGCCTGCGTGTTCATCTTGATCGACACGCCGTTGAGTTCGATCGCCTGCTCGATGGCTTTTGCGCCGACCGGGAGCAGTCCCTTCTGATAGGCATAGCCCATCATCATCATGTTGGTGGCGATCGAGTCCCCAAGCAGCGTTTCCGCCGGTTTGGTGAAGTCGAGGAATGCGGAATCCTTGCGCAGCGCGTTCTCCAGCACAAGGTTGACCTTGCCGCGCTTGAAATCGAAATCGCGGTTCATGATGAAATCCGCGATCGGGATCAGATGTGTGTTGATAATGCCATGCGTGCGCGACGATTCCGCAAGGGTGATCGTCTCCTTGGCGACAGCCACCACCTCGTCCGCCGCGATGAGCAGATCGGCCGTTCCGGTCACGATACGCGAACAGGTCACGTCGGCGGTGTTCTGCGACAGCCGCACATGGCTGAGCACCGCGCCACCCTTCTGCGCAAGACCCGACATGTCGAGGATCATGCTCGCCTTGCCCTCGATATGCGCGGCCATGCCGAGCAGCGCACCGATGGTGAGCACGCCGGTGCCGCCCACGCCGCCGACGGCGATATTGTAAGGGCGCTCCAGCGACGGCACGCTGGCCGGTTCGGGCAACTCGCCAAGATCGTCGAGGGCGACCGGCGCGCGCTTGCGCAACGTTGCCCCTTCCACCGTGACGAAGGACGGACAGAAGCCCTTCACGCAGGAATAATCCTTGTTGCAGCTCGACTGGTTGATGGTGCGCTTGCGCCCCAGTTCGGTTTCCAGCGGCTCGACCGAAATGCAGTTCGATTGCACCGAGCAATCGCCGCAGCCTTCGCAGACGGCGGAGTTGATGAAGACACGCTTGTTCGGGTCTTCCATCAGGCCGCGCTTGCGGCGGCGGCGCTTTTCCGCCGCGCAGGTCTGCACGAACACGATGGCCGAGCAGCCCGGCACGTCGCGCACCGTCCGCATCACCTTGTCGAGTTCGTCGCGGTGCGCCAGCTTGGTGCCCGGCGCGATGGTGCTGGCCGGATAGGCATCGGGATTTTCCGACACCAGCCAGATTTCGCGAATGCCCTCGCTGTGAAGCTGGAATGTGATCTGCTGCGGCGAAAGATCGCCGTCATGCTTCTGACCGCCGGTCATCGCGACGGCGTCGTTGTAAAGAATCTTGTAGGTGATGTTGGCTTTCGAGGCGACCGACTGCCTGATTGCGAGACTGCCGGAATGAAAATATGTACCGTCGCCGAGATTGGCGAAGATGTGCTTTTCATTGGTGAACGGCGCGATGCCCACCCACGGCACGCCCTCCGCGCCCATGTGGGTATAGGTCTCGGTGTTGCGGTCCATCCACAGCGACATGAAGTGACAGCCGATGCCTGCCATCGCACGGCTGCCCTCAGGCACCTTGGTCGATGTATTGTGCGGACAGCCCGAGCAGAAATACGGCGTGCGTGTCACCGGCGCGACGGCCTGCACCTGCGTCGCCTGCCGGCCGTTGAACCAGTCGGCCTTGGCGCGCAGCATCGCCACGATTTCGGGATTGAGATCGAGTTGCAGCAGCCGCTCGGTCAGCGAACTGGCCAGCGAGGCGACGCTCAGCTCTTCCGCGAACGGCAGGAAGCGCTTGTCGTGGTTGTCCATCTTGCCGACGATGCGCGGGCGCACATCGTCGCGCCAGTTGAACAGCTCCTGCTTGACCTGATTTTCGACGATCTCGCGGCGCTCTTCGATGATGAAGATTTCCTCGAGGCCGACGGCGAACTGCCGCACGCCTTCCGGCTCCAACGGCCACGGCATTCCGATCTTGTAAAGCCGCAGGCCGATCTTGGCGGCGACCTCGGGCGTAATGCCGAGTTCGCGCAGCGCCTGGCGGATATCCTCGTAGCTCTTGCCCGAGGCCATGATGCCGTAACGCGCGTTCGGCGAATCCATGGTCACGCGGTTGATCTTGTTGGCGCGCGCGAAGGCAATTGCCGCAAAGCCCTTGTAGTCCTGCAGGCGCTTGTCCTGCGCATAACGGTCGTCGGGCCAACGCAGGTTGAGGCCGCCCGGCGGCATCTCGAAGTCGGTCGGGATGATGAACGGCGTCATCTCGTCGGTCAGGTCGATTTCCGCCGTGGTCTCCACGGTTTCAGTAATGACCTTCATGCCGACCCAACAGCCTGAATAGCGCGACATCGCAATGCCGAGCAGGCCCATCTCGATCATCTCGTGGATGCTCGACGGATAGAGATACGGCATCAGCGCCGAGATGAAGGCATGGTCGGACTGGTGCGGCACCGTGGATGACTTCGCACCGTGATCGTCGCCCGCCAGACACAGCACGCCGCCGTTCTTGGCCGATCCCGCCGCATTGCCGTGACGGAACACGTCGCCGCAGCGATCGACGCCGGGGCCCTTGCCGTACCAGATGCCGGTGATGCCATCGAACTTCGCGCCCGGCGACAGGTTGAGCTGCTGCGAACCCCAGATCGCGGTAGCCGCCAGGTCTTCGTTCACACCCGGCTGGAATTTGACGTTGTACTGCTCGAGGTGCTTGCGCGCGGCGTGAAGCTGCTGATCGTAGCCGCCGAGCGGCGATCCGCGATATCCGGTGACGAAAGCGGCGGTGTTCAGACCCATCGCCCGATCCCGCCTCACCTGCGCCATCGGCAGCCGGACCAACGCCTGGATGCCGGTCAGGAAAACATGTCCCGAGCTTTGCGTGTATTTCTGATCGAGACTGATCGGACCTTGATTGATTCCCATAATTCCGTTGCCTCTTTGCCGGGCTGTTTTTGGGCAGCGCCACGAGTCTGATTAGAACCAGTCTATGTCGCTTTTCGTTTCCAGCACATCCTAAATCGCATTCATCAGACCTTTGTTCTGAAAAGCAATTTTCGCATCGCTTTTCAGTCGGCCCGGACCTGTTGTGTCGCCGCGAAGCCCGCGGCTGAAAGGACATTGCCGTTTTTTCCGGCCTTTCATCCAGCGCGGAGTTCGCTGCAGTGCGATGACACAACCCGCAATGCTGACCCGCTCAGGTTGCAACGCTCCGCAGGAACGGTTCGCGCCGCAGAACCGTTGCCCAATGCCTGACCACAACCCGATTTCAGCGGGTGAATGGCAAAGGAGGATGAAACATGACTGTCATGCCGGAAAATGACTGGTCCGCCGGCGGCAACAAAGCGGACGTCCGGGACGATCCCACCAGGCTGGACGGCTTCAAGAACCAGCAAGGCAAACCTGTCAAAGCGCTGATCGGTATCGCGCTGCTTGTCCTGTTCGCGGTCGTCCTTGCGCGGATGAATCCGGTGCCGCACGAGTCCGCCAGCGCGCCTGCCTGGACCACAGGCCAGTCAACAGGTTCCGGAGCGAGGTAGCGCGCGACGTTTTCCCCTGCCGGTGAAAGCGGCCGTCTGGAACATGTGAGCGATCCGGAGATTGTCCCGAGAGATCAACCACTGGAGAAACGATCATGGTAGCCGAACGCAATCCCAATGATCCTTATGCTGCCGCGGCCTCGAACGAGGAAGCGCATCGTCGCCGGTCCGAACAACTGGACAACGAGTTGCAGGCAGATCCGGAACTGGCAGAAGGTCCTGCGAGCGGCGGACGTATCGCGCTGTTCGCCATCGCGCTTGTCGCCATTCTTGGCGTGGTATTTTACGGACTGAATAACTCCAGCACGTCACCGGAATCGACGCCGACTGCGCAAACGACGCCTGCCGCACCTTCGCCGACCGCCCAAGAACCCCGCGCCCCGGCCGGCCAGACCACCGGCTCGGCGATGAAACCTGCGCAGCCTGCGCCGGCACCGCAAAACCCGGCTCCGGCGGCGCCTTCCAGCAACTAGACGAGGCGAATTGAATGAATGTCAGCGGCGGGCAGCAATGCCCGCCGTTTTTCCTGGCCGCTAAAACGGGTCTCCACCAAACATGCCGTTGATCTCGGCATATGAAACGGCCGAGCCGAATTCGGCGAACGAGCCATTCTGCGCAATATCGCGTGACACGCGCAGAAAAGCGCCCCACGCGGCGCGCGCCATCGCGCCACCGACGCTGATCCGGCGGACGCCAAGATCGGCGATCTCCGCGACAGACATTCCCGGCGCGCCCATCAGCAGGTTGACCGGCTTCGGCGCCACGGCTTTCACGATGGTAACGATATGTTCCTTGCTCTTGATCCCCGGCGCGTAGAGGCAATCGGCGCCCGCCTCCGCATAGGCGACCAATCGCTCGATGGTCGCCTTGAGATCGGGGATGCCGACAAGAAAACTTTCGCAGCGCCCAACCAGCATGACGTCCTGCTTGGTCGCGTCGATCGCAGCGCGCGCCGCGCGCATGCGCTCCACGGCGAGCTTCATCTCGTAGAGCGGCTGCTTTGCATCCCCTGTGGAATCCTCGATCGACAATCCAGCGACGCCGGTTGCCACGCCACGCGCGACGTTCGCTGCGACACCGGCCGGATCGTCCGCGAAGCCCGCCTCGAAATCGGCATTGAGCGGCAGATCGGTCGCATCGTTGAGAATCTTGAGATGATCAAGCACCTGCTCAACGGGCAAATCGTTGTCTGGCCGTCCGGTGGACCACGCGAATCCCGAACTCGTCGATGCCAGCGCCTTGAATCCCATGCTGGCGAGCAGACGTGCACTGCCCGCGTCCCATGGATTTGGCAGCACAAAGCAACCGCTTTCATGGAGTTTTCTGAATTCCGCGCGCTTTTGCGTGACCGAAGCCGGCATGCTGTCCTCCCGGACGATTTTTGTCATTGGTGATGATTGTCATTGGCCGAAGCGGACAATGCCGCCGGAGGCGGGTGAAATCAATCGGCGTGACCTCGTCACCTCCCCACCTGACGAAGAAAGGTTCGCTCCTCCGAGAGGATGAATTTGTGTTCCTGCGCGAAATTGAAATTCGTGGCGCCCTCGTCATCCGACTTGAGCCGCGCGCGGTACGCTTCGTAATCCGCCAGACTCGGAAACGAGATCAGCCCGAATGCGATGTTGTCGGTCCCCTCGTGCGGCATCCAGTATCCAAGCAGATCGCCACCGCATTTCGGAATGACGGTAAGCCAGCGCTGCGCATAGGCCTCAAACAGATGCCGCTTGAACGGATCGAGCTGGTAGCGGATGAAGACGGTGATGGTCATGAGCCTCTCCTGTTCGAGGAAGACTAGACGGTTGCCCGCCGTGAATGCTTCGACTAGAATCGAAGTATGAAAGCAGGACCCGATATGGCCATGATCGCTTCGCTTGTCGGCGATCCCGCACGCTCCAACATGCTCACCGCGCTGATGAGCGGCCGCGCCCTCACGGCCACCGAACTCGCGCAGGAAGCGGGCATCACCGCACAGACCGCGAGTTCCCATCTCGCCAAGCTGGAGGCCGGGCATCTCGTCGTTCCTGAGAAACAGGGCCGCCATCGCTATTTCCGGTTGTCGGGTCCCGATGTCGCGGCCGTTCTGGAAGGCCTGATGGGGCTCGCCGCCCGCGCCGGTCACCTGCGGGTCCGCACCGGTCCGGCCGACCCCGGTCTGCGCCGCGCCCGTGTCTGCTACGACCATCTCGCCGGTGACCTCGGTGTCCGGATGCTGGATGCGATGACCGGGAACAAGCTCCTGCGGGAGCAAAACGGAAGCGTTTCACTCACGCCGAAGGGCGAGCGGTTCGTCGCCGGTCTCGGCATCGACTTGCCCGCGCTCGGCGGAACGCGCCGGCCCTTGTGCAAGACCTGTCTCGACTGGAGTGTCCGGCGCAGCCATCTCGCCGGATCGCTCGGCGCGGCGATGCTGTCGCGCTTCTACGAGCTCAACTGGGCGAAGCGCGAAAAAGGCAACCGCGTCGTGACCTTTTCTCCAAAAGGTACCGCCCGCTTTAACGCCCTGTTCGGCGCTCCGAACGATTAATGCAACAATCCGCAGTTGACAGAGTCGCGCAAAAATTGGCGTAATTCTCCGCGCTTTTTGCGCTTTTGATGTCCCGAATTTCTGACAGGGTGTTCCATGTTTCGCAGTGGGTTAATCGCATTTGTCGCACTGTCCTCGGTTACCGTTCCGGCGGCCGGGTGGGCGTACGAAATCAAGCCGAAATCTCCCGAAACTGCGTTTTCCGGAAAGCTCCAGCCGGACATCGTCGGCCTGTCCAGCGCCACCGAGGGCAGCAAGGCCGCGCCGATCTTCGAGGCTTATCTGAAGGACTTGCCGGGCGTGAAGCCGGAGACCGCGCAGCAGAAGTTCGGCGGCACCAACGTGACCTACGTCACGGCGATGAAGTTCACCCTTCCCCCGACCAGCACCCATCCCGGCGAATCGATGCTGGCGGTATTCTCCTCGCCCGCGAGCAGCAACCGCGCCTATTACATTTCGCGCCTGCTCGGCTTCTCGGCCGACAAACAGCCGTCGAAAGCCGAAATGATCGAACGCATCACCGCGAAGTACGGCGCACCGACCGCGATCGGCGATGGCCGCATGTATTATTTCTACAAGGGCGGCAAGCTGATGTCGGTGAAACAGAAGTACACCCCGGCCAGCGCCCTCGAAGCGCTGAACGCGCCGATCAATCCGAAAGCTGCCGTCGCGCTCAACGATTCCAACGGACGCGGAAGCTGCGTCGCTGAACTGAAGCGCGCGCAGGCGCTGGAGAAAACTCTCGACAAGCTCGTCACCGAGGCCAAGGCCGCCAATTGCGATGGCCTCGTGACGATCGAGATCTCGCCTGGCATCACCGCCGACCGGGTCAGCAAGGCCGAATTCACGCTGATCGACTTCAAGCGGATCGTCAGCGCGGCGAAGATCGACGCCGACGCCTTCGCTGCCGAGAAGAACGAGGCGCTCAACAAGACGCCGCTCGGCAATGCGCCGAAGCTGTGACCCGCGAAGGTTCGGCGATGAAGGCGCTTCTTGCGGCGATTGTCCTCAGCGCTGCGCTGCTCTGCGCGGAAACCGTTGAGGCCGCGCCGCTGACGCCGTCCCCCTTCCCCATGAACCGCGATATCGTCGCGATCAAGGACGGCTGCGGCATCGGCTTTCACCGGCTCTCCAGCGGAGTCTGCCGCCCCGAGCCGAAGGGGCCGCGGCTGATGCGGCTGTTCGCGCGCAAGTGCCCGGTGGGATACCGCCGCAACCTCGCCGGCAAGTGCCGCCGGGACTGAACCGCCCCCACCCGCAAAACGAAACCCCGGCGCGAACGCCGGGGCTCGTTCAGTTCAATGCTCACCAGCGGCGGCGATGCCAGTGACGGCGGTGATGGCGGCGCCAGTGACGCCGGTAATGACGGCGGCGCCAATGCACATTCTCGGCATGCGCGTTCGCGACATCATCCTGATCGGCGACGGCGGGCTTGGCCGACGCATCCGGCTCGGCCTTCGGGCCATTCATCAGATCCTGCTGCGGGGACAGCATCGGCGCTGCGCTCGCGGCCGTCGCAGCCGCGGCAATCGCGCCTGCGCCTGCGGCGACGCCAAACGCGAACTTGAGAAAATCACGACGTTCCATCAACTGTTCTCCTTGTGACATTTCACGGCACCACTGTCCCGCAAGCGTGATGAACGCGGCATGAAGCCATATCGTTCCATGCCGTGTAAGAATTACCGCCACCGCACGGATGCATCATTCATCACCAGTAATAACGGCGCGGACGCCAGTAACGGCGGCGATAGAACCGCCGGCGGCGGCGCCATCCCCAATACCTCCGGCGGCGCCAGTAACGGCGGCGGCGGAAGCCCCAATATCTGCGGCGGCGCCATCCCCAACGGCGGCGCCAGCGCCGCCTGCCCCAGCGCACCTGTTCGAGCTGTGCATCTTTCAGATCGTCGTCATGGACGACGGCGTTCTGCGGACTCTGATCCGGCTCAAGTGGATTGTGGGTGATGGCGTTCGGTGCAAGCGGCGCGGCTTTTGCCGCCGCGATGGTGGCCGCGCCCGCGGCAGCGACGCCGAATGCGAACTTGAGAAAACCACGGCGATCCATCAGGCGTCCTCCGATGTGCTGTCTCTTGAGCGAACAATTCCGCAGCGAGCCTGAATGGAAACTGAACCCTGCCGCGCAGGTTCCTGCCTGCCATGTTTTCGCGCAGAGCGGTCACAATCGGTTCATCTTGTGTCAATAATCGAGGGAATAGTGTCCCGGCGTCGGCCCAATGCCGGCGACTGATTCCATTCACCGGTCAGCCCCGGCCGGTCAGGAACAGATCGCGATGTCAATTTTGACCCGAGGAAGGATCACAATGAAAACCTTGTTCGCAGCAGCTCTTCTCGCAGCCACCGCGGCCGGTTTCAGCGCCGCCAACGCCATGCCCGCAGGCCCTGTCTCCGGTCCCGGCGCCGACGTCATCCAGGTCGCCGGCGGCTGCGGCCCCGGCTTCCATCGCGGTCCCTATGGCGGCTGCCGCGTCAACCGTGGCCGCGTTGTGGTTGTCCGTCCTCCGGTTGTGCGCAAGTGCCGCTACTGGGGCCCGGGCCGCCGCGTCTGCCGCACCTGGTGGTGAACGCACCGCTTCCAGCGAAACCCCGCTTCGGCGGGGTTTTTCTTTTGGGGAAACGCTAGCTTGTTCGCGTCATCCCGAGGTTGCGAGCCGCACGCGCGGCGAGCCTCGAAGGATGTGCGATGCGTATTTGCTGTTGTCATCCTTCGAGGCTCGCAAGTGCTCGCACCTCAGGATGACGATCGCGGGTGCTGAGACATTGCGCACAGTTCCTCACCGGTCATCCCGGCGATTTTTTCTCCGCGCCGTCCCCGCGAAGACATGCGTTGAAGTAACCCGCGCGATCTTTCTCCATGTCGTCCCGGCGAAGGCGGGGACCCAGACTCCCTGAGTCATCGGTGTTGTCGTGAGTGTGCGGCCACTCTGTTCTTCATCACCACGGCATTCGGTGGTTATGGGTCCCCTCCTGCGCGGGGACGACGATTGAAGTTGTTGCACGATCGCGCTTCACTCACAGTTCGTCATCACCGGGCTTGTCCCGGTGATCCCGATGAATGAAGCACCGTGCCCCGGTAATCGAGATGGCCGGGACAAGCCCGGCCATGACAATTGAGGGTGGATCTCGCGGCCTCTTCCAGATTCAATTTTCAAACAGCTCGCACTTGCAGATGTGCGCCTTTTGTCTGCGCATGACCTGATCCAAAAACCGCTTCACACCTTTTGGGGTCATGCGTCATCGCCCCTGTTGTTATGACGGCGCGGGGGCGCCCGAGATTCTTTCATCGCTTCGCCCTTCAATGAGGGCGCGCGGAACGCCGGATGCGCAAGCGCATCCGCAGCCTCATGCGCAATGAAAACAAGCGCACGAGTTAGTCACCACGGTCACGCCGCTTCACCCGGCGTTCCGCACGCAATGGTTGGAACGGCTTGCTGCGCGAAAACCCCCGACGACCGACCCTGAGGTGATCATCGCTCCAGGGGACTGACGCGCCGCCGCTCTCCCTCTGTACGAGGAGAAAGCCTTGGCGATGCCCCATGGCGCCAGGCGAGGCACCGGGATATCGCGTTCTGGGCCGTCCGCGTGGGCGCATTCCGGCGAAGTGGCCGTCCGGTTCGCCGCGAGACTGCGCCCCATTATAAAATGGAGCGTGCCTGCGACGGCCGTAGGCCGCCTCGCGGATTGCGCGCTCGGCGTGGTCGTCAGCCCGGGCCGAATAAAAAAGCGCCGCTCTTTTTCAAGAGTGCGCCCGTTCAATCAGCCCGCGCATCGAACACCGCACGCGGCCACCGCATCCCGCCCCGCGCATCGTGACGATCGCGAAACGCCCCTCAGAACCGGGGCGGGACATCTGGAATATATTCCTATATCGCGACAGATGTCAACCCTGAAGGTATCGAATGGGTATCTTCCGGAACGCGGCATGCGCGCCTAAACACAGCCCCTCGCAAATTGAGGAACGGCTTTCCGTTCCAAGGCTGGATTCCGATGACAGACAGCATCATCTCCCACCGCGCGCTCCGATCCCGCACTTCAAAATATGCCCATGTCATCGAGCGGTTCGGCCTCTCGATGACCGGTGCCTCATGCGGGCTGTTCGTGGCGGCGCAGGTTTCCAACGCGCGCATCGAAATGCTCAGTTCCGTCGGCATGAGTCTGGCGCTGATGATGCTCGGCGCAATCGGATTCTATCTCGGCATCGACGTGCCACCTCACCGCAACGCGCGGCTGCACCTGTTGCGCAACGGCTCGACAAGCGAAGCCCCTCCCACGACTGATCCGGTCGAACTGTTGAGTTCGGCCGGAACCTTTCTTGCCGCGATTGCGGCTTTTATCTCGGTCTACGCCATCGTCACCGACGCGGAAACCTCCACGACGGTTCTCGTCCTGCTCGCCATCGGCTGGCTTGTGGGCGTGACGATCCAGATCGTGGCGGGAACCACGGCCCGAATGCGGGAAACCTGAACCGGAAAAACCTGAACGAATTTATCGCGACTGCTTTTCACGGGTGCGCGGCGGCCTATCCGGCGCGATGAGCGGCGCCGGAAGATTCATCGCCTCGCGCTGCTTGCGGAGCGCTTCGTCGCGCGCCTTGGCGCAGAGCGCCTTGTCATAGGGCGTCGGCTGCTTCGGCCCGATGCTCGCGACCCGCGAGATCATCTGCTGCGGCATGTGACTGCCGTCGGACAGGGGCTGAACGGACATAGGCGGAGGCTTGCGCGGAGACATGCCTCAAGAACGCGCAGTCCGCCCAAAAGTTTCCTGGAACAATCTGGAAACAGCACGACGCGGATGGGACAGACACGCTGACCGACGGCGGTCAGTGCGGCCCTTCCCGCTCATAGATAAACTTGGGCATTTCCCATTTGTAACGGATCGCCAGCAGGCGGAACGTCAGCCCGAACGCCACCGAGCCAATCACAACCGCGACATGTTCCGTGCCGAAATGCGTGAACGCGACATAGATCGCGCCGGTGAGCTGCGACACGCTGGCGTAAAGCTCGCTGCGGAACAGCAGCGGGATTTCCGTGCAGAGAATATCGCGCAGCACGCCGCCGGCGCAGCCGGTGATCATGCCCGCCACCACGACGATGGTCAGCGGCTGGCCCATGCTCATGGCCACGCTGCAGCCGATGATGGTGAAGACCACAAGCCCGACGGCATCGAGCACCAGAAACAGCGTGTGGAAGCGATGCACCACGCGCGCCAGCGCGATGGTCAGCAGCGCCGCGCCGCCGGTGAGAAACAGCAGCGAGGGGTGTTTCACCCAGAGCAGCGGATAGTGCCCGAGCAACACATCGCGCAGCGAGCCGCCGCCGAGCGCGGTGACGCAGCCCAGCATCGCGACCCCGAACCAGTCCATCTTGCGCCGCCCGGCGGCCAGCGCCGCCGTCATGGCCTCGGCGACCATGGCGAACAGACCGAAGATGAAAAGGACTGATTCTGCGGGCTCCATGACGGAGGCGTAGCACAGTTCCGCAGGAGCCGCGAAACAGTAGCCCTGCTGTGCCCCGGATGCTGCGCAGCGCCTGCGGTGCGCTGCTGATCCGGGGCCGCATCAAGCTCTGATTTTTGAATGGTCCCGGTTCTGCGAAGCGGCGTTGCGCGCTGCATCGCGCCCGGGACACGAGCTCAAGGCGACGAACCAGGCATCCGGGCTACACTTTCAAACCCATCGAGATTGTCATGGCCGGACTTGTTCCGGCTATCCCGATACTTTGAGCACGGTGCCAACATGATCGGGATCACCGGGACAAGCCCGGCGATGACATTGAGGATGCATCGTCCTACGAGAAGAACGCGCAGGCCGCGTCAAACCGGCCAGCTTTCGGCCTGCACCATGATGTCGCGCGTGCGCTTGACCTCCGGCCAGTCGCGGTCGAAGTCGCGGATCAGCCGCTTCATCTCCTCCCCGCCGACCGCGGCATCCAGCGACGCGCGGTCCGGGAATTCATACATCGCCAGATGGACGGCGGGATCGTTGGCGAGCCAGTAGCGCCACGCGCGCTTTGAGCCGAACGATTTGACGGCATCCGGCAAATGCTCGCGCGAATACCACGCATCGAACGCAGCGCGTTTCGATTCATCGGGGACAGTGGCACGGACGACGAAGATGTGGGGCACTTATATTAACCTTTTAAGCTGACTTTGGAAAATTCAGATCGAACAAAATGTTCAGAATTTTCGCAACCACAGCGCGATAATTCTTTATGTCTCGATCGGTCACATCCACCGTCGTGACCTGCACCCCTGAAACGCCCTCGATTTTGAGTTAGGATTTCTGTTCTCCAGCCAGGAGACAGACGATGCGTAAGAGCAGGTTTACCGAAGAGCAGATTATCAAGGTCTTGAAGGAGCATGCCG